>NZ_ATLO01000038.1 GCF_000416235.1 Pseudomonas sp. CFII64 | reverse complement strand
GCCGCTTCAATGGCCGCGTTGAGGGCCAGCAGGTTGGTCTGTTCGGCCACGGCCTTGATCACGTCCATGACTTTGCCGATCTTGTCGCTTTCCTGCTCCAGCACGGTCATGGCATCGGTGGAACGCAGGACTTCAGCGGCCAGACGCTCGATCTGAGCGATGGCTTCGCCCACCACCTTGTCGCCGGCGCGGGCTTCTTTGTCGGCTGTTGACGCGGCGTCGGAGGCTTTCTCGGCGTTGCGGGCGACTTCGGCGACCGTTGCCGACATCTCGTGCATGGCAGTGGCCACCTGGTCGGTCTCGACCTTCTGGCTGTTGACGCCGGCGCTGGTCTGCTCGGTGACGGCCGACAGTTCTTCGGCTGCGCTGGCGATCTGCACCACGCTGTCACGAATGCCGCCGATCAAATCGCGCAAAGTGCTGCCCATACGCTGGATGCCTTGCTGCAACACACCCAATTCGTCGCGACGGGTCACGGTCATGGTGTGAGTGAGGTCGCCGGAAGCAATGCGCTCGACGACATTCAGAGTGTCCTGCAGCGGACGGGTGATTTGTCGCGTAATAACCGCTGCCGCGAGGATGCCCAACACCAGGGCCAGCAGCGTGCAGGTGATTTGCAGGGTGCGTGCCTGGCTGGCGTTTTGTTCGCGTGCGTTGAGCTGGAACTCGTACATGATGTCACTCAGTTGAGTGATCGCTCGCCCTTGATCAAAGGTTTCCTTGCTCGCGTTGACCACATCCGCGTTCGCAGCGGTAAAGCGCTGCACGGCGGCACGGTAGCCAATCAGCGCAGTCTCCAGTTGCTTGAGTCGGTCACCATGCACGGCACCAAATCTGGCGTTGAGCTGCTCCATGCCCTTGAGTGCGGTCTCCAGCTGGCGGGTGGCCTTTTCCTGAGTGGCCACCGTGGCGTTACCGGTGTAACCGCGGACTTCATAGCGCACCAGCGCCAGGTTTTCCTTGGCTTTCATGATGTCTTGAAAGGCTTCGAAACGTTCGTCGGAAGCGGGCATCTTCATGACGTCATCCATGATTTGCCCGATCAGCTCGGCGCCTTTGACGGCATACACGCCCATTTCCTTGCGTACGGCGACATCCGTTTTGTAGGCCTCGCGCATCTTGCTCAGCGACTTTTGATAGTCGGCGGTCAGGTTGTTGATCTTCTGCAGGTTGCCCAGGTTGATAGGGCTGAGGAAAACACTCGACAGTCTCTTTTGCTGCGCATCGAATCGATTCAACGCGGCTTGTGCCAGGTCCGCGCTCTTCTCGTCGCCGTTATCCACCACGTACTGCAAGCGGGCCGAATTCACATCGTCCAGCAATGCGTTGAGTTGGGTGATGTTGACCATCCTGTCACTGCGTTCAATCAGCTTGCTCACGCTGCTCCAGCCAGTGACTGCAAGCAGGGCTGTAAGCGCCAGGACTACGCCGAAACCCAGCGCCAGTTTCATTTTGACGCTGATATTTGCAAACCAGGTATTCATGACTCTCCTTGGGTTTTCTAGCCAGAGCTGAGGCTGGGGAAGCAGCGACAGTGAGTGACTGACACGGATATGCGCGGTTAGAGGGGGCGTTAGTTTAAGTATAAATTGGTATAGATGAATGTATGAATAGCAAAAAAGATGGCTCTAAGCCATCATTTCTCCGATTCAGTCTATCGAGGAGAGGGTAGGTCGAGGATCTTGCAAATACGTGCTGCTGAAACGATCAAGCCCGACTAGTTAGCCGGCTTGATCTTATTGTTGCGCCTTAAACTCTGAAATCAGATCTTGAAGTGGCTGACCATCGTT
>NZ_ATLO01000037.1 GCF_000416235.1 Pseudomonas sp. CFII64 | reverse complement strand
AGCCGATGTCGCGGCTGCTCATGGGGCTGAAGCCCAGGCTGAGCGGCACAATCGGACCGCACAAGTGATTGGCCTTGAGCTCGGGCAGAGAGATGGCACAGGTGTACTGCCCGGTGCGCGGATCCACCCCGGCCTGCACGAAACTGAGAAAGTTGAAGGCGTTGGAGTGCACGGTTGGGGTGGGCATTGTAAGCTCCTTTAAACCGGGGCCGATCACAGTTTATGTATCGGCCGGCTCTATTCGATTGATTTCGTCTCAGTCGGACACAATGGTCAATTCATTGCGATTCGTTGGCGATTTGAATTGAACCGTAATCCTGTGGGAATTACCGAACTCGTCGATTAATTTCAAGCGCACGGGTTTGGCGAAGTCGGATTCAATAAGATTGTTATAGGCGAAGTTCATGCGCCGATGCAGGCTGAGCAATATCCCGCCCTGCGGTACTGTGATCCCACCCAACAAAGTACTGGCAGGCCTGAGCTCCTGCGGAATCGTTTGTATAACCACAGTTTCAAATTGAAGTGTATTGCTGCCAGACAACGCAAATCCTGTATAGCTGCCCATTTCTTCCTCGTATTGACGGCTTTCCCATTGCACCATGCTGGAATGCCCCTCAAATTCGAAAGACAAAAAATCGATAAACTGCGAACCATCTTTTAGCCGCAACGTGTAATAGTCTGTGGTATTAAGTTCGTAATCATCATCGTCACCGCCTTCGACTCTTGGGAGTTTTGTAAACTCAAAATAGTCCAGCGTGTAAGAAGACGGCACAACAGGCGTTATCTTGATGATGTTGTCTTTTTCTTCAGATCCACCGTCTTGAGTTGAATTAAATTCCGCATAGTCGGCGCGAGTCAGGGCGGCGGCAATCAGTTGTGGTGTTGTGCCGCGGGTCTGGATATACAAGATTACCGAATTATCATTTGCGGCCAGCGGTGCGGGAGCAGCGGGGGGATAATAGCGATAGCCATTATCCGATTTGTTCGCCGCCCACTGTTTGTCCGCTGGGGCATCGTCGGGTATTCCGCTTTCACCCACATAGGGCAAATCATTCAGGCTATCTTTAAAAATCAGCCGCAAACTCGCTTTCTCAGAGGCAGTGAGATCCACCTCTTGACCGTTCTCGTCTAAGGGTTGTACGGAAACCTTGAGCATGACCTGTGCCAGGCCATTGGCAAATAGCGAAGCCGAGCCTGATTGCTCTTCGATCTTGAAATCAACAACCTTAACCCATTGCGCGCGCGGGGCGACCTCGGACAGATGAATGACGCCGTACCCGGATTGAGTGCCGATCCCGTCGTAATAACCGCATTTTACGACGCTGTACGGGAAGGTAATTTCCTCAGGGGCCGTGAATGTACCTGAGGTGGTGTCAACACTGCCATCGCCGACCTCCACGCTCCAGGTCAGGCTTTGCGGCGCGTTGCGCATACTGGGGTTGGACAGCGTCAATGAGGCCAATGGCGCCAGTCCAGGATGAAACGCCGGCTGGACATTTACTGGCATGACACCGTTGACTAACAACACAATCCCTGTGCATTTTTGTTGGGTTACGGTGTCGACGGCCTCGACCGTGACCGGGTTGAATTTCCCGGCCGGTGGCAAAGTGGGTGGCACATAAGTTGCCTGTTGGCCGGTTCCAGTAAGGGTTCCCAGACCGTCAGGCAAGGGTGTCCACGTAATGGGACTATCGGTCAGCGATGAGACCCGGAACATAAACGGCGCTGGCGAATAGCGCAGGTCTATGGCATGCATGGCGGGGGCCATTGCCATTGAACTGGCAACGATGACCACCATTGCCGAAGCGGTGACTTTCTGTTGGGTGTCCGGGTCCGTATAGGTGGCGGTTACTATATTGCGGGTGGTCTTGTCCTCAAGTTGCCCCAGGGATGGCGCGGTGTAAACGCCGTCCTGGGTGATATCCCCCTTGGAGCGGGCGCCATCGATATCCCGAACATCCCAGGTTATATCCGCAGCCCTTGCCCGGTAGCGCAGTTCAACAATCTCAAACTGTAGCACCGCGCCGGTTTGTACCGTGGTATAGAGCGGCTTGAGGCTGAATGAACTCAGGCCTGGATCAATTTCACCGAACAGGGCGAGATCGCCGGGTAGATAGGCCTCTTTCAGAATCAGAGCATTATTTTCCGGGAATAACAGGTGGTTGATGGCGAAGAAGTTTATTTCGGGGATGTCTATGGTTTTAAAAGTATCCAGTAGCATTTTTAGTATTAAGTCCAGTTCCCCCTTGGCTTTTTCCAGCAAAGGCCAATGTGTGCCTCCACCCCCGATTATAGTTACCTCTGACGTCAGTGTAGATTCTGGCGATTGTACGAAACGAAGTGTGTTTTCCTCACTGCTAAGGATATTGTCGAATAGCATATTCAGGCTGTAATTGAAGCGGACATCTACATTTTTGTGTTCGTCGGGCCAGCCTGATATATCATCCATGAAGTGAAATGTTTCAGTGACGGAGTTCTGCCATTTCAGAGCAAAGCGATAGTCCGGGGTTATGGTAATAAACAAAACACCCCTGAAATTGAATGACAGATCCTCCTTGATAAAGTGATAATGGTGGGGCCAGTCACTTTCATCCCAGGTAATATCGATTTTTTCTACAGCAAAACCTCCAGATGTTGCCAGCAATTGATAGTCGCCCGTCTCTTCCGAATCATCCTTGACCTCAAAACTCAGCCCACGCCCAATATGAGTGCTTATATAAGGCGCAATGTACCAATGAAACATGGCCTGGCGCGAGAGCAACAGCGAGCCGGAATACATCGAGCGATCCTCGCCCGGTATTTTATCGTCTGGAATAAAGAAAGGCATTCCGCTGTCATCTTCCGGCAGAATTCCGTTATATAAATTGTTCTTGGTCCTGACAAACAGAACGACGGCGCCATCGCCGTAAGTATCGGCCTTGATGTCTTTTCCGCCTGGAGCAGCCTGAGTCAGGATATAGAAATCCTTGGGTGCCAGGAGATCATCCTCGTTGAGGTCCAGGATTCCCAGACTATAAATTTGCTGTTCCACCGGTAATGCGTCGAACTGTGTCTGGAAGAAGTCACCGATCAGGGTTTCGCTGATACCCGACTCAATCAGATTGCTGGTGAACTCCGTGGCCTCGGAGAGATTCAGAACCACTTCCGATTTTTTGTTGATCGTGCCCACTACCTTCCTGAGTTCAATGTCGGCCTCCAACCAATAACCGTGTTGTTCAGAAATATTGAAGCTGGAGATCGCGCGCGAAGGATTGCCAGGAGGCTCATCGAGATGGGTGACGGTGCCGCCGACAATGTCCATGTGCAAGCGGGCCATGGCGTCTGACAGCGAGGCATTTTCAAAGGAAAGCCGAGGCTCACTGAGAATGAGCCCGCTGAGTTCGACGGTTTCATTACCCACCAGGCTTATTTTCCCTCTGATGGCGGGAAGGAAACTCTCGGTGGTAAAGCGCGCGATATGTTGCTGGGCAAGAAGGTGGTTGACCTTGGTGCGGTTGAACGAAACGATCGCGCCCCAGCCCAGGGTGTTGGCGCGGCCTTTCATGGCCTGTAAAAGATATTCCTTTGAATTTGCCATTTCACACCTCTTCAACTTGATTTTGGCGACCTCGCTACACCGAGACCGCAAGCCTTCAGGGCGGGTTTTGATCAGAGCGCCTCAGCTATAGGCTCTAGCCAGATCGGGGTACGCCGCCAAAGGCAGGGGCAGGATGGTGTATCCATATTCGGATCTCGTCTGCCGGGAGAGATCAGCAGTTAGTAGGTGCTTACAGGTAACTATTGCGTACCCTGGCTGTTGTTGCTGCGGTTCGGTATATAGGCCATTGGCATCCACCGAGCCCGTCCCTGCGAGCAATACCCACTCCAGATCTTCGTTAGGAACAGGGAACATCCCTTCGTCGTATTGAACGTTGAAAGTTAGCTGTGCCTTACCTGCCAATGCATCCTCGAGATCAACCTCGACCTGTCCACCCAGTGTTTTGTTGATGATCAGAATATGTGCCTCGCCCACGTTGGTCTGGTCATCAGTGACCTGAATATGATCAAGGATGAACATGGCGGTGCCTGACGCGGCTGGGGCGGTGTAGGTGCTCTCTTTACCTGTGACAGGCTCCAGATTACCGCCCTGACCAGGAGCCACCAGCGCCCAGCTCAACGGACGGTCGTCCAGCGTCCCTGCGCTGAGGTCGACGGATTGTCCGGGACCCAGAACTTTTAAAAGGGGATTCACGGAAATTACACTGCGGACAATCGAAACCACGGCCGAGGATGAAACTGCCTGCTTATTCACCGTGCCCGTGGCGGTCACGATGACCTGCTGGGCTTCCATGCCGGCCATTTCATCAGTGGACGGCGCGGTGTAGGTGCCATCGCCATTGGCACTGAAGGCGCCAATAGGCCCTGTAGCCCCGGGCAGAGCGCGACGCTCCCATTTGAGGTCAGCAACGACCGGATCGGTGGTGAACTTATGGCTCGTGCCAGCGTTCAGTATCGGGCTTTCCGGAGTAATGACAAAGCTTGTCAGCGAAGGGTTAACGTTGCCGAAAACGGCCAGATCGCCGGGGACGTGGGCGTCGGTGAGGACCATTGAGTTGAGGTCGGGGAAGAGCAGGTTTTGCAGGAGGAAGGTGTCGATGTCGGGAAGTTTGATGGAAGCTATTTCGTTAAAAAAATGCTCCTCCAAACGGGTTAGAGTCTCAGCTCGGAATTCATTTTTGTTGGCCTCGTTTAGATTTCCCGTCCAGGTGAAATCCGGGATAACGACCGAGTCAACGTACTGCTCCCTATCTGTACTAAAGCTAACTACGCCACTGGATGGGTCTATGCCTGGAATCATCATTACTTTGGCTTGCATGATAATTCGGATCGGCCCATCGAACCATTCATATGGTGTGCCAAGATGAAACAATGTTTGGTCCCATCGCTGGTTACTTTCCGCACTCCAGGTTATAAGCAGGGCATCCCAGTTGGGCCTGATAACTAGCCCGGGCATATCATCAATAGCACTTACGTTAAGCCTGGCCGGAGTTAAATATGGGGTCAGGAGACTGTAGCTGTAAGGGGGGATTGTAGTGACAAAACCGTCAGCAGGATCCACACTCCATTCAAATGCTCCTGATTTACCTTGTAAATTTGAATGAAGAGGGTTGCCTTCCGGGTCAGTGGGACTTACGATCTCATAGATAATTTTTGTTTTGTTGAGCGTTGGCATGATTATTTTGCCGAACAACACTTTATTTGAAAGCAACACCGCACTCGAATATTTAGTCCCATTCTCATCATTGGGAATCATATACTCAAAATCGCTGTCTTCCGCTGGAACACCACCGTTAGCCCCCCCTCGAGGGTAACAAATAGAACCACCGCCCCGTCGCCGTAATTGGGGGCGCTACGAATTTTAGCGCCAGGCGCTGCCTGCGTGTGTACTTTGAAAAACTTCGGTTTCAGGCTGGAGTCTGCTTGCGTGCTTAAAGTACCCAGTATATAAACCTGCAACTCCGGATGTTTCGCGAATTCCGTTTTGAAAAACTCCCGCGCATTGATGACGCTTACAGGATCGGAAAACAGATCCGTATCGAAATCATCCATCTGAGACAAATCTATTGTCACTTTGCCGACTTCGTCAACCCCACCGGGCGCGTCTTTGAGCGTTACGTCCAGCCATAATCTGGGGCCTGCGGCACCATTGGGGCGCATGATTGAATGGATAGCCTTGAAGCCGCCTACAGGCTCGCTCTTCAGTATCGCCAGGCCTGCGGTTATCGGCAGTGTTACTCTGGCGCGGGACTCGGTGAGGCTGGCATTTTCAAAGGACAGCCTTGGTATACCCAGCTGAATGCCAAAGAATTTAAGTTTCGAACCCTCCTCCGATTCAATTTCTCCGTCGATGGGTCGCATATAATTTTCTGCGGTAAGCTTCTGGATGTATTGCTGCATCATCAAGGCATTGGCGCGACCACGGTTATAAACCACCACCGCATCCCAGTTGAGCGTACTTGGTTTTACGTTAAGTAACTGAAGCAACTCTTCCTTGGGATGGCCGCTCGCGATGGCTTGCGCGCCGGAATTTTTTTCGTTATCCATGATTTGATGCCTCGTTAGTGTGACACGCTATAGCGGTTGGCTATAACGAGATGCCAACATGGCTGGGCAATGGTACGACGGGGCTAGAGGGTTGCCACGCCAATCCACGGCCAGGATGTGGCTTCATTCTTACCTGAGTATTGCGCGCTCGCATACTAGTAGAACTGCTAGGTTGTAAAAGCCGGTTAATGTGCTAGCAAATCATGCCGTGCCTGGCCTGACGCGACATACACCTGCTTAAGGTTTTTGGGAACTAGCAAAAGTACTAGGTTGTACGTCCAGCGACAGGTGCTAGTGTTTGGAGGGCGTTGAAGAAACAGTGATTGCGGGGTAATCAAAAAGCTGGTTCCGCCCGCCCCATGCTGCCCGGAGAAATAAAATGACCCCTGTTGATTCCAAAAAGAAACTTGTAATGGTCGGGTGGCTGCTCTGTGCCTTGATCCTGGGCGGGCTGTTCTATGCAGCTTTTGCCGGCGAGTCATCAACTCCGTCAAAACAATCGCGGGAATATGAAGGGCAATTGATCATTTTCAATAAAAAAGAAAATGACGGCAGTTATCCTAATATTAACTGCACCCTGCCTTTTGTCAGCTCGCAAGTTGATTTTCAAGATAATTCTCAAGAGTGCGAGAATGACGATGCCTATGCTTTCAAGCTGGAAGAAGTTCCGTCCGCGACGTTTTTTACGCTCACCGATTCACCCGACTGTACTGAGTCGGGGGGGTTTTATTATCGGTTCAAGACGATAAAGCATCCGACGACTATGGAGCTTCCAATGGACATTGAAACAGCGGGCCAAAAAGCCGTCGGTTCAGTTGTCGTACCGGGTGTCTTGTTGATTGCCAGTACAACCTCCGGGCAAGTCGGCGGCAAGCTTTCCTGCGTCAAAATCGAGCGCTCGGCGGTTCCATCGCCTTGACCTGACAGATTTATCAGCTGGAGATATTCACAATGCCCACCCCAACCGTGCACTCCAACGCCTTCAACTTTCTCAGTTTCGTGCAGGCCGGGGTGGATCCGCGCACCGGGCAGTACACCTGTGCCATCTCTCTGCCCGAACTCAAGGCCAATCACTTGTGCGGCCCGATTGTGCCGCTCAGCCTGGGTTTCAGCCCCATGAGCAGCCGCGACATCGGCTTTGGCAAAGGCTGGGGCCTGCACCTGTCGCATTTCGACCCCGTGACCTCGATCCTCTCGCTGTCCACCGGCGAGACCTTTCGTATCGCCGGGCCGCAGAGCGCGCCTACCGTGCCGGAACGCAAGATCGACAGTTTCCACTTTGCCTATGAGGCCGACGGCAGCTACCGCGTGGTACACAAATCCGGCCTGGTGGAGATCCTCAGCAAAACCGCTGGCAGCGAAGAAGCCTGGGTCACGCAGATGTTTTCGGCCGAAGGCCATCGGGTCGCGTTGGCGTACACCCTGTATGCCGGGGAAGCCCTGCTGCAACGGATCAGCGATGACTATGGCACCTTGCTCAGCGTCGAGCGCAGCACCACCACGCGTACCGCCGTCCACTTGCACCCCGATAAAGGACCGGGCGGCACGCCGTTGGCCAGTTTTATTTTGAGCCTGAACAACGGCGAACTGGTCAGCATCGCCTTGCCCACCGACAATCAGGCCGCCTGGCGCTTTGTCTACGAGCCAGTCAACGACTACCTGTGCATCAAAGAGCTGCGCACGCCACTGGGCGGGCATGAGCTGATCACCTATGCCAGCCAGGGCCATCAGTTCCCGCAAAATCACTACCCGCCACTGCCCACAGTGGAACGCCATGAACAGCGGCCCGGCTTCGGCCAGCCGGCCGTCGAACGACGCTTCAGCTATTCCAGCGAGAATTTTCTCGGGTTTAACGCCAACGGCCTGATCTGGGACGACGATGGCCTGGACAACCTGTATCAGGCCGATTCGCTCTACACCTACAGCAGCACGGAAATGCTCTGGGTCGAGAACCAGGCGCTGCGCACCACCGCGCGCACCTTCAATCACTTTCACCTGCTGACCGACGAAACCGTCACCCAGAACGACAACGTGCTGAGCACCCGCACCACCTACCATGGCAGCCCAGGCCAGTCGTTTCCCCAGCAGCCGGCCCAGTGTCAGCTGCCCGACACGGTGCAGAAAATCTGGTACCTCAAGAGCGCGTCCAGTCAGACCCATGAAGAAATCACCCGCACCACCTTCGACACCTTCGGCAACCTGCTGACCCAGCACAACCCCGACGGCACCCTGGAAACCAGTCGCTATTACCCGCTCGGCGGCGGCGACGGTTGCCCGCCCGACCCGCAGGGTTTTGAACGCAACCTGCAGGACAAAACCGTGACCCCGGCCCACGACGCCCTTGGCGAGGCCCCGACGCTGCGCACCGCGTATCGCTACGCCCTGCAAACCGGCGTCGGCGCGGGCAGCACCCCCGACTGGCTGGCCATCAGCGATGAAGCGTTGTTGCAGGTGCAGGATGATGACGGAACCGAAATCGAAACCGAACTGCAACGCACCACCTTCACCTACATCAACGCGCCCACCGACCGTTACCTGCACGGGCGCAAACTGCAGGAAACCCAAACCCTGAACGGTCAGTCGAGCCTCACCGACTACGCCTACCAGCGCACCAAAAACGCCCGCGCCGGGGAAACCGTGCAGCACACCGTGATCAGCCTGAGCACCGATTTCGATGCGGTGCAAAAGTCCTACACCCTGGAACATTCGCTGCTCAATGGCCAGCCGCTGCTCAACCGCGACGACAACGACGTGGAAATCGCCTACCGCTACGACGCGCTGGGCCGGGTCACCGACGAAACCGTGGCCCCCGCTACCGAGTTCGAAGCCACCCGCCATTACGACTACGTGCTCAGCGCCCGCGACGACCAGCAAGCCGAACAGACCGTGACCAACGTCAAGGGCCTCAAGACCCGCACCTTGATGGACGGCGCCAATCGGGTCATCGCGGAACACCGTCAGGGCGCCGATGAAACCCAGCCCGAGGAGTATCGGCAAACCTACAGCGCCCGATACGACAGTCGTGGCCTGCTGATTGAGGACACCACCTCCGACTGGCTGCTGATCAGCAAAACCCTGCGCGAACTGCCGCTGACCAGCACCTATCAATACGATGACTGGGGGGAACAGCGCAGTGTGACCGGGCCGGATGG
>NZ_ATLO01000036.1 GCF_000416235.1 Pseudomonas sp. CFII64 | reverse complement strand
CGCGGCACTGGAAGTCCACCTGGCCGCCGGGAACCACATGATCATCGATGCGACCTTGAGCACCACGATCAAGGCAGGCGGGCACTGGATATCCATCACACCCGCTGGAATTTTCACCAGCGTGCCGATCCTGCCGGGCGGCGTGCCGATGCCGGGGATGCCAGCGGTGCCGGATTTGCCTGCGCCGCTATCGAAATCAACCGCACGCCCCGCCCTTTCAAACAGCCCGCCAGTAGTGCCCCACAAGCAAGTTGAAGCGATAGGAAGCGGCGCGCTCTTCTGCCCGAGATGCGCCGAAAGGAATAAGGAAATCTTATGAGTACACCATTGGCAAACCCGCCCCAGCCGTTGCCCGGCGATCTGCCATGGGGGCAAACCGTGGGGTTATTACTTGATGCGCTGCAAGTAGATGACCTTATCAAGCGCCTCTATGAATGGTCAGAAGCGCCCCACGTCGACGTTCTTTATCAGGGTACTCAGTGGGCTGGAATCAGCCGCTTTTCTCCGTGTCTGGTACATATCACGCATCCTGAACACCCGGTTTTACTGCAGTTTCTGGCCAACACCCGGAACCAGTGGGGCTATCTGTTATTCAGCGACGGCCCCTGGGCTGAGTTGCTTGATCATCTGCGCTGGTTGACCAGCATCCAGCCAGAGCAGATGGACGAAATGTTCCTGCGCATTTCCGATCCCGTCGTCGCACATGCCCTGTTTGCGGCCGATCTGCACCCACATGCACAGGTCTTTGGCCCTTGCTCCCAAATCGTCGTTGCCAATACGCCGTTAGACGGGTGGCAGCAATACAAACGCCCCGGCGAAATGCCGCAACCTCAATACCACACGCCTTATGTGCCCGGGGCGGCTCAGTGGACTGCGTTGCAGGCCGCAGCTTTTCGCAAGTCCATCGGCGAGCTTTATCTGCATATGCAGCACTTCTTTCCTGGCTACCAAGCGGATCTGCAACCCGCCCAGCGCCTTGCGCATCTGCATGAATTGTCGAGCGCTGCCATCGCGCGAGGCTTTGCAGATGAACGAGAGATCTGGCTGTACGCCAATGTTCACGGATTTTTAGGCGAGCAAAACATCAGTTCGCATCCAGACATCGTGGAACTGCTGACCGTTGAATCCGAGCTGACCACTTTCCAGCGCATTGATCGTGCAAGCGAACTTGCCGCGCAGAGGAGCACCCAATGACCACCGCCATCGATACGCCTCTCGGCCACCTGGCCAACCTGAAGGGCAAGGCCCGCCCTGCAAAACCGCTGGATGCCGGTGGCACCTGTCCGCTGATGAAACGCACGGTGCAGTTTCTACCGCTGCGTTACGGGCTGGTGGAAAACCTGCAACCCGGTCGCGACATTCCGATGCCCCATGAGCTGCAAAGCCGAAAAATGGGCGTGCGCCTGCTGCGTGATGGCTATCTATACATCGTCGACAACGCCAGCGGTTACCTGCACGAATACCATATCGAGCAAGGATCGATCAGCAAACTGCTCTGGAAAGGCGCGCAAGTCAGCGCTGACACTCGCACCAACGCCATTGGCGAGCCAGATCTGGTTTTCCCCCGGCATGGCGCGCTGCACGTGGCGTATTCCGAGTTTCAATGGACGGCCTACAAATGCTCGCAGGTAATCGGCAAACCGCCGGAGCGGGAAAAATACATGCAGTCCGTCAGCTTCGGCCAGATCGACTGCGAGAATGTTGGCGCGCACTTGCTGACAGAAAAGCAGACCCGACGCTGGCTTGCAGAAGTGGCGGAAACCAGCGCAGCAAAGGATCTACCCGAAGGCGCCGACCCCGAGGAAAACACTGCCTACCACTGGGAACACAAACCGCTGTTTCGCAAAGCCTGGATCGAGGAGCTGACAAGTCAGGTCAACGCCGCGCATAAACACGATTTCCTGTTTCTGGTGGTGCGCGACGACATTGGCGTCATGCTGGATCTGGCTGTGGCGCAACTCAAGGTGGCCGACTGGATCGAACGCTGGAGCAATGATGAGGATACCCAGCGCAAATACCTGACCGGCGCCTACATTCAGTCAATGTATCAAGTCACGCAGAAGCGTCTTGATCAACTGGCTACCAAGGACAAACGCTACCAGGCACTGCTTGACGACACCAACGAGGATCAACGGGAAAAGCTCCTCGAGTACCTGCGCGTCAAACGCGACTACCGTGGCCCCGCCATTTTTGGCGATGAGCAGAGCTGGCGTGAGCAGGCGCAACATAACCCGCTGGCGAAGGCGACGATGGACATGCGCGACGCCCTGGGTCCGCAGCTTTTCGATAAACACAGCCCCGCCATCACCGACCTTGAGTTGGCGACCTGGTATGCATTAAGCGGTGAGAAAGTCGGCGAGCGAGGCATCAATCAATTGGCTCATCGCGAACCCATGGACGCTTTTGTGCTCAAGCAGCAGAAGCTTCTAAGCCATTGGCGCAGCCAGCTCAAAAGCATCCGCGCCGACCGCTTGAAGATGATCATTGAAGGTCATTTCCATCGCGCCGCGTGGTACTACGACTTTCGACAAAACGAGCAGATTCAACATCGGTTGGAGCGCGAGTTCAATTGCGTGGCCGCCATCTGTGACGATCAACAAGCCACTGAACAACTGCAGGCGTATCTGGAAAAAAACCCCTTAGTGCAGGTGCCGGGCCTGGACACCTTGAATCTGGCCGACCAGGCGGATTTGCGCAAGAAACTCGCCGACCTCAGCGACTTCAGCATCAAGCTCGCCGACGCCCCCGGCGTAGTGCGCAACATGGACGTACTGGCGAACCAGTTCAACAGCCTGATGCGCCAGAGCCTGCCCAACTATGACAACCTCAATACCCGGTTCAGTGGTTTGAACAGCTTGCTGGGCAGTGCTTATGATCCGGCGCGGCAGTTACGGGTGGCTGCGCGTCTGGCTCAGGCACAACTGGATTTTCAGCGGGGCGCATCGATTGACCCCAATGATTTCATTCGCAGCATTGGACCTGCCGCGCGGCTCCGCCTGCTGAGTGCCTACGCGTCGAGCGGCTTACAATTGAGAGTTGCCTCAGCCTCCGAAGTCGAACTGTTTACCCGCGACCGCAACGCAGCCCTTGCCCTGCGTAACGACCTCAAGACGCTTTATAAGGAGCGCCGTGAAAAGCTCAGGGGGCAGACTACCGACGCAGATCCGCTGGGTTCGCGAAAGCGGATTAATCAGGACATCAACTTCTTCAAATATCAGCTGGGCCCCATAGAAGAGCGCCTCAGCCTGGCGCTGACACCTGGCGGCGGTGCCGGCCAGTTTGGCTTGGTGCTGGGCAATATGGACCCGCAACTCAAGGAGGAAATGCGCCGCACAGTGGACGACTACCGTAGCACTGGGACTTACAAAGCGCCGATGCGCGGCGTGCTGCGATCCACGGGTGATCAGATCGCTGTGGTGTTGTTTTATTTGCAGGTGATGAAGTTTTTCGAAGTGGCTTCGAAGGTCAGGTCGAACGAGGATCGTGGATGGAAAGATCTATTAGATCTTGGTGAGTCTTTAATCGCGACGCTCTCTGCGGGCTTTGCAGCGGTTCAGGGTCTGTCTATCAATATCCTGCGAGCCCATATCGACCAGATGGAAAGTGCGGCTGGCAAGCTCAATACCATGAGTAAGCTGGGGAAGTGGTCGGCTTTTGCGGGGCTGGGCGCATTCGGTTTTGGAATCGGTGCAGCTGCATTTGATCTCGGCAAACACACAAAGCAGTGGATGAATGCTCTGGCAGAAGGTGATGGCAAAAAACTGGCAACGACGTCATTGCAATTGGCTGGCGATTCAATCTTGGCAGGGGCCAATGTATGGGCTTTAAAACATACGGCTTCCATCACCCGCGAGATTATGCGTAAGCCCATGGAGCTACGCGCTCTGGCTTGGGCTGAACGCAGCGTTCAGCTGGTGGGTATTGCGACCAGGGCCAACTTGATCGGAATCGCGGCAACGGGTCTGCAATTGATGGGTGAAGCACTCTTCAATTATTTCAATCTTGATGCGATGAACAAATGGGTATTGCACGGCGCATGGGGCCAGGAGTCGCTCGGCCTGAGTTTGGATGAGGATTGGCGCAAGCTGGCCTCCATCGTCCAGCAACCCGTTTGCCAACTGATCCGTACCGAGTACAGCACCGAATTGCGCCTGACCTTCCCCGGCATACGCAGCGACGAAATGGAACGTCGCAAAGTCTGGATTGAGGCGCTCCAGCGGCAAAAGGATTACAGCGCGCCTTATGGATCACAAAACCCGGTGTATTGGGCGGTGTGCAGCGAAGCCCTGGCAGGGCAGCTCAAGCGAGTAGGACCAGCGGACGGTGCGTTGGTCCTCAGCCTCGATCTGCGCCCGCTGATCTCCGATCATTTCGGCCTCGCCATAGCGGTCAGTTATAACCTGGAAGAGCATCGCGATATAAGTCACCGGTCGACATTCCACGTCCTGGATCTGCACCGCCAACAGGTTGAAGGTCGCTGGCGCGAGCGCAAGGGCGTCTTTGCTTACAAGGCAGAGCCAGATGAGTCAATGCAACTAACGGCAACGCCGCCCTGGCTTCTGCGCGAAGTGGATCTGGAAGCAAGTAATGCTGAATAAACTATTCAAACGCAAAGCCGAACCTGCGCCGCCTTCAACGGCGCAGGAGGGTCAAAACCCCAAAGCAGGGGAAGTACGCCAGTTCGGTTCGGAAGAAATTCTATATCTCGCACCTTTGCCGGTCTATACCGGCCAGCAACCGGTGAGCATGCAGGGTTTTCCAGTAGTTAATGACGTTTACCTGCAAGTGGGCGGAAGTAATATAGGGATGGTGTGGCAAGGAAAGATGCTGGCATGGGTTATTTGGCTGATGATCATTATGAATATTTTTTCTCCGTTATTCCTTGCCGCGCTATTGTGGGTTATAACTCCTGAAGGAACGAACAATACGTTTACCAAAGATTTAAGTATGTTGTCTGAGATTTTTTTATACCTAGGCATTTTTACTGCACCAATATGCATAGGCACCGTTATATATACCATAATCTCCCAAACCCGCGAACAAGCCCGCCAATACCCCCTGCGCTTCAATCGCCAACGCCGGGAAGTATGTTTTGTCGACAGCAACACCCATGAAATCCTGATCGTGCCTTGGGAAAAGGTCACCGCCTGGATTTCTCAGGGCCAGATGGTGACCCAATACAACGCCACGACTTTCTATACCTTCGGCATGGCACTGGAAAACGAAGAGAAAGGCACGGTGCAGCCGATCCTGATCGACAAACCCAGCCAGGCCCATGCTATCGGTACCTGGGAGGCCATTCGGTTGTATATGGAACAGGGTGTTCCAACGGACGAGACAGGCGAATGGTTGAGGCTTTTGTTAGGCCGTGAACTGACGGAGTACGAGTTACGGCCTTATGAAGGTTTGCATACCTGGGAGGTCGAAAAGCTGATGAAAATCGAGGACCGGTTTCCTGACGTCGATATGACCGACGAGGAACGGGCCAAGCATGGCTTCCTTCCTCGCGATTACTGGGCATTGCGCTGGTGGTATGTTTGGCGCGTCCTGAGCTTCTGGAAAATGCCCTACATGATCGCCGAATGGGGCCACAAAGCGGGTACACCTACGATGCCCGAACGCGTTCAACAATGGTCGCAACCCATCCCGCCGGAGCAATGGGCCAAACCCAGCCCTGCCCTGCAAAAAGCCACACAAGTGGTGCAGCACGCCATGGACAAGAAGAAGATGAACTTCATCGAAGCCTGCAAGTTGATTGAGCGTAAGGCTTGAAGTGCAATGTTGACTAAACTATTCAAACGTAAAGCCGAACCTGCGCCGCCTTCAACGGCGCAGGAGGGTCAAAACCCAAAAGCAGGGGAAGTGCGCAAATACGGTTCGGAAGAAACCCTATATCTTGCGCCTTTACCGGTCTATACCGGTCAACAACCGGTGAGCATGCAAGGTTTCCCGGTAGTGAATGACGTCTACCTGCAAGTGGGCGGAAGTAATATGGGGATGGTGTGGCAGGGAAAAATGCTGGCCTGGGTTATCTGGCTATCAATTTTTTATATATTTATGTGCCCGTTTATTATAGCGACGCTGTTATATGTCATCACACCCGAAGGCACGAATAACACATTTTCCAACGATCTCGGCCTATCGTTCCTTTTTTTTGGTGGAACCGGTGTTCCAGGTTGTGCGTTCCTTATCGGTAACTGCATCCAAATACTAATCTCCCAAACCCGCCAACAAGCCCGTCAATACCCCCTGCGCTTCAATCGCCAACGTCGGGAAGTGTGTTTTGTCGACAGCAAAACTCATGAAATCCTGATCGTGCCTTGGGAAAAGGTCACTGCCTGGATTTCTCAGGGGCAGATGGTGACCCAATATAACGCCACGACTTTCTATACGTTCGGCATGGCATTAGAAAACGAAGAGAAAGGCACGGTGCAGCCCATTCTGCTCGACAAACCCAGCCAGGCCCATTCTATCGGCACCTGGGAGGCCATTCGGCTGTATATGGAACAGGGTGTTCCCAAGGACAAGACAGGTGAATGGTTGAGGCTCTTGTTAGGCCGCGAACTGACGGAATACGAGCTTCGACCTTATGAAGGCTTGCATACCTGGGAGGTCGAGAAGCTGATGAAAGAAGAAGACGGCGGTTTGCACAGTTGCTTCACTGACGAGCGCCGCGCAGAAATCGGCCTGACTCCGCGCTCACGCTGGCCGCTGCGCCGTTGGTACATCTGGCGCGTCCTAAGCTTCTGGAAAATGCCCTACATGATCGCCGAATGGGGCCACAAAGCGGGTACACCTACGATGCCCGAGCGCGTTCAACAATGGTCGCAACCCATCCCGCCAGAGCAATGGGCCAAACCCAGCCCTGCCCTGCAAAAAGCCACACAAGTGGTGCAGCACGCCATGGACAAGAAGAAGATGAACTTCATCGAAGCCTGCAAGTTGATTGAGCGTAAGGCTTGAAGTGCAATGCTGTATGAGATGGCCTTTGTGGGAGAGGACTTGTCCTCGATAGCTGGCCCAGACAACGCTGATCCGTCTGACCCACATGTGGTGCAGAAGTTGATTGAGCGTAAGGCTTGAAGTGCAATGCTGTATGAGATGGCCTTTGTGGGAGAGGACTTGTCCTCGATAGCTGGCCCAGACAACGCTGATCCGTCTGACCCACATGTGGTGCAGAATTACAGCCATCGAGGACAAGTCCTCTCCCACAGCCAAATGAAGGGCGCCCCAGAAGTTGTCCACCTTCCCGCCCTGAGACCCACAGCACAAAGAACCTCGCCTCAATCGCGTTACGTTGTGTTTCACTAGCATCCGGGCCAGCCCGGCGCTGCGGTAACAGTTATCCACAGGCGCCTCCTGCGAATTTCACGACACAAGGACGGTTGTACGTTGATTTCGATCTATCAGCTCAAACCCCGCTTTCAAAACCTGCTGCGGCCTCTGGTTCAGCGTTTGTTCGACCAAGGCGTGACGGCGAATCAGGTCACGTTAAGTGCCTGTGCGGTGTCTATCGTGATTGGCGCGTTGGTGGCGCTGTTTGCCGCGCATCACTGGGTCTTCGTGCTGATCCCGCTGTGGATGATCGTGCGTATGGCGCTCAATGCTGTCGACGGCATGCTCGCCCGCGAGTTCGGCCAGCAGTCGCGGCTTGGCGCTTATCTCAACGAATTGACCGATGTCATCGCCGACAGCGCGCTGTTCCTGCCTTTCGCGCTGCTTCCCGATGTGAACCTGTTGCTGGTGGTGATGGTCACTGTGTGGGCGATTTTCAGTGAGTACGCAGGCGTGCTCGGCCCGATGGTCGGTGCTTCGCGGCGCTATGACGGGCCGATGGGCAAGAGCGATCGGGCTTTTGTCTTTGGCGTGTTGGGCGCAGGCGTGGCCATCGGCTGGCTTTCCGGGCTGTGGATAAATATTGTCCTGGCCGTGATTGCTGCACTGCTGGTTTACACCGTGGTCAATCGCGTGCGTCGCGGTCTTGCCGAAACGCCTGATCCCGCAGCCCCCAGCAAACAATAAATAATCGCCAACGACACCCGGCATAAGGATATCCACATGCGTGACGTTCAGGATCAGCGCTTCATGACCCATGATGGGGTCGAGCTGTTCTACCGCCATTGGCCCGCAGCGAATCAGGACCCGACGGTCCCGCGCCAGGCCGTGTTGTTGTTCCATCGTGGCCATGAACACTCCGGACGCATTGCGCATCTGGTGGATGAGCTGGATCTGCCGGGTTTCGATTTTTTTGCCTGGGATTCGCGCGGCCATGGCCAGTCGCCCGGCGCGCGTGGTGACAGCCCGAGCTTCGCCACCAGTGTGCGCGACGTGCAAACTTTCGTTGATCACCTGAGCGCGACGTTCGACATCGCCGAAGAAAACATGGCCGTGGTTGCGCAAAGTGTTGGCGCAGTCATCGCGGCGACCTGGGCCCATGACTATGCGCCGAAGATCCGCGCACTGGTGCTCGCCTCGCCGGCCTTCAAGGTCAAGCTGTACGTGCCGTTTGCCCGTCCGGGGCTGGCGTTGCTGCGCAAGTTCAAAGGCAATTTCTTCGTCAACAGTTACGTCAAGGCGCGCTTCCTCAGCCATGACCCGCAGCGCATTGCGTCCTACGACAGTGACCCGCTGATCACCAAGGCCATTTCGGTCAACGTGCTGCTCGGTCTGTACGAAGCGGCCGATCGGGTTGTAGCCGATGCGCAGGCCATTTCGATTCCGACCCAGCTGTTGATCTCCGGCTCGGACTTTGTCGTGCATCGCGGCCCGCAAGAGCGTTTTTTCGAGCGGCTGGGCAGTGTACGCAAGGAAAAACACATCCTGCCGGGCTTCTTTCACGACACCCTCGGCGAGCGGGATCGCCATTTGGCGGTCAGTCGTGCGCGGCGTTTTATCCTGCAGAACTTCGAACTGCCGATGACCCGCCCTTCCCTGCTGGACGCTGACAAGCTCGGCGTGACCTGTGCCGAGTCCGAAGAGCTGGCCGCGCCGCTGCCGCATAACTCGCTGCGCGATCTGTACTGGCGCATGACCCGGGCCAGCATGCGCTTGGG
Organism: Pseudomonas sp. CFII64; assembly: GCF_000416235.1. Lineage (GTDB taxonomy): Bacteria > Pseudomonadota > Gammaproteobacteria > Pseudomonadales > Pseudomonadaceae > Aquipseudomonas. The sequence goes on along the minus strand of NZ_ATLO01000036.1, from coordinate 157,236 downwards.
CAGCAAGTTATCCACAGGCGTAAAACTGGGTTTCGATACCGGTTTCGATTCCGGCAGCACGCTGGATTATGTCTATCGCAACCAGCCCATCGGCAGCGGCAAGCTGGGCGAGATGATCGACAAGAATTACCTGGATTCCATCGGCTGGCGCGGCATTCGCCAGCGCAAGCTGAACGTTGAGGAGCTGCTGCGCCTGGCCATGGAGCACCTGCGCAATCAGGGCAAGCCGGTGCGCATCGTCGATATCGCCGCAGGTCACGGGCGTTACATTCTCGAATCTCTGCAAGGCGTCGATCCGCTGCCGGAATCGATCCTGCTGCGCGACTACAGCGACATCAATGTGCGCGATGGCAGCGCCTTGATCGAGCAGAAAGGTCTGGGTCACATTGCGCGCTTCATCAAGGCCGATGCCTTTGATCGCAACGACCTCGCCGCTCTCGACCCGAAACCGACGCTGGCTGTGGTGTCCGGCTTGTACGAGCTGTTCGCCAGCAACCAGATGGTTGGCGACTCACTGGCAGGATTGGCCACAGCGGTCGAGCCGGGCGGATATCTGGTGTACACCGGCCAGCCTTGGCACCCGCAACTGGAATTGATCGCCCGCGCCCTGACCAGCCATCGCCAGGGCCAGGCCTGGGTGATGCGTCGACGCAGCCAGACGGAAATGGATCAGCTGGTGGAGGCTGCGGGTTTCCGCAAGATCACCCAGCGTGTGGATGAATGGGGGATTTTCAGCGTGTCACTGGCGCAGCGGATCAATTGAAGATGCTGCGCGAAGCCGGTTTGTGGAAGCGCGCCGTGGTCTGGTTGCTGGCGCTGGCGCCGTTCTTCTTCGCCAGCTACGGCTTCGCCACCTGGGTGACGGCACAGCGCAGCGACGTGCCAAGCCTGGCCTTCGGTTGGGAAGCGCATATGCCATTCTGGGCCTGGACCATCGTGCCCTATTGGTCCATCGACCTGCTTTATGGTTTCTCGCTGCTGGCGTGCCTGACGCGTCGCCAACTGGATACTCACGCCCTGCGCCTGTTCAGCGCGCAATTGATTGCGGTGAGCTGCTTCCTGATCTGGCCGCTGCGTTTCGCGTTCGAGCGTCCGGAGCTCGACGGCGTATTCGGCTGGTTGTTCGCCGTGCTGGCGGGGTTCGACAAGCCCTTCAATCAGGCGCCTTCGCTGCATATCGCGCTGTTGGTCGTGCTGTGGGTCTGTTATGACCGCTATTTGCGCAACTTTCATCAGGTCTGGCGCTGGTTGCTGCATGGCTGGTTCAGTCTGATCGGCATTTCGGTGCTGACCACTTATCAACATCACTTTATCGACTTACCCACAGGCGCGCTGGCCGGTTGGTTCTGTGTGTGGCTATGGCCGGATGAAGGCCGCAGCCCTTTGCTTGCAGCGCGTATCAGCCTGGGACCGAAGCGCCTGAAGCTGACGGCGATTTATGGACTAGCCGCGCTGCTACTGGGCGCAACGGCCCTCAAACTGGGCGGCGCCTGGCTTTGGCTGGCCTGGCCAGCAGGCTCGCTGCTGTTGGTCGCGCTGAATTACCTGCTGTTCGACGCGGCAGGTTTTCAGAAACGTCCGGACGGCAGCCTCAGTCCGGCGGTGTATGGGCTGTTCGCGCCGTATCTGCTCGGTGCCTGGATCAATTCGCGGCTGTGGACCCGCAAGCATCCGCAGCCCGATCAGGTTGTGGATAACGTCTGGCTGGGGCGCTTGCCTGATCGGGAGCAACTAAAGCCATTCACTGCGGTTGTGGATATGTGTGCAGAAATCGCGATACAGCCGGGGCCACGCGGCTATCAGTCGATCCCGACCCTGGATCTGGTCGCGCCCACCGCGCAGACCTGCCTGCTTGCAGCCCAAGCTATTGAGCGCCTGCGCCAGCAAGGCCCGTTGCTGGTGTGCTGCGCGCTGGGTTATTCGCGCAGCGCCACGGCAGTTGCCGCCTGGCTTTTGCACAGCGGCCGTGCCGGGACTGTGGATAACGCAATTGCGATCATCCGTGAGGCGAGACCGGGCGTCGTCTTGCGCGCCGCGCATGTTGAAGCCTTGCAGGAAATCGTAGGCGCGAGGCTTGCCCGCGAAAGCAATCCGCCTGACACAGTGTCTCCGCCTGCAGGCCTGATAACCACAGGACTCAACGATGTCATCTGAAATGCAGCTGCATATCGTCGCCAGTCTGCTGCGGCGCGGCCAGACGCTGGATAACTTGTCCACAGGGCTGACATTGCTCGGCCTGGCATTCGGGCTGCTCCAGCTGTTGATAACTCCGATAATGCCATTGCTGTTGATACTGGCGGCGGCGGTGGTTCTGCTGGGCCTTATTGAAAAGTACTACGCGCTGCGGGTCGCGTTCGATGCCGATTTATTCCAGGCCGTCGCCAACGATGCAGCCCGGCTGGCCGAGCGCACTTTTGCTCTCGATCAAGCGCTGGTCGCGCTGCAGTTTCAGCCTGTGGATAAATCCGGGCGATCCTGGGCGCTGCGCAGCAAGGGCGCGCTCCGGCTGCTGCGCCAACAATTGTTGTTTGTTGCTGTCCAGCTGTTGGTGATGCTGGGCGCGATGCTGATCTTCCCTTGGTTGTCCTTCACCGCATCATAAGGAAACGCCATGTTCGAACCTTTGGTCGCGACGATCATTACTGCCGGCGCGCGAAGCGTGACTGGCGCGCGCAGTCTCTGGCTGGGTTGCACGCCGGAACCGGTGCAGCGCATCTATTTCGCCAATCACAGCAGCCACGGCGACTTCGTGCTGTTGTGGGCTTCGCTGCCGCCCGCATTGCGCAAGCTGACCCGGCCGGTGGCGGGCGCGGATTACTGGCAAAGCAGTCCGCTGCGGCGTTACATCATCAATCGCGTGTTCAATGGCGTGCTGGTCGATCGCCAGCGCAAGGCGCCAGACGCCAATCCGCTGCAACCGATGCTCGAAGCGCTGGAAAACGGCGACTCGCTGATCATCTTCCCCGAAGGCACGCGCAATCTGGAGGACGGCTTGCTGCCCTTTAAAAGCGGCCTGTATCACTTGGCGAAAAGTTATCCACACGCTGAGCTGGTCCCGGTGTGGATAGCCAACCTGAACCGCGTCATGCCCAAGGGCCGCGTGTTGCCGCTGCCATTGTTATGCACAACCAGTTTCGGCACGCCGTTGCAGTTGGGCAATGATGAACTCAAAGAACAGTTTCTATTGCGCAGCCGTGAAGCGCTGCTGGCCCTGGCACCGGAGCAGCATTGATGGATAACCAGACGCAAATGTTGTTCATGGGGATCGGCGCGATTCTGTTGCTGGCCTCCACCATCGGGTTCATTCTCAAACGCCGGGCTGGCGGCCCGAATTCGGTAATCGACAACCTCAACGCGCGAATCAACGCGTGGTGGGTGATGGTCATCGTGATCGGCATCGCCTTCGCGCTGGGCTATAGCGCAGTGATCATCCTGTTCTACGCCGTGTCGTTTTATGCGCTGCGCGAATTCCTGACCCTGACGCCCACGCGCAAGAGCGACTACCCGGCGCTGGTCGCCGCGTTCTATCTGGCGCTGCCGCTGCAATACGTGCTGATCGCCATGAGCTGGTACGGGCTGTTTTCGATCTTCATTCCGGTTTACGTGTTCCTGCTGCTGCCGATCCTCGCGTCTCTGGGCGGCGACAGTACGCACTTTCTGGAGCGCGCGTCGAAAGTCCAGTGGGGCTTGATGATCGCGGTGTTCTGCGTGTCCCACGTACCCGCATTGCTGACCCTGGAAATCCCCGGTTACGAAGGCCGCAATCTGCTGCTGATCGCTTATCTGGTGATCGTCGTGCAGCTGTCGGACGTGTTGCAGTACGTCTGCGGCAAGTTGTTCGGCAAGCGCAAGATCGCGCCGAACCTGTCGCCGTCCAAGACTGTGGAAGGCTTCGTCGGCGGCATCGCCCTGGCTTCGCTGATCGGCGGTGCGCTGTGGTGGATCACGCCGTTCAATCCCTGGCAGTCGGCGTTGATCGCGCTGCTGATCAACCTGCTCGGTTTCGCGGGTGGCATCGTCATGTCGGCGATCAAGCGCGACCGTGGTGTGAAGGATTGGGGGCACATGATCGAAGGCCACGGCGGCATGCTGGATCGCCTGGACTCGGTCTGCTTCGCCGCGCCGATCTTCTTTCACCTGGTTCGTTATTGGTGGGTGTGAGGCAGCGGCAAGCGGCAAGCATCTAGCTGCAAGCGCAAGCTGCAAGCAAAAGCGGAATTCGATCGCTGCTGCTTGAAGCTTGCAGCTTGACGCTTATAGCTGTAAATATTACAACCATAATCTAATCGCTCTCGACCCGTTTCCGGACTCACGAGCTACGCTTCCCTCCATTCTCAACTTCAGGAGCATTTGGGCATGAGCAGTTATGACGTTGTAATCATCGGCGGCGGCCCTGGCGGCTATAACGCAGCCATTCGCGCGGGCCAGCTGGGCTTGAGCGTGGCCTGTGTCGAAGGCCGCGAAACACTGGGCGGGACTTGTCTGAACGTCGGTTGCATCCCTTCCAAGGCCTTGCTGCACGCCTCGGAACTGTATGAAGCGGCCACCGGCGAAGAGTTTGCCAAACTGGGCATCGAGGTCACGCCGACCCTGAATCTGGCGCAGATGATGAAACAGAAAGGCGAAAGCGTGACGGCGCTGACCAAGGGCATCGAGTTTCTGTTTCGCAAGTACAAAGCCGAATGGATCAAGGGTTGGGGGCGGATCGCCGGGCCGGGCAAGGTGATCGTCACCGACGCCAATGGCGCCGAAACCGAGCTGCAGGCCAAGGACATCATCATTGCCACCGGCTCCGAGCCGACCCCGTTACCGGGTGTGGATATCGATAACCTGCGCATTCTGGATTCCACCGGCGCGTTGTCCCTGACTGAAGTGCCCAAGCATCTGGTGGTGATCGGCGCCGGCGTGATCGGCCTGGAGCTGGGTTCGGTGTGGCGGCGGTTGGGCGCGCAGGTGACGGTGGTGGAATTTCTCGATCACGTCGCCCACGGCAGCGATCTGGAAGCGGGCAAAACCTTGCATCGTGCGCTGTCGCGTCAGGGCATCAACTTCAAGCTCAGCTCCAAAGTGACCACCGCCACAACCTCGGACAAAGGCGTCAGCCTGAGCGTCGAACCGGCAGCGGGCGGCGAGGCTGAGTTGATCGAAGCGGATTACGTGCTGGTGTCCATTGGACGTCGGCCTTTCACCAAGGGCCTGGGGCTGGAAACGGTCGGCCTGGAGTTGGACAAGCGCGGCATGCTGGAAAACAAGGGCCATCGCACCGCAGCTGAAGGCATCTGGGTGATAGGTGACGTGACGTCCGGTCCGATGTTGGCCCACAAGGCCGAAGACGAAGCCTCGGTGTGCGTGGAGCGCATCGTCGGCAAAGCGGGCGAGATCGATTACAACCTGATCCCCAACGTGATTTATACCCGTCCGGAACTGGCCAGCGTCGGCAAGACCGAAGAGCAGCTCAAGGCCGAGGGCCGCGCCTACAAAGTCGGCAAGTTCCCGTTCAGCGCCAACAGTCGGGCCAAGGTCAATCACGAAACCGAAGGCTTTGCCAAAGTCCTGGCCGACGAGCGCACCGATGAAATCCTCGGCGTGCATCTGGTCGGCCCAAGCGTCAGCGAAATGATCGGCGAGTTCTGCGTGGCGATGGAATTTGCCGCGTCTTCCGAAGACATCGCCCTGACCAGCCACCCGCACCCAACGCGCTCCGAAGCGTTGCGGCAGGCGGCAATGAGTGTGATTGGGTTGCCGACGCAGTCGTAGATTCCACCTGCGTAGGACCGGCTTTAGCCGGGAGAGCGTCATTTCTGACGAAAGATGTTCAGAATGTACCGGCCCTCTCCCGGCTAAAGCCGGTCCTACGAAGGTTTTTCCATCCTTATTTCAACGCCGTAAATTGAAGATTGACCGTCCGTAGGAGCGGCTTTAGCCGCGAAGGCGATAGGGCAGAGGATAAAGATGTGTCCGGCGTCGTTGTGAAAATTCTGTCACGGCGCTAAAACGGTAAATCGACAAATAGCCTCAAAGCCCGGCCCAGACAGCCATTGATACAATCCAATGGAACTAAATCGTAATTATTTATGTTTTTTTCGAACCGGTTGCTGTGTTTGTTATCTGTTGTGGGTAGTTTGGCGTTCAGCAAGGAGTCGTAGCGCGCATTTCTCTTGTGCAGGACGCACAGCACTAGTCAGAGGCTTCACCTTATGAATCGCAGGAATCTCCTTAAAGCATCCATGGCGTTGGCGGCTTACAGCAGCGTGCCGGCCTCGGGGCTTTATGTTGCACGTGCTTTTGCTGCCGCCGCCGATGGCGAGATCGAAAACTTCGATTTCGATACGTTGAAAGCCCACGCCAAACAACTCGCTGGCCGTGGCTATGTCAGCAACAAGCAAGTCCTGCCGCCCGTGTTGGCGAACATGACCCCGCAACAGTTCAACGCCATCAAATATGACGCCGGCCATTCCTTGTGGCACGACGTCAAAGGCCAGCTGGACGTGCATTTCTTCCACGTCGGCATGGGCTTCAAGACGCCGGTACGCATGTACAGCGTCGACCCGACGACCAAGCAGGCGCGGGAAGTCCACTTCCGCCACGAACTGTTCAATTACGAGTCCAGCGGCATCGACAAGTCGCTGGTCAAGGGCGATCTGGGTTTTGCCGGCTTCAAGCTGTTCAAGGCCCCGGAAATCGCCATCAACGACGTGGTGTCGTTCCTGGGCGCCAGCTATTTCCGCGCCGTGGACAGCAACAAGCAATACGGCCTTTCCGCGCGCGGCCTGGCCATCGACACGTATTCGACGCGTCAGGAAGAATTCCCCGACTTCACCAAGTTCTGGTTTGAAACTCCGGACAAGAACGCGACCCGCTTCGTGGTCTATGCCCTGATGGATTCGCCGAGCGCGACCGGTGCCTATCGCTTCGATATCGACTGCCAGTCCGGGCAAGTGGTGATGAATATCGATGCCACGGTCAATGCGCGCACCGACATCGCTCAGCTGGGTATTTCGCCGATGACCAGCATGTTCAGCTGCGGCACCCATGAGCGCCGCATGTGCGACACCATCCACCCGGAAATCCACGACTCGGATCGCCTGGCCATGTGGCGCGGCAACGGCGAGTGGATCTGCCGGCCGCTGAACAATCCGCCGAAACTGCAATTCAACGCCTTCGCCGACAAAGATCCGAAGGGTTTTGGTCTGGTGCAGACTGATCATAATTTCACCAGCTACCAGGACACCGTCGATTGGTATCACCGCCGCCCGAGCCTGTGGGTCGAGCCCACCACGCCTTGGGGCGAGGGTTCGGTGAATCTGGTGGAGATCGTCACCACCGGCGAGACGATGGATAACATCGTGGTGTTCTGGACGCCGAAAGATCCGGTCAAGGCCGGCGAAACGCTCAACTTTGGCTACAAACTGTACTGGAGCCCGCTGCCTCCGGTGAGCACGCCATTGGCGCAGGTCCATGCAACCCGTTCCGGGATGGGTGGCTTCATCGAAGGCTGGGCGCCGGGCGAGCATTATCCGGAAGTCTGGGCACGGCGCTTCGCGGTGGACTTCAATGGCGGCGGTCTGGAACGCTTGCCGGAAGGCACGGCCATCGAGCCGATCGTCACGGTGTCCAACGGCAAGGTTCAGGATTTCAACATTCTGGTACTGCCGGATATCCAGGGTTATCGCGTGACATTCGACTGGTATCCAACCAACGAGGGTGCCGATCCAGTCGAGATGCGCATGTTCATCAAGTCCCAGGATCGCACCCTGAGTGAAACCTGGCTGTATCAGTACTTCCCGCCAATGGCTGACAAACGCAAGTATCCGTAAGCGGCAAGTTTCAAGCTTCAAACGGCAAGTTCGGGGTGACCTGAACTTGCCGTTTTGCGTTATAGGGTCGCTATAACCTGTGTCAGTTTCAGGATTATTTACACCGTCAAATTTCTAGCACCCAATAAATTCAAAAAGTTAGCGGGTTAACACTGTTACGCTTGTCGGCATCTGATTAATTTTTGACGAATAGATTGACAGTCTCTCCAAGTCAGGCTGATATAGCCCTTGTCGCGTAGTTGGAGCGTTCGCTCCAGACCTGAATGCCGCACCCTTCTTCAGCGGCCATTTTCCTATCCTGATTGATACCTCTATTGACCGTTTTCGACAGTCGATGGGCGGTAGCGTTGGCGATTGCTCAATCTCAACAAGCGCTTCAGAGGCAGAAAACATGATGTTGAACTCTGCGAACAGGGCCGACGATAACGCGTCGATGCTTTCCTTCAATAAGTCGACGGCCATCGTCTGGGCCGCTATCAGCCTGATTGTGGTCGAGACTTTTTCCGGCGCGTTGCGTTTCTATCTCGACCAGGCGGGACTTTCGCCAGCGCTGTACCTGCCAAAAATTGCCTGTCTGATTCTATTGCTTCTGGAGCTGCGCACTTACAAGGCCGGTCGCGTGGTGTGGCTGAGTTTGCTGATGCTGGTGATTTCCGCCGTGCTGGCGATGTTGCATGGCGCCACGCTCAATAACGTCGCCTTCACCCTGTTCGCCCTCAGCCCGATTTTGTTCGGCATGGTGTGCAGCGACCACCTGATCCATCGCCGGCGGCTGCTGATGTGGGTCATCGGCCTATGCCTGGTGGCGTGTTTTGTCGGCCTCGCCCTGGACAAAGTCACCACGGTGCCGTGGAAGGGTTACAGCTACGCCATTGGCGAGACGCAGCTGAGCGCCAACACCACCTGGTCGGTCGGCGACGAGGACCGCAGCGCCGGTTTCGCCCGAGTCTCCAATACGTTGTCGATCCTGATCGCGATCTACAGCCTGTACATCGCGATGTTCCTGCGCTCGCGCCTGCTGATTCTGGCTCTGAGCCTTGTCGCCCTGTACGGCATCGTTCTGACCACCAGCAAGGCGCCAGCCGGCGGGTACATGTTGACCATGGGCCTGCTGCTGATTGCCCGCATGCGCTGGACCACTCGCGGCGCGTGCATCGTGGCCGTGGTGGTCGGCATGCTGCTGCCGCTGATGGGCCTGCTGTATGACTTCGACGCCCGCACCGTAAGCAGCGGCGGGTCATCGCTGTCGTCACTGTATGACCGCTTGAACAACACCTGGCCCAACGTCGTCGATGCCATGACCAAGCTGGGTTATGGCTACACCGGCGCAGGTTTCGGGTTGTTCGGCAGCTCGGTGATCATTTTCCCGGTACCCGGCACCGAATTTTTGGTCGGCTCGGACAGCACCTTCATGTACCTGTGGGGATTGTTCGGGGTGTTCGGCCCGCTGCTGTACGCCCTGCAGGTTCCGTTGTTCTTCGCCCTCAGCAATGACGATTCGCGCATCGCCCGGGCGTTGCTGGCAATCACCTTCTGCTGCTGCCTGATCAGCTGGACCACGGACATGTTCGAAATCGCCGTGGCCAATCTGTTTCTCGGCCTGGCCATCGGTCATGTGCTGACCGGCAAGCAACTGGACAGCCGACAGACCGCGCGCCCTGCGCAGTTCCAGCTGTCCACCCTGCCCAACATGAATTGAGTGGTGAGCATGAAGGTCTGTCAACGTCTTGCCGCAAGCCTGTTATGTGTCGGCTGCCTGAGTGGCGGTTTGGCCAAGGCGCAGGAAACCGCGCCAGAGCCGTTCATTCTCGGCATTGGTACGCACCTGATGAATTACCCGACGCCGTCGCGGCCAGCCCTGCAACTGGCGGCCGATGCCGGCATCGCTTCGGTCAAGGACGACGCGCATTGGTCCACCGCAGCGCCCAACGCCAACGAACTGCGCATCGTGCCCTCGTGGCGTACTTACCTGACCGACGCCCAGAGTCTGGGCCTGAGCCGGCTGACGATCCTCGACTACAGCACCTGGTTTCATGACAACGCCAAACCGCGCAGCGGCGAGGTCAAGGCGGATTTCCTGAGGTATGTGGACTACGTGACCGGCCAGCTGGGCAATCGCGTGACCTTCTATGAAATCTGGAACGAGTGGGACATCGAAGCCCCCAAGGACCCGCAACTCAGCGCCGACTATGCCGCGCTGGTGCGTGATGTGGTGCCGCTCATTCGCAAGAACACGCAGAACGTTGAGGGCACACCGGCAAAAATCCTCGCCGGCTCGGTTACGCCCGAAGGCATGGATTACGGATTCGCCGACCGCCTGATCGACGCCGGCATGCTGGATCTGGTCGATGGCCTGTCGGTTCACCCTTACGCCCACTGCTTGCCCAACGTAAAGCCCAACCCTGAAGCCTGGGTGGTCTGGATGCGTGCATATGAGGAGCATATCCGCGCCAAGGCCGGGCGCGATGTACCGATCTACATCACGGAAATGGCTTGGCCCAGCCATCAGGGCAATTGCGGCTTCACGCCGACGGTTCAGGCGGTGTACATGGCGCGGATTCTGTTTCTCGCCCGCAGCCTGCCGAATCTCAAGGGCATGTGGTGGTACGACCTGGTCAACGATGGCCCCGACCGCACCGATCAGGAACACAACTTCGGCTTGCTCAACGAAGACCTTTCACCCAAACCGGCCTATCAGGTCATGAAAGTTATCGCCCCGGTGATCAAGGACTTCAGCTATGACGCCCAGGCCAGTCGCCAGTCGGACAACATTTACCTGCTGTATTTCGACAAAGGCCCGCAGCGCGTGGTGGTCGGCTGGACCACCGGCCCGACGCTGCAACAGGACATTGCCAGCGCCGCGCCCATGACTGGAGCAGTGCGCCTGATCGATACCGCTGAACCCGAGAAAGGCAGTCTGTCGGGCGAGCAATGGCAGTGCGCGGATCAGCGGTGTTCGGTATCGGTCACCCTGACCCATTTCCCCAAGATCATCAGCCTGAGCCCCGAGGAGACAGTGGCCACGCCCTGAACCCGCCTCCTCGCTCCTACGTGAAAAAACGCCATGGACTTCAGAAAAGACATCAATGGACTACGCGCCATCGCGGTCATCGCCGTGCTGCTGTTTCACTTCAACCCCGGCTGGCTGCCGGGCGGCTTTGCGGGCGTCGATATTTTCTTCGTGATCTCCGGCTACCTGATCACCGGAATCATCGTGCGCAGCCTGCACAAAGGTAATTTCAGCCTGATCGCGTTCTACAAGTCCCGGGCCAGACGGATTATTCCGGCGCTGGCGGCGCTGTGTTTCGTGCTGCTGCTGGCGGGCTGGTTTTATCTGCTGCCGCTGGAGTACAGCGAACTGGGTAAACACATCGCGGGCAGCCTCGGGTTTGTCTCCAACTTCGTGTATTGGGCTGAAGCCGGGTATTTCACGGCGGGCGCCCACGAGAAATGGCTGCTGCACACCTGGTCGCTCTCGGTGGAATGGCAGTTCTACATGATTTACCCGCTGGCGTTGCTGGCCTTGAGTCGCTTCATTGCCCAGCGCCATCTGCGCTGGTGGATCCTCGCTGGTTGCCTGCTCGGCTTTGGTTTCTGCGTGGTCGCTTCGTTTCTGTGGCCGGAACCGGCGTTTTACCTGCTGCCTACCCGGGCGTGGGAATTGCTGGTCGGCGGCGTCGCCTGCGTGTTTCCGGTCAAGCTGCGTGCGCTGCCGCAACGCCTGCTGGAAGCCACCGGCCTGGGCCTGATGCTCGCCAGTTTTGTGCTGCTTTCCGAAAAAGACGTCTGGCCCGGTTATCTGTCGTTGATGCCGGTGCTGGGAACCCTGGCGGTGATTATCTCGGCTCGTCAGGATTCGTTCATGACCAGCAACCCATTCTCGCAATGGACCGGGAAGCTTTCCTACTCGCTGTATCTCTGGCATTGGCCGGTCGTGGTGTTCATGAGTTATGCCGGTTATCTGGGCGACACGTTCAACGCGTTGCTCGGCATCGCCTGCGCCTTTGCGCTGAGTCTGGCGTCCTATCAATTGATCGAAAAATCGCCAGCCAAAACACTCAAACCCAAACGCAGCTGGAAGTTCGCCACTGCCAGCGGCCTGATCACCATGGTCTTCGCCGCTGCCACTGCGGTCAGCGCGACCGAAGGCGCAATCTCACCACTGCGCACCCTGAGCATTTCGGACAAGGCGCGCTTTGTTCAGGACTATGCGGATCGGCAGAAGAATCTCTACGAATCGTACTGGCTCAAGTGTGATGCCTTTTCGGCCTTCACCCAGCGCGGGTTGTCGGGCATCGACGAGTCCTGCACCCACAAGCAAGGCGAAGGCGGCGTGTTTCTGTGGGGTGATTCCCATGCCCAGGCGCTTTCCCTGGGGCTTCGAACGTCGCTGCCAGCGGGCACGCCGTTCTATCAGGTCGCTTCCGCCAGTTGTCGGCCCAGCCTGACCCTGGACAACGGCCGCGCCACCCCGCCGCGCGTGACGTGCAACTACTCCAACAAAAAGGCCCTGGAAAGCATTCAGAAGCTGCAGCCGGACGTGGTGGTCATCGCGCAAAAGGATGAACACGACAAGACGCGCTGGAGCGACATCGCCGCGCGGCTCAAAAGCTATGGCGTCAAACACATTGTGCTGCTGGGTCCGTTGCCGCAATGGAACCCGTCACTGCCCAGCGTCATCGCCAATCGTCATTGGGGCCTGAATGAATCGCACATTACCGACGCCGCGCTGGACCAGAGCGTGATGGCCGCTGACCAGGCGATCCGCCGACAAATCGATCCGCAAGCGGTGGATTTCGTCTCGCTGATCGACAAGTTGTGTGTCGCCAATTCCTGTCTGGTGCGCTTGCAAGACGACTCCCTGCTGCAAATCGATTCCGGGCATTTGAGCGAAAAAGGCTCGCTGTACATCGTGAAAAACTTTGTGATGCCGGAGTTGAGCAAAATCAGCACCCGATAACCGGTCCCCCAAACAACAAAAAGCCCGCATGGCGTGACCATTGCGGGCTTTTTTTGCGTTGAGGCCACGAACCCTCTCGACCAGCACACAGGATCCTACGGCATCTGGGGTTCTGGCTTACAGCCGCATACCCACCGCCAATCGATTGAAGGCATTCATCAACGAAACGGCAATGGTCAGATCGGAGATCTCGGTGTCGCTGAATGTGTCCTTCAGCACGGCATACAACTCGTCCGATGCGCCTTGGGTGGAAACATGGGTCAGCGCTTCCGACCAGGCCAAAGCGGCCTGCTCCCGCGCATCAAACAGTTCGCTGACACGCCAGCCGGCCAGGCAGTCGAGTTTGCGCTGCGATACACCAGCAGCGCGCAATGACTTGGAATGCATGTCCAGGCAAAACGCGCAGCCGTTGATTTGCGAAATGCGCAGGTAAACCAGCTCGACCAGCGCCTGACCGAGAGAACTTTTACTCAGGGCGTGGCTGGTGTTCTTCAAACCTTGATAGGCCTCTGGAGAAAGGTCTGAAAATGGAAGACGAAGCTTGCTCATTGGATACTCCCGAATGAATGGATGAATTGCGGGTGGATTTGAATCGGGGTTTCAATCGCCTGGCACAGAATGCCCGGCCAGTTGTTGTGCCGCCGCGATAAACGCCGCGCGGCTCACTTCCTCGCCGAGGACCATGCCTTCCAAATAGACGAAGTGAACGTCGAACAGGCCGATGGTTTTCAGCACTTCAAGCAGGTACGGCGTGAGGAAATCGGCTTGCTGTCCACGCGGCTTGAGATGAAAGCCTCCTGAGCTGACGATGATGTAGACCGGGCGATCGCGCAGCAGACCGACCTTGCCATCAGGCCTGGCTTCGAAGCTGCGCCCGATGCGCACCACGTAATCAATCCACAGCTTCAACGCGGCGGGCACAGTGAAGTTATGCATTGGCGTGGCAATCAGCAGCAGGTCGCAGCGCTCCAGTTCGCCAATCAACTGCTCGGACAACTCAAGCGCCGGTTGGGCGACAGGATTGCGCTGGGTCAACGCGGTGGCGTAGGCATCGCTGATAGGCAGCAGCGGATGGGCGGCCAGGTCGCGCTGGGTCAGGGTGAAGGGCGCGTGCCTGGATCGCAGCGAGTCGACCCATTCGATGGCCAGGCCATATCCGGCTGACGTTTCCCGGTGCGGGCTGGCATTGATCAGCAACAACTCACGCATGGGCTGACTCCTGGGTGGCTTGCAGTGGCTGGACGAAGTGCATGCCTCGGGCCAACAGCCCGGCGCGATAATAAAAGCGCTGTGCCAGCGCCATGTGCAGACCAGTGTCCAGAACCAGATGCGCGCAGCCGCGCAGTCGGGCTTCTTCGCGGACTTTATCCAGCAACAGCGCGCCCAATCCTGACTGGCGCATGGCCGGATCGACGATCAGATCATCGACGTAAATGAAGCGGCCATAGATCAGGTTTTCCAGCTCACGAAAGCCGATCAATCCGGCCAGCTGATCGCCCTGCCACAAACCCCACAACCGATAGCCGTGATAGGCCTGGCGATCCAGCTGCATCGTGAACGATTCAAGATCGCTCAAGTGCGGGCGTAGTTGCTGCATGAGCTTGAAGCCTGCCGCCTGCTCGGCGCCGCGACTCAACAGTCTGAACATGTGGGGTTGCATGGCACGTTCTCCTTCAAATGTGTGCCCACTGTATGCGCCACATGGCCTACTCTATAGAGCCAAGAAGTGCAAAAACGACTAGGCCATGCGATGAATAAATCCTTGCCCGACACAACCCCGGACGCGCCCCTGTATCGGCAGATCTATTTGCGCTTTCGCCAGTCCATTGCCGATGGCCACCTCAAGCCCGGGGATCGAGTGCCATCGGTGCGCGCGCTGGCCGCCGAACTGAACCTGGCGCGCGGCACGGTAGAAACCGCTTATCAGCTATTGATCAGCGAAGGTTACCTGCTCGCCCGTGGACCGGCCGGCACGGTGGTTTCGCAACTGGTTGACGCTGTGGCTGGCGCGCCGCCCACCCGCCCCGCTCGCGAACCGCAGCCTGCTGTCGTGCATCCCGGCACTGCGTCCTTGCCATTGCAGATGGGAATGCCCGCGCTGGACGCGTTTCCGCGCAAACTCTGGAATCGGCTGGCCAGCCGCACATTGCGCCAAGGCGGGCTGGACGCACTCAACTATCCCGACAGCCACGGCGATCTGGCGCTGCGCACCGCGCTGGCGGGGTATCTGGGGATTTCGCGGGGTATCAATTGCCTGCCGGAACAGATCTTCATTTGTGCAGGCTATCGCGGCTGTCTGGATCTGATCTGCCGCAGCCTGATGCACAAAGACGATCACTGCTGGTTCGAAGATCCCGGCTATTTCATGGCCCACCAGTTTCTCGGCGAAGCGGGCATGCAACTGGTCCCGGTGCCGGTGGACAGCGATGGCCTGATAGTCGAGGCCGGCATCCAGCGCGCACCCGATGCACGCTTTGCCGTGGTCACGCCCACGCATCAGAGCCCGCTGTGCGTTTCACTGTCGTTGAATCGCCGCCAGGCGCTGTTGGACTGGGCCAATCGCCAGGACAGCTGGATCATCGAGGACGATTACGACAGCGAATACCGTTACAAAGGTCGGCCGATTCCAGCGCTCAAGAGCCTGGACGAACACGGCCGGGTTTTGTACTGCGGCACCTTCAGCAAGGTGCTGGTGCCCGGCTTGCGCCTTGCGTACCTGGTGGTGCCCGAGGCGCAGGTCAACCGGTTCCGCAAAATGGCCGACGACATGCATAACCATTGCCCGCAACTCTGGCAATCCACCGTCGCCACCTTTATCGAGCAAGGCCACTTCTCCCGGCATCTGAAAAAGATGCGCAGCCTCTATGCCCATCGGCGAATGTTGCTGACCCAGGCACTGAGCGTCAGGCTGGGCATGCAGCTGTCGGTGAACCTCCAGTTAGGCGGCATGCACCTGTGCGCCGATCTGAAAGAAGGCCTGAACGATCAAGTCATCGCCGCTGCGGCAAGGCGGGCCGGGCTTGGGGTTCAGGCATTGTCCGACTGGCACCTCACCTCACCCGCCCAACGCGGGCTGTTGATGAGTTTTACCAACGTGACCAGCGAGGCTCAGGCAGCGGAACTGGCTGAGCGGTTGGCGGGGGTGATTGATGAATGTGGGAAGTTATCCATAAACAACCCCTGACTGTAGAAGCTGGTAGCTGTGGATAACCGGGCCTGACCTGCGACTAGCCAAGCCCGAACCGCTTGCGAGGAAATCCGGTTTCGTCCGGGAACCCCATCGCCTTGAAAGTGCATCCTGGCATATCTGGCTTTGTATCGATGAGATCGGCGACGTCGTTGATCCAGGTCGAGCCTGGTGCGAATTTCTGCAGCAAAAACCACATGACCGCGACCAACCCGTACAGCCGCGTAAGCGCTTGTTGGTCCAGTCCCAGCTTCTGAAAATAAGGGTCAGCAGAAACCCCCAACGGATTGGGAGACGCCTGATTCCATATGCGCGCATGGTGCGCACATCGGTTACGCAGATGGCTGGTCTGCTGCATCCATCGGCTCAGTATCCTGGCGTTGTCTAAACCAAGGCGGGCGACGATAAGGTTCTGATACTTATGACTCAGCAGCTCAAAAAACTCCGAGAGGTCACCGAAGTCCCACGCCTCGACCGCGACCCAAACAGGGATCGACTTGCCTGAGCGCAAGTGCCACTGGATGCAATCCTCTCTACTGCGCACGATGTGCGACTGCTGTTTCTGACTCCATTCTGTCCACTTGTTGCGCAGATTGCCGCGACCATCAGTGTAGGTTTGCGTCCACTTGCGCAGGACGAACTTCGCATTGGTGTAGGCCATGGGGTCGTGATACCCGACCTCGTGAGCCATGACGGTCTTGAGGTGGACTTCCAGACGTTCGATTGCATCCAGCATGAGCATTCGCAACTGTTTATCGAACTTGTAAACGCCAACCGCTGCGTCGAAAGCGGTGGCAGCGTGGAACGTGTCCAGACGCAGCGGCTTGCCGGTTACCTCGCACAATTCCTGCTGCTGGCCGCTCATCTTGAACTCGCGCGCCGGATACCAGAATCCGCTGAGACGGTAATAACCCAGCTGCGCAAGCTTACGCTCAGCACGCAATGGATCATCGATTTGCATACCCCGATTGGCCAGCAGCGTAACCAGATCAGGATAGGTACAGAACGGTTTTGGAGGGGATAACGCAGGCAACTTCCATGTCCCAGAAATAAGAAGGCCCAAACGTAATGCCGGACTAAGCCAGCACCAGAGGATCGGGCGCAATTGCGACGAATATTGCCGGGACCTAACGGCTATGTCAACGGCGCGTCACGGATGAATCCGCAAAAAAGGTTGCACAAAAATTCATGACTCGCTGTGGATAACTTATTCCACAGTCACCGACTTGGCCAGGTTGCGCGGCTGATCGACGTCCGTTCCCTTGAGCACTGCGACGTAATACGAGAGCAGTTGCAGCGGGATCGTGTAGAGGATCGGCGACAGTGCATCGATGATGTGCGGCATGGCGATCACGTGGGTGCCTTCGCCGTTGGTCATGCCGGCTTGTTCGTCAGCGAACACGATCAATTCGCCGCCACGCGCGCGGACTTCCTGCAGGTTCGATTTGAGTTTTTCCAGCAGCTCGTTGTTTGGCGCAACGGTGACCACTGGCATGTCGCTGTCCACCAGCGCCAACGGGCCATGCTTGAGCTCGCCAGCCGGGTAGGCTTCGGCGTGGATGTAGGAAATCTCCTTGAGCTTGAGCGCGCCTTCCATCGCCACCGGGAATTGCGCGCCACGACCGAGGAACAGCGTGTGATTCTTCTCGGCAAACAACTCGGCCACTTTCTCGATGGTGTGATCCATGGCCAACGCTTCACCCAGACGAGTCGGCAGACGCCGCAGCTCTTCGACCAGTTCGGCTTCGACGCCTGCGCCTAACGTACCCTGCACCTGGCCCAGCGACAGCGTCAGCAACAGCAGGCCGACCAATTGCGTGGTGAAGGCTTTGGTGGACGCGACGCCGATTTCCGGCCCGGCCTGAGTCAGCAGGGTCAGATCCGACTCACGCACCAGCGAACTGATGCTGACGTTGCAGATCGCCAGACTGGCCAGGAAGCCCAGCTCCTTGGCATTGCGCAGCGCAGCCAGCGTATCGGCGGTTTCGCCGGACTGGGAGATGGAGACGAAGAGCGTGTCCGGCTGGACCACGACCTTGCGATAGCGGAACTCACTGGCCACTTCGACCTGACACGGAATGCCCGCCAGCCCTTCCAGCCAGTAACGCGCCACCATACCGGCGTGGTAACTGGTGCCACAGGCGACGATCTGCACATTACGAACTTTGGCGAACAACTCGGCGGCCTGCGGGCCAAAGGCCTGAACCAACACCTGCTGCTGCCCCAGACGACCTTCAAGCGTGCGTTGCACAACTTTTGGCTGCTCGTGGATTTCCTTGAGCATGAAGTGACGGAACGCGCCCTTGTCAGCAGCTTCCGCACCTTCACGGTACTGGACGACTTCACGTTCTACCGGCAGGCCGTCGACGGCCCAGATCTGCACGCTGTCGCGACGAATCTCGGCGATGTCGCCTTCTTCCAGGTACATGAAGCGGTCAGTGACCTGGCGCAGGGCCATCTGGTCGGAGGCGAGGAAGTTTTCGCCAAGGCCCAGACCGACCACCAACGGGCTGCCACTGCGGGCGGCCAGCAGACGATCCGGTTGTTTCGCGCTGACCACGGCCAGACCGTAAGCGCCATGCAGTTCCTTGACTGCCGCTTTCAGGGCGACGGTCAGGTCCGGCGTGTCCTTGAGCTTGTGGGCCAGCAAGTGAACGATGACTTCGGTATCGGTATCGGAAACGAACACATAGCCGAGCCCCTTGAGGCGCTCACGCAGGGCTTCGTGGTTTTCGATGATGCCGTTGTGAACAACCGCCAGTTCCTCGCCGGAGAAATGGGGGTGGGCGTTGCGTTCGCAAGGCGCGCCGTGAGTCGCCCAACGGGTGTGCGCGATGCCAAGACGGCCTACCAGCGGCTCTCCGGCCAAGGCCTGCTCCAGCTCGCTGACCTTGCCTGAGCGACGACGGCGCTCAAGCACACCGGCGTTGCTGAAGACAGCGACACCGGCGCTGTCATAGCCGCGGTATTCCAGGCGTTTCAGGCCTTCGAGCAAGATGGCGGTGATATTACGTTCCGCGACGGCACCAACGATTCCACACATAAGTTTTCTCCTAGCTGACGGCGGCGCAAATCAACGTTATGCCGCGGGCTTCAATCTGTTCGCGTGCCTCAATGGGCAGGCGATCATCGGTAATCAGGGTGTGGACGCTGCTCCAGGGCAGCTCCAGATTGGGTATCTTGCGTCCAACTTTGTCGGCTTCGACCATCACCACCACTTCTCGGGCCACTTCAGCCATCACCCGGCTCAAACCCAGCAATTCGTTGAAGGTGGTGGTGCCACGATTCAGATCGATGCCATCGGCACCGATGAATAGCTGATCGAAATCGTAGGAACGCAGCACTTGCTCGGCGACCTGGCCCTGAAAGGACTCGGAATGCGGGTCCCAGGTGCCGCCGGTCATCAACAACACCGGCTCGTGTTCCAGCTCGGACAGAGCGCTGGCGACATGCAGCGAGTTGGTCATCACCACCAGGCCCGGCTGCAGGCCCAGTTGCGGAATCATCGCTGCGGTGGTGCTGCCACTGTCGATGATGATTCGCGCGTGCTCGCGAATCCTGGTAACGGCAGCACGGGCGATGGCCTGCTTGTATTTCGAGACTGGCTGACCGCTTTCGGTGATCAGCTCTTGCGGCAACGTGACCGCACCGCCGTAACGACGCAGCAGTAAGCCGTTGCTTTCGAGCGCAGTCAGATCCTTGCGAATCGTAACCTCGGAAGTTTCGAAGCGTTTCGCCAGTTCATCCACACTGACCTCGCCCTGCTCGTTGAGCAAGGCGATGATGTTGTGGCGACGCTGGGGAGTATTGCGTTTCGATATGGACACGGTTTTGTTTCGTTTCGAAAGATAACGAAGGCAATCAAAACCTATTGCGCAAAAAAAAACAAGCCGTAGGAGCGGATTTATCCGCGAGGCGTTACGAACAGGTGCCGGGTTTTGCCAATCTCCCCGGCACCCTCCCAGATAAATCCGGTCCTACGATTTCTTGATCTTCACCGGACGTTTCCAGCCTTCGATGTTGCGCTGGCGAGCGCGGGCGACGGCGAGTTGCGACTTATCCACATCCTGGGTGATGGTCGACCCGGCGGCGGTGTTCGAGCCATCGCCAATACTCACAGGCGCAATCAGTGAGTTGTTGGAGCCGATGAACACGTCTTCACCAATCAGGGTCTGGTGCTTGTTGGCCCCATCGTAGTTAACCGTAATGGTGCCGGCGCCGATGTTGGTACGGGCACCAATCACGGTATCGCCAAGGTAGGTCAGATGGCCGGCTTTCACGCCTTCGCCCAGATGGGCATTCTTCAGCTCGACGAAGTTACCCACATGCGCCTTGGCTTCCAGCACGCTCCCCGGACGCAGACGGGCGAACGGACCAGCATCGCTGCCCTCACCCATGATCGCGCCGTCGATATGGCTGTTGGCCTTGATGACGACGCCTTTGCGTAGAGTGCTGTCCTTGATCACGCAGTTCGGGCCGATCTCCACGTTGTCTTCGATAATCACCCGGCCTTCGAGGATCACGTTGATATCAATCAGCACGTCGCGACCTACGGTCACTTCGCCGCGCACGTCAAAACGCGCCGGGTCACGCAAGGTCACGCCTTGCGCCATCAAGCGGCGGGCTTCGCGCAATTGATAGTGACGCTCCAGTTCCGCCAGCTGCTTGCGGTCGTTGGCGCCCTGCACTTCCATGGCGTCGTGGGGCTGCTCGGTCGCCACCACCAGGCCGTCGCCGACCGCCATGGCGATCACGTCCGTCAGGTAGTACTCGCCTTGGGCATTGTTGTTCGACAGCCGTCCCAGCCAGTCAGCCAGGCGCTTGCCCGGTACCGCCAGAATTCCGGTGTTGCCTTCGGTAATCGCTTTCTGGGCGTCGGTTGCGTCTTTGTGCTCGACGATGGCACAGACACGATTCTGCTCGTCCCGCACGATGCGACCATAACCGGTCGGATCGTCGAGGTTGACGGTCAGCAGACCCAGCTGCTCGGCGTTGACCTGTTTCAGCAGACGTCGAAGGGTTTCCACTTCAATAAGTGGCACATCGCCGTAAAGGATCAGCACGTTCTCGGCAGTCAGCTCCGGCAGCGCCTGTGCAACCGCGTGGCCGGTACCCAGTTGCTTGTCCTGCATCACAAAGTTCAAGTCATCTGCCGCCAGACGCTCACGCACGACATCCGCGCCATGCCCGATCACGACATGGATACGCTGCGGCGCAAGCTGGCGGGCGCTGTGGATAACATGCCCGAGCATGGAGTCGCCAGCGACCGGATGCAGAACCTTGGGCAGGGCCGAACGCATGCGAGTGCCTTGGCCGGCGGCGAGAATAACGATATCGAGAGACATGAGGGCTTCCAACTGAGCGAGCCGCGAACCCGTGAATCCGGGTGGGCTGATCCTGAAAAAAGAAAAAGGGTAGCCGAGGCTACCCTTTTACTCAATCGCGCAGAATGACGACGGGGTTAGCCGCCGTACTTCTTGCGAATTTGCTGAACGGTACGCAGCTGGGCTGCGGCCTCGGCCAGACGAGCGGTTGCAGATCCGTAATCGAAATCCGCGCCCTTTTCGTGCAGAGCTTTCTCGGCGGCCTTTACGGCGGCCTGAGCAGAGGCTTCGTCCAGGTCATCAGCGCGTTGCACAGTGTCGGCAAGCACCTTGACCATGTTCGGTTGAACCTCGAGGAAACCACCCGAGATGTAATACACCTCAGCTGCTCCGCCCTGCTTGATCAAGCGGATCGGACCTGGTTTCAGATCAGTGATCAGCGGCGCGTGACCTGGAGCGATACCGATATCACCCAGGTTGCCGTGCGCAATCACCATCTCGACCAGACCGGAGAAAATTTCTCCTTCCGCGCTGACGATATCGCAATGGACTGTCATAGCCATTTGCTTGCCTCGACCTGATTAGCGCCCGTTGCCGGGCGCTGGGATTACAGTTTCTTGGCTTTCTCGATCGCTTCTTCGATGCCGCCGACCATGTAGAACGCTTGTTCTGGCAAGTGGTCGTAGTCACCGTTGAGGATGCCTTTGAAGCCGGCAATGGTGTCTTTCAGGGAAACGTATTTACCCGATGCACCAGTGAAGACTTCAGCCACGAAGAACGGTTGCGACAGGAAGCGCTGGATCTTACGAGCACGGTTAACCAACTGTTTGTCGGTCTCCGACAGCTCGTCCATACCCAGGATCGCAATGATGTCCTTCAGTTCTTTGTAGCGCTGCAACACGTACTGTACGCCGCGAGCGGTGTCGTAGTGTTCCTGGCCGATTACGTTCGGGTCCAGCTGGCGCGAAGTCGAATCCAGTGGGTCTACCGCTGGGTAGATACCCAGGGAAGCGATGTCACGGGACAGTACGACGGTTGCATCCAAGTGGGCAAACGTGGTCGCTGGCGACGGGTCAGTCAAGTCATCCGCCGGTACGTATACCGCCTGGATGGAAGTGATCGAACCGTTCTTGGTCGAAGTGATGCGCTCTTGCAGAGTACCCATCTCTTCGGCCAGGGTCGGCTGGTAACCTACTGCCGAAGGCATACGGCCCAGCAGTGCGGATACTTCAGTACCGGCCAGCGTGTAACGATAGATGTTGTCGACGAAAAGCAGAACGTCGTTACCTTCGTCACGGAATTTCTCGGCCATGGTCAGGCCGGTCAGTGCTACGCGCAGACGGTTACCCGGCGGCTCGTTCATCTGACCGTAAACCAGTGCCACTTTGTCCAGAACGTTGGAGTCCTTCATCTCGTGGTAGAAGTCGTTACCCTCACGAGTACGCTCACCCACACCGGCGAACACGGAATAACCGCTGTGCTCGATGGCGATGTTACGGATCAGTTCCATCATGTTTACGGTTTTGCCTACACCGGCACCACCGAACAGACCGACTTTACCGCCTTTGGCGAACGGGCAAACCAGGTCGATAACCTTGATGCCTGTTTCCAGCAGATCGTTGCCGCCCGCTTGCTCAGCGAAGGTTGGCGCAGGACGGTGAATGCCCCAGCGTTCTTCGGTGGCGATTGGACCGGCTTCGTCGATCGGGTTGCCCAGCACGTCCATGATCCGGCCCAGAGTCGCTTTGCCGACCGGTACGGAGATGGCTGCGCCAGAGTCTGTCACTTCCAGACCGCGCTTCAAGCCCTCGGTGGAGCCCATCGCAATGGTGCGAACCACGCCGTCGCCCAGCTGTTGCTGAACTTCCAGGGTGGTCCCTGCCGCGCTTTGAACCAACAGCGCGTTGTAGATGCTCGGTACGCTATCGCGTGGGAATTCCACGTCGATCACGGCGCCGATGATTTGAACGATACGTCCGCTACTCATTAGCTGGTTCCTCTAATATTTGAACCGTTAAACCGCGGCAGCGCCGCCGACGATTTCCGAGATCTCTTGGGTGATCGCTGCCTGACGCGCCTTGTTGTAGATCAGCTGCAAATCGCTGATCAAATCACCGGCGTTGTCTGTGGCGTTCTTCATCGCGATCATCCGCGCTGCTTGTTCAGCTGCGTTGTTCTCGACCACCGCCTGGTACACCTGCGACTCAACGTAGCGAACCATCAAGCCGTCAAGCAGCTCTTTGGCGTCCGGTTCGTAGAGATAGTCCCAGTGGTGCTTGAGTTTCTGATCCGGGGTTGCCACCAGCGGAATCAATTGCTCCACCGTTGGCTGCTGGGTCATGGTGTTGATGAACTTGTTGGACACCACGGACAGGCGATCAATACGGCCATCCAGGTAGGCATCCAGCATCACCTTGACGCTGCCGATCAAATCATTGATCGACGGCTCTTCGCCCAAGTGGCTGATCGCAGCGACGACGTTACCGCCGAAGTTGCGGAAAAATGCCGCACCTTTGCTGCCGACCACACACAGATCGATCTCTACGCCGTTTCCACGGTTTACCGCCATGTCCCTGACCAAAGCCTTGAACAGGTTGGTATTCAAGCCACCGCACAAACCACGGTCACTGCTCACTACGACATAACCGACACGCTTTACTTCGCGCTCGATCATGAACGGGTGGCGGTATTCCGGGTTGGCGTTGGCCAGATGACCAATCACCTGGCGGATGCGCTCCGCGTAAGGACGGCTAGCAGCCATGCGCATTTGAGCCTTGCGCATTTTACTGACCGCCACTTTTTCCATGGCGCTGGTGATCTTTTGCGTGCTTTTGATGCTCGCAATCTTGCTGCGAATCTCTTTTGCGCCTGCCATGTAACACCTATCAGGTTAGCAAGCGGGAGCCTTTCGGCCCCCGCTGCGGCTTACCAGGTTTGGGTGGCCTTGAACTTCTCGATACCGGCTTTCATGCCAGCGTCGATTTCGTCATTGAAGTCACCCTTCACGTTGATCTTCGCCATCAAATCGGCGTGATCGCGGTTGAAGTAAGCAATCAGCGCTTGTTCAAAGCTGCCAATCTTGGCGATTTCGATGTCGATCAGGAACCCACGCTCAGCGGCATACAGCGACAGCGCCATGTCAGCAATCGACATTGGTGCATATTGCTTCTGCTTCATCAGCTCGGTAACGCGCTGACCATGCTCAAGTTGCTTACGGGTCGCTTCGTCCAGGTCAGAAGCGAACTGGGCGAATGCCGCCAGTTCACGGTACTGAGCCAGAGCGGTACGGATACCACCGGAGAGCTTCTTGATGATCTTGGTCTGCGCAGCACCGCCCACACGGGATACCGAAACACCGGCGTTCACAGCCGGACGGATGCCGGAGTTGAACATGGCCGATTCCAGGAAGATCTGACCGTCGGTGATGGAAATCACGTTGGTCGGAACGAACGCGGAAACGTCGCCAGCCTGGGTTTCGATGATCGGCAACGCGGTCAGGGAACCGGTTTTGCCGGTCACTGCGCCATTGGTGAACTTCTCTACGTATTCTTCGGAAACACGCGATGCGCGTTCCAGCAGACGGGAGTGGAGATAGAACACGTCGCCTGGGTAAGCTTCACGGCCTGGTGGACGGCGCAGCAGCAGGGAAATCTGGCGGTAAGCCACTGCTTGCTTGGACAGATCGTCATAAACGATCAGCGCGTCTTCACCGCGGTCGCGGAAATACTCGCCCATGGTGCAACCCGAGTACGGTGCAAGGAACTGCAGCGCAGCGGATTCGGAAGCACTGGCAGCAACGACGATGGTGTTAGCCAACGCGCCGTTTTCTTCGAGTTTGCGAACCACGTTGGCGATGGTCGATTGTTTCTGACCAATTGCTACGTAGACGCAGAAGATGCCGCTGTCTTTCTGGTTGATGATTGCGTCGATGGCCAGAGCGGTTTTACCGATCTGACGGTCACCGATGATCAGCTCACGCTGGCCACGGCCGACTGGAATCATGGCATCGACGGCTTTGTAGCCGGTCTGCACAGGCTGGTCGACCGACTTACGCCAGATCACGCCCGGTGCAACCTTCTCGACAGCGTCAGTGATGACGTTGTTCAGAGGGCCTTTGCCGTCAACTGGGTTACCCAGTGCATCGACTACGCGGCCGAGCAGTTCCGGACCAACCGGAACTTCAAGGATGCGGCCAGTGCACTTAGCGCTCATGCCTTCAGCCAGAGTCGTGTATGCGCCCAGTACCACAGCACCTACAGAGTCTTGCTCAAGGTTCAGCGCCATACCGTAGACGCCGCCCGGAAACTCGATCATCTCGCCGTACATTACGTCGGCCAGACCGTGAATCCGCACGATGCCGTCAGATACGCTGACGACTGTGCCTTCGTTACGGGCTTGGGAGGTTACATCGAGCTTGTCGATGCGACCCTTGATGATTTCACTTATTTCGGAAGGATTGAGTTGCTGCATTGCTCTGCTGCCCCTTCAAACTCAAGATTTCAATGCTTCGGCTAGTTGCGCGAGTTTGCCGCGAACTGAGCCATCGATAACCAGGTCGCCGGCGCGGATTACGACACCACCGATCAGGGTGGCATCCTCCGCAGCGTGCAGGCGCACTTCCCGGCCGAGCCGTGCACTGAGAACCTTGGCGAGTTTGTCTTGCTGTTCTTGGTTCAATGCAAAAGCACTGGTGACATCGACATCGACTGATTTTTCCTGCTCGGCCTTGTACAGGTCAAACAGTTCGGCGATCTCCGGCAAAAGCGGGAGACGGTCGTTTTCAGCAACGATGTGGATGAAATTCTGTGCCTTGGCATCGAACTTGTCGCCACACACTTCAATAAAAGTGGTGGCCTTGTCTGCGCTCGTCAGTCGCGGGGCCTTGAGTACGCGCTGCATGGTGTCGTCTTCCGACACCGCTGCAGCCAGGCCGAGCATGGCTGACCAATTGGCCAGTTGCTGGTGAGCCTGGGCGTACTCGAAGGCAGCCTTAGCGTAAGGTCGGGCCAACGTGGTCAGTTCTGCCATGATCGCCCTCGCTTAAATTTCAGCAGCCAGTTTATTAACCAGCTCCGCGTGCGCGTTTTGATCGATTGTGGCACCCAGGATCTTCTCAGCGCCGTTGACTGCCAGGCTACCCAATTGGGCGCGCAGCGCATCTTTGACACTGTTCAGTTCCTGCTCGATCTCGGCCTGAGCCTGAGCCTTCACACGTTCAGCTTCAACGCGAGCCTGTTCCCGGGCTTCGTCGACAATCTGAGTACCGCGTTTCTTGGCTTGCTCAATGATTTCAGCTGCCTGAGCTTTTGCATCGCGCAGTTGATGACCCGCTTTCTCTTGGGCCAACTCCAGGTCGCGAGCTGCTCGGCTGGCAGCGTCCAGTCCATCCGCGATCTTCTTCTGACGTTCGTGCAAAGCCGTAATGACCGGAGGCCAAACGTACTTCATGCAGAACAGCACAAAAATGAAGAACGCAACGGACTGGCCAATCAGGGTTGCATTAATGTTCACGCCAACACCTCGCTCGTTCGTTGTCCATCACACCAATCACCTCGAATATTCGAGAGATTAGCCAGCGAGTTGACCAACGAAGGGGTTCGCAAAGGTGAAGAACAGAGCGATACCAACACCGATCATGGTCACGGCGTCGAGCAGACCGGCAACGATGAACATTTTGACCTGCAGCATTGGAACCATTTCTGGTTGGCGAGCAGCGCCTTCCAGGAACTTGCCGCCCAGCAGGCCGAAACCGATTGCAGTACCCAGTGCGCCCAGGCCGATCAACAGTGCAACAGCGATAGCAGTTAGACCAACTACAGTTTCCATCTTTCCTCCCGACTTTTACGTCGTATTGGTTAGGTTTTTTAGATTAAAGCGGTAAAACAAATCGTTTCCAGCATCAGCCCTTGCGGTTACCCGCTTGCGGCTATCCTCTCGCCGAAACGAGAGGTACATCCAGACGCGCCAGGCGAGTCTTAATGGTTGTCTTCGTGAGCCATCGACAGGTAAACGATGGTCAGCATCATGAAGATGAACGCCTGCAAGGTGATGATCAGGATGTGGAAGACAGCCCACGCCCATTGCAGAACCACGCCCAGGCCGCTCAGCCAGAGCAGGCCGCTGCCGAACATGACGGCGATCAGGATAAACACCAGCTCGCCAGCGTACATGTTGCCGAACAGACGCAGTGCCAACGAAATAGGCTTGGCAATCAGAGTCACGAATTCAAGCAGGAAGTTCACCGGAATCAACAGCGCCTGAACAAAGATGTTCTTGCTGCCGAACGGGTGAAGGGTCAGTTCGCCGATGAAGCCGCCGATGCCCTTGACCTTGATACTGTAGATGATGATCAACGCAAACACCGACAGGGCCATGCCCAGGGTGGCGTTAGGGTCAGTCGTCGATACCGCACGGAACGGAATGTGAGAATCCCCGGTGATCATGATCGCCAGCTGAGGAATCCAGTCGACCGGGATAAGGTCGACGGCGTTCATCAGGAAAACCCAGACGAAAATGGTCAGTGCCAGCGGTGCAATCACCGGGCTACGACCGTGGAAGCTGTCCTTCACGCTGCCGTCGACGAACTCGACGAGCACTTCAACGAAGTTCTGCAGTGCGCCTGGTTGACCGGAAGTCGCCTTTTTTGCCGCCATGCGGAAAATCAGGACGAAGATCAGACCCAGTGCGACCGACCAGCCGAGGGTATCGACGTGGAAAGCCCAAAAACCCATTTCCTTCGCCGCGGCCGCATCGTGGGCGAAGCCCCAAGTGCCGTCCGGCAAATGACCAAAGGTCAGGTTCTGCAAGTGGTGCTGGATATAGCCCGAAGCTGTTTGCTCTGCCATGGTTGCCTCAAACGCCCTAAGGTCTCGAAAGTCTTGTTCTCATAAGCACCGGTGCGAACCAGCTGACCAGTTGGGTCAGCATGAAGACGCCGAATACAGCCAGCGGCGCCAATGGCTTCACACCTGCGAACGTCAGTGCAAACAGCACTGCCGTCAAAATCAGTTTGCCCGCCTCGCCGGCATAAAAAGACCGGACAATGGCTTGCGCTGCTCTAGCCCCGGTGAACCGGAAAGCCTTGTGAGCGAAATACAAATTGGGGAGCCAAGCTATCAGGCCTCCGCACAGCCCTGAGTATCCAGCTACGACCCCATGCCACTGCCAAAGCGCCAAAGCTGCCAGCAGCAGGACAATAAATTGAGCAAGCAGTACCGGAAAAACCGCCAGGCGATGGAACGGCAAGCGGTTTGGCATGCGTGATTCCATCACAATTGCTCCTGATGCGTCGGCCGCCAAAATCAATAACTTGGCATAAAATGTGCCGACAAAATGCGCGCAGAGTATAGGGGCGCTTAAGCCCCTATTCAACCGTCAGGTAGTGATTTCCGACTACACGCTACACAGCAATTGTTTCAGCGGATGTGTGCGAGTACGCCCTGAAGCTCATCCAGTGAGTTATATCGGATAACCAATTGACCTTTTCCCTTCTGCCCGTGGCGTATTTGCACCGCGGAGCCCAGCCGCTCGGCCAATCGCTGTTCCAGGCGGCTGATGTCCGGATCGGTTTTTACCGGTTCCGCAGCGGCCGGTTTGCCGCTCAGCCACTGGCGAACCAGGGCCTCGGTCTGACGCACCGTCAGGCCACGTGCGACAACGTGTCGCGCCCCTTCGACCTGCCGGTCTTCCGGCAAACCCAGCAAAGCTCGGGCATGACCCATTTCCAGATCGCCATGGGACAGCATGGTCTTGATGACTTCCGGCAACGCAATCAGACGCAGCAGGTTGGCCACGCTGACGCGGGACTTGCCCACCGCGTCGGCGACTTGCTGCTGGGTAAGCTGGAACTCCTGCTGCAAACGCTGCAGGGCGACCGCTTCCTCGATGGGATTGAGGTCTTCACGCTGAATATTCTCGATCAGCGCCATGGCGATGGCCGTTTCGTCCGGCACATCGCGCACCATCGCCGGAATGGTTTCCATCCCCGCCTGCTGGCTGGCACGCCAGCGGCGCTCACCGGCAATGATTTCAAAACGGTTGTCGGCAAGCGGCCGCACCACGATGGGCTGCATCACGCCTTGGGCCTTGATCGACTGGGCCAGCTCTTCGAGGGCTTGCGGGTCCATGTCGCGGCGCGGTTGATATTTGCCCCGCTGGATCAGGTCCAGCGGTACGTGCTGCAATTCGCGCTGATCGGCCTTGACGGCCTGTTCTTCCAGCGAACTGACGGTTGGACTGCTCAGAAGTGCGTCCAGCCCACGTCCGAGACCTCGTTTCTTGACGGCCATGGGATTCCCTTAAGTTGGCTGAGCTGTGCGCGTAGTGCGCCGTTGACGACGGACCATTTCCCCGGCCAGAGCCAGGTAGGCCAGCGCACCGCGCGATGACTTGTCATACGCCAGCGCCGGCATGCCGAAACTCGGTGCCTCGGCCAGACGGATGTTGCGCGGAATCACCGTGTCGTACAGCTGCTCGCCAAAGTGTTCCTTGAGCTGGGCAGAAACGTCGTTGATCAGGCTCAGGCGAGGGTCATACATGGTTCGCAACAGGCCTTCGATTTTCAACTGCGGGTTGAGCAGTTCGCCAATGCGCTTGATGTTATCCACAAGGTCACTGAGCCCTTCGAGGGCAAAGTATTCGCATTGCATGGGGATAATTACCCCGTCGGCTGCAACCAGAGCGTTCAACGTGAGCATCGACAACGACGGC
This sequence comes from Pseudomonas sp. CFII64, assembly GCF_000416235.1. Lineage (GTDB taxonomy): Bacteria > Pseudomonadota > Gammaproteobacteria > Pseudomonadales > Pseudomonadaceae > Aquipseudomonas. The sequence continues at coordinate 127,239 of NZ_ATLO01000036.1, read as the reverse complement.
GGACAGTCGATGAGGATGTAGTCGTAGTTCTCGCGGATCGGCGCCAGCGCATTGCGCAGGCGACTTTCCTTCATCTGCATTTCCAGCAGATTGACTTCCGCAGCCGTAAGGTCGCGGTTGGCCGGCAACAGCTGATAACCGCCATGCTCGGAAAACTGCATGGCCTGCACCAGATCACATTCGCCGATCAGTACGTCGTAAATGGAGTTTTCCAACCCGTGTTTATCCACACCGCTACCCATCGTAGCGTTGCCTTGCGGGTCGAGATCGATCAACAGAACGCGGCGCTTGGTCGCGACCAGTGACGCTGCGAGGTTGATGCAGGTGGTGGTTTTGCCCACACCGCCCTTTTGGTTCGCTATCGCGAATACCTTAGCCATTCTTGCTTGTGTTCCCCGTCATGCCGTGCGGCGCAGTATCAGCAGATGGCGTTGGCCTTGGCAACCTGGAACGGTCAAGGCTTGTGCGCTATCGAGGTAAAAATCTGCCGGTAATGCTACCAGCTCATCGGCAGGATGCAGCCCTTTCATCGCCAGCCATCGCGTATCGGTGTCACCCATGTGTCGGGTCCACCCGGTAAAGTCCTCGAGGCTGCTGAACGCCCGGGAAACAATCCCGGTAAACGGTACTGCGGGCTGATACGACTCTGCACGGCTGTGGATAACTTCCAGATTGTCGAGCTTGAGCTCAAGTTTAACCTGGGTCAGAAATCGTGTTTTCTTGCCATTGCTGTCCAGCACGGTGACTTTCATCTCCGGAAACAGGATAGCCAATGGAATGCCAGGCATGCCGCCGCCACTGCCGACATCGAGCCAACGCGGGCCTTCGATGAAGGGGACGACGCTCAGGCTGTCGAGCAAATGCCGCGAAACCATCTCGTCTGGATTACGCACCGCAGTGAGATTGTAGGCCTTGTTCCACTTGATCAGCAGCGCCAGGTAAGCCAGCAGCTGGTTGTGCTGGCCCTCGCTGAGGGTAACACCCAGCTGTTGGGCGCCACGGGACAACTCTTCGGCGTGTTGCGGGGTGACCATAGAACTCAAGCGCTTTGCTCCAACTGACGGCCCGCGCCGCGTTTTTTCAAATGAATCATCAACAGGGAAATCGCCGCCGGGGTAACGCCGGGGATGCGTGAAGCCTGTCCGAGGGTTTCCGGCCGGGTTATCCCCAGCTTGCTCTGAATTTCTTTCGACAGGCCGGAAATGCCGGTGTAGTCGATGTCTTCCGGAAGTTTAGTGTCTTCACTGGCCCGCAACCGGGCAATCTCGTCCTGCTGACGGTCGATGTATCCGGCGTACTTGGCCTTGATCTCGACCTGTTCGGCCACTTGTGGATCCAGGCAGCCATCACCAGTGATCGACACCAGACTGGCGTAATCGATTTCCGGACGGGTCAGCAGGTTGAGCAGATTGTATTCGTGGGTCAGCGGCGTACCGAAATGGTTGGCAATCGCTTCGCCCTGTTCGGTGCCGGGACGAACCCAGGTACTTTTCAGACGCTGCTCTTCGCGCTCGATGCTTTCGCGCTTGGTGCAGAATGCGGCCCAGCGCTGATCATCGACCAGACCCAACTCGCGGCCCTTCTCGGTCAGACGCAGATCGGCGTTGTCTTCACGCAGGATCAAACGGTATTCCGCCCGGGAGGTGAACATCCGGTACGGTTCCTGAGTTCCCAGGGTAATCAGGTCGTCGACCAGCACGCCGATGTACGCCTCGTCCCGTCGCGGACACCAGCTTTCCTTGCCTTGGGCACGCAGTGCAGCGTTGGCTCCGGCCAGCAAACCCTGGGCTCCGGCTTCTTCGTAACCGGTCGTGCCGTTGATCTGCCCAGCGAAGAACAGACCGCCGATGACCTTGGTTTCCAGGCTGTATTTCAGGTCGCGAGGGTCGAAATAGTCGTATTCGATGGCATAGCCGGGACGCACGATATGGGCGTTTTCCATTCCGCGAATCGAGCGCACCACTTGCAGCTGAACGTCGAACGGCAGGGAAGTGGAAATGCCGTTTGGATACAGCTCGTGGGTGTTCAGCCCTTCCGGCTCGATGAAGACCTGATGGCTTTCCTTGTCGGCAAAGCGGTGGATCTTGTCTTCGATCGATGGGCAATAGCGCGGGCCGACGCCTTCGATGATTCCCGAATACATCGGCGAACGATCAAGGTTGGCCGCAATGATTTCGTGGGTGCGGGCGTTGGTATGGGTGATCCAGCAACTGACCTGGGCCGGATGCTGTTCCCTGGAGCCCATGAACGACATGACCGGAATCGGCGTATCGCCCGGTTGCTCGGTCATCACCGAAAAATCTACCGAACGACCGTCGATGCGCGGCGGCGTACCGGTTTTCAGGCGACCAACGCGCAGCGGCAATTCACGTAAGCGTTGTGCCAGGGCAATCGACGGCGGATCACCGGCGCGACCACCCGAGTAATTCTGCATTCCGATGTGGATAAGTCCACCGAGGAAGGTGCCAGTGGTCAACACAACCGAGTCGGCCATGATGCGCAGGCCCATTTGGGTCACGACACCACGTACCTGATCCTGCTCGACGATCAGATCGTCACAGGCCTGTTGAAATATCCACAGGTTCGGCTGGTTTTCGATGGCTTCACGGATCGCGGCCTTGTACAGGACGCGGTCGGCCTGAGCACGAGTAGCCCGGACTGCCGGGCCTTTACGACTGTTCAAGACGCGGAATTGAATACCACCTTTGTCCGTGGCCATCGCCATGGCGCCGCCCAAGGCGTCGATTTCCTTGACCAGATGGCTTTTACCAATGCCACCGATCGCCGGGTTGCAGCTCATCTGACCCAGCGTTTCCACGTTATGGGTCAACAGAAGGGTTTTTGCACCCATACGTGCCGACGCCAGTGCGGCCTCGGTACCGGCATGACCGCCACCGATGACGATCACTTCAAAACGGGAAGGGAAATCCACCACGCACCTCGTGCCTGTTGTAGATGGGAATTTGGGATAGCTGACAAGTATAGGGACTTCACCCCCCTGAAAGGAACCCGTTGAACAAAATTTAACCAGCTGTGGAAAACTCTCAGATATAGAAATTAAAAGAGAGAAGATTTATAGAATCTTTGTTTTTATGTTTATTTCTACTGAGCACATTTTCTGTGGATAGAATCCTACAGGCTATATAAATCAATGTGTACAGAGATTCAAAAGTCTGTGGTCATGTGCCAGTGAGGGGTTGGGATAACCGCCGTGAGCCTGTGGATTAAAACGGTACTTGTCCACAGGCGGGTTTTTCCTCAGGTTTAACCCCCGCTTATCAACCGAGCTAAAGGTGCGTTATGCACAGGGCTTATGGGTGAAATTCTTTGAAATTGGCTGAAAAAATCTGTCTGGACGAGCGGGCGGTTAGCGAGATTTTCTCCAAGAGGCTCGAATTAATCCTGAAAAATGCCGGTAAAGGCGCTCTTGTGAGTTCCAGAAACAAAAGCTAATAATAGGCATTATCATTAACTCGCTCTCTTCCTATGTCCTCTCAATCCCACACGACCGCAGTCCAGCGCATTTATGAGCAGCATCATTCGTGGTTGCATGGCTGGCTCAAAGGCAAGCTGTCCAACACGAGCGATGCTGCCGATCTGGCTCAGGATACGTTTGTGCGAATTCTCGGCTCGGCCAATGCAGCGCAGATCCGTGAACCTCGGGATTACTTGGCGACCATCGCCAGAGGGCTGGTTATAGATCGATATCGACGACGGGCCATTGAGCAGGCTTACCTGCAATCCCTGGCTGCACGACCGGAACTCACGGTCATCAGTGAAGAAGACAAGGCACTGATCATCGAAACGCTGGTGGCTGTGGATAAAACCCTCGCAGGCCTTGGCCCGCGGGTTCATCGCATATTTATGCTGTCGCAGATCGATGGTCTGACTTATCAACAGATCGCCGAGCAACTGCAGGTTTCCTTGACCACGGTGAAGAAGCACATGATTCGCGCATTTACCGAATGCTCGATGCTCCTGGCGGGGCTGGCATGATCAATATGCCGGATCGCAAGGTCTTTCAGGCGGCCGCCAGTTGGTACGTGCAGTTTCAGGTGGAGCCGCCGACGCCAGCCGAGCAGCACGCCTGGCAGCAATGGCTGGACAGTGATCCCGCCCATCAGGCGGCGTGGAACCAGATGGAGCAACTGCAACGCGGGCTTGGCGCGTTACCGCCCGATCTGGCGCGGCGCGCGCTGTCCGAGCCGCGCCAGCGTCGAGACATTCTCAAACTGATGCTGGTGCTTGCCGGTGCCGGCTATGTGGGCTGGAATATCAAGCAGCACACCAGCCTGGGCAATGTCTGGGCGGATTACCGGACGCCTGTGGGTCAACGGCGACATATCGAATTGGCCGATGGCAGTCAGATCGAGCTGAACACCAATACCTCTGTCGATGTGGTGTTTGATGGCCAGCAGCGCTTGATTCACCTGCGCGCAGGCGAGATTTTGATCCAGACCGGTAAACGCGGCGACACCCGACCGTTTTTTGTCGAAACGCGCCAGGGACGCGTTCAGGCATTAGGTACGCGTTTCTCGGTTCGGCAACTGGATACCACGACACGAGTCGGCGTCCTGGAAGATCAGGTCAGCCTTTTACCCAAGGAGCCCGTCGGTCATCCGGTTCTGCTCACGGCGGGGGAAAGTGCAGAGTTTGACGATCATCGTGCCAATCCGGGCCGCACTTACACCCCCGCCGAAGTGGCCTGGGTTGATGGTCAACTGGTGGTGCTCAACGCCCGGCTCGGGGATCTGATTGACGAGCTGAGTCGCTATCGCCCAGGTGTCATGCACTGTGACGAGCACGCTGCTCGATTGCGCGTGTCGGGGGCGTTCCGACTCGATGCCATCGATGCGGTGCTGGCCAACCTGCAAGCGACGCTGCCGATTCGCGTCAGCCATTTCACCCGTTATTGGGTTTCGGTCAAGAGCACCGCCTGAGCAAATCTCGCGTGAAAATAAATCTATCCACAGGGTTATCTTTTTTCGGCATGGCACGGCCCTACAGGTAAACGCGAAATTCAATCCTTCAGGGCTTCAAAACCATGCGCTTTCCACCGCTCCCGCTTCCTGCTCGTCAGCGTCTTTTCCGGCAATGCTTCAGCTACAGCCTGTTGATGGCCAGCGGCGTCGGCTTCGCTTTGGCGGCGAACAGCGCCATTGCTGCCAGCGCTACGCAGAATTTCAATATCAGTGCCGGGCCGCTGGACAGCGCGTTGAGTCAGTTTGCCTCGGCGGCCAACGTGATTTTGTCGTTTTCCCCTGAGCAGACTGCCAATCGCCGCAGCTCCGGGCTGCAGGGCAACTACTCGGTTGAACAGGGTTTCGCCGTGTTGCTGCAGGGTTCCCGGTTGCAAATCGCGGCGCAGGCGCCGGGCAGTTACATCCTGCAGCCGGTCCCGGAAAACGGCTCGGTGGTGCTCGGCCCCACCAATGTGAACAGTTTTCAAGCGGATGACGCCAGTCAGGGCCGCACGCTGGATGTCGGCTACAAGGCCGAAAAGAGCCGCATCGGCACCAAAACCGATACGCCGCTGTCGGAAACGCCGCGTTCGGTGTCCGTGGTTACCAGCCAGCGCATGAAAGATCAGAAGACCCAAACCCTAACCGAAGCGCTCGGTTATGTGCCGGGCATTTTTGCGCCGCCCTTTGCGGCTGGGGATAACCTGGCGGGCGATCTGTTTTTCATTCGCGGTTTCAACGCTACGGATTATGGCTACGGCCTGCTGCGCGACGGTTTGCGCGTTCAGGGCAATCGTTATGACACCACGACCGAGCCTTATGGTCTGGAGCGGGTCGAGGTGTTTCGCGGGCCTTCTTCGATCCTGTACGGCGAAAACGCGCCGGGCGGGCTGGTCAATGTGGTCAGCAAACGCCCGACTGCCATCGCCCAGGGCGAAGTTCAGCTCAGTTATGGCTCGAACAATCGCCGTCAACTGGGTGTGGATATCTCCGGTCCGCTGGACGACAGCGGCAATATTCTGGGTCGCGTGGTCATGATGGGCCGCAACGCTGATACCCAAACCGATCACGTGCCGGATGACCGCATCTACATCGCGCCATCCATGACCCTGAACTTTGACGACTACAACACCCTGACCTTGCTGACTCACTATCAGAAGGATCACACCAACATGGAGCTTGGCCTGCCCGCCTCCGGCACCTTGCTGCGTAATCCCAATGGCAAACTGGACAAGGACACCATGCTTGGCGTTCCGGACTGGAACACCTTCGAGCGCGAAACCTGGAGTGCCGGCTATGAGTTCAGCCACAGCTTCAACGACGATTGGCAATTCCGACAGAACTCACGCTATTTGCAGTCGAGGATTACCCGTCACGAGACCTGGCCAGGCAATCTCAATAACGCGGGCTTCGGCAGCTTGTTGAACGTCACCGCTTACGACCGTTACAACAAGTCGATGGTGTATTCGCTGGATAACCAACTTGAAGGCAAATTCAATGCGGGCGGCCTGGAAAATACCGTCTTGTTCGGCGCCAGTTTTGACCGCACTTCATTCAGCCAGGACTGGGATGCCGGTTCGGCGGGACGCATCAATATTTTCAACCCGATTTATACACAGGACCCCGTCACCTCAATCGCTGTGCAAAACACCCTGCTCGAACAGCAAATGCAGGGTTTGTATGCGCAGATCCAGAGTAAGTACGACAACTGGATTTTCCTGTTGGGCGGGCGTCAGGATTGGGTCGAGAGTGATTTTCGCAACAAACTGGCGCCGGCCGGCGGTATTCACTCCAACGATCAGAAATTCACCTATCAAGGTGGGGTGATGTATCAGTTCGACAACGGCCTGACGCCGTATGTCAGCTATTCCACCGCATTCGTCCCGGTGCAGCAGATTTCCAATGGCGGCTCGCCGCTGGACCCGATTACCAGCGAACAATATGAAGTGGGTTTGAAATACGAACCGGCGGGTTGGAACACCACCATGACGGCATCGGTTTTCGACCTGCGCAAAAAAGACGACACCTACTTCGATTCGACCAGTGCCAGCTACCGGCAAGTGGGCGAAAGCCGTTCCAAGGGTGTTGAGCTGGAGGTCAACAGCGATATCAATCGCAACCTGAATCTGACCGCCTCGTACACCTACACCGATGCGCGGGTGATCAAGGACACCGCAGGCTCGTTGATCGAAGGCCATCAAATCACCGGGGTGCCGCGCAATCAGGCGTCGGCCTGGGCCAAATACCGCTTTCTTGACGGCTATCTCAACGGACTACACGTTGGCGGTGGTATTCGCTACTTCGACAGCACCTTTGCCTACACAGCGAGTTCGCTGTACGGCAAGCTTGATGCAGGCGACGTGACGTTGGTGGATGCGGCAATTGGATATCAGATCGACAAGAACTGGTCGGTGGACCTGAATGCCAAGAACCTCTTCGACAAGGAATATGTATCGGGCTGTAACGATGCCGGTCGCTGCTATTGGGGGGACAGCCGAACCCTGCTCGGTTCGGTGAGCTACAACTGGTAAACCTGTGGATAAGTTATTGGCGGCCAGAGTTCGATAGCCAGGCCGCCAATCACTATTTGCCGATGCAAAAGCTGGAAAATATTCGACCCAACAGGTCGTCCGAACTGAATGCACCGGTAATTTCCGCCAAGGACTGTTGCGCCTGACGCAGATCTTCGGCCAATAACTCCCCTGCGCCCGCCAACGTCAGCTGCGCCCTGCCGTGTTCCAGCGAGCCACTGGCATGTCGTAGTGCCTCCAAATGGCGTCGACGCGCGCTAAAGCTGCTTTCAGAGGTCTGCTCGTAACCCATGCAGGCCTTGAGATGCTCGCGCAGCAAGTTCAGGCCTTCACCTTCCGCCTTGGCACTCAGGCTAATCGTTACGTGGCCATCGGCGCTGGTGTGCATCTCGATCAGATCGCCGCTCAAATCCGCCTTGTTGCGAATCAGGGTGACTTTGGCCGGGTCAGGCCGTTGTTCGAGAAACTCGGGCCACAATGCGAAAGGATCCACAGCCTCCGGAGCGGTTGAATCGACCACCAACAGAATCCGGTCGGCCTCACCAATGGCCTTGAGCGCACGTTCCACGCCTATTTTCTCCACCTGATCCTCGGTATCACGCAAACCGGCGGTGTCTACAACGTGCAGCGGCATGCCATCGATGTGGATATGTTCGCGCAGGATATCCCGAGTGGTGCCGGCAATCTCGGTGACGATAGCCGCTTCCTTGCCTGCCAGCGCATTCAAGAGGCTGGATTTACCCGCATTCGGTCGACCGGCAATGACCACGGTCATCCCGTCCCGCAATAACGCGCCCTGCCCAGCTTCGTGCAGCACTGTGGATAACTCCGCACGCACCGCATCCAGCATGCTCAGCACATGACCATCGGCAAGGAAGTCGATTTCTTCCTCGGGAAAGTCGATGGCCGCTTCGACATAGATGCGCAGGCTGATCAATTTCTCGGTCAAGTTATCCACACGCCGGGAAAAAGCGCCCTGCAATGAGCGCAACGCATTGCGTGCGGCCTGGGCCGAACTGGCTTCGATCAGGTCAGCAATCGCCTCCGCCTGGGCGAGGTCGAGCTTGTCGTTGAGGAATGCGCGCTCGCTGAATTCACCTGGTCGCGCCAGGCGACTGCCCAGTTGCAGGCATCTTTGCAGCAGCATATCCAGAACCACAGGCCCGCCATGGCCTTGCAGTTCAAGGACGTCTTCGCCGGTAAACGAATTAGGGCCCGGGAAATACAAGGCGATGCCTTCGTCAATAACCTGCCCGGACTCGTCGGCAAAGGGCCCGTAATGCGCAAAACGCGGTTTAAGTTCGCGGCCGGTAATGGCCGTCGCCGCCTTGCTCGCCAACGGGCCGGATATACGCACAATGCCTACCCCGCCGCGGCCCTGGGCTGTGGCGATGGCAGCAATGGTTTCACGTGGGACATTCATGGTCCGGCTCCTGGAGCAAATGACAGATAGCAAAACGCCCCACTAGGGGGCGCCTTGTACAACTTATTCACAAGCTGTGATCAGGCTTCTGCTTTCTTGGCAGCCGCTTCGATCTTGCGAGTGATGTACGCCTGCTGCGTAATGGACAAGGTGTTGTTCACAACCCAGTACAGAACCAGACCAGCCGGGAACCACAGGAAGAAGAACGTGAAGATGATTGGCATCAGCTTCATGACCTTGGCCTGCATCGGATCCGGAGGTGTCGGGTTCAAACGCTGCTGGATGAACATCGTGGCGCCCATGATGATCGGCAGGATGAAGAACGGATCCTTGATCGACAGGTCGGTAATCCACAACAGCCACGGGGCCTGGCGCATTTCTACGCTTTCAAGCAGTACCCAGTACAGCGACAGGAAGACCGGCATTTGTACAAGGATAGGCAAGCATCCACCCAACGGGTTGATCTTTTCCTTCTTGTACAGCTCCATCATGGCTTGCGACATTTTCTGCCGGTCATCGCCATGTTGCTCTTTCAGAATCGCGAGTTTCGGTGCAACTGCACGCATACGAGCCATGGATTTGTAACTGGCTGCCGACAGAGGGAAGAAAAGCCCTTTGATCAGCATGGTCAGGAAGATAATCGACCAGCCCCAGTTACCCACAATGGCGTGGATGTGTTGCAGCAACCAGAAGATCGGTTGAGCGATGAACCACAGAATGCCGTAGTCGACCGTCAATTCCAGACCTGGGGATAACTCTTTGAGCACCGCCTGGCTTTTCGGGCCGGCGTACAACGTAGCGGTCGCTTCACCTTTGGCACCTGGCGCAATGGTCAACGCCGGGCCAGTGAAACCAATGATGTAGTTGCCCTGACTATCCTTACGAGTGGTAACAGCATTGCTGTTGTTCTTGTCGGGAATCCAGGCCGTTACGAAGTAGTGCTGCAGCCATGCAACCCAGCCACCTTGTACGGTTTCCTTGATCGAACCCTTGTCGATGTCTTTCATCGACACCTTTTTGTAGGGTTCCGAAGGTGTCCACAGAGCGGCACCGAGGTAAGTCGCAGTACCGGTAGCAGTAGTCGACGATGGATCGGAACTGTTATCGCGCTTGAGTTGCGCGAACATGTTACCGGACCAGGGCTGAGCGCTCTGGTTGTCGATCACGTAGCTGACAACCAGGTCATACAGGCCGCGCTTGAAGGTAAAGCGCTTGATGTAATTGACGCCGTTATCAGTGAATTTCAGATCGACGACCAATTGGTCCTGACCATCCACCAGCTGATAAGACTTCTGTGCGGTCGAGTAAACAGGACGACCAGCAGGTCGAGCGTCCGGGCCGTTTACGCCAGTCAGACCACTTTGCGCCAGGAAGATACGCTCGCCGCCGTTATCGAACAGCTGGAACGGAACGTCTGGATGGTCCTGACGACGTGGATAAAGTGGCAGTCGCAGTTGCACGACATCGCCACCCACCGGGTCGATTTCGAGATTGAGCACATCTGTTTTGACCTGGATGAGATCTTTGCTGGTTGCAACCGGGGTCTCGATTGGAGCAGTCGCATCGCCGCTGGCGCTAGGAACATCGGCACTTGCAGAAGCATTCGTACCTGCAGCCGTATCCGGTATAGCCGGTGCGGTGGTGCTGGCAGCAACATTCTGAGTCGGCAGGGCGGCCTGGCCGTAGTCTTGGTTCCATTTCAGAACCCCGACGTAGGTCACGATTGCCAGGGCGACGATCAGGATCGTGCGTTTAATATCCATGATTACTCGGCCATCGAAGAAGAACGGGAGGTGGGGACAGGTGGAACCGGGTCATAGCCACCGGCATTCCACGGATGACAGCGACCTAATCGACGAAAGGTCAGCCAGCCACCGCGTAGAAGGCCATGATTTTCAATGGCTTCATACGCGTAGCAGGAGCAACTGGGGTAGAAACGACAGTGACTGGCCATCAGCGGGCTGATGGCATAGCGGTAAAACTGGATCGGAACGAGCGCCAGCTTACGCATCGGTACTGTCTACCCCTACAGTTTCGGTTTTTGCAGCAGGAGCCGGCTGACTACGCGCCAGACGCTTCCAGAGCTTGCCGAAATGCTGAATCAATTCGGGGTTTTCTATTTCACCCAACCCTTTGCGCGCGACAATCACGATATCCCAACCGACCAAATTATCTTGGTGTTGGCGAAATGATTCGCGCATCAGGCGTTTCAAGCGGTTGCGCTCAACGGAGAGTTTGACGCTCTTTTTACCGATAACCAGCCCCAGACGGGGATGATCAAGGTCGTTATTGCGCGCAAGGAGCAGGAGATTTTTCCCCGGAACCTTGCCGGTAGGGGAGTCAAAGACTGCCTTGAAATGCCGGGGAGTAAGCAAACGCTTTTCCCGACTGAAGTCCTGACTCACCTCCAGTGCCGGATTATCAAACTGCCAGACGCGCACGACCTTTGGCGCGGCGACGCGACAGGACGGCACGGCCGTTCTTGGTAGCCATGCGAGCACGGAAACCGTGAGTACGAGCGCGTTTGATAGTGCTTGGTTGGAAAGTACGTTTCATGTCGTGTTACCTGGTTCGTCCACAACGGGCCGGAATGGCCCCCGTTTTAAGAGACCGGGGATTCTAGAGAAACCGCGCCTCTAGGTCAATTTCCAACCAACGTTTCGTTCATTTACTTCTTCAGGGCCTTTTTTGCCTGTCCCTCAGATTGATTCGAAATGGATGACGGCGCTAGATATAGAAATAAAGAAGGAAAGTATTTAAAGCTTCTTTATAAAGCTTATTAAAGCTAGGGCAGCACTTCGCTGTGGATAACTGGCCTTAGCCCAGTAAACACGTAGCGTACAGAGAATGACAACACTGTCGAGAAACGGTGCTCTGCCTGTGCTGCGCTGTCGGAAAAGCTGTGCATGAAATGCCTTGTTATCCACAGGCGGGTTATCCACAGACTTTCGACCCGACTTATGCAAAGACCTGAAGCGGGGTTATCCACAGGGCTTATCCACATGCCGTCCGTCGCGTAAATTCTCGATAAAAGCCTGATTTCAACAGCTCTGTACGCAAGCTACATGTGGATAAGTCGCGCTCTGATCGTTACAATGGCCGCTTGTTTTTTGCCTCACCGGCTTTCGACTTAGGGGATATCCGTGTCAGTGGAACTTTGGCAGCAGTGCGTGGAGCTTTTGCGCGACGAGCTGCCTGCCCAGCAATTCAACACCTGGATCCGTCCGCTACAGGTCGAAGCCGAAGGCGACGAGTTGCGCGTCTATGCGCCGAACCGCTTTGTTCTCGATTGGGTCAATGAAAAATACCTGAGTCGCCTGCTTGAGCTGCTGGGTGAACACGGCCAGGGACTGGCGCCTGCGCTTTCCTTATTAATAGGCAGCAAGCGCAGTTCTGCTCCCCGCGCTGCACCCAATGCGCCGCTGGCCGCTGCCGCTTCTCAGGCTATGGTGTCTAATCAGGTCGCGGCCTCCGCGCCAGCCCAGGTAGCAACGCCAGCCCCCGCGCATCCGATGCCTGTCCACGACGAACCGTCGCGGGCCAGCTTTGATCCGATGGCTGGAGCCAGCTCTCAGCAAGCGCCAGCACGTGCCGAACAGCGCACGGTTCAGGTAGAAGGTGCGCTCAAGCACACCAGCTACCTGAACCGGACCTTCACCTTCGAAAACTTTGTCGAAGGTAAGTCCAACCAACTGGCGCGCGCTGCCGCCTGGCAAGTCGCGGATAACCCCAAGCACGGTTACAACCCGCTGTTCCTTTATGGCGGTGTTGGCCTGGGTAAAACCCACTTGATGCACGCTGTGGGTAACCACCTGTTAAAGAAGAACCCGAATGCCAAGGTGGTGTACCTGCATTCGGAGCGCTTTGTGGCCGACATGGTCAAGGCGCTGCAACTGAATGCAATCAACGAGTTCAAGCGTTTCTACCGTTCGGTGGACGCGCTGCTGATTGATGACATTCAATTCTTCGCCCGCAAAGAGCGCTCTCAGGAAGAATTCTTCCATACTTTCAACGCGTTACTGGAAGGTGGACAGCAAGTCATTCTGACCAGTGACCGCTATCCGAAAGAGATCGAAGGCCTGGAAGAACGTCTGAAATCGCGTTTCGGCTGGGGCCTGACCGTTGCGGTCGAGCCGCCCGAGCTGGAAACCCGGGTTGCGATTCTGATGAAGAAAGCGGATCAGGCGAAAGTGGATCTGCCACACGATGCCGCGTTTTTCATTGCCCAGCGCATCCGCTCCAACGTCCGTGAACTCGAAGGTGCGCTCAAGCGTGTCATTGCCCACTCGCACTTCATGGGTCGTGATATCACCATCGAGCTGATTCGCGAATCGCTGAAAGACTTGCTGGCGTTGCAAGACAAGCTGGTGAGTGTGGATAACATTCAGCGCACCGTCGCCGAGTACTACAAGATCAAGATTTCCGACCTGTTGTCCAAGCGTCGTTCCCGATCGGTAGCTCGCCCGCGCCAGGTGGCGATGGCGTTGTCCAAGGAACTGACCAACCACAGTTTGCCCGAAATTGGCGATGTGTTTGGCGGTCGTGACCATACGACGGTCTTGCACGCATGCCGCAAGATCAACGAACTTAAGGAATCCGACGCGGACATCCGCGAGGACTACAAGAACCTGCTGCGTACTCTGACTACCTGATGACACCAGCGCAGCTTATTAAGGCAAGGGACTAGACCATGCATTTCACCATTCAACGCGAAGCCCTGTTGAAACCCCTGCAATTGGTCGCCGGCGTGGTTGAACGCCGCCAGACCTTGCCGGTGCTCTCCAATGTGCTGTTGGTTGTTCAAGGCCAACAGCTTTCGCTGACCGGTACCGATCTTGAGGTCGAACTGGTCGGTCGCGTCCAGTTGGAAGAACCTGCTGAGCCGGGCGAGATCACCGTACCTGCGCGCAAGCTGATGGACATCTGCAAAAGCCTGCCCAACGACGCACTCATCGACATCAAGCTCGACGATGCCAAGTTGATCGTCAAGGCTGGCCGCAGTCGCTTCACCTTGTCGACGCTGCCAGCCAACGATTTTCCGACCGTTGAAGAAGGTCCGGGCTCCCTGACGTTCAATCTGGTGCAGAGCAAACTGCGTCGCCTGATTGAACGCACCAGTTTTGCCATGGCTCAACAAGACGTGCGCTACTACCTCAACGGCATGTTGCTGGAAGTCAGTGCCGGCATTCTGCGCGCCGTTGCCACTGACGGTCACCGTCTGGCCATGTGCTCGATGTCGGCCGAGATCGAACACGCTGATCGTCATCAAGTGATCGTGCCGCGCAAAGGTATCCTTGAATTGGCGCGCTTGCTGACCGAGCAAGACGGTATCGTCAGCATCGTGCTGGGTCAGCACCACATTCGCGCCACCACCGGCGAGTTCACGTTCACTTCGAAACTGGTCGACGGCAAATTCCCTGACTACGAGCGCGTCCTGCCAAAAGGCGGCGACAAACTGGTATTGGGTGATCGTCAGGCGCTGCGCGAAGCGTTCAGCCGCACGGCTATTCTTTCCAACGAAAAGTACCGGGGTATTCGTCTGCAGTTGGCCGCTGGCCAGTTGAAGATTCAGGCGAACAACCCGGAGCAGGAAGAAGCAGAAGAAGAGATCAGCGTGGACTACAACGGTGGTTCGCTGGAAATCGGCTTCAACGTCAGCTACTTGCTGGACGTCCTGGGTGTGATGACCACTGAACAGGTTCGCCTGATTCTGTCGGACTCCAACAGCAGCGCCCTGGTGCAAGAGTCGGACAACGACGATTCCGCCTATGTCGTTATGCCGATGCGCCTGTAACCAGCTTGTTCATGTTCAGCGGAACCTAGATGTCTCTCAGCCGCGTCTCGGTCACCGGGGTGCGCAATCTGCACCCGGTGACCTTCTCCCCTTCCCCGCGTATCAACATCCTCCACGGTGAAAATGGCAGTGGCAAAACCAGCGTGCTGGAAGCCATCCATTTGCTCGGTCTTGCCCGGTCCTTTCGCAGCGCGCGCTTGCTTCCCGTCATTCAGTACGAGCAACCGTCGTGTACGGTTTTTGGCCAGGTCGAACTGGCCGAAGGCGGCCACAGCAGCTTGGGCGTTTCACGGGATCGCCAGGGCGATTTTCAGATCCGGATTGATGGACAGAACGCACGCAGCGCGGCGCAACTTGCCGAGACCTTACCGCTGCAACTGATCAATCCGGACAGTTTTCGCTTGCTGGAAGGCGCGCCCAAAATACGCAGACAGTTTCTCGACTGGGGAGTGTTCCACGTGGAACCTCGATTCATGTCGACGTGGCAGCGCCTGCAGAAGGCCTTGAGGCAGCGAAACTCATGGCTTCGGCATGGTACACTTGACGTCGCTTCGCAAGCGGCATGGGATCGCGAGCTGTGCCTGGCCAGCGATGAAATAGATGAGTTTCGCCGAGCATACATCAAGGCTTTGAAGCCAGTCTTTGAACAAACCTTGAGCGAGCTGGTTGAGCTCGAAGGTTTGACCCTGAGCTACTACCGCGGATGGGATAAAGAAAAAGAGTTGAGCACGGTGCTCGCTTCTTCTCTCCATCGGGATCAGCAAATGGGCCATACACAGGCCGGACCACAACGCGCTGACTTGCGCCTTAGATTAGGCGCACACAACGCCGCGGATATTTTGTCCCGGGGTCAGCAGAAGTTGGTGGTCTGTGCGCTGCGCATAGCCCAAGGACATCTCGTTAGCCAGGCTCGACGCGGCCAATGTATTTACCTGGTGGATGACTTGCCGTCGGAACTCGATGAGCGTCACCGCCAGGCACTTTGCCGTTTGCTGGAAGAATTACGCTGCCAGGTTTTCATTACCTGTGTAGACCACGAATTATTGAGGGAAGGCTGGCAGACGGAAACGCCAGTCGCTTTGTTCCACGTGGAACAAGGCCGTATCACCCAGACCCACGACCATCGGGAGTGATTGCATGAGCGAAAACCAAACGTACGACTCCTCCAGCATTAAAGTGCTGAAAGGGCTAGATGCCGTACGCAAGCGTCCCGGTATGTACATCGGTGATACTGACGATGGCAGCGGTCTACACCACATGGTGTTCGAGGTGGTTGATAACTCGATCGACGAAGCTTTGGCTGGCCATTGCGACGACATCAGCATCATCATCCACCCAGACGAATCGATTACCGTCCGTGACAACGGTCGCGGCATTCCGGTAGACGTGCATAAAGAAGAAGGCGTATCGGCAGCAGAGGTCATCATGACCGTGCTTCACGCTGGCGGTAAGTTCGATGACAACTCCTACAAAGTATCCGGCGGCCTGCACGGTGTAGGTGTTTCGGTTGTGAACGCCCTTTCCGAATTGTTGCTGCTGACTGTGCGTCGCAGCGGCAAGATCTGGGAACAGACCTACATCCATGGTGTTCCACAGGAACCCATGCGCATTGTTGGCGAGAGCGATTCCACCGGCACCGAGATTCACTTCAAGCCATCGGCTGACACCTTCAAGAACATCCACTTCAGCTGGGACATTCTGGCCAAGCGGATTCGTGAACTGTCTTTCCTGAACTCCGGTGTGGGCATCGTCCTTAAAGACGAACGCAGCGGCAAGGAAGAGTTGTTCAAGTACGAAGGCGGTTTGCGTGCGTTCGTTGAATACCTGAACACCAACAAGACTCCGGTCAACCAGGTGTTCCACTTCAACATTCAGCGTGAAGATGGCATCGGCGTCGAGATCGCGTTGCAGTGGAACGACAGCTTCAACGAGAACCTGTTGTGCTTCACCAACAACATTCCTCAGCGCGATGGCGGTACTCACCTGGTGGGTTTCCGTTCTGCGCTGACGCGTAACCTGAACACCTACATCGAGCAGGAAGGTCTGGCCAAGAAGCACAAGGTCGCGACCACCGGTGACGATGCGCGTGAAGGTTTGACGGCAATTATTTCGGTAAAAGTGCCGGACCCGAAATTCAGTTCGCAGACCAAAGACAAGCTGGTTTCGTCCGAAGTGAAAACCGCAGTTGAACAGGAGATGGGTAAACACTTCTCCGACTTCCTGCTGGAAAATCCGAACGAAGCCAAAGCCGTCGTCGGCAAGATGATCGACGCTGCGCGCGCTCGTGAAGCGGCGCGCAAGGCCCGTGAGATGACTCGCCGTAAAGGCGCGTTGGACATCGCAGGTTTGCCGGGCAAACTCGCTGACTGCCAAGAGAAAGACCCTGCCCTCTCCGAACTGTATCTGGTGGAAGGGGACTCTGCTGGCGGCTCAGCCAAGCAGGGGCGTAACCGTAAAACCCAGGCGATCCTGCCACTCAAAGGCAAGATCCTTAACGTCGAGAAAGCACGTTTCGACAAGATGATCTCTTCGCAAGAAGTGGGCACCTTGATCACTGCGCTCGGCTGCGGCATTGGTCGCGACGAATACAACATCGCCAAGTTGCGCTACCACAACATCATCATCATGACCGATGCTGACGTCGACGGTTCGCACATCCGCACCTTGTTGCTGACGTTCTTCTTCCGTCAGTTGCCTGAGCTGATCGAGCGTGGCTACATTTACATCGCTCAGCCGCCGCTGTACAAGGTCAAGAAAGGCAAGCAAGAGCAGTACATCAAAGACGACGAGGCCATGGAAGAGTACATGACCCAGTCGGCGCTTGAAGATGCCAGCCTGCACTTGAACGAGTCGGCTCCGGGTATTTCCGGTCCGCAGCTGGAGCGTCTGGTTAACGATTTCCGCATGGTCATGAAGACCCTCAAGCGCCTGTCGCGTCTGTATCCTCAGGAACTGACCGAGCATTTCGTTTACCTGCCGCCGGTCAGCCTGGAACAGCTTTCCGATCACGAAGGCATGCAAGCCTGGCTTGCCCTGCTCGACACACGTCTGCGCGTCGGCGAGAAGTCCGGTCTGGTTTACAAAGCCAGCCTGCGTGAAGATCGCGAACGTAACGTCTGGCTGCCAGAGGTCGAACTGATCTCCCACGGCTTGTCCAACTACGTGACCTTCAACCGTGACTTCTTCGGCAGCAACGATTACAAGACTGTGACCGCTTTGGGTCTGCAGATCAGTACGTTGCTGGAAGAAGGCGCTTACGTACAGCGTGGCGAACGCAAGAAGCCGGTCAGCGAGTTCAAGGAAGCCCTTGCCTGGTTGATGGCCGAAAGCACCAAGCGTCACACCATCCAGCGCTACAAAGGTCTGGGCGAAATGAACCCGGATCAGCTGTGGGAAACCACCATGGACCCGTCTGTACGTCGCATGCTCAAGGTCACCATCGAAGACGCCATCGGCGCCGACCAGATCTTCAACACCCTGATGGGTGATGCGGTCGAGCCTCGTCGTGACTTCATCGAAAGCAATGCCCTGGCAGTGTCCAACCTCGATTTCTAAGGGGCTGCACCGCTAACCAAATCAGGCCAACGCTGATCCAGCGTTGGCCTTTTTTGTGGGCGGTGTGAAAGGCTGAACGGCGCCTGAATAATCACCAGGCCTGTGTGCCGTTCAGTTACGAGCGCCGTACACTTGCTCACCTGCTTTCACCTTTGGAACTCCTGATGCCTGCAAAGCCTGCGCCCAGCATTCTGAACACCGTCGAAGGTCAGCGGTTGACTGACGTTGATGCCGAGCGATGGCGCGAGTGGGGGCCTTATCTGAGCGAACGTCAGTGGGGTACGGTTCGTGAGGACTACAGCGCCGACGGCGATGCATGGAATTATTTCCCCCACGATCACGCGCGCAGTCGGGCGTATCGCTGGGGTGAAGACGGGCTTGCCGGATTCTCGGACAAGTCCCAGCACTGGTGCCTGGGACTTGGATTGTGGAATGAGCGTGACCCCATTCTGAAGGAGCGCTTGTTTGGGCTGAACAATGCTGAAGGCAATCATGGCGAGGACGTCAAAGAGCTGTATTTCTACGTCGATGGCGTGCCAAGTCATGCCTACATGCGCATGCTCTACAAATATCCACAGACTGCTTTTCCCTATGAGCAGCTGGTCAGCGAGAATGCGCGACGCGGGCTGGCCGATACCGAATACGAGATTCTTGATACTGGCGTGTTCGATGAAGACCGCTATTTCGATGTAGCCGTCGAATACGCCAAGCACCAGCCAGACGATATCTTCATGCGCGTCACTGTGCACAATCGCGGTGATCAAGCGGCCCGTTTGCATGTGTTGCCGCAGCTTTGGGCGCGCAATATCTGGAGCTGGACCGAGAACGCGGCGATGCCTTCGCTACGTCTTGAGGATCAACAGTTGGTGGCCGAACATCCCGAACAGGATGTCAAAGTGGCAAGTGCCTGGAGTAACGAAGCTGCATGTGAATGGCTGTTCTGCAACAACACCACCAATACCAACCGGCTGGGAGGCAATCCTGTAGTCGGGCCATTCAAGGACGGGATCAACGACTATCTGCTGGCTGGCAATGAACAGGCCATCGACCGCACTTCCGGCACCCGCGCCGCTGCGCACTTTTTACTCGACTTGGAAGGCCACGCCAGTCAGGTCATCTACCTGCGTTTCTGTCCGGCTGATGCAGCGGCGGTTGATGCAGAGGCGTTATTTACCCAGCGCAAAGCCGAGGCCGATGGCTTCTATGCGGCGCTGCAACATGAGTTGGCGGATGCCGATGCGCGCAATGTGCAGCGTCAGGCCTTGGCGGGATTGCTCTGGTCAAAGCAACTGTATTACTTCGATGTGAATTGCTGGCTCAATGGTGATCCGACACAACCAGCGCCCTCCCCCGAACGGGTCAATGTGCGCAACAAGCATTGGCGACACCTGTCGAATTTCGACATCGTGTGCATGCCGGACAAGTGGGAATACCCGTGGTATGCGTCTTGGGATCAAGCGTTTCAAGCGGTTGCTGTCGCGCTGATTGATACGGAATTCGCCAAGCAGCAATTGTTGATGCTGGTCCAGGATCGTTTCATGCACCCCAACGGTCAGCTGCCCGCTTATGAATGGCGCTTCGATGATGCGAATCCGCCCGTGCATGCCTGGGCGACCTGGCGGGTTTACAAGATGGAGCAGGCGCTCAAGGGTGAAGGCGATGCGGATTTTCTTGAGCGAATTTTCCACAAGCTGCTGCTGAATTTCTCCTGGTGGGTGAATCGTAAAGACGCCGAAGGCCGTAATCTTTTTCAGGGCGGATTCCTTGGGCTGGATAACATCGCCTTGTTCGACCGCTCGGCTGAGCTGCCGCCGGGTTATCAACTGGATCAGGCTGATGGCACCGCGTGGATCGCTGCGTATGCGCTGGACCTGATGCGTATTGCGTTGGAGTTGGCCAAGCGCAACGCGGCGTATGTGGATATCTCGGTGAAGTTTTTCGAACACTTCCTGTATATCGCCGGCGCGATCAACTCGGTTGACGATGATGCTGAAGGACTTTGGGACGAGCAGGACGGTTTCTTCTACGACATGTTGCGCAGCCCGAACGGCGAACGCGAGCCGGTGCGTTTTCGCTCCATTGTTGGCTTGATGCCGTTGTTCGCGGTGCAGGTTCTGGAACAACGCGAGCACGAAGGTTTACCGGGCCTGCGCGACCGGCTGCTGGCGTTCCTGAAACACCGTCCTGACCTCGCCCGGCTGGTTTCGCGCTGGACAGAGCCGGGCAAGGGCAATCGCTTGCTGCTGGCGTTGCTCAGAGGTCAGCGCACCAAGGATTTGCTCAAGCGCATGCTCGACGAGTCGGAGTTCCTGTCCGAGTTTGGCGTGCGTTCCGTTTCCAGGGCCTATGCCGCCAACCCGTTCAAGATGCGCATGAATGGCGATTCGCTGTGTGCCGATTACCAGCCTGCGGAATCGCCTTCGCGGCTGTTCGGGGGTAACTCCAATTGGCGTGGCCCGCTGTGGATGCCGGTCAACTACATGCTGATCGAGTCGCTGCGGGAATTTCATCGCTATTACGACGAGAACTTCTCCATCGAGTTTCCGACCCATTCAGGCTATCTGGCATCGCTCGATGAAGTGGCCGATGAACTCAGCGCGCGTCTGACTCGCTTGTTTCTCAAGGATGAAAACGGCAGTCGGCCTTCGATGGCGGGTTATCCACAACTGCAAGCCGATCCGCAGAGCCGCGACTTGCTGTTGTTCCACGAATACTTCCATGGCGAAACTGGACGCGGCTTGGGAGCGTCCCATCAGACGGGCTGGAGCGCGTTGGTTGCGCTGCTTTTGCAGCCGAAAAAATAGCGGCAAATCAGCACTCTGAAACTGAATCAACAGCCATAAAAAAACCGACTTCAATGAAGTCGGTTTTTTCTGTTCAGAAAAACTTATGCACGTTTTTGGCTCATTAATGAGTAATCGAAATAAGCAGTAAAATTAAGGGGTTGGCAGGGTTTTTTGCAGTTTTTGCGAAAACGGTGCACAGGTTATCCACAAAATCAGACCGCCGCTTTTTCGGTGCTCGTCGTCGGTGCAGCCACCGAGCCCATGGCCACCTGCGTCGCTTCGTTCCAGGCCTGCACGCGGTCATTCAACGCAGCAATGGCGCGCGGTCCTGTGCCCTCGGCGTACATGGGTGCGCCGATCACAACCTGGATCGTGCCGGGCTTTTTCGCCCAGCCTTCTTTCGGCCAATACCTGCCAGCGTTATGCGCAATCGGCAGCACCGGCAGATCAGCGTTGACCGCCAAGGCAGTGCCGCCTCGGGAAAACTTGCCGACCTGACCAAACGGCACGCGTGTGCCTTCGGGGAAGATCAATACCCAGACGCCATCCTTGAGCAGCTCATGACCCTTCTTGGCGATTTCCTTCAGCGCGGCCTTGGGGTTCTCGCGATCAATGGCGATAGGTCGCAGCATGGCCATGGCCCAGCCAAAGAACGGTACGTAGAGCAATTCACGCTTGAGCACCTGGCTCAGAGGCTCGAAATGCGCGGACAGGAAGAATGTTTCCCACGTGCTCTGGTGGTTGGAAATGATCACGCAGGGCGTTGCCGGGACATTTTCCTGGCCGATCAATTCGACGCGAATGTTGAGAAATACCCGCGTGAGCCACAATGCGCAGCGGCACCAGTACACATTGATGAAACGATAGCGTGCGCGAAACGGCAGGAACGGCGCGATAAAGAAACTCAAGGTGCACCACAGCAGCGAACTGGTGCCCAGCAGCAGGTAAAAGACAAAGGTTCTGATTGCCTGCATGATCGACATAGCTACTTTTACCGTACGGGACTAATGCCCGCTCAATGAAGCGGACCGCTATTGGTTCTGCGGAGCGCTCTTGTGGATAAGTTCTGCGGCAACTGCCGCCAGATCGTCAAAAACCAAAGTACCCGTGGGCAGCGTTCCAGCCAGCGTCTTGCTGCCCTTGCCGGTCTTGACCAGAACCGGTTGAGAGTCGACGGCCAGCGCGGCCTGCAGGTCACCGCTGCTGTCACCTACAAACCATATACCCGCCAGATCCACAGCGTAGTGATTTGCGATGGTCTGCAACATGCCCGGCTTGGGCTTGCGGCAAGCGCAGCCTTCGTCCGGGCCATGTGGGCAATAAACGATCAAACCGACTTCGCCGCCCTGCCCGGTCACGAGTTCACGCAAGCGCGCATGCATGGCATCGAGGGTGGCAATGTCGTAATAGCCCCGGGCGATGCCGGACTGGTTAGTGGCGACTGCCACCGTCCAGCCGGCCTTGCTCAGTTGTGCAATCGCTTCGATCGATCCGGGGATCGGAATCCACTCCTGCACCGACTTTATGTAACTGTCGGAGTCATGATTGATGACTCCGTCGCGATCAAGGATCAACAGCTTCACGATTGGCCCCTTAGCGATCAACCCAGCAGCGAGATATCCGCAACGCCCAGGAACAGCCCGCGCAGACGTGCCAGCAACGCATAGCGGTTGGCCCGCACGCTGGCGTCTTCGGCGTTGACCATCACCGCTTCAAAGAACGCGTCGACCGGTTCACGCAAGGCGGCCAGACGTGCCAGGGTTTCGCTGTACTGACGCGCTGCGGCCATAGGCGCGACGGCCTGGTCCGCTTGCTGGATCGCCGAGTACAAGGAGAACTCGTTAGCATTGTCGAAGTACTTGGGCTCAACCGTCTGAGCGATTTTGCCTTCGGCTTTGCTCAGCAAATTGGAAACGCGCTTGTTGACCGAGGCCAACGCTGCCGCTTCAGGCAATTTGCGGAACGCCTGAACGGCTTGCACGCGCTGATCGAAGTCCAGTGCCGAACCCGGTTGCAGGGCACGCACCGACAGGTAAACCGCAACTTCGACGCCTTCGTCTTCGTAACGGGCACGCAGGCGGTCGAAGATGAACTCCAATACCTGCTCGGCAAGACCGGCCGGCTTGATCTTGGCGCCGAACTGATTGACCGCGAATTTCACGGTTTCGATCAGGTCCAGATCCAGTTGTTTCTCGATCAGGATGCGCAGGATGCCCAGCGCCGCGCGACGCAGTGCATACGGGTCTTTGCTGCCAGTCGGCAACATGCCGATGCCGAAGATCCCGACCAGGGTGTCGAGCTTGTCCGCGATGGCAACCGCAGCGCCGGTCAACGTGGTCGGCAGTTCTGCGCCCGCGCCACGCGGCATGTACTGCTCGTTGAGCGCCAGAGCGACATCTTCTGCTTCGCCGTCGGCCTTGGCGTAGTAATAACCGGCAACGCCCTGCATCTCAGGGAATTCGCCGACCATTTCGGTCGCCAGATCGCACTTGGACAGCAGCCCGGCGCGTGCGGCGCGTTGTGCATCGCCGCCAATGCGTGGGGCAATGAATGCCGCCAGTTTGGCAACACGCTCGGCCTTGTCGAAAACACTGCCCAACTGCGCCTGGAACACGACATTCTGCAGGCGCTGGTTGAAAGTCTCCAGCTTCTGTTTTTTGTCCTGCTTGAAGAAGAACTCGGCATCGGTCAGACGTGGGCGAACGACTTTCTCGTTACCCAGGACGATCTGCTGCGGGTCCTTGCTTTCGATGTTGGCGACCGTAATGAAGCGCGGCAGCAATTTACCGTCAGCGTCCAGCAGGCAGAAATACTTCTGGTTGTCCTGCATCGTGATGATCAAGGCTTCTTGCGGTACTTCGAGGAAGCGCTCTTCGAACGAACACACCAGCGGCACTGGCCATTCGACCAGCGAGGTCACTTCGTCCAGCAGGCTTGGCGGCACGATAGCGGTGCCTTCGTGCTGAGTTGCCAGCTCTTCGACGCGCTTGATGATGATCTGGCGACGTTCGTTGAAGTCGGCCAGCACATACGCTGCGCGCAGGTCAGTGAGGTAGCTGGCGGGCGAATTGATGCGCACGCTTTGCGGATGATGGAAGCGGTGCCCACGGGATTCGCGACCGGAAGTCTGGGCCAGGATCGTGCAGTCGATCACTTGATCGCCGAACAACATGACCAGCCATTGGGTCGGACGCACGAACTCTTCCTTGCGAGCACCCCAGCGCATGCGCTTGGGAATCGGCAAGTCGTTCAGCGAGTCTTCAACGATGGTTGGCAGCAGGCTGGCTGTCGCTTTGCCAGCGATGCTCTGGCTGTAGCGCAACTTCGGGCCGCTCTGATCGATTTCGCTCAGATCAACGCCGCACTTCTTGGCGAAACCCAATGCAGCCTGGGTCGGATTGCCTTCAGCATCGAACGCCGCCTGACGTGGCGGGCCATCGAGATTGACGCTGCGATCCGGTTGTTGGGTCGCCAGATCGGTGATCAGCACAGCCAGACGACGCGGCGCGCCGTAGGCCTGTTTGGCGCTGAACGTCAGACCTGCGGCGAGCAAGCCCTTTTCGATACCGGCCAGAAATGCATCGGCCAAGGTGTTGAGCGCTTTTGGCGGCAGCTCTTCGGTGCCCAGTTCAACCAGGAAATCTTGAGCACTCATTGTTGCGCCTCCAGCTTAGCCAACACTTCATCACGTAGATCGGGCGGTGCCATCGGGAAGCCCAGCTTGGCGCGGGCCATCAGATAAGCTTGCGCAACCGAGCGGGCCAGGGTGCGCACACGCAAAATGTATTGCTGACGCGCGGTGACGGAAATCGCCCGTCGCGCATCCAGCAGGTTGAAGGTGTGCGATGCCTTCAGGACCATCTCATAGCTCGGCAGCGGCAACGGTTGATCCAGTTCGATCAGGCGCTTGGCTTCGCTTTCATAGAAATCGAACAGTTCGAACAGCTTGTCGACGTTGGCGTGTTCGAAGTTGTAGGTCGATTGCTCCACTTCGTTCTGGTGGAACACATCGCCATAAGTCACGCGCCCGAATGGACCGTCAGCCCAGACCAGGTCATAGACCGAGTCGACGTTCTGCAGGTACATGGCCAGACGTTCCAGGCCGTAAGTGATTTCGCCGGTCACCGGGTAGCATTCGATGCCGCCCGCTTGCTGGAAGTAGGTGAACTGCGAGACTTCCATGCCGTTGAGCCAGATTTCCCAGCCCAGACCCCAGGCGCCCAGAGTCGGCGATTCCCAGTTGTCTTCGACGAAACGCACGTCGTGGACCAGCGGGTCCAGGCCGACATGCTTCAGCGAGCCCAGGTACAACTCCTGAAAGTTGTCCGGGTTTGGCTTGAGCACCACCTGGAACTGGTAGTAATGCTGCAAGCGGTTAGGGTTTTCGCCATAACGGCCATCTGTAGGACGACGGCTTGGCTGTACGTAGGCTGCGTTCCAGGTTTCCGGGCCGACGGCGCGCAGAAACGTGGCAGTGTGGAAAGTGCCGGCGCCTACTTCCATATCGTAGGGCTGAAGTACCACACAACCTTGCTCGGCCCAGTATTGCTGGAGGGCGAGGATCAAGTCTTGGAAGGTACGCACGGCTGGCGTAGGCTGGCTCACGAAATTCACCTGTACTGGGGCTGCGATTTAAAGAGCGGGAGTATACCCGATTCGGCCGCGCCTCCACCCTTGGGAGCCATATGGCACGCTGCTTTTGGTGCAACAATGACCCTGTTTACATCGATTATCACGATCTGGAGTGGGGCGTACCGCTGCGCGATGCGCAGAAGCTCTTCGAGTTGCTTTTGCTCGAAGGGTTCCAGGCGGGCCTTTCGTGGATCACGGTTCTGAAGAAACGCCCGCGTTATCGTGAGGTCATGTTCGGCTTTGACGTGCAGCGTGTCGCCGACATGACGGACGCCGAGATCGAAGCGCTGATGCTCGAACCGGGCATCATTCGCAACCGCCTGAAACTCAACGCCGCGCGGCGCAACGCCAGAGCGTGGTTGGCGTTGGACAATCCGGTGGAGTTTCTCTGGTCCTTCGTCGGCGGGCAGCAGAAGGTCAATCACTTCAAGGATCGCAGCGAGGTTCCAGCGATCACGCCGGAGGCCGAAGCCATGAGCAAAGCCCTGAAAAAGGCCGGCTTCACGTTCGTCGGACCGACCATTTGTTATGCGTACATGCAGTCCAGCGGCATGGTCATGGATCACACCATCGACTGTGATTGCTACGCGGTTCTGACCCGCTGATGGTTACAATGGCCGCCTTGAGATTTAGGGAGTGATCTGTGGAAAAGTTTAAAGGCGCCCTGATGGTGGGCGCATTGCGCCTGTTTGCCCTGCTGCCGTGGCGCGTTGTGCAGTGGGTCGGCACCGGCATTGGCTGGCTGATGTGGAAACTGCCGAACCGCTCCCGTGAAGTGGCGCGGATCAACCTCGCCAAGTGCTTCCCGGAAATGGACGCCGCCGAACGCGAGCGTCTGGTCGGGCAGAGTCTGATGGACATCGGCAAGACCCTGACCGAGAGCGCTTGCGCCTGGATCTGGCCGGCCCAGAAATCCATCGATCTGGTCCGCGAAGTCGAAGGCCTCGACGTGCTCAAGGAAGCGCTGGCGTCCGGCAAAGGCGTGGTGGGCATCACCAGCCACCTGGGCAACTGGGAAGTGCTCAATCACTTCTATTGCAGCCAGTGCAAACCGATCATTTTCTATCGGCCGCCAAAGCTCAAGGCGGTGGACGATCTGCTGCGCAAACAGCGCGTGCAACTGGGCAACCGCGTCGCCGCGTCCACCAAGGAAGGCATTCTCAGTGTCATCAAGGAAGTGCGCAAAGGCGGCTCGGTGGGCATTCCGGCTGATCCGGAACCTGCGGAATCGGCGGGTATCTTCGTGCCGTTTTTCGCCACTCAGGCCCTGACCAGCAAGTTCGTGCCCAACATGCTGGCGGGCGGCAAAGCGGTCGGTGTGTTCCTGCACGCCATGCGCCTGCCGGATGGTTCAGGCTACAAAGTCGTCCTCGAAGCCGCGCCGGAAGCGATGTACAGCACCGACGCCGAAACCTCGGCTGCGGCCATGAGCAAGGTCGTCGAGAAATACGTGCGTGCGTATCCGAGCCAATACATGTGGACGATGAAACGCTTCAAGAAGCGCCCTGCCGGGGAAGCCCGCTGGTATTGAAAGCCGCCACCCGGCTCAACGCGACCCGCAGCAACCGCAGGACCGGCTTTAGCCGGGAGGCCGTTATATGCCAAAGCTTACATCTTGGTGTTGAACGCGGCTCGCGGCTGAAGCCGCTCCTACGGGGCGGCCCGGCGGAGAAGTCAGGGGCGCCCATAGGACCGGCTTTAGCCGGGAGGCTGTTATATGCAAAAGCATGCATCTTGGTGTTGAACGCGGCTCGCGGCTGAAGCCGCTCCTACGGGGCGGCCCGGCGGAGAAGTCAGGGGCGTTAAAAAAAACTCAACCCCACCTGAAACAGCCGCTCCACATCGCGGATGTATTTTTTATCCACAAGGAACAGGATCACGTGGTCGCCCGAGGCGATCACGGTGGCGTCGTGGGCGATGATCACTTCGTCGGCGCGGATGATGGCGCCGATGGTGGTGCCCGACGGCAGCGCGATGTCCTTGATGGCCTTGCCGATCACCTTGCTGGATTTGGCGTCGCCATGGGCCACGGCCTCGATGGCTTCCGCCGCGCCCCGACGTAGCGAATGGACGCTGACGATATCGCCCCGCCGTACATGCGTCAGCAAGGTGCCGATGGTCGCCAGTTGCGGGCTCACCGCGATATCGATTTCCCCGCCCTGCACCAGATCGACGTAAGCCGGGTTGTTGATGATGGTCATCACCTTGCGCGCGCCCATGCGCTTGGCCAGCAGCGACGACATGATATTGGCTTCGTCGTCGTTGGTCAGCGCCAGGAACAGATCGGTGTTGGCGATGTTCTCTTCCATCAACAGATCGCGGTCCGAGGCGCTGCCTTGCAGGACTACAGTGCTGTTGAGGGTTTCCGAAAGGTAGCGGCAGCGCGCCGGGTTCATCTCGATGATCTTGACCTGATAGCGACTTTCGATCGCTTCGGCCAGACGTTCGCCGATGTGCCCGCCGCCGGCAATGACGATGCGTTTGTAGTTCTCGTCCAGCCGGCGCATCTCGCCCATCACCGCGCGAATGTCAGCCTTGGCGGCAATGAAGAACACTTCGTCGTCGGCTTCAATGACGGTATCGCCCTGAGGCAGAATCGGCCGGTCGCGACGGAAGATAGCCGCCACGCGCATGTCGACGTTGGGCATGTGTTCGCGCAGTTGGCGCAATTGCTGACCTACCAATGGCCCGCCGTAATAGGCCTTCACTGCCACCAGTTGCGCCTTGCCGCCGGCGAAGTCGATCACCTGCAAGGAGCCTGGGTATTCGATCAGGCGCTTGATGTAGTTGGTGACCACTTGCTCGGGGCTGATCAGCACGTCCACGGGAATCGCGTCGTTGTCGAACAGCCCGGCGCGCGTCAGGTAAGCCGCCTCGCGCACCCGGGCGATTTTGGTCGGGGTGTGAAACAGCGTGTACGCCACCTGGCAGGCGACCATGTTGGTCTCGTCGCTGCTGGTCACGGCCACCAGCATGTCAGCATCCTCGGCGCCAGCCTGACGCAATACGGTCGGGAACGAGCCTCGGCCCTGCACGGTGCGGATATCCAGGCGGTCGCCCAGATCACGCAGCCGATCGCCGTCGGTGTCGACCACCGTGATGTCGTTGGCTTCACCGGCCAGATGTTCCGCCAGCGTCCCGCCGACCTGTCCTGCGCCGAGGATGATGATTTTCAATCAGGTGCTCCTTGAAGCGGTTACCGCAAGACCCGTAGGACCGGCTTTAGCCGGGAGGGCTGCATCCAGATAACAGCATTGCGGCGGATTTGCCGGCCTCTTCGCGGCTAAAGCCGCTCCTACGGAAATGATGCGTGGCCTGTTAGCGCAGCATCACGCCGCAATCTTGATCAGTTTGGCGTAATAAAACCCGTCGTGCCCGCCTTCCTGCGCCAACAATTGGCGGCCGTGGGGCTGTTTCAGGCCGGGGGGTTGTTGACCGAGTTGCCCGGCGATGTCCAGTTCCCGCGCGCCGGAAGTCCGGGCGAGGAAGGCGGCGATGACTTCGGTATTTTCCATCGGCAGCGTCGAGCAGGTGGCATATAAAAGTACGCCGCCAACCTGCAAGGTCGGCCACAGCGCGTCGAGCAGCTCGCCTTGCAGCGTCGCCAGGGCCGGAATGTCGTCAGCCTGACGGGTCAGCTTGATGTCCGGATGGCGACGAATCACGCCGGTTGCCGAACAAGGCGCGTCGAGCAGGATGCGATCAAACGGCTTGCCGTCCCACCATTGCGCGGTTTCCCGGGCGTCGGCAGCGATCAACTCGGCGCTCAGGCCAAGACGGGCGAGGTTTTCCCGCACACGCACCAGACGCTTGGCTTCCAGATCCACAGCGACCACACCGGCCAGCGCCGGTTGGACTTCCAGCAAATGGCAGGTCTTGCCGCCGGGTGCGCAGCAGGCATCGAGCACGCGTTGACCGGGCGCCAGCTCCAGCAGATCGGCGGCCAGTTGCGCCGCTTCGTCCTGCACGCTGATCCAGCCTTCGGCAAAGCCCGGCAGGTTGCGCACATCGCAGGGTTCAGTCAGCAAAATGCCGTCCTGGCTGAACGTGCAGGCGTTGGCTGCAATGTCGGCGGCGGCCAATAGCTGCAAATATTGATCACGGCTGTTATGCCGACGATTGACCCGCAGGATCATCGGCGGATGCGCGTTGTTGGCGGCGCAGATCGCTTCCCAGTGTTCCGGCCAGGCGGCTTTCAAGGCCTTTTGCAGCCAGCGCGGGTGAGAAGTACGCACCACCGGATCATGTTCCAGCTCGGCCAACAGCGCTTCGCTTTCCCGTTGGGCGCGGCGCAATACGGCGTTGAGCAAGGCCTTGGCCCAAGGCTTTTTCAGCTTGTCGGCGCAACCGACGGTTTCACCGATGGCGGCGTGGGCGGGAATGCGCGTGTAGAGCAGCTGATACAAACCCACCAGCAGCAATGCTTCGACGTCGGCATCGGCGGCCTTGAAAGGTTTTTGCAGCAGTTTTTCTGCCAGCGCCGACAGCCGTGGCTGCCAGCGGGCGGTGCCGAATGCGAGGTCTTGCGTCAGGCCGCGATCGCGAACTTCAACTTTGTCCATCTGGGTCGGTAACGAACTGTTCAGCGATGCCTTGCCGCTGAGTACAGCTGCCAGCGCCTTGGCGGCGGCCAGACGCGGGTTCATTGACCCGCTACCGGTTGGCCGAGCACGGTGCCGACGGCGAATTTCTCGCGGCGACTGTTGAACAGATCAGTGAAATTCAGCGGCTTGCCGCCGGGCAGTTGCAGGCGGGTCAGGCGCAAGGCGCCTTCGCCACAGCCGACAATCAGACCGTCCTTGCTGGCGGCGAGAATTTCACCCGGCGCGCCCTGCCCTTCGGCAATGCTGGCGGCCAGCACTTTCAAGGCTTCGCCATTGAGTGTGCTGTGGCAGATTGGCCACGGATTGAAAGCGCGCACCAGTCGTTCAAGCTCAACGGCCGGACGATTCCAGTCGATGCGTGCTTCGTCTTTGTTCAGTTTGTGGGCGTAAGTGGCGAGGCTGTCGTCCTGCACTTCGCCGACCAGCGAACCGTCGGCCAAACCCGCGATGGCTTGCAGAACCGCCGGTGGGCCGAGTTCGGCAAGACGATCATGCAGCGTGCCGCCCGTGTCTTCGCCGGTAATCGGCGTCACCGCCTTGAGCAGCATCGGGCCGGTGTCCAGACCCAGTTCCATGCGCATCACGGTCACGCCGCTTTCTGCATCGCCCGCTTCCACGGCCCGCTGAATCGGCGCGGCCCCACGCCAGCGCGGCAGCAGCGAGGCATGACTGTTGATGCAGCCCAGACGCGGGATATCCAGCACCACTTGCGGCAGGATCAGGCCATAAGCAACCACCACCAGCAGATCCGGCTTGAGCGCCGCCAGTTCGGCCTGGGCCGCTGCATCGCGCAGGGTCGGCGGTTGCAGCACCGGGATGTCATGTTGCAAGGCGAGCTGCTTGACCGGGCTGGGCATCAGCTTTTGTCCACGACCTGCCGGGCGATCAGGCTGGGTGTAGACGGCGATGATCTGGTAAGGGCTGTCGAGCAAGGCCTTGAGGTGTTCGGCGGCAAATTCGGGGGTGCCGGCGAAGACGATGCGCAGTGGCTCAGTCATGGGCTTCTCGTAGGGAAAGGGGGGTGATCTGTGGGACCGGGGTCGCTCTGCGGAGCGCGATCCGGTCGTAGGAGCGGCTTTAGCCGCGAGAATGCCCTCCCGGCCAAAGCCGGTCCTACGGCCGAATCGCCAGCGACTTCAAGCGTTCTGCTTGTGCAGTTTTTCCAGCTTCTTCTTGATCCGGTCGCGCTTGAGGTTGGACAGGTAATCGACGAACAGTTTGCCGTTCAGGTGATCGCATTCATGCTGGATGCATACCGCCAGCAGACCTTCGGCGACTTCCTCGTACGGCTTGCCGTCACGATCCAGGGCCTTGATGCGGATTTTCTGCGGGCGGTCGACGTTCTCATAGAAGCCTGGCACCGAAAGACAGCCTTCCTGATACTGGTCGACTTCGTCGGTCAGGGTTTCGATTTGCGGGTTGATGAAAACCCGTGGCTCGCTGCGGTCTTCGCTGAGGTCCATGACCACGACGCGCTTATGCACATTGACTTGCGTTGCAGCAAGACCGATGCCTGGCGCTTCGTACATGGTTTCAAACATGTCGTCGACCAACTGGCGAATGCCGTCGTCCACCTCAGCCACAGGTTTGGCGATGGTGCGAAGGCGCGAATCGGGAAATTCGAGGATGTTTAAAATAGCCATATACGTAAGAGCTGCACTTGTAGGGTAAAGTCAAAATCGGCTGCCGGGCTTGAGACGTCGAAGCGGAGCAACCAGTTTTTTGAAACCGAGCCTGATGGGGCTCTATGTTCACGCAAAGCAACATGATAAAGGGATTCACTGCATGAGGAAATCACTACTCGCCCTGCTGCTGTTGGCCTCGACCGGTCTTGTGCAGGCGCAAGTGCAACTCAGGGAAGGCCATCCGGAGCGTTACACGGTTGTTGCAGGTGACACGCTTTGGGACATTTCCGGCAAATTTCTCAGCGAACCATGGAAATGGCGCGAGATCTGGAGAGCCAATCCGCAGATTCACGACCCCGATCTGATCTATCCCGGCGATTCGCTATCGTTGGTCTATATCGACGGCCAGCCGCGCATCGTGCTCAACCGGGGCGAATCCCGTGGCACGATCAAACTCTCGCCGAGCGTACGCAGCACGCCCATGATCGAGGCCATCCCGAGTATTCCGCTGGGCGCGATCAATGCGTTTCTGCTCAGCAACCGCATCGTCGATGATCCCGCGCAGTTTGATGAAGCCCCTTACATCGTTGCCGGCAACGCCGAGCGCGTGCTCAGCGGCGTGGGCGATCGAATCTACGCCCGAGGCACGGTCGACCCGGCGCATCCGGTGTATGGCATCTTCCGTCAGGGCAAGACGTACACCGATCCGGTGACCCAGGAAGTGCTCGGTATCAACGCCGACGACATCGGCGGTGGCGAAATAATTGCGACAGAAGGTGACGTATCGACCCTGACGCTACGCCGTGCCGTTCAGGAAGTGCGCCTGGGCGATCGTTTGTTCGTCAGTGAAGAGCGCGCGATCAATTCGAGCTTCTTGCCGAGTGCGCCCAAGACCAACATCGATGGTTTGATTCTTGATGTCCCGCGTGGCGTCACGCAAATCGGCGTATTTGACGTGGTCACGCTGGACAAGGGCAAGCGCGACGGCCTGGAAGAAGGCAATGTCCTGGCCATCTTCAAAACCGGCGAGATGGTCCGGGATCGCATCACCGGTGAACAAGTCAAAATTCCTGATGAGCGATCCGGGTTGCTGATGGTTTTCCGAACCTACGACAAACTCAGCTACGGTCTGGTTTTGCATGCCAACCGATCTTTGGAGATTATGGACAAGGTCCGCAACCCCTAGCCACATGTTGCAGAATTGATACAAATTCTGGTTGAAAACCAACAGTTATCAAATAGTTGTCAACAGAGTTATCCACAGGTTGGCCCGCCGCTGAGGTGGGCTACAGATCAAGGAAGATCTCATGCCGCTGTTCGAAAAAGCTGCCTCTTCGCCTGCTGAACTTGAAGCGCGCCTGCGCTTGCACCGCTTGCCGGAGGTCGGCCCCAAGCGTTTTCGTAAGCTTATTGATGCATTCGGTTCCGGCTCCTCGGCCCTGTCCGCGCCGGCCAGTGCATGGCGCGCATTGGGCCTGCCCTCGGCCTGTGCCGAGGCGCGACGCGAGCCCAGTGTTCGCGATGGCGCAAGCGCTGCATTGGTCTGGCTGGAGCGTCCGGGCCAGCATCTATTGATGTGGGACGCTCCGGAGTACCCGGCCTTACTCGCGGAAATTCCCGATCCACCCCCGCTGCTCTTCGTCGCAGGCGACCTCGCAATTCTGGAACGTCCGCAACTGGGCATGGTCGGCAGTCGTCGCGCGTCGCGCCCCGGACTGGATACCGCAGCGGCTTTCGCGCGCAGCCTGGCGGGCGCCGGATTTGTGATTACCAGCGGTCTGGCGCTGGGCATCGACGCCGCCGCGCACCAAGGCGCGCTGGATGTCGGCGGCGCGACAGTCGGCGTACTCGGCACCGGCCTCGAAAAACTTTATCCACAGCGCAATCGTCAGTTGGCCGCGAGGATGGCCGCCGAAGGCAGCGCGGTGGTTTCCGAGTTCCCATTGGATGCCGGACCGGTCGCCA
This sequence comes from Pseudomonas sp. CFII64, assembly GCF_000416235.1. GTDB lineage: Bacteria > Pseudomonadota > Gammaproteobacteria > Pseudomonadales > Pseudomonadaceae > Aquipseudomonas. The sequence continues at coordinate 93,363 of NZ_ATLO01000036.1, read as the reverse complement.
GCAACTTCCCGCGACGCAACCGGATCATCAGCGGTTTGTCCCTTGGCGTGCTGGTGGTCGAGGCCAGCGTCGCCAGCGGCTCGTTGATTACGGCGCGGCTGGCGGCTGAGCAAGGGCGTGAGGTGTACGCCATTCCCGGCTCGATTCATCACCCCGGCGCCCGCGGCTGCCATCAGCTGATCCGAGATGGCGCGGTGCTGGTGGAAACGGTCGAGCACATTCTCGAAGCCTTGCGCGGCTGGCAGGTTCAGGCACCTGCCTGCGCGTCCCCCGAATCCCTGGCTGCGCCGCGCCATCCGCTGCTCGCGCTGCTTTATGCGGCGCCGCAGACCAGCGAAGCGCTTGCAGTGTCCAGTGGCTGGCCGTTGCCCAAAGTCCTGGCGGCGTTGACCGAGCTTGAGCTGGACGGGCATATCGCCAGTGAAGCGGGACGATGGTTCGGCCGCGCGCGCTAAGGTTAAACTGCTCGCAGTGTTTATCGGAGATGTAACCAATGGTCAGCAGTTGGCGTGTGCAACAAGCCGCTCGCGAGATTCGCGCCGGTGCGGTAATTGCCTACCCAACCGAGGCGGTATGGGGTTTGGGGTGTGATCCATGGGATGAAGAGGCGGTGTATCGCTTGCTGGCGATCAAGTCACGGCCTGTGGAGAAGGGCCTGATCATGGTTGCCGACAATATCCGCCAGTTCGATTTCCTGTTCGAGGACTTCCCGGAACTGTGGCTGGACCGCATGGCCAGCACCTGGCCGGGGCCGAATACCTGGCTGGTGCCTCATCAAAACCTGTTGCCCGAATGGATTACCGGGGTTCATGAAACCGTGGCCTTGCGTGTCAGCGATCACCCGACTGTGCGTGAACTGTGCGCGCTGGTCGGGCCGCTGATTTCGACCTCGGCCAACCCGGCCGGCCGCCCGGCTGCCCGCACGCGGATACGTGTCGAGCAGTATTTCCGGGGCCAGATCGATGGCGTGCTCGGCGGCAACCTGGGCGGCCGCCGCAACCCCAGTGTGATACGCGATATCGCTACCGGGCAGGTAGTTCGCGCGGGTTAACAGCATTGAGGAGATCGTAGGACCGGCTTTAGCCGGGAGGGCGTCATTCCCGGCGATAGAAATCTCCAGAGTGCGCCGGGTTTCTCCCGGCTAAAGCCTGTCCTACAGAAATGCGTTCCGGTTTTTTAAATCAAGGCACCAGAATAGTCGAACCCGTCGTGCGTCGGCCCGACAGTTCGATCTGCGCTTTGGCGGCGTCCTTGAGGGCGTATTGCTGGATGTTGTCGACCTTCAGTTTGCCGCTGGCGACCATTTCGAACAGCTCGTCAGCCATGTGTTGCAGGTTCTCGGCGTTATTGGCGTAAGAGCCCAGCGTCGGGCGCGTCACGTACAGCGAGCCTTTCTGCGCGAGGATGCCCAGATTGACGCCAGCTACCGGCCCGGACGCATTGCCGAAACTGACCAGCAGGCCACGCGGCGCCACGCAATCGAGCGAGGTCAGCCAGGTGTCCTGACCTACACCGTCGTAGACCACCGGGCATTTCTTGCCGTCAGTCAGTTCCAGTACGCGCTTGGCGACATCTTCATGGCTGTAATCGATGGTTTCCCACGCGCCCAGGGCTTTGGCGTGTGCGGCTTTTTCAGCCGAGCTGACCGTGCCGATGACTTTTGCGCCCAACGACTTCGCCCACTGGCAGGCCAGCGAGCCTACGCCACCGGCGGCCGCGTGGAACAAAATGGTGTCACCCGATTTCACGTCATAGGTCTGGCGCAGCAGGTACTGCACGGTCAGGCCCTTGAGCATCACGGCAGCGGCCTGTTCGAAGCTGATCGCTTCCGGCAAATGCACCAGATGATCCTGAGGCAATGTATGCAGATCGCTATAGCTGCCCAGCGGGCCAGTGCCGTAAGCCACGCGGTCGCCAACCTTGAAGCGCGTCACTTCGCTGCCCACCGCATCGACGATGCCCGCCCCTTCATTACCCATGCCCGATGGCATCGACGGCGCTGGATACAGCCCGCTGCGGTAATAGGTGTCGATGAAATTCAGGCCGATGGCCTGGTTGCGCACACGTACCTGTTGCGGGCCTGGCTCGGCAGGTTCGAAGTCCACATACTCGAGAACTTCCGGGCCGCCGGTAGTGCTGAACTGGATACGCTTTGCCATTTGCTCTCTCCGTCATGAATCGAAACAAGAATGTAAGGGGGCCTATCGGACTCCTTCACCTGGTCTTCGTCAACTGCGGCGCGCGGCGGGCCGGTGGTATGCTACGCCCCAATTTCGCTGTGGCCCTTTCAGAACGGGCGCTCAGTCGTTTGCAGCTTTTAAAGGGATCGACATGTCATCTACTCGCACCGACGCCGTCAAAACCTACCTGCTCGACTTGCAGGACCGAATTTGCGCCGCTTTGCAGCACGAAGACGGCGGCGCGCATTTTGTCGAAGACGCGTGGACGCGGCCGGCCGGTGGCGGTGGCCGTACCCGGGTCATCGAGAACGGCACTGTCATCGAGAAGGGCGGCGTGAACTTTTCCCACGTATTCGGCACGGGTCTGCCGCCGTCGGCGAGCGCGCATCGCCCCGAACTGGCCGGACGAGGCTTCGAGGCGTTGGGCGTGTCGTTGGTGATCCATCCGCACAACCCGCACGTGCCGACTTCCCACGCCAACGTGCGCTTTTTCATCGCGGAAAAAGACGGCGAAGAGCCGGTCTGGTGGTTCGGCGGCGGTTTTGACCTGACCCCGTATTACGGCGTCGAAGCCGATTGCGTGCATTGGCACCGCGTCGCCGAAAAGGCCTGCGCGCCGTTCGGGGCCGACGTTTACCCGCGCTACAAAGCCTGGTGCGACACCTACTTCCACATCAAGCATCGCAACGAGCCGCGCGGCATTGGCGGCTTGTTCTTCGACGACCTGAATCAGTGGGATTTCGACACCAGCTTCGCCTTCATCCGTGCCATTGGTGACGCCTTCATCGATGCGTACCTGCCCATCGTGCGCCGACGCAAAGCCGCCGCGTATACCGTGCAGCAACGCGAATTCCAGGAATTCCGCCGGGGTCGTTATGTGGAATTTAACCTGGTTTACGACCGAGGCACGCTGTTCGGCCTGCAATCGGGCGGGCGTACCGAATCGATTTTGATGTCGCTGCCGCCGCAAGTGCGTTGGGGCTACGACTGGAAAGCCGCGCCAGGCAGCGAAGAAGCGCGCCTGACCGAGTATTTCCTGCAGGATCGGGACTGGTTGGCGTTGGGGTGATTCAGTTTTGTAGGACCGGCTTTAGCCGGGAGGGCAATTGACGCCTTCGCGACTAAAGTCGCTCCTACGGGCCATTCGCGAGCAAGCTCGCTCCCACACATTCAATATTCACCCGTCATGCTTCAGGAAACCCAATGGATCACTACGTCGTCTTCGGCAACCCGATCAGCCACAGCAAATCCCCGCTGATTCATCGCCTGTTCGCCGAGCAAACCGGCCAGGCGCTGGATTACCGGACCGCGCTGGCGCCGCTGGATGACTTCACGGCGTTCGCCCAGGCGTTTTTCAATGAAGGACGTGGCGCCAACGTCACCGTGCCGTTCAAGGAGCAGGCGTTCCGCATGGCCGACAGCCTGACCGAGCGCGCCCGGCGTGCCGGCGCGGTCAACACCTTGAGCAAACTGGCCGACGGCACCTTGCTTGGCGACAACACCGATGGCGCGGGCCTGGTTCGCGATTTGACCGTCAATTGCGGCATCAGCCTGCGCGGCAAGCGCGTGTTGCTGCTGGGCGCTGGCGGCGCGGTGCGTGGCGCGTTGGAACCCTTGCTGGCCGAACGCCCGGCGGTGCTGGTCATCGCCAACCGCACGGTCGAAAAAGCCGAGCAACTGGCGCAACAGTTCGCCGATCTGGGGCCGGTGTTCCCCAGTGGTTTCGATTGGCTGGAAGAGTCCGTGGACGTGATTATCAACGCCACTTCCGCGAGCCTCGCCGGTGAGCTGCCGCCGATTTCGCCGAGTCTGATCCAGGCTGGCCATACATTCTGCTACGACATGATGTACAGCAAGGAACCCACCGCGTTCTGCCGTTGGGCGAGCGAGCATGGCGCGGCGCAATCCGTTGATGGTTTGGGCATGCTGGTCGAACAGGCCGCCGAAGCGTTCCTGCTGTGGCGTGGCGTGCGCCCGGATTCAACGCCGGTGCTGGCTGAGCTTCGGCGTCAGCTGGCGGGCTGAGGCTGTGCCCGTGTAACTTCCCTGATTCCGTGGGACCGGCTTTGGCTGGAGAACGTCCTCCCGGCTGAAGCCGGTCCTACACTAATCTTCGAATTGAATGGGGCATTTGTCCGCCCCTTCCAGCTTTTGCAGCTCTTCGATGACTTGCGGCCGCGCGCGGCGCAGGGTCAGGGTGCGGTCGTGAAGGCGCAAGCGGCGGGCCTCCTGATGCAGCATCTCGACGCCTGAATAGTCGATGAAGTTGATCTGCTGCGCGTCGATCACCACATGTTTGCCTTCAGTGCGTTGCAGGCGCGTTTGCAGGTAGTGGCTGGCGCCGAAAAAAATCGAACCGCCGACGCGCATGATGTCTTCATCGCCATCGCGCCACTGCTGCACGCGGGGTTGCGAGGTGCGTTTGAGGTAAAAGAATAACGAGGCCAGCACCCCCGCATAAATCGCCGTTTGCAGCTCCAGCAACAGCGTCGCCAGGCAGGTCAGCGCCATCACCAGAAACTCCGCACGGCTGACCCGGAACAACGCGCGGATACCGCGCCGATCAATCAGGCCCCAGCAAATCAGCAGGATCGACGCCGCCATGCTCGGGATCGGAATGTGCGAAATCAACGACGCGCCCGCCACCGCGAACAGCGCAACCCATAACGCGGAAAACACGCCAGCCAATGGCGACCTCGCCCCGGCTTCGAAACTCAGCGCGGCGCGGGTGAACGACCCGGCCGACAGATAACCGGAGAACAGCGCGCCGACCATGTTCGACAGGCCTTGCGCGCGGACTTCCTGATTGGCGTCGAGTAACTGCTGCGAGCGCGACGACAGCGAGCGGGCAATCGACAGGCTGTTGACCAGCCCGAGCATGCCCACGGCAACGGCGCTCGGCAGCAATTTAAGGATCAGCTCCAGGTCCAGCGGCAGCGGGCTGAACGGCGGCAAGTGGCCAACGAACGCGCTGACGGTTTTCACATGGCCGAACATCGCCGGCCACAGCCAGACCAGCAGGCTGGCCGATACCAGAGTGATCAGCAGCGTTGGCCAGCGTGGCACCATAATCTTCAGGCCGACGCCCAGGGACAGGGTCAGCAGTCCAAGAATCAGCGACGTTTTATCGATTTCGCCCCGATGATCAAGCACGGCCATCAGGCTATTGAGCGCTGTGGTCTGGCTGGGCAGGTCGATGCCCAGCAGGTTTGGCATTTGCCCCAGGGCAATGACCACCGCTGCGCCGAGGGTGAAGCCCAGCACTACGGAATGCGAGACGAAATTGACCAGCGCGCCAAAACGCAGCATGCCCAGCAACAGCTGGAAAACCCCGGCAATGAACGTCAGTAACAGGATCAGGCCGATGTAGTCCTGACTGGCCGGAACCGCCAGCGGGCTGATGCTGGCGTAGAGCACGATGGAAATCGCAGCGGTCGGTCCGCAGATCAGATGCCAGGATGAACCCCATAAACACGCGATCAGCACCGGAACGATAGCGGCGTACAAACCGTATTCAGGCGGCAGGCCGGCGATCAAGGCGTAAGCGATGGATTGCGGCAAGGCCAGAACCGCCCCGCTCAACCCCACCACGGCATCGCGGCCCACGCTGGCGCGGGTCTGCCGGGGGAGCCAGGCGAGAAAAGGCAGGAATGTGTGGCGATTGAGCCAACCCATGAAACTCTCTTAAAAGGATTGCAGGACAGCTGTAGGAGCCAACTTGTTGGCGAGGTTCCTGTGTATGCAGGATTATCGCCTCGCGAACAAGTTCGCTCCTACGTTTACAACGTCGCCTTCACCGCCGGCAACGCCTCTTTGTCATCGATGGTTTTCACGCCGTCGAGCCACTTGTCCAGCACCGCTGGGTTGGCTTTGATCCAGGCTTTGGCAGCAGCGGCATTGCTGACCTTGTTATTGGTCACGTCCGCCATGATGCTGTTTTCCATGTCCTGAGTGAACGTCAGGTTAGTCAGCAGCTTGCCCACGTTCGGGCAGGCGGCAGCGTAGCCTTTACGGGTCAGGGTGTGAACCGTGCCGGTGTCGCCGAAATATTTTTCGCCGCCCTTGAGGTAATGCATGCCCTTGATCTGCACGTTCATCGGGTGCGGCGTCCAGCCGAGGAAGGTCACGAACGTGCCTTTCTTCACGTTGCGATTCACTTCGGCGAGCATTGCCTGCTCGCTGGACTCGACCAGCTTCCAGCCGCCCAGATCAAATTCGTTTTTCTTGATGATTTCCTGCAACGACAGGTTCGCCGGAGCGCCCGAGCCGATGCCGTAAATCTTCTTGCCGAACTTGTCGGCGAATTTGTTCAGGTCGGCGAAGTTATGCACCCCGGCATCCCAGACGTAGTCCGGCACGGCGAGGGTGAATTCGGTGCCGTCGAGGTTTTTTGACAATTGCGTTACATCGCCGGTGGCGACGAACTTGTCGTAGAAGCCCTGCTGCGCCGGCATCCAGTTGCCCAGGAAGACGTCGATCTTGCCGTCCTTCAGGCCGCCGTAAGCAATCGGCACCGCCAGCGTGTCGACTTTGGCCTTGTAGCCCATGCCTTCGAGCAGGATACCGGCGATGGCGTTGGTAGCAGCGATATCGCTCCAGCCTGGGTCCGCCATCTTCACGGTGCTGCAGCTCTCATCGGCAGCAAACGCCGACCAGCTGCTCAAAGCCATGACACCAACCGCAAGTGTTGTGGATAACGTCTTCATTAACTTCCCCTATGTTTTCGTTTTTTTGGGCAGAGTCAAGGTTGTGGATAACGTGCCTTGCGCTCCAGATCGTCTAGATCGATATGGTTGCGCATGTACTGCTGACTGGCGTCTACCAGCGGCTGGTGATCCCAACTCTTCAGCTTGCCGAGTGCCAGCGACTCAGCGACAAAGCGCCGCCGGCGTTGGCTGGCGAGCACCTGGTGGTGTATCGCCGGTATATCCCACTTGGCCCGTGCTTCGGCCAGGAAGTCATTGAACAGTTGCTGGTGAGCGGCCGATTGGCTCAGCTCTTCCCGCTCTTTTGGATCGTTATGAATATCGAACAGCAGGCACGGGTCCTGCTCCGAATAAATGAATTTGTACGCGCCGCGCCGGATCATCATCAACGGGCTGTTGGTGCCTTCGGCCATGTATTCGCCGAACACCTCATCATGCCCGCCTTCACCGATCAAATGCGGTAGCAGAGAACGGCCATCCAGCGGCAAGCCTTCGTTGAGTTCACCTTCAGCCATGGCCACGAAGGTCGGCAACAGGTCGGCGGTGGACACCGCTGCCGTCACCCGCCCGGCTTTGAATTGGCCCGGCGAATAAACCAGCATCGGCACCCGCGCCGACATCTCGAACCAGTGCATTTTGTACCAGAGGCCACGCTCGCCGAGCATGTCGCCGTGATCGCCGGAGAACACGATGATCGTGTCTTCAGCCAGGCCGCATTCTTCAAGGGTCTGCACCAGCTTGCCGACGTTGCTGTCGATGTAGCTGCACGCACCGAAATAAGCCCGACGCGCATCGCGAATCTTGTCATCCGGCAGCGGTTTGTCCCACAGATCATAGACTTTCATCAGGCGCTGGGAATGCGGGTCCTGATCGGCTTGATCCGGCTGGAATTCCGGCAGCGGGATTTCGTCGTCGCTGTACAGATCCCAGAACGGTTTCGGGATGGTGTACGGATCGTGGGGATGGGTCATGGAAACCGTCAGGCAAAACGGCTGGTCGCCATCGTTGCGCACGTGATCGAACAGATACTGCTGGGCCTTGAAGACCACTTCTTCGTCGAAGTCCAGCTGATTGGTGCGCACGCACGGCCCGGCTTGCAGCACCGACGCCATGTTGTGATACCAGGTCGGGCGCACGTCCGGCGCGTCCCAGTTCACCGACCAGCCGTAATCGGCCGGATAGATGTCGCTGGTCAGGCGTTCTTCGTAGCCGTGCAGTTGATCCGGGCCGCAGAAGTGCATCTTGCCGGACAACGCCGTCTTGTAGCCCAGGCGCCGCAGGTAATGCGCGTAAGTCGGGACATCCGCCGGGAAGTCCGCCGCGTTGTCATAGGCGCCGATCTTGCTCGGGAGCTGGCCGCTCACCAGAGTGAAACGCGATGGCGCACACAGCGGGCTGTTGCAGTAAGCAGCGTCAAACACCACGCCTTCAGCGGCGAGGCGACTCAAATTGGGCATTTTGACTGGAGATGAAGCGTAGAACGGCAACATCGGCGCGGCCATTTGATCGGCCATGATAAAAAGTATGTTTTTGCGCTTCATGTAGTTCGCGGCATCCCATAGTGAATATTTATGCGAAAGTGCTGCGCTTGAGGATGAGACCCATGGGGTTTAAGGTAAAGCCCACGCAAAACAATACCTAGGATAAGCCCAGCTTATGTTTGAAGCGCTTGGTGATATGTCGCTGGATCTGCTTCGCGCGTTCGAAGCCGCCGCCCGTTTGCGTAGTTTTACCGCTGCGGCAATCGAGCTGGGCACCACGCAGCCCGCCGTCAGCCAGCAGATCAAGCGCCTTGAAGAACAGCTGGCGACGCGGTTGTTCGACCGCATCTATCGCGGCATCGAACTGACCGAAGCGGGCGAAGTACTGTTCAGCCATGTGCAGACCGGATTGCAGTCGATGGACAGCGGCCTGGTCGCGATCACCCATCAGAGCCAGCACGAGGTGTTGCAGGTCGCCACCGACTTCGCCTTCGCCGCCTATTGGCTGATGCCGCGCCTGCACCGCTTTCATAAGGCCAATCCGGATGTGGACGTCAGCCTGGTCACCAGCGAACGCACGCACAACATGTTGCGCGCCGATATCGACGTGGCGATCCTGTTTGGCGACGGGCGTTTCAAGCAAGGCGAAAGTCGCTGGCTGTTCAGCGAGGAAGTGTTCCCGGTGTGCAGCCCGCAATTGCTGGCCGGTCGCGAGCCGCCACTGCCTACCGACGTGCTGCGCGAGTTTCCGCTGCTGCACTTGCGTGGCGAAGGCAGCAGCAACTGGTTCGACTGGGCGGGCGTGTTCCGCGCCCTGAACATCCCGCAGGCCCCGGCGCCCGGTCAGTTGCGCTTCGACAACTACACGCTGTTGATCCAGGCGGCGATTGCCGGGCAAGGCGTGGCCATCGGCTGGCGGCATCTGGTCGACGCGCTAATTGATCAAGCGCTGCTCTGCCGACCCATTGCCGCTTCGGCGATTTCCGGTTTCGGCTATTACGTCGTCCTGCCGCAACGCAAACGCCGGGTGCAGGTGGTACAGCAATTCGTCGATTGGCTGGCCAGCGAACAAGCGCGCAGCGGTGATGACTTGGCGGGACGGCCGTTGCCTTCGATTGCGGTGTGATGCCGGATAAATACCGCCTTGAGTTTGAATACATCCCGTAAGACCGGCTTTAGCCGGGAGCTAGCCGGTACATTCGCGACAGTTGCGTCGTCAGACCTTCTGCCCTCCCGGCTGAAGCCGGTCCTACGGGATGCTGTGTGCTGCGTCGCGGTGCAAGCGAACTGTAAATGTCACACCAAAAAATTCACCAACTCGCGTACATGCAGATTCAGACGCAACTCATCGGCGATCCCGGCGGCTACCCGGGCGAGGCGCTCCAGGGGTTCGGCCAGGCCGGGTTCGAGGCTGCTGCTGACCTGGCTGAAATGCTCGATGCTCAAGCCCGCCACGCCTTGGGGCGCGTTGACCAGTGTCCAGCTAACGTCGCTGGCGCGCAGGGATTGGAACATTGGCAGGGAGTCGTCCATGTCGGCAAAATCACTCACCAGAATCAAGCGCTTGCTGTCCATGCGCTGCATGCCGGCGAGCAAGGTTTGCGTGGCGCGCGTCTGTTCCTGAACATCCAGATCGCGGTCAGCCTGGTCATGTTCAGCGCCGACCGGCAAGACCTTGGCATCCAGCAGACAAATCACCGCTGAGCTGCCCGCTATGCTTTCACTGACGCGCTCGGCATCGAACAGGCTGCCGACTTTGGTGCGCAGTCCCGGCCTTGGCGCGAGGGCGTTCAAGTCGTCGAGAATGGCGATGACTTCATGCTGACGGCGCAGCATTTCAGCCATCAGCGCGCTGCCCAGGCTGCTGATCGCGCCGAACAGGACGATTTTTATGACAGGTGTTTCTGCATTCTTCATAGGAATTGATCCAGGTCTGTGGATAACTCACGCAAAGATTCAGACTCGCAGCGGTATGCAGCGTTCAGCCAATTTCCAGGGGAGACCAGGTAAATGCCAGAGATTCAGGGCTATCACGCCCATGTCTATTTCGACGCAGACACCATCGAACAGGCCCGCGCCTTATGTGAGGCGGCGGCTGAGCGATTTGGTGTGCAGATGGGGCGGATTCACGAGCGGCTGGTCGGCCCGCATGTGGACTGGAGCTGCCAGCTGGCTTTTGATCACGGGCAGTTCGCGGACTTGATGCTGTGGCTGTCGCTCAATCGGCAGGGTTTGGTGGTGCTGATCCATCCGCTGACCGGTGATGACCTGGCGGACCATACCGAGCACGCAATCTGGATGGGTGCCGTGCGGCCGCTGGATGTGGGGATGTTCAAGCGTTGATGAAATGAATACTCCATAACCCGGCAGAAGGGACTTGTCCCCGAGAAAAGGCGAGCAGATCCGGCCTCTGTGTCGACCGACATGGCGCCTTCCCGGACAAGTCCGGTCCTACCGAGCAACCCGGTAGGAGGGGAATTGTCCCCGAGGAGGCCTCAGATAATCAGTTCAGAACACCGTCCAGAATCGCATACACAATCCCGGTGCCCCCGGCGATCAGCACGATGTCGGTGCCGGTGCGGCGCCATTCGTAGCCTTCGTAATGCGGCAGGTGTTGCAGCGAGCGCGCGTCGAGGCGTTTGCCGTAGCCTGGTGGCAGGCGATGGCCTTTGACCACATGGATGTTCGGCGGCAGCGGCTTGCCTCGGCCGATCACGTCACGGTGTTGCTGAATGGTGTGACGCACGTCATCAAAATTCTCGGGCGGGCGATTGCCGCCACGGTTGTCCTGATGCGCCTGCTGCTGCGGACGGTTGTCGTTACCGCGGTTGTTGTTGTTCTTGCCGTTGCCCTGATCGTGTCCGCCATTGTTCTGCGGACCCTGGCCTTGTTGCTGGCCCGGGCGATTATCGTCATGGTCACCGCGCTGATCTTGCGGCGCTGCTTGCAACAGCGGACTGGCGCTGATCATCAAGATGCCCAGCCCTGCAATCAAACGGTTCGGCAGTTTCATGTGTTGCTCCTGGATAATTCAAGTCAGCAAAAAGGGGTTCAAGGCATCAGCCTTGAACCCCTTTGCCTGACTACTTGGAACCTGCGCCAGGGCGTTGATTCCTTTGTATCAGGAACTTTACCTTTAGCCGATTCGAGCGTTGCGCACGCCTTGCGACAGCGCGGCGCACAAGCTCAATACGCCATCCACCGCCTGCTCCGGCGAAGCGGCATTGGCGATCTGATCAACCAGTGCCGAACCCACCACAACACCGTCAGCCAGACGCGCGATGGCGGCGGCTTGCTCGGGGGTGCGGATGCCGAAACCGACGCAAATCGGCAGGCTGGTATGGCGATGCAAGCGTTCGATGGCGCCTTCGACGTGTTGCGTGGTGGCCGAACCTGCGCCCGTCACACCGGCAACCGAAACGTAGTAGACGAAACCGGAGCTGCGCTCCAGCACGCGGGGCAGGCGCACGTCGTCGGTGGTTGGCGTGGTCAGACGAATGAAGTCGATGCCCGATGCCTGAGCCGGAGTCGCCAGTTCGGAGTCATGCTCAGGCGGCAGGTCAACAATGATCAGGCCATCAACGCCCGCTTGCCTGGCTGCGGCGACAAAGGCCTCTACGCCAAACCGGTGAATCGGGTTGTAGTAACCCATCAGCACGATTGGCGTGGTCTGGTCGTCGACGCGGAACTCTTCAACCATCTTCAGGGTTTTCGGCAGTGTCTGCCCGGCGTCCAGCGCGCGCAGCGTGGCTAGCTGAATGGCAACGCCGTCCGCCATCGGATCGGTGAAGGGCATGCCCAACTCGATCACGTCAGCGCCCGCCGCTGGCAAGCCCTTGAGGACTTTCAGCGAAGTGTCGTAGCCAGGGTCGCCAGCGGTGATGAAGGTCACCAGCGCGGCACGGCCTTCGGTTTTCAGCTGGGCAAAGCGTTGTTCGAGGCGGCTCATGCCAGGATCTCCTGATTCTTTTCAGCGGCGGCCATGTGATTCATGACGGTTTGCATGTCTTTGTCGCCACGCCCGGACAGGCACACCACCATCAGGTGATCGTCGCGCAGATTGGTGGCGCGCTTCATGGCTTCAGCCAGGGCGTGGGCGGTTTCCAGGGCCGGGATGATGCCTTCGAGCAGGCAGCAATGATGGAAGGCTTCGAGGGCTTCTTCATCGGTGATGCTGACGTATTCGACACGCTTCACTTCATGCAGGAAGGCGTGTTCCGGGCCGATGCCTGGGTAATCCAGACCGGCGGAAATGGAGTGCGCGTCGGTGATCTGGCCGTCGGTGTCTTGCAGCAGGTACGTGCGGTTGCCGTGCAGCACGCCGGGAACCCCGCCGTTCAGGCTGGCCGCGTGCTTGTCGGTGTCCACGCCGTGACCGCCGGCTTCGACGCCGATGATTTCCACGCTGGCGTCATCCAGGAACGGATGGAACAGGCCCATGGCGTTGGAACCGCCACCGACGCAAGCGATGAGACTGTCCGGCAGGCGGCCTTCCTTCTCCTGCATCTGCACTTTGGTTTCCTTGCCGATGATCGACTGGAAGTCGCGGACCATGGCCGGATACGGGTGCGGACCGGCAACAGTGCCGATCAGGTAGAACGTGTCATCGACGTTGGTCACCCAGTCGCGCAATGCTTCGTTCATGGCGTCTTTCAGGGTGCCGGTGCCGGAAGTCACCGGCACGATTTCAGCGCCCAGCAACTTCATGCGAAAGACGTTGGCCTGTTGGCGCTCGATGTCGGTGGCGCCCATGTAGATCACGCACGGCAGACCGAAACGCGCCGCAACGGTGGCCGTCGCCACGCCGTGCATGCCCGCGCCGGTTTCGGCGATCAGGCGTTTTTTGCCCATGCGCATGGCCAGCAGCACCTGGCCGATGCAGTTGTTGATCTTGTGCGCGCCGGTGTGATTGAGCTCTTCGCGCTTGAAGTAGATTTTCGCGCCGCCGCAGAACTCGGTCAGGCGTTCAGCGAAATACAACGGGTTCGGGCGACCGATGTAGTCGCGCTGGAAGTAGGCCAGTTGCTCAAGGAATTCAGGGTCAGCCTTGGCGGCTTCGTACTCGCGGTTCAGATCGAGAACCAGCGGCATCAGGGTTTCTGCAACGTAGCGGCCACCGAAGGAGCCGAACAGGCCGTTTGCATCTGGGCCTGCACTGAATTTGGACTGGGTCATGGGACCTCCAGGTCGTTGAGCGAATGAGGGAGCCGAATCGGCAATGAACACACTTTAACCAGCGCCAGCCCGGATGAAAACCGATAAGATCAACACAACCTGTCAGGAAAACTCACAGATATCATGAGCCGCGACCTTCCTCCCCTTAACGCCTTGCGCGCCTTTGAAGCGACAGCACGTCTGAACAGCGTCAGTCAGGCGGCTGAACAGCTGCACGTTACGCACGGTGCCGTCAGCCGTCAGCTGAAAGTCCTTGAAGAACACTTGGGCGTGGTGCTGTTTATCAAGGACGGACGTGGCCTGAAACTCACAGATGCCGGGGTTCGGCTGCGAGACGCCAGCAGCGATGCTTTTGACCGCCTGCGCAGCGTCTGCGCTGAATTGAGTCAGGGCGGTGCAGAGGCGCCGTTCGTGCTGGGTTGTTCGGGAAGCTTGCTGGCGCGCTGGTTCATCCCGCGTCTAGGCCGACTGAATGCCGAGCTGCCGGATCTGCGCCTGCATTTATCGGCTGGGGAAGGCGATCTTGATCCGCGTCGTCCCGGGCTCGACGCGCTGCTGATTTTTGCCGAACCGCCATGGCCGGCGGACATGCAGGTCTTCGAACTGGCCAGCGAACGGATCGGCCCGGTCTTGAGTCCGCGTTTCGCGCACTTTGAGCATATGCGGGAGGCACCGGCCAAGGCGTTACTCGACGAGGCCTTGCTGCAAACCACATCGCGCCCGCAAGCCTGGCCCAGCTGGGCACAGCAAAACGGCATCGATCCGCAGGATTTGCGATACGGGCAAGGTTTTGAGCATTTGTATTATTTGCTGGAAGCGGCCGTTGCGGGCCTGGGTGTTGCGATTGCACCTGAACCCTTGGTTGCAGATGACCTTAAGGCGGGACGCCTGGTGGCACCGTGGGGTTTCAGTGAAACCCCGGCGCAACTGGCGTTGTGGGTTCCCAAACGTGCCGTTGACGGGCGCGCTCAATCACTAGCGAAGTGGCTAAAAAATGAGCTGAGGCGTTCGGGGAACCCGCAATAGCAACCAATCAGTTACCGCGTTTGCACAGCAGGTAAGCGGCCAGCAGGCCGACTGCACCAACGGCTACACCAGCGGTAGTCCATGGGTGTTCTTGAGCGTAGTCACGGGTGGCAACGCTGGTTTCGCGAGTCTTGACCTTGACGTCTTCGTACACGTCGCTGAGCAGGCTGCGCGAATGGCTCAGGGCACTTTCGGCGTTGGCTTTGAGGCTTTTCAGTGTTCTGCGCGACTCGTCCGATGCGTCCGATTTCAGGCTTTCCAGGGACTTGAGCAGACTTTCGATTTCCGCTTCCATGCTTTTCAACGAGGCTTTGCTAAGTGAATTACTAGCCATGATGTTTCTCCTGCAAGGTGAGTGGCGTGTGTTGTTTCCGACTACGGCGTTTTGAGAAAGTGCGGTGCGGTTTTCGTAAATCGCTGAACTTTTCCGCAAAATTTCCCCACAGAGGTATGGAGCGCGATCACTGCTACGCTCGTAATGACCCCTTAGGAGAACTGCCATGACTGATCACCACACGTACAAGAAGATCGAGCTGGTTGGCTCGTCGACCACCACTATCGAAGACGCGATCAACAACGCTCTGGCCGAGGCCAGCAAAAGCCTTCAGCACCTGGAGTGGTTTGAAGTCCTGGAAACCCGTGGTCACATCGAAGACGGCAAGGTCGCCCACTATCAGGTCACCCTCAAAGTCGGTTTTCGCATCGTCAATAGCTGATCCGGCCTGAACTTTTACGCTGGCGCAATGCCATAAACTCCGCCCGCTGTCGCGAAATCGTTGGCGTGGCTCATGTATTCAGGTCCTTCCAGGTGCTGTTTAGTGTGCTGAAGCGACCTGTTTTGGCTGACGAAGGAGTGAGACCAATGAAGAAGTTACTGTTGGCGGTAGGTTTGTTGAGCATTGCGGGTACCACCATGGCTGCCGGCAAGTCCTGTGATGACGTGAAAGCGGACATCGACGCAAAGATCCAGGCCAAAGGCGCTACGTCCTACACGCTTGAAGTCGTCGAAATAGGCAGCGTGACCGACAAGAAAGTTGTCGGCAGCTGTGAAGGCGGCACCAAGGAAATCGTGTATCAGCGCGGCTGATCTGATTGCAGAAACAAAAAAAGACCCGACTATCCCGTAGGACCGGCTTCAGCCGAGAGGGCGCTCTCCCGGCTGAAGCCGGTCCTACGGGATGAACTGCGCTCTCCCGGCTGAAGCCGGTCCTACGGGATTGAACTGCGTGCTCCCGGCTGAAGCCGGTCCTACGGGTTACCCCCGCGCAGTCTCGGCGAGGATTTCATACGAGCGCAGCCGATCGGCGTGGTCGTACATGTCGCAGGTGAAGATCAGCTCATCCGCGTCGGTCTGTTCCAGCAGCACATCCAGCTTGGCGCGGATTTTTTCCGGGCCGCCGACCATCGCCAGACCGAGGAAATCACCCACCGCTTCGCGCTCATGGGGCAACCACAGGCCTTCCATGCTCTTGACCGGTGGACGCTGCATCAGCGACTGGCCACGCATCAGCGCCAGGATGCGCTGATAGACCGACGTCGCCAGGTATTCGGCGTGCTCATCGGTGTCAGCGGCGGCCAAGGGAATCCCGAGCATCACGTACGGCTTGTCGAGCACCGCCGAAGGCTGGAAGTGATTGCGATAGACGCGAATCGCTTCGTGCATGTAACGCGGGGCGAAGTGCGAGGCGAAGGCGTAGGGCAACCCGCGCTGGCCTGCCAGTTGCGCGCTGAACAGACTCGAACCCAGCAACCAGATCGGCACATTGGTGCCCGAACCCGGCACCGCGATCACGCGCTGATCCGGGGTGCGCGGGCCCAGGAATGCTGTCAGCTCACTGACGTCTTCGGGGAAGTCATCGGCGCTGCCGGAGCGTTCACGGCGCAGGGCGCGGGCGGTTTGCTGATCGGAACCGGGCGCGCGGCCCAGGCCCAGATCGATGCGGTCCGGATACAGGCTCGCCAGGGTGCCGAACTGTTCGGCGATCACCAGTGGCGCGTGATTGGGCAGCATGATGCCGCCAGCGCCGACACGAATGGTCGACGTGCCGCCCGCCAGATAGCCCAGCAGCACGGCGGTGGCGGAACTGGCGATGCCATCCATGTTGTGGTGCTCGGCCACCCAGAAGCGGTTGTAACCGAGTTTTTCGACGTGTTGCGCCAGATCCAGCGAGTTGCGCAAGGATTCGGCGGGGCCTTTGTCGTGGCGCACGGGCACCAGGTCCAGGACTGAGATTTTTACATCGGCAAGACGTTTCATAGGCCGCTACATCTCCTCATCAGTGGTTTTGCAGGCCTGGCCCATGACGCGCGCAGATGACCAAAAGCCCGCAGCTGTGAATGAAAATGAGGGCATATGCTCCAGATTCAATGCCCAGCGAGGAAATATCCTACTAAATAACTAGGTTTTTCCTCTACGTTGAACTTTATAAAGCCAGCTATCCTCAGAACCTTCGTCCATGTGCGAAACCTCGCACGTATCCATGAGGAGACATCATGAGCATCGTCAAGAAAGCATCCGCCCATTGGGAAGGTGACCTGAAAACCGGTATCGGCAGCATCTCGACTGAAACCGGCGTTCTGCGCGAAGCCCCATATGGCTTCAAAGCCCGTTTCGAAGGCGGCAAAGGCACCAACCCTGAAGAATTGATCGGTGCAGCTCACGCAGGCTGCTTCTCCATGGCGCTGTCGATGATTCTGGGCGGCGAAAACCTCACCGCTGAAAGCATCGACACCACCGCTGACGTGACCCTCGACCAGGTCGAAGGTGGCTTCGCCATCACTGCGGTACACCTGACCCTGAAGGCTAAAGTGCCGGGCGCAACCCAGGAGCAGTTCGACAAACTGACCGCCATGGCCAAAGAAGGCTGCCCGGTGTCCAAAGTGCTGAACGCCAAAATCACCCTGGACGCTACGCTGGTCAGCTAACTGATCCCGCTGCATCCAATGACCCGCTCGGTTGAACCGACCGGGTCATTTTTTTAGCCTTCGACGTCCATCATCCAGTGCCGACGCACTTGCCGACGCTGCCAGTGCGAGTTGTATTGGCGACTCTCGCGGGTGTGAGCAAACAGCTGGCAACCGCCCTCCTCGGCCTCACCCAGCCGGAACGTGCGGCTTGCGCCGATCGCTTCCTTGTCAGAGCCATAGAACGCGATCACCCGGACTTCCAGCCCGGTAAACGTCCAGCCTTCGCCCGGCAGGTGGCCCTGCATCGGGATCGCGTGAAGCGTCGCCAGGCGTTGAATCAACGCGCCGAACGTGCCGATATGGGTGAAATCCCCGGTCCCCAGCGGGCCCTGGCGCGTGGCGTTGTGCAGCACCAGATCCTGATCGATTTCTCCTTTGCTCTCTTCGCGAATGTCGGTGACGTCGCAGCACAGCCGACCCTGATTGGTGTCGAGCAGCAGCACGAGTTGATTGATGAAGATCGGTTCGGCGCTCATGTTGCTGATCAGGCACAGCGAGCCAATGCCCTTGCCAGCGCCGCGATTGATGATGATGCGCGGCCTGCGCTGGCGACGATAATTGTTCAAGAGTAACTGTGCGTACATGACCCAGACGATCAGCGTACCGATGCTGATCATGACCGTCAGAGCGTCTTTATATTGGATAACCCACTGGATGAAAGAGGAATTCATTACTACTCGCTGTCAGATGATCGTCCCGCTGTGATAGATCAAAGCAGCAGAAGTTCGACCCGCGCGACCAACGTAGAACGAACTTGCATGGGCGCCTTGAGGTCTATGAAACACTGCAGCGCTGGCGCGGTAATCTGCCTGATGTCCCGTTGCGGACCGTATCGAAGGAGTCGAGCATGAAACGTTTTGCATTAGCCGTGATAGGGACAGTAATGGCCACCAGTGTCCTGGCTGCACCTAAATCCTGCGAAGAGCTGAAGGCCGAGATCGAAGCCAAGATCCAGGCCAACAATGTCAGTTCCTATACGCTGGAAATCGTCAGCAATGACGAAGTCCACGATCAGAATATGGTCGTCGGAACGTGCGACAACGGCACGAAAAAGATCATCTATCAGAAAAATGATCGCTAGATGCAGTTTGATTCCTCTTGCTCGACCAGCTCGTTGCGCTGCGCGTCGAACAGCCAGGCGGTGATGGAGTTGTGCATGGAGCGCACCTCGATCATGTAGCGCTGCCCCGCCGCGAAATGGTCGTATTTCAGGTCGATGTAGCAGGTCAGCTCGGTAAAATCGTCGCTCATCGCGCTGAAACCGCCGTAGTTGATTTCGTAGTCGTAGCGCACCTGCAGCTTGTGGCTGCCGGGCGGGACCTGAAAATAGCGGCCGTCGTAGGTGGTCACGCCGTCGACTTTGTCGGCCATCACCAGCTTGCCGGTGAGGGTGCGCATATCGACCCACGCTTGTTGCGGGTCCACCGCGGGCATGGGGCCAGCACATCCGGTCAGGGCAGTCAGGGCGAGGATCAGCGAAAGGTAGCGCATGGTTGGCTCCGTATGGACGGACAGCGATGATAGTTGCGCAACGGCAGTGCTGTCCGGCATAACGCGTGATGTTTCGAATGTTGAGGCGGTCCATGCCAAGTATTACCCTTTCCCGCCTGGGGCGCAGCTTGCCTTTGGTGGCGCTGCTGTTACTCGGCGGCTGTTCCAGCGTCAATTATTACGACCAGTTAGTGAGCGGTCAGTTGCAGCTGCTACGCGCCAGGCAGCCGGTGTCGGATGTCATCGCCGACCCGATGCGCAGCCCGCGCCTGCGCCAGCTGCTGGAGCATTCGCAACAAGCCCGGACCTTCGCCAGCCGTCAGTTGCACTTGCCGGACAATCGCAGCTATCGCCTGTATGCCGATCTGGGCCGACCGTATGTGGTCTGGAATGTGTTTGCCACGGACGAGTTCTCGCTGGACCCGATCACCCATTGTTTTCCGATTGCCGGATGCGTGGCCTATCGCGGCTATTACAGCGTTGGCGGCGCACGAGGCGCGGCGGCGTTGCAACGTCAGGCCGGACAGGACGTGTATGTCAGCGGCGTCGAGGCTTATTCGACCCTGGGCTGGTTTGACGATCCGATCCTCAGCTCCATGCTGGGCTGGGGCGATGAACGTCTGGCGACCTTGATCTTCCACGAGCTGGCGCACCAGCAGTTCTACGTGAAGGACGACAGCGAGTTCAACGAGTCCTTCGCCAGCTTTGTCGAGCAGGAAGGCACCCGCCAATGGCGCGCCGCACGGGGCTTGCCTGCCGAGCGCCTGTCGCAATCCCGGCAGCGCGATCAATTCACCCAGTTGGTGCTCGACACCCGGGAACGCCTCAAGCGGCTTTACCGCCAGCCCTTGAATGCCGAGCAGATGCGCGAAGGCAAAGCGGCGGAATTCGAATTGCTGCGCCACACCTACCGCGCATTGCGCGATAGCCAGTGGGCGGGCGACAAGCGCTATGACGCGTGGATCAATGCGCCGCTGAACAATGCGAAGCTGCTGCCTTTCGGACTGTACGACCAATGGGTGCCAGCGTTTGCCGCGCTGTTCAAACAGGTCGATGGAGATTGGCCGGCGTTTTACGCGGCGGTGGAGCGATTGGGGGGGGTGCCGATGGCGGAGCGTAGAGCCCGGTTGCAAATGCTGATTCCGATCAACCCGTAGGAGCCAACTTGTTGGCGAGGCATTTAACCTGTGTGAACAGAATTATTGCCTCGCCAACAAGTTGGCTCCTACAGATCGGATCGCGGGATGCCAGCTTATTTCAGCCCGGACATCTTCTGGATGGCGCCTTTGAGATCGTCATCCGAGCAATCGGCACAGGTGCCTTTTGGCGGCATGGCGTTGATGCCGGTAATCGCCTTGGCCAGCAGGCCGTCAACACCGCCTTCTTTGTCGGCGCGGGTTTTCCAGGCGGCAGCGTCACCGATTTTCGGCGAGTTCAGCAGACCGGTGCCGTGACAGGCATTGCAGTGCTTGGCGATAACATCATCCGGCGACTTGGCACCACCGGCGCCACCCGCTGAAGCCACGACTTCCATCCCTGCGCATTCCTTGCCCTGAACGCAAACCTGGCCCACCGGCTCCAGCCGTTTAGCGATTTCGTCATTGGTTGCTGCCTGAGCGGTGAACGCCCAAAAAGTCAACGTAGCAGCAACTGCCAGAATCTTATTAGTTAGGTTCACGCTTACACCCTCATGGTGACTATTCACGCCCGCAGCCACGGTTTAGCAGGCGGGCGCAAGTATAGCGTTTAGCCTGTCAGTCCGAAACACCCTTATAACAAGAAGGGTTATTCCCTGACAGTCTAGCGTTTCCGGCGCATTTGTCGTTGTCCCGTAACTACGGGGCAATCCGTGCGCTCATATTAGAAGTTGGCCGGTGTAGCTGCGCTGATTAGTCGCGCCGGAACATCGAACGGGTTGCGAAAACGATGCGGCTTTGTGCTCTCGAAATAATAGCTGTCGCCTGCTTCGAGAATATACGTATCCAGGCCGACCACCAGTTCCAGTCGTCCTTCGACGAGGATGCCGGTTTCCTCACCTTCATGAACCAGCATCTCAACGCCCGTATCGGCACCCGGCGGATAAATTTCGTTCAGAAACGCGATTGAGCGGCTCGGATGCGCCTTGCCCACCAGTTTCATGGTGACCGCGCCGTCCGAGATATCGATCAGCTCGCTGGCCTTGTAAACCACTTGCGTCGGATTTTCTTGCTCAAGCTCTTCAGAAAAGAACTCAACCATGGACATCGGAATACCGCCGAGTACTTTGCGCAGGGAACTGATCGATGGGCTTACGCTGTTTTTTTCGATCATGGAGATCGTGCTGTTGGTCACGCCGGCTCGTTTGGCGAGTTCGCGCTGGGACAGGCCCTTGAGCTTACGAATGGATTGCAGTCGTTCACCGACGTCCAATGCGGCAGTCCCCCTGTTTCAGTCTGATTAAGGTCGAGATGAACGCCATGATGGCAACAGCGTTCAGTATTTACAACACTTCGACCGGCGAGGGACTGACTGAGGAGACTAGCGGCTTGGCGGGACGGGGCATCAGGCGTTCTGATAGAGCCTTGGCACCCGACGCAGGTTGCAGAAAATCCGATAGGGGATCGTGCCAGCGCGGGCAGCGACATCACTGGCCAGCACGTTCTTGCCCCACAGCTCGACACGACTGCCCAGCCCGGCTTGGGGCAAATGGGTCAGGTCGACGCACAGCATGTCCATGGACACCCGGCCCAACAGCTGGCTCGGATGGCCGTCAATCCAGACCGGCGTGCCGGTGGGTGCTTCGCGTGGATAGCCGTCGGCATAACCCATGGCGACCACGCCGACACGACTGGCGCGCTCGGTAATAAACGCCGCGCCATAGCCGACCGGTTCACCGGCAGGCAATTCACGCACGCAGATCACTTTCGATTCCAGGGTCATGACCGGCTGCAACTGATCGGCCAATACGTTCGGCTGATCGAAGGGTGTCGCGCCATAGAGCATGATGCCGGGGCGAACCCAGTCGCTGGGCATGTTCGGCCAGCCAAGCACGGCCGGCGAATTGCGCAGGCTGATTTCGGCAGCCAGACCCTGACGCGCGGCTTCGAACACCGCCAATTGGTCCTGGCTGCATGGATTGTCCAGTTCGTCGGCACGGGCGAAGTGACTCATCAGGACGATCTTCGCCACTTTGCCGCTGGCCAGCAGGCGATGATAACCGGCGCGGAAATCCTTGGGGTGCAGGCCAACACGATGCATGCCCGAATCCAGCTTGAGCCAGACCATGATCGGCTTGCGCAAGTTGGCCTGTTCGATGGCTTCCAGCTGCCACGTCGAATGCACCACGCACCAGAAATCGTGCTCGACGATCAGCGCCAACTCATCGGCTTCGAAAAAGCCTTCCAGCAGCAGGATCGGCGCGCGAATCCCGGCTTCACGCAATTCCAGCGCTTCTTCGATACAGGCCACGGCGAAACCGTTGGCTTCGGCCTCCAGGGCCTGGGCAACTTGCACGGCGCCATGACCATAGGCATCGGCCTTGATCACCGCGAGCGCCTTGGCGCCCGTGGCCTGGCGGGCGAGCTGGTAGTTGTGACGCAGGGCTTGAAGATCGATTAAGGCGCGAGCTGGACGCATGATGGGCATCTGATAGTAGGTTGAGACTGTTGGACGCTGGCGTTGGACCGGCTTTAGCCGGGAAGGCCATTGACGCCTTCGTGACTAAAGTCGCTCCTACAGCGCGGTTCGCGGACAAGCCACGCTCCAACGGATGTGTTGCTTACGGCAATGCGGCAATCACGGACAACTCCACCAGAATTTCCGGCTCGCAGAGTTTGGCTTCAACCGTGGCCCGCGCGGGCGCGACGCCTTTTGGCAGCCAGGTGTCCCAGACGCTGTTCATGCCAGCGAAGTGGGCGTCGATGTCTTTCAGGTAGATCGTCACTGACAGGATGCGGCTTTTGTCAGTGCCGGCCAGATCCAGCAAGCGCTCGATGCTGTTGAGCGTCTCGCGGGTCTGCTGTTCGATCCCGGCAGACAGGTCGTCACCCACTTGACCGGACAGGTACACGGTGCCGTTGTTGACCACGACCTGGCTCATGCGCTCGTTAGTGAGCTGGCGCTGGATTGACATGTTGGGCGATCTCCTTGGTACTGCCATAGCGATAGATATTCAAGCCTTCGGCGCTGATCTGCGGCGTTTTGCGCGAGATCAGATCGGCCAGCAAACGGCCCGAACCGCAGGCCATCGTCCAGCCCAGCGTGCCGTGGCCGGTATTGAGGAACAGGTTGCTGAACGGCGTGGCGCCGACAATCGGCGTGCCGTCCGGCGTGGTCGGACGCAGCCCGGTCCAGAAACTGGCCTGGGTCAGATCACCGCCCTGAGGATAGAGGTCGCCCACGATCATCTCCAGCGTTTCGCGCCGACGAGGATTGAGCGACAGATCGAAACCGGCGATTTCCGCCATGCCGCCGACGCGGATGCGGTTGTCGAAACGGGTGATCGCAACCTTGTAGGTCTCGTCGAGAATCGTCGACGTCGGCGCCATGGCCGGATTGGTGATCGGCACGGTCAGCGAGTAACCCTTGAGCGGATAAACCGGTGCCTTGATGCCCAACGGCTTGAGCAGCTGCGGCGAGTAACTGCCCAGCGCCAGCACGTAGCGGTCAGCGGTTTCCAGCTTGCCGTCGATCCATACGCCATTGACGCGGTTGCCGGCAAAATCGATGCGTTCGATGGACTGATTGAAGCGGAACTCGACGCCCAGGTTCACCGCCATCTCGGCGAGACGCGTGGTGAACAGCTGGCAATCGCCGGTCTGGTCGTTGGGCAGACGCAAGGCGCCAGCGAGAATATCGGTGACGCTGGCCAAGGCCGGTTCAACCCGGGCGATGCCGGCGCGGTCGAGCAGCTCGTAAGGCACGCCGGACTGTTCGAGCACGGCAATGTCCTTGGCGGCGTTATCCAGTTGCGCCTGGGTGCGGAACAGTTGAGTGGTGCCCAGCGTGCGGCCTTCGTAGGCAATGCCTGTTTCAGCGCGCAGTTCATCAAGGCAATCGCGGCTGTATTCAGACAGGCGAACCATGCGCTCTTTATTCACTGCATACCGGCTGGCGGTGCAATTGCGCAGCATTTGCGCCATCCACAGGTATTGATCGATATTGGCCGTGGCCTTGATCGCCAGAGGCGCGTGGCGTTCCAGCAGCCATTTGATGGCCTTGAGCGGCACACCCGGCGCAGCCCAGGGCGATGCATAACCCGGCGATACCTGGCCGGCGTTGGCAAAACTGGTTTCCATGGCCGCCGCGGGCTGGCGGTCGACAACGGTGACCTCATAGCCTGCACGCGCCAGATAATAGGCACTTGTCGTACCGATCACACCACTACCAAGGACCAGAACGCGCATGTCGATGACCTCATCGCGGATATCCGCTGACGTTTTGAAGTTTTAAGCAAGGATGTGTGCAGTATATGCAGCATCTGGCAGTGCTTTTCACCATATAAACGCCTATATTCGGCGGAAATTCTCGGTAAAGAACGCTTTGCTAGAGGGGGTTTCCCTTGCGAACGGAACATCAGTCAAAACGTGAGCTGGACAAGATCGATCGCAACATTCTGCGCATCCTTCAGGCCGATGGCCGAATTTCGTTCACCGAGCTGGGCGAACGCGTCGGATTGTCCACTACGCCGTGCACGGAGCGGGTCCGCAGGCTGGAACGTGAAGGCATCATCATGGGCTACAACGCCCGGCTCAACCCGCAGGCGCTCAAAGCCAGCCTGCTGGTTTTCGTCGAAATCAGCCTGGATTACAAATCCGGCGATACCTTCGAAGAATTCCGCCGCGCCGTGCTCAAATTGCCCCATGTGCTGGAATGCCATCTGGTGTCCGGCGACTTCGATTACCTGGTCAAGGCGCGCATTTCGGAGATGGCGTCCTATCGCAAACTGCTGGGCGACATCCTCCTCAAACTCCCCCACGTGCGCGAATCCAAAAGCTACATCGTGATGGAAGAGGTGAAGGAGAGTTTGAATTTGCCGATTGCGGAGTGAGAACAGCAGACTTGGAATGCATTCCTACGGTGTTCGATTACACCAACACCTGCCGCGTCGACGCCATGTACGCGTGAATCTGCTTCTCGACCCGTGGATGGATCAGCTCCACGGGGCGGCGGCCGTTGGGGCATGGCAGTGTCGGCGTGGTGCCGAACAGGCGACAGATCAGCGGGCGCTCGTCGTACACGGTGCAGCCGTTGGGGCCCAGATGCACGCAGTTGAGTTCATCCATGGCCGCTTCCTGCTCGGCTGCCGTCTTGCGCGGCAAGCGGGACATTTCTTCCGGCGACGTCGTCACCGGCCCGCAGCAGTCATGACAGCCAGGAACGCACTCGAAAGACGGAATCTGCTGACGCAGCGAGCGGATTTTCTGACTGTTGCAGCTCATTGGATCGATTACCCCGTGTGAATGGGCGCGATTTTGCCTCAGTTGCCCACCTCATGACAGCGCCGTCGGACCGATCCTTGCCCAGGCTTGAAGCTGCGGCTTATCCTCCGTGAAGTTTTTCAAACACCGCCAACGGAACCCACGCCATGGACGCCCGCGCCCGACCCTCTGCCGCGACCGGTCAACACGCCGCTTCTTATTATGCCGCCAGCAGCCATCCGCAGCCGGATCATCCGTTGTTGCAAGGCGAGTTGCAGGCCGACGTGTGCGTGGTGGGCGGCGGGTTTTCCGGGCTTAACACTGCCATAGAACTGGCCGAACGCGGCCTGAGCGTCGTGTTGCTTGAAGCGCACAAGATCGGCTGGGGCGCGAGCGGGCGTAATGGCGGTCAACTGATTCGTGGTGTCGGCCACGGCCTTGAGCAGTTCGCCAATGTGATCGGCAACGACGGCGTGCGCCAGTTGAAACTGCTGGGGCTGGAAGCCGTGGAGATCGTGCGCCAGCGCGTCGAGCGCTACGCCATCGATTGCGATCTGACCTGGGGTTATTGCGACCTGGCCAACAAACCGCGTGATCTGCTCAGTCTGACCGCAGACGCCGAAGAGCTGCGCAGCCTCGGTTATCGCCATCATCTGCAACTGCTGCAAGCCAGCGAAATGCACAGTGTGGTCGGTTCTGATCGGTATGTCGGCGGCATGATCGACATGGGCTCCGGGCATTTGCATCCGCTGAACCTGGCGCTGGGTGAAGCGGCGGTGGCGAAGACATTGGGCGTTCGGTTGTTCGAACACTCGGCGGTCACCCGCATCGACTACGGCCCGCAGGTCAAGGTGCACACCGCCCAAGGCTCGGTCGCTGCCAAGACCCTGGTGTTGGCCTGCAATGCTTACTTGAACGACCTCAACCCGCAGTTGAGCGGCAAGATCCTGCCCGCTGGCAGCTACATCATCGCCACCGAACCCTTGAGCGACGCTCAGGCTCATGAGCTATTGCCGCAAAACATGGCGGTGTGCGACCAGCGCGTCACGGTGGATTATTTCCGGCTCTCGGCGGATCGCCGGTTGTTGTTCGGGGGTGCCTGTCATTATTCCGGGCGTGATCCTCAGGACATCGCGGCTTATATGCAGCCCAAGATGCTTCAGGTGTTCCCGCAATTGGCCGGGGTGAAAATCGATTACCAATGGGGCGGCATGATCGGCATCGGTGCCAACCGCCTGCCGCAAATTGGCAAGCTGGCGGATCAGCCCAACGTGTATTACGCCCAGGCGTATGCCGGACATGGCCTGAACGCCACGCATCTGGCCGGCAGGTTGTTGGCCGAAGCCATCGCCGGGCAGCACAGCGCGGGTTTCGATTTATTCGCCAAAGTTCCACACATGACCTTCCCTGGCGGCAAACACCTGCGCTCGCCGCTGCTGGCGTTGGGGATGTTGTGGCATCGGTTGCTGGAGTTGCGCTGAAAGTCCATGAATTGGAATTCATCCCGCAGGACCGGCGTCAGCCGGGAGAATGCCCTCCCGGCTGACGCCGGTCCTACGGGTTTTCATGTTTCCATGGTTGTAGGGCCAGCTGTCACTCTCTCCAGAACGGCTTCAACCCTTCCGTCCTGGCTTGCCCCGGCGTGACGCCAATGTCCTGCAACTCATCCGCGGTCAGGTTCAGCAGCATTTTGCGTGACGTCCAGCGATGGCCATACAGAGCCCAGCGACTCAGCTTGGGTGCGCAGGCTGTCTTGACGACAACTGCTTGCCCTTCACTCAGTTCCTGGCTGTAAAGCGCCAACCGCACATCACTGAACCCGTTCATTGGTCAAACCCTCATCACGTTGTCTGTGGCTACATGATGGCGGCCCAGCGGAAACCGTTACAGATCCAAACAAAACTATTAATTTCCATACAGATGATTTCAAACCTGCCCTGAATGCTGTATTTTTCACGCATCTGTATGGTTTCCATCTTTATCGCAGCCGGGAGTTCGCCATGACCCTTTACGTCAACCTCGCCGAGTTGCTCGGCTCGCGGATTGAAAACGGTTTTTATCGCCCCGGCGACCGGCTGCCTTCAGTGCGCGCCTTGAGCGTCGAACATGGCGTCAGCCTGAGCACCGTGCAGCAGGCGTATCGGCTGCTGGAAGACAACGGCCTCGCGGCGCCGAAACCCAAGTCCGGGTATTTCGTGCCCGCCAGCCGTACAGTTCCTGCGCTGCCAGTGATCGGCCGTCCGGCGCAGCGGCCGGTGGATATTTCCCAATGGGATCAGGTGCTGGAGCTGATTCGCGCCAAGACCGATCCCAAGCTCCAGCAACTCGGACGGGGCATGCCGGACGTGACCAGCCCGACGCTACGGCCGCTGCTGCGGGCCATGGCGAGGATCAGCCGCAATCAGGATATGCCGGGTCTGTATTACGACAATATCTACGGCACCCAGACACTTCGCGAGCAAGTCGCGCGTCTGCTGCTGGATTCGGGCTGCAACCTCACCGCCAATGACCTGGTGATTACCACCGGCTGCCATGAAGCGTTGTCGTCCAGCATCCGCGCCATCTGTGATCCCGGCGATATCGTCGCGGTGGACTCGCCGAGCTTTTTCGGCGCTATGCAAACCCTCAAGGGCCTGGGCATGAAAGCCCTGGAAATCCCCACCGATCCGCTGACCGGGATCAGCCTCGACGCGTTGGAGCTGGCGTTGGAGCAGTGGCCGATCAAAGCCATACAGTTGACCCCCAGCTGCAACAATCCACTGGGCTACGTCATGCCCGAAGCGCGCAAGCGGGCGCTGCTGACCCTGGCCCAGCGCTTTGACGTGGCGATCATCGAAGATGATGTGTATGGCGATCTGTCCTACACCTACCCGCGACCACGCACTATCAAGTCCTTCGACGAAGATGGCCGGGTGCTGCTCTGCAGCTCGTTTTCCAAGACGCTGGCGCCGGGGCTGCGCATTGGTTGGGTTGCACCGGGGCGCTACCTTGAGCGCGTGCTGCACATGAAATACATCAGCACTGGCTCTACCGCGCCGCAACCGCAACTGGCGATTGCCGAATTTTTGCAGGGCGGGCATTACGAGCCGCATCTGCGGCGCATGCGTAGCCAGTACCAGCGCAGCCGCGACTTGATGATCGACTGGGTGGCGCGTTACTTCCCGGCGGGCACGCGGGTCAGTCGGCCGCAGGGCAGCTTCATGCTGTGGGTTGAGCTGGCTGAGGATTTCGATACTCAGCGCCTGAATCGGGCATTGCTGCCGCTAGGCGTACAGATCGCGGTGGGCAGTATTTTTTCCGCATCCGGCAAGTACCGAAACTGCCTGCGGATGAACTACGCCGCCAAGCCGACGGCTGATGTCGAGGCTGCCGTGCGTACCGTCGGCGAGACCATTTCGCAACTGATCGCCAACCCGTAACGCGGCGGGCGTAACTTTTAGCGGGTTTCGGGGGTCATATCGCCAAACCGAAGTGTGCGGGTGGTGAGTTTGAAGAAAGCGTGGGCGTCGTCCCTTTGTCTGCTATTTGCGTTGTGCGTCAGTGGCTGCGCCCATGTCAGCATTCCCAATGAACCGAGTCAGGCGTTGCCGCCGACGGATTCGGCGTTCGGCCGCTCGATTCAGTCCATGGCCATGCCCCATGAAGGGCGTTCGGGCTTTCGCCTGCTGCCCAACAGCACCGAAGCCTTCATGGCCCGGGCCGAGTTGATCCGCAATGCGCGCACCAGCCTGGACTTGCAGTACTACATCGTTCACGACGGCCTGAGCACGCGCGCGCTTATCGATGAACTGCTCGAAGCGGCAGATCGCGGGGTCCGGGTGCGAATCCTGCTGGACGACACCACCAGCGACGGCCTCGATCAGGCCATCGCCACCCTCGCCGCGCACCCGAACATTCAGATCCGCCTGTTCAACCCGCAAGAGCTGGGCCGTGAAACCGGCGTGACGCGCAGCATGGGCCGCCTGTTCAATCTGTCTCGCCAACACCGACGCATGCACAACAAGTTGTGGCTGGCCGACAGCAGTGCGGCGATTGTCGGTGGACGCAATCTGGGCGACGAATATTTCGACGCCGAGGAAAACCTCAACTTCACCGACATCGACATGCTTAGCGTCGGCCCGGTGGCGCAACAATTGGGGCACAGCTTCGATCAGTACTGGAACAGTGCGCTCAGCAAGCCCATCGCCGAATTCATGTATTTCCTGCCGACTGTGCGTGACCTGGCCAAGGCGCGGGTGCAGCTCGAAGACTCGCTGGAGAAGTCCCACCAGCAACACCGCGCCTTGTACGACCGCTTGATGGCCTACAAAACCCAGCCGCGCATGAAAACCTGGCTCAACGAGCTGATCTGGGCGCATAACCAGGCGCTGTGGGATGCGCCGACCAAAGTGCTGGCCCGCGACGAACCGGACCCGCACTTGCTGCTGACCACGCAGCTGGCCCCGGAACTGCTCAACGTTCATGAAGAATTGATGCTGATTTCTGCCTACTTCGTGCCCGGCAAGGAAGGCCTGACTTACCTCACGGGGCGCGCCGATGCGGGGGTCGCGGTCAGTTTGCTGACCAATTCCCTGGAGGCCACCGATGTTCCTGCGGTACACGGCGGTTACGCGCCCTATCGCAAGGCGTTGCTTGAGCACGGCGTGAAGCTGTTCGAAATGCGCCGTCAACCCGGTGATACCGGTACCAGCGGCGGCAGCGGTCCGCATCTGTTCAAGAAAGCCCCGTTCATCACCAGCGGCTCGGACTCCAGCCTGCACAGCAAGGCGATGATTTTTGATCGACAGAAAATCTTTGTCGGCTCGTTCAATTTCGATCCGCGTTCAGTGCTGTGGAATACCGAAGTCGGCGTATTGGTCGACAGTCCGCAGCTCACTGAATACCTGCGGGAACTGACTCTGCAAGGCATGGCGCCGGCCTTGAGTTATCAGGCGAAGCTGGAGGACGGCCAAGTGGTGTGGGAAACCGAAGACGACGGCAAGATCCACACCTTGCACAAGGAACCGGGCGACGCCTGGCGCCGCTTCAATGCGTGGTTCAGCAGCGCCGTCGGCCTGGAGAAAATGCTCTAGGCCGCCACCGGCTGCACGCCAAACGCGCCGCGCCGCTGCGACAACAGCACCAACCCGAAGGCACCCGCTGCCATCAACAGTGGCAATGCCTGCCCGCTGACCCATTGGCTGCCCGCTCCGGCCGCCAATGGCCCGATCAGACAGCCAATCCCCCAAAGTTGCGCGACATGGGCGTTGGCGCGCACCAGCGAGTCGTCACGAAAGCGCTCGCCGATCAGGATCAGCGACAAGGTGAACAAGCCACCGGCGCTGGCACCGAACAGCACCCACAGCGGCCAGATCAACACGGTATCGACCATCAGCGGCACCAACAGGCTGGAAATCATCAGCGCCAGCGCGCAAGCGGAAAACAGCGTGCGTCGGGAAATGCGGTCGGCCAGTGCGCCAATCGGCAGTTGCAGCAATGCGTCGCCGACCACCACGGTACTGACCATCGCCAAAGCGATTTCCGCAGTGAAGCCCTGACGCAGGCAATAGATCGGCAGCAGCGTCAGGATCAGCGCTTCAAACGCCGCGAACAGCGCCACGGCCCAGGCAATGGCGGGCATGGAGCGGCAGAATCCGAACAAATCGATAAAGGTCACGCTGCAGGCATCAGCGCTGGGCGCTCCGCTGCGTCCGAGCAACAGCAGCGGCGAGCTGACCAGCAACGCCACGCCAACCCAGAAGCCATAATCGTCTTCGGTGCCCAGCGCGCCGAGCAGCAACGGCCCGGCCAGTTGGCAGAGCGCGTAAGTGCTGCCGTACAGCGCCACCAGCCGGCCGCGCAAACGTTCGACCACCAGTTGGTTGATCCAGCTTTCGCCCAGAATGAACACGATGGTCAGGATTACACCGAGCATCAGCCGCAGCACCAGCCAGACCGGGTAATACGGCAGCAGCGCAAGCAAGCCCACCGACAGCGCGCCCGCCCACAGACACAGGCGCATCAGCGCCGCCGTGCCGAACCGGGCGGCCAGCTGACTGGCCAGACTCGCGCCCAGCAACACGCCAATGGCGGGCATCGCCGCCATCACGCCAATCGCGAACGAGCCGTAGCCCCAGCTTTCCAGGCGCAGCGACACCAGCGGCATGCTGACGCCCAGCGCGAGGCCAACGCTCAGCACCGAAGCCAGCACCGCAAAATAAGTCCCCCAACGCATTGCCACGCTCCTGTGGGTCAAAAGGCTGAAACGACACAGCCGGATTCCTGGGAGGGAGTCCGGCTGGTTCTAGAACTGAACGATGATCACCCGTGGGACCGGCTTTAGCCGGGAAGGTGGCATGTCAGGAAACGCATATGTGGCGAATGTACTGACCTCTTCCCGGCTAAAGCCGGTCCCACAGGGATAAGCCTCCGGGTCTATAACTTAATCCACGTCGCCTTGAGCTCGGTGTACTTGTCGAACGCGTGCAGCGACTTGTCGCGGCCGTTGCCCGATTGCTTGAAGCCGCCGAACGGCGCGGTCATGTCGCCGCCGTCGTACTGATTGACCCACACGCTGCCGGCACGCAACGCTTTGGCCGTCAGGTGCGCCTTGGACAGATTGGCGGTCCACACCGCAGCAGCGAGGCCGTACGGCGTGTCGTTGGCGATCTGGATGGCTTCTTCGGCGGTATCAAACGTCAGCACCGACAGAACCGGCCCGAAAATCTCTTCCTGGGCGATCTTCATGGCATTGGTCACGCCGTCGAAAATCGTTGGCTCAACGTAAGTGCCGCCGGTTTCCTGCAGGATGCGCTTACCGCCCGCAACCAGTTTGGCGCCGTCGCTATGGCCGGACTCGATGTACGACAGCACGGTGTTCATCTGTTGAGTATCGACCAGCGCGCCGACCGTGGTGGCCGGGTCCAGCGGATTGCCTGGCTTCCAGGCCTTCAGCGCTTCGATGACCAGCGGCAGGAAGCTGTCCTTGATGGAACGCTCCACCAACAGGCGCGAGCCAGCGGTGCAGACTTCGCCCTGGTTGAAGGCGATGGCGCTGGCGGCGGACTCGGCTGCGGCCTGCAGGTCCGGCGCATCGGCAAACACGATGTTCGGGCTTTTGCCACCGGCTTCGAGCCAGACGCGCTTCATGTTCGATTCGCCCGAATACACCAGCAACTGCTTGGCGATTTTCGTCGAGCCGGTGAACACCACGGTGTCGACGTCCATGTGCAAGGCCAGCGCCTTGCCCACGGTGTGGCCATAACCCGGCACGACGTTGAGCACGCCGGCCGGAATGCCCGCCTCGATGGCCAGTTGGGCAATACGAATGGCGGTCAGCGGCGATTTTTCCGATGGCTTGAGCACCACTGAGTTACCAGTGGACAGCGCCGGACCGAGTTTCCAGCAGGCCATCAGCAGCGGGAAGTTCCACGGCACGATGGCCGCGACCACGCCAATCGGCTCGCGGGTCACCAGGCCAAGCTGATCGTGCGGGGTGGCGGCGACTTCGTCATACAGCTTGTCGATAGCCTCGCCGCTCCAGCTCAAGGCTTGGGCCGCGCCGGGAATATCGATGCCGGACGAGTCGCTGATCGGCTTGCCCATGTCCAGCGTTTCCAGCAGGGCCAGTTCCTCGACGTTTTTGTTGAGCAGCGCGGCAAAGCGAATCATCGCGGCCTTGCGCTTGACCGGTGCCAGGCGCGACCAGACCCCGGAATTGAACGTGGTGCGGGCGCTTTCCACGGCACGCTGGGCGTCGGCGACGTCACAACTGGCGACTTTCGCTAGCAAGCGGCCATCAACCGGGCTGAGGCATTCGAACGTATCGCCAGACACGGCGTTGGTGTATTCACCATTGATGAAAGCGCGGCCTTCGATCTTCAGATCCTTGGCGCGTTGTTCCCAGTCGGCATGAGTCAGGGTGGTCATACGAATGTCCTCCGCTTGATAGATTGAAGCATGCTGGAATCGGCAAACAAGGCCCGAAACGCACGCTTTGAGAATACGATGAGATCAAATAACGGCATTCGTCACCCTAAACCAGTGAATGGGCGATTTCCAATATATTTGACATAAATGGCCTGAACGGCCCGGCGATGTTCGTTTTATTCAACATGGCCGACAGCCGCCGGGCACTATTGCCCCGACACTTCGTCAAACCCGCATTGCCTCTAGCGTGAGAATGAAAAATGACCATCGACAGCATCGTGGACTTCAGTGAAGCCGGCACAACCGCCGAACACTATCGCCCTGCTCCGGAAAGGATTTTTAAAGGTGACCCCGAGCAGACGCTCTACAACCATTACAACAGCCCGTGCGGACAAATGAGTGCGGGTGTCTGGGAAGGTCAGGCCGGGCAATGGCTGGTCAACTACACCGAGCATGAATACTGCGAAATCGTTCAGGGCGTTTCAGTGCTGCGCGACGAAGCGGGCGGTGCAAAAACCCTGCGCGCCGGTGACCGCTTCGTGATCCCGGCGGGCTTCAAAGGCACGTGGGAAGTGCTGGAGCCATGCCGCAAGATTTACGTGGTGTTCGAGCAGAAAATATAGGTTTGTACCGCGCGGCGTTGTTTGTCAGGGCCGAGAATAGTGCTTTCCACTCAAGCAAAGCCCTGGCGAACAAGGAAGGCCTGCATGACCAACGAAGAAGCTTACAAAAAAATCAAACATCTGATCGGATGCCCGTACCATCCGTGCGTCAAAGCCTATATCCGCTGCCTGACCGGAAAGGCCAGCGTCGTCGGTCCGGACGACATCATGTTCAACCCGGCACTCGATTACTCATCTGAAAGTTTTGACTACGATCCCGACCGGGCCACCATTGATACGGAAAACGGCGTCATCCTCGATTTCTTCCTGGGCTGAAGCCTTCGCATCGCCCACAAAAAAGGCCCGCATCTCACGATGTGGGCCTTTTTTGTAGAAGAAAAATCAATTACTTGATTTTGGCTTCTTTGTAGATCACGTGCTTGCGAACCCGCGGATCGAATTTTTTGATTTCGATTTTGTCCGGAGTGGTGCGCTTGTTCTTATCGGTGGTGTAGAAATGGCCTGTACCAGCGCTCGACACCAAACGGATCAATTCACGCATGACTTTCTCCCTTAAATTTTGCCGTCGCGACGGAGTTCAGCAAGCACGACAGTGATGCCACGCTTGTCGATGATACGCATGCCTTTAGCAGATACGCGCAGACGAACAAAACGTTTCTCTTCTTCAACCCAAAAGCGGTGATGCTGCAGGTTTGGCAGGAAACGACGACGGGTTTTGTTGTTTGCGTGGGAAATGTTATTCCCAGTCACCGGACCCTTACCGGTAACTTGACATACTCTCGACATGCCTCAGCCCTCTAAAACCACATGCCCAACCCGGCATGGGTTGGCCGCTTAATCTCTCAGTCATTTGGCGCCAGGCGCCGCGTTTCTTTAAGGGTCTTACCGGCTACACCTACAGTGAAGGAACCGGGCCCCTAGAAAAGAGCGCTGCTTTATACCAGAAAGGCTGGCATGCAACAACAGGCAATGCGCTTTGCCTGTGCATATCGCAGGCCGTGCAGCCTGCGATGGCGCGCCAGTGCGGGACGATAGCAAATCTACCGCCCGTCGTGTTAGAGCGATTGTTCTGGGCCGATGCATGGTCTAGGGTAACTACCTCACCAGGCTGCGCCTGCAGATGGGGCCCTTTTCTGACAGGAATATAGCCATGCGTCTTGCTGCGATACCGTTTTTGCTCGCTCCTTTATTCGCCCCGCTGCTGGCTCAGGCCGCGACGACGTTGAGCGTTTGCACCGAAGCCAGCCCCGAAGGTTTCGACGTCGTGCAGTACAACTCGCTGACAACCACCAACGCCTCGGCCGACGTGCTGATGAACCGTCTGGTGGATTTCGACGCCAAGAGCGGCAAGCTGGTGCCAAGCCTGGCGCAGAGCTGGACGGTTTCTGCGGACGGCCTGACCTACGATTTCAAGTTGCGTTCGGGGGTGAAATTTCATCACACCGATTACTTCACCCCGACCCGCGAATTGAACGCCGATGACGTCGTGTTCAGCTTCCAGCGCATGCTTGATCCGCAGAATCCATGGCACAAGGTCGCCCAGAGCGGCTTCCCTCACGCCCAGTCCATGCAACTCCCGGCGCTGATCAAGAAAATCGACGCCCCGGACCCGCTGACCGTGCGGTTTACCCTTGATCATGCGGACTCTACTTTCCTGGCCACCTTGAGCATGGGCTTCGCCTCGATCTATTCGGCTGAATACACCGCGCAGTTGCTCAAGGCCGGTACGCCAGAGAAGCTCAACAGCCAGCCGATTGGCACCGGGCCGTTTGTGTTCAAGCGCTTCCAGAAGGACGCGGTGGTCCGTTACGAAGCCAACGCCGACTATTTCGCGGGCAAGCCTGGCGTCGACGCGTTGGTCTACGCCATCACGCCGGACGCCAACGTGCGTTTGCAGCGCATTCGCCAGAATGAATGCCAGATCACTTTGTCGCCCAAGCCTCTGGATATTCAGGAAGCCGCGAAAGATCCTGCGCTGAAAGTCGAAAAGACCGAGGCGTTCATGACTGCCTTCCTGGCGATCAACAGCCAGCATCCGCCGTTCGACAAGGCTGAAGTGCGTCAGGCGATCAATCTGGCCTTCGACAAGCCGACCTATCTCAAGGCCGTGTTCGAAGGTACAGCCGAAGCCGCCAACGGGCCGTATCCGCCCAATACCTGGGGCTACGCCAAAGATTTGCCCGGCTACAAGCTGGACATCGCCAAGGCCAAGGAGCTGTTGGCCAAAGCGGGCGTGAAAGACGGCTTCAAAACCACGATCTGGACGCGGCCTTCCGGTAGCTTGCTCAACCCGAATCCGAGCCTTGGGGCGCAATTGCTCCAGGCGGATCTGGCCAAGGTTGGCATCAGCGCCGAGATCAAGGTGATCGAATGGGGCGAGCTGATCCGCCGCGCCAAAGCGGGCGAGCATGACCTGTTGTTCATGGGCTGGGCGGGCGATAACGGCGATCCGGATAACTTCCTGACGCCGCAGTTTTCCTGCGCCGCCGTCAAATCAGGCACCAACTTCGCCCGTTATTGCGACGCGAAGCTGGACAAGCTGATCAGCGACGGCAAGGCCACCAGCGATCAGGCGGCCCGCAGCACGCTGTATCACCAGGCGCAGGAGCAGATCCAGCAGCAAGCCTTGTGGTTGCCACTGGCCCACCCAACCGCCGCCGCGCTGACCCGCAAGAGCGTGACGGGTTATCAGGTCAGCCCGTTTGGTCGCCAGGATTTCTTCAAGGTGCAGGTGAAGTAAGCGACGCCGCTGTAGATACCGTCCTGATACGGTCCTACGGGCATCAAGGCGTTCCGTTGGAGCGGTTGTTACATCAGTCCGCACTCCACCATCGACAACGGATCACCGTCGCCGATGATCACGTGGTCGAGCACCTTCACGTCGATCAGCCACAGCGCGTCCTTGAGGCGCTTGGTCAGTTCGATGTCGGCCTGGCTGGCGTCGGTGATGCCGGAGGGGTGGTTGTGGCACAGGATCAGGCTGGCGGCGTTGTGCACCATGGCCCGCTTGACCACTTGCCGTGGATGCACGTGGGCGGTGTTGATCGAGCCGTGAAACAGCACCTCAAAGCACAGCACCCGATGCTTGTTGTCCAGAAACAGGCAGCCGAAGACTTCGTGGGGTTCATGGCGCAATCGAGCCTTGAGATAGTTGCGCACCTGTGCCGGGCTTTCCAGTGCGGAATCACGCTTCAGGGACTCGGCCATGTGGCGGCGCGACATTTCCATTACGGCCTGTAACTGGGCGAATTTCGCCGAGCCCAAACCCAAATTCGAACTGAATGTTGCCAGGTCCGCATCCAGTAGCCCGCGCAGCCCGTCAAATTGATTCAACAGATGACGCGCCAGGTCGACAGCGCTTTTTCCGGCCACTCCGGTGCGCAAAAAGATCGCCAGCAGTTCGGCGTCGGAAAGACTTGCCGCACCCAGTTCCAACAGCCGCTCCCGTGGGCGCTCCGCCGCAGGCCAATCACGAATACTCATAGCACCTCCATGTGTGTGGGCGCCGCTGTTCCAGTGCGGTCGCTGTGCTATCTTAGCCCATCTTTTTTGCGCGGCGATTGGCCTGGGGAACGCCATCGCCGTCGCGTATAACTCGACTAAAAGGCAGGCCTATGCAACGGCTGTATCGGAAACGCATCGTGCTCGGCGTCGGCGGCGGCATCGCGGCCTACAAAAGCGCAGAGCTGGTCAGGCGTTTGCGCGACCAGGGTGCCGAAGTTCGGGTCGTGATGACCCGTGGCGGGGCTGAATTCATTACGCCACTGACCATGCAGGCATTGTCCGGGCACCCGGTGCACATGGATTTGCTCGACCCGGCCGCAGAAGCCGCGATGGGGCATATCGAGCTGGCCAAGTGGGCCGACCTGATCCTGATCGCCCCGGCTACTGCTGACCTCGTTGCCCGGCTCGCCCAAGGCATCGCCAACGACTTGCTGACCACCGTGGTATTGGCCACCGACGCCATCGTGGCGATTGCGCCGGCCATGAATCAGGCGATGTGGCGCGACCCGTCAGTGCAGGCCAATACCCGTTTGCTGGAAGAGCGGGATTTTCGCGTGTTCGGCCCGGCGACCGGCAGCCAGGCCTGTGGCGACGTGGGTTTCGGCCGCATGCTTGAAGCCACCGACCTTGCCCAATGTGCTGCCGATTGTTTCCAGCGCCTGTCGCTGACCGGCAAACACGTGGTGATTACCGCAGGCCCGACCCAGGAAAACATCGACCCGGTGCGCTACATCACCAACCACAGCTCCGGGAAAATGGGCTTTGCCCTGGCCGAAGCTGCCGTTGAGGCTGGCGCCCGTGTCACGCTGATCACCGGACCGGTGAATCTGCCGACGCCGGATCGCGTCTCGCGGATCGACGTGGTCAGCGCCCGGGACATGCTCGCCGCCTGCGAAGCGGCGATTCCCTGCGACTTGTTCATCGCCTCTGCTGCCGTGGCGGACTACCGCCCGGAAGTCGTTGCCCCACACAAACTCAAGAAAGATCCTTCGACCGGCGACGGCCTGCTGCTGCAGATGGTGCGCAACCCGGACATCCTGGCCACTATCGCAGGTCGTCCGGATCGGCCTTTCAGCGTCGGTTTTGCCGCCGAAACCGAACACCTGCTCGATTACGCCGCCCGCAAGCTCAAGGACAAGAACCTTGATCTGATCGTCGCCAACGACGTTGCCAATCCGAGCATTGGCTTCAACAGCGAAGAGAACGCGTGCAGCGTGATCGACCGGGCCTTGCACGCAACGCTCTTTGCCCAGACCAGCAAGGGCAAGATTGCCCGCCAGCTGATCACTTTTATCGCCGAACGAATGAACCAGGTTTAATCACGAATGCACGCTCTACAAGCCAAGATCCTCGACCCTCGCATTGGCAACGAATTTCCGCTGCCGGCCTACGCCACCGTTGGTTCCGCCGGGCTTGACCTGCGCGCCATGCTCCAGGAAGACACCACGCTGGAACCGGGCCAGACCCTGTTGATCCCGACCGGTCTGTCGATTTACATCGGCGACCCCGGCCTGGCGGCGATGATTCTGCCGCGTTCCGGCCTGGGCCATAAACACGGCATCGTGCTGGGCAATCTGGTCGGTCTGATCGACTCGGATTACCAGGGCGAGTTGATGGTGTCGTGCTGGAATCGCGGCCAGACCGCATTCAAGATCGCCATTGGCGAACGGATTGCCCAATTGGTGTTGGTGCCGGTGGTGCAGGCGCATTTCGAACTGGTTGAAGAGTTCGACGTCAGCCAGCGCGGCACAGGCGGTTTTGGCCATTCCGGCAGCCACTGATTCTGACCCGAATGCTTGATCGCGGCACGCGTGATGCGGGTTGCGTGCAAGCGATCAAGGAATGAGCAGTTCAGGATGAATTCGTGGAGAGAGGTCAGGTGACAGCCACCCAGCGTTCCGAGAATCAAGGCACCCAGCTTCTGGCTGCGCGTCTGCGCGCCCTCTCCCCCGGTTTATGGCCCGCCGTTATCGGGCTGGTCGCGGCGAGCGTGCTGGTGTGCATGGCGCTCATCGACAAGCCGCAGCATCAACTTCAGGCCGAGCAGGTCTGGGGTAACGCCCAGGCCGCAGCGGTTGGCGTAACGCTCAGGCAAATGAATGCTGACACTCAGGCCGCAGCGATGAACACCGGTCTGGTGGTGGCGCTGCAAGCCAATGATCCCGTGGTGCTTGAGGCTGCGGTCAGTCCGCTGCGCTTCTGGGGCGGTGTGTTGGGGGCGCGAGTCAATCCGCTGGGTATGACCGATGTTGATGCCCAGGGCGCAATGCCGATCAGCTTTTCGACGCTGGACATGCTGAGCCAGGCCGCTCGCGGCCAGCAGGCGACGCCCGAGGCGCGCAAGGTCGGCGAGCGCTGGATGATCTACAGCGCCGCACCGCTGCGTGCCGGTCCCACAGCGCCGGTCGCCGGGACCTTGCTGCTGGCCTACGATCTGCAACGTTTGCTCAATGCGCTGCCGGTCATCCCCGAGTCGGTGGGCCAGGTTCGCTTGATCCAGCAATTCGGCAATGGGCCCGAGCAGGTGTTCCTGCAACACGGACAGTCCGATGGCGGCAAAGCCGAACGCCTCGATACCGGCTTTGCCAACTGGAAACTGGAATTTACCCCCGGGCCCGGGTTGAAATCTTCGCCGCCCTTCTTGCTTCTTGCGCTGGCGGCTCTGATCGCTCTGGCAGGCGTTGTGCTGGGCCTTTACCTCAATGAACGCGCCTTGCAGCGACGGATCGAGGCTGACGCCCGTCAGCTCAATCAGCTGCTTGAAGAACTCTCCAGCGGAAAAGCCGTCAAACCTTTCGGTTTGGACCTGCCCGCGCTTCACAGCCTGGCCCAGAGCCTCGCCCGCTTCTCACCGCGCAACCCGTCCTCGGCTCCGGCCGCCGATGTGGTCGATGGGCAGTCAGGCGCACTACCGGACATTGAACAAAGCAGTGCTTCAGCATCGGCTCCATCGGCAGCACCAGGCGATTGGACCGACCCGCTGTTTCAAGATACCGACATTCTCGATATCGACATCCTCGACGAAAACCAGGACTTCCTGAGATCGGAGCACCCCCCAGTTATGAACACCCCAGCATCCGTGGCACCAAAATTCCCTGACGATATCTTTCGCGCCTATGACATTCGCGGCGTGGTCGGGGACACCCTCAGCGCTGAAACAGCGTACTGGATCGGTCGCGCCATCGGCTCCGAGAG
Source organism: Pseudomonas sp. CFII64 (assembly GCF_000416235.1). Taxonomy (GTDB): domain Bacteria; phylum Pseudomonadota; class Gammaproteobacteria; order Pseudomonadales; family Pseudomonadaceae; genus Aquipseudomonas. Next base: position 52,709 of record NZ_ATLO01000036.1, on the reverse strand, counting down.
CCTGGCGCAGAACGAGCCAAACGTCAGCGTTGGCCGCGATGGCCGTCTTTCCGGCCCTGAGCTGGTACAGCAATTGATCCAGGGCCTGCACGACAGCGGCTGCCACGTCAGCGATGTCGGCCTGGTGCCGACGCCAGCGCTGTATTACGCCGCCAACGTGCTGGCAGGCAAGACCGGCGTCATGCTCACCGGTAGCCACAACCCGAAGGATTACAACGGTTTCAAAATCGTCATCGCTGGCGACACCCTCGCCAACGAGCAGATCCAGGCGCTGCACGAGCGCATCAAGACCGGCAACCTGACCTCGCAAAAAGGCAGCGTGACCAAAGTCGACATCCTTGATCGCTACTACAAGCAGATCAAGGACGACATCGTCATGGCGCGCAAAATGAAGGTCGTCGTGGACTGCGGCAACGGCGCTGCTGGCGTCATTGCCCCGCAACTGATCGAAGCACTGGGCTGTGAAGTGATTTCGCTGTTCGCCGAAGTCGACGGCAACTTCCCGAACCACCACCCGGATCCGGGCAAGCTGGAAAACCTGCAAGACCTGATCGCCAAGGTGAAAGAAACCGGCGCTGATCTGGGCCTGGCGTTCGACGGCGACGGCGACCGCGTGGGTGTCGTGACCAACAAAGGCAATGTGGTTTACCCGGACCGCCTGCTGATGCTGTTCGCCCTGGACGTGCTGAAGCGCAACCCTGGCGCCGACATCATTTTCGACGTGAAATGCACGCGCCGTCTGACGCCGCTGATCAGCAAGCATGGCGGTCGTCCGGTCATGTGGAAAACCGGTCACTCGCTGATCAAGAAAGAAATGCGCAGAAGCGGCGCATTGCTGGCTGGCGAAATGAGCGGCCATATCTTCTTCAAGGAACGCTGGTTCGGTTTCGACGACGGCATCTACAGCGCTGCACGCCTGCTGGAAATCCTCAGCCAGGAATCGCAGACCGCCGAAGAGCTGTTCGAAACCTTCCCGAATGACATCTCGACCCCTGAAATCAACATCAAGGTCACCGACGTCACCAAGTTCACCATCATTGAAGCGCTGGAAAAAGACGCTCAATGGGGCGACGCCAAACTGACCAGCATCGACGGTGTTCGCGTGGATTACCCGCAAGGCTGGGGCCTGGTTCGCGCGTCCAATACCACGCCGGTGCTGGTGCTGCGTTTCGAAGCTGAAACCGAGGCGGAGTTGCAGCGCATCAAAGACGTGTTCCACGGCGAACTGAAAAAAGTCGCGCCGGACCTCGAACTGCCTTTCTGATTGTTTTTCCCTTTGACTGGAGCCCTGAATGACCCTCGAACGTGATTCCGCAGCCAACGTCGCCAAGGTATTGTCCGAAGCGCTGCCCTACATCCGCCGTTTTGTCGGCAAGACGTTGGTGATCAAGTACGGCGGCAACGCCATGGAGAGCGACGAGCTGAAAACCGGCTTCGCGCGCGACATCGTGTTGATGAAAGCCGTGGGAATCAACCCGGTGGTCGTTCACGGCGGCGGGCCGCAAATCGGTGACCTGCTCAAGCGCCTGTCCATCGAAAGCCACTTCATCGACGGCATGCGCGTCACTGATGCGCAGACCATGGACGTCGTGGAAATGGTGCTGGGCGGCCAGGTCAACAAAGACATCGTCAACCTGATCAACCGGCACGGCGGCAGCGCCATCGGCCTGACCGGCAAGGACGCTGAGCTGATTCGGGCGAAGAAACTCACCGTCACGCGTCAGACGCCGGAAATGACCAAGCCGGAAATCATCGACATCGGCCAGGTGGGCGAAGTCGTTGGCGTGAATACCGATCTGTTGAACATGCTGGTCAAAGGCGACTTCATTCCGGTCATCGCGCCGATTGGCGTTGGCCCCAATGGCGAGTCCTACAACATCAACGCCGATCTGGTGGCGGGCAAGGTTGCCGAGGCTCTCAAGGCCGAGAAACTGATCCTGCTGACCAATATCGCCGGCCTGATGAACAAGCAGGGCGACGTACTGACCGGGCTCAATACCGAGCAAGTCGACAGCCTGATCGCCGACGGCACGATCTACGGCGGCATGCTGCCCAAGATTCGTTGCGCGCTGGAAGCGGTGCAGGGTGGCGTCAACAGCTCGCACATCATCGATGGTCGCGTGCCGAACGCAGTGCTGCTGGAGATCTTCACCGACAGCGGCGTAGGCACCCAGATCACCAATCGCAAGCGGCATTGATTGGACGCGTTGCTTTGGTGGGAGAGGACATGCTGCATTAAGAAGCCCTGCCGGTATTTCCGGCAGGGCTTTTTTAATGGCTAAGCAATTTCTGAACGTTGACTCGATCGGTCGCGAAGTCGGCCTCCGCCTCCGCGCGTGCGGCCTGGTTGCGCTGGATGTCGTTCCGCAAGCTTTGCTGCTGAGCGCGCAGATCGGCAAGCTGGTCGATCAAGGTCTGGGGCACCGGGCGCCCTGCCCGCTCCTGATCGGCCGCCTGCTTTTGCAGGCTGCTCTGCTGCGCATTGAGATTGAGGATATTGCCCTTGGCCACGTCCACCAGGGCATCCAGCTCGGCGAGCTTGCGCGCTTTGGCGCGGTCCACGTCGTCGACGCTGCTGTACTGACGCAACAGTTGCGCGTCGGCGGTTGCCTTGGTTTTAGCGGCTTGCGCCTGCTCCAGCTCTTCGGCAGTCGGCGGCGGCGGTACAACCCGCACCACTCGCCCGCGTGAATTCAACACTTCGTAACCCTTGGCGGCGTATTCCGGCGGCACGCCCTGACGATCCAGAACGGTCACGCCGCGACTATCCACGTAGCGATAGAGCAGAACTTCAGGCGCCTGCGCAGCCTGGATCGCGAACGGCGAAAGCAGTGGGGCCAGCGATAAACACAAGCAAATGACGCTCAATCTACGCATGGCGCTCCTTCGACGTTGCGATCACAAGCTCAAAGCCAGTTGGCATAAGCGTCTTCTAGATCCCGTATTGAGCCCGGTAGGCCTCGACCGCAGGCAAATGTTGCTTGAGTTGCGGATCGTCAGCGAGAAATTGCAGCACCTGGTTCAGGGACACAATGCTCACCACTGGAATGCCAAAATCGCGTTCGACCTCCTGAATCGCCGAAAGCTCGCCGTTGCCGCGCTCCTGCCGATTGAGTGCGATCAAGACGCCGGCCGCTGTCGCGTCCTGGCCCTTGATGATCTGCATGACCTCGCGAATCGCCGTGCCAGCGGTGATCACGTCATCGATGATCAGCACATTGCCGGTCAGCGGTGCGCCAACCAGACTGCCGCCTTCGCCATGGGCCTTGGCCTCTTTACGGTTGAAACACCACGGCAAATCCATCCCGTGATGTTCGGCCAAAGCCACGGCGGTAGCGGCCGCCAGGGGAATGCCCTTGTACGCCGGACCAAACAGCACGTCGAAAGCAATACCGCTTTCAACCACAGCCGCCGCATAGAAACGACCGAGCTGCGCCAGGGCAGAACCACTGTTGAACAGGCCGGCATTGAAGAAGTACGGACTGGTGCGTCCGGACTTGAGAGTGAACTCACCGAAGCGCAAAACCCCGCGATCGATGGCAAAACGAATGAAATCGCGCTGATACGCTTGCATGAAAAAAGCCCCGAATACCACGGATTTAGCTAATTAGGTAGAGCTCGGGTATCATACACGCACGTGATTTTTGGGGCCATTTATGCGGATCATCAGTGTGAACGTAAATGGCATTCAGGCCGCAGTCGAGCGTGGTTTGCTCAGTTGGCTGCAGGCTCAGAATGCCGACGTCATCTGCCTTCAGGATACCCGCGCCTCCGCCTTCGAACTGGACGACCCAGCCTACCAACTGGATGGCTATTTCCTATATGCCTGCGAAGCAGAAGTGCCGGCCCAGGGTGGTGTGGCGCTGTATTCGCGGTTGCAACCGAAAGCGGTAATCAGCGGTCTGGGCTTCGAAACAGCCGACCGTTATGGGCGTTACCTGCAAGCAGATTTCGACAAAGTCAGTATTGCTACCTTGCTGCTTCCTTCGGGAATGAACGGCGACGAAGACTTGAATCAGAAATTCAAGCTCATGGACGATTTCGGCAAGTATCTGGACAAGCAGCGTCGCAAGCGTCGCGAGTACATTTATTGTGGCTCGCTGTACGTGGCGCAACAGAAGCTGGACATCAAGAACTGGCGTGACAGCCAGCAATCACCGGGCTTCCTGGCGCCAGAGCGTGCCTGGATGGACGAGATTGTCGGCACCATGGGTTATGTCGATGCCTTGCGCGAAGTCAGTCGCGAAGGTGATCAGTACAGCTGGTGGCCGGATAACGAACAGGCCGAAATGCTCAACCTCGGCTGGCGCTTCGACTATCAACTGCTGACCCCAGGCCTGCGTCGCTTCGTACGCAGCGCCCGCTTGCCACGCCAGCCGCGCTTCTCGCAGCATGCGCCGCTGATCGTGGACTACGACTGGACGCTGACCATCTAGCCTCCAATCGCACAGCAAAAAGCCGACTTCGTGTCGGCTTTTTTACGAAAATCATCCCGTAGGACCGGCTTTAGCCGGGAGAGCGGTCTCGCGGATCTCGCGGATCTCACGGATCTCGCGGCTAAAGCCGCTCCTACGGAAATGATGGGTTTACGGCGCGCCAGCAACCTCAAGCCCGATGCAACGTCGCCAGAAAACCCGCCGCGCCGACAAACAAACCGGCGAATGTGCGGTTCATCCGGCGTTGCTGTTTCGGGGTTTTCAACAGGCGCAGCACCCGCGAGGCGAGTCCGGTGTATCCGGCCATGACAATCAGATCGACGCAGACCATGGTCGCGCCAATCGTCAGGTATTGAGCGAGCAGCGGCGCGGTTGGATCAATGAATTGCGGCAGGATCGCCAGCATGAACACCAGCGCCTTGGGGTTGCTGATGTTGACCAGGAAACCGCGCAATACCAGGCTCAGCGGCTTGCCGATGGGGCGAATGGCTGGATCGTCGGACATGTCGGCGGGCAGCGCTCGCCACTGCTTCACGCCCAGATAAATCAGGTACGCGACGCCAAACCATTTGATCAGGGTAAAGGCCAGCGCTGACGCTGCCAGCACCGCGCCAACGCCCGCCGCGACAATCGCAATCTGCGCCGCCAGGGCGATTTGCAGTCCCAGTGCGTTCCAGTAGCCGCGCCAGAAACCGTATTGCAGGCCGCAGGACATCGACGCAATCGCGCCGGCGCCGGGTGACAAACTGATTACCCAGCAAGCGGCAAAAAACCCCAGCCATGTTTCCAACGCCATCACACACCTCAAACCTAAGGGCTATTAAAAAGCTTCTGCCGGATAAGCTAGTGTTTGCGCGAGCATTTGACTACGGGTTTGTGGTGATTGTGTGCAGTTTCAGAAAAAACCTACTGATCACCCAGATGCTTTTCAGCGGATGCTATCGGCAGAACATCACTGCCGCGCCAGCGTCGGACCGACTTCTGGAAAAACTGGCTATTGGGCACTTGCACCAGTGCGCCGCCCGCTTCGGGCAGTTCGATCAGCGTCGTGAACATCAGATTGATCGCAGTGACGCGGCCTTTGACGCCGGGCTTGTCGAGGGTATCGACCAACTCCACCACGTCGCCGATGCGAAACGGGCCAATGGTGTAGATCAGGATCGCGCACAGCAGGTTGGAGAGCACGCTCCACATGGCGAAGAACGCCACGGCGGCGACTGCGACAAAGCCCGACAGCGCCGTCCACAGAACGGTGGCGGAAACACCCAGCCGACCCAGTACAAAAACAAAGGCGCTGCCCATGATCAACCAGCGCAGACCGCCGCGTAGCGGCATCAGCAGTTCCGGCGGCAAAGGGTAGCGCTCGCCCAGGCGAGTCAGGAAGCGACCCACCAGACGTTGCAGCAGATAGCCAGCCAGCAGAATCAGCAGGATCTGCACGCCCAGCCAGATGGGTTCGACCCAGTAAGGCGGCACCGGCAAGTTGAAACTGCCCATCAGGCCTTAACCCGCATCACGACAAGGCTTCCAGTTCGGCCTGCATGGACTCCAGCAGTTCCAGCGATTCCATCCACGATTCTTCCAGTTCGGCTTCGCGAACCTTCAGGCTGGCTTGTTCGGCCAGCAGATCGCGCAACTTGTCTTTGTTCGCTGCCTCGTAGTTCGCGCTGTCGGCCAGTGCGGCTTCGACCTTGGCGAGCTTCTCGTGCAGCAATCCCAAGTCGCGTTCCAGCTTGTCGGCCTGTTTCTTGTGCGGTGCCAATTGCTGACGCAAGGCCGCTGCCTGTTGGCGCTGGGCCTTCTTGTCGGTCTTGTCGACGTTGATCGGCGTATTGCTGACCGGGGCGTTACGCAGGCGGTATTCCACCAGCCAACGGGCGTAGTCTTCCAGATCGCCGTCGAATTCCTGCACGCGGCCGTCAGCCACCAGCAGGAAATCATCGGTGGTGCTTTTGAGCAGATGCCGATCGTGAGAAACCACCAGTACCGCGCCACTGAATTCCTGCAGGGCCATGGTCAACGCCAGGCGCATCTCCAGATCCAGGTGGTTGGTGGGTTCGTCGAGCAGCAGCAGGTTGGGCTTTTCCCAGGCAATCAGCGCCAGGGCCAGACGGGCTTTTTCGCCGCCGGAAAAATTCAGCACCGGCTCGTCGAGACGCGCGCCACGGAAGTCGAAGCCGCCGAGGAAGTCGCGCAGGGTTTGCTCGCGTTCAGTCGGTGCAATGCGCTGCAAGTGCAGCAGCGGACTGGCCTTGGAATCCAGCGAGTCCAGCTGATGCTGAGCGAAGTAGCCGACGACGGTGTTTTCGCCGCGCACCAGTCGGCCGCTCAAGGGCTCAAGTTCGCCAGCCAGGTTTTTGATCAGCGTCGATTTACCCGCGCCGTTTGGCCCGAGCAGACCAATCCGTGCGCCCGGCGTGAGTTGCAGCTTGACCTTCTCAAGTACCGCCCGGTCACCATAACCCAAACGGGCATCGGACAAATCCAGCAGCGGGCTGGAGATTTTGTTCGATTCGCGGAAAGTGAAGTCGAACGGCGAATCCACATGCGCCGCCGACAGCTCTTCCATCCGTTCCAGGGCCTTGATCCGGCTCTGGGCCTGCTTGGCCTTGGTGGCCTGGGCCTTGAAGCGCGCGATGAATTTCTCCATATGCGCGCGCTGCGCCTGCTGCTTGTCGTAAGCCTGTTGCTGCTGGGCCAGACGCTCTGCACGGGCGCGTTCGAAAGCGCTGTAGCCACCGCGATAAAGGGTGATCTTGCGCTGCTCGACGTGCGCCACGTGATCAACCACGGCATCGAGAAAATCCCGGTCGTGGGAAATCAGCAGCAAGGTGCCGGGATAGCTTTTGAGCCAGTCTTCCAGCCACAGAATGGCGTCGAGGTCCAAGTGGTTGGTTGGCTCATCGAGCAGCAACAGGTCTGACGGGCACATCAAGGCCTGCGCCAGGTTCAGACGCATCCGCCAGCCACCGGAGAAGTCGGAGACCGGCTTGTCCATTTGTTCATTGGTGAAGCCCAGACCGGCGAGCAATTTGCGCGCCCGGGCGTCGGCGGTGTAGCCATCGGCGCTGTCCAGCTCCGAGTGCATGCGCGCCTGAGCGGCACCGTCGCCCGCCGTTTCGGCTTGCTCCAGCAAACGCTGCACTTCACGCAGGCGCAGGTCGCCATCGAGCACGTAGTCCACCGCAATGCGGTCGAGGGTGTCGATCTCTTGCCGCATGTGCGCGATGCGCCAGTCGGCGGGTAGCAGACAGTCGCCGGAGTCCGGGGTCAACTCACCCAGAAGCAACGCGAACAGGCTGGATTTGCCGGCGCCATTGGCACCGATCAAGCCGGCTTTCTGACCGGCGTGCAGGGTCAGCTCGGCGTCTTCTAGCAGACGTTGCGGGCCACGCTGTAAGGTAAGGCTTTGAAGTCGAATCATAATGGCGGCGGAGTCTACCAGCTTCGTCTCAAACAGGTAGATCACTATGCATGCTGACCTTTGGAGTTTCACCCTCGATTTGTATGCCAAACCGGGGATCGAAGCGGCGTGCCTGAGCCTGCAAGCCAGCGGCGCCAACGTTTGCCTGTTGTTATGTGGCGTCTGGCTGATGCGTCGTGATGTGGCCTGCAGCGCGCAGCGCGCCCTGGAAATCGGACAGTTGGCGACGCCCTGGCATGACGATGTGGTGCGCCCGCTTCGCGAGTTACGCACGCAATGGCGTAATGCGGCACAGCACGATCCGGCGCTGGGCTCGTTTCGCGAGCGCGTCAAGGCGCTGGAGCTTGAGGCTGAGCATGAGTTGTTGACGAGGCTGGAGACGCAGACGCTGGGCTGGTCAGCGACAGCTCCAAGGGGGCAGGAAGACTGGTTGACGCTGTTGGCGGGTGAGGCGGCCGACAAGGACCGCGACGCGCTGCATGTGCTGCGCGTCGCGGCAAACCAGACTTAGGAAGCGCTGGTTGGTGTTGTGCTGCTGTTTGCCGGTGCTGCTGGCGTTGCTGCAGGTGCTGTTGGCGCTGGAGTTGCGGTAGCGGCCGGAGTTGCCGGCTTGGCCACTGCTGGTTTGGCAGCAGCCGGTTTTGCAGCTGGCTTGGCTACGGCTGGCTTGGCAGCGGCGGGTTTGGCAACCGCTGGCTTGGCTGCAGGTTTAGCGGCAGCGGCTTTGGCCGGAGCTTTTGCAGCTGGCTTGGCGGCTGCTTTGACAGGCGCTTTTACCGCAGGCTTGGCAGCAGCGCTGGCAGCTGGAGCTTTAGCGGCGGCTGGTTTGGCTGGCGCAGGCTTGGCAGCGGTTTTGGCTGGAGCAGGCTTGGCGGCGGCAGCTTTGGCAACCGCAGGCTTGGCGGCCGCTGGTTTTGCCGCAGGTTTGGCAGCAGATGCGCTGGCCGCCGCTTTAACCGGAGCCTTGGCAGCAGGCTTGGCAGCAGGCTTGGCGGGTGCTGCTTTGGCTGCAGGCTTGGCAGCGGTTTTTGCCGGTGCTTTGGCTGGGGCCTTGGCGGCAACAGCTTTGGCAGCAGGTTTGGCTGCAACTGGCTTGGCGGCTGGCGCGGGTGCTTTGGCGGTAACGGCTTTTGCCGCAGTGGCCTTGGCTGGCGCTGGCTTGGCGGCGCGGCTGTCCAGGGCTTTGCTGACGGCTTCCTTGACGCGACCAACGCCCTGAGCCAACTTCAAGCTTTCCTGAGCGTCACGCTTGAGTTGCAGGATGTAGGTGCGGGTTTCAGTCTGGCGAGATTTGAGAGCGTCGAGCAATTCTTCCAGCTCGGCGACGCCACTCTTGGCCTTGGCTTGCGCCTTGGCTTTACCGGCAGTAGCCGCGTCCTGCAATTTGGTGCGCGACTTGTGCAGTTTTTCTTGTGCCTTACCACGTTGCTTTTCAAGCTTGGCGAGCAGTTTCTCGGCATCAGCCATGGCTTGCGAACAGGCGTCTTCGAGGTGCTCGAGCAAGCTGCTCGAAAGCTGTTGGAGCAAATGCAACGGGGTGTTTACTGGCTTCTTTTTGGCCGACATGATTTACCCTCTGGCTGGCTGAATTGCGGCTCATACTAGACCTCTGCCTGCACCGCCGCTAGCGCATGTTGACAGTGTAGAAAGCAACCTGTTGCATGCGCGGGAAAATGCTTGCGGTGTCTTTGACCAAGGTCATGCAAAAAACACTTGGCAAGTGTCATCACATGCAGGCGATTGCACTGGCATAATCGCTCCCTTCCCAGGCCGGAGAGCATTCATGTCGCGCTACCTGTTAACGTCGTTGTTGTTCTTGCTACCCCTGGCTCAGGCCGCGGAAACCGGTGCGTCCAGCGATGCGCATGATCTTGCGTACAGTCTCGGGGCGAGCCTGGGCGAGCGTTTGCATCAGGAAGTTCCGGACCTGGAATTGTCCGCCTTGATCGAAGGTTTGCAGCAAGCCTACAAAGGCAAACCACTCGCGCTGAAAAAAGAACGCATGGATGCGATCCTCAGCGAGCATGACGCGGCAGTCGCGCAAGCTGAAGCTTCAGGCGTGTCGGAACCGCAAAATGAGGCGGCACTGAGCGCGGAAAAGCGCTTCATGGACAGCGAAAAGGCCAAGCCCGGCGTGAAGGAACTGGCAGACGGCATCTTGATGACCGAGCTGGCACCGGGAACCGGTGCCAAGCCGAATATTGACGGGCGGGTTCAGGTCAGTTACGTCGGACGTCTGCCGGACGGCACGGTCTTCGACCAGAGCAAGCAACCGCAATGGTTTCGGCTGGACAGCGTGATCAGCGGCTGGACCACCGCACTGCAAAGCATGCCCGTGGGGGCCAAATGGCGCCTGGTGATACCTTCTGATCAAGCTTATGGCGCCGAAGGTGCGGGCGATCTGATCGATCCGTATACGCCGCTGGTGTTCGAGATCGAACTGGTCGCAGTCGGTCAGTAATTCCCCGTACGCCAGATGTGCGAAGGGGTGCAGAACGCACCCCTCGGCTATAACGATTTGAATCGCACGTTCCAATCACCAGACCCAGGGCTTCAAGCCTGAGCAGCGATCTCTTCCTTGTGGGAATTGTGCAGCACTTCGATCAGGCAATCTTCCAGCTCGAAGCGCTCATGCAGCAAACCGCCCAGGGTTTTGAACTCAGCGGCAACCACGGTGCAGTCAGAGCAATCGCCCTTGTCGCAACGGTCGTTGAACGCCAAGGCGGACTTGGTGATGACGTCCAGACGCGGGTAAATGGTGTCCGCCAGCTCAAGTCCGCGCTCATCGTTGAACGCCTTGGCTTCGCTGGTCAGTTGTTCGTAGATTTCGAAATGCCCGGCGGACACGTAATCCACCAGCACTTCACAAAATTTCTGCAGGCCGTCGCGATCAGCGGCCAGCTCCTCGGGGGTGTCGCCGAGTGCGTCGTAGACGCGAATCAGCTCCAGGCGGTCCTGTAGCCAGCGGTCGATGAGTTTATTGACCCCACCCCAGCGTTCCTGAGCATTCTGACAACTTTCCAACATGATGTTCTCTCTTCCCTTCAGGGGCATGCAGCCTTGCTTCGGCCTTTGGATTGTCCCAGCGAAGGAGACAGGCTATGTGCGCAAGGTTTGCATAATTCCAATAACGCTTGCGGCCCAGATTATGCCCGCATGACTAGGCCATCAAGGTACGCAGGAGACAAAGTTCATACAAGCGTTTAATCCTCGGCCCGACTTTCGGCGCCTGAACGCCTCGCCGACGCCCTGCACAGCGGGTATAGCGCCAGCAACGCAAGGCCCACGAACGCCAGCAGACTCCACTCCGGCAGGCTGATGCCGAACAGCGACCAGTTGATTTCGGCGCACATGTCAGCGTCCAGGCGCAGGTGGTCGACAGGATCACTCAGAAAGATAAAGTCCAGGCCTCGTTCAATCGCCGCTAACACCGGTATCAGCTCATCGGCCGTCGCCGTTTGCAGCCAGACTTGCGCACCGGCAAGCGTTGCGCCGGACAAGGCCAGCAGCAGGATCAGCGCGCCGTAGCGGCGAGATCCCGTTGTGCCCGGTGCGTGCAAGGCTGCTGCGAGGGAAATGACGGCGCACAGCAGGAAGATCCAGCGTTGCCAGATACACAACACGCAGGGAGTCAGTCCGAACACCCGTTGTAGATACACGACGGTGCCGATGATCAATGCACATGCGATGAACGCCAGGAAAAACAGGGAGCGCGTGCGAGCCAGAGGCATGGCGAATCCGTAACAAGAAACGAAGATGGTTACGGTAGAGGAAAGCGCACAACCCTTTCAAGGAGCCGCCATTAGGATACTTCCGCGATTGGCGCGGAAGTTCCTGACAGAAGAAGTGCGCTTCTATACAACCCATCGAAAGAAAAATCTTGCGATGGCGAAGTTCGGAAGAGTTTTCCTACATTTCGCCCTCGAAGGGCTGAACACCGCTGCGCGATTGCTGGCTGAAGTCAGCCTGCCAGTGCCGGCAGCGGACGCGCCAACAGTCGCTCGTCAAGCAGGCCCAGACCTTCCTGAAACAGCTGATTGCTGCGCTCGGTTTCTCCCAGCTGGCCCAACAGACGCGCCAATTCTGCGCAGGTTTCAGGATTGCGCTGCATGCGCAGGCTGCTTTCCAGATAATCCCGGGCCTTGCCCCACAAACTGCCTTGCAGGCACAGCCGACCCAGCGTCAGTAACAGGCTGGGATCAGTGGAATGTTCCTTGAGCCAGCCCTCGGCGGTCTGTAACTGGCGTCCCGGATCGCTGCCGCGCACCAGCCCGTAAAGGCGTGCGAGGTGGCTGTTGTAGTTGCGCTTGAGTGCGGCGCGCAACGCTTCTTCGGCCTTGGCGTCAGCGCCCAGGCGGCGCAGTTGCTCGGCATACGCCAGAACCAGTTGCGGTTCCTGGCGCTGAGCCGAGGACAGCCCGTCCCACGCTTTGTCCAGCGCTGGCAGGCCCGCTGGGGCCGCATCGCCTTCCTGCTCGCGATAGGCAGCCAGCGTGAGGTTTTCACCCCAGGCGCGACGCTCCAGCTCGGCCAGTTCCTGAGGCGGCAGGACTTTATCCTTGCGCAGTTCGGGCATGAGCTTGATCAGCGCCGACCATTCACCGCGCTGGCGGTACAAACGCTGCAGTTGACGCAGGATTTGCACGTTATGCGGATGGCGTTGCTGCATGGCCTGCAAGGTGGTCAGGGCGCCGTCGCTGTCACCGCGATCCTGTTGCAACTGCGCATGACTCAGGGCAATCGCCAGCTCCGCTTGCGGCTGACGCTCCAGCGCCCGCTCGAGGAGGCCGTCGCATTCTTCATATTTGCCCTGCTCGTTGGCGGCCCGTGCGGCGCCGAGATAAAACAGCAGCGGCTGAGGCTCGGCTTCGGCAGCCCGATGCAGATGACGTTGAGCGCTGGCCCAGCGGCCTTCCGCGAGGTCCATCTGGCCCTGCTCGATTGCCACTTGCACCCGACGGCTGCGATTGCGTCGCGACCATGGATTGACCACGCCACTGGAAGTCATCACCAGGCCGAGCAGCAGCCGAACGATGTAAACCACCAGCCAGATGGCGAACAGCAGGCCCAGCGTGGCCCACAGACTCGATTCATAACGGAAGTTCTGATAAGCGATCAGCACGTAGCCGGAATGTTCGGCAACTGCCACGCCGATCAGTGCCGCGATGGCGATCGCAACGAACAGCAGGATGTAGGCACGCTTCATGGGCTGATCCCCTGCTTGGTTTGCGCAGGTTGGCTGCTTGAGTCCGCAGGCGTATCAGTGGCCATGTTTCGGCGTCCAAGGTAAGCCTGGACCGCGCTTAAACTCTGGGCCAGATCAGGCGTCTTCACCGCAACGGGCTGGCCGCGCAATGCTTCGAGCTGCTCGCCAAGCGATTTGACCTGCGCGTTATCCTGATTGAAGTTGCTCAGCAACACATCCCGCGCTTCAACCATCGCCCGGGTGTACACCTGTGGCTCGCCGTTCAGTGCGGCCCATTGCGCCTGCTCAATGGCCAGACTCAGCGCCAGACGAACCTGGGTCAGGCTCTGCCCGGCCAGCAGCGGACGGACATTCTTGTCGGCATTGAAGTCGATGCGGATGTAATGCGAAATCTGATCCCACCACTGCGCCCAGCGGCTGTCTTGATTGTCGCCGGTCGTCAGGCCCAGCAGCGATTCGCCCTTATCCTTGTATTCCGGTGCCAGCTCGTTGAGCTGGGTGGCCTGATCGCGCAGCGCGGCCAGTTGCAGGAACAGACCGGTCCGGTCCGGCTGGTCGATACTGCGCAGCGCTGCGAGGCTTTTCGCCAATTGATCACGTGCTGCGAAAGCGCCCGGATCGTCTTGCTCACGCAGGATTTCGTCGGCGCCTTGCACCAGCGCCTGAGCGCTGTTGATGTCCTGCAGGGCGGACAAACGCAGGCTGGCCAGACGCAGCAGGTGTTCGGCTTCGGCCAGTCGCCAGTCTTTGCGGCTGGCGCCCAGCACGGTTTCCAGACGCTGACTCAAACGCTGCTGGTCACCCTGCAATTGCGAGACAAGACGACGGCGCTCTTCGAGTTCGCCAGCGGCCGGCAGTTGCGCCAGCTGCGTCGAGAGCTGCTGTTCGTGTTGCTGCAAAGTCTGGGTCTGGGCCGCGAGGTCGAGCATTTGCGTGCGTTGTACCTGATGGCTGGCCTGAACCGCGCGCAGTTGCCAGACGCCCCAGCCGGCCACGCCGATACCCGCCACGCCAAACAGTAAAGCCAGGATCACCAGACCATTGTTGCGGCCGCCGGAACGCTTCGGGCCAATCGGGTCGGGTGTCGGCGCGGAGTTCACCAGCACCGGTTCGGAATCATCTTTGGGCAAGACTGTTTCGCTCACGTATCCATCCTTTGCATTTGGGCGTAATCGACTGAACGACAAGCAGGTCGATCAATGCGTCTGAATTTCACAACGTCTGCACGGGTTCGGGTTGTTCCCGCAACGCCGCCAGCAAGGCCGTGGCATTCGCGCCCCGGCAATTGACAACTGTTCGAGCCCCGGCCTGCGTCGCCAGTTCAGCGACGCGAGGGCTCGGTACAAATAAAGGCAATTGCGACAATTCAGGCCAGGCATCGCCCGCCAACTGACGCAAGTGTTCAAAACCCTGCCCACTGCTGACCACCAGCGCGTTCAAGCGTTCCGCCTGCACACGTTGCATGAGCGTCGACGGTGGGTACAGCGGCAAGTGGCGGCGGTACAGCGGCAGATAGTCGACACTAGCACCCAGTTGCCGCAAACGCTCGGCCAAAAGTTCGCGGCCGTCTTCGCCACGCATGATTAACACGCGACTTGCAGGCAAGGCGACGGCGTGTTGCAGCCTGGGCAGGTCAAGCAAGGCTTCGCTGTCATCGCCCTGTTCAGGCCAGCTCACGTCCAGGTTCTGGTCCTGCAACAGTTGCGCGGTGCCTTTGCCGACCGTGAACCATGGCTGAATCGGCGGCACCGGCCACAGCTCGTTGAGCAGCGCCAGGCCCAGGCGTGCGGCGGGTTTGCTGACCACAATGACAGCGCTGTAGTGATCGAGATCATTGAGTATCGCGCACTGCGCCGGGGTCATCGGGACAGGCTCGATTTCCAGCAGCGGCAGGCTGCTGCTGAAGATGCCGAGATCGGCGAGCGTCTGCGCCAGCGCTGCCGATTCTTCGGCAGGTCGGGTCAGCAGCAGTCGCCAGCCGGTCATTCAGGGTCAGCCTCGCCGTAAACGGCTTTGAGGATTTTCGCCGCGCCCTGGTCCAGCAATGCGTCAGCGACCTGTACGCCCAACGCCTGGGCTTGTGCCTGTGGCGCCCGCGCTTGGGCATGCAGCAGCAAGGCGCCGGAAGGATCGCCCACCAGCCCGCGCAGCCAGATCTGATCGCCTTCGAGCACGGCATAACAGGCGATGGGAACCTGGCAACCGCCATTCAGGTGTTTGTTCAGGGAGCGCTCGGCAATGACGCGCACGGCGGTGTCCGCGTGATGCAATGGCGCGAGCAAGGCGTGAATCTGCGCATCGGCGCTGCGGCACTCGATGCCAACCGCACCTTGGCCACCGGCTGGCAGACTGTCCTCGACGCTGATGCTGGCGGTGATCCGGTCCTCGAAACCGAGGCGAATCAGGCCAGCGGCGGCAAGAATGATCGCGTCATATTCACCGGCATCGAGCTTGGCCAGTCGGGTGTTGACGTTGCCGCGCAGGAAATGAATGGTCAGGTCCGGACGTCGTGCCAGCAGCTGCGCCTGACGACGCAGGCTCGAGGTGCCGACGATGCTGCCGGCAGGCAGTTGCTCAAGGCTGGCGAAGTTATTGGAGACGAACGCATCGCGCGGGTCTTCACGCTCGCAGATGCAGAACAGGCCCAGGCCAGGCGGGAAATCCATCGGCACGTCTTTCATGGAGTGCACGGCGATGTCGGCCGTATCTTCCAGCAAGGCGGTCTCCAGCTCCTTGACGAACAGGCCTTTGCCGCCGATTTTCGACAGCGGGGAATCGAGCAGCTTGTCGCCGCGGCTGACCATGGGCACCAGGGTCACGATCAAGCCGGGATGAGCCTGCTCCAACCGGGCTTTGACGTATTCGGCCTGCCAGAGGGCTAGCGCACTTTTGCGAGTGGCGATGCGAATTTCGCGAGAGGACATGAATCAATCCGTACTTGATGGTTGCCACGGATAATAACAGCTCAGGCAAAACGACTCAGCGCTGTGTGAATAGACCTTCGCGCAGGTTGATCCTGGTCAAGGAATCCGATCCCGGGAGCGGACGCAATTCTGTTGGAGCGAGGCACGCCCGCGAAGCATTCGACGACGGCGTGTCAGGCATTGCGCGTCGCCGTTATTCGCGGGCAAGCCTCGCTCCAACAGGTTAAAGCTGCTGCATCATCTTGCGCACCCCGGCCACATGCCGACGGCTGACGATCAGTGCATCGCCATTGAGGCCTTTGAGAAACAACTGAAAATGCCCCAAAGGTGTTCTCTGCAAGCGTTCGATTCGCTCGCGGGCCACCAGCGCGTTGCGGTGGATGCGCACGAAGCGGTCGCCGAACTCGTCTTCAAGCGCCTTCAAAGGCTCGTCCAGCAGCACTTCACCTCCCTCGTGACGCAAGGTGACGTACTTGTGATCGGCGATGAAAAAGATCACCTGATCCAGGGGGATCAGTTCAATACCTTTGCGGGTGCGCGCACTGATATGGCTGCGCGGGCCGTTGCCGCTTTCCGCCGCAGGGCGGGTCATCGCCGCCAGTTGCACGCGGTTGGGGCGTTCGGCCTTTCTGAGCGCTTCCACCAAATGCTCGGGGCGCACAGGTTTGACCAGGTAGCCGACAGCGCTGACCTGGAAGGCATCAAGGGCAAACTCGTCGTGTGCAGTACAAAAAACCACGGCGGGCGGGTTTTCGCGCTCGCACAATTTTGCTGCGACTTGCAGGCCATCAACGCCCGGCATACGAATATCGAGTAACACGATATCCGGCTTGAGGCTGTCGATCAGCGTCAAGGCTTCCTCGCCATTGGCGGCGCTAGGTTCCAATACCCGGTAACCCTCGATTTCGCTGACCAATCGGCTCAGGCGTTCGCGGGCCAGGGGTTCGTCATCAACGATCAGGACATTCATATTGCTCTGGCTTCCTGCGTGAGTCTCGCACAAGGATAGCGTAGACAGGTGAAGTGACGACCGTCACGGCGCTCCACGCTCAGACTGGCGTGCGGGCCAAAAAGTGCCGTAATGCGTGCACCGATATTTACCAGGGCCTGTTGAGTACCGTTGGACGTCTGCCGGGTGGCAACTTCGTCATAGGGATTGCTGACACACAATATGAACACTCCCTTTTTATAGTCCGCTTCCACCTTTATGACACCACCTTCAACGCGAGGTGCAATCCCATAAAGCAAAGCGTTCTCCAGTAATGGCTGCAAGGTTAGCTGGGGAATTGGCAAGTCGTCTGGAATTGCACTGATCGCCCAGTCCAACTGTAGACGCTCGCCAAGACGATATTGCTCAATCGATAAATATCGTTTTGCCAATTCCAGTTCATCACGCCACGTCACCAGGCTGCCCGGTTTGGCCAGACTTGCCCGAAACAGGTCGGAAAGATCCAGCACCGCTTGCTCGGCCTTGGCGGGGTTGCTCACCACCAGGCTGGCAATACTGTTGAGCGTATTGAACAGAAAGTGCGGGCGGATCCGTGCCTGCAGCGATTCGATACGGGCACGCAGCTCGCCCTGCTGCTGTTTGCGCCACTGACTTTGCAGATAAAAATAACGCAGCATCAAGGCCGACATGATCAGCGCAATCAGGGCATAGCGCAGGTAGCGTTCGACCATGCCGCCCGGATTGAGCCTGCCGGTCAGCTGGCAGATGTCGGTGACCGCCGTGCAGATCAGCGTCAGCGCGACCACCAGCAAACAGCCGATCAGCCCCGCCATGCCTGTGGGCAAGCGCGCCAGCCAGGGCCGCAGGCCGCACAGCAAAGCGGCGGACAGCAGGACGATCCATTGCACGAACAGCGACATCAGGGCCAGACGTACCCAGTCGAAACCGGTCCGCATCGGTTCGACCAGCACCAGCACGATCACCAGCAGTTCGGCGAGCAGCACAAGGACCAGCAGCGCCTGCGGCAGGCACAGTTCAGGGAGGAAAAATTCCTTGCCTTGTTCGTCGGGCTGGCGGTGCTTCAGGGGATCATTTCGCATCGGCCCAGTCTCAACGTTGCGGTGTTCAGCGGCAAGCCGGCCCGCAATAAAAAAACTGCAACCTGTTATTATCGCGGGCACGCCAATTTCAGCAGATCAACGAGCGAATCCATGAGCACCGACAAGACCAATCAGTCCTGGGGCGGCCGCTTCAGTGAACCCGTCGACGCCTTCGTCGCGCGCTTCACCGCCTCCGTCACTTTCGACCAACGCCTTTATCGCCACGACATCATGGGCTCGATTGCCCACGCCACGATGCTGGCCAAGGTCGGCGTTCTTACCGACGCCGAGCGCGACACCATCGTCGACGGCCTGAACAGCATTCAGGCCGAGATTGAGGCGGGCAGTTTCGACTGGCGCGTCGATCTGGAAGACGTGCACATGAACATCGAAGCGCGCCTGACCGATCGCATCGGCGTCACCGGCAAGAAGTTGCACACCGGTCGCAGCCGCAACGATCAGGTTGCTACCGATATTCGCCTGTGGCTGCGCGATGAAATCGACCTGATCCTCAGCGAAATCACCCGTCTGCAACAAGGCCTGCTGGGCCAGGCCGAGCGCGAAGCCGGAACCATCATGCCCGGTTTCACTCACCTGCAGACCGCGCAGCCGGTGACGTTCGGTCACCACATGCTGGCCTGGTTCGAAATGCTCAGCCGCGACTACGAGCGTCTTGTGGACTGCCGCAAGCGCTTGAACCGCATGCCTCTGGGCAGCGCGGCGCTGGCCGGCACGACCTACCCGATTGACCGCGAACTGACGTGCAAACTGTTGGGTTTCGACGTCGTCGGCGGCAACTCTCTGGACAGCGTGTCGGATCGCGACTTCGCCATCGAATTCTGCTCTGCGGCGAGCATTGCGATGATGCACTTGTCGCGCTTCTCCGAAGAGTTGGTGCTGTGGACCAGCGCGCAGTTCCAGTTCATCGATTTGCCCGACCGTTTCTGCACCGGCAGCTCGATCATGCCGCAGAAGAAAAACCCCGACGTGCCGGAACTGGTGCGCGGCAAGAGCGGCCGTGTGTTCGGCGCCTTGATGGGCCTGCTTACCTTGATGAAGGGCCAACCGCTGGCCTACAACAAGGACAACCAGGAAGACAAGGAGCCGCTGTTCGATGCCGCCGATACCCTGCGCGATTCGCTGCGGGCGTTTGCCGACATGATTCCGGCCATCAAGCCCAAGCACGCCATCATGCGTGAAGCGGCGCTGCGTGGATTCTCCACCGCGACCGATCTGGCGGATTATCTGGTGCGTCGTGGTCTGCCTTTCCGCGATTGCCACGAAATCGTCGGTCACGCTGTGAAATACGGCGTGGAAAGCGGCAAGGATCTGGCGGAAATGAGCCTGGAAGAGCTGCGCAAATTCAGCGTTCAGATCGAGCAGGATGTGTTTGCCGTGCTGACGCTGGAAGGTTCGGTCAATGCGCGTAACCACATTGGCGGCACTGCACCGGCGCAGGTCAAAGCCGCAGTGGTGCGTGGTCAGGCGTTGTTGGCGGGTCGTTAATACCAATCCTGTAGGACCGGCTTTAGCCGGGAGGGCGATTGATTGACGCTCTCGCGACTAAAGTCGCTCCTACGGTCGCTCCTACGGTCGCTCCTACAGTCGCTCTAGCGGGTAATAGTCGTTACGGCTTTACCCGCTCCAGAAACGCCGGAAGCTCGGCGTCCTTGTCCAGGGCGATGCGTTGCACATGGGGGTTTTGCGCCAGGCGCGCCAGCAGTGCCCGTGCGCAGGGCAGGTCTTGCAGATAATCCGTAGCAAACAACTGTTTGCCCACTGACCGGGCCAGTTCGACGCTGTACAGAAAGTACAGATCCGCCACGCTAAAAACCTCACCCGCGACATAAGGTGCGAAGCGCGCACGCTGCTTCAAGGCCGCAAAACCCTTTAGCAGATCCCGCTCAGCCTTGTCCTTCAGCGCTTGAGGCGTCGGCCTGCCGCCGAAAAAAACTTCGACGTAGCAAACACGCGCCGGTAACTCGATATACAGCTCGATTTCCTTGGCCAGCGTCCAGACTTGCGCACGCTCGAACGGGTCGGCGGGCAGCAGCCCATGGGCCGGATAGACGTCCTCCAGATAACTCAGAATGACATCTGTTTCACTGATAAAACCCTGCGCGGTTTGCAGGATCGGCACTTTGCCACGGGCGCTGATGGCCAGCACAGCAGGGTTCTGGCAGCCATGCAGCGGGATCATTTCGAAAGGCAGTTGCTTCTCCAGCAGCGCCAGTTTGACCATGTTGAAATAATTGCTCGCGGCAAATCCATACAGCTTCAGCATTGCGGGCCTCCTGGCCATTGTTGGAGTTAACTCCTTGAAGAATATGAATTTTAATCGTTTTTACAGGCGCCGAATCGCCGCGTGGCAAGCCTTTGGAAAATTCAGAATGTGCTGACAGAACGCTCCTGCAAGGTTTCCCGAGGCGGGCAATCACTCCGGTGCCCAATACGGGTAAACTGACGGCCATTTCCGAGGAGCACGCCATGACCGACGCCATCGACAACGACGAAGAAGAATTCGCAGAATCGACCCTGATCCAGGCCATCGAGAACCAGATTGAAAGCGACAATCCGCCCGCCGCCAAAGCTACCTTCAACAAGTTGACCCTGGTGGGCTACGAGCGAGAAGAGATCCTGCAACTGATGGCCCATGTCCTGGCCGCCGAGATCGATGCGCTGCTGGAAGCCGATCGTCCGTTTGATACCGAGTGGTATGAACAGGCGCTGCGCAAGCTGCCCGAGTTGCCGCCAGAGGCATGATCCCGGCTGGATTGACGGCCCTCAAGATAAGCCCTGCAAAAATTTCAGACTGTGGCTACACTGCAAATGCCCCGCTGCCATGAAACACCTCGGGGCTGTCACGCCAAGCCAGCCTTAACGGTCATCCAGAACCGACAAGCGCAGCACAGACCTGTCGATTCCAGAGAGCCCGCCGGCCAGCGCGGCGTATCACTAGAAAAGTCTGGAGCACCTATGTCGTATACCCCTGAGTTGGTTGCCGAACTGGAAATCCTCGCACTGTTTAATCTGGGCAATACCCTTGAAGGGCTCAAAGTCCACCACGTTGCTGCCCCGACCGCCATTGCCGCTGCCCAAAGACTCTTCGAAAAAGGACTGACCACGCAGGTCGATGGAGGCTATCTGACAAGCCTGGGGCTTGAAGCCGCTCAACACGCCCAGTCGTTGCTGACCATACTGAACGTTGCCAAAGAAGCCGCTTGAGCTCAGACAGGGTCCGCCAGCAAAAAAGCTCTGACGGACCCTTCATTTATAAAATCCGCAGCCGATAGGCAATTGGCGCCAGAACAAAAACCCCGCTGAAGCCGTTCGCTTTCAGATTTTAACTGCCCGCCGCCCTGTTCATTTTGAATGATCACCCTCACGAGCTCCGGCAGCCGGTTTGAATTGCGATGACGCGTAATTTTGAAATTCGTCCCGATCTGGATGAAGGCATCGACCGCAAGGTGCTGACGCAACTGCGCGCCCGTTTTCTGACCCTCAACAGTGGCCGGTTTGCACGCGCCATGGAGGGTTTGTCGACCCGGCAACAATCGGTGTTGACGCTCTTGCCGCTGTTTTTTCACGTCAATCATCCGCTGTTGCCCGGCTACGTATCCGGCAGCACGCCCGCCGGGGTTTCGCAGTACGAGCCTAACGCGCTGGCGCTGGCCGAAGCGCAACGGCTGACCCGCTCCTTTTCCTACAAAACCCGTCGCGCCAATGCGCCTGAGCCGATTCACGGCCTGTTTTTGATGGGTAGCCTGGGCACGCTGGCTCAGGCGGAACAAAGCGACATGGATGTCTGGGTTTGCCATGAGCCGGGCCTGCCCGCCGAAGCTATCGAAGAGTTGCGCAAAAAGTGCCAGGCGCTGGAAGCCTGGGCCGACAGCCAGGGCGCTGAAGCGCATTTTTTCCTGATTGATCCGCAGCGCTTTGTGCTGGGCGAACGGGATGCGCAGCTCAGCTCTGAAGATTGCGGAACCACCCAGCATTATCTGTTGCTCGATGAGTTCTATCGCACCGCCATCTGGCTCGCCGGACGCACGCCGCTGTGGTGGCTGGTCCCGACGTACGAAGAGCAGCGCTACGCCGAGTACACCCATACCTTGCTGTCCAAGCGCTTCATTCGCGCGGAAGAAATCCTCGACCTGGGCAATATGGCGCGGATTCCGCCGGGCGAATTCATTGGTGCCGGTCTGTGGCAGCTGTTCAAGGGCATCGAATCGCCTTACAAGTCGGTGCTCAAGCTGTTGCTGACCGAGGTCTACGCCAGCGAACATCCGCGCGTGCAATGCCTGAGCATGCGCTTCAAGCACGCGGTATTCGCCAATCAGCTGGATCTGGATGAGCTTGACCCGTACATGGTGGTGTATCGCCGGATCGAGGAATACCTCACTGACCGCGGCGAGCTTGAACGGCTGGAGCTGGTGCGGCGCAGCCTGTACCTGAAAGTGAACAAAAAGCTGACCGGTGCCGCGCGCCTGCGCAATCCCGGCTGGCAGCGCGTGTTGCTGGAGCGCCTGACCCAGGAATGGGGTTGGGATGAGCGCCAGCTGGCGTTGCTCGACAGTCGCAGCCAGTGGAAAGTGCGTCAGGTTGCCCACGAGCGCCGCGCGCTGGTCAACGAGCTCAATTACAGTTATCGCTTCCTGACGCAGTTCGCCCGCACGCACAAGGTCGCCAACTCGATCAATGCCCGGGATCTCAATGTCCTCGGTCGCCGCCTTTATGCGGCATTCGAGCGTAAGGCTGGCAAGGTCGAGTTCATCAACCCCGGTATCGCCCCGGATCTGGCCGAAGACACCCTGACGCTGGTGCAGTCCCCCAACAAACGCGAGCCGGGGAAAAACCAGTGGGCGTTGTACAACGGCAATCTTGCCGCCCATGACTGGCAGAATTTCTCGCCGATCAAGCGCAGCCGGGAACTGCTCGACCTGCTGGCCTGGTGTCATCGCAATAACGTCATCGACACCACAACCCGGCTCGCGCTGCATCCGGGCACCAGCGACCTGACCGAGTTCGAGCTGTTCAACCTGATGGGCGCGCTGCAACAGACGATCCCGGTGCCGCTGGAGGTGGTGAGCGAAGAGCGACTGCTGAATGCCAGTATTCCCGGCGAAATCCTCTTGCTGGTCAACGTGGGCGTCGATCCGCTCAAGCATCATCGGGATCTGAATATCCTGATGACCACCGAGCGCACCGATTCCCTGAGTTATGCCGGCGTGCGGGAAAATCTGGTGCTGACGCTCGATCAGATCACCGTCAACAGCTGGAACGAAATCCTCGTCAGCCGCTTTGACGGACCCTTTGCATTGCTCGACTGCCTCAGCGAACTGTTGAGCAACATGCCTCAAGGCGCGCCGCAACCGAACGTGCGGGTGCGCTGCTTCTGCCATAACCGCGCGCCGGCCATCGCGCAACGTGTCGAGGAACTGGTGGCCACCGCCCAATTGCTGCTGGCGCGGCGCCTGAACCATCGCTATCTGATTCAGGTGCAGCAGCAATATCATGTGTTGGAAATGGTGCCGGGTCGGGTTACTCACGTGATGATCAACAGCCTGTCTGGCCTGTTCGAATATCTGGGCGAGGAGCTGCCGCGTTACAGCCCGCTGCATCTGGACCCGCATGCGCTGGGCGAACACGATCTTTCGTTGATCCTGCCCCACGGCCAGCCCGAATGTATCCAGGTGTTTTACCGCCTGAACGAACCGGACGCCGACGTCTACGTGCTCGACGAACATAACGCGCTCTGGCACCAGCGCGTGCCTTACCACGACGAGTCGAGCCTGCTGTTGCCGTTGCAGCGGTTTTTCCATTCGCTGGTCTATCGCCGGGGCGCGATGCTACCGCTGGATAATCCGCTGGAGCCGGTGTCTCTGGAAACCTTGTATTACCAGGTATTGCCCTCAGGTCCCGGACGCGCCCGGCGAATCGAATCCCGCGCCGCGCCGACGGCTGTGGACAAGCCGTTCTATGACGTACAGGCCATCGTCGAAGAAGCCTCGCCTGGGCAAGTCAGCGTCACGCTGTACTGCAACAACAATGAGTTTTCCGAACTGGAATACGGCGACCAACTGTACAGCGCCGTCGCGCGGCAGATTCTCGCCCAGCGCCACGAACCCCAACGCTACCGCTGCTACATCACCGACCTCGACCTGTCAGGCCTGCTGGGTGACGACCACGGGCAAAGCATCCTTTACCTGCGCTACAAGGCCGATCTGGAAAAATCGCTGAATGAGGCGATGGACAGGGCTTGAGGCCGCCCATGCAGTCAACCGTTACCGACCCTAAATCCCGCCTCTCCGACTTCCTGCCATTCCACTGTGCTGCTACAGGTGTAGAATCGCTTTTATCCATCGCCAGTCATCCCCGGCGGGTTTATGAGCTCAGGCCGAGCGTACGGCGATCCCGTAGCGTTTTCGGTTTCCTTCGCAACATCCGGTCACTGCCGTTTGTGTGTGACGACACTAGAAGCTCACTCCCTTACCTATTTACCTGATTAGCCGCCAGGAGTGCTCCATGCCTGATTATCGCTCGAAAACGTCCACCCACGGCCGCAACATGGCCGGCGCTCGTGCCTTGTGGCGCGCCACCGGGATGAAGGATGCGGATTTCAAGAAACCGATCATCGCCGTTGCCAACTCGTTCACCCAGTTCGTACCCGGCCACGTGCATCTGAAGGACATGGGCCAGCTGGTTGCCCGTGAAATCGAACGCGCCGGTGGTGTGGCGAAAGAATTCAACACCATCGCGGTCGATGACGGCATCGCCATGGGTCACGACGGCATGCTGTATTCGTTGCCGAGCCGCGAGATCATCGCCGACTCCGTGGAATACATGGTCAACGCCCACTGCGCCGACGCCATTGTCTGCATCTCCAACTGCGACAAGATCACCCCCGGCATGTTGATGGCTGCCTTGCGCCTGAACATTCCGGTGATCTTCGTTTCCGGCGGCCCGATGGAAGCCGGCAAGACCAAGCTGGCCGCCCACGGCCTGGATCTGGTCGACGCCATGGTCATCGCCGCCGACGATACGGCCAGCGACGAGAAAGTCGCCGAGTACGAGCGCAGCGCATGCCCGACCTGCGGTTCGTGTTCCGGCATGTTCACCGCCAACTCGATGAACTGCCTGACAGAAGCGCTGGGCCTGGCCTTGCCCGGCAACGGTTCGCAACTGGCGACCCACAGCGACCGCGAGCAGCTGTTCCTGCAGGCCGGCCGCACCATCGTTGACCTGTGCCGCCAGTACTACATCGAAAACAACGACGCCGTATTGCCGCGCAACATCGCCAACTTCAAGGCCTTTGAAAACGCCATGACGCTGGACATCGCCATGGGCGGCTCGACCAACACCATCCTGCATTTGCTGGCAGCGGCTCAGGAAGCGGAGATCGATTTCGATCTGCGCGACATCGACCGCCTGTCCCGGGAAGTGCCGCAGCTGTGCAAGGTCGCGCCGAATATCCAGAAATACCACATGGAAGACGTGCACCGCGCTGGCGGGATCTTCAGCATCCTCGGCGAACTGGCCCGTGGCGGCCTGCTGCACACTGACCTGCCGACCGTGCACAGCAAGACGCTGGCCGAAGGCATCGCCAAATGGGACATCACCCAGACTGACGATGAAGCGGTTCACACCTTCTTCAAGGCTGGCCCGGCCGGTATCCCGACGCAGACGGCGTTCAGCCAGTCGACCCGCTGGGAAACCCTGGACGACGACCGCGAGAACGGCTGCATCCGCAGTGTCGAGCACGCGTACTCGCAACAAGGCGGCCTGGCCGTGTTGTACGGCAACATCGCGCTGAATGGCTGCGTGGTGAAAACCGCTGGCGTGGACGAGTCGATCCACGTGTTCGAAGGCAATGCAAAAATCTTCGAAAGCCAGGACAGCGCAGTGCGCGGCATCCTGGCTGACGAAGTCAAAGCCGGCGACATCGTGATCATTCGTTACGAAGGCCCGAAAGGCGGCCCGGGCATGCAGGAAATGCTGTATCCGACCTCGTACCTGAAATCCAAAGGTCTGGGCAAGGATTGCGCGCTGCTGACCGATGGCCGTTTCTCGGGCGGTACCTCGGGCCTGTCCATTGGCCACGCTTCCCCGGAAGCTGCCGCTGGCGGCGCGATTGGTCTGGTGCGCGATGGCGACAAAGTGCTGATCGACATTCCGAACCGCTCGATCAACCTGTTGATCGACGACGCGGAAATGGCCGAGCGCCGTGCCGAGCAAGACAAGAAAGGCTGGAAGCCAGTCGAGTCGCGCCCACGTAAAGTGACCACTGCGCTGAAGGCCTACGCGTTGTTGGCCACCAGCGCCGACAAAGGTGCTGTGCGCGACAAGGAGCTGCTGGACAGACTGGTGCCATAAGCTTGATCGGCTAGTGGGGCACAGCCCCCGTAGGAGCGGCTTCAGCCGCGAGCAGCGTTCGCCGCCAAGCGGCACGGGTGCAAAGGACGCCCTCCCGGCTAAAGCCGGTCCTACAGCGCGGAATCAGCGCGAGCACAAAAAACCCGGCAGCGATGCCGGGTTTTTTTGTGGGGCACAGCCCCCGTAGGAGCGGCTTCAGCCGCGAGCCGCGTCGCCGCCAGATGTGCACGGGTGCAAAGAACGCCCTCCCGGCTAAAGCCGGTCCTACAGCGCGGAATCAGCGCGAGCACAAAAAACCCGGCAGCGATGCCGGGTTTTTTTGTGGGGCACAGCCCCCGTAGGAGCGGCTTCAGCCGCGAGCCGCGTCGCCGCCAGATGTGCACGGGTGCAAAGAACGCCCTCCCGGCTAAAGCCGGTCCTACAGCGCGGAATCAGCGCGGGATCGGTGAGATCGAGCAAATCCTGGCAGGCTTTTTACTGAATCTCCTCCGGCTTGACGATCACCCAATTCTTGTCCGCTGTCACCGCCAGGCCTTCCTTGGCCTGAGCCGCTGCGTGTTTGGCCATCATGCCGTTGATTTGGGTCATGTACTTGTCTTTGCGGTTGATCCACAAGTGCACGCCGCCCTTGGCCACGTCCACGTCGTGGAACAGCATGTAGCCATCGCTGGTTGGCGTATCGCCGCCGACCAACACTGGTTTTTTCCATTCGTCGATGTAGGTCAGGATCGCCGCATGTTTGCCGGCCATCCAGGTGGCTGGCGTCCACAGGTATGGAGTGAGTTCCAGGCCGAGGTTGGCTTTCTCGTCATATTTGCCGGCGGTGATTTGCTTGCGCGCCGTGGTCAGCTCGCCGGTCTTGCGATCCTTGAGCAGCGTGGTCACGCCGATGACGTTCTGCGGTTTGACGTTGTAGCCATACTTCGGATCGGCCGCGACCATGCGCACCAGCTCTTCGGAAGCGGCGGTCATGACGTAGACCTCAATGCCGTTTTCCATCAGCTTGTTGTACAGCTCTTTCTGGCCGGTGAAGATCCGGGGTGGCTCGACGTCGAGTTTCTTGACCACATCGCCGTCGTAATAGGTCGCCGGCACCGGTTTGCCCGACGCCATCAGCTCGTCGACGTAACTTTTGAGTTCCTTGAGGGTGAAGCCTGCGAACACTTGCGCGACCCACGGATAGCAGACCATGTCGTCCACTTCGCAGAGGCGATAGTAATAGCTGAACAGGCTTTCCTTGTGGTCGGCGGTGTCCTTGAACGGCATCAGCTTGAGGGAGGGGTCCAGGCTTTCGCGGGTGATCAGGCCTTTGTTTTCCATGAACGGCAGCAGCGATTCTTCGAGGTCGAAGCGGTAGCTGGTGTTGTCCATGTCGAACACCGCGTAATTGCCCTTGTTGGCATTGGCCGTGATCATGGCGTTGAGCGCCTTGGCGGCGGGTTCGGGCCAGTGGGTTAATTCGGTGGACAGTGCCTGCCCGGCAAGGCCCAGGCACAGCGCGACAGCGAGTAGTTTTGGCGCGAACTTCATAATGGTTTCCCTCCCCGGGTAGTAGAAGGTCGACCGTAGCAAATTGCCGTTACTGTTTGAGTGCGTCAGCGACCGCGTGCGTTCCGATGACGTCATGTCGAGAACGATTCGCGACGGGATTCGCCGATTGCGACATATTTGTGACCGTAGGAGCGACTTGTTCGCGAGGTTTTTTGCGGGTTACGCGGGACTGACGCCGAACACAGCGTAGGAGGGGACTTGTCCCCGAAAGCGGTGGATCAGGCGGTGTCAATTTTCCGGATTTTCGTTGCAAGGAGCATCGCATTCGGGGACAAGTCCCCTCCTACCGGTCGTTAGGGATTCAGGTAGGAGTGATCGGTTTACCGACGTTGCCACACCTCAAAGGTGTAAGCGGGTTTGCCATCCAGTGCCGGGTTAAAAACTTCTGATTCCAAAACCCATTGCGCCGGATCAACCTCTGGAAACCACGCATCGCCCTCGGGGCTCAAGGCCACGCGGGTCAGATACAGCCGGTCAGCCTGCGGTAGGCCTTGGGCATAAAGCTGCGCGCCGCCGATCAGCATCACTTCATCGACGCCCTGCTCTTTCGCCCACGCTTCGGCGCGGGTCACGGCCGATTCCAGCGAGGTGAAGACTTCGGCACCCTCGAGCTGCAAATCCGCCTGGCGAGTCACCACCAGATTCAATCGGCCAGGCAATGGTCGACCGAGCGAATCCCAGGTCTTGCGGCCCATGATGATCGGCTTGCCGAGCGTCGTCGCCTTGAAATATTTGAAGTCCCCCGGCAAATGCCAGGGCATGGAATTGTCGACGCCAATCACTCGGTTTTCACCAAGCGCGGCAATCAGGCTGAGAGGCAGTTGAGTTTTCATGGCGGCGAGAATAGCAGAGCACGGCAGTGAATTCGTACCGTGCTTTTCGCTCGAATGCACGACGCAGAGGTTATGCTCATCCCTGACTTTACCAACGAGACGCCGTGTGACTGCTCTGACCCCACTCGATAACCTCTGGCTGACCGAAGCCGTGCGTCTGCGCGAACAACAGGCCGGTCAACTCGATGACCCTGAAGCCAACCGCCGGGCCCGCGCTCAGGCAGGCGACTTGCCGAGCCGCATTGTGCATCGCGCTGTGTGGCTGGCCGAGCGCGATGGCATGCTTGAAGCACTGCGCCACTGGAAACAAGGCGCGCGCCTGGCATTGATTGCCCTGGCGATTCTGGCGGTCATCAGCGGTGCCGGACTGGCTTTCGCGGCCCTGGGCGACGGGCAGACGCCGGTTAATGTGTTCTGGGCGCTGGGCAGTTTGCTCGGGCTGAACCTGATTTTGCTGATCAGCTGGGCGTTGGGCCTGGTTTTCGCCGGGGAAAGCGCGGCCAGCCTCGGACGCTTGTGGTTATGGATGAGTGAGAAGCTCGCCCGGGATGCCCAAGCGGCGCAACTGGCACCGGCGCTGATTCTGCTGCTGCAACGACGACGCCTGAATCGCTGGGCCTTGGGGGCGCTGGTGCATGGTTTATGGCTGCTGGCGTTGGTCAGCGCGCTGGTGTTGCTGTTGATGCTGATGGCGACGCGGCGCTACGGCTTTGTCTGGGAAACCACGATTCTGGGCAGCGACACCTTCGTCAGTCTGACCCAAACCCTCGGCACGCTTCCGGCACTACTCGGTTTTAGCGTGCCGAGCGAAGCCATGATCCGCGCCAGCGGCGACAGCGCCTTGGTGGTCGAGTCGGCGAGGCAAGCATGGGCCGCATGGCTGGTGGGCGTTTTGCTGGTCTACGGCATCGTGCCGCGCTTGATATTGGCGCTGGTGTGCTTCTCATTGTGGAAGCGCGGCCGCGCGGGGTTGAGTCTGGACTTGAGCCTGCCCGGTTACAGCGAACTGCGCGAACGCCTGATGCCCAGCAGTGAGCGGCTTGGCGTCAGCGATGCCGCGCCAGAATCGTTGCCGCAGATTGCCCCGCAGCACGGCAGCCAGGACAGTGAAGGCGCGTTGCTGGTCGCCATCGAGCTGGATGACGATCAGCCATGGCCGCCCGCGCTGCCAGCGACCGTTGCCGACGCCGGAATTCTCGACAGTCGCGAGTCGCGACAGAAACTGCTCGAGCAACTGACGCGTTTTCCTCCGGCGCGCCTGGTGATTGCCTGCGACCCACGACGCTCGCCGGACCGGGGCAGCCTGGCGCTGATCGCCGAACTGGCGCGCTGTGCCGGGCGCACCCGAGTCTGGTTGCTCGCCGCGCCTGCGGGGCAGTATCTGGATGCCGAGCGCGTCAGCGACTGGCATGCCGGGCTGCAACAGTTGGAGCTGACCTGGGCCGACACTGCGCCGTTGAACTGGCTGGAGACGGGTAATGAGTAAGTCCGAGAAGATTCGCCCGCTGAAACTCGCCGTCGTCGGCCACACCAATGTCGGCAAGACTTCGCTGCTGCGCACCCTCACTCGCGATGTCGGCTTCGGTGAAGTCTCCCATCGGCCCAGCACCACCCGCCACGTGGAAGGCGCTCGGCTGTCGGTGGATGGCGAGGCCTTGCTGGAACTGTACGACACGCCCGGTCTGGAAGACGCCATCGCACTGCTCGATTACCTGGAACGCCTGGATCGTCCCGGCGAGCGGCTGGACGGTCCGGCGCGGCTGGCGCGGTTTCTTGAGGGCAGCGAGGCGCGGCAGCGTTTTGAACAGGAAGCCAAAGTCTTGCGCCAACTGCTGGCGTCGGATGCCGGTTTGTATGTGATCGATGCTCGCGAGCCGGTGCTGGCGAAATACCGCGACGAGCTGTCGGTGCTGGCCAGTTGTGGCAAGCCGCTGTTGCCGGTGTTGAATTTCGTCAGCAGCGCCGACCATCGCGAACCGGCCTGGCGTGAAGCCCTGGCGCGGCTTGGCCTGCATGCGCTGGTGCGTTTCGACAGCGTGGCGCCGCCGGAAGATGGCGAGCGACGCCTCTACGAAAGCCTGGCGCTGTTGCTGGAGGCGTCCCGAGGCCAGTTGGAGCGCCTGATCCTCGATCAGGAAGCCCAGCGCGAAACCCGTCGCCAGAGCGCGGCGCGGTTGATTGCCGAGCTGCTGATCGACTGCGCGGCGTGCCGACGCAGCGTGTCGACCGAATCGGGTCAGGAGCAGCTGGCCGTTGATGAATTGCGCAAAGCGGTGCGCCAGCGCGAGCAGCGTTGCGTCGAGGCGCTGCTCAAGCTGTATGCGTTTCGCACGCAGGATGCGGCGGCCAGTGATCTGCCGCTGCTGGATGGGCGTTGGGGCGATGATTTGTTCAACCCCGAAACCCTCAAGCAACTGGGCGTGCGGGTCGGTGGCGGCATTGCGGCGGGCGCCGCAGCCGGAGCGGGTGTCGATCTGCTGGTGGGCGGGATTACGCTTGGCGCAGCGGCACTGGTCGGGGCGATTGCCGGCGGCGCATTGCAGACTGCCCGCAGTTACGGCGGCCGTTTGCTGGGCAAGATCAAGGGCCAGCGCGAACTGACTGTGGATGACGCGGTGTTGCGTCTGCTGGCGTTGCGTCAACGGCACTTGCTGCAAGCCCTCGGCGCACGAGGTCATGCCGCGCTGGAAAGCATCAAGCTCACCACGCCCCAGGACATGACCTGGCGCGAAGGCAAAATCCCTGAAGCGTTGCACAAGGCACGCGCGCACCCGCAATGGTCGTCGCTCAACCCGGGGGCGAAGCTGAGCCAGGCTGAGCGCCAGGAGCAGATTGAAGGCCTCACCCAAATCTTGTTGGAGCGAGGCTTGCCCGCGAATCGGGATTGAATGCAACCTATCGGCGCTGGAAACGACGCCTTCGCGGGCAAGCCTCGCTCCAACGGAATTGCCGCCGACAGTCGCCTCGCGCATTTTTGCCTACGCGAATCCCCTTCAGACCGGTATCATCCCGCGCCCGATACACCCGGAACTGGATTCAAATGAAACCCACCTTGATCGCCGCCGCAGAACTCGACCGTATCGATACCTGGGCGAAATACTCCAGCCACATGTGCGGAGGCTGTGTTTCCAGCTGCTGCACGCTGCCTGTTGAAGTGAAGATCAAGGATTTGATCCGCATCGGCATCGTCGATGAGTTCGAGCGCGG
Organism: Pseudomonas sp. CFII64; assembly: GCF_000416235.1. Lineage (GTDB taxonomy): Bacteria > Pseudomonadota > Gammaproteobacteria > Pseudomonadales > Pseudomonadaceae > Aquipseudomonas. Next base: position 20,709 of record NZ_ATLO01000036.1, on the reverse strand, counting down.
GGAGCCGGCGAAGAACATCGCCAAGCGTTTGCAGAAGGAAGGCATCGTCGAGCGCTACAACCAGAAGTCCGAGATCTTCACTTTGCAGCGCATGAGCAACAACGATTGCCTGTACCTGGATCGCAAGAGCCGGCTGTGCACGATCTACGAGACGCGCCCGGATACCTGCCGCAACCACCCCAAGATCGGCCCGCGCCCCGGCTATTGCGCTTACAAGCCCAAGGATCTGGTCCGTCAGGACACCGGCACGCTGAAGAACAACACCAGCACGCCGTTTCCGAAGTTTTAAGTAACATTCATTCTGTAGGACCGGCTTCAGCCGGGAGGGCGGTCTGTCCGGGACAAATCTGTTCCGGGTCGACCAGTGCCCTCCCGGCTAAAGCCGGTCCTACTGCGGTTCAAGACCTTGCGGTCGGGGGCGTTTTGTTTTTAGCCGACTAACTGATCAATCAGTTGCCGCTTTTCTTGGCAGCGCGGGTACGCTCGCTTTCGCCAAGAATTTTCTTACGCAGGCGGATCGACTTTGGAGTCACTTCGCAGAGTTCGTCTTCTTGCACGAATTCCAGCGCTTGTTCCAGAGTGAAACGGATAGGCGGAACCAGAGCGATGGTTTCGTCTTTACCGGAAGCACGCATGTTGTCGAGCTTCTTGCCTTTGGTTGGGTTTACACCCAGGTCGTTGTCGCGGCTGTTGATGCCGACGATTTGACCTTCGTACACGTCTTCGCCGTGGCCCAGGAACAGCTTGCCACGTGCCTGCAGGGTTTCCAGCGAGTAAGTCAGAGCCTTACCGGTAGCAACCGAAACCAGAACGCCGTTCTGACGGCCGGACATGTCGCCGGACTTCATCACGTCGTAACGGTCGAAGATGCTGGTCAGGATGCCGGCACCGGAAGTCAGGGTCAGGAACTCGTTACGGAAACCGATCAAGCCACGAGCCGGGATGTTGTACTCAAGGCGAACACGCCCTTTGCCATCCGGAACCATGTTGGTCAGGTCGCCTTTACGGATACCGATCTGTTCCATGATCGCGCCCTGGGACTCTTCAGGCAGGTCGATGGTGACGTTTTCGTACGGTTCGTGCTTCACGCCGTCAACCAGACGGATGATCACTTCAGGACGACCAACGCCCATTTCGAAGCCTTCGCGACGCATGGTTTCGATCAGTACCGAGAGGTGCAACTCGCCACGGCCGGAAACCTTGAACTTGTCAGCGGTGTCGCCTTCTTCAACGCGCAGGGCAACGTTGAACAGCAGCTCTTTGTCCAGACGTTCCTTGATGTTACGGCTGGTGACGAACTTGCCTTCTTTACCGCAGAAAGGCGAATCGTTTACCTGGAAAGTCATGGAAACGGTTGGTTCGTCAACGGTCAGCGGCTTCATCGCTTCGACGTTCAGTGGGTCGCACAGAGTGTCGGAGATGAACAGCTGGTCGAAGCCGCTGATGCAGACGATGTCGCCGGCAGCTGCTTCTTCAACGTCGATGCGGTGCAGACCGTGGTGACCCATCAGCTTCAGGATACGGCCGTTGCGGCGTTTGCCGTCAGCGTCGATCGCTACAACCTGAGTGTTCGGCTTGACCTTGCCGCGAGCGATACGGCCAACGCCGATGACGCCCAGGAAGCTGTTGTAGTCCAGTGCCGAGATTTGCATCTGGAACGGACCGTCACGGTCAACCTTTGGCGCAGGAACGTGGTCAACAATCGCCTGGTACAGCGGGGTCATGTCTTCCGCCATGGCGGTGTGTTCCAGACCGGCAATACCGTTCAGCGCGGAAGCGTAAACGACCTGGAAGTCCAGCTGTTCTTCGGTAGCACCCAGGTTGTCGAACAGGTCGAAGATCTGATCCAGAACCCAGTCCGGACGCGCGCCTGGACGGTCAACCTTGTTGATGACCACGATTGGACGCAGGCCGGCTTCGAAAGCCTTCTTGGTCACGAAACGGGTCTGCGGCATAGGGCCGTCTTGAGCGTCAACCAGCAGCAGAACGGAGTCAACCATCGACATCACGCGCTCTACTTCACCGCCGAAGTCGGCGTGGCCCGGGGTATCCACGATGTTGATGTGGTAGCCGTTCCAGTTGATAGCGGTGTTTTTCGCCAGAATGGTAATACCGCGTTCTTTCTCCTGGTCGTTGGAGTCCATCACGCGTTCGTCGTTGAGCTCGCCGCGTTCCAGGGTGCCGGATTGACGCAAGAGTTTGTCTACCAGGGTGGTTTTACCATGGTCAACGTGAGCAATGATGGCGATGTTGCGTAGATTTTCGATCACTTGTGTATCTCGATCAGAGGATTCGGTCAGCTGAATAAATCTAGACAGCTATTTATAACGTTAGAGTCGGCCAAAAGCCGTTACGGCTAGACGACTGGCGTCGGGGGGCCGGTGACGCAAGCCACAGGCAAACAGCCCCGGGCACTTAGCTCGGTCGATAAACGCGCACATTGGCATGCCCCTCACTGAGCAAATGATGAGCATGCAGGCGACTCATGACGCCTTTGTCGCAATACAACAGGTACTGGCGCGTGTCATCCAGTTCCTTGAAGCGGCTGTTCAGTGCATAGAACGGCAGCGCCTGTATTTCAATGCCGGTCAATTGCAGCGGCTGGTCTTCCTGGGCATCCGGATGACGGATGTCGATGATGACCTGACCTGCCAGCGCTTGACTGACTTCCTCTATCTCGATGCTGCGGCTCAAATCGTCGATAACCCGATCGATCGAAACCAGCTTGGCATTCTCCAGCGCTCGCTCGAGAATCGCCATGTCGAACTGTTGTTCTTCGTACTCAACGCGGTTGCGCTTGGCGTTGGTCTTGGGGTTGATCGAAATCACCCCGCAATACTCAGGCATGTGCTTGGCGAAATCGGCAGTACCGATTTCAACCGCCTGATCGACGATGTCCTGCTTGTGGCTGGTGATCAGCGGGCGCAGGACCAGCTTGTCAGTGGCCGCATCGATCAGCGACAGGTTCGGCAACGTCTGGCTGGCCACCTGGGAAATCGCTTCGCCGGTTACCAGCACGTCGATTTCCAGGCGATCAGCAATAGAGGATGCAGCGCGCAACATCATACGCTTCAAAACTACACCCATATGACTGTTATCGACTTTCTGCAGAATTTCTCCGAGAACTTCCTCGAAAGGCACGCTGACAAACAGCACTCTTTGCGAGCTGCCGTACTTCTTCCAGATGAAATGCGCGACTTCCATCACGCCCAGTTCGTGGGCACGACCGCCCAGGTTGAAGAAGCAGAAGTGCGCCATAAGCCCGCGCCGCATGACCTGATAGGCCGCGACGGTCGAATCGAAACCGCCGGACATCAACACCAGGGTCTGTTCGAGCGCGCCCAGCGGATATCCGCCGATACTGTTGTGCTGGCTGTGAATCACGAACAACCGTTGGTCGCGAATTTCCATCCGCACTTCGATTTCCGGCTTTTTCAGGTCGATCCCGGCCGCGCCGCACTCGATCCGCAGCTTGCTGCCGACGTATTTTTCGACGTCCATCGAGCTGAACGAATGCTTGCCGGCACGCTTGCAGCGCACGGAAAAAATCTTCCCCGGCAGTAAGTCGGCGTAGTGCAGTTTGCACTTGGCGAGGATGTCGTCCATGTCGCCCAGCGGGTATTCAGCCACCTGCAGGAAGTTGGCGATGCCGGGCATGCAACTGAGGCGCTCAGTCATCTCGTGCAGGGTCTTGGGCTCAGTGATACGCGTCTGAACCTCAAGATTGTCCCACACGCCCCCCACCACCAGTGCCGGGTCCAGGTCGCGGAGCACGGTACGGATGTTCTTGGCCAGCTGGCGGATGAATTGCTTGCGCACCGGCCGGCTTTTGATAGTGATTTCTGGGAAGACTTTTACGATTAGTTTCATGAAACAGCGCGCGAGGTGCCTGCCGAAAAAGAGGGGGCGGGATTATAGCGGAAATTGCTCAAGGTTTAACCAGTTATCGTGCAACCAATCATCGATGCACCAAAACGGATCTACCGACTAGTTGCCCGCATCATTAAGGTGCGTGCAAATTAGTTAAAATCGCGTTTTCCCCCTATAAAGAGCCTGTTTGACGCAAAAAACCCAACACGGGGCACTGGCATGCAATTTGCTCCCTTGTGAGGCAGGTTGCCTTAGCCGAGTATTCGCGCCGGCATCACCCAAATTCTAAGGGCCTAAACCATAAAACGGCCCGAAGCCACCCGGAGGACACCATGTCGAAGTCGGTTCAACTCATCAAAGATCATGACGTTAAGTGGATTGATCTGCGCTTCACGGACACCAAAGGCACTCAGCATCACGTGACCATGCCGGCTCGCGACGCGCTGGATGAAGATTTCTTTGAAATCGGCAAAATGTTCGACGGCTCCTCCATTGCTGGCTGGAAAGGCATCGAAGCTTCCGACATGATCCTGATGCCGGACGACAGCACTGCCGTGCTCGACCCGTTCACCGAAGAGCCAACCATCATCCTGGTTTGCGACATCATCGAACCTTCGACCATGCAAGGCTATGACCGCGACCCACGCGCCATCGCTCACCGTGCCGAGGAATACCTGAAGTCCACCGGTATCGGCGACACCGTATTTGTGGGTCCGGAACCAGAATTCTTCATCTTCGACGAAGTGAAGTTCAAGTCCGACATCTCCGGTTCCATGTTCAAGATCTTCTCCGAACAAGGTTCGTGGATGTCTGACCAGGACGTGGAAGGCGGCAACAAAGGCCACCGTCCAGGCGTGAAAGGCGGCTATTTCCCTGTTCCGCCATTCGACCACGACCACGAAATCCGTACCTCCATGTGTAATGCCATGGAAGAAATGGGCCTGGTCATCGAAGTTCACCACCACGAAGTGGCGACTGCCGGTCAGAACGAAATCGGCGTCAAGTTCAACACGCTGGTCAAGAAGGCTGACGAAGTTCAGACCCTCAAGTACTGCGTACACAACGTTGCCGACGCTTACGGCCGCACCGCTACCTTCATGCCTAAGCCTTTGTACGGCGATAACGGTTCGGGTATGCACGTTCACATGTCCATCTCCAAAGATGGCAAGAACACCTTCGCTGGCGAAGGTTATGCCGGCCTGTCCGACACCGCCCTGTTCTTCATCGGCGGCATCATCAAGCACGGTAAGGCACTGAACGGCTTCACCAACCCGTCGACCAACTCCTACAAGCGTCTGGTCCCAGGTTTCGAAGCTCCGGTAATGCTGGCCTACTCGGCTCGTAACCGTTCCGCTTCCATCCGTATTCCTTACGTGTCGAGCCCTAAAGCCCGCCGTATCGAAGCGCGCTTCCCGGATCCAGCAGCCAACCCGTACCTGGGCTTCGCTGCACTGTTGATGGCTGGCCTGGACGGCATCCAGAACAAGATCCACCCTGGCGACGCAGCTGACAAAAACCTGTATGACCTGCCGCCTGAAGAGGCCAAAGAGATCCCACAAGTTTGCGGCAGCCTGAAAGAAGCCCTGGAAGAGCTGGACAAAGGTCGTGCGTTCCTGACTAAAGGCGGCGTTTTCAGCGACGACTTCATCGACGCTTACATCGCTCTGAAAAGCGAAGAAGAAATCAAAGTACGCACCTTCGTACACCCACTGGAATACGAGCTGTACTACAGCTGCTGATCCAGTCACGTCAGCGGTTTTGACGTAACAAAGAGGCCTCCTTCGGGAGGCCTTTTTTATGCGCCGGTTTTCTGGTTGACTACCCGGCCCTGCGCGAAATCGCTCGGGTGCGGGCTTGCAGCCGCAACGCTTGGATCCCACAAAAACAACGTAGAGATCAACCGATGCCCAATGCCAGCAAAATGGTCCGACGTCTGCTTCTTCCCGCATGCCTCGTCAGTATCGGCGCGTGCACCTCGAATCTCCCGGCTCCGCCGCCGCCCCCGCAGCACTGGCGCCCTTGCTCGGCAGCATCAGCGAGCGGCTGACCATCGCCGATCAGGTCGCGCTGACCAAATGGGACAGCGGCAAACCGATTCAGGACAGCCCGCGCGAACAGCAGGTAATTGCCGCCGCAGCCAAACTTGCGCCGAGCTACAAGCTCGATGGCGATGAAGTCAGCCAGTTCCTGGCGGCCCAGATCGAAGCGAACAAACTGGTGCAATACGCGCTGCTTGCCAGCTGGCACGCAGTCGGCAAGGCGCCCGACAGCCCAAGGCCGGACCTGACCAAACAGATCCGCCCGAAGCTTGATCAGCTGCAAATCCAGCTGCTGCAACATTACGCGGCGTTTGCCCCTTATCGACGCGACCCTCACTGCCCGAACTGGTTGGGACAGCAGCGTGCGCGGCAGGTCAGCGACTCGATTCATGATCTGGCGCTGGTGCGGGCAACCGGGGAATTGTGTATCAAGAGCCAATAGGCACCGCGTTCATCGACGCAGTAAACAGGCCTCCTTCGCGAGGCCTTTTTTATGCTCGATGAAAATCAGCATCCCGGTGCGGTATTGGGTTACCGCATTCACGTTCGGCCTTTTTGACATCCTTCGCATTTCGCGCACCTGCTCGATTCAGAGCGGTGCAATGAGCCGCCGTTATAGGCAGGCTCCAACGAACGAAGGAATACCTCAGATATGCTCAAAAAAGCGCTCGTTGTTCTTGGCGTACTGCTGACCACCACCGCCTGTAATGCACAGTCCGGCAAGCTTGATTCAACGGTATTGCTCAAATCGACCACTTCCTGGGACGGCACAGCCTACACGGCTTACCCTGCCGGCCAGCCGGAACTGACCGTGCTGAAAATCAACATACCGGCGAAAACCACGCTGAACTGGCACAAACATCCGATTCCCAACGCCGCTTATGTGGCCTCGGGCGAACTGGAAGTCGAAACACAGGACGGCAGTCATTCAATTTGCCTGAAACAGGGTGACACCCTGGCGGAATTGGTGGATATCATGCATCGCGGCAAGACCGGCGATAGCCCGGTGGAACTCATTGTGTTCTATGCTGGCACTCCGGGCGTTGCACTGTCGGAGTAGCTGCCGCAGTAATCACCAGAGTAACCGTGCAAGCCATTGTCGTCGGAGTGTTCATGCGTCGAAGTCTTTTCTGTCTGCTGCTGTTGATCGCCTTGCCTGCGGCGGCGCAGATCTACAAATACACCGATTCCAACGGCAACACCGCGTTTACCAATCAGCCTCCGGATGGCATCAAGGCCGAGGTCATCGAGTTGCCGCCGCTGAACAGCGTCGAAACGCCGAAGCCGTCGAGCCCGGTGCAGAGCCCGCCAAGTGAGTCACGCCCGTCTGCTTCCCGGCCTGAGGCGGCCTATCAGGTGCTGGAGCTGACCGATCTGCCTGCTGGCGAAGCGCTGCGCGCCAACAACGGCACCTTCACCGTTGGCGTAATGATCCAGCCACGTCTGGCGCCGGGCCATCAATTGCAACTGCTGGTGGATGGCAATCCGTATGGCCAGCCGGGCAATGTTCCGCGGTTGCAGGTCGTCAACCTCGACCGTGGCGAACACAGCTTCGCGGTGATCGTGCTCGATCAACAAGGCATTGTTCAGCAGAGTCCGACCGTGACCCTCACCGTGCAGCGAGTTCATGTCGGCAAGCCTTGAGTCGCGCCTGATGCGCTGCGCCGTGTTCTGGCTGTTGCTGCTGGTCGGCCTGCCGGCAATAGCCGACGTTTATACCTATATCGACGCCGAGGGGAATCGCGTCTTCACCGACCAACCTCGCAAGAACGCCAAACGGGTGGAGATCCTGCCCAGCAACAGCACCACTGGCGCGCCACCCAAGCGTGCCGTGCAAGCCAGCCCGGCCAAGCCCAAGACAAAGGCGATGTTTCGTTACGACTTGCTGCGGATTCTGGTACCTGAACCCGACGCCACGGTGCGCAGCGCTCCAGGTGAATTGATTGTCAGCGTCACCAGCGACCCGGCGCTGCAGCCGGGGCACGGTTATCGATTGCTGGTGGATGGCAAACCGTACGCCGATGCCGGACGCAGCCCGGTCTTTCCCCTGAGCAATATCGACCGAGGCACGCATCAACTGTCGGTGGAAATCGTCGATGAAGCGGGTCGGGTTCTTGAGCGAACGCCTAACCAACCTTTCCACATGCAGCGCATCTCCCTGGCCCAGAAGCGTCTGGCGCGGCCCTGCAAGACTGAAGACTACGGCGTTCGTCCTGAATGCCCGCTGAGCACCAAGCCCGAAGAAAAAAGCAGTTTCCTGCCTTTTTTCTGACTGCGACCTGATCCTGAACGGCTAAGCTCCATATTGGTGCATTAAATTGTCAGCCTGCGAGAGCTTGAACCCATTTTGGGTCGAAAAAAGCTCGCCCCTGTGACCAAAAGCAGACCTCTGTCCAAAAAAAGCCCGAATTTGCAGATTAAACGCTTCTTTTCGGAGCCTTGGTTTGGTTTTTGCAACTTCCCCGTAACAGCACCCATATCTGCACTGTACGCAAGCGTATCAGTGGTTTTGCCAACGCTGGAAAAGACCAACCAGTGCCTGCGATACCGGGCTTGCCTGGGTTGCAATGTGCCAAAAGAGGTCAACGACTTTCATGACTATCAGCGACGCGCTGCACCGTTTGTTACTGGATAACCTGACCACTGCCACCATTCTGCTCAATGCTGACCTGCGCCTTGAGTACATGAACCCCGCGGCGGAAATGCTGCTGGCCATCAGCGGTCAACGCAGCCATGGGCAATTCATCAGCGAATTGTTCACCGAGTCGGCAGAAGCCTTGAGCTCGCTGCGTCAGGCCGTGGAACAAGCGCACCCGTTCACCAAGCGCGAGGCAATGCTCACCGCCCTGACGGGTCAGACGTTGACGGTTGATTACGCAGTTACGCCGATCCTCAGCCAGGGCGAAACCCTGCTGCTGCTGGAGGTCCATCCCCGTGATCGCCTGCTGCGCATCACCAAGGAAGAGGCCCAGTTGTCCAAGCAGGAAACCACCAAAATGCTGGTGCGTGGCCTGGCCCATGAAATCAAGAATCCATTGGGCGGGATTCGTGGCGCGGCCCAGTTGCTGGCCCGCGAACTGCCTGAAGAAAGCCTCAAGGATTACACCAACGTCATCATCGAAGAGGCCGACCGCCTGCGTAACCTCGTGGATCGCATGCTGGGCTCAAACAAACTGCCTTCGCTGGCGATGACCAACGTGCATGAAGTGCTGGAGCGCGTCTGCAGTCTGGTCGACGCCGAAAGCCAGGGTTGCATCACTTTGGTGCGCGACTATGATCCAAGTATTCCCGACGTATTGATCGACCGCGAACAGATGATTCAGGCCGTGCTCAACATCGTGCGCAACGCGATGCAAGCCATCAGCGGCCAGAACGAGCTGCGCCTGGGGCGCATCAGTCTGCGCACCCGCGCCATGCGGCAATTCACCATCGGTCATGTGCGTCATCGGCTGGTGGCCAAGGTTGAAATCATCGACAACGGCCCCGGTATTCCGGCCGAGCTTCAGGAAACCATTTTTTACCCGATGGTCAGCGGCCGTCCCGACGGCACCGGGCTCGGACTTGCCATTACCCAGAACATAATTAGTCAGCACCAAGGACTGATCGAGTGTGACAGCCATCCTGGCCACACCACGTTTTCGATCTTCCTGCCGCTGGAACAAGGAGCAGCTTCGACATGAGCCGTAGTGAAACTGTCTGGATCGTCGATGACGATCGTTCCATCCGTTGGGTATTGGAAAAGGCCTTGCAACAGGAAGGCATGACCACGCAAAGCTTCGACAGCGCCGACGGCGTGATGAGCCGCCTGGCCCGTCAGCAACCGGACGTCATCATTTCCGATATCCGCATGCCCGGCGCCAGTGGTCTCGATCTGCTGGCGCGGATTCGCGAACAGCACCCGCGTCTGCCGGTCATCATCATGACCGCCCACTCCGACCTCGATAGCGCCGTGGCGTCCTATCAAGGCGGGGCGTTCGAATACCTGCCCAAGCCATTTGACGTCGATGAAGCGGTGTCGCTGGTCAAGCGTGCCAACCAGCATGCCCAGGAACAGCAAGGCATCAACGTTGCACCAACCCTGACCCGCACGCCGGAAATCATTGGCGAAGCGCCAGCGATGCAGGAAGTGTTTCGCGCCATCGGCCGCTTGAGCCACTCCAACATCACCGTGCTGATCAACGGCGAATCGGGCACCGGTAAAGAACTGGTCGCCCACGCCTTGCACCGCCACAGCCCGCGTTCAGCCTCGCCGTTCATTGCCTTGAACATGGCGGCGATCCCCAAAGACTTGATGGAATCCGAACTGTTCGGCCACGAGAAAGGCGCGTTCACCGGCGCAGCCAACCTGCGTCGCGGTCGTTTCGAGCAAGCCGATGGCGGCACGCTGTTCCTCGATGAAATCGGCGACATGCCTGCCGATACCCAAACGCGTTTGCTGCGGGTTCTGGCGGATGGCGAGTTCTATCGTGTTGGCGGTCATACACCGGTCAAGGTCGACGTACGAATCATCGCCGCGACTCACCAGAATCTGGAAACCCTGGTGCAAGCGGGCAAATTCCGTGAAGACTTGTTTCACCGTCTGAACGTGATCCGCATCCACATTCCGCGCATGTCCGACCGTCGCGAAGATATTCCGACGCTGGCCAAGCACTTCCTGAGTCGTGCAGCCCAGGAGCTGGCAGTCGAACCAAAGCTGCTCAAGCCGGAAACCGAGGAATACCTCAAGCACCTGCCATGGCCGGGTAACGTGCGTCAGCTGGAAAACACCTGCCGCTGGATCACCGTCATGGCATCCGGCCGTGAGGTGCATATCAGCGACTTACCGCCTGAACTGCTGAGCCTGCCGCAAGACGCCGCGCCCGTGACCAACTGGGAACAAGCGCTGCGTCAGTGGGCCGACCAGGCACTGGCTCGCGGCCAGTCCAGCCTGCTCGACAGCGCCGTGCCAACCTTCGAACGCATCATGATCGAAACCGCCCTCAAACACACCGCCGGTCGCCGTCGCGACGCCGCTGTGCTGCTGGGTTGGGGCCGCAATACCTTGACGCGCAAGATCAAGGAACTGGGCATGAAGATCGATGGCGGGGATGACGACGAGGGTGATGAGGGCTGATCAAAAAGCCACTGAATGGTCTGTCGTAGGACCGGCTTTAGCCGGGAGGGCAATTGATGCTCTCGCGACTAAAGTCGCTCCTACGGCGGATTCGCTGCCTATCGCACCAAATGCAAAAACTGCATATGGCGTTCGTACTGGTCAAGAATATCGTTGATGACCTGTTCCTTGGTGTAACCCACCAGATCGTAATCCTGGCTGCCTTCGCTCAAGTGAACCTCGGCGCGGTAGTAGCGTCGATTATTCAGCTGCTTGGAACCCATGCCGCCCCGAGCAAACGACGGGGTAAAGAAGCCCTTCATCATCACCTGATAAATGAACGGCCTTTCTTCGCCGTGGCCGATTTCCAGACTCACGCTGTCGTTGGCCGGGTCAGGCTGAGCGACCACATTCAGGCCTTTTTCGACAAACACATTGGTCACGTCCTCGATGGCCGGACGCACCGTCTGCTCAAGAAAGCGATACACCTCGTCCCGTGACGGGTAATGCACCGCCTGGCTCAAGCGCTGCCGCCAGCCGCCGCGCCGCGCCCCCGAAGCCGGAGCCAGCGAATACAGCTGGGCAATCTGCCGCTGGGATTCCATGAAGAACGCTTTGTGCAGCCCCCACATCATCAGCAATAGAATCAGCGAGAACGGCAGCGACGTCAGCACCACCGCAGATTTCAACGCATCGATACTGCCGGAGAACAACAGGCCACTGGTGATCAGCGCCGTCGCGACACCCCAGAAAACCCGCAGCCATTTCGGACCGTCCTCGTCGGGATTGCCGCCCTTGGCCGACAAAGTTGAAAGCACCACAGTGCCCGAATCGGCCGAGGTCACGAAGAACACAAAGCTGATGAACACCGTGACCGCGATGACGGTTTTGCTCCACGGGTAGGTTTCCAGCAGCAGATACAGGGTCATCGACGGATCATCGATAGCCGATTGCCCCAAGGCAACCATGCCGTGATTGATCACCTGATCGATAGCGCTGTTGCCGAAAATCGACATCCACGCCAGGGTGAAACCCAGCGGAATCAGCAGCACGCCGAAGACGAATTCACGAATGGTGCGACCCCGGGAAATACGCGCGATGAACAGGCCCACAAACGGCGACCAGGCAATCCACCAGGCCCAATAGAACACTGTCCAGCCGCCCAGCCAGTCACTCGGCTTGTCGTAGGCGTAAACATCGAAACTCTTGGTCGGCAACGCGCCCAGGTAATCCCCGATGTTCTGCACCAGGGTATTGAGCAAGTGCTGCGTCGGCCCGGCGAACAGCACAAACAGCAGCAACGCGCAGGCCAGCAACATGTTGATGTCGGACATGACGCGCACGCCCTTATCGACACCGGCAATCGCCACCAGAATCGCCGCGCCCATCATCAGCGTGATCAATCCGACCTGAATCCATTGGGTATGCGGCACGTCGAACAGATAATCCAGGCCAGAGTTCAGGTGCAACACGCCAAAGCCCATATCGGCACCGAGGCCGAAGATGGTCGCAATGATACCGAAGCCATCCACCGCATAGCCGATAGGGCCATTGATGCGCTTGCCGATCAGTGGATACAAGGCCGAACGCAGGGCCAGCGGCAAATTATGTCGATACGCGAAATACGCCAGTGCCATGCCGACGAAGGCGAACACACCCCAGCCATGCAGACCCCAGTGCAGAAACAGCAACTGCATCGCCTGCCGCGCCGACTCAGTCGTCCCGCCCTCGCCTTGCGGCGGTTGCAGCATGTGCGTCAGCGGTTCTGACACGCAGAAGAAGAACAGCGTGATGCTGATCCCGGCGGCGAACAACATCCCCGCCCAGGACAGATAACTGAACTCGGGCTCGTCATGGTCGGCACCGAGCTTGATCTTGCCGTAGCCAGACAACGCAGTGAACACCACGAAGACCAGATACAACGTCATCGCCAGCATGTAATACCAGCCGACCGTATTGGCCGCCCAGTTCTGCGCCGCCAGCAACCATTGGCCGGAAGCCTCGGGAAACGCGATGACGACCACGCCAAAAATCAGAATAAAAGACGCCGCGAAATAAAACACCGGCGGATTCATGCGGACCGAACCGCTGGCTTGCGTAGCAGATGTACTCATAAAAACTGCACCTCCAGATGAAGGAAAGCAGCAGCAAAAAACGGATTCAGCAAAGGTAAGCCTCCTGTTGTGAGCGGGCAGCGAACCACCGATTTATATTGAATGAGCGTTCAATTAAAACACGGAAGCACCCACGACGGCTAATCGCAGGCCAATGGAGGCTAGCTCAAGGGAGGTTATGACGCCGGGGTTGTGGGGTTCGTTCCCTGCCAAAAAATCGGTCGATGAATCGATTCAGTAGGCCAATGGAGGCTAGCTCAAGGGAGGTTATGACGCCGGGGTTGTGGGGTTCGTTCCCTGCCAAAAAATCGCGGTCAATAAAAACAAGGTCGTAGCGTGCCCATTCCTCCTCGCGAAACTCGGCGTCGGGCATGAGGGTTTTCAAAAGGGCTGCGACTTCGTCGATTTTGCGTTTTTCGACGTGGATTTCGAAGCTAGCCATAGTGTTGTGCTGGTAGCTGGTGACGATCATTTTTCTTTTCCGGTCAATAAAAACAAGGTCGTAGCGTGCCCATTTTTTGGTGCGTTGCCTGACCGGGTTTTCGAACGTCATCAGTTCTGATTTGCGCTCATTTGCGTTGAGACTAACCTCATCAGCGTTCTCGCTGTCACTCATAGCAACGGCCTTCTTCATAATCCACATTCGACGGTGCGTATAATTTTGCGAGCGAAAGAAATTCGTCAAACCGGTCTTTTGGAAGAAAAGTTTGAAAATAAAGATAGTTTTCTTCAAAGGGAATATCGGGATCATAGCGCCGCTGAAGAACAACAAGGCCTCTCTTTCTATCGACGAATATGAGGTGAGGTCTATCCCACTTAAAACTGCTGTGGCTGATTTCATTTTCCCATTTTAGTAAGCCGCTTGCTGAGGCCGCAGCCATTGCTGCCGGACCGGCAAGCGCCCATACGAAGCTCGGCTCTATTAAAATCATAGTCAGTACGGCAACAAAGAAAAAGACGCTGATACCTTTGAACACGTAAGGAGTGTAAACCCAATAGTGCTGCCAGTACTCGACCCACCCTCCAGCGTGAGTAATTACATAATTGTAGACTGTTTTTTTTCTAGCTACGACTAGCCAAAAGAGAAGAACGAAGCACATGCTACAAACACTCGTAATCCTGGTGAACTCTCGATCACTTTCGCTCTCGTAAAACTCTCCGTATAGGAAATAGGAAAAAAAATTAAAACGAACCCCCCAAATGTCATGTCTACAATCCGCATTGGATGTGGATGGGCTTTGATTCTCCACGCCATAACCTCAGCTCCTTGAAAGGGCTCAATATCGGCTAACTGAGGGTCATTCTCTGATGGCTCTGGTTGAAGAGCTGCGCCACTATCATTGCTCGCCATAGTTTATTTCCTTATTACGAGACCAAACTGAGCGTCACTCACCACTTCCACTCCTCCTCGCGAAACTCGGCGTTGGGCATGAGGGTTTTCAGAAGGGCGACGACTTCGTCGATTCTGCGTTTTTCGACGTGGATTTCGAAGCCGGCCATTGTGTTGCTCTGGTAGCTGGTGACGATCATTTTTCTTTTTCGGTCAATAAAAACAAGGTCGTAGCGTGACCATTTTTTGGTGCGTTGCCTGACCGGGTTTTCGACCGTCATCAGTTTTGAAGAAGCTGCAAATGCCATCGCACCAGGGCCGGCTAGCATCCATATGAAGCTTGGCTCCATGGCGATCATTGTCAGGACCGCGACAAAAAAGGTGATTGCGATACCTTTGAAAATGTATGGTGTAAAACTTGCGTAGTCTTGCCAATCTTCAACATGCGCGCCGTCTTCGGTCAGGATGTAGCTATATATCGTTTTTTTTCTGGCAACTACTAACCAGAGAAAAAGTAGCAGCAACATGGGAAATGCACTTTGGCTAGCGATGAAATTGCCTTCTGCCTCATCTTCATAAAATAGTAGTCCGGCAAGGAAAAAGCCAACTGGTATAGATGTCATCGCTCCAAGTGCCAAATCAATTGCGCGCATTGGGTGTGGGTGAGCCTTGACCATCCAACTCGCAATTTCCGCGCCTTTAAAAGCTTTGCGAGTCAGCACTCGCGACATGCTATCAGTTGAATCGAGACTAACTTCATTAGCGTTCTCACTGTCACTCACAGCAGCGCCTCTCTTTCGCCTTTGGTTGATAAAGGCAGGGTCATAGCTGGTCCATTTTTTTGGTGTGTTGTTCGACCGGGTTATCAAAACACCTAGCGGCAGATGATCCTGGGGCGATCAAGTTTGGTTCAATGGGGCTTATGGCACCCAGATTTAGAGGGACGTTCCCTGATGCTAAGGTGATGGATGAGCGACTCAATAAAACCACTCCCATTCCTCCTCGCGAAACTCGGCGTCGGGCATGAGAGTTTTCAAAAGGGCGACGACTTCGTCGATTTTGCGTTTTTCGACATGCATTTCAAAGCCGGCCATGGTGTCGTTTTGGTAGCTTGGGACGACTATTTTCCTTTTTCGATCGATGAAAACCAGGTCGTAGCGCGACCATGTCGTAGAGTGATGTTCGATCAGGTTTTCGAACTTCATTAGTTTTGAGCACGCCGCTAGCCCTATTGCACCGGGACCGGCCAACATCCATATGAAACTGGGGTCAATCAAGATCATTGTCAGGACCGCGACAGAGAAAATAATCGCGATGCCTTTAAAGATGTGCCCAGTGTATTTTGAGTAGTCAAGCCAGCGCTCAACTTTTCCACCGCTTTCAGAAATAATATAGTTGAACACTGTTTTTCTTCTGAAATCTTTAAAAAAATAGAGCAAAGTCAAATACCCGAAAATGCTCATCACAGTTATAATTTCTTTTATACTTTCGTCTTCATTAAGGGCTCCAAAAAAATAAAAAATAGTATTCATTGAGCCCATAAATCCGAACATGATATCGACCGGGTATATTGGATAAGGGTGCGCTTTAATTTTCCAATTTAAGAGCACTGCACCCTCCTGCTCATCGAGAGGTATCAACTGCGACGAAAGCCCGTCGATTTCACCCTGTTTATCGTTGATCTCTTCTAATTTCATATCATTTTAACCAACAATTGGAAGTATGGCCGCGTCGTTGCGACCACCTAGTTTTTCAATCAAAAGCGTGCTGTTATTAGTTTCGAGAATGTGACCATTGCTCTCGGCTGCTCCCGCAGCGGCCAGCTCAATCTGGAAGCGATACCCCTTGTCACCGTTTCTAACAGTGATGATTGCCGAGGGATACCAGACTTGTGCCTCAAGGTATTGGGCATTGTCAGACACTGGAACCCAAGTCTGCCATATAGCATCCTCGCCTTCCGGCGGGATCGGCTTATAGGGTGGATCGTTGTAGAGCATATCTGGCTTCTGCTCTGACGTAGTTCCCCATCCGACAACAGACTCGGTAATACCATAGCCAATAAAATACTCTTTCAAACTACCTTCCAACGCCTGTACAGGCATCATTGACCCAAGGCGACGGCTGGCTAGCAGATTTACCTGAATAATGTTGCCCCGTAGCGCAGCAGGAATACGTAGTTGAACCCAAGCTCCGTTTGGCACTTCCCGCAGCACGGAACCAGTGTGGCCGACATTAAAGTATTTAGTTACAAGAGTAGGTTTCACGAAAAGTGCGGGGCTAAGCTGGATTTCGAGAAATAGATTATTTTCTTCGCCTTCGTCCTGGAATCGTTCTTCAGGGTACTGAGACCACCTGCATTTGTGAAGCCAATGTCCTATTGCATCGCGTTTCAAATAGTTAAGGGCGACCGTCGTAAATAAATAAATAAGACCGATAATTACAGCACCAGCTGCAAACCACGGATTCATTACTAGCGGAATAAGAAAGTTAGATCCTGCGAGTGCCAACATTCCAGCTGAAGTTTGTGCTACTCCAATCCCTAACATACCAAAAACCGCAGCAGCTTTTATAAGAAGATAACTTTTGTCTAATGCAAATTCCGTAGATCTGTAGTCATCAATAATGTCCCATGACTCCAGTGAAGCCGCCACTACTGCGAAACCGCCCAAGCCAATCAACCGTGCGCTGAACCCACGAATCAATTTCCCCCAAGACTGAGTCCTACCCTCGGTTCCGGCCCAATAGCTTGCTGACTTGCCAGTAATTTTAACTATTTTTTTATCTCGGATTTCCGTCTCCAACCCCTTCATCCCCACCCAAGCCGTCTCCACAAAAACCGCCATCAGCGCGTTCCCGGTGTAAGCCGCTGCGGAGCCGATCTTTGCCCAGTCCTTGGCATTCAGATCGCCGTCTTTACTGGCGAGCTGATATGTAGCCATCGTATTGAAGAAGTTGACGACCACCAGGCCCCAGGTAATTGCGCCTGCATTGAGCCCATGTTGTTCGGTAAAGGCTCGGGCGTGGCTTTGCCAGTTGCCGGCCAACTGAGCGCTGTTTTTGTGGAAGTGGGCGATTTCCATTTGCAGTCGGCGCAGGTAACGGTTTTGGGCGTAGTCCAGTAAATGCGGTCGTTGCAGATTGTGCTGCTCGATGTGCTCGTTCAGTTCGACCAGTACTTCTGCCACTCGCTTGCGGTCATAACGACCGCCCGGGTTTGACCAGTGGTGCTCAACGACCAGTTTTTCGTTACGCAGCCGTTCTGCTTCCTTGCTCCAGGCGGCGATGCGCTCGTTGAATTCCTGGTCAATCTTCAGTCGGTCCTGATGGCTGAACAGCAAATGACCGATGGTGAGATTGCGCAGGGCAATGGCCTGATCGCTCATGCGACTGTCCACCGCGATGAACGCCAGCTGAATCTGTTCCAAGGTCGTTTTGCCGGCGCCCTTGGCTAATTCCGTCAACGCCTGGAGCGTCAGCTGCACGGGCTCGCTCAAGACCCTTATCCAGGGATGTGCCGCTATCGCATCGTGATTGAGGAAACCATTAATCTCTCCCGCCCGGCCCGCCAGGGCGGTGAAGTCGGTGATGCCGGACATCAGGCGATTGGCCTCGTTGGTCATCGCCTCTTTGATGGGCGCGGAGAAGCCGTAGCGGGTCAGGCCGAACAGGGTTCTGCTTCGCTCTTCCTCTTTTTCCAGCCATCGGGAAAAGCTCACGTCCTGGCTGAGGCTGCACAACAGTTCGGCAGTGAGGTCCAGAAGGCAGTGCAGCGAGGTGGCATTGGTGGTGTCGATGAACAGGCGCATCGGATCAGTGCCGATATGCTCGCCGATGGCCTTGATATCGTCCTGGGTTTGCGTGATGTGCTGCTTCAGGCTGTTGAGTTGTGGCTGTCGAGCTTCAGTGAAATCCCGTGCGGCATCCAGGTCGACTTCGCGACGCCATTTGCTGCGCTCTTGCCAACTGCTGCGCAATGCCGGATCGGGCAGGCGGCCATAGCGGCTTTTCAGCTCGTAGCCCAGAGTGGTCGAAGGCAATTCGACCACTCCCAGGATGAGCCCTTCGGTTCCCGCAGCGGCTCGATCCTCAACGTCCAGCTCCTCGAAATACGCTTCGATGTCGCGAATGTATTGTCGGGTTTTCACCTCATCGCCTTTAACCGAGGCTGGCAGCAATGCGGGGTCGCCACCGACACCGCACAGGCGCTCGACGATGCCCGCGATATTCATCGCATGCTCATGCTCGGCCTGAAACGCGAAGAGCGCGGCCTGATCGGCGATGAGTTGCATGCCCAGGTCTTCCAGCATGCCCAATGAGTCGTCGAGAGCGAACAGCACGGCGCTGGATTTGTCTTCGACGCTGCCGGTCCAGACGACATCTGCGGCCAGCGGCAGCGGCTTGTATCCGGCACCTTCAGGTACCACCGGCGGATTAGCTGAATCGGCGAAGCGCCCGTCGTGATCGACAGGGTAAGGATCGACGTCGGCTACAACTTTTTCGCTCAAGCGGGCCAATGGCAGTGCATGGGTGACCGACATATCGCGGCAGTAGTCGCGCAGGTCCAGCGGCTGCATCCACGAGGCGCGATTCGCCGGGCTGGAACGCATCTGCTCACACATGCGCCAGGTCCATTGCCAGGGCGAAAACGCGATGCGCAATTTGCTGTTTCGCGGATATAGCAGATGCGTGCGGCTCTCGGCTTTTCTCGCACGGATATCCAGCCCTGGCTCGGCGTCGCTCCAGACAATCCGCGTCAGACTCGCGTCTCGAGCATTGAACGCGTACTCATGCAGCACCTCGTCCATGTCGTTGTAGACGTAAACAAAGCCATCGCGCAGTTGGCGCAAGGTCAGATTGCGAGTCTGCAACCCGGGATAACGCGCCCATTTACCGCTGGCGGCTAACGGCGTGAGTCTGTCGGGATCGACGTCGTAGCGTGAGCGGTCCAAAGCGTAGCGCATGGGCACGATGGCGATGTCGGGGCCTTTGAACGGGCAGGTGCCCGTTCCGGAAAGAACCGTGTTGGAGAACACGGAATCACGACATTGGGCCGGTTGGCCGTTTTTGTCAGTCATGAGCGACTTCCTTGTGCGTGCGGCTATAGAGTTCGAAAGCACGGATGCGCGGCTCTGGTGCCAGCCCGGCGTTCGCCGCGTCCAGGTTTATCCATTGCTGATAGGGGCTTTGCGGTCGGGAAGCGAAGTCTTGGCCGTAGTCGACGCAAGCCTCGACCCACATGGCGAGTGCACGTTCTGTGACGAGCCCCCATCCCAGACCTGCTTCCAGGCTGGAGTACAGCCAATGGCTGATCTGCGCATCTGCCATTTCGGCGAAGAAATCCGGATTGCGCTCGCCAAGCCAATCGTAGATACGGCCCGTAAATCGCCAGCGCTGAGCCAGTTCCAGCGCGGCAAGCTGATCCTCGCCCAGCAAGGCATGTCGTTCGTCCCACGCGAACTCGGGGCCAGGCCCGCTGAACGTCTGCCATTGCATTTGCTTTGGTGATTCCCAGCTGTGGCGTGGCGAGGCAACCCACCATTGCTCAATCGGCCCAAGATGCTGGCTTGAGCCATTGGGATAACTCGACAACCAGAAATGTGCCACCAGCGGATCGGCAAAGCGCAGCAGGCCGCCGCCGCCCAGGCAATCTGCGGGAGAAATGAAACGGCGCAGGTGATTGGCGACTTGTTCGATGTTGGCGCGGCTGTAGATGAGGGTTGAGTCTTTTCTTAGCGACTCGTGGTCAAGCCATTCCGACAACAACGGGCTGCGTGAGTCGGGTTTGATCAGGATCGGTCCCAGATCATGAAGGTCTTTCCAGCGGGTTCCCAGATACAGCGCATCAATTTCGAACAGTTCGTGTCGTTGATAGAGGCCCACAAGCGCGTCCGCTCTCAGTGCCCCGTCGATGAGCAGATAGTTGGCTTGGGCAGGATGATTCATTGACCAGACTCCGCCAGCGCTTCGCATTCTTCGCAGCGAGACGGTAGAAGCTTGAATTCATCGCGAAGCGCTTGCACAGCAACCTCGGGCACCGGCGTGGACGGAGCACCGGGAGCTGCGACACGTTTTTCGAGCGGCATCGGTGGCAGCGGCACCGCTGGCATCCCCGGCGTCGGCACGCCGCCCGGCAGGATCGGTACACTGCTGAAAATTCCTGCGGGCGAGATGTATAGCCAGTGCCCGCCCGCCTTGATCGTGGTGCTGAGGGTCGCGTCGACGATCGTGTGCTGCCCGGCGGCCAGGTGGACTTCCAGTGCCGCG
>NZ_ATLO01000035.1 GCF_000416235.1 Pseudomonas sp. CFII64 | reverse complement strand
CCTCGGCTTGGGCGAGTCCATCCAATTACGGTTTTCAGACATTCAAAGCTCGGTACGCAACACCAGATCCACCATCAAATCATCCGCCAGGGTCTCCAGGCGTTCCTGCAACAGATCCAGGGACAGCGTCAGCGGTACGCCCAGTGTCGCTTCAGCATGGAACAGCGGCTCGCTGCTCATGGGCGCGGGATTAACCTCGGTCACCAGGCGCTCGACGTTGACGCCTTGTTCGGCCAGCAACCGAGTGATGTCCCGGACGATGCCGGGGCGGTCATTGCCCACCAGTTCCATGCGGATCGATTTCCAGCCCACCGAAGGTTCGGCGCTGCTTTCAGCAAACAGCACACGAATGTCCTGCGCAGCCAGCGCCTGCAATGCTTTCTTCAATGCTTCGCGGTTATCCGCTGGCACCTGCACCCGCACGATCCCGGCGAACTGACCGGCCATTCGCGACATACGGCTTTCGAGCCAGTTACCGCCATGTTGCGCAATGCAATCGGCGATGCGTTCGACCTGGCCTGGTTTATCCGGTGCAACAACAGTGACTACAAAATGATCCACAGGTAACTCCTTCTGCTGACGGGTAGTCGTGGCCCTAGTATAGGCAAGGCTGACAAGACCACCTCACGACGTTTGATCAAGCAAACTGTGTACGATTTCCAGATTTAACTGGAACAACATCCCGTGATTTTGAGAACATCCAGCTCTTTATCGTGACCGGCCATGTAAATCCAGTCGCTTGGTGACATATTTAGTCTCGTTTTCACCCGACGGCGCTTCATGTAGTATGCCGCGTCGCGCACTACACAACGTTGATCCCTAATAAAAGAGCGCTCCCCCGTGGAGCGCAAAAAGCTGAGCAGAGTGAGGCAAGTGCAATGACTGAACACGTTCAAGTCGGTGGCCTGCAGGTCGCCAAGGTGCTGTTTGACTTCGTCAACGATGAAGCCATCCCCGGGACCGGTCTGGATACTGCAGCGTTCTGGGCCGGTGCAGACAAGCTCATCAACGAGCTGGCACCCAGGAACAAAGCCCTGCTCGCCAAACGTGATGACTTGCAGG
Source organism: Pseudomonas sp. CFII64 (assembly GCF_000416235.1). Lineage (GTDB taxonomy): Bacteria > Pseudomonadota > Gammaproteobacteria > Pseudomonadales > Pseudomonadaceae > Aquipseudomonas. Next base: position 251,339 of record NZ_ATLO01000035.1, on the reverse strand, counting down.
CGCAAATCGACGCCTGGCATCAAGCCCATGCTGGACAGGCTCACGACGCCTCGGCTTACAAGACCTTCCTCCAGGAAATCGGTTACCTGCTGCCAGAAGCCGCAGATTTCCAGATCACGACGCAAAACGTCGACGAAGAAATTGCCCGCATGGCTGGCCCACAACTGGTGGTGCCGGTGATGAATGCCCGCTTCGCCCTCAACGCATCGAATGCCCGTTGGGGTTCGCTGTACGACGCGCTCTATGGCACCGATGCCATCAGCGAAGCCGACGGCGCCGAGAAAGGCAAAGGCTACAACAAGGTGCGTGGCGACAAAGTCATCGCCTTTGCCCGGGCGTTTCTCGATGAAGCCGCGCCCTTGGCCGCTGGCTCGCACGTGGATTCCACCGGTTACAAATTGATCGACGGCAAACTGGTGATCAGCCTTAAAGGCGGCAGCAATACCGGCCTCAAGGATGACGCCCAGCTGATCGGCTTCCAGGGCGACACCGCAGCACCGCTTGCCGTGTTGCTCAAGCACAACGGCCTGCATTTTGAAATCCAGATCGATGCCACCAGCCCGGTGGGTCAGACCGATCCGGCTGGCGTCAAGGACGTGCTGATGGAAGCAGCGCTGACTACCATCATGGACTGCGAAGACTCCATCGCCGCCGTTGATGCCGACGACAAAGTGGTGGTCTACCGCAACTGGCTGGGCCTGATGAAAGGCGACCTCGCCGAACAGGTTGCCAAGGGCGGCGAAACCTTTACCCGCACCATGAACGCCGACCGTGTGTACACCGCACCCAATGGCGAACAAGTCACGCTGCACGGTCGTTCGCTGCTGTTCGTGCGCAACGTGGGTCACCTGATGACCATCGACGCGATTCTCGACCAACAGGGTCAGGAAATCCCCGAGGGCATTCTTGATGGCTTGTTGACCAGCCTCGCGGCGATTCACAGCCTCAACGGCAACAATACCCGCCGCAACAGCCGCAGCGGATCGGTCTATATCGTCAAACCAAAGATGCATGGCCCGGAAGAAGCGGCCTTCACCAACGAACTGTTTGGTCGCATCGAAGACGTCCTCAACCTGCCGCGCAACACGCTGAAGGTCGGGATCATGGACGAAGAGCGCCGCACCACGGTCAATCTCAAGGCCTGCATCAAGGCCGCGAGCGAGCGTGTAGTGTTCATCAACACCGGTTTCCTGGACCGCACGGGCGATGAAATCCACACCTCCATGGAGGCCGGCCCGGTCGTGCGCAAAGCGCAGATGAAGGCGGAGAAATGGATTGGCGCCTACGAGAACTGGAACGTCGATATCGGCCTGAGCTGCGGCCTGCAAGGTCGGGCACAGATCGGCAAGGGCATGTGGGCCATGCCGGACCTGATGGCAGCGATGCTCGAACAGAAAATCGCTCACCCGCTGGCCGGCGCCAACACCGCCTGGGTGCCATCGCCCACCGCCGCTGCGCTGCACGCGTTGCATTATCACAAGGTTGACGTGTTCGCGCGTCAGGCCGAACTGGCGCAGCGAACCCGCGCATCAGTGGACGACATCCTGACCATTCCGCTGGCAGCCAATGCCAACTGGACGCCGGAAGAAATCCAGAACGAACTGGACAACAACGCTCAGGGTATCCTCGGGTACGTGGTGCGCTGGATCGATCAAGGCGTAGGTTGCTCGAAGGTGCCGGACATCAACGACATCGGCCTGATGGAAGACCGCGCGACGCTGCGCATTTCAAGTCAGCACATGACCAACTGGCTGCGCCACGGCGTGGTCGATCAGACGCAAGTGATGGACAGCCTCAAGCGCATGGCGCCGGTGGTTGACCGCCAGAACGCCAATGATCCGCTGTATCGCCCGCTGGCTCCGGACTTCGATAGCAATATCGCGTTCCAGGCCGCAGTGGAGCTGGTCATCGAAGGCAGCAAACAGCCGAACGGCTACACCGAGCCGGTTTTGCACCGTCGGCGCCGGGAGTTCAAGGCTAAGAACGGGTTGTAAATAGGCGTCTCGCGCATCCCACCGTAGGACCGGCTTTAGCCGGGAGGGCGTTCTCCCGGCTAAAGCCGGTCCTACGGATCCTGTATCAGCGCGCCAGCGCAGCGTCTGGATAACCGGACACCTTTACGGAATCAACCTCACACCAACCCCAGTTCCCGCTTGACCAGCTTCAGCAGCTGCTTGGTGTTGATGGGCTTGAGCAGGAAGTCCACCACGCTCAAATGCATCGCATCGATGGCATCGCGCACGTTGGCGTCGCCGGAAATGATGATGATCGGCAACGACGCGCGCTCGGATTCACGCACCTTGCGGATCAGGTCCAGGCCATTGCACGGGGCCATGCGCAGATCGGTGATCAGCAGCGCTATGGATTCCTTGTTTTCAATCAAGTGCATGGCGCTATTGCCACCGGCGGCGGTCATGCAGCTGATGTCATTAAGGCTGAGAATCTCGGCCAACAACTCGCGGGCATCGCGATCATCGTCGACGATCAATACCCGCTGGGGCGAATCGGGTAATGCGGCGAGCATCACTTCATTCAGCGCTTCGCGCTCTTCATCGCTCAAAATATCGTAATCGACCATCTGCGCCTGATTCCCTTGCCCTGATACTGGCAGCAAACCGGGCACCTGGCCGGTTACATCTGCATGCTGTGGTCGGCATCCTGCCGGCGATTGTTTGCTGTCCAAGCCTTCGCGTAACTGCTTTTTACACCATGCCGGGGGTTGCTAGAAATCTTTTCGTCAATGTAAGACTTACGTCCAATGGGCACTGTCCGACAAGCGGACGACCATGACCATCAATAAAAAGAGCGCGGTACAGGTCATGAGCAAAGCGGATGCATTCGCCCAGGCGGGCAAAACAGCGGTGTTGCAGAACATCCACGGCACGATGCAGTTCCTGCAAAAATTCCCGCCTTTCAACCAGATGGAGAGCGCTCATCTCGCTTATCTGGTCGAACAGTGCCAACTGCGTTTCTACGCTGTGGACGAAAGCATCATCAAGCCTGCTGACGGTCCAGTAGAGCACTTTTATATCGTCAAGCAAGGACGGGTCGTCGGCGAACGACCGCACACCGCCAAGGGCGGAACCGAAACCACCTTCGAGATCACCACCGGCGAATGCTTCCCGCTGGCCGCGCTGCTGGGTGAACGCGCCACGCGCACCGAGCATCTGGCGGCCGAAGATACCTTTTGCCTGCAACTGAACAAACAGGCGTTCATCAAGCTGTTCGCGCTGTCGACCACCTTCCGCGACTTCGCCTTGCGTGGCGTCAGCAGCCTGCTCGATCAAGTGAACCAGCAAGTCCAGCAACGCGCTGCGGAAACCCTTGGCACCCAATATTCACTCAATACCCGCCTTGGCGAGCTGGCCATGCGGCATCCGGTCATGTGTAGCCCGCAAACGCCGCTGCGTGAAGCCGTGAAGCTCATGCACGAACAACAGGTCGGCAGCATCGTGATCGTCGATGCGCAGCAAGCGCCGCTGGGGATTTTCACCCTGCGCGACCTGCGCGAGGCGGTGGCCGAGATCGATACCGATTTCAGCCAGCCGATCCAGGCGCATATGACGCAAGCGCCCTTCCACCTCAGCCCGGACGCCAGCGCGTTCGATGCCGCCATTGCCATGACCGGCCGGCACATCGCCCACGTGTGTCTGGTCAAGGATGGGCGCCTGTGCGGCGTGGTTTCCGAGCGGGATCTGTTTTCCCTGCAACGGGTCGACCTGGTGCATCTGGCGCGCACGATTCGCAACGCGCCGCGCATCGAAAGCCTGACCAACCTGCGCGGCGACATCGTGCAGTTGGTGGATCGCATGCTCGCCCACGGCGCGTCCTCGACCCAGATCACCCAGATCATCACCCTGCTTAACGATCACACGGTATGTCGCGTGATCGAGCTGACCCTGGAAGAAAAAGGCGACCCCGGCATTGCGTTCAGCTGGCTGTGTTTCGGCAGCGAGGGCCGCCGCGAGCAAACGCTGCACACCGATCAGGACAACGGCATTCTTTTCGAGGCCCGGGACATGGCCGAAGCAATACAGATCAGGGCCGTGCTGCTGCCGATTGCCGAGCGTATCAATCAGAGCCTGGCGCTGTGCGGGTTCACGTTGTGCAAAGGCAATATCATGGCGGGCAACCCGGAGCTGTGCCTGTCACGCGTCGAATGGTCCCGACGCTTTGCCGCGTTCATTCGTGAAGCGACGCCGGAGAACCTGCTGGCCTCCAGCATCTATTTCGACTTGCGCGTGGTGTGGGGCGACGAGAACGGCTGCGATCAGTTGCGCCGCAGCGTACTGGAACAGGTCGGCGACAATCGGTTGTTCCAGCGCATGATGGCCGAAAACGCCCTGCGCCAACGCCCGCCAGTGGGTCGCTTCAAGGATTTCGTGCTGGCCCGCAAAGGCAGCGACAAAGACACGCTGGACCTCAAGACCCAAGGCCTGACGCCGTTTGTCGACGGCGCCCGCTTGCTGGCGCTGGCCAATGGCATCGAAGCCAACAACACCCTGGAACGCCTGCGCCAATTGGTAGAACGCGAGGTAATCGACCGACTGGACGGCGCGGCCTATGAAGAGGCTTATCACTTCATCCAGCAGACGCGTATGCAGCAGCACCAATTGCAGAGCCGCCAGAACCTGCCGTATTCCAACCGCATCGATCCGGACACCCTCAATCATCTGGACCGCCGCATCCTGCGCGAATCCTTGCGCCAGGCCCAACGCCTGCAAACCAGCCTGACCCTGCGTTATCAACTATGAATCTGTTTGCATGGCTGCGGCCGCGTCCGCCAAAACCGAGCCTGGAACATCGCGACCAACAGCGTCTGGCGAACCTTGCGCCCGGCGCGACGCTCAGCGAAGACTCATTGCGCAAGCAACGCTGGGTGGTGTTCGACCTGGAAACCAGCGGCCTGAACATGAACCGCGATCAGGTGCTGTCCATCGGCGCCGTGGTCATCGAAGACGGCGCCATCGACCTGAGTCAGCAGTTTGAACGCACCTTGTTGCGCGTCGACCACAAGCTAAGCCCGGCGGTCTTGATTCACGGCCTCGGGCCCAGCGCTATTGCTGCCGGCAGCGAACCGGTGCAGGCATTACTGGATTTCATGGAGTTTGTCGGCAACAGTCCGCTGCTGGCGTTTCACGCGCCATTCGATCAGCACATGCTCGGGCGCGCCTTGAAGGAAAGCCTCGATTATCGCCTGGAGCATCGTTTTTTCGACGTCGCGGAAATCGCTCCAATGCTCTTCCCGCAGGCGAATCTGCGACAGGCCGGACTGGATGACTGGACCGCCTTCTTTGGCCTGCAAGCCGAAGAGCGCCACAACGCCAGCGCCGACGCCCTGGTGACCGCCGAACTGGCGATGATCCTCTTCAGCCACGCCCGCCGCCAACAGATCGACAGCCCCGCGCAGCTGGATCAGTGCTTGAGCCAGTGGCGGCGGCGGCAGCGCAGCCATTCGTTTTGAGTGATCACCTGAACTGATCCGTTGGAGCGAGGCTTGCCCGCGAACCAAGCGCCTCGGTGGGCATAGTTGTTAACAATCCCTGTTAACCATCCTGTGGATAACATGTTCGCTCATCCCTCCGCGCCAGACAAACCGCTGCCTCCAGCGCACCGATCAATTAATGATCAGCCTAAATCATTGATTTGGCTAAGAACCTCTTGTGGATAAACACCCAACACTCATCAACAGTTGCCCACAAAGTCTGTTGGCGCTTCTGTGGACAAGTTGTTTGCTAACCGCTGAAAGCCTCTAAAACCGTGCCCTACAGAGAACTGTACAAAAAACAGCCAATCGTTAACCAATTGGCCACATCCTTGTTTGTCCACCGCTAAATACAGCCTTTTCGACAGTTTTCCACAGATGACGCCCTCACTCAGCAAAGTTGCCCCCAAACTCTGTTGGCGCTTCTGTGGATAAGGTGTTCGCGGTCCGCTACATGCCTTTAGATACGTGGCTTACAACGGGCTGGTTAAATAATAACCAATACCTGCCCAGAAGTGACAATCTGGATAAGTCACGGTTTTTTATCAGTTTTTTTGGAGGGGATCGGGCACATTTCCACAATTGCTGTGGATAAGTTGTGTACAGCAGTAAATAACTTGTTGGCGAGGTGTATCTGATCATGAAAGCTCGATGCCTCGCCACTCGCCTGACCGTCGTCCCGGTAGCCCGTACGTACTCTAGAGCGGGTTACTCGTCGTCAGATGCCAAACCGTCTTTTTGTAGTCCCTCTTGATCGTAAAGCCAGAAGTATCCGGACTTTGGCGACTTACGCCCCAAACTATCAATTGCAATGACGTGATAACGGCCTTTCACACTGTCGGTGTCGTTATGAAGGAGCTCGGTACCGGTGGTCTCCCCGATCTCCTTGAAGTACCAGAATACTTTGTACTTCACCGCGCGTGCCGAGGGGTTCCACATCAGTTTTACCGGGCGTGCCGATGAGTCATACGTATGCAGATTGACTGGGGCGGGTGGTGCCCCGGGATCAGGTTCTGGTTCCGGATCCGGCCCTGGATCCGGTTCTGAGGCGGGCTGAAAATATGCATAGGAAATCTTGCCGTCCAGCCCGCCTCCACCGCTGACTTCAATTTTTATCGCATCGTTTTCGAAATTGCCATTAAAGCTGGGAACGATGACGGGGAGATCGATAGCGCGCTTGGCTGTGACCGCCGTGCGGCCCTGGCTAGACGAACCATCAGGATGGCCAGTAACGATAAATACCGAGCCTTTGCCCGCCTTGACAATTGTGGCCGAACGTATCTCATCATTGTCACAACCGTAGCTGTTATTACCACCCCCCATTTGGAATTGATGATGTTTATCGAAGGGCACGCTACAGACGATATTCTGTGTCCCACCATTACCCTCATGGAAAACTATAAGTCCGTCAGATATGTCACTCAAAGCAGGGGTTTTGCGGACCTTAATTCGTGACACCTTGCCATCAAGTCCATTATTACTAAATCCAAGCTTGTTGTAATAATAACTATTACTGCTCCCCTCCAGGGAATCAATTTTAATCCGCGTTTTCAATGGAATGGATTGTTTCACATCGATATAGGTGAAATCGTCCTGCCGATCAGCACCGGGACTGTCGTAAAGCTCAATACGTGTACCTGCAGCAATACCTTCAAGCTCTAATGACCTTATTTCATCGTTTTCGCAACCGTTAGACGTGAGACGTAGATCATATTCAACCCCATCCGCGCCGCCACCCTGATTGCCGGGAATAACACAGGTAGTGTCTCGGTCCCGATCGGCACCATTGCCTTCATAAAAAAAGATACCGCCTTGCGACAGAGCTGCTGCATAGGGGAATGCATCGCCCACCTGATTGAAGTCAATAACAAGAAAGCTAGGATTGCGCCACCCAGAAGGCTCACCACAATAGCGTTCTACTCTTCGTTGTAACCAGGTGAGGTTATTGTCTTTATCTCCGGCATGCGCTGCACTGCTACCCCAGGAATGAAACTGATTGAGCCCAAACAAACGTGGTGCGCCTCCACTGCTACGTAACGTCAGGTCCAACCCATTATATCGAGTCGTGCAGTCCCAATTATGAATCAGCGCCGTATCTCCCAGGTTGTAGGTATTTTCAACCTTTGTTTTCGGCGCAGAGAAGACGTCCACTTGCTTCCCGTTAACATCGTAACTCCCGGATATGCTACCGTCGGCCATCATGACGAGACGTTTGTTACTGGCAATCATCTCTTGAAGCGTGCGCCATCTTACGCCCTCTATATTGGTATAGGAATAATCGGCAAGTTCGGGCACTCGACTAAACACGTCTTGCATCGCAGCCCTGGTGACAGTCGATTCGAATTCGATCGTCACAATGGCGAATGGATTAGCCCTCAAATAAGGCAAGAAAACGTTCGCTAAGATATCGCGTAAGGAGGGGTCAGTGATTCCACAGTTTTTGCCATAAGCCGGGTGGCAAATTCGAACTTCTGGCGCCGTCGAATGATGATCAAAATGTATATCCAGCCAAAAGCCTCTGACACCGCGATCCAACTGAGTCTTCATATCATCAAGAAACGCGTTGTGTGCCGCCACCCAAGTGTATTGGTCATACGTTCTGGTCAAATCATTTATTCCAGGTGCAGCATAACGACTATTATCAATATATTGCCAATTGGCATTACTGACTTCAGAGGTTGGATAATACCAACTATTATCTGAAGGAACTCCGGCAACCAAGGAGCTAAAATACAGGTTTTTCTCGCGATACCAATGTATCGCGCCGGGCCAAGTCGGTTCGTCCCAATTTTTCGGGTCCTGCCAGGTACCTGCGTGAAGGCCGATATACGTCCAATACTCATTGGATACAGCCGTAACGGGGTAATACCAAGTATGGCGCGAAGGATTCCCATCGTATTTGGCAGTGAAGAACAGCGTTTTATCACCATACTCATAGCGATGAACATCTCCGATGACCGACTCTTGGTTCCACGTCTTTGGGTCACTCAGAGTACCTTCGTTCCTTGAGAGGTAAGTCCAATGAGTGTTATCTGCCTCGACAGTCGGGTAATACCAGTTATAATCCGACGGACGTCCTTCTGTTTTTGCCCTGAAGAAGTCATGTTTTCCCGCATAGAAGTAGACATTTACGTCCCCAACAAATGAATAGTCGTTAAAACCGTTGGGAACAATCTGAGTCCCTTGACCTTTGCGCAAAAATTCCCACCACTGGTTACTTTCGCCTATTTCAGGGACGGTTTTTACCGGCTCGGCATCGGGATAATCATACTTTCCATCAAACTTTGATTTGAACAGCATTGATTGATGAGCGACAGTTGCGGAGTGAATCAATCCTGTTAGCGTCCACTCGCCTGTAGACTTGGGATTTTCCAATGTCCCATTTTTATGAGTGACACTTAAAAACTTCCATGCTGGAAATCTTCCCGGAATCAAGGGCGGCCCTGGCTCCGACTCTACTTCTTCGTGATCAATAGGATTTCTTGGTAATGTCCAGTTGTCGTTTTCCGGAATACCTACCCGGTCGGAAGCAACGCTGAATAACATGTGCATTTCAGCTGTATCTATCACATGAACGGCACCTTGCCAGCTGACATCATTCCATTGTTTCGGGTCCGTTAAAGTTCCCGCATGCCGGGAAGAGCCGTAGTAGGTCCAATGGGCGTTATTACTGCCTTCTGCAGGAAAAGGCCAGTTATTTAATGAAGGAATGCCAGCATTCATTGCGATGAAATAGAGATCAGCACCCTCGTTATTAGTTTTTACATACACACCTGGCCAGACGGGTTCATTTATACCTTTAGGGTCCACTATAGTACCCTCGTGAAACCATTGGCCTTTATAGGTGAAATATTCGTTATCGGCTGGAGTTGAGGGATACTGCCACCCATCAATCTCTGCATTACCTGATCGTTTGGCTGCAAAGTAAAGAATCGTATTGTTCTGATTAACCAGATGAATAGCCCCTTTCCATGTCACCTCATTCCTTTGATGAGGATCACTATACGTACCTGCATGCGCAGTGGAACCGTAAAAAGCCCAGTAATCGTTACTGCTTTCGTCGGTTGGGTAATGCCAGTTTTTTTCAGAAGGCGTTCCGGTCATCTGCGCAATGAAAAACAATACCTTGCCGCCGTAGTCATAGCGATGAATTCGCCCAGGCCAAGTGTATTCATCCCACTGTTTGGGATCATCCAATTTTCCCGAATTTAGATTTACCCCCAAGAATCGCCACGAATCCGTATCGGTCGCCGTTGTAGGCGGCGCGCCTAACTCAACGCCCATTTCACCGCCTTTTTTGGCTTCAAATAAGAAGTGTGTCTGCCGATCCAGATGAATCGCTCCAGCCCAGGTCGGCTGATCAAAATACTTAGGGCTGTCCAGTGTCCCCATGTAATACGAGAGGCCAAGCGCATCAAAAAACTCGCTATTCGAATAACCTCCCTCGTGATCTGAGCCCCGGCCCCAAAACTTGGCCCTGTAAAACCAGCGACGGATGGCTTTAAACTCACCGACTTGTACATACATCATTTGAATGTGGATCGCACCGGGCCAGGTATTATCGCTGAACGGTTTTGGATCGTCCCAATTCCCCGCGTGAACGCCCATGTCCAGATACTCCCAACGGCCATCACTGGTTGGCGGAGAAGGAAACTGCCAGCCGGCAGGACCAGGCGCACCTGCCATTTTTGAGCGGACGTAATACTCTTTCCCATCCACCTCAAAGCGGTGGATGGCGGCAGGCCAGGTTATTTCATTAGCGTCCTTGGGCGACTCGAGTGTTCCTGGCGCAACATCTTTCCCAACCCATCCCCAGTCACTATTGCTCTGCCCGGGGTCTGGATACAAACGACCCTCGTTATAGTAAAGCCCGCCAAAACGCGCCATAAAGTATTCGTCTTGGCCTGCACGGTTAATCTTAGCGATAGCCCCCGGCCAAATAATAACGCCTACTGCGCCAAGCATCGGATCTTCCAACGTACCCGCATGAAGGCTAATGCCTATGTACTCCCACCATGCGTTGCTTTCGCCAGGAAGCGCGGGCAAAGGAAAACTATCGCCTATGGCAGCAAGATTTCCGGCTACTTTGGAGCGGTAATACCTGCGCAGTTCGCCATCCGGCTTCGCGTGAATCGCCCCCACCCAAGTCACTTCAGCCTGGTCCTTGGGAGAGGCATAGTCCCCGGAGTGCCGAGACTCACCTACCACCGACCAAAACGCATTTTCACCTGCTTCGGGCACAGGCCAATCATGCTCCGCGAGCAAGCCGTCTACTTTGGATGCCAGGTACAAACGCTTGTCACCGACGCGCAGCGAATGAATTCTGCCGGGCCAAGTGAAACCTCCGGCATCTTTTGGGTCAGCCCAAGTGCCTTCCGGAAGATTTCTTCCCAGATACTCCCAAGACTCATTACTGGTCCCGGGTGCCGGATATAGCCAGCCTGGAGCAGGCTTGCCTTCGAAGAGAGATCTGTAATAGACCACATCCCCATAATCCGTGGTGGTGTGAATGCTCCCTGGGTAGGTGTATTCAACGGCCTCTTTGGGATCTTCGAAACTCCCCTTGTGAATAACCCTGCCCAGCCTTCTCCAGTACTGAGTATCGTTCCCTGGCTCAGGCCAGCCGTCCGAGTAAGGATTGCCGAACTGTTGAGCTTCGAAAAGGTATCGCTGACCTAACTCACTGTCCTCATGAATAGCCCCTGGCCAAGTCTGGCCGATAAAGGCTTTGGGATCAGCGGCAGTACCCGCTTGAAGGGTGCTAAAGGCAAACGTCCAGAAATCGTTACTGACCGGTGTCTCAGGGTATGGCGTCTCCGACGACGGCATTCCGGTTATCTTCGATTTAAAAAATGTCAGCTCTGCGTTAATAGTCGTCAAATGGATAGCGCCGTGCCACGTCGGATCGGTAAATGGTTTGGGATCCTTGAAAGTCCCTGCATGCTCGCCGGCATACTCATAAAACTCATTGGACGCCGTACCGCTCGGATAAACTGCTCCCACCTCCGCAGCAAAACCGGCGAACCTGGCTCGATAAAGCCTTTGCCGCGACAAACCCTGCTGATCAGCGAAAATCACCCCGGGCGCGCTAAGCCCATTGCGCCCGCGCGGGGCGTCAGCAGTGCCTGGTGTGGCCATCGAGGTAACAAATGTCCAGTTTTCGTCACTGGTTTCCCCGACCGGATATACCCAGCCTTGGGTTCCTGGCTCTCCTTGCTTAGTGGCCGCAAAGACAAGCTGTTGTGTCTCATCCAGGTGTAAGGCTCCAGGCCATGTGAAGTCGTCACGCCCTTTCATGTCTTGCGCCGTACCAGCATGTTTGAAAACGCCGATAAACTCCCAATGATCATTGCTGACCATGGTTTCGGGGTACGGAGTGGCGGACGAAGGAGCCCCTGCGAAACGCGAACGCAGCAAGACGCGCTGCCCATCGATCAGGCCTTCATGAATCGCGCCAACCCGGGTTACATCATCGAAGGGTTTAAGGTCAGTCATCACCCCGGCATGTTTACCTGCATAAACCCAGTTCGGGTCTGCTGTGCCTACGTTTGCAAAGCCGTCGATATCATCGGCGGGAAAACCTTCGAATCGGGAAATGTAGAACGCGCGCTGGCCCAGTAAGAAGCCATCGACATAGACCGAGCCCGACTGGCTGTAATCCGCAAAGCGCCTTGGGGACTCGAAAGTACCAAGGGGCTCAATTACCGGGATATGGTTCCAGTATTCGTTGCTGGCAGCAGCCGTGGGTAGGGGCTTGTTCTGCTCAGCGGGAACACCTTCAAATCTGGACGCAAAAAAGACCTGCTTGCTCTCGATCGTGGCGACATGCACGGCGCCAGGCCAGGTCAGTTCATCCGTCCCTTTCGGATCTGCAACCGTGCCACCATGAAGGGACGTTCCAAGCAACTGCCACTTTTCAGCGTCACTATAGTCCCAGCCGTCCGCTGGTCTAAACCCCGAAGTCAGGGCCCGGAAGATTGCGTGCGCGCTGCCTTGTGGCTGCACATGGATTTCATCCGTCGATGTGAAGTTATCCTCATCATTTTTGGGATTCTGCCAGCTACCCGCGTGTTGAAAATCGTCAATCACCCGCCAGAACTCGTTACCCTTGAGCGTCTTCGGAAAAGGTGTTGCAGGAGACGGATCACCTTCAAACAATGGGCTCAACTGTGCCCACCTACCTTCAATCAGGCCGCGGTAGTTATTAAACGCTCCCGCGACCTCACCAAAGTTTTTAGGGTCATGCGCGAACCCTGAATGTCGACCACGATAAGCCCAGTAGCGATCAGACTGAGCCCCTTGCGGAAACGCCGCACCCAGAATCGCGGGAAAACCGATAAAGCTGGTAGCGTAAAAATAGCGACGGGGTGGAGCGTCCTCATTCACGTAGGAAGAGCCTGAATCTGTACTTCGAGCGCTCCAAGGCTTGGGAAATTTAACCGGAATTGCTGTATGCGCTCCCGCGTACTTCCAGTATCCGGCCCCATCCTCGGTATCAGGCGCAGGCCAGCCGTCAGATGCAGGCCTCCCGATGCGCCGAGCAACGTAGATCTTTTTTGAGGGTTCAAAGCTGACGAAAACACCAGGCCATACCAGATCCTGTGAGCTTTTCGGATCGATCTCGGTACCAGGTTTTTCAAAGAAACCAATGAAATCCCAGAAGTCATTACTTTCAGCTGTGCTGGGGTACGGCGTCTGCGCATCCGGCACGCGGTCAATCCTGGACCTGAGCAACGCATGTTTACTGTCGATTTGCGCCACATGCAGCGCCCCGACACGGGTGCGCTCTGTGAAGGGTTTGAGGTCGGCCCCGATACCCGAATGCTGTCCTGCATATGTCCAAGAGGTGTTGGATTGCGCAGTATCAGGAAATGCAGGATTGGGCTTGTCTGGCTCACTGCTAAATTCTGCGGTGAAAAACGCAGGAGAGTCGCCTGCTGTGGTTAAAAATACAGCACCCGGCCAAGCGGGCTCGTCAATCAGACGCGGCTCCTCGAATGTTCCGGCATGAACTTCCTCACCCACCGTTCGAGGCGTCAATGCCGCATTGGGTGCGGTATTTACCATCCACGCGATCAGAGAACCGAGCATCACCAGAAAAGTTAGAACAATTCGGCTGTTCGTTTTCATGATCCACCTCGCGTCCATTGCGGATGACAAGCAATGTTCGGATCACGAACTCGAACGTAGTTGCGATTGTAGGCGGGTAAAAAACGTCGAGGTACTAGCAGAAATGCTAGGTTTTGGGGCCGGCGGTCGGATTTAGAACGGGACACAGGCTAAAGCCTGGCGTTAGGAGACAACTTGTTGGCGAGGCATATCGGCTCAACAAGTCCGATGCCTCGCCTACAAGTGGCTCCTACAGCAGATCAGCAGGAGGTTCACGCGTCACTCGTGATTAACCGCCACACCCTTCAGATACGGCGCAGGCTCGGCGCCGAGGTTTTCCAGCATGCGGGCGCTGTACCAGTCGATGAAGTTGACCACGCCGAACTCGTAGGTCTTGGAGTATGGGCCTGGCTGGTAGGCGGTGGAGTTGATGCCGCGCTGGTTTTCTTCGGCCAGGCGACGGTCCTGGTCGTTGGTGGCGTCCCAGACCTGCCGCAGACGCGCGACGTCGTAATCAACGCCTTCCACGGCATCTTTGTGCACCAGCCACTTGGTGGTGACCATGGTTTCCTGAGCGCTGATCGGCCAGACGGTGAACACGATGACGTGATCGCCCATGCAATGGTTCCACGCGTGGGGCAGGTGCAGGATGCGCATCGAGCCCAGATCCGGATTCTTGATCCGGCCCATGAGTTTCTGGCTGCCCTGCCTGCCGTCCATCGTCATGGACACGGTGCCCTTGAGCAGCGGCATGCGCACGATGCGGTTACGCAGGCCGAAGCTGGCGTGGGCATAGGGAATCTGTTCGGCATCCCAGGCAGCGGCCGACTCGGCGACGTGATCCTTGAACGACTGCGTGGCGCGCGGATCGGTGACGTCATCCCATTCCAGCAGCGTGTTCAGCAGTTCCGGGTGCGACGCGTTGCAGTGATAGCACTCGCGGTTGTTTTCCAGCACCAGCTTCCAGTTGGCTTTTTCCATCAAGGTGCTTTGCACAGCCACCTTGGTGTTTTCCATGTCGTAGGGTTCCATGTAGTGCTTGAGTGTCTGCAGGAACTCGTCGATGGCCGGAGGATTTTCCGCCATGCAGATGAAGATGTAGCCGCCCGCGGTCTTGACGTTGATCGGCTTGAGGCCGAACTGGCTCATGTCGAAATCGCTGCCCATCTCGCTGCCGGCGTACAACAGACGGCCGTCGAGCTCGTAGGTCCACTGGTGATAATGGCAAACCAGTTTGGCGACCTTACCTTTTTCGGCGGTGCACAGCCGCGAGCCGCGATGGCGGCAGACGTTGTGGAACGCGTTCACCACACCATCGGGGCCGCGCACGATCAGCACCGGATTCTTGCCGATCTGCAACGTCAGGTAGTTGCCCTTGGCCGGGATCTCGCAGGTCATGCCTGCAATCAGCCATTCCTTGTGAAAGATTTCCTGCATGTCGATTTCATGCAGCCGCTCATCACTGTAGAAAGGCTGTGGCAGCGAGTAGGTGCGCTCGCGATTCTGCAGCATTTCGGCGGTGGCCTTACGTGCGGGTTCCAGCGGATCGCCCAAGCTCAAGGTTGCGGTGACGTCCATCGTTGAAGTCCTCATGACCGTGTCTTCTAACGGTCGGCGAATGTGGCTGATACGGTTCTTTGCAACGGTTTGCACGCAAGGCGACGATTGTTGTTTCGCTCATGCTCAAGAATAGTTTTTTCGGTAACTATCGAGTGGCGAGTGTGGAGTTCGGCGCAGACTGGGCCTTATCCATGGGCGACATGGCCGAATCCGTTTCCGACGCGCGAACCCCGGCAGGGTGGGGCTGGTCGCGATAAGTACGCCGATGTCGCTGATGGGTAAGTGGGCTGTCTGCGCCTTACGCAGAATTCACCTCAAGAGGCCGACAGTCGGCCGTGGAGATTCAGCATGTCCCAAAGCTTCCTCAGCCCGGTAAATACCCAGACATGGGCCAACGGCCGCCACCTGGTTCGCGTCGTCAAGGTGATTCAGGAAACCTGGGACGTGCGCACCTTTTGTTTCATGGCCGACCAGCCGATCCTGTTCTTCTTCAAGCCTGGCCAGTTCGTGACCCTGGAGCTGGAAATCGAAGGCGTGCCGGTGATGCGTTCGTACACCATCTCCAGTTCGCCCTCGGTGCCATACAGCTTCTCGATCACCATCAAGCGCGTGCCCGGTGGCAAGGTTTCCAACTGGCTGCACGACACGCTGCATGAAGGCCAGGAACTGGCCGTGCACGGGCCGGTGGGCCTGTTCAATGCCATCGACTTCCCGAACCCGAAGATTCTCTACCTCAGCGGCGGCGTCGGCATCACGCCGGTGATGTCCATGGCGCGCTGGTTCTACGACACCAACGCCAACGTCGACATGGTGTTCGTGCACAGTGCACGCTCACCCAAGGACATCATTTATCACCGCGAGCTGGAGCACATGGCGTCGCGGATTGACAACTTCAGCCTGCATCTGGTCTGCGAAAAACACGGTCTGGGCGAACCCTGGGCCGGGTATCGCGGCTATCTGAACCAGAAAATGCTGGAACTGATGGCGCCGGACTTCCTTGAGCGCGAAGTCTTCTGCTGCGGACCCACGCCGTACATGAACGCCGTCAAGCGCCTGCTGGAAAGCAACGGCTTCAACATGGCGCAATACCACGAAGAATCGTTCGGCCAGACACCGCCGGAAGCCCGCGCCGACGCCGTGGAACAGGCAGAGATCGCCGCCGACGCACCGGAAGTCGACGCTTCGGAACTGCATCAGGTGGAATTCACCGACACCGGCAAGAGCATTCGCGTGGCACCGGGCGAAACCGTCCACGCCGCAGCCGCGAAACTCGGCCTGATGATCCCCAAAGCCTGCGGCATGGGCATCTGCGGCACCTGCAAGGTCATGAAACTGAGCGGCGAAGTGGAGATGGAACACAACGGCGGCATCACCGACGAGGATGTCGAAGAAGGCTACATCCTGTCGTGCTGCAGCGTGCCCAAGGGCGATGTGCGGATCGAGTATTAATCGCCTGAGACGATCAATACCGCAAGACCGACTCGTACGACCGGCTCGTTGGACCGGCTCGTAGGACCGGCTTTAGCCGGGAGGAGGTCGGCACATCCGACGCATTTCTGCGTCAGGAATTATTGCCCTCCCGGCTAAAGCCGGTCCTACGGGATTGCGCTGTATCCCTACAAACTAAACCGCGAAACCATGCTGTTGAGGTCTACCGCCAGACGGGTCAGTTCGCCGCTGGCCGCGCTGGTCTGTCTGGCGCCGTCAGCTGACTGGACTGACAGATCACGGATGTTGACCAGGTTGCGATCCACTTCCCGAGCCACTTGCGCCTGCTCTTCAGCTGCGCTGGCGATCACCAGGTTGCGTTCGTTGATTTCGACGATGGCGCTATTAATGGTGTCCAGCGCCAGCCCTGCGCCTTTGGCGATGTTCAAGGTCGACTCCGCGCGTTCGGTGCTGTTACGCATTGAATTGACCGCCTGCTCGGTACCGCCCTGAATGCTGCCGATCATGCGTTCGATTTCGCTGGTGGACTGCTGGGTGCGATGCGCCAGCGCGCGCACCTCATCAGCCACCACCGCAAATCCACGTCCGGCTTCACCGGCCCGTGCGGCTTCAATGGCGGCATTGAGAGCCAGCAGGTTGGTCTGATCCGCCAGACCACGAATCACGTCCAGCACCTTGCCGATATCCCGGGATTCATTGGCCAGGTTGCCGACCAGATCCGCAGTGCTCTGCACGTCACCGCTCATGCGCTCAATGGCGCTGACCGTTTCCATGACCAGATCACGACCGTCGCCCGCTGAAGTGGTCGCGTTTTTCGATGCATCCGAGGTGCTGATCGCATTGCGCGCAACTTCTTCAACAGCGCTGGTCATTTCGTTGACTGCGGTAGCGGCCTGCTCGATTTCATTATTCTGTTGTGTCAGGCCGCGAGCGCCTTCGTCGGTCACCGCGTTGAGTTCTTCAGCCGCAGACGCCAACTGCGTCGCCGAGCCGGAAATACGCATCAGTGTGTCGCGCAGCTTTTCCTGCATTTTTTGCATCGCCAGCAACAAACGACCCGCTTCGTCGGTGCCGTCGACTTTGATTGGACGAGTCAGATTGCCTTCGGCGATACCCTCGGCAGCATCCAGCGCAGCAGCGATCGGCCGGGTGATGCTGTTGGTCAACAGCCAGGCGAACAGGATGGTCAACACCGTGGCGATGACCAGCAGACCGACCACCAGATTGAACGCCGAGGAGTATTCGTCCGCTGCAGCCTTGTTAGTGGCACTCAATTGTTTGCTGTTGAGGTCGGACAGCTTGGCCAGAACCACATTCATCTTGTCGGAGTTGGAAGCGGATTCGCCATTGAGCAGCTTGGCCATCTCCTCGACATTGCCCGCACGGCTAAAGCCAATGATGCGCGACTCAATTTGGCGAGACTCGCCCAGCAGCTGCACATACTCGGTGTATGCCGAGCGCTCTTCAGGGGACGAGATGAGTTTTTCATAGACCACTTGGGCGTCACTGATTTGCTTGTTGCGCGTGGCGATCAATTCGATGGTCTTTTCCTGGACATCCGCTTCACGATTGGTGAGCAGGCGATAGGCCAGAACCCGCATGCGGATACCCGTCACAATCAGTCCGTTCAGGCTCTGGATGCTCGGGACGCTGTTCTCGGCGACTTCATCACCGGCGTCGCGGATTTCGCTCATTTGCATCAGCGCGAAAATACCGAGAATCAACATCAGCGCGCCGATCAGGGCGAAGCCGAGGAAAGCGCGTGACGCAATGTTCATGTTACGTAAGGACATAATGTTTCCATTGGTGGCGACGCATTCCTTGCGAGCGAAAGGGCAAATGCAGCGGATGCCATGCCTATCGGTCGCGTTGGCGAAGACTTGAGTGACCCCGGATGAAAGGAACTGCGACCGAAGGTCACAAACCCGTTCAAATCCGGCAAAAACCGCCGGTCTGACGAGCCGTCGGAACCAGATCGGCAAACGGCAGTCAACAAGGGTCCTTATGCGTTTACCTCGTTGAGGAGGCTCGTGCGCTGAAGTACCGGTATTTAAAGGGCCAATGGTCCTGATATGCCTGGCATGCGCAGTGACTTTTCTTTATCGTGTGCGCCCGTTGAAATTAGCTAGAGAATTCAAAATGTTGGAAGCATCCCTGAGCCAATTGGAACAACTTGTAGGAGACCTGGTGCAACAGAACCAGCAACTGCAGAACACGAACGCGCAGCTCAGCGCCGAACTGGCTCAGGCCAGGGATGACAACGACAGTCTGCAACTGAGCCTGATGGAGCAGGAAGAAAAGCAAGGCGCCACCGCCGCCCGCATTCAGGCATTGGTTGACCGCGCCACCAGCGCCAGCGCCGTCAGCGCATGAGTACTCATGGAAACGGGGTGACGGTCGTTTCGATCATGGGTAACGACTACTCGATCAAGGCGCCGGCCGGGGAAGAACAAACCCTGTTGCAGGCAACGGCCATGCTCAAGGCCTCATTGATCGACACCAAGCGTAAATACCCAAGCCTGATCGGCGACCGTTTGCTGGTTCTGGCTGCGCTGAACCTGTGCTCGCAGCAGGTCGAACTGAAAAAGCAGCATCAGGTCGAACTCGACCGCTGCCAGCAGCAGATCGACGCGACGGTGGAAGTGATTTCCAGGACCATCGCGCAGAGCTGACGGTTGGACCGGCTTCAGCCAGGACCCACGCCGTAGGACCGGCTTCAGCCGGGAGGCAATTTAAGGCGGTAGATCCAGAGTGAATCTACCGCCCCCCCTCCCGGATAAATCCGGTCCTACAAATAGCCTTATATCGTAGGAATCGTGCCCCCTACGCCCCCATCACCAACCGAATATCCGCCGCCAACTCGCGCACGCGGTCTTCTTCGGTGTCCCAGGAGCACATGAAACGTGCGCCGCCATTGCCGATGAAGGTGTAGAAGCGCCAGCCCTTGGCGGTGAGCGCTGCGATGGCCGGTTCCGACAATTGCAGGAACACGCCGTTGGCCTGCACCGGGAACATCAGCTCCACGCCAGGAATATCCTTGACCAGCTCAGCCAGCAACTGCGCGCAGTGGTTGGCGTGCCGTGCGTGCTTGAGCCAGGCGTCGTTTTCCAGCAAGCCGACCCAGGGCGCGGACAGGAAGCGCATTTTCGACGCCAGTTGCCCCGCCTGTTTGCAGCGGTAGTCGAAGTCTTCGGCCAGGTCATGGTTGAAGAACAGAATCGCCTCGCCCACCGCCATGCCGTTCTTGGTGCCGCCAAAGCACAGCACGTCGATCCCGGATTTCCAGGTCAGTTCGGCTGGCGAGCAGTCCAGAAAGGCGCAGGCGTTGGAAAAACGCGCGCCGTCCATGTGCAGGTTCAGGTTCAGCTCTTTGCAGGTCGCGCTGATCGCCTTGAGTTCTTCAGGCTGATAGACACTGCCGACTTCGGTGGCCTGGGTCAGGGTCACGACGCGAGGCTTGGGGTAGTGAATATCCTGACGCTTGAGGGCGACTTCGCGGATCGATTCCGGCGTCAGCTTGCCGTTTTCGCTGCGCGCGGTGAGCAGCTTGGAGCCGTTGGAGAAAAACTCCGGCGCGCCGCATTCGTCAGTCTCGACGTGGGCGGTTTCCGAACAGATGACGCTGTGATAGCTCTGGCACAACGATGACAGCGCCAGGGAATTGGCCGCCGTGCCGTTGAACGCAAAAAACACTTCACAGTCGGTTTCGAACAGTTTGCGGAAATCATCGGAAGCGCGGGCGGTCCATTGGTCATCGCCATACGCGCGCTGGTGGCCATGGTTGGCCTGTTCCATGGCAGCCCATGCCTCGGGACAGATGCCCGAATAGTTGTCACTGGCAAACTGCTGGCTTTTATCGGTCATGGCCGGTTCCTTGTCATTGATTATGGTGCGCACTGTAGCGAAGATCGCGAGGATTCAAAACCGGTTGGAGCGAGGCTTGCCCGCGAATAACTATGACGAGATATACCTGTCCCACCGCGGCGACTGATTCGCGGGCAAGCCTCGCTCCAACGGGCTTGAAAAATTTAACCAAACAGGAGCGCTATGGATCTGTCGAACCCGCCTTACCTGCCTGGACGCGACAAGGCGCTGGACCTGCTCAAGTGGCTGGCGATGTTGAGCATGGTGCTCGATCACCTGCGCTACGTCGGTTGGTCGGTGAATTTCCTGTATGTGCCGGGGCGCTTCGCTTTTCCGTGGTTTTGCCTGGCGATTGCCGTGAATCTGGGGCGCAGGACCGCGCTGTTCCCCGATCCGAAAGTGCAGTGGCGTTATCTGGGCTGGCTGCTGCTGTTCGCCGGACTTTCCGAAATTCCCTATCGGTTGTTCATGCACGACGCCGACACGCTGAATGTGCTGCCGACGTTGATACTCGGTTTGCTGGTCGCCCAGGGTTGGCGACACCCGCTGCCGATCACCCGGGTGCTGGCGATTGGCGCGCTGCTGATTGCAGCTGTTTTGCAGAAGCAACTGATGTTCGGCTTTTTCGGCGTACTGCTGCCGGCGAGTTTTCTCCTGGTGCTGCGCCGGCCGCTATGGTTTGCGGCACTGCCTGGCGCGATCTGCCTGGCGGGCAATGCCTGGCCGCAGATGTTCGCGGGCGCAGCGTGGGGCGATCCGATTTCCATCGGGTCGCTGATTGCGTGCCTGATCGCGCCGTTGTTGGGCCTGGTGTTGCTGCGTCGGCGCCTGCAATTTGCGGTCAAACCCATGCGTCGCTGGGCCTACGGGATTTATCCGCTGCATTTTCTGCTGTTGTTGGGGTTGAGGGAGGTGCTGGATACCCTTTGAAGTCGAATACATCCCGTAGAACCGGCTTCAGCCGGGAGGGCGTCATTGGCACCCGCTCACAATTCGACGGCGAATGCTGCTCGCGGCTGAAGCCGCTCCTACGGTCTCGCGTCGAACCTGGCGCCTCCGCGGGTATAGAAATTTTGTAGACAAAACGCCATCAGCGCCTTTATCTTCCGCACAGGCCACCGCATGTGGCCAACGTCGCTCGGACGGTTCCGGGCGCTTACGTCTTCAGAGGCCTCCATGGCAGACTTACCTTCGCCGCGCCGTTTTGCGCGCATCGATCGACTCCCCCCGTACGTATTCAACATCACCGCCGAGCTGAAAATGGCCGCTCGCCGTCGTGGTGAAGACATCATCGACTTGAGCATGGGCAACCCCGACGGGCCGACCCCACCGCACATCGTCGAAAAACTGGTCACCGTTGCCCAACGTGAAGACACTCACGGCTACTCGACTTCGCGTGGCATTCCGCGTCTGCGTCGGGCGATTTCCAACTGGTACAAAAAACGCTACGACGTCGATATCGACCCGGAAGACGAAGCCATCGTCACCATCGGCTCGAAAGAGGGCCTGGCGCATTTGATGCTGGCGACCCTGGATCAGGGCGACACGGTGCTGGTGCCGAATCCGAGCTATCCGATTCATATCTACGGCGCGGTGATTGCTGGCGCCCAAGTGCGTTCGGTGCCGCTGATTCCGGGCGTGGACTTTTTTGCCGAGCTGGAAAAAGCCATTCGCGGTTCGATCCCCAAGCCGAAAATGATGATCCTCGGCTTCCCGTCCAACCCCACCGCGCAATGTGTGGAGCTGGATTTCTTCGAACGCGTGGTGGCGCTGGCCAAGCAGTACGACGTCTTGGTGGTTCACGATCTGGCTTACGCCGACATCGTATATGACGGCTGGAAAGCCCCGTCGATCATGCAAGTGCCCGGCGCCAAGGACATCGCGGTGGAGTTTTTCACCCTGTCCAAGAGCTACAACATGGCCGGCTGGCGCATCGGTTTCATGGTCGGCAACCCGGAACTGGTCAACGCCCTGGCGCGAATCAAGAGCTATCACGACTACGGCACCTTCACCCCGCTGCAAGTGGCGGCGATTGCTGCGCTGGAAGGCGATCAGCAATGCGTGCTGGATATCGCCGAGCAATACCGTCAGCGCCGTAACGTGTTGGTCAAAGGCCTGCACGAACTGGGCTGGATGGTGGAAAACCCGAAAGCGTCAATGTATGTCTGGGCCAAGATTCCTCCGGCGTATGCGCACCTGGGTTCACTGGAATTCGCCAAGAAGCTGCTGGCCGAGGCCAAGGTCTGCGTGTCGCCGGGTGTCGGTTTTGGTGAGTACGGCGACGATCACGTGCGTTTCGCCCTGATCGAAAATCAGGACCGCATCCGCCAGGCCGTGCGCGGTATTCGCGGGATGTTCCGGGCCGATGGGCAGTTGCCGGGTAAATCTGCCTGATAGCGACAAGACGTGAGCAAAATCCTCCGATTATCACGGGGGATTTTTTTTGCCTGAGCGAATGCGATTTCCGTAGGAGCGGCTTTAGCCGCGAGGGCGCGCTCCCGGCTGAAGCCGGTCCTGCAAGCTCTATTTATCCCTCCCCGCCAAGCCATGTCGTAAACGCACCTTTGCGTGGCGTCCGTAGGCATTTGGCGTCTTTGGTCCGGCCCTACCATCGCATCAAAGGGCACTGTCTTCCGACTGCGGCCCTACCCTTACAAGACAGGCGCCACGCCGCCGCTGGGAGAACCGCGATGTTCAGCAAGAATGACCAAATCCAAGGCTATGACGATGCACTGCTGGCGGCGATCAATGCCGAGGAGCAACGTCAGGAAGATCACATCGAACTGATCGCGTCGGAGAACTACACCAGCCAGCGCGTCATGGAAGCCCAGGGCAGCGGCCTGACCAACAAATACGCCGAAGGTTATCCGGGCAAGCGCTACTACGGTGGCTGCGAGCACGTCGATAAAGTCGAAATGCTCGCCATCGAGCGCGCCAAGCAGCTGTTCGGTGCCGATTACGCCAACGTCCAGCCGCACTCCGGCAGTTCGGCCAACGCCGCTGTTTATCTGGCGCTGCTGCAAGCCGGCGACACCGTGCTGGGCATGAGCCTGGCCCACGGAGGTCACTTGACCCACGGCGCGAAAGTCAGCTTTTCCGGCAAGCTCTACAACGCTGTGCAATATGGCATCGACACCACCACCGGCCTGATCGATTACGACGAAGTCGAGCGCATCGCCGTTGAATGCCAGCCAAAAATGATCATCGCCGGGTTCTCGGCCTACTCGAAAACCCTGGATTTCCCACGCTTTCGCGCCATTGCCGACAAAGTGGGCGCGTACCTGTTCGTCGACATGGCCCACGTGGCCGGTCTGGTTGCCGCCGGTCTGTACCCGAATCCGCTGCCGTACGCCGACGTCGTCACCACGACTACGCACAAGACGCTGCGCGGTCCACGGGGTGGCTTGATCCTGGCCAAGGCCAACGAAGAGATCGAGAAAAAACTCAATTCCGCGGTTTTCCCCGGTGGCCAGGGCGGCCCGCTGATGCACGTGATCGCCGCCAAGGCCGTGTGCTTCAAGGAAGCGATGGAGCCAGGCTTCAAGGTTTATCAGCAGCAAGTGATCGACAACGCTCAGGCGATGGCGCAAGTGTTCATCGACCGTGGCTTTGACGTGGTTTCCGGCGGCACCGACAACCACTTGTTCCTGGTCAGCCTGATCCGTCAGGGCTTGACCGGTAAAGACGCCGACGCCGCTCTGGGTCGTGCGCACATTACCGTGAACAAGAATTCGGTCCCCAACGATCCACAATCACCGTTCGTGACCTCGGGCCTGCGTATCGGCACGCCGGCGGTCACCACGCGCGGCTTCAAAGTAACCCAGTGCGTCGAGCTGGCCGGCTGGATCTGCGACATCCTCGACAACCTCGGCGACGCCGATGTCGAGGCCAACGTTGCCAGTCAGGTTGCGGCACTGTGTACCGATTTCCCGGTTTATCGCTGAGTCAGGAGTAGCCACTCATGCAGCATTACTCAGGCTTCGGCCTTTTCAAGCACTCCCTCAGCCATCATGAAAACTGGCAGCGCATGTGGCGCACGCCGACCCCGAAAAAAGTCTACGACGTGGTTATCGTCGGTGGCGGCGGGCACGGTCTGGCCACGGCTTACTACCTGGCTAAAGTCCACGGCATCACCAACGTGGCCGTGGTCGAGAAAGGCTGGCTGGGCGGCGGTAACACGGCGCGCAACACCACCATCGTGCGTTCCAACTATCTGTGGGATGAATCGGCGCACCTGTACGAACACGCGATGAAACTGTGGGAAGGCCTGTCCCAGGACCTGAACTACAACGTGATGTTCTCCCAGCGCGGCGTTTACAACCTGTGCCACACCTTGCAGGACATGCGTGATTCCGAGCGTCGGGTCAGCGCCAACCGGCTCAATGGCGTGGACGGCGAATTGCTCAACGGCAAACAGGTCGCGGACGAAATCCCGTACCTGGACTGCTCGAAAAACACTCGCTACCCGATCATCGGCGCAACCGTGCAGCGGCGCGGCGGCGTAGCCCGTCACGACGCCGTGGCCTGGGGCTTTGCCCGCGCTGCCGATGCCTTGGGCGTGGACTTGATCCAGCAGACCGAAGTGATCGGCTTCCGCAAGGAAAACGGCGTGTGTGTCGGCGTGGAAACCAATAAAGGCTTCATCGGCGCCAAGCGCGTCGGCGTGGTCACGGCCGGTAACTCCGGGCACATGGCGAAACTGGCGGGCTTCCGTCTGCCGATCGAATCCCACCCGCTGCAAGCGCTGGTGTCCGAGCCGATCAAACCGATTATCGACAGCGTGATCATGTCCAACGCCGTACACGGCTACATCAGCCAGTCCGACAAGGGCGACCTGGTGATCGGCGCCGGTATCGACGGCTACAACGGCTACGGCCAGCGCGGTTCGTACCCGGTGATCGAACACACCGTTCAGGCCATCGTCGAGATGTTCCCGGTGCTGTCCCGCGTGCGCATGAACCGGCAGTGGGGCGGCATCGTCGACACCACGCCGGACGCCTGCCCGATCATCTCCAAGACGCCGGTGCCGAACATGTTCTTCAACTGCGGTTGGGGCACCGGTGGCTTCAAGGCCACGCCGGGCTCGGGCAACGTGTTTGCCGCCAGCCTTGCCAAGGGTGAAATGCATCCGTTGGCCAAACCTTTTTCCATCGACCGTTTCCACAACGGCGCTCTTATTGACGAACACGGCGCAGCCGCGGTCGCCCACTAACAGGAGAAATACCTATGCTGCACATCTTCTGTCCCCACTGTGGCGAGCTGCGCTCCGAAGAGGAATTCCACGCATCCGGTCAGGCGCACATTCCGCGTCCGCTGGATCCGGGCGCCTGCACCGACGAGCAATGGGGCGACTACATGTTCTTCCGCGATAACCCGCGCGGACTGCATCACGAACTGTGGATTCACGCCGCCGGTTGCCGCCAGTACTTCAACGCCACCCGCGACACCGTGACTTACGAAATTCTCGAAACCTACCCGATTGGCGCCAAGCCGCAGTTCACTAACAAGGCGTTTACGGCAGCCAGCGGCGAGGGAGACAAGGTATGAGCCAGACTAACCGACTGCCTAACGGCGGCCGCATCGACCGCAGCAAGGTGCTGAATTTCACCTTCAACGGCCAGACCTACCAAGGCTTCGACGGCGACACCCTGGCCGCTGCATTGCTGGCCAACGGCGTTGACGTGATCGGCCGCAGCTTTAAGTACTCGCGTCCGCGCGGTATTTTTGCTGCCGGTTCCGAAGAGCCGAACGCAGTGCTGCAAATCGGCGCGACCGAAGCCACGCAGATCCCCAACGTGCGCGCCACGCAACAGGCGCTGTATTCCGGTCTCGTAGCCACCAGCACCAACGGCTGGCCCAGCGTCAACAATGACGTGATGGGCATTCTCGGCAAGGTCGGCGGCAAGCTGATGCCGCCGGGCTTCTACTACAAAACCTTCATGTATCCGCAATCGTTCTGGATGACTTACGAGAAGTACATTCGTAAAGCCGCCGGTCTCGGTCGTTCGCCGACTGAAAACGATCCGGACACCTACGACGCCATGAACCATCATTGCGACGTGCTGATTGTTGGCGCTGGCCCTGCGGGTCTGGCTGCGGCACTGGCCGCTGCACGCAGCGGCGCACGGGTGATTCTGGCCGATGAACAGGAAGAGTTCGGCGGCAGCCTGCTCGACTCCCGCGAAAGCCTCGACGGCAAGCCTGCCGCTGAATGGGTCGCGACGGTTATCGCTGAGCTCAAAGGCCTGAAGAACGTGGTGCTGCTGCCACGCGCCACGGTCAACGGCTACCACGACCATAACTTCCTGACCATTCACGAACGCCTCACCGATCACCTCGGCGACCGCGCGCCCATCGGTCAGGTGCGTCAGCGCATGCACCGCGTGCGGGCCAAACGTGTCGTGCTGGCAGCAGGCACTCACGAGCGTCCACTGGTCTACGGCAACAACGACGTGCCGGGCAACATGCTGGCGGGCGCAATTTCCACCTACGTACGCCGTTATGGCGTGGCGCCAGGCAAGAAACTGGTGCTGTCGACCAACAACGATCACGCGTATCGCGTCGCTCTGGATTGGCTCGACGCCAGCCTGCAAGTGGTGGCGATTGCCGATGCACGGCACAACCCACGCGGCGCGCTGGTTGAAGAAGCGCGCGCCAAGGGCATTCGCATCCTGACCGGCAGCGCCGTGATTGAAGCACGGGGCAGCAAACACGTGACTGCGGCACGGATTGCCGCCATCGACGTCAAAGCTCATCGCGTCACCAGCCCTGGTGAATGGCTCGATTGCGATTTGATCGGCAGTTCCGGCGGCTACAGCCCTATCGTCCACCTCGCTTCCCACTTGGGCGGCAAACCGGTCTGGCGTGAAGACATCCTCGGTTTCGTACCGGGTGAAGCACCACAGAAACGCGTCTGCGTTGGCGGCGTGAATGGGGTTTACGCCCTCGGCGACGCGCTGGCCGATGGTTTCGAAGGGGGCGTACGCGCCGCCAGCGAAGCCGGTTTCAAAGCCGTCGAAGGCGTACTGCCAAAAGCCTTGAGCCGCGCTGAAGAGCCGACTCTGGCGCTGTTCCAGGTCCCGCACGACAAATCCACTACCCGCGCGCCGAAGCAATTCGTCGACCTGCAGAACGACGTCACCGCTGCCGGTATCGAGCTGGCGACCCGCGAAGGTTTCGAGTCGGTCGAGCACGTCAAACGCTACACTGCGCTGGGCTTCGGCACCGATCAGGGCAAGCTGGGCAACGTCAACGGTCTGGCCATCGCGGCTCGTTCGCTGAACGTGACCATTCCCGAAATGGGCACCACCATGTTCCGCCCGAACTACACGCCGGTGACTTTCGGCGCTGTGGCCGGTCGTCACTGCGGGCACATTTTCGAGCCGGTACGCTTCACCGCGCTGCACGCCTGGCACGTCAGGAACGGCGCCGAGTTTGAAGATGTCGGCCAGTGGAAACGCCCTTGGTACTTCCCGAAAAAAGGTGAAGACATCCATGCCGCCGTTGGCCGCGAATGCAAAGCCGTGCGCGACAGCGTCGGCCTGCTGGATGCCTCGACCCTCGGCAAGATCGACATTCAAGGCCCGGATGCCCGCGAGTTTCTCAACCGCATCTACAGCAACGCCTGGACCAAGCTCGACGTGGGCAAGGCGCGTTACGGCCTGATGTGCAAAGAAGACGGCATGGTCTTCGACGACGGCGTAACCGCCTGTGTCGCCGATAACCATTTCATCATGACCACCACCACTGGCGGCGCGGCACGCGTGCTGCAATGGCTGGAAATCTATCAACAGACCGAATGGCCTGACCTGAAGGTGTACTTCACTTCCGTGACCGACCATTGGGCGACCATGACCTTGTCCGGGCCGAACAGCCGCAAGCTGCTCAGCGAAGTGACCGACATCGATCTGGGCCGTGAAGCATTCCCGTTCATGACCTGGAAAGAAGGCCTGGTGGGCGGCGTTCCGGCGCGGGTGTTCCGCATCTCGTTTACCGGCGAGCTGTCGTACGAAGTCAACGTCCAGGCCGACTACGCCATGGGTGTGCTGGAAAAAATCGTCGAAGCCGGCAAGAAGTACAACCTGACGCCGTACGGCACCGAAACCATGCACGTGCTGCGCGCCGAGAAGGGGTTCATCATCGTCGGTCAGGACACTGACGGCTCGATGACCCCGGACGACCTGAACATGGGCTGGTGTGTCGGTCGCACCAAGCCGTTCTCGTGGATCGGCTGGCGTGGCATGAACCGCGAAGATTGCGTGCGTGAAGAGCGCAAGCAACTGGTGGGCCTCAAACCGGTTGATCCGGCCAAGTGGCTGCCCGAAGGCGCGCAGTTGGTGTTCGACACCAAGCAAGCGATCCCGATGAAGATGGTTGGTCACGTGACATCAAGCTACGCGGTGTCCTCGCTGGGTTACTCGTTCGCCATGGGTGTGGTCAAAGGCGGCCTCAAGCGCATGGGCGAACGCGTGTTCGCACCGTTGGCCGATGGCAGCTTCATCGAAGCCGAAATCGTATCTTCGGTGTTCTTCGATCCGAAGGGTGAGCAGCAGAACGTGGAGTGACTGCATCTCCTCTCGCGGCTAAAGCCGCTCCTACGGCGAACGGATTCCGTAGGAGCGGCTTCAGCCGCGAGACAGCGAGACAGCGAGACCGCCGAAGTTACGCCCAATGAGACAACAGAATTCAGGAACAGGTGCTCTATGACCACAGCCAACGTTTACCAGCAGCGGCCAACGACCGGCGAAAAAGCCGAGTCACCGTTGTTTCATGCCGACCTCAACAAGCTGGTCGGTAAAGGCCGCGCCAACCCTGGCGTGCTCCTGCGCGAGAAGAAACTGCTCGGCCACCTGACGATTCGTGGCGATGCACATGACCCGGCGTTCGCCGCGGGCATGGCGACCGCCACCGGCATGGAACTGCCCAAGGCCTTGACCGTCGCCATTAACGACGAAAGCTCGCTGCAATGGCTCGGCCCGGACGAATGGCTGCTGATCGTGCCCAGCGGTGAAGAATTCGAGGCTGAGCAGAAGCTGCGCGCAGCGCTGACCGGTCTGCACATCGCTATCGTCAACGTCAGCGGCGGCCAGTCGATCCTTGAACTGACCGGCTCGAAAGTCCGCGAAGTGCTGATGAAGTCCACCAGCTACGACGTGCACCCGGACAACTTCCCGGTGGGTAAAGCCGTCGGCACCGTGTTCGCCAAATCGCAACTGGTCATCCGCCGCACCGGCGAGGAAACCTGGGAATTGCTGATCCGCCGCAGCTTCGCCGATTACTGGTGGATGTGGCTGCAGGATGCCAGTGCCGAGTATGGCTTGAGCATTCAGGCCTGATAATGCTCGCGGCTAAAGCCGCTCCTACGGGCGATATGCATGCCCCGTAGGAGCGGCTTTAGCCGCGAGCAGCGACGACACATTTCCAACAAGGATTAACCAATGAGCCGCGCCCCCGACACATGGATTCTGACCGCCGACTGCCCAAGCGTACTGGGCACGGTGGACGCGGTGACCCGCTATCTGTTCGAGCAGGGCTGCTACGTCACCGAGCACCACTCCTTCGATGACCGGCTCTCCAGCCGCTTTTTCATTCGCGTCGAATTCCGTCAGCCCGACGGTTTTGATGAACAGGGCTTCCGCGCCGGGTTAGTCGAACGTGGGCAGGCCTTCGGCATGATCTTCGAACTGACCGCGCCGAATTATCGCCCGAAAGTGGTGATCATGGTTTCCAAAGCCGATCATTGCCTGAACGACCTGCTTTACCGCCAACGCATCGGCCAGTTGTCCATGGACGTGGTCGCGGTGGTGTCCAACCATCCGGATCTGGAACCGTTGGCGCGCTGGCATGAAATTCCGTACTACCATTTCCCCCTGGACCCGAACGACAAGCCGGCACAGGAAAGCAAAGTCTGGCAGGTGATCGAAGAGTCCGGCGCGGAGCTGGTGATTCTTGCCCGCTACATGCAAGTGCTGTCGCCTGACCTGTGCCGCAAACTGGACGGCAAGGCGATCAATATTCATCACTCGCTGCTACCGGGTTTCAAGGGCGCCAAACCGTACCATCAGGCCTACAACAAGGGCGTGAAACTGGTCGGGGCAACGGCGCATTACATCAACAACGATCTGGACGAAGGCCCGATCATTGCCCAAGGCGTCGAAGCGGTTGACCACAGCCATTACCCCGAAGACCTGATCGCCAAAGGCCGGGATATCGAAGGCCAGACATTGGCCCGGGCGGTGGGTTATCACATTGAAAGACGCGTGTTTTTGAATGCGAACAGGACAGTGGTGCTGTAAACGCAATCCTCTGTAGGACCGGCTTTAGCCGGGAGGACGTCCTCCCGGCTAAAGCCGGTCCTACGGGATCGCAAATATCACTATCAAGCAAGCACCCCAGAGCAATCAGTGCGTTGCTGCAATACCGACAAAGCAACGCATTTCCCCGCGACATAACAACAAAATCGAGGTGAAAGCATGTCTGGCAATCGTGGTGTGGTGTATCTCGGCGCTGGCAAGGTCGAAGTACAGAAAATTGACTATCCAAAAATGCAGGACCCGCGCGGTCGCAAGATCGAGCATGGCGTCATCCTGCGCGTGGTCTCTACCAACATTTGCGGCTCGGACCAACACATGGTGCGCGGCCGCACAACCGCACAGACCGGCCTGGTGCTGGGGCATGAAATCACGGGTGAAGTGATCGAAAAAGGCACCGGCGTCGAGAACCTGAAAATCGGTGACCTGGTGTCGGTTCCGTTCAACGTGGCGTGCGGCCTGTGCCGTTCATGCAAGGAACAACACACCGGTGTCTGCCTGTCGGTCAACCCGGCGCGTCCCGGCGGCGCTTATGGTTACGTCGATATGGGCGACTGGACCGGTGGTCAGGCGGAGTACGTGCTGGTGCCGTATGCCGACTTCAACCTGCTCAAGCTGCCTGACCGTGACCGGGCCATGGAAAAAATTCGTGACCTGACTTGCCTGTCCGACATTCTGCCGACCGGTTATCACGGTGCCGTGACTGCCGGCGTAGGACCGGGCAGCACGGTATACATCGCAGGTGCGGGCCCGGTCGGCCTGGCCGCAGCTGCATCGGCGCGTCTGCTGGGCGCGGCAGTGGTGATCATCGGCGACGTGAATCCGGCCCGTCTGGTTCACGCCAAGGCGCAGGGTTTCGAAATTGCCGACCTGTCCCAGGACACGCCACTGCACGAACAGATCGCCGCGCTGCTGGGCGAACCGGAAGTGGATTGCGCGGTTGACGCCGTAGGCTTTGAAGCCCGCGGCCATGGCCACTCAGGCGTGCATCATGAAGCTCCGGCGACCGTCCTCAACTCGTTGATGGGCGTAGTGCGCGTCGCTGGCAAGATCGGTATTCCCGGCCTGTACGTCACCGAAGATCCGGGCGCAGTGGACGCCGCCGCAAAAATGGGCAGTCTGAGCATCCGCTTCGGCCTGGGCTGGGCCAAATCCCACAGCTTCCACACCGGCCAGACCCCGGTCATGAAGTACAACCGCCAGCTGATGCAAGCCATCATGTGGGACCGCATCAAGATCGCCGACATCGTCGGTGTCGAAGTCATCAGCCTCGACGACGCACCACGCGGTTACGGCGAGTTCGATGCCGGCGTGCCGAAGAAGTTTGTGATTGATCCGCATAAGTTGTTCAGCGCGGCGTAAGCCGCTACAACCAGAAAGAGGGCGACTTATGTCGCCCTTTTGGTCTGTGCCTAGCAAGGGGCAGTCGGTCTGGCAGCATCAAGATCGCACTGGCCGTACCAGCACCGAATAGTACTGATCCTGGGGATACGCATTGCTGTCGGGCCCTGGCGCGCCGCGCATCTGCTCAACCGACGAGTAAGACCGAACATTCCAGTTATGGCTGGCCGGGAGCCGGGTTGTCGATACCCCGCCCGCGCTGCTGCGCGATGGCTCGGACAAGTCCGTGGCGAGTACGCCAGTGACCGTTCCTTGCTGATCCACAAGCTTGCCGACGACGAACATGAAGTGGAATTCATAGTCCGAAGACGTACCCGCGCCCGCGTGCCGCTCGATAAAACCGATGCCTTGTCCGATGTCAGGAAATGCCTGTCCCTCGATGAAATAGTCGGAATGACCCTGCCTGGCGATCCAGCTATCCAGCGTCGTGGTCGAGATGTTCAACGACACCTCCCGCCCGTCATGCCGTGCGACTATCTCCACATTAGGATCGAGGGCAGTCGCCTGGCCTGAGCGCTCGCCTTCGTAATCGAATCCAGACTTCCCACCTGCGTATCTCGACACCAGATACTCGGTGCTGGAGATGCAGCTTTCCGGCACCTCGACTCTGGATTTGAGCGTCACGTAGCCATCCGGCCCAGGCGCGCTCTGGCTGAACAAGGTATCCGGAACGTTGAGCTTTCCATTTTGCAGCGTTTGGTTCTGCGTTAAATGCAGGTCCTGGTGGTGGACCTGCAATTCATTGTTGTTCCTGCGCTGCGCGGCTGTCAGTCGCCCACTGCGGGTGGTCGAGCGCTCGTAATTCCTGCAGCGGATGTCACCGAACACCTCCGGGCGCCAACTGCCGCCTTTGAGGCCGGGCCGG
The DNA here is from genome assembly GCF_000416235.1 of Pseudomonas sp. CFII64. Taxonomy (GTDB): domain Bacteria; phylum Pseudomonadota; class Gammaproteobacteria; order Pseudomonadales; family Pseudomonadaceae; genus Aquipseudomonas. The sequence goes on along the minus strand of NZ_ATLO01000035.1, from coordinate 218,296 downwards.
TTGATCAGCGTGAATTCGCGCCCTGCGGTGTGCCGGACCCAGGGATAAGCCCAGGTGTTAGCCAGCACCTTGCCCTCAGGCGGCACCAGGACAAAGACACTGTGCCGGTTGTCCCACACAGCCCGATACAGCCTACCGTTATCAAGTTGCACGTATTCCTTGCCGCCGCAGTTATAGCTGCCCTGGCGCGGCCCGGTAGTCACTGGCGTGGCAGTGGACAAATCGACTACAGCGCTGGCAATCGTCATGTTTCTGGTGTGGTGCGGGTAGTGGGCATCGTCAATGTGCAGCTGTAATTGCGCCGTCGTCAGGTGCGGCTTGTCGATGGGCGGCTCCAGGCTGGTCACCGAGCTGTAGTGATAACCTCGTTGTGAAGAAACGAAGATGCGCCGCGCATCGGCTTCCGAGACGTGCTCAACGGACAGAATCACCAGGTTTTTGAGCGCAGAGGGATCGGGGTAGTGGGCCTCGATGTGATCGATGATTGAGCCCGAACTGCTCACATGAAGCTCATCGTCCAGGCGGCCGAACTGGACGCTGAGATGTTCGGCACTCGAATGGGCGAAGTAGACTTTTTGTCCGTTCAACCCTTCTGCTTCGGCGATCAACAGATTGGCCGACCCCAAGGCCCGTTTCAGACGTTCGACCAAGGCGCTCCGGTCGCGAGCAAGAGGCGCGATGGATTCGTTCAGCGCCATCAAAGGCTCATGCAGACGCAATTGGCGCAGCACCTTCTCGCCCAGGCCCAAGGCATGAGGCTGCGACGCTGCGCCCCACTCGATGGTTCTGCCCAACAACGTATTAGCCAGCGCCGCCTGGTTGCGCGGGGCGAACAGAATCGCCTGTTCCTCAAGGGTGTCGAGCACGTAGAACGGGTTTTCAACGGTAGTGATGGCCGGTGGCAAGCCCGTCTTGATCTTGCCAACAGCCTCCAGGTTGCTCACGACCCATTGGGGATTACGCGCGAAGGCTTCGTTGGCTGCCTTCGCGCCATAAAACAACTCCAGGGCAAAGTCATCATGGGCCAGGCCGTTTCGGTACTCGATCTCGCTGTGCCATAGCTGTGGGGAGGCACGTTTTGGGTCGGCGTGAGGGCTGATCCTGTCCATTTTCAGCGCAACCGGCTGCTGCTCGGTCGAGGTTTCTCCGGGTGCCAGCGCCAGGAAGTTAGCCGCCGCCAGCGTGCCGCGATAATGCACGCCCCGGTCGGCTTCGATAATCAGCTCCTGCCCTCCTCCCTGGGTACGCGTCGCGAGCACACCCGCGACTGTCTTCCTGCCGACCAGGCCTTGCAGGGTTTCGCTGATCTCAACTGTGACGAACATGCCTTGGGCAGCGACAATTCTGACCTGAATTTCGGCCTGGTAGCGCGGCGTGGCGGGCAACGCGACGCTGGCCTCCAGACGAGTGCCGTCGGCGCGGATGAAACTCGTTTTACCACCGGCGCTGCCAGCCTGTTCCAGCACTTCGATATGGCCATCGCGTTCGGTGATGTATTTATGCTCGATGACACCGATGGCTACGTCCTGGCGGGATCGCTGGCCGTCGAGCGCCAAGACCTGCGTCGAAACCGTCTCCAGGGTGGCGATACAGTTGTCGTACCAACTCACGGCATTGGCCGGGGCCTGAAGGCGCTCGGGGCGGCCACTGAACCGGCTCGGAAACGCATCGGTATGAGCAAAGCGAGAAAACTGCGCCACGCCGTTATGAGCCTGCGTCGACTTTCGCCATTGCCCAGCCTCGATGTCCAGCGCGTGAAGCGGTCTTAACTCCGGCCCTGCGCCACCTCTGACCGTGCGATGCGCCTGGCCATTGAGCATGTATGTCTGTTCATGAGGGCCGCCCAGCAGCAACGCGCGCGCCCCGCCCTCGACAATCGCATTGCCATTCCAGTCCAGGCCGGTAACTTTCCTGCCCGTCGGGCGCTCGGAAATATGCCCGTCATCGTTGATCGCCCAGTACTGGCTGTTGGCCGACTGGCCAGACCGGGTATGTGACTCAGCGTCCGGCACGCGGGGCTCGTCGTGTCCGGCAACCGGCTCCTCGGTGTGATATTCGGGGCCGGACTCTGGTTCGGGACCGCGCGGTTCCTGCTCCTGCAGCGCAGGGTTCGGCATCTCCAGCGCAGACTCCTGATTGCGATACGCAACAGCCACCTTGAAACCTTGAATCACCGAAGCGCCGCAGTGCAGGGCCGAATGCATGCCCAGCAACAGGAAACCGAAGTTGCTCACCGACTCGGGAAAATCATTCGCCTTGATCGACGCATTGAGGGCCTGGATCTGCTGCCACATCGTCCACAGGTTGGTGCCCTGCAGCATCAGCGTGCCAAGCACTCTGGGCGGCATGACGCGGAATTTGAGCAACACCAGTTCAGCGAAAATATTCACCGTATCCAGCGCAATGCCCTCGGTATTTCCTTCGTAGATATCGAACCCCAGGTTGATGAAGTTACCCACAACCGGAATCAGCCCGCCGACCTGACGCACCACTTGCAGGACATGCTGCGCAGCGGTCGACATAGCCTGGATATCGTCGTTGTTGGCCCTTGCCCTCAGGAATGCCGCAAAGGCTGCAACGCTGACTTCAAGCCTGCGCTGTTCCAGGGGAGTCAGCAGTTCAATGCAGTAGAACGCCTGGTCGGACCCTGCCGAGGCGAGCACCCGTTGCTGCTCAAGCCGTTCGGCGGCGTTGCCGGAGGTCAGGACAAGCCTTTCGGCTTCCAGCGCCCTGAACTCGTCGATCGCCTTGAGCGTATAGGCTTCGACGTGCCGAACGAAAGCCTGTGCAGGCTGGGTCAATTCGGCGGGCAGGTCGCCGTTGTTGACGAACGCGATATTGGCATCGAACAGCCCCGCGAGTCGTTCCTTCAGGCTATCCACCGGGTCGGCATATCCCGTGCGGTCAGCGATGGCCTGCGCCAGCCCTCGCAACACCGCTTCGCAGTCATCGGCCAGGGCAACCTCCCGGCGCAGTTGTTCGTCGTAAACCACGCTGAGCAAGCTGCGATAGCCAAGGGACTTTTCAAAGCGCACCCATGTACCGGTATTTTTCCAGCCGGCGGCATAGCGAATAGTGAAGTGCGTTTGCGCGATCATGGCCCAGTGGCGCTCATCCAGCGCCAGATAACGGCATATTGCCCGGGAGACGAATTCAGGCTGGGTCGGTTGCAAGACCACTTTCAGCTGTTGTTGATGCTCCAGACTTTGCGCAACCACGCCGTAATAGACATTGACCACTTCTTTCAGGCGATTGAGGTACGCCGCATCGCGCTGCGCAAGCGGCAACCCGGGCAGGTCCTCACGATAATGCCGCAGCAGATGCTGTGCCGCCCGCGTCAATGTCTTGCATTGGGAGATATCCCAATTGGCATCGCGCAATTCACCGGTCACCTGCGCAAAATGCTCAGCGATGATTTCGTAAGACCCTTTGGCCAACGGATCCAGATACAAAAATGGCGGCTGCCTAGTGCGAATATCGAAGGCTGCAATGTCCAGCTCGCGTAAATCATGGCTGCGAAGGACGATATTGGGCACGATCAATTCGACGCTCAATGCTTCGATATAAATCGCGCCTTCACCCTCGACATATTTAAGTGTGTTCTCCATGTACAACGCCAGCTGTTCTTCGGCTTTGCTGAAGTAGTCAGAAAGGTCTGCAGCATTCCACGGGTTGGCGGTGTGTTGTTCGCGGTAGGTATCTGCCTGACCGTCGCTGTCTTCAACGAACAGTTTGAGGGTGACGCCACCGGCTTCTTGCAGCAGTGCCAAAAGTGCCTTTTCGTTGTTCTCCTGTGAGGCGCCGAAATGTGTGTAGCTGGCGAGCAAACGGCGATATCGCTCAAGGTGCCACTGACTCTCCTTTTTAATCTCTTCGCCGATCACGCTGTAATCGTGATTGGCGCTGGCTTCGACCGTGCGCTGGCGAAATGTATAGATTTTGGACGTATCCAGGACAAAGCGCGGTTGCTCGGCAATGGTGAAAGGCAGCGCCGGACTGACATCGACACGTTGCCCACGGGATTCTTTGGGCATCAGATCGGCAATGGCCTTGTCCAGACCTTGCCGTCTCGCCGTCCCAGGAACGACAACACCGTAATAGGCGAGCAGGCAACGCAGCGAAAGCGCTCCATCCTCGCGGATCAGCAGGTAGTCGTTGACCGACGCCTGCGTCAGCAGCGGAGCAAGATTGTCGAACGCGTGGGTGAGCAAAAGCGCTCTCAATTCTCCGTCCGGCAGTGTGCAACTGACGGCCTTGCCGCCGCGGCAGATGCCGTGGATTTTCATGACATAAACATGCTGCCCGGTGCCCGGCAGGATATGCAGCATGCACATGAACGGCTTGCTGAAGTCCAGCTGCCTCGCGTTGTAAACAGTGAGCCGATTGCGCAGACGGCTCGTGTTCAGACGGCCCAGAGGATCATTTTGATCCTTCCCGACAGCTCGCCCGGGATCCTGTGCGAACTGGACAAGCGTATGGAAACGCCTCAAGAGCGCACCGAAAGCGGCGGCGATGGCAAAAAGCGGAGATTGCCCATCCACGTCTACCACGGTTCTATCGGTAGCGAGCGTACCCGAGGCGATATCCCGCCGCCGCGCACGCATTTGATTCACTAACCTGGCGTAGTCGCTTTTGGTGCGGTCTATCTGGGGCGTCGTTACGCGCACAGGGGGTTGGCGTTGGTTGCGCCTGACAATTTCAAGCGCCGTTCGCGCCATCTGTTGGTGCTGTCTAACAGAGATGGGCTTGGCCGGGACTGCGTGGGTAGCACCTGGATACGGCAGTAAATCGGCGGATCGCTCAAGGCGCGCTGAATCGCTCTCCGGACTTTGCAGCGCATCGTCAAACAGCAATGTCTGCACACTCTCCACCAGCTCGGTGTCGTGCGCACAATGCGGGTAGGGGCTGGCCGCGCCCAGCGCCTGGATTTCCTCGAACAAGGTGCAGTAGCCCTGACGCGGCATTCGCAGGATTTCCAGTATCTGAGCGTCATTGTCTGCAACGGTCATCCAGTCGCTGCACGGCTGGAAGGGTGACGGGTTGGGGGCCATTGTCGATTGCTCCATGCAGGGTTGAAGGCTAACCCTGCCGGGCCTGGGTACGAACGAGGTATTACATAGTTGTTCGAGCCTGTGACCTGCTTCCTGGATTGGCTGCGCCATGCTGCCGGTCTGGCATCAGACGAACGCAAGGAACATTCCCCCGCTGTGCTCGGTCAAACACGTGTTTTTACCGGCTTGCCGGATTTTTCCGTTTGAGGGGTTGTTTCGATGAAGATTTCACGCGGTGTAGCACTGGCAACGTTGATGGCTCTGGCCGCAAGTCCGGTGTTCGCCTTCAACCTGAACGACGCAGCCAATGCCGTTTCCAACGCCAGCAGCGGCAATCAGAAAGCGACCGCCGCACCCGAAGCTGCGGGTTTGCTGAATTTGCTGGGCAGCAATCTGAATGTCACCCCGGAACAAGCCGTCGGCGGTACGGGCGCGCTCTTGGGCCTGGCGAAGAACAAACTCGCGGGCAACGATTACAGCCAGTTGAGCAAAGCGGTGCCGGGCCTGGATCAGCTGGCCGGAAACAACGCCCTGAGCAGTCTGGGCAACCTCAATGGGCTAGGCGCGCTGTTAGGCGGCTCGGGCGACAACGCCAGCAGCTCCATCCTCAATAGCGCGTTGGGCAATGTGCAGAGCATGGGCGACGTGAACAAGGCGTACTCCGCGCTGGGCATGGACAGCTCGATGGTCAGCCAGTTTGCTCCGCTGATTCTGCAATACCTCGGCCAGCAAGGCGCCGGTGGCTCAGCACTGCAAAGCCTCGGCAGTCTGTGGGGCACCGGCAGCTGATTCAGTCTGCCAGCGCATCGCCCCGCAACAGGGTGATGCGCGCATCTTTGTCCAGCCACAGCTGGTTGACCCAGCCCTGCACTTTTTCGCGAAACAGCGGATCGTTCTCGTAATCGCCTTGCCATAACGCGGGATCAAGTTCCCGGGTCTGAATGTCGATGATCACGCGCGGCACTTGCCCGCAGAGTAAATCCCAGAAGCCCGGAATCCGCTCGCTCGGGTAAACCACGGTCACGTCCAGAATCGCATCCAGCTGTTCACCCATCGCCGCCAGAACGAACGCCACGCCGCCCGCCTTGGGTTTGAGCAAGTGCGAATACGGCGAGTTCTGCTGCGCGTTTTTCGCCGTGGTAAAGCGCGTCCCTTCCAGATAGTTGACCACGGTGACCGGCTGACGCTTGAACAGATCGCAGGCCTGACGCGTGATCTCCAGATCATGGCCTTTGAGCTCAGGGTGTTTGGCGAGGAACGCCTTGCTGTAGCGCTTCATGAACGGGTAATCCAGCGCCCACCAGGCCAGGCCCAGCAGCGGGACCCAGATCAATTCCTTTTTCAGGAAGAACTTGAAGAAGGGCGTGCGCCGGTTCAATGCTTGAATCAACGCCGGGATATCCACCCAGGACTGATGGTTGCCGATGACCAGATACGACGTGTCGCCGCGCAGATTTTCATCGCCGCGCACTTCCCAGCGCGTCGGGATGCACAAGGCGAAAATCAGCTTGTCGATCTCGGCCCAGGTCTCGGCCATCCACATCACCGCCGAGGACATGCGATCACGCATGTGCCCCTGAAAGATCAGCTTGAGCAGAGCAAAAATCAGTAGCGGGCCGATCATGACCAGCGTGTTAAGCAGCAACAGCAGCGTGACAAAACAGCCGGTGAGCAGACGGCGCATAAAAAACTCTTACAATTTTTCGGGCAGCCATCATAAAGAGCCCGGGGGTCAACGCCAAATCCATTGGTCGTCGACAAATGTTTCACGAGGTTACGGTTAAGCTGCGGGCAGCGAACGAAGTTGAGTCCTGATGTCTAAAAACGCAGCTATTGTGGGAGCGAGCTTGCTCGCGAAGAACGATAACCGGGTATACCTGTTTCACCGAGGCGTCTGATTCGCGGGCAAGCCTCGCTCCAACAGGTAGCCGTATTCCAACCGAGAAAAGGTACCACCCACGTGAAATCAATCCTGGCGCTTTTGTCTGTGCTGGCCTTGCCGGTCATGGCCGCCGAGCCGACGCTGTACGGTCGTTACGAATACATCAAGGTCGCGGAGTTCGGCGAAACCTTTCAGGCCAAGATGGACACCGGCGCGCTGACCGCGTCGTTATCAGCCAAGGACATCGAACTGTTCCAGCGCGACGGCGATGACTGGGTGCGTTTCCGTCTGGCCACCAAGGACGCCAGCAACAAGGTGTACGAGCACAAGGTCTCGCGCATCAGCAAGATCAAAGGTCGCTCCGATGGCGAGGACGACGACGAAGCCATCGACCCGACCAAGCGCCCGGTAGTCGACCTGGAGCTGTGCCTGGGCGATAAAAAACGCACCGTCGAAGTCAATCTGGTGGATCGCAGCCATTTCAACTATCCCCTATTGATCGGCGCCAAGGCCCTGCGCGAGTTCGGCGCGGCAGTCAATCCGGCGCGACGCTATACCGCTGACAAACCCGATTGCTGATTGACGTTCGCCGCTGATCCCGGCACCGTTTCGTCCTCACCTCAAGTGCTCGGATGCCATGCCGCATATTTTGATTGTCGAAGACGAAGCGGCGATTGCCGACACCCTGATCTACGCCCTGCAAAGTGACGGCTTCACCACGTCCTGGCTGGGCCTCGGTCAGGCGGCGGTGGAGCATCAACGGCGCACGCCGGCGGACCTGATCATCCTCGACATCGGCTTGCCGGATATCAGCGGCTTCGAAGCCTGCAAGCAACTGCGGCGGTTCAGCGAAGTGCCGGTGATGTTCCTCAGCGCGCGCAATGGTGAGATCGACCGGGTGGTCGGGCTGGAGATCGGCGCTGACGATTACGTGGTGAAGCCGTTCAGCCCGCGGGAAGTGACGGCGCGGGTTCGGGCGATTCTCAAGCGCATGCTGCCGCGCCCGGTCGCCGCCGCATTGAGCGAGTTGTTTCAGGTTGACGCCGAACGCGTGCAGATCAGCTATCGCGGCCAGCCGCTGAGCCTGACTCGCCATGAGTTTCGGTTGCTGCACTGTTTACTGGAGCAACCCGAACGGGTGTTCAGCCGCGAGCAATTACTCGACGCAGTGGGCGTGGCCGCCGATGCCGGTTACGAGCGCAGCATCGACAGCCACATCAAAAGCCTGCGCGCCAAACTGCGCCTGATCGCCGCCGACGCCGAGCCGATCCAGACCCATCGCGGCCTCGGCTACAGCTTCAGCCCTGGACACAGCTGATGTCCCTCAGCCTGCGGATTTTTCTGGTGTACGCGGTGTTCATCGGCCTGACCGGTTACTTCGTGCTCAGCACCGTGATGAAAGAAGTGCGCCCCGGCGTGCGCCAGTCCACCGAAGAAACCCTGGTGGACACGGCCAACCTGCTGGCGGAAATCCTGCATGACGACGTCAAGTCCGGCACCTTGAGCCAGAGCCGCTTCCCTGACGCGCTCCGGGCCTATGGCTTGCGCCAGCCCGCCGCAACCATCTGGGGTTTGCCGAAGAATCAGGTCAACAACCGCATCTACGTCACCGACGCCAAAGGCATCGTGCTGCTCGATTCCAGTGGTGAAGCGGTCGGCCAGGATTACTCGCGCTGGAACGATGTGTTGCTGACCTTGCGCGGCGAATACGGCGCGCGCTCGACCCGCAGCGACGCCAACGATCCGAACTCGTCGGTGATGCATGTCGGCGCGCCGATTCGCGATAACGGCGCGATCATCGGCGTGGTCACGGTGGCCAAACCGAACAGTTCGCTGCAGCCTTATGTGGACCGCGCCGAGCGGCGCTTGCTGTGGTACGGCGGCGGCTTGATGGCGCTGGGGCTGCTGCTGGGCGCGCTGTTTTCCTGGTGGCTCAGCTCGGCGTTGCGCCGCCTGACCGATTACGCCCAAGCGGTCAGCGAAGGACGGCGCGCCGAGTTGCCGCATTATCGTGGCGGCGAATTCGAACAGCTATCCACGGCTGTGGAACACATGCGCACGCAGCTGGAGGGCAAAGCTTACGTCGAGCGCTATGTGCACACCCTGACCCACGAATTGAAAAGCCCGCTCGCGGCGATTCGTGGCGCTGCCGAGCTGTTGCAGGACGACATGCCCGCCGACCAGCGCCAGCGTTTTATCGGCAACATCGAAGGCGAAAGCGCGCGCATGCAGCAGTTGATCGAACGCCTGCTGAATCTGGCGATGGTCGAGCAGCGTCAGGGCCTGGAAGAACGGGTCGCCGTGGCGCTGGGCGAACTGATCGATGAACTGCTCAACGTGCAAAGCGTACGCATCGAGCGGTTAAATCTGCGAATTGAAAAAAACATCGCCAACGATCTGCAACTGATCGGCGAGCGTTTTCTGTTACGCCAGGCGCTTGCCAATCTGTTGGAAAACGCACTGGACTTCACGCCTCAAGGCGGACTTTTACGCTTCAGCGCCGAACGAAGTGCGAGCGGGATTCAGTTCAGCCTGTTCAACAGCGCCGCCCCGATCCCCGACTACGCCCTGCCGCGCCTGAGCGAGCGCTTCTACTCCCTGCCCCGCCCGGACAGCGGCCGCAAAAGCACCGGTTTGGGACTTAACTTCGTCGAAGAAGTGGTGCAGCTGCACGGCGGCGAGCTGCGCATCGGCAATGTTGAGGGTGGCGTTCTGGTGACAGTGCTGTTTTAACGGGATCTGCGTTGGTAAACCCGACGCCTTCCCGGACAAGTCCGGTCCTACCGAGCCATACACAGTCTGGTAGGAGGGGACTTGTCCCCGAAAGGGCCGGTGCAAGCGCTGAAGATCGCGATCTCCACACAATCCCCACAAACCCCTCATCAACCCTCCACACAGCGCTCGCAGAATCTCCCCATCAAAACAGGGAGAGACCCATGAATCGAAGTCTGGCTATAAAACTGGGAATGATCGCGCTGCTGATCGTTCTGCTGTTGATTCCGTTGTTGATGATCGGCGGGCTGATCGGCGACCGGCAGGCACAGCGCGACGACGTCTTGCGGGATATCGCGCGCAGTTCCAGCTTCAGTCAGCAGTTGGCCGGGCCGATTCTGGTGGTGCCGTTTCGCAAGACCGTGCGCGTCTGGAAGACCGACCCCAAGACCAACGAACGCTTTCAGGAAACCGCCCAGGAGCGCGGCGATCTGCATTTCTTGCCCGACCGCTTTGAACTGGACGGCAAGGTGCAGACCGAACTGCGTTCCCGGGGGATTTACGAGGCGCGACTGTTCCATGCCGATAATCGGGTCAGCGGCCATTTCGCCGTGCCGGAATTTTTCGGAATTACCGAGGACTTCGCTGACTATCAATTTGACGCGCCATTCCTGTCGGTCGGGATCAGCGATATTCGCGGCATCGAAAATGCCCTGAAATTGCAGCTCGACGATCAGCAACTGGACTTTGTTCCCGGCTCGCGCCTGCAATGGCTCGGCGAAGGCGTCAGCGCCAGCTTGCCGGTTCTGGATGGCAAACTCGCCAGACAACTCAACTTCGCCTTCGACTTGAAACTGCAAGGCACCGAATCGTTGCGCGTGCTGCCGGTGGGCAAGTCCAGCACGGTGCAGTTGTCCGCCGACTGGCCGCACCCGAGCTTTATCGGCAACTACCTGCCGACCCGACGGGAGATTTCTGCCGAAGGTTTCAACGCCAGCTGGCAGGCTTCGTTCTTCTCCACCAACCTTGAAGAAGCGCTGAGTCGTTGCCTGCAAGCGGCGCAATGCGACGACTTCAACCAGCGTACCTTGGGCGTGAGTTTCATCGATCCGGTGGATCAATACCTGAAAAGCGACCGCGCGATCAAATATGCGCTGCTGTTCATCGCGCTGACGTTCGCCGGATTTTTCCTGTTCGAAGTGCTCAAGAACCTGGCGGTGCATCCGATCCAATATGCGTTGGTTGGCGCGGCGCTGGCGTTGTTTTATCTGATGCTGCTGTCGTTGTCCGAACACCTGGGCTTTGCCTTGGCATATCTGCTCTCGGCCAGCGCTTGCGTGTTGTTGATCGGTTTTTATGTGTGTCACGTGCTGCGCAGCGTGCGCCACGGATTGGGTTTCGCCCTGGGGCTGGCGGCGCTTTACGGCTTGCTTTACGGCCTGTTGAGTGCCGAAGACTACGCGCTGTTGATGGGTTCGCTGCTGCTGTTTGGTCTGCTCGGCGTGTTCATGGTCCTGACCCGCAAACTCGACTGGTACGGCCTCACGCCAAACAAACCCGCCAAACCACTGGAGTTCGACATCGAGGCCGCCCATGAGTAACTGGCTCGGATTGCGCGAAGATCAGGCCCAGGCGAGAAACCTGGTGCTCAGAATTGCCAGTCTGTTTCCTGCACCGCCGCCGACCGCTGTGATTCAGCGATCCGCAGACGGCCGCTCAATCAGACGCTGGGCTGGGTCGCCAACATCGAAGGCCGTTGACTGACTTCGCCATACCAACTGGCCAGGCGCGGATAGCTGCTGCGCCAGCCGAGGTTGGGCTGGCGGAAGTCCAGATAACCCAGGGCCGCCGCGACGCTGATGGACGCCACATCGAAGGCTGAACTGAGTTCGGTGATGGCGTCCTGCTCGAAATAACTCAGGGCGCGGTCGATTTTCTGCTGCTGGTTGTCGAGCCACAAATCCCAATGTTTCTCGACGGGACGCAAGGCGGTTTCATAACGGATCAGCAGTGCGGCATCCAGCAGCGCATCGGCCAGAGACGCCAGGGTCAGACGCCGCCAGCGCGCGGAGCCTTCCCGAGGGATCAGTGGATTGCCGACGTGCTGCTGGTCCAGATAATCGAGAATCACCCGACTGTCGTGGAATACATTGCCGTCGGCCAGCCGCAGGGCCGGAATCTTGCCCGCCGGGTTATCAAGGTTCAGCTCGGCAATCGGATTAACCGGCGTCAAGGGCACCGGCAACAGCGCCACCCGATCCAGCTGACCGGTTTCATGCAGCAGGACCATAACCTTGCGGGCGAAGGGTGAAGCTGCGTTGGTGTACAACGTCATGGTCGGCGCGGACATGGGTGTTCCTCGAATGAGACGGCTGTCTAGACTAGCCAGCACCCCGCCCGTCCGCAATGGCTGGTTTCAGGTCCTGCGCACCAGCAAACCGCGAACGCTCAGGATTGCCGCAATGCCCATTCCCAGCCAGGCCAGCGTGTCCCACCAGCCGTCGCCGAGCAACGCAGCGAACAGCCCGAACGCGATCAAGAGGCCGATCAGCAACGGCATGGCGAACACATGGCGCATGGTCGAACGCTTCATTGCACGGCTTCCGCTTGCGGGACGCTGACCGGCCGCGCCGCCTTGCGTCGCACCCACCACAGATAAACGCCGCTGCCGAGGACGATAATGGTCAGCACATCCAGCGCCGCCCAGAGAATCTTCATCGGCATGCCGCCGTAATCACCGAAGTGCAGCGGCTGCGACATGCCCAGCGCGTCCATGTACCAGGGCCGCTCGACCACGGCGGTGACGTCCAGGGTTTTCGCGTCGATCAACACCGGCGTGGCCAGGTGCTTGGTCAAATGCGTGTTGCCCTTGAGGAACACCGCGTAATGGTGCTCGCTGGAAAAGCGTGTGCCGGGGAAGGCAATGAAATCCGCTTCCATGCCCGGCGCGGCGGCTTCGGCGATGCTCAGCAGGTTGGTCGCCGGCGCGCGCTGGGTCAGCGCGGGCGCATCTTTATAAGGGGCGATCATCGCCGCCAGACTGTCGTTGCGCCACGACGAAATCAACAGGTCGGCGCAGGCGCTGATCACGCCGGTAACACCCACGACAAGCGCCCAGGTCAGGGTCACGACACCGATCAGGTTATGCAGGTCGAGCCAGCGCATGCGCGTGGATTTGTCCGCGCGCACGGTGGCGAACTTGAGTTTGCGCATGAACGGCGCATACAGCACCGTCCCGGAAATAATTGCCAGCACGAACAGGAAACCCATGAACGCCAGCAGCAATTTGCCGGTCAGCCCGGCGTACATGTCCACGTGCAGGCGCAGCATGACCATCATGAACCCGCCGTTGGCCGACGGTATTTCGTAGGCTTGGCCGGTGCGCGAATCCATCATGAAGGAGTGCGAAGAATTGGGCTCGGTGCCCGCTGTCTTGGCCATGATCGCCCAGACGCCGTTGGCGTTGTCCTCGTCCCAGCCGAAATATTGCATGACGTCGCCCGGTCGATACGCTTCGGCGGCTTCGACCAGCTTTTCCAGATTCAGATGCGGCGTGTCGGCCGGCATCTCCTTGAATTCCGGCTCGTTGCCCAGCAGGTGATCGATTTCATGGTGAAAAATCAACGGCAACCCGGTCACCGCCAGCATCAGCAGGAACAGGGTGCAGATCAGGCTGGTCCAGGTATGAATGAACGACCAGCGGCGCACGGTTTGGCTTTTCATATGTTTGATTCCAAATGCAAAAGGCCGGCGCGTGTGCGCAGGCCCTTGTCTTCACTGGCGAATCCGTTAATTCACCATTTGTAATTGACGCTGGCCAGCACGTTGCGCCGGTCGCCGTAGTAGCAATAGAAGCCATCACAGGTCGACAGGTATTCCTTGTCGAATACGTTGTTGGCGTTGACCGCGACGCTGACGCCTTTGAGCGAATTATTCAGGCGACCCAGGTCGTAATGCACGGCGGCATCGTACACGGTATAGGAATCGGTATGGCCGTCGGACTTGTCGCGGACAAACGCCAGGCTGCCCAGCGCCACGTTGTCGGTTTCGCCGATGTAACGCGCGCCGAAGCCCAGGCCGAAACCATCGAGCACGCCCGTATGCCAGGTGTAATCAGCCCAGATTGACGCCTGGTTTTCCGGGGTCAGCGGCAATGGACGATTCTTGTCCAAAGGATCGCCGACCTTGGTCATCTTGCTGTTGGCGTAGGTGTAGGACGCGGTCAACTTGAGGTTCTCGTTGACGTTGCCCACCGCTTCCAGCTCGACGCCACGCACCTGCGCTTCACCCAATGGACGGCTGGTGCCAAAGGTATCGCTGAGCACGATGTTCTTGCGGGTCAGGTCGTACAGTGCTGCCGTGAACAACATGCTGCTGCCCGGCGGTTGATACTTGATGCCCAGCTCGTATTGCTTGCCGGTGCTCGGTTCGTAGGCTTCGCTGGTGGCGGTGTTGCCGCCCTGCTCGGCCTGGAACGACTCGGCGTAGGAAATGTACGGCGCGAAGCCGGAATCGAACACATAGCTCAGCGCTGCGTTGCCACTGAAAGCGTTATCGCTGCGGGTGTCCTTGATACCGGTCTCGTGGAAGTCGGTGTCGGTATCCAGCCAGTCCTGACGACCGCCCAGGGTCAGACGCCAATTATCCAGAGCGATCTGGTCTTGCAGATACAGGCCGGTGTCGCGGGTTTTCTGGCCGTAGTTCTGGAAAGCGCTATAAGCGACGTTGCTGAAGTCCTGGCCATAGACCGGATTGATGATGTTGCTGGTCGGCGCGCTGCCGAACAACCATTTGTAGTTGTGGTTGATGCGTTGGTGATCCAGGCCGATCAACAGCGTGTGCTTGAGCACGCCGGTATCGAAGTCGGCCTGGAAGTTGTTGTCCACGGCAAACTGGCTGATGTCTTCGTTGACCACGTTGGCGCCACGCGACAAGGTGCCATCGGCGGCAACCGAACCGTAGAAACCACCGGCCGTGATGCCCTGGAACGCCAGGTCGCTCTTGGTGTAACGCAGGTTCTGCTTGAACTGCCACACGTCATTGAGGCGATGTTCGAAGGCGTAGCCCAGCGCGTAATAGGTTTTGTCGTAGAACTCCCACTCTGGATCGCCAAGGTTCTTGTGGTATTTCACTTCGCCGGCCGGAGTCGACAGCTTGGTGCCTTCCAGCGGCAGGAACTGGCTGGTGATGCCGGTATCGTCGCGGTTGAACTGGCTGAGGAAGGTCAGCTTGGTGTCCGGATCGATGTTCCAGGTCAGGCTCGGCGCCAGGTTGTAGCGCTTGTCGTCGATGTGCTCGACGGACGTGCCGCTGTCACGCACCACGCCGCTGACCCGATATTCGAACACGCCCGCGTCATCAATCGGGCCGGTGCTGTCGAAACTGATCTGCTTGCGGTTGTAGCTGCCGACCTGCGCCTGGATCTCGTGACTGGCGACGGCCTCGGGACGGCGGCTGACCATATCGAGCATGCCGCCGGGCGGGGTCTGGCCATAGACCGACGAAGCCGGACCGCGCAGAACCGAGACGCGCTCCAGATCCCAGGTTTCCAGCTTGGGCATGACGTACACGCCTTTGGGCAACGGCAGGCCATCGAGTACTTGCGTCGGTTCGAAACCGCGGATCTTCAGCCACTCGGCGCGGCTGTCGCTGCCGTAACTGCTGGCGGTGACACCGGGCATGTAGCGCACGGCGTCGTCGAGGTTTTGCACGGCGCGATCTGCCATTTGCTCGCGGGTCGCCACGGAAATCGAACGCGGCGCTTCGAGAATCGGCGTATCGGTCTTGCTGCCCGACGCCGTGCGGGTCGCGGCATAACCGGCCACCGGCCCCAACGCCGTTTCGCCGGCGACGCCCTGGCCTTGAATGGTGGTTTCCGGCAACGCCACGGTGCCTTCCGGCGCGGCCATCAGGCTGTAGCTGCCGACAGAGCTCTGCACCAGTTGCAGACCGGTGCCGCGCAGCGCCTGACGCAACGCGCCGGAAGCATCGAACTGGCCCTGAACCGGCGACGAAGTACGCCCGGATGCCAGAGACGGGTCCACCGCCAGCGTCAAGCCAGCCTGACTGGCGATCTGATTCAGCGCCGAGGACAGCGGCCCGGCTGGCAGGTTGTAAGCGCGCACGCTCGATGCCTGTTCTGCGGCGATCAAATGGGTGCTGGTCAGCGGAGTGGTCAGGGCAATCGCCACGGCCAACAGGCTGGGTCGCAAAAGGGTTTCAAGCGTGCGGGACATATTCGGCTCCTGGATGGAAACGGTTCTCAATGTCTATGTGCCGGACGAAATTCAAAAAGTGATAGGGCCAATCGAAAATAATTGTGATTAAGATTAGTGTTTCAAAGTTTTACAGGCACCGCCTGATCGCTTTTAGGGTCTTTGCCCGTGACTGTCACCCACCAATGCGTGTGCTGCACGATCTGCACCGGCAACGCGGGCATCAATGCCTTGAGCGCCAGATCGGTGTTGTTCAGCGGGAAACTGCCGGTGATGCGCAAGTCGGCCACTTGCGGCGCAACGCCCAGATATCCCGCCCGGTAGCGGCCCAGTTCAGCCACCAGATCGGCCAGACGCGCGTTTTCCACCACCAGCATGCCCCGCGTCCAGGCATCCGCGCCGGGTTTGAGGGCCAGCATCGGGCCGAGGCCGTCACGGCTCATGAACATTTGCTGACCTTCGCGCAGTATCTGCTCGCGCGGGTCATGCGGAGCCTGGGCGGCGACCGCTGATTGCAACACGCTCAGCAGCGTGCCGTCGTTTTCCCGGCGGACCAGAAACCGCGTGCCCAGCGCGCGCATCCGGCCATCGCGGGTTTCGACGATGAAGGGGCGCGGGTCGTCGTGGTTGCCGGTCTCTACAAGGATTTCGCCGTCCTGCAGGACCACCCGGCGCTGCTGCGCATCGAAACGCACGTCGATGGCGCTGTGGGTGTTGAGCCGGATCACGGTGTTGTCGGCCAGCCGCACACTGCGTTGTTCGCCGGTGGCGGTGCGTTGGTCAGCAAGCCAGTAGTCCAGCGGGAGATAACGATCGCCAACGAACAAGGCCAGGCCGCAGGCCAGTAGCACACTGGCCAATCCGCCACCCAGCTTGCGCAGTTGACGCCGCGCGGTGCCGTGGGATTGCAGCAAGGCGTTGCGTGCAGGACCGTTCTGGACTGCAAAATGCTGATCGAGCAGACCCAGCTGCATCCAGGCGCGGGCGTGTTCTTCGTGTGCCGTTATCCATTGAGTAAAGGCTTCGCGCTCGGCCGCGCTGCCGTTGCCGCGATCCAGACACAGCTGCCAGGCAATGGCGGCATCCAGAACATGGGAGGCCACCGGGCGAGAGTTGACGCTGTTCATAAGGGTTGGCCGTACAACGCCACGTAACATTGGCGAATGCCTTGGGCCAGATATTGCCGTACCCGTGGCACGGAAACCCCCAGCCGTTCGGCGATCTCGCCGTGGGTCAGGCCGTCCAGACGGTTATACAGAAACGCCGCCCGCGCCTTGCTCGACAGCTTGCCGAGCAAACGGTCGATGGCCTTGAGGTCTTCGAGGATCAGGTGTTGTGCTTCCAGCGACGGCTGCTCGGCTTCGGGGATCAGCATCAGTTCGTTGAGGTAGGCCTGTTCGAGCGCTGCGCGGCGGAAGTAGTCGAACAGCAGGCCCTTGGCGACCGCCACCAGAAAAGCCCGAGGCTCATTGGGCGTTCTCAGCTCGTCGCGGCCCAGCAGCCGAACGAAGGTGTCCTGACTCAGATCCTCCGCACGCTGCGGGCAGGCAACATTGCGCCGCAGCCAGGCCAACAGCCAGCCACGGTGGTCGCGATACAACGCGCCAACGATCTCACTTTGAGTGCTTTGGGCTGATGACACGAACGACCCCGAAGAATTGCATTAACTAACGAGAATTATTCGCGATTGTGTCAGAGCCAGGGAATGCTGGCAATTGGCGCTTGTCGGTTGGCTCCGCAGGACCGGCTTTAGCCGGGAGGGCAATCGTTCTGGCGACGGAGCTGCTGCGACTCAAATGGCCTCCTCCCGGCTAAAGCCGGTCCTACAGTGTCCTTACCAATTACCTGACCACACCCTCTTCAACCAACAATTTGAGAATCGCTTCGGCGCCTTCCTGGGGGGTGACGCCTTTGAGGACTTGCCCGCCGCCACCGCTGGCTTTGGCCGTTGCGGCTTTCATGCGATCCGCGCCGCTTTTGGCCTTGATCACTTTCAGGCGTTTGGGCCGGGGCTTGGCCGGTTGCAGGGATGAATCGATAAGCAGCTCATCCGTCACGATCTCGACGTGCTCAACGTCCAGGCCGCCGCGTTGCGCCGGGCCGTAAGCGCTTTGCCGGGGTTTGGGCGCGGCGTTATCCACGGTTGCCAGAAACGGCAGACGCACTTTCAAGCGTCGACGTTGGCCGCGAGGCAAGGCTTGCAGCACCTGCGCGACACCATTGCTGACCGACTCCACTTCCGCCATACCGACCACCAGCGGCCAGCCGAGATTTTCCGCCAGCAGGAACGGCAGCATGCCCGAGCCTTCGCCGGTTTCCGCCTGGCTGCCGGTGAGCACCATCTGCACCCCGGACTCGCGGATGTAATCCGTCAGCGCAGGCAGCGCGTCGGCATTTTCCGGTTGTTCCAGCACATGCAGTTCATCCAGGCCCATGCCCAGATAAGCGCGCAAAGCAGGTTCTTCGGCATTGCCGGCGTGCAGCACGTGCAGGTTATTGCCGGCCAGTTGCAAACCCAGCTCGACGGCGCGGGCGTCCTGTTCGGCGCGACGGGCGCGACCGGAAGTCGGGTGCGCGCCGATGGACACCAGGCTGATCACGTGCAAACTGGTTTTATCCACAGGCAGGCTGCTGTTGGTTGCAGCAATAGGCTCAGGCCGCATCTCGTTTTGCTCCATTGCGCCATATTTCGACCGCTTCGATCAGCGCTTTGAGAATCTCCGCGCTTTCGCCGATTACCGACAAATCCGCACGCTTGATCATGTCGCAACCTGGGTCGAGATTGATCGCCACGACCTTGTCGCACGCGCCTATCCCTTGCAGATGCTGGATCGCGCCGGAAATACCGACCGCGACGTACACCCGCGCAGTCACCCAGGTACCGCTGGCGCCGACCTGCCGATCACGAGCCATGAAGCCGTCGTCCACCGCGACCCGCGAAGCACCTTCGGTCGCGCCGAGGGCCGCAGCCGTCTCGTGAAACAGGTCCCAATCCTTGACGCCGTTGCCGCCGGAGAAGATGAACTCGGCCTCGGCCATGGGAATGACCGCCGGATCAACCGCGACCGCGCCCAGATCTTCAATACGCGACAGGCTGCGCGCCACGGCTGTGGATAACTCCACCGGCAGGGCTTCATGACGGGTTTCGCTGACCGGCTCGGCGCATTCGACACCGGCCAGAATCAGTCGCGCCAATGGCCTGGCCAGGTCCTCGCGACCCGCACCGGCACGGCCGATGCACTGGTTATCGGTGACTTGCCAGACCCGCGTCGCCGGCCGTTCGCCCAGGCTGGCGGCGAATCGACGACCCAGCTCACCGCCACCGCTGCGACTGTCCGGCAGCAACCAATGCCGTGGGCTGAACTGGTTATCCACAGCCCGCAGACCTTGAACTCGTTGCTCCGGGGCATAACCGCTGAACTCAACGCCATCAAGCACCAGCAAGCGATCAACGCCCGCCGTGCCGAAAGTGTTTTCCTTGTGCTCGCCGAATACCACGGCCAGCACCGCGCCGGTCTGCCCGGCCAATTGATGGGCGAGCCCGAGCAGATCGCGGTCATGGGCACTCAGGCGTCCGCCGACCATGTCCGGCACCACACTTATATAGAAGGCCGGTTCGACGACTTGATGCAGCGGCAATTGCACTTCGGCAGCCGCTGAGCGTTTGACCACGCCGCCTTGCTGCGCGCCGCTGCGGTCAATGCGTTTGATGCCGTTGGGTCCGATGAAACCAATGCCGTGCACATTCTTGCGCATCAGGCCGTTGGGGCCCATCCAGCTGCTTTGGCTCGGCTGCATGGCCGCGTGCAAGGGATGCAAGCGGTTGCGGGCGATCCATTCAGCACGAGGGTCGCGGCGGATAATGTCGCTCATCAATGCACCTCCGCAGGTTCACGTTTGATCGGCGCGGGTTTGTTGGGGATAACGTCTTCCAACAGCGCATCAGCGACCAGTTCGGCAATGTCCTTGATCAGCGGACGGGGTTCGACCACGCCTTCAAGCATCGCCGTGCATTGCGGGCAACCGACGGCCACCAGTTCGGCGCCGGTTTCGCGGATGTCTTCCATGCGCATGTCGGGAATCCGCTGCTTGCCGGGAATGTCGGTGATCGGCGCACCGCCGCCCCCGCCGCAGCAGCGCGAGCGAAAACCGGAACGCTGCATTTCCTTGATCTCGATGCCCAGCGCGCGCAGCACATCACGCGGCGCTTCGTACTCGCCGTTGTAGCGGCCCAGATAACAAGGATCGTGATAGGTCACGCTGGTGCCTTTGTGCTGGCCCAGATTCAGTGCGCCATCGCCGATCAGTTCCGCCATGTAAGTGCTGTGGTGCTGCACGAGGTAGTTGCCATCGAACGCGCCGTACTCGTTTTTCAACACGTGGAAACTGTGCGGATCGCAGGTGACGATGCGCTTGAAGCTGTACTTGGCCAAGGTCTGGATATTACGTTTGGCGAGCATCTGGAATGTGGCTTCATCACCCAGGCGGCGAGCCACGTCGCCGCTGTCGCGTTCTTCCAGGCCAAGTACCGCGAAGTCGACTTTGGCGGCCTTGAGGACTTTGACGAAGGCGCGCAAAGTGCGCTGGTTACGCATGTCGAACGCGCCGTCGCCGACCCAGAACAGCACGTCGACGGACTTCTTGTCGGCGAGCAGATTCAGGTTCAAATCCGCCGCCCAGTTCATCCGTCCGCCCGGCGCGAAACCGCCGGGATTGTCGGTGGCGATCAGGTTTTCCAGCACTTCGGCGCCCTTGTTCGGCGTCGCGCCTTTTTCCAGAGTCAGATGGCGGCGCATGTCGACGATGGCGTCCACGTGCTCGATCATCATCGGGCATTCTTCAACGCAAGCCCGGCACGTGGTGCAGGACCATAAAGTTTCGGCGTCCACCAGACCATCGACGATGGGTTGATGAGGATTGCCGCTGTGCTCGCCGATCTTCTTGCCCGGATAAGCACTGCCGGCGAAGTTCGCATCGGTGCCGCCCGCCAGACCGACGACCATGTCTTGAATGAGCTTTTTCGGGTTTAGCGGCTGGCCGGCGGCGAAGGCGGGGCAAGCGGCTTCGCACTTGCCGCACTGCACGCAGGCGTCAAAACCGAGCAGTTGGTTCCAGGTGAAATCCTTGGGTTTTTCCACGCCCAGCGGCGCGGTCTTGTCATTCAGGTCCAGCGGTTTGAGGCCGGTTGAACGACCACCGCCAAAGCGCTCGGCGCGACGGTGCCAGGCCAGGTGCAGCGCGCCCGCGAAGGCGTGCTTCATCGGTCCGCCCCAGGTCATGCCGAGGAACAATTCGCACACGCCCCACAACACGCCGACGCCCAGAATCGCCGCCAGCACCCAACCGCCGAAATTTTGCGGAAGAATACCCGCCACCGGCAAGGTCAGCAGGAAGAAACTCGCCGAGAACGCCAGCAGGCTTTTCGGCAAGCGCATCCACGGGCCTTTGGACAGGCGCGCGGGTGGGTTGAGCCGCCGCAGAAACATGAAGATCGCGCCGCCGAACATCACCGCCGATGCGATCAACAGGGCAAAGCCGAGAATGCGGTTCTGCAGGCCGAAACCATGCACCAGAATCGCCAGCGCAATGGACGCCACCGCGCCGCCAGCCGTGGCCACGTGAGTGTTGGCGATGTATTTATCGCGAGCCACCACATGGTGCAGATCGACCATGTAGCGTTTGGGCATGGCCAGCAGACCGCCGAGCAGATCGACTGCCGAGGCTCGGCCATTGCGCCACATTCTTACCCGCCGCACCGCGCCGAGGACAGCAAGGCCCAGGGCGGCGAACAGCAGGATGGGGAGAAGAGTGTTTAACATTGAGGTGCCCTCAAGCTTCAAGCCGCAAGCTTCAAGCCACAAGAAAGAGCAGCTGCAACCGCTGTGCTTTTACTTGCAGCTTGAGGCTTGTAGCTTGCGGCTGCCGTTAGAAATCCTTGCAGAGACGCAAGCCGTCATAGATCGCGGCATGGGTATTACGCTGCGCCACGCAATCGCCGATGCGGAACAGCAGATACCCGTCACCCGGCTCGCTCAAACAGGGCTGCGGCTGGATGGCGAACAAGGCTTCGATGTCGATCTGGCCTTTGTTGCGCGAGGCTTCCTTGAGGGCGTAGTAGATTTCTTCGTCAGGCCGCACGCCGTTTTCGACGACCACCTGATCCACCACCCGCTCCTCTTTGGCACCGGTGTATTCGTTCTCCAGCACCGCCACCAGCTTGTCGCCTTCGCGGTAGACCTTTTCCAGCATCATGTCGCCGGTCATGATCACTTCCTTGGGATACATGCTGCGGTAGTACGTCGGGAATGACGTACCGCCGATGGCAACGCCCGGCTTGATGTCGTCGGTGACGATCTCGACCTGGCAGCCTTTATCGGCCAGGAAATCGGCGGCGGACATGCCGGTAAACTCGCAAATGGTGTCGTAGACCAGCACGTTCTTGCCCGGTGCCACCTTGCCGTCGAGGATGTCCCAACTGCTGACCACCAGGCCTTCAGCCGCGCCCCAGTGTTCGTTCTGCTCCAGAAACGGATGACCGCCCACCGCCAGCACCACGATATCCGGGCGCAGATCGAGGATGGTCGCCGCGTCGGCAGCCGTGCCCAGACGCAAATCGACTTTCAGGCGTGCCAGTTCCAGCTGGAACCAGCGGGTGATGCCGGCGATCTGGTCACGTTGCGGCGCTTTCGAGGCGGTGGTGATCTGCCCGCCGATGAATTCCTTCTTCTCGAACAGCGTCACGTCATGGCCGCGCTCGGCGGAAACCCGTGCGGCTTCCATGCCCGCCGGACCGGCACCGACCACCACAACCTTGCGTTTGACGCCGGTGGATTTCTCGATGATGTGCGGCACGCCCATGTATTCACGGGACGTCGCGGCGTTCTGGATGCACAGCACGTCCAGGCCTTGGTACTGGCGGTCGATGCAGTAGTTGGCGCCGACACATTGCTTGATCTGATCGATCTGGCCCATCTTGATCTTGGCGATCAGGTGCGGGTCGGCAATGTGCGCGCGGGTCATGCCGACCATGTCCACGTAGCCGCCTTCGAGAATCCGCGTGGCCTGATTCGGATCCTTGATGTTCTGCGCGTGCAGCACCGGCGACTTGACCACTTCCTTGATACCGGCCGCCAGATGCAGGAACGGCTCCGGTGGATAACTCATGTTCGGGATAACGTTGGCCAGGGTGTTGTGGGTGTCGCAACCCGAGCCCACGACGCCAATGAAATCGATCATGCCGGTATCGTCGTAGTACTTGGCGATTTCCTTCATGTCTTCGTGGCTCAAGCCATCGGGATGGAACTCGTCGCCGCACAGACGCAGGCCAACGCAGAAATCGGGGCCGACTTCCTTGCGCACGGCCTTGATCACTTCCAGACCAAAGCGCATGCGGTTTTCGAAGCTGCCGCCCCACTCATCGGTACGCTTGTTGACGCGCGGGCTCCAGAACTGGTCGATCATGTGCTGGTGCACGGCGGACAGCTCGACGCCATCCAGGCCACCGGCCTTGGCCCGCGCCGCAGCGCTGGCGTAGTTGCCGATCACGCGCCAGATTTCTTCCGGCTCGATGGTCTTGCAGGTCGCGCGGTGCACCGGCTCGCGGATGCCCGACGGCGACAGCAAGGTCGGCCAGTGATCGCCATCCCAACGGGAACGGCGGCCCATGTGGGTAATCTGGATCATGATCTTGGCGCCGTGCTTGTGCATGGCGTCAGCGAGATTCTGGAAGTGCGGGATGATCTTGTCGGTCGCCAGGTTGACCGATTTCCACCAGCCTTGCGGGCTATCGATAGCGACGCTTGACGAGCCGCCGCAGATCGCCAGGCCGATGCCGCCCTTGGCTTTCTCTTCGTAGTACTTCACGTAGCGGTCAGTGGTCATGCCGCCATCGGTCGCGTAGACCTCGGCATGGGCCGTGCTCAATACGCGGTTGCGGATAGTCAATTTACCGATTTGAATCGGCTGGAACATCGCTTCGAAAGCCATTTTGCGTACCTCGACTTACAACGGCTTGACGATAAACAGGCCGTCGTCGTGACCTTCTTCCGAACCGCCGTAGACCTGCTCGGCCACGGTGCGGATCGAACTGCCCTTGGCGGCGAGGATCTGGTCCATGGCACCGGCGAACCAGCCGGTGAACATGTAATCGACCTTGCGACCGACCTTGCCGTAGACGTACACGAAGCACGAGTGCTCAAGCTTGATGCTGGCGGTGCCTTTTTCCAGGTCGATGTCCTGGATCTTGAACAGGCCCCAGCCGCGCTGCGACAGCCGCTTCATGTAATGCTCGAACACCGCAACGCCTTCCAGGCCGTGGCATTCGGCTTCTTTTTCACACCAGTGCCAAGCGGATTTGTAGCCGGCCTTGTAGAGAATGTCGGCGTAGGCATCAGCGCCCAGCACTTCTTCGATGCCCATGTGGTTGTTGACGAAAAAGTGGCGCGGCACGTAGAGCATCGGCAATGCGTCGGAGGTCCAGACACCGGTTTCGCTGTCGACTTCGATAGGCAGTTGCGGGGCGATTTTAGCCATGGGGTCAAACTCCAGAAATTCGGGGGTCGCCCACTGCGAAAATGGCAGTGGGATATTCAATTCATCGAGGGTTGCGGTCTGGCGTCGGTGGGTTATTCGCCCCAGACGTCTTTCAATACGTTGACCCAGTTTTCGCCCATGATCTTGCGCACCACGCGCTCGGGATGGCCGCGTCTGAGCAGGGTTTCGGTCAGGTTCGGGAACTCGCCCACGGTGCGGATGCCCAGCGGGTTGATGATCTTGCCGAAACTGGTCAGGCGGCGCGCGTAGCCCTTGTCGTGAGTCAGGTATTCGAAGAAGTCCTGGCCATGGCCCTGGGTGAAGTCGGTGCCGATGCCGATGGAGTCTTCGCCGACGATGTTCATCACGTATTCGATGGCTTCGGCGTAGTCGTCGATGGTGGAGTCGATGCCTTTGGCGAGGAACGGCGCGAACATGGTCACGCCGACGAAACC
The DNA here is from genome assembly GCF_000416235.1 of Pseudomonas sp. CFII64. Classification (GTDB taxonomy): domain Bacteria; phylum Pseudomonadota; class Gammaproteobacteria; order Pseudomonadales; family Pseudomonadaceae; genus Aquipseudomonas. The sequence goes on along the minus strand of NZ_ATLO01000035.1, from coordinate 193,449 downwards.
GCCGTGATCGGCAATGAACTTCAGCTCTTCGTCAGACTTGTTGCGCGGGTGTTCTTTCAGGCCGGACGGCAGGCAGTGCGAATAGCAGACCGGTTTTTTCGATTCGAGGATGACTTCTTCGGAGGTCTTGGAGCCCACGTGGGACAGGTCGCACATGACGCCGACGCGGTTCATTTCGGCGACGATTTCACGACCGAAACCGGACAGTCCGCCATCACGTTCATAGCAACCGGTGCCGACCAGGTTCTGGGTGTTGTAGCACATTTGCACGATACCGACGCCCAGCTGCTTGAAGATCTCGACGTAGCCGATCTGGTCTTCATACGCATGGGCATTCTGGAAGCCGAACAGGATGCCGGTCTTGCCCTGTTCCTTGGCCTTGCGGATGTCGGCAGTGGTGCGCACCGGCATGACCAGGTCGCTGTTCTCGCGCATCAGTTTCTGGCTGGTGCAGATGCTGTTGATGGTGGCCTGGAAACCTTCCCATACCGAGACTGTGCAGTTGGCCATGGTCAGGCCGCCCTTGCGCATGTCTTCAAACAGCTCACGGTTCCACTTGGCAATGATCAGCCCGTCAATAACGATGCTGTCGGCGTGCAGTTCGGCTGGGCTCATCAGGCTGTCCCCTTATTAGGTGCTTGCGCGCCGAAACGTATGTCGGCGCTATTGGGGCCAGCATATGCCGGAGGGTCAGGCGAGCCGGGTGCAAAAACGACAGGGGGTTTGCCGAAAGCGTCAAGAAACGACAATGGGCGACAGGACGCCGCTGCCGTCTGTGTCGCAAACCTGTTCTTTGCCTCGCGCATGGGCCAGAATTCAACGCATCAATGAATCGGAGCGACTCGATGAAAACGGTTTTCCTGACTTTGGCGCTTCTGGCGACCGGCATTACTGGCGCTCACGCTGCTACAAACCCCGATGCCACGCCTTGCGACGGCGTCGATGAGGACAAGCAGACCCTGGAGTGCTCGAAATACAGCCGCGAAACCGCCGAGCAGCTGCTCACCGAGAACTTCCAGAACCTGTTGCAGCGGGTGCAGACCCAATTCGGTGCCAACAAGGCGCAATTCGACTATTTCACCGGCAAGCTCAAGACCGCCCAGCAAGCCTGGCAAAAACTGCGCGACGCTGACTGCGCCGTGGAAGTCTTCCCGGCCGCTGCTGGTAGCAAGGCGTTCACCATCGCCGAGAATGACTGCTTGGCGCGCATGAGCGATGAGCGGTCGGAATACCTGGAGTCGATTGCCCAGGAATGACGTTTTTCGATGGGCTATCGTGTCGGCCTTATAAATTTCGGACTTTGTAGTTAAGGCTTTCTCATGATTATTTGCGGCGTGGAAATCAAAGGCAGCGAGGCTATTTTCGCCCTCGCGACCCTGCAGCATGGCGGCATCGAACATTTGCCGCTGGCGACCAAGAAGATTGCTCTGGAAGACGACGACGAGTCAGTCAACGTCAAAGCCTTCGCGACGCAGATTGCCAGCTTTGTGCGCGAGAACGGCATCAGTCATATCGTGATCAAGAAGCGCAGCAAGAAAGGCGAGTTCGCGGGCGGCCCGACCACCTTCAAGATCGAAACGATCTTTCAGCTGCTATCTGATTGCGAAGTGACGCTGATGTCGCCGCAAACCATCAATGCGCAAAACAAGAAACACGACTTCGCCCTGCCCGCCTCGCTGAACAAATATCAGCATGAGGCGTATAAAGCGGCGTGTTCGGGCTTGATGAAGCGATAGTTGAGCGCGAGTCTGTAGAAATTTTGCGTCCAGCGAACACCGTATATGTGCCTATGTGGGACCGGCTTTAGCCGGGAAGAGGCCAGTACATCCGATGCATCTGCAGCGCCTGGAAAACAGCCTTCCCGGCTAAAGCCGGTCCTACAATTTTGCTTATCGATATGTACAGACCTCACTCAGGCCTGTACATATCCGGGTGCAGGATCGATCAATCGCGAACAAGGCCGTCAGCTCTTCTATGGCATCGAAATCTCTTCGTCACACGTTCCGTCGTCTGTGGGCGCTGGATAAATTCAGTTACAGCGTTCGCGTCTTCATCGCGCTGACCGGCAGCATGGCGCTGTGCTGGTACCAGAACGAAATGGGCTTGTTGATCCCGTTGTTTCTGGGGATTATCGCCAGCGCGCTGGCCGAAACCGATGACAGCTGGCAAGGCCGCCTCAATGCCCTGGCGGTGACGCTGGTGTGTTTCAGCATCGCCGCGCTGGCCGTGGAACTGCTGTTTCCCTACCCGATTCTGTTTGTCTGCTCGTTCGCCCTGGCGGCGTTTTGCCTGACGATGCTCGGCGCCTTGGGCGAGCGCTACAGCGCCATCGCTTACGGCACGCTGATTCTGTCGGTGTACACCATGATCGGCGTCGACCAGCGCGGCGGCGAAGTGCTGGATTTCTGGCATGAGCCGATGCTGCTGGTGGCAGGCGCGGCCTGGTACGGGTTGCTGTCGGTGTTGTGGCAGATGCTGTTTTCCAATCAGCCGGTGCAACAGGCGCTGGCCCGCCTGTTTCGCGAGCTGGGGCAATACCTGAAGCTCAAATCAAGCCTGTTCGAGCCGATCCGCCAGCTGGATGTCGAAGCCCGACGCCTGGAACTGGCGCAGCAGAACGGCCGCGTGGTGGCAGCACTGAATGCCACCAAGGAAATCATCCTGCATCGGGTAGGCAATGGCCGACCTGGTTCGAAGGTCAGTCGCTACCTGAAGCTGTATTTCATCGCTCAGGACATTCACGAGCGCGCCAGCTCATCGCATTACCCGTACAACTCGCTGGCCGAAGCGTTCTTCCACAGCGACGTGCTGTTTCGCTGTCAGCGCCTGCTGCGGCAACAAGGCGTGGCCTGCCAGGCACTGTCCGAATCCATCCAGCTGCGCCAGCCGTTCGTGTATGACGACAGCTTCGCGTATGCCATGGAAGATTTACAGGCCTCGCTGGAACACCTGCGCATCCAGAGCAATCCGGCCTGGCGCGGGCTGTTGCGCTCCTTGCGCGCCCTGGCCGCCAACCTTGGCACGCTTGATCGCCTCATCAAAGACGCCAGCAATCCGGACGCCGTGGCCGATGCCACCGACAGTTCGCTGCTGGATCGCTCGCCGCGCAACTTCAAGGATGCCTGGAATCGCCTGCGCCTGCAGCTGACACCGACGTCACTGCTGTTTCGTCACGCCTTGCGCCTGCCGCTGGCGTTGACGGTCGGTTACGCCATGGTTCACCTGATTCACCCGTCCCAGGGCTACTGGATCATCCTGACCACGGTTTTCGTTTGCCAGCCCAGTTACGGCGCGACCCGCCGCAAGCTGGGGCAGCGGATTATCGGCACCGCCATCGGCCTGACGATCGGCTGGGCGCTGTTCGATCTGATCACCAGCCCGATTCTGCAATCGATGTGCGCGGTGCTGGCCGGCGTGGTGTTCTTCGTCAACCGCACCACGCGCTACACCTTGTCCACCGCCGCGATTACGGTGATGGTGCTGTTCTGTTTCAATCAGGTGGGCGACGGCTACGGGCTGTTCCTGCCGCGCTTGTTCGATACCTTGCTCGGCAGCCTGATTGCCGGGCTGGCGGTGTTCCTGTTCCTGCCGGACTGGCAAGGGCGGCGCTTGAACAAGGTGCTGGCCAATACCCTCACCTGCAACAGCATTTACTTGCGCCAGATCATGCAGCAATACGCCCATGGCAAAAGCGACGACCTGGCTTATCGCCTCGCTCGCCGCAACGCGCACAATGCCGACGCGGCGCTGTCCACCACGCTGGCCAACATGCTCATGGAACCGGGGCATTTCCGTAAGGAAGCGGATGTCGGGTTCCGCTTCCTGGTGCTTTCGCACACCTTGCTGAGTTATTTGTCAGGGTTGGGCGCGCATCGGGAGACTCAACTACCGAGCGAAGTCCGCGAGCACCTGATCGAAGGTGCGGGCGCGACGCTGGCCGCCAGTATCGATGAAATCGCGCAAAGCCTGGCCGAGAAGAAACCGGTCGCGATTCAAAGCGACGCGGAAGAACACCTGGCGGCTGAACTGGAGCAGATGCCCGACGAACTGGATGAGAGCCAGCGTCTGGTGCAAACCCAGCTGGCGTTGATCTGTCGCCAATTGGGACCGTTGCGAACCCTGGCCGCGCACCTGATCAAAGCCCCGGAAGAAGCTACAAGCCATGCTGCCTGAATAACGCATCGTAACTGCCGTCAGCTTTCATCGCGGCAATCTCGCGATTGAAGTTGGCGACGATCTCTTCCCGATGCGGATTTTTCAGGCTGACCAGAATATGCAGGCTGTTCTCGCTCAATGACTTGGGCAGGAACTCAATCGCGTCACGTACGGCTCTGGATTCCTGAGACAGATAGAAGCGGGCGACAAATTCGTCTTCTACAGCCAGATCGACACGTCCGGCAACCACCATGCGCACGGCCATGGAAAAATCGTTGACCGGAACCTTTTCCAGCATCTCGTCGCTGTCGAATTCCGCTGAATAGGTATAGCCGCGCACCACGGCAATGGGCCGTTCGTAGAGTTGATACAGTTCCCGGTACTCGACGCTGGATCGGCTGCGCTTTAGAAAACGCACCCGGTTGAGCAAATATTCGGAGGAGAACAGGCCTAGCTTGGTGCGTTCCTGGTTGAACCACGCATTGACCAGTACGTCATAGCGCCCTTCACCCACGCCGTTCAACGCCCGCGCCCATGGCACCTGCTGGCACTCGGTGTCATACCCGGCGCGTTTGAGCGCGGTACTGACCAGATCGGTCGCCAGCCCGCCATTGAGCAAGGTGTTGTCCGTGAACGGTGGCCAGAGATCGGCCACCAGACGAAGCTTTTCTCCCGCGCCGGCCTGCGCCACCAGCAACCATCCCAGCAACCCCACTGCTCGAAGCAAACACGGCATGCTCATTTTCCTGAGATAGGCGAGGCAATCACGTCAAATGTGCGTTCGGGTAGCGTCGCACGACTAATGGCGAGTTGCCTGTATTGAAGACTGATTCAGGCCTTTTCACAACCGATATGAATGCTGCATTTGTGCGGTTGTTCAATGAATATTCTGCGCGGATATCTTGCAAAAAAAGCGTGATAAGGCGGGGGCTGGAGGTTTTTTGGGTAACTTTATTGGGCAACCCCGCGGATGCGTTTAGTATTCGCGTCAGGTTTCTTCTTCGAGTCAGCCACATGTCTATCAAATGGATCTGCAAACATCACACCGACCTCAGCAAAGAACAGCTGTACGCGATCCTGCAATTGCGCGCCGAGGTGTTCGTGGTCGAGCAGCAATGCGTGTATCTGGACGTGGACGGGCTGGACCTGATGGGCGATACCTGCCACTTGATGGCCTGGCGCGAGGACAAGCTGGTGGCGTATCTGCGCCTGCTCGACCCGATACAGCAAGGCGGTGACGTGACCATCGGCCGGGTCGTGACCGCGCCTTCGATTCGTAGCCGGGGCATTGGTCACGAATTGATGGAGCAAGCGCTGGAAAACGCCGAGAAGAAATGGCCCGATCAGCCGATCTATCTGTCCGCGCAAGCTCACCTGCAAGGTTATTACAGCCGCTACGGCTTCGAACCGGTCGGTGAGGTGTATCTGGAAGATGAAATCCCGCACGTCGGCATGCGTCGCGATCTGGAGTAACAGCCGCCGTCAGGGATAACCGAGCACCGCTTTGATCTGCCCCAGGTGCCGGGTGATCCAGTCGCGGTCGATGGCGCCCCAGTCACGAATCCGGTAATGCCCGGCGTGATTGCGCGCGCCATCCTGCTGCTCGAACTCGCACTGAATATCCAGATCGGCCAGCGCTGCAATGGTGTCCTGCGCGGTGCGACGCGGCATGCCGGTGATCTCGGTCAACGCTGGCACGCTGCTGGCGAGCTGGCTGTCGATCAGATACGCCACGTAAAGCCGGCGGTAGAAACTGCTTTTGGTCTTGCTGACGTCCATGGTCTGACTCCGTGTTCTATAAAAATCAACCGTAGGAGCGGCTTTAGCCGCGAGGGGTCCCGGCTAAAGCCGCTCCTACGACATATCCCGCCACGTCAGGTAAATCCGCAGATCGAACTCCAACTGGTGATACCCCGGCTGCATGTGTTCGCACAGCTGATAGAACGCCTTGTTGTGATCCGATTCCTTGAAGTGTGCCAGTTCATGCACGACGATCATTTTCAGAAACTCCGGCGCGGCGTCCTTGAACAGCGCGGCGACGCGGATTTCTTTCTTGGCCTTGAGCTTGCCGCCCTGAATGCGTGAAATCGTCGAATGCAGGCCCAGTGCGCGATGGGTCAGGTCCAGGCGATTGTCGAACAGCACTTTGTCGATGTTCGGCGCATTGCGCAGATGCTCTTGCTTGATCGCCTGGGCGTAGGCGTAAAGCGCCTTGTCGCTCTGGATCGCATGGCGCTCGGGATAACGCTGCTGGAGATAATCGCCGAGTTTTTCCTGGGCAATGAGCTGGCGCACCTGCTCCTGAAGAGCGGGCGGATAAGCCTGAAGGTATTTAAGCGGAGCTGAAGCTGTCATGAGCGGTGCTGTTGATCTCTAAGGCAGAAGACAAAGGCAGCAGTGTACAGAACTCAACGGCGTTTTAGCCCTTGCCAGTCAAACGGCTGCGGGAAGCGCAACGCGTCTTCGGCGATCATCGGATGCGCCACCAGAAACCCTTGAATCAACTGGCAGCCATTGTCTTTGAGCCATTGGTATTGCTCGATGGTTTCCACGCCTTCGGCAATCACCAGCACATCCAGATTGCGACACAACTCGATGATGCTCCTGGCAACGGCCAGGTCGCGAACCGAGCCCAGCATGCTGGCGATGAAATTGCGATCAATCTTCAAGGTGTCGATGTCCAGATTGCGCAAATGCGACAGCGAACACTCGCCAACCCCGAAGTCATCCAGCGCCACGCGAACGCCAATATCATGCAGCAACTGGATCTGCATGCGACTGTGATTCAGGTTATGCACCAGGGAGCTTTCGGTAATCTCGACCTCAAGCTGACCCGGCTTCAGATCAAAACGCTGCATTGCCCGATGCAACTCAGACGCCAGGTTGGGCATGCTGAACTGCGTGGAACTGACGCTGACGCTCAGCACCAGATTGGCATCGAAGACTTCGTTCCAGCGCTTACGCTGCGCCGCGCCCTGCTCGAAAATCCAGCCACCGAGTTTGGTGATCAAACGGGTTTCTTCCAGCAAGGGAATAAACAGCCCCGGCGGTACGTCCCCGGCACTGGGATGCTGCCAGCGCAACAACGCCTCGAAGCCCCGCAGGCGGCCACCGTCGATGAAGACCTGCGGCTGATAGACCATGGAAAAATCTTTGCCATCAATGGCCGTGCGTACGCTTTCCTCCAGCATCAGTCGCGAGCGGGCGCGGCCGTTCATTTCCTGGTCGAAGAAACGGTATTGCTGACGCCCGGCGCGCTTGGCTTCATACATGGCGATATCCGCGGCCCGCAGCAGACCGTCCAGATTGGCGCCGCAATCCGGGAAGGTGGCGATGCCGATGCTGGCGCCCAGGGTAATGTCCAGGCCGTCGACCTGGCGGCGCAGCGAGACGCGCTCAATCAGTTTTTCCGCGACTTTGGCGGCATGCTCAGGGAAGTCCAGGCCGTCGATGACCACGGTAAACTCGTCGCCGCCCATGCGCGCCAGTACGTCATACGGGCGCATGCATTCCTTGAGTTGCTGGGAAACCCAGAGCAGCACCTGATCGCCAGCATCGTGGCCAAGGGAATCGTTGATGCGCTTGAAGCCATCCAGATCGAGGTAAAGCAGCACCAGAAACTTGCCGGCCTGCTCGTTGCGCAACAGCATGCTTTCGACAGTCTGGTAAAAACCACGGCGATTGAGCAGCCCGGTCAAGGTATCGGTGACCGCCTGCTGCTCCAACTGGCGATACAGATCGCGCACCACTGACATATCCCGAATGCTCAATACCATGGCTTTACGCTCCACCGGCAATGGCGCGCATGACAGTGCCACTGGCAGCTGGCAACCGGAAGTCGTGCGCAGGCTTGCGTCATGCAATCGATAGGACTCGCCGCTGCGATAGTGGCGATAAAAGCCCGACTCGTGCCAGTCCACCACCCTCGGCTCGGTCAGGTAGTCGAGCAGCGACGTTCCGCACAGCTGCTCGGCTTCGGCGCCGAGCAAGCCACAAATCGCCGGGTTGGCAAAATTGATCACCCCCTTCTCATCAATGACCAGGATGCCTTCGTCGATATTGTCCAGCACCGAGGCATTGAACGCCCTGGCCTCCTCCAGCTCCAGCGACAGCTTTTGCAGGGCGCGGCGATTCTGCTGTTGCTCCAGCAATGCCTGCACTTTGGGCTTGAGGACGTTGGGATCGAAGGGTTTGAACAGGTAATCCACCGCGCCGCTGGCATAGCCTTTGTGGACGGCGTCCCGTGAATGCTCGGTGGCGGTAAGAAAGATAATCGGCGTCAAGCGCGTTCGATGGCTGCCGCGCATCAGGCGCGCCACTTCGTATCCGTCCATACCAGGCATCTGAACGTCGAGCAGCACCAGATCCACCTCTCTTTCGAGGAGAACCGTCAGCGCTTCTATCCCGGAACTCGCAGTAACAATGCACCAATCCTGACGATTGAGGACGGCGCGCATCGTTACCAGATTTTCCGGATAGTCATCGACGACTAACAAAACCGAACAGCCATCACTTGGCTTGGGTTGCGCGCATTCCATGCTGCTTCTCTTTTTGTGGCCTGACGCCTGGGAATCGGGTGACACCCTTATCCGAATGGCTTTCACTCTAGACCCGTCCGGGAAAAACCAGAAGCGAGCTAGCCAAATGCCACCAACAAACTGAACACCACCCGACTAACGGTAGGGCGCTGTAACCCTTACCCTGTCAGCCGTGCGGCGAAAATGGCGGCACTTTGACGTCAGAGGCTCGACAAAATTCCATTAACAAACAGTTTTTCAGACCGTATAACCAATACCCCCAAAGCCGCGAGCTAGACGCTTGGTGCTGGCAATGAGACATAGTGGACGACTGAAAAATGATTGATCTTTCTTCTTGGAATCTGAGCATCCCGGTAGGCTCGCCGCCGAAGACCATCGAAACCGCGCAGCTGGTCAAAGGCTACGACGGCAAGTATTTCAACTCGGGTTCCGGCTCGATTTTCTTCTGGGCGCCGGTCACCGGAGCACGCACCGCCAACGCCATCTACCCCCGCAGTGAACTGCGCGAAACCTGGTCGGACGGGTCGCTGCACAACTGGCTGTATCCCGACGCCGACAACTATTTGAACGCCACCCTGGAAGTCAATCAGGTTCCGTCCTCCGGCAAAATCGTCATCGGCCAGATCCACGCCTATAACAGCACCGAGCCGATGCTGAAGGTCGAGTATCAGTACAAGGACAGCAGCGGATCGGGAAACATCGTCGCCAAGGTGCGCAACCGCTTTGACGACAAGAAAAGCCGCGTCGTCCAGATCGCCGAAGGCGTGCCGCTCAATGAGAAATTCAAATACGTCATCCACCTCAGCCCCGGCGGCCAGCTAAGCGTCAGCGCCAGAAACATGAACTGGAGCACCCCGATCAGCGCCACCTGGCGTGACAAGCCGCTGTACTTCAAGGCGGGGGTATATACGCAGGATCATTCCGGCTATAGCAATGAAGGCGGCAAGGCGACCTTCTATAACCTGGATATTGATCACAACAAGACTTGATCAACCCATACAACCCTCGTTGAAGCGAGGCTTGCCCGCGAAGAGGCCAGTGACAACTCTGAAGAGTGAGTTGGCTGCACTGGGCTCTTCCCGGATGAATCCGGTCCTACAAAGTCAGCAGCGCCTGCAGGTTTATCGAACGATTTCGTAATCGATCTCGCCGGTCTTCTCATTAATCTGGCAATAACAGGCGGGTCTCTGCTGGCTGGGAGCGAACCAACTGAGGTGCAGCGCTACGAACGCCACAAGCCATAACCAAAACGAGCCGACGCGGACCCAATACAGGACGACAAATAACAACTTCAACTTGGCCGGGAAATTTTTAATATCTTTAGGGTTGGCTGTGCCCTTATGAAGGTAATGACGAGATCTGGCCACGACATGTATGACTTGATTCACCATTGCCATTTTTTCACCGCCGAAAGACGTTGAATAATATAGTTGTCCCGTCACAGCATGGCTGTTTTTCAGGTACTCGAACAGTTTTTCCTGTTTAAAGTACCCAAAGCCATAGCTGATACCCAGACAGAGCAAGAGGCCCACCGTACTGACGAGACTTGCCCACAGGAAGAATTCGTAGAGTGATTCAGCGTTCATCTTGGAAAGTCCTTGCGACTGGAAATGCCCAAGGCGGTTTTGATGTCCGGGTGATCGGCGAAGCCGACGCCTGCCTTGATCACGGGGCAAGTTTGGCGTCCAGTCGGGAAAACAGCTGTTGGCGCTCCCTGAAGAATTGCGCCGAGCGTAGAAGCCTGGGCTGTCAGTCGAGCAGCAGCGTGGCTGACGTCCCAGATATCGTAACGATTGAGGTTCACTCGATAAGTTCCTTTCTATAAACGAGTCCTTCCTGATGGTTGGCAAGTTTATTGAAAAGATCACGGCGCGAATGTAGGACGAGTCTGAAAATGGCGGGGTGGAGGCGGGGGGAAATCAGATTCGGTAGGAGCCAACTTGTTGGCTCCTACCGTTTTTACGTCAGCGGATTAACGCGTTGCATCCTGAAATTCTTTCTCGGCCAGCTCAAAACGCGTCTGCATGCCAACCGACGGGCCTTTGCCCAGCAGGCTGAAGACGACGATGGCGATGCTGGCGAAGAGGAAGCCGGGGATGATTTCGTACAGACCCCAGATGCTGAAGTTCTTCCAGACGATCACGGTAATGGCACCCACCAGAATCCCGGCCAGCGCACCGTTGCGGGTCATGCCTTTCCACAGTACCGAGATCAGCACCACCGGACCAAACGCAGCGCCGAAGCCTGCCCAGGCGTAGCTCACCAGACCCAGTACGCGGTTTTCCGGATTGGCCGCCAGCAGAATCGCGATCACTGCAATCAGCAGCACCATGGCGCGGCCGACCCAGACCAGTTCGGTCTGGGAAGCTTTTTTGCGCAGGAAGGCTTTATAGAAGTCTTCGGTCAGGGCGCTGGAGCACACCAGCAACTGGCAGCTCAGAGTGCTCATGACGGCAGCAAGGATCGCCGACAGCAGCACGCCGGTGATCCACGGGTTGAACAGCAGCTTGGCCAGTTCGATGAATACCCGCTCCGGGTTTTCAGTCACGGGACCGGCAACTTCCGGATGGGCCGAGAAGTAAGCGATACCGAAGAAACCGGCCGCGACGGTGCCGCCCAGGCACAGGATCATCCAGGTCATGGAGATACGACGGGCGCTGGCGATGGACTTCACCGAATCGGCAGCCATGAAACGCGCCAGGATGTGCGGCTGACCGAAGTAGCCAAGGCCCCAGCCCATCAGGGAAATGATGCCGATGAAGGTGGTGTTCTTGAACATGTCGAACGCGCCCGGGTCCTTGGCTTCGATCGCCAGGAAGGTTGCGTCGATGCCGCCGGTGGCCAGCAGCACGATGATCGGCGTGAGAATCAAGGCGAAGATCATCAGGGTTGCCTGAACGGTGTCAGTCCAGCTTACGGCCAGGAAACCACCCACAAAGGTGTAGGCAATCGTCGCAGCAGCACCGGCCCACAAGGCGGTCTCGTAGGACATGCCGAAAGTGCTTTCGAACAACCGCGCGCCAGCCACAATCCCGGAAGCACAATAAATAGTGAAGAACACCAGGATCACCACCGCCGCGATGATACGCAGCAGGCCGCTGGTGTCTTCAAATCGGCTGGTGAAGTAGTCCGGCAGGGTCAAGGCATCGCCGTTGTGCTCGGTCTGCACGCGCAGACGGCCAGCCACGAACAACCAGTTCAGATAAGCCCCGACGATCAGGCCAATGGCGATCCAGCTTTCCGACAGGCCGGACATATAGATGGCGCCGGGCAAGCCCATGAGCAACCAGCCGCTCATGTCCGATGCGCCAGCCGACAGTGCCGTAACGAAACTGCCCAGGCTGCGGCCACCGAGGATGTAATCCGAGAGGTTATTGGTGGAGCGATAAGCCATAAGGCCGATCAATACCATCGCCGCGATGTAGATCACGAAGGTGATGAGGGTGGGATTGCTGACACTCATTGAATTCTGCCCTGGCATTGTTTTTATAGACGCCGACTGATCTCGTGATCAATGCACCCGCTTCAGGACATTGATTGCAGACGGCTGTACTGACTGCGTTTCGTATAAAAAGCAGTCCGTTCGTGAGGCTTCCAGCGCGGTTGCACTGGGGGAATGAATGCTATTCAAGAACGGGAATAAGGTGCAACCCTTATTTTCGAATAAGTTGCACCTTTTCGACCAGTTGGCAAATCTCGCCTTTCGCGCCCCAATTTGGCGCGGTCAGTGGGTTTTATCGAATTAAAAGCCCCGGCATTGCGCACCTGAAGGCTCGTGAAATTCATTTACTGACGAACGAACAAATAATCAATGGAAAAAGGGTTGCACCCGGTTGCACCTCAGCCATTGCATCGCTAATCTTGTCCGACAACCACGGCCACACCCAAAGTGGCGAAAATGAGGACAGCACATGGCGACCACCACTCTGGGTGTCAAACTCGACGACCCGACCCGCGAGCGATTGAAAGCCGCCGCCCACTCCATCGACCGTACACCGCACTGGTTGATCAAGCAGGCGATTTTCAATTACCTGGAAAAGCTCGAAGGTGGTGCAACCCTTTCTGAACTCAACGGTTTGATCAGTAAAGACGGCGACGACCATGGCGAGCTGCCGGTCGACGCAGCGCATCAATGCTTCCTCGAATTCGCTGAAAGCATCCTGCCGCAATCTGTCCTGCGTGCCGCGATCACCTCGGCTTATCGCCGCCCTGAGCAGGAAGTCGTGCCAATGCTCATCGAGCAGGCGCGTCTGCCGGTGTCGATGGCCGAAGCGACCAACAAGCTGGCAGCGTCTATTGCTGAAAAACTGCGCAATCAGAAAAGCGCCGGCGGCCGTGCAGGCATTGTTCAAGGACTGTTGCAGGAATTTTCCCTGTCTTCCCAGGAAGGTGTGGCGCTGATGTGCCTGGCCGAAGCGTTGTTGCGCATCCCGGACAAAGGCACCCGCGACGCGCTGATCCGCGACAAGATCAGCACCGGCAACTGGCATCCGCACCTGGGCAACAGCCCGTCGCTGTTCGTCAACGCCGCCACCTGGGGCTTGCTGCTGACCGGCAAACTGGTCGCCACTCACAATGAAACGGGCCTGACGTCCTCCCTGAGCCGCATCATCGGCAAGAGCGGCGAGCCGATGATCCGCAAAGGCGTGGACATGGCCATGCGTTTGATGGGCGAGCAGTTCGTGACCGGCGAAACCATCGCTGAAGCGCTGGCCAACGCCAGCAAGTTCGAAGCCAAGGGCTTCCGTTATTCCTACGACATGCTCGGCGAAGCGGCGCTGACCGAACACGACGCGCAGAAATACCTGGCGTCCTACGAGCAGGCGATCCACTCCATCGGCAAAGCGTCCCATGGCCGTGGGATTTATGAAGGCCCCGGCATTTCCATCAAGTTGTCGGCACTGCACCCGCGTTACAGCCGCGCGCAGTACGAGCGTGTGATGGAAGAGTTGTACCCGCGCCTGCTGTCGCTGACCCTGCTGGCCAAGCAATATGACATCGGCTTGAACATCGACGCCGAAGAAGCCGACCGCCTTGAGCTGTCGCTGGATCTGCTTGAGCGCCTGTGCTTCGAGCCGCAGCTGACCGGCTGGAACGGCATCGGTTTCGTGATCCAGGCCTATCAGAAGCGTTGCCCGTATGTGATCGACTACGTGATTGACCTGGCCCGTCGCAGCCGCCATCGCCTGATGATTCGTCTGGTGAAAGGCGCGTACTGGGACAGCGAAATCAAACGCGCCCAGGTTGAAGGCCTGGAAGGCTATCCGGTCTACACCCGCAAGGTGTACACCGACGTTTCCTACATTGCCTGTGCGCGCAAACTGCTCTCGGTGCCGGAAGTCATCTACCCGCAGTTCGCCACGCACAACGCCCACACCTTGTCGGCCATTTACCACATTGCCGGTCAGAACTATTACCCCGGCCAATACGAATTCCAGTGCCTCCACGGCATGGGCGAACCGCTTTACGAGCAGGTTGTAGGCAAAGTCTCCGATGGCAAGCTGAACCGTCCGTGTCGCGTGTACGCACCGGTCGGCACCCACGAAACGCTGCTGGCGTATCTGGTGCGTCGTCTGCTGGAAAACGGCGCCAATACCTCGTTCGTCAACCGCATTGCCGATCAATCCATCTCTATTCAAGAGCTTGTGGCCGATCCAGTGAACCAGATCGAGCAGATGGCGACGCAGGAAGGCGGTTTCGGCCTGCCACACCCGCGTATCCCGCTGCCGCGTGACTTGTACGGCGCCGAACGCGCCAACTCCAGCGGCATCGATCTGGCCAACGAACACCGCCTGGGTTCGCTGTCCTCGGCGTTGCTGGCGACCGCTCACAACGACTGGAAAGCCGGCCCGATGCTGGGCAGCCCGGCCAGCGAAGGCGCTGCGGCTCCCGTGCTGAACCCGTCCGACTTGCGTGATGTGGTCGGCCATGTGCAGGAAGCCAGCCTGGAAGATGTCGACACCGCGTTGCACTGCGCGCTGAGCGCCGGTCCGATCTGGCAAGCCACGCCGCCAGCCGAACGTGCGGCGATTCTGGAACGCGCCGCCGACTTGATGGAAGGCGAGATTCAGCCACTGATGGGCCTGCTGGCCCGTGAAGCCGGCAAGACCTTCGCCAACGCCATCGCCGAAGTCCGCGAAGCGGTGGATTTCCTGCGCTACTACGCCGTGCAGGCCCGTAACGATTTCTCCAATGACGCGCACCGTCCGCTGGGTCCGGTGGTTTGCATCAGCCCGTGGAACTTCCCGCTGGCGATTTTCAGCGGTCAGGTTGCTGCCGCGCTGGCCGCCGGTAACCCGGTGCTGGCCAAACCGGCTGAACAAACCCCGCTGGTGGCCGCACAAGCCGTGCGCATCCTGCTCGAAGCCGGGATTCCTGAAGGCGTCGTGCAGCTGTTGCCGGGTCGCGGCGAAACCGTCGGCGCTCGTCTGGTCGGCGATGATCGGGTCAAAGGCGTGATGTTCACCGGCTCCACCGAAGTGGCGCGTCTGCTGCAACGCAACGTCGCCGGTCGTCTGGATTCACAAGGTCGCCCGATCCCGCTGATCGCCGAAACCGGTGGCCAGAACGCGATGATCGTCGATTCCTCGGCGCTGACTGAGCAAGTGGTCATCGACGTGGTGTCCTCGGCCTTCGACAGCGCCGGGCAACGCTGCTCCGCCCTGCGCGTGCTGTGCTTGCAGGAAGATTCCGCAGATCGCGTCATCGAAATGCTCAAAGGGGCCATGGCTGAATGCCGCCTTGGCAACCCGGAACGCCTATCCGTGGACATCGGCCCGGTAATCGATGCCGAAGCCAAGGCGGGGATCGAAAAACACATCCAGGCCATGCGCGACAAAGGCCGCACGGTCTATCAGGTCGCCATCGCCGACAGCGCCGAAATCAAGCGCGGCACCTACGTGATGCCAACCCTGATCGAGCTGGAAAGCTTCGACGAACTGCAACGGGAGATCTTCGGCCCGGTGCTGCACGTGGTGCGCTACAAGCGTAAAGAGCTTGATCAACTGATCGGCCAGATCAACGCTTCCGGCTACGGCCTGACCCTCGGCGTGCACACGCGTATCGACGAGACGATCGCCAAGGTCATCGACAACGTCAACGCCGGTAACGTGTACGTCAACCGCAACATCGTCGGTGCCGTGGTCGGCGTGCAGCCGTTCGGCGGCGAAGGCTTGTCCGGCACCGGTCCGAAAGCTGGCGGTCCGCTGTATCTGTATCGCCTGCTGTCGACACGCCCGGTGGACGCCATCGAGCAATCCTTCGTGCGCGGCGATGCCCTGACAGCACCGGACACGCGGATGCGCGAAGCCTTGAGCAAACCGTTGCAGGCCCTGAAAACCTGGGCATCCAGCAATCAACAGCCAGAGCTGGATGCGCTGTGCAGCCAGTTTGCCGAGCAATCGCAAAGCGGCATCACCCGCCTGCTGACCGGCCCGACCGGCGAGCGCAACAGCTACAGCATCCTGCCTCGGGAACACGTGTTGTGCCTGGCGGAAGCAGAAAGCGATTTGCTGACCCAACTGGCTGCGGTTCTGGCCGTTGGCAGCACCGCGATCCTGCCGGACAACGAGCTGAGCAAAACCTTGCGCACGCGCCTGCCCAAAGACGTGCAAGCGCGGATCAAGCTGGTTGCCGACTGGACCAAGGACGAGGTGATCATCGACGCGGTTCTGCACCACGGCGATTCCGATCAACTGCGCTCGGTTTGCCAGCAAGTGGCGCAACGTGCCGGCGCAATCATCGGCGTCAACGGCCTGTCCCACGGCGAAACCAACGTGGCACTGGAGCGTCTGGTGATCGAACGCGCATTGAGCGTCAACACCGCTGCGGCGGGTGGTAATGCTAGCTTGATGACCATCGGGTAAAGCGTTTGCAATAAGGGCGATCCTGGCTCCGTTGGAGCGAGGCTTGCCCGCGAAAGCAATTGTTCATCCGGCAGAGATGCAGCGATGTAACGGCCTCTTCGCGGGCAAGCCTCGTTCCTACGGGATTCGCGCCCGACCCGAGAAAATCGTTACCTCAGCTAACAAAACACCCTTTCCTACACCGCCCTGCCGGTGTCTTTTCCCTTTCTTCTGCGTGAACTTTCCGAGAGAATCCTGACCGCTTGCGCCGGGGATTTCGAGGCTCTAGGCTGGGTCGGTCGCTGAACATCAGTGATCGGGTTTAGCAGCCTGTCCAACATCCAAGGCTCGCAAGTGCCGCTCTATGGCGGCTTTGCGCGGGGCACTTTCGAGTGCGCTGGGTTGCCTTGGATACCTGGTCTGCTAACCCGCGACAAAGCCGCCACCTTTCATTCGGTTAGCAGCGAATCTCCGGTGGCTCCGCTAAATCCAAGGAGCCAAAAAATGAACAAGGCATCATCCGAAACATCT
This sequence comes from Pseudomonas sp. CFII64, assembly GCF_000416235.1. Taxonomy (GTDB): domain Bacteria; phylum Pseudomonadota; class Gammaproteobacteria; order Pseudomonadales; family Pseudomonadaceae; genus Aquipseudomonas. Next base: position 176,381 of record NZ_ATLO01000035.1, on the reverse strand, counting down.
CTGGAACAATCCCTTCTCCACATCAGCGATCTGCTGCGCTGCGCCGCTGCAACTGCCTACGAAACCGGCGACAGCCTCAATGGCCCGAAACGCGACCTGGCGTTTTCGGCTGTGCACCTGATTGAAATGGCCCGTACCGAGCTGGATCGATCGCTGGTGAGTGTTGAAGCGCGGTAAATCGAATGACCTGTAGGAGGGGACTCGTCCCCGAAAGCGATTGCCCTGACGAAAAAAACCGCAATGTTAACGCCGCCTGGACGACCGCCTTCGGGGACGAGTCCCCTCCTACGCTGAAATGAATCCGTAGGACCGGCTTCAGCCGGGAGGGCGGTATTTCTGACGATACAAACGCGCTGGGTTGCCTACCCCCTCCCGGCTAAAGCCGGTCCTACGGGGCTCACCTACAACCTTTTCCCCACCATCACCCAAATCAATCTTCCTGTTCACCCCCGCCCTTCAATCCTAGACTCGACGCATCCCCACACAAGGTTTGTCACCATGTCCGAGACGCTGCTCTGTTCGCGCAATCTGGCTTTCGAGCTGTATGAAGTGCTCGACGCCGAGGCTTTGACCCGGCGGGAACGGTTTGCCGAGCACAATCGTGAGACATTCGATGCGGCCATTGGCACGGCGCGGACGATTGCCGAGAGGTATTTCGCGCCGCACAACCGGAAGGCTGATGAAAACGAGCCGCGTTATGAAAATGGCGAGGCGGTGCTGATTCCTGAGGTCAAACCGGCGGTCGATGCGTTTCTCGATGCGGGATTTCTCAATGCCACGCGCAGTTTCGAGGCGGGCGGCATGCAGTTGCCGACGCTGCTGTCGCAAGCCTGCTTTGCGCATTTTCAGGCCGCGAATGCTGGATCCACGGCGTATCCGTTCCTGACCATGGGCGCGGCCAATCTCATTGAAAGCTTTGGCAGCGATGAACAGAAACAACATTTTTTACAGCCTATGATCGAAGGCCGGTTCTTCGGCACCATGGCGCTGACCGAACCTCATGCCGGGTCGTCGCTGTCGGACATTCGCACCCGCGCCGAGCCTGCCGAGGAGGGCACGTATCGCCTGCGGGGCAACAAGATTTTTATCTCCGGCGGCGATCACGGTCTGGCCGAGAATATCGTGCACATGGTGCTGGCCAGGTTGCCGGATGCGCCTGCCGGGGTGAGAGGTATTTCGCTGTTCATCGTGCCCAAGTTTCTGGTCAATGACGATGCCAGCCTTGGCCCGCGCAACGATGTGCTGCTGGCCGGCCTGTTTCACAAGATGGGCTGGCGCGGCACGACGTCCACGGCGCTCAACTTCGGCGATAACGGCGCGTGTGTCGGCTATCTGGTGGGCAAGCCGCATCGGGGCTTGAGCTACATGTTCCAGATGATGAACGAAGCACGCATCGGCGTCGGCATGGGTGCGGTCATGCTCGGCTACGCGGGTTATCTGTATTCCCTGGATTACGCGCGGCAACGCCCGCAAGGTCGCTTGCCGGACAACAAAAGCCCGGACAGCGCGCCGGTGGCGATCATTGAGCATGCCGATGTGCGGCGCATGTTGCTGACCCAGAAAGCCTACGTCGAAGGCGCGTTCGATCTGGGTTTGTATGCCGCGCGTTTATTCGATGACACCACCACCGGCGAAACCGAAGAGGTTCGCAGCAAGGCTCAGGAACTGCTCGACCTGCTGACGCCCATCGTCAAATCCTGGCCTTCGGAGTTTTGCCTGAAAGCCAACGAACTGGCGATCCAGATTCTCGGCGGCCATGGCTACACTCGCGAATATCCGGTGGAGCAGTATTACCGCGACAATCGTTTGAATCCGATTCACGAGGGCACTCACGGCATTCAGTCTCTGGACTTGCTGGGCCGCAAGCTGGCGCAAAACGGTGGCGCCGGGCTCAAGCAATTGATCCGCCTGATTGCCGACACCTGTGAACGGGCCAAATCCCACGCAAGCCTGACTGCATTGCGCGCACCGCTGGAGCAATTGGTGGCGCACCTGCAAACGGTGACGCTGGGTTTACTGACTGATCTGGCCCAGGGCAAGGTCACTTCGACGCTGGCCAATTCTGCGCTGTATCTGAAGGCCTTCGGCCATGCGGTGATCGGCTGGCGTTGGCTGGAACAAGCCATCCACGCCGAGCAAGGTCTGGCGGCAGGCAACCCGGCGGATACGGATTTCTATAAAGGCAAGCTGCAGGCCGCCCGGTATTTCCTGACGTGGGAAGTACCCGGCTGCCATCACGAGCTGGCAATTCTCGAAGCCCGTGATGACACGTGTCTGGCGATGCAGGATGAATGGTTCTAGACGCTCATCCGGCGAACCTCACAACGGGAAAAACAAGTCGATCAGCGCCTCGCCTTGCGGCCCGAGCTTGGCGGCGAAGTCATCGCGACTGAACGGCTCGCCCGTGCGCAAATGGAAGGTCTTGCCTGCCCATTGACCGGATTTCTCCAGCGCGCGGTGTTTTTCCTTCAGCAGTACCTTGACGAACTTGAAGTGGTCACCCACCACTTCCTCGATGCGGTCGACCTGAAACCAGGTGCCGGGCTTGAAGAGGGATTCGGCCTCCTGCCAGTCACCGGAAAAGGGCGCGATAGGCGTTGCACTCTGGTAGGTTTTCTTCGCCAGCTCAAAGACCACGGACGTGTCGTCAAAGGTGATCTCGGCGCCAGCAGCCATGTCGTGGATAAACCGGTGCGACTGCTCACCCGCCTGGCTGCTGGAAAAAACCCGCGCCAGATAAGGGTTTTCGCTGAATGAGGTGAAATCGGTGCTCACCAGAATATCGCCAACTTTTATCTGGCCGGAACGAAAGGTGACCCCCGAGGTGCCACGATGGCCGCTGCCGCCGCGATACAGGTCCACATCGTTGTTGTAACCGATGCTGTCGAGGTCTTCGACAAGCTCTTCGATAAGCTGCGCCTGATTACCGGATTGCGGCTGGCCATTGCGCAGGTAGACGTTGAACATCTCGTCGTATTGCGTGTAGTCGGCAACACGTCCGCCGACGTATTCGTCGCCAATCTTGAACAGCCGGTGTTCGTCGCCCCAGGCGTCGATGAGGATTCTGTCGCCTGCTTCGTTGGTGGTGACGAACTCATCGGCGTCCAGGTCCGAGTCTGTGTCCGAGCCTGAGTCAGGCCCATATTCTCTTACGCTTTCGTCCACTACGGATTTTTGCCGGGCAAGGGCCACCTCGGACAAACGCTCCTCCTCCTTCAGGTCGAAACGCATGTAAGTGTCCCAGAACGGCGATTCTGTCCTGGCAAACGATGTGTCGCAAACACTTGCGGCTGACGACGAACCCGCTATTTCCTGCATCGGTGCGCCAGCTTTCAGTTTCGGCGGTGCCAGCAGCTCCCATTCGCCACGCGCGTTGAGCCGTACAGGTTGAGTGCCCTGGAAGGCGAAGGGGTTTTGCGGATCGACAACGGCCCAGCTGTGCAGCTCTTCTTTATAAAGCACCCGATAAGGCACGCCGCGCATCTCGATCCAGGTTTCGCCATCGGCCAGCACGTGCACGCCTTGCAAGCGCCCCATCGCCTTGGGAGCCGCAGCGGGCAAAATCAGGTTGCCCTCCAGATTTGCCAACGATTCGCCGCTGTCGAGCACCGGCAGCCAGTCTTCGACAGACGCCTCGGCGCCGATTGCGCCCGGAATCGGCAAGTTGAAGGCAACAAACACCGAGTTGAATACAGCACCGAGCACACCCGCCTTGCGCAGCCGTGGCGTATTGCCATTTACGGCTTGATCGATGTTCAAGCCGACATTGGCGAGCCCTGCGCCCACCAGCGTGAGCGCAACCGGCCAGCCCAGCGGCGCGACGGCACCAAACACCCGAATGAAGGCGTTCAGATAGCCGATCCATATCTGTTTGCGCAGGCTGGCATTGGATGTCAGAAATTGCGCCTGCTCGTGCATGTTGTGTAGCGCCTGTTCGCGCAAGTGCTCGAACACATCGCCGGCGATGACCTTATCCAGACGATTGATGACCTTTTCGTCAGACCATTCATTGCGTTGCAACTGCCCGATCCAGCGGTCGAAGGTGCCGCCATCCTGATCCTTGGCGGTCTGCGAGGAGAAAAAATGCAAGGTAAAAGCCGTTCGTGATGCCTCGGTTGCACAACGCTCCAGCACCCAGGCGCGCAATTGGTCATCGTTGGCAAACCGATGAAAGGCCGGGACTTCGCCCGGCACGTAGAGAATCTGCCCACCGCTGCTGTCGACGATTCGTACCACGTCGTGGGCGACGTATTGGCCAATATCGAAGCTGCGCAAGCTGATGCCGGGTTGTGGCGCAACCCGTGACTGCAGGGCGCACAAGGTCATGACCGGAGGCAGCGTTTCGGCAACGGCGCGGATGACCGTCAGATAGTCGGCGTCCGACAACGCGCCACCGCGCTGCGCCTGCCCCGCTGCGCCGAGGAAATGCGCCTTGCTCAGGGTTCGGAAATTTTCACCGTGGGCGGTCCAGAACTGCTTGATCTTGCGCTGATACACCGCGCTCAAATCCAGCGCCCAGAAATCCCGCAAGACGACTTGCGGCAGCATCGCCACTTCGTTGCGCTCGTTATAGACCCCATGCTGCGGGCCGTCGGTGTAGAAGCCGCCATAGACCTGCAAGTCATCGTTGGCGTCCTGATCCCGGGCACTGAACCGATGCATGACCAGTTCGACCAGCGTCATGGACTCGGTGGGCACCCCTGAATGCTCCCAACCGGTGAAGGTTCGGCTGCTGCTCATGGCGCCGCTGAAGCGATGCCAGTAGACCTGGGTGGGATTCAGGCGTTTGTTCGTATGTTTTTTCAAGATATGCAGCGCGGTCGCATACGCCAGACCGTGGGCATCCGGGTAGTCCTGAATGTACTGCCGGGCAATTTTCTTCAGGCGCAACTCATCGTTGAGCGCTGGATTCTCGACAGTCGCAGTCGAGGTGGAGGTGTCAATCGCAGGCATGACTTCGTTCCTTGCTAATGGAGAAGTCATGCACGTGATCAAAAAACCGCGGATGCGGGCCCCTATATATTTACTGCGCTTTAATGTTGTAACCTTTTTTGACAGCCAGCCATTTCAACAGGTTAGAATCCTTGGCACGCGGACTGCATGGTCATTTCGCGCCCTCATTTTTTTTATCGTCATATTTTGTCTGGAGTACCGCCCTTGGATGCTGCGACCATCAACAGCGTGTTCTTGATCGGCGCGTTGCTGGTTGGGGCAAGCATCCTGGTCAGCTCGCTGTCGTCACGCCTGGGCATCCCGATTCTGGTGATCATCCTGGCCGTGGGCATGGTCGCGGGCGTCGACGGCGGCGGCATCATTTTCGACAATTACGCCACGGCGTATCTGGTGGGCAACCTCGCCCTGGCCGTGATCCTGCTCGACGGCGGGCTGCGTACGCGGGTGTCCAGTTTCCGGGTCGCGCTCTGGCCGGCGTTGTCGCTGGCCACGGTTGGCGTGCTGATCACCACCGGCTTGACCGGCATGATGGCCGCATGGTTATTCAACCTGAACATGATTCAGGGCCTGCTGATCGGCGCCATCGTCGGCTCGACCGACGCCGCCGCAGTCTTTTCCCTGCTGGGCGGCAAAGGCCTGAACGAGCGGGTCACCGCCAGCCTGGAAATCGAATCCGGCAGTAACGACCCGATGGCGGTGTTTCTTACCGTCACGCTGATCGGCATGCTCGCCAGCGGCCAGACCAGCCTGGAATGGAGCCTGCTGACGCACCTGCTTCGCGAATTCGGTATCGGCGGCATCATCGGCCTGGGCGGCGGCTGGTTGATGCTGCAACTGGTCAACCGGATCAATCTGGCCAACGGCCTGTATCCGATCCTGGTGATTGCCGGCGGCCTGGCGGTGTTTGCCTTGACCAACGCCATTCACGGCAGCGGCTTCCTGGCGGTGTATCTGTGCGGCCTGGTCATGGGCAACCGCCCGATCCGCAGCCGCCACGGCATTCTGCACATGCTCGACGGCATGGCCTGGCTGGCGCAGATCGGCATGTTCCTGGTGCTGGGTTTGCTGGTCACGCCCCACGACTTGCTGCCCATCGCAGTCCCGGCGCTGGGTCTGGCGCTGTGGATGATTCTGGTGGCGCGGCCGTTGTCGGTGATGGTCGGTCTGTTGCCGTTCAAGGCCTTTCATGGTCGCGAAAAAGCCTTTATCGCCTGGGTCGGCTTGCGTGGCGCGGTACCGATCATTCTCGCGGTGTTCCCGCTGATGGCGAACCTGCCCAATGCGCAGCTGTACTTCAATCTGGCGTTCTTCATCGTGCTCGTCTCTTTGTTGCTGCAAGGCACCAGCCTGCCGTGGATGGCCAAATTATTGAAAGTCACGGTGCCACCAGAACCCGCGCCGATTTCCCGTGCGCCGCTGGAGGTTCACCCGACCAGCGAGTGGGAGCTGTTCGTTTATCGTCTCGGCGCAGAAAAATGGTGTATCGGTGCCGCGCTGCGGGAACTGAAAATGCCGGAAGGCACGCGTATTGCGGCGCTGTTTCGCAGCCAGCAACTGCTCCATCCGTCGGGTAGTACCACGCTGGAAGTGGACGATCTGCTCTGCGTAATCGGCCATGAACATAACCTGGCTGCGCTGGGCAAACTGTTCAGCCAGGCGCCACAACGGGGTCTGGATCTGCGTTTCTTCGGCGACTTTGTCCTCGAAGGCGACGCCCAGCTGGGCGCGGTGGCGGCTTTGTATGGTCTGAAGCTGGACGGCCTGGACTCGAACATGCCGCTGAGCAAATTCATCGTGCAGAAGAATCGCGGCGAGCCGGTGGTCGGTGACCAGATTGAATGGAATGGAACTATTTGGACTGTTGCGGTGATGGAGGGGAACAAGATCCTCAAAGTCGGCGTCAGATTCCCGGAAGGAAGCCGCCCGGGTCCCGGGTTGTTCCTCTAAACTGCCCTTCTATTCGATCAGCTCGACCGGTGTCTATGTTGCCCCTGCGTAATTTCTTTGCTGCCATTCTGCTCGGCCTGTGCCTGTCTTCATTCCCAGTTCTGGCTGCCGACCCGCCCACCAGCGAAGCGGTGCAGCAAAGCCTGGACAAAATCGCCGACCGCAAACTGCCGGACGCTGATCAAAAAGCCTTGCGACAGGTGCTCGAGCAGACCCTGACGTTCCTGTCCAACAAGCGCGAGAGCGAGCAGAAGCTGACGTCGCTCAAGCAGCAACTGGCCGAAGCGCCCAAGCAGACCGGCGAAAACCAGCGTGAACTGGTGCGCCTGAAAGCCAGCAAAGTCATCCCGGTGGCGCAGCGCTATAACAATCTGGACGTGCCGCAGCTCGAACAATTGCTGAGTCAACGCAGCACCCAGCAAAGCGACCTGCAAAAAGCCCTGAATGACGCCAGCAGTCTGGTGATCACCGCCCAGACCCGTCCCGAGCGCGCCCAGGCGGAAATCAGCACCAACCAGACGCGCATCCAGCAAATCAACACGCTCTTGAAAATGGGCAAGGACAACGGCAAAAGCCTCAGCACCGAACAGCGCAACCAGCTCAATGCCGAGCTGGCGGCGATCAATGCACTGACGGTACTGCGTCGCCAGGAACTGGCGGGCAACAGCCAATTGCAGGATCTGGGCAACAGCCAGCATGACTTGCTGACCGAAAAAGTCGCGCGTCAGGAGCAGGAAATCCAGGAGCTGCAAACCCTGATCAACGACAAGCGCCGCGCTCAGTCGCAACAGACCGTGACGCAGCAATCCCTGGCAGCGGAAAAAGCTGGCAGCAGCAGCCTGCTGGCCACCGAAAGCGCCGCCAACCTCAAGCTTTCCGACTATTTGCTGCGCGGCACCGACCGCCTCAATGAGTTGACGCAGCAAAACCTCAAGACCAAGCAACAACTGGATAACCTGACCCAAAGCGATCAGGCGCTGGACGAACAGATCAACGTGCTGCGCGGCAGCCTGCTGCTGTCGAAAATCCTCTACAAACAGAAACAGGCACTGCCACACCTGCAACTGGACAAAGGCCTGGCTGACGAAATCGCCGACATTCGCCTCTATCAGTTCGAGGTCAATCAGCAGCGCGAGCAGATGAGCAGTCCGGCGGCCTACGTCGAGAAGCTGCTGGCCACGCAGCCGCCCGAGGAAATCACCCCGCAACTGCGCAAAACCCTGCTGGACATGGCCGTTACCCGCAGCGATCTGCTCGAACGCCTGAACCGCGAGCTGAGTTCGTTGCTTAACGAGTCCATCACGCTGCAGCTCAATCAGAAGCAGCTGGTCAGCACCGCCATGAGCCTGCGCGAGACGCTGGACGAGCAGATGTTCTGGATCCCCAGCAACAAGCCGCTGGACGTGGAGTGGTTTCAAGGGATCTGGCCGCGCCTGGAAAAGCAGGTCACGACCCTGCCCTGGGCATCGAGTATCAGCGAGCTGAGTGATGGCTTGACCCAGCGCCCGCTGCTGTTCCTGCCCCTGCTGCTGTTGATCGGCGTACTGACGTGGAAACGCAAGGCGCTCTACCACAAGCTCAACCGGCTGCACGCCGACATCGGCCACTTCAAGCGTGACAGTCAGTGGCAAACGCCGCTGGCGATCCTGATCAATGTGCTGCTGGCCATGCCGCTGGCTCTCGCTTTGGCGCTGTGTGGTTATGCGCTGCAGATCGATGCACGCGGGCAAAACACCAATCTGGGCGCGGCCTTGCTGCAAATCGCCCTGGCGTGGCTGGTGTTCTACACGGCCTACCGCATATTGGCGCCGGGCGGCGTGGCGCAACTGCATTTCCGCTGGGAAAAGGCGCAGGTCGAATTCCTGCAACGCTGGGTTCGCCGTCTGGGCCTGGTGGTGCTGGCGCTGGTGGCGGTGGTCGCCGTCGCCGAGCATCAACCCGCTTCCCTGGCCGACGATGTGCTGGGTATTGGCGTGGTCCTGACCTGTTACGGCTTGATGGCCTTCTTGCTCAGTCGTCTGTTGCTGGTCAGCCCGACCCACCACAATGCCTCGCTGTTTCGCCGCGCCGTCGGCCTGGCGTTTACCGCCCTGCCCATCGCGCTGTTTATCGCCGTCTGTTTCGGCTATTACTACACCGCGCTGAAACTCAGTGATCGCCTGATCAACACGCTGTATCTGCTGATGTTCTGGCTGGTGGTCGAGGCGGCGTTCGTGCGCGGTCTCGGGGTTGCGGCGCGACGCCTGGCGTATCAGCGGGCTCTCGCCAAACGGCAGGCCGCCAAGGAAAGCGGCGATGGCGATATGGTGGTTGAAGAACCGACGCTGGACATCGAGCAGGTCAACCAGCAATCCCTGCGCCTGATTCGCCTGGCCCTGCTGGCCGGTTTCATCGGCGCCTTGTACTGGGTGTGGTCGGACTTGATCTCGGTGTTCTCGTATCTGGACAACATCACCCTCTACGAATACACCAGCGGCACCGGCGCGACCATGAGCATGGTGCCGATCAGCCTCGGCGACATGATTGGCGCACTGGTGATCATCGTTATCACCTTCGTGCTGGCCAGCAACTTGCCCGGTTTGCTGGAAGTATTGGTGTTGTCACGCCTGAGCCTGGCTCAGGGCAGTGCTTATGCCACCACGACGCTGCTGTCCTACGCCATCGCCGGTATCGGTTTCGTCTCGACCTTGTCGGCACTCGGCGTGAGCTGGGACAAGCTGCAATGGCTGGTGGCGGCGCTGTCGGTGGGCCTGGGTTTCGGCATGCAGGAAATCTTCGCCAACTTCATCTCCGGCATCATGATCCTGTTCGAACGCCCGGTGCGTATCGGCGACACCATCACCATCGGCAACCTGTCGGGCACGGTCAGCAAGATTCGCATCCGCGCCACGACCATTACCGATTTTGATCGCAAAGACATCATCGTCCCGAACAAGACGTTCATCACCGGGCAGCTGATCAACTGGTCACTGACCGACACCGTGACCCGGGTCACCCTCAAGCTCGGCGTCGATTACGGCTCCGATCTGGAGCTGGTGCGCCGCCTGCTGCTCAAGGCTGCGCAGGACAATCCGCGCGTGCTGAAAGACCCGGCGCCTATCGTGTACTTCCTGAATTTCGGCGAAAGCACGCTGGATCACGAGTTGCGCATGCACGTGCGCGACCTGGGCGACCGTAACCCGGTACTCGACGAGATCAACCGTTTCATCAACAGCGAGTTCAAGAAGCAGCACATCAACATCTCGTTCCGCCAGATGGAGGTGTACCTGAAGAACCTGCACGGCCAGGAATACAAACTGGTACCGGTCGAGGACGAGCCGTCGAATCCAGGCGGGCCGCTCAAGCTCGATGAAGGTTCTGCCGACGCGCCTGTGAAGACGACCACCCCGATAAAACCGGCGCCTAAAGACGCGCCGGAGCCACCGGAACTGCGCCTGGACTGAAAAGGCGTTTTACAAAACAATCCCCGTAGGACCGGCTTCAGCCGGGAGCACACGCTCGCGGCTGATGCTCTCGCGGCTAAAGCCGCTCCTACGAGCCACTCCTACGAGCCGGTGCCACGGGTAACCTCGCAACTGGACTCATGACGAATAACCTAGCAAACTAGTCGGACATTCTGCTGGAGATGGCCCTTGAAAGCCCTCGACGAACTGACCTTCGATAACCGCTTTGCCCGTCTGGGCGATGCGTTCTCCACTTCGGTGCTCCCCGAGCCCATCGCCGACCCGCGCCTGGTGGTTGCCAGCGCTGCGGCATTGGCCTTGCTCGATCTCGATCCCGCACAAGCCGAACAGCAGGTGTTCGCCGAAATCTTCAGCGGCCACAAGCTCTGGGCCGACGCTGATCCTCGGGCGATGGTGTATTCGGGGCATCAGTTCGGCTCCTACAACCCGCGCCTGGGCGACGGTCGCGGCCTGCTGCTGGGCGAGGTCTATAACGACGCTGGCGAGCATTGGGACTTGCACCTCAAGGGCGCGGGCCAGACGCCGTATTCGCGCATGGGCGATGGTCGCGCGGTGCTGCGCTCCTCGATCCGCGAATTTCTTGCCTCCGAAGCGCTGCACGCGCTGGGCATTCCCAGCAGCCGCGCCGCCTGCGTGATCGGCTCCAGCACGCCGGTCTGGCGGGAAAAACAGGAACGTGCAGCGATGGTGCTGCGTCTGGCGCCGAGTCATATCCGCTTTGGCAGCTTCGAATATTTTTATTACACCAAGCAGCCGGAACAGCTCAAGGAACTGGGCGAGCACGTGCTGGCCATGCACTTCCCGCAGTGCCTTGAACAGGCCGAACCCTATCTGGCAATGTTCCGGGAAATCGTCGAGCGCAATGCCGAGTTGATCGCCAAGTGGCAGGCTTATGGTTTCTGTCATGGCGTGATGAACACCGACAACATGTCCATTCTGGGCATCACCTTCGACTTCGGGCCGTTCGCGTTTCTTGATGACTTCGACCAGAATTTCATCTGCAACCACTCCGACCACGAAGGCCGCTACTCCTTCAGCAATCAGGTGCCCATCGGCCAATGGAACCTCAGCGCGCTGGCCCAGGCCTTGACGCCGTTCATCAGCGTCGAAGCCTTGCGCGAGACCCTCGGTTTGTTCCTGCCGCTGTACCAGGCGCACTACCTGGACCTGATGCGCCGCCGTCTGGGCCTGACCAGCGCCGAAGAGGCTGACGAACAACTGATCGCTAAACTGCTCAAGCTGATGCAGAACAGCGGTGTGGATTACAGCCTGTTCTTCCGCCGCCTGGGCAACGATCCTGCCGCTCAAGCCCTGGCCTCACTGCGCGACGACTTCGTCGATATCAAAGGCTTCGACGCCTGGGGCGAGGAGTACGCGGCGCGTATTTCGCGAGAAGACAACGGCACCGAGCAACAACGCCAGACCCGGATGCACGCGGTCAACCCGCTGTACATCCTGCGCAACTACCTGGCACAAAAAGCCATCGATGCCGCCGAAGACGGCAACTACGAAGAAGTCCGCCGCTTGCACCAAGTGCTGTGCAACCCCTTCACCGAACAACCCGGCATGGCTAACTACGCGGAACGCCCGCCGGAGTGGGGGAAGCATCTGGAGATAAGTTGCTCGTCTTGACGGCCGATGTTTCAGGGGCGGCAGCGACTGGCGTGTCGGCCTTGGTTCTGGCTTTGGCTGGTGCCTCGACTGTATCGCCGACGTCCCTGACTGGCGGCTGCTCAGGCTTCTTCTCCGGCCGCTGAAGTCCGGCGAGGATTTCGAACAGATTGGGCAGGTGGTCGTCCTGTTTGGGGAGACCGCCGTCGTTTTTGATGTTGTCCAACAAGCGGGTTTCATAACCCTCGTCGTATTGGGCCTGCTCGATGGCGGGCAGGGCTCGGTAATGCTCCAAGACCTCAGTCAGGAACTTGGGATACCTCCCGGTAACACTGGCATCTAAGCTTCCTTGAGCTACGGTCTTGAACCTCCAGTCGGATTCGATCTTTTGCGCATCACCCCACGCCACGCGCCTCTCATTCACGGTATACGGCCCTTTATCGTCATAGGCGATCAGCACCAGCTGTTCCCTCGACAAGCCGGAGAAAGGACTTTTGCCGCCCTCGTCACCCGCGAATCTCTTGGCTAGAAACGCTGTGGCCTGTTGAGCCCGATTGAGCAGGTCAGGATCGTCACTCTTGGGCACTTCGCGATTGTGGACGTCTTTCTTCGCCTCGTAATTATCCACCAGCGCTACCAATATCCTGTCCGCCTCTGTACCCAGCTCACTGCGGTTGAGTGTTTTATCCCGGGTTTCTGCGCGAACCGCACTTTCTCCCAGTTGGCGAGAAAGAGCAGACATGCTGGCTTTGCCTGAGTGTTCATCGGGGACTTTTATCGGTTTTATTGACTTGTTAACCGGGGACGAGCTTTCTACTGCAGATGGAGCTTTAGGAACAACGGACGCAGCTGAACCTTGAATTTGAATGACCATATGCGCACCTCTTAGCAAGTTTTATAACTAGTTACCGGATTCCTTAACCGAAGCTGCAACAGCGTTTGCACCGACGTCGCCAGCCGCCTCCTGATTGCCAAACGTTTTAAGTTTGGCCAGAACTTCGAACAGGGTCAGGAGTTTGAAGTCTTTCGATTTCTCGGCGCTGGGGTCGCTCTCCTCCTTGATTCTGGCCAGCAGACGCGTTTCGTACTCCTCGGGATAGTCGGCCTGCTCGATAAGAGGAAGGGTTTTATAGTGGTTTAGCACTTCGGTGTAGAACCCTGGAGTTCGGCCATCATTCATTGCAGACTCGATATCGGCAGGCCCCCATAAAGTTTTGTTCCATTTAGATTCAAGGCCAACGATTTCATAGTAGGCAGCGTGCCTTTCGTTGATCGTATAGGGTCCATGTTCGTCATGGACGATCAAATTCAGCTGCTCCCTCGACAACTCTGCAAAAGGGTTTTTGAGGCTGCGACCATGCAGATGAAAGCGCGTCACATAATCGGTGGCCTCTCTCGCCCTTTTCAATAAGTCCTGATCATCCGTATCGGGAACTTCGCTGTTATGCACAGGGTCATCGCTCGAAATCTGACCGCGCAGCCGGCGCGCCTCAACTCCGAGTTGCCGCCGGTCCAGCGTCTTGTCCCGCGCCTCGGCGCGCTCGGCACTTGCTGCCAACTGACGAGACAGGGTGGACAGCATTGGAGCTCCCTCGGATTGAGCAGGTGCAATCAACCCTGTTTTACTGGAAGCGACAGCGGCAACAGGAGTAACTTGTGAGGTTGAGGTATTTATAACGCGGGTGCTGCCAGGAATATTATTTATCATGAGCAGGCCTTTACAAGGGACAGGGTAAGAAGTCCGAATAGCCCGCCGGCATGAACAGGTATTTTCCATGGCGGCTGCGGCTATTCAGACTGCATGACGCAAGGCTTATTTCATTGAGAATTCGACTGCCCAATCGTGAGTGGCGAAATCAGTCCCGGTGATCCTTGCTTCGCAGCGCGCGCCACCCGAGGATTGTTCGCTTTTGTTCCACTTCGGTACAGTCCCGCTGCGACTCGGCAACTTGATATAGCTGGTTTTAAACTTGCAGGTTTTAGCGCCCATTTTGTACTGAAATACGACTGTTGTGACATCAGGAGATTGCGCGCCCCTGACGCGATAGACATCAGACTCATGAGCCTGAACTTCAGGCATCGGTTTTGGGTTAGCCTCGGCATAACTATAGGCGCTGCTACCCACCACATCATAAGTTGATTTCGAATCGCTGTTATTCTTGAACGTAATCGTCACCTCGGGCCCTGCCTGAGCATAACCCGCCACAACCAAAGCAACGACACCACCACATAACCTCAATACATTTTTATTTTTCATCTCTGAGTACCTGTCAAATAACAATGAAAAAACGGTACCCACTTTAAAAAGAACTGACAACTACTCGAAAGGATAGGTTTTTGGCAACGCCCTGAATTTACAGGGTGAACGCTGACTAACAATGGTGGATTTTCAGATAAGTACCTAACCGCAGTAAGAGAGGTCCTACAAGAATACAACTAAGTAACTCTCGACCACCCATTTCTAATGGAGCAGGTATTAAGGCCGAACGTGGCCCTATTGGCGAGGGTTGTTGTAGGACCGGCTAGCCGGGAGGGCAGTTGATGGGCGGCTCGCGACTGAAGTCGCTCCTACAGTCGCTCCTACGGCAGGTTCGCGGGCAAGCCGCGCTCCAACGCACTGCATTCACACGCTCCTCAGCGACAACGGACGGTACAATCCGCGTACTGCCACTCAATGTCTGGAGCCGTCATGTCCGAATCGATGATGATCCCCTGCCCGCACTGCAACGGGCTGAACCGTATTCCCGCCGAGCGCCTGGGCGATCAGCCCAAATGCGGGCGCTGCAAGCAACCGGTGCTACTGGGCAAACCATTCAATTTGACTGAAGGCGACTACGCCAGTCAGATCAAGGGCGACCTGCCGCTGCTGGTGGACGTCTGGGCTGAATGGTGCGGGCCGTGCAAGTCGTTTGCGCCGGTCTTCGAGCAGGCGGCCGCCGAGTTGGCCGGGCGTTGTCGGCTGGCCAAGCTGGACAGTGAAGCCAATCAGCAACTTTCCGCACAGCTGGGTATCCGCTCGATTCCCAGCCTGATCCTGTTCAGGAACGGCAAGGAAGTCGCCCGACAAAGCGGCGCGTTCCCGTTGCAGCAGTTGCTCGCCTGGCTGAAAAGCCAAGGGATTTGAGCCTGTAATGAAGGACTGCGCCAAACCTGCTTGTGATGGATTGCTGAATTTGCCGTAGGACTTGTCCTAAACGTAATCCGGACGCCCCTGACACGGCTTTTTCGACCTAGCATTTGCATTCCAGCCAACGTCGAGAGAAGTACAAGCCATGTCATATGTAGTCAGGGAAGGCGATCCAACCACCAGCGGCGGTTTTGTCCTGAGCGCATCCGCCACGGAGTTGATGGAACTGCGACGGTTTGCCCGCATGGGCGATCCGACCTGGTGTTCAGCCTGCGAACGTGTCGGCTACATCGCCGAAGGCAACCCAACCTATATTGATGAATTCGTCGCCGTCGCCACCCACGGGCATCTCGTCAAGTGCGGCTGCAAGCCCGGATCCAACACACTCATCGCGACCCAGGAAGTCATCAAGGCTGATATGGACGCCGCCATTGCCATTCCTGCCGATCTGGCCGAGCAGGCGAAAGCGAACGCCAAGCGGATCAACCGCTCAATCAAGGACGGAACCATCCGCTGCAAGTTGTTTGCGCCACTTCCGGATGTCATTTAGGCGCACCTGGGACAAGTCCCCTCCTACCGGGTTGTGTATTACCCGGTAGGACCGGACTCGTCCGGGAAGGCGGCGGTTCTGCCGGGGAAGATCTTCAACGTTGGCACCGGCCGTTTCGGGGACAGGTCCCTCTTTCCTACCGATTTCACGCCTCAAGCAGCGTATGCAACTCCACAAACTGCTGGGTCAATTTATGCCGTGCATCGAGATAAATCAGCGGGGTACTCGCTTGATGGGATTCACGCATTTTTACCGAAGCATTTAGATACACCGGCAACACCGGCAATCCTTCGGCAATCAGCTCATCGAGAATCTGCTGCGGCAGGCTCGCTCGCGGCTGGAACTGATTGACGATAATCCCCTCCACTTGCAGCGCTTCATTGTGATCCTCTTTCAATTCGTCGATTTCCTTGATCAGGCCATACAGCGCCTGGCGGGAAAAACTGTCGCAATCGAAGGGAATCAGGACGCGATCCGCCGCGATCAGTGCCGAAACTGCGTAGAAGTTAAGCGCTGGCGGCGTATCCAGATAGATACGTTCGTAATCGTCATCCAGCTCGTCGAGCAACTTCCGGAGCTTGTTGATCTTGTGCTTCGCTTCCAGCTTGGGTTGCAGGTCAGCCAACTCGGCAGTGGCAGTGATGACATGCAGGTTGTCGAACGGCGTCTCGTAGATATCGACATGGTTTTTCTTGGCGAAAGGCCCGGAAGACAGGGTGTTCTTGAAAAAATCAGCGATGCCCATAGGGATATCGTTGCCGGTCAGGCCAGTCAGGTACTGGGTCGAATTCGCCTGGGCATCAAGATCGACCAAAAGCGTCCGATAGCCTTGTTGGGCGCTGACCGCAGCCAGGTTGCAGGCAATGCTGGATTTGCCAACCCCGCCTTTCTGATTGAATACCACCCGACGCATGGACGGACCTCCTGGTAGGTTGAAGAAAACCGATGAATGGAACGAGTCTATGCAAAGCGTGTGACAAGGGCGAGCGCTTCACCAAATCAGACGCAGAAACTCGACGAAACCTACACTTCAAATGGATATTTCTTACTTAACAAATTGCTACTCATCACCCCCACCGGGATAATGCCAGCCATTCGGCCGATGTCGCACGCTGGTCGGCAATATCCCTGGCAGTAACGCAGCGAGAAGTAGCCCGCAGGGGCGGGAAGAGAATTTTTGATCACCTTCAACATCGCACAATGGCGCGCCTGGGCCCCTGGCCTCGCGGACGTCGAAAAGTGGCAGCAGTGGAGCCAACAACCGACGCTATTGAAAAGCAGCGATGAGGCGCCGGACGTGTCATTTCTGCCCGCCATGCAGCGTCGCCGCCTCGGGCGTATGGCGCGCATGGCCTTTGCCGTGGGCTGGCCATTGGCCGAAGGGCATGAGCGCCTGCCGCTGGTGTTCGTTTCGCGCCATGGTGAAACGCCTCGCACCTTCGAAATACTCTGCGATGTCGCCACCGAGCAGCCGCTGTCACCCACCCAATTCAGCTTGTCCGTACACAACTCAGTGATTGGCCTGTGGTCGATCATGCGCGGCGAAACCAGCGAAATGACCGCCCTGGCCGCCACCGGCGATGGCCTGGAACACGGCGCATTCGAAGCCGCCGCCTTGCTGGCCGAAGGCGCGCCTGCGGTATTGCTGGTGATTACCGAAGAGCAGCCTCCCGAGGCCTATGCCGACTGGATCGACGACGTGCCGTTTCCTTATGCCGTGGGCCTGCTACTGACGCCCGGCGACGACTGGCAGCTGTCGTTGCAGACCAATACCCAAGCGCTGGGGCGAAGCCCTTGGCCACATGCACTGAATCTGTTGTGCGCCCTCAACAGCGCGCAGACCGCTTGCCAACATCCCTGGAAGAACCGGTTATGGAATTGGCAACGCAACCGCTGAATAGAGGCCGCGACGCCTATTATTGGCGTCTGCTGGCGACCGCGATGTCCTTTGCCCTGTTCGGGGTGGGCGGATTGTGCCTGCGCCTGGTGGTTTTCCCGGTGCTCGGCTGGTTGCCGGGCGATGCGCTGACCCACAGACAACGGGCCAGGCGCACCATCGGCTGGTTATTCTGGCTGTTCATTCGCATCATGGCCCGGCTCGGCGTGCTGACGTATGACGTGCAAGGCGCCGAAAGACTGGGCCGGCCAGGTCAGATGATCATCGCCAACCATCCCTCGCTGATCGATGTGGTGTTCTTGATCGGGCTGGTGCGCGACGCCAATTGCGTGGTCAAGCGCAGCCTGTGGAAAAATCCGTTCACCTGCGGGCCGGTGTGTGCCACCGAGTACATCAGCAACGATGGCAATGTCGACATGCTGGACAACGCCGCAGACGCCCTGCGCACTGGGCAGACGCTGATCATTTTCCCGGAAGGCACCCGCACCCAGCCGGGTCAGGCACCGGAATTCCACCGTGGCGCGGCGTCGATTGCCCTGCGCGGTGCCAGCGTGATCACGCCCGTGGTGATCAAGGTCAGCCCGACAACATTGACCAAGGCCGAGCCCTGGTACCGCATCCCCCAGCGTCGCGTGCATTTCAGCCTGTGCGTCGGACCCGATATAGATCCACAAGCCTTTGCTGCCCTTGGCCCGGCGCCCGTCGCCTCGCGCAAGCTCAACGATTACCTGCATCACTATTTCATCAAGGAGCTCGCCTCAGATGAGCGATCTGCACCGTGACATCAAACAGCTGATCATCGACGCCCTGGGCCTGGAAGACATCAGCACCCACGACATCGGCAACGATCAGATCCTGTTCGGCGAAGGCCTGGGACTGGACTCCGTTGACGCACTGGAACTGGGCCTGGCCATCCAGAAGCGCTACGGCATCAAGATCGACGCCGACGCCAAGGACACCCGCGATCATTTCACCAGCGTGGACAGCCTTGCGGCGTTTGTCATCGCCCGGCAAGTGGCCTGAGGACTGAACATGCAAACCCGTGAAGACATCTTCGAAATCCTGCGCGAGGCGCTGGTTGAGCTGTTCGAACTTGAGCCTGAGCGAGTCAGTCTGCAAGCCAATCTCTATCAGGACCTGGAAATCGACAGCATCGATGCCGTGGACCTGATCGATCACATCAAGCGCAAGACCGGCAAGAAAATTGCCGCCGAAGAATTCAAGGCCGTACGCACCGTCAACGACGTGGTCGAGGCGGTTTACCGTCTGGTCAACGCCGCCGCATGAAGCGGCTGATCGGCGCAGGGCTGCTGCTGGCGGGCGCGGTGTATCCATTTGCCGTTTATTACGGCACCGAACACTTCGCCCCGTGGCAGTTCGCCTTACTGCTCGGCAGCCTGTGGCTAGGGCGTGCGCTGACCTCCGAAAAGCGCCCCGGCAGCCTGATCACGCCGCTGGTCGCCCTTGGTTTTTGCCTGCTTCTGGGCGCGTTCAACAGCCCGCTGTTGCTGCGCTGGTATCCGGTGCTGATCAGCGCCTCGATGCTGGGCCTGTTTGGCTTGAGCCTGATTTATGGCCCACCGATGGTCGAGCGTCTGGCGCGCATGCGTGAAGCGGATCTGCCCGTCGTCGCGGTGCGCTACACGCGCAAGGTCACTGAAGTCTGGTGCTGGTTCTTCCTCGGCAACGGCCTGATGGCTGCGGCCCTGACCCTGTGGGCGCCGCTGTCGTGGTGGACGCTGTACACCGGGCTGATTTCCTACGGGTTGATGGCCTTGCTGTTTGCAGGCGAATGGATAGTCCGCCGGCGCGTGCGCAGCGGCGAACTCAAATGGAACACTTGAACCCCATGAATCCGATCGCCCTCAACTGGATCAAGCCTGAGCAACTGTTGCTCGAACCCCAGGCCGACCGCGAACTGACCCAGGCACCCGCGCTGAACCACGCGCAATTCTGCACCCAGGCCTTGAGCCTCGCCGCTGCATTGCAAGCCCGGGGCATCGAGCGTCTGGCGCTGCACCTGGAAGATGCCGGGGAACTGGCCGTCGCCTTGTTCGGTGCCTGGCGGGCCGGCGTCAGCGTGCTGCTGCCCGCCGACCTGCAAGCGCAGACCCGCGAACGCTGGGCCGACCACGTCGATGGCTGGCTGACCGATCAGCCCGGCGACCTCCATTTGCGCGAGCTGCACGCCGATCCCCTGCCGCCCGCCTTGCTGGATCTGGACCAATGCCGCCTGAGCCTGTGTACCTCCGGCTCCAGCGGCGAACCCAAGCTGATTGAAAAGCGCCTGCGGCAGCTGGCCAACGAGATTCAGGCGCTGGAATCCCTGTGGGGCGCGGAACTGGGTCAGGCCTGCATCATCGGCAGCGTGGCGAGTCAGCATATTTACGGCCTGCTGTTTCGCGTGTTGTGGCCGCTGAGTGCCGGGCGCAGTTTCGTACGCAAACAATTGCCTTTTCCGGAAGACTTGCAGCGCGCCAGTCGCGAACACCCGGCTTTTGCCTGGGTTGCCAGCCCCGCGCTGCTCAAACGCATGGGCGACAACCTCGACTGGCCGGCCTTGAGCGCGGTGCGCCGGGTGTTTTCCTCGGGCGGCGCATTGCCCGGCGAAGCCGCCGCGAGCCTGCATGCACGGCTCGGGCAATGGCCGACGGAAATTCTCGGCAGCTCGGAAACCGGTGGCATTGCCTGGCGTCAGGGCGAAAACCACTGGCAGGCGTTCGACGGCGTGCGGCTGGAGCAGGATGGCGATGGTGCGCTGCTGATCAGTTCAACCTATATGCCACCGGGCCACATCGAACACAGCGCCGATGCCGTGCGCATGAGCGAGGACGGCCGCTTCGAATTGCTGGGTCGTCTGGACCGCATCGTCAAACTCGAAGAAAAGCGCATTTCCCTGCCGCTGCTGGAACAGGCGCTGACCTGCCATGCCTGGGTGAACGAGGCGCGCTTGGGGGTCATTCAGGAGAAACGCGCGTCGCTGGGCGCCTTGGTGGTGCTCAATGCCGCAGGGTTGAACGCATTGCGCAATCAGGGCCGACGCAGCCTGACCCAAACCTTGCGCGAGCATTTGCGCCCGCACTGCGAAGCCATCGCCCTGCCCCGACGCTGGCGTCTGCTGCGGCAATTGCCGCTCAACGCGCAGGGCAAATTGCCTCAGGCGGAGGTGCAGGCGCTGCTGTTGGCACCGCGAGTGCGTCAACCGGAGGTGATGAATCAGCAGATGATCGACGGCGTACTGCATCTGGACCTGCATGTTCCGGCGGACCTTGCCTATTTCAGCGGCCATTTCCCATCTGCGCCGGTGCTGCCTGGCGTGGTTCAGGTGGACTGGGCAATGGCGCTGGGCCAGCGTTTGCTGGATCTGCCGCCGAAATTCGCCGGCATGGAAGTGCTCAAGTTCCAGCAACTGGTCCGCCCAGGCGATGAAATCAGCCTGACCCTGCGCTTCGACGCCGAACGCGGCAAACTCTACTTCACCTATCGCAACAGCGAAGCCGCGTGCTCCAGCGGGCGGATATTGCTGGAGGTGGCGGATGTTTAAGCGCAACAAAACCTGTGGCAGCGAGCTTGCCCGCGAATTGGCCGGTACATCCGAAGCATTATCTGGATCAGGAATATTGTCTTCGCGGGCAAGCCTCGCTCCAACAGGCTGTTCACCTCATGCATAACCCCTGCGCAATCATTCCGGTGTTCGACCATGAACACGCCGTGTCGGCCGTGGTAGCAGCGGTGTTGGCAGCGGGGTTGCCGTGTGTGTTGGTGGATGACGCCAGCAGCCCCGCTTGTGCGGCGGTGTTACGCACGCTGGCGCAAGGCGAGAACGTCCACCTGCTCACGCTGCCCGCCAATCAAGGCAAAGGTGGCGCGGTGATGGCGGGGTTTCGCGAGGCCCAGCGCAGGGGTTTCAGCCACGCACTGCAAGTCGATGCCGACGGCCAGCACGATCTAAGCGACATCGCGCTGTTCATCGAACATTCCCGGCAACAGCCGAATGCAGTGATCTGCGGCTACCCGCAATACGATGCCAGCGTGCCCAAAGGCCGGCTGTACGCCCGTTACCTGACGCACTTCTGGGTCTGGGTGAACACGCTTTCACTGCAGATCAAGGATTCCATGTGCGGCTTCCGGATTTACCCGCTGCAGCCCGTGGTGCAGCTGATCGATACGGTGCAGATCGGCAAACGCATGGATTTCGACTCGGACATTCTGGTGCGTCTGGCGTGGCGCAATCTGCCGATGCAGTGGTTGCCCGTCAACGTGCATTACCCACAGGACGGCGTGTCGCACTTCCGCATGTTTCACGACAATGTGCTGATCACGAAAATGCACACCCGATTGTTCTTTGGCATGCTCGCGCGTTTCCCGTTGATTCTCTGGCGACGGTGGCTGCCATGAGCAATCAGCAGTCGGATAAACACTGGGCCGATCACGAAGAACGCGGCAGTTTCATGCTCATGCAGCTCACCGCCTGGGCCGCCAAGCGTCTGGGTCGACGGGTATTGAGCCCGTTGCTGTACGGCATTGTCCTGTACTTTTTTCTGTTTGGTCGTCAGGCGCGCAAAAGCGCCTGGGAATACCAGCGGCGGCTGGCCCAATGGAGCGCGCGACCGGAATTGCTGCCGACCCAACGCCGGGTGTTCGGCCAGTTCATGGCGTTTGCCGACTCGTTGCTGGACAAGCTCGACGTGTGGAACGGCAAGTTGCGCCTGGAACAGATCGATATCGTCGACCCCGCCGGTTTACGCACCCAATTGCGCGGTCAGCGCGGGCAGATGCTGGTGGGCGCGCACCTGGGCAACCTTGAAGTCTGCCGCGCGCTGGCCGAGCTGGGCGAAAAAGTCACCATGAACGTGTTGGTCCACACCAAGCACGCCGAACGTTTCAATCGCTTGCTGGGCGAAGCCGGGGCCACTCACTTGCGGCTGATTCAGGTCAGCGAGCTGAACCCGATGATCATGCTCCAATTGAGCGAGCGTCTGGATCGCGGCGAATGGCTGGCGATTGCCGGTGATCGCGTCGCGCTGCATGGCGGGCGTAATGCCAAGGTGGATTTCCTCGGCGGCACCGCTGCGTTTCCTCAAGGCCCATGGCTGCTGGCCGGGCTGCTGAAATGCCCGATCCATCTGATTTTCTGCCTCAAGGGCGCGAACGGCTATCGGGTGATTCTCGAACCGTTCGCCGATGCCATCGAATGGCGGCGCAGCGATCGCCAGCAAGTGATCGGCCAATGGGCGCAGCGTTACGCCGACCGCCTCAGCCACTATTGCCTGCAAGCCCCGCAACAATGGTTCAATTTCTATCCTTTCTGGAAGTCCGATGACGAATCAAGTTCCTGAGCCGGTTACCTTCGGCGAACGTGCATTGCAGATTGAAGACGTGCTGGCCCTGGCCAATCGCCAAGTGCCCACCACCCTGCAAAGTGACAGCGCCTTTCGCCAGCGCATCGCCAAGGGCGCGCAGTTTCTCGATTCGCTGCTGGACAAGGAAGGCGTGATTTACGGCGTGACCACCGGTTATGGCGATTCCTGCGTGGTGGCCGTGCCGCTGCATCATGTGGAAGCCTTGCCGCGTCATCTGTACACCTTTCATGGCTGCGGCCTGGGCAAACTGCTGGATGCGCAAGCCACTCGCGCGGTACTTGCGGCGCGTTTGCAATCGTTGTGTCAGGGGGTTTCCGGGGTGCGTGTCGAGTTGCTGGAACGCTTGCAGGCGTTTCTCGATCAGGACGTGCTGCCGCTGATTCCGGAAGAAGGTTCGGTGGGCGCCAGTGGTGATCTGACGCCGCTGTCGTATGTCGCCGCGACGCTGTCCGGCGAGCGCGAAGTCATGTTCCGTGGCGAGCGCCGCCAGGCCAGCGACGTGCATCGCGAGTTGGGTTGGGAGCCTTTGGTGCTGCGCCCCAAGGAAGCCCTGGCGCTGATGAACGGCACGGCGGTCATGACCGGTCTGGCTTGCCTGGCCTTCGCCCGCGCCGATTACCTGCTGCAACTGGCAACCCGGATTACCGCGCTGAACGTCGTGGCGTTGCAGGGCAATCCCGAGCATTTCGACGAGCGTTTGTTTGCCGCCAAACCGCATCCGGGGCAGATGCAAGTCGCCGCCTGGTTGCGCAAGGACCTGGCCATCGACGCACCCACTGCGCCGTTGCATCGTCTGCAGGATCGCTATTCCCTGCGTTGCGCGCCCCATGTATTGGGCGTTCTGGCTGACAGCCTGAACTGGCTGCGCTCGTTCATCGAGATCGAACTCAACAGTGCCAACGACAACCCGATCATCGACGCCGAAGCCGAGCGCGTGCTGCACGGCGGGCATTTCTACGGCGGGCACATCGCTTTCGCCATGGACAGCCTGAAAAATCTGGTCGCCAACGTTGCAGATCTGCTGGATCGCCAGCTCGCGCTGTTGGTCGACGAACGCTACAACCACGGCTTGCCAAGCAACCTGTCCGGCGCGACTGCCGAGCGGGCGATGCTCAATCACGGCTTCAAGGCGGTGCAGATCGGCACCAGCGCCTGGACTGCGGAAGCTCTGAAAAACACCATGCCGGCCAGCGTGTTTTCCCGCTCCACCGAATGCCACAACCAGGACAAAGTGAGCATGGGCACCATCGCCGCCCGTGACGCGATTCGTGTGCTGGAATTGACCGAACAAGTCGCCGCCGCCACCTTGATCGCCGCCAATCAGGGCGTCTGGCTGCGCAGCAAGGCCGCCGATGCCCGCCCGCTGCCACCCGCGTTGGCCGCCATGCACGAACAGTTGGCGCAAGATTTCCCGCCGGTCATCGAAGACCGCGCGCTGGAAGGCGAACTGCGTCTGTGCCTGCAACGTATCGCTGATTGCCACTGGAG
The DNA here is from genome assembly GCF_000416235.1 of Pseudomonas sp. CFII64. GTDB lineage: Bacteria > Pseudomonadota > Gammaproteobacteria > Pseudomonadales > Pseudomonadaceae > Aquipseudomonas. The sequence goes on along the minus strand of NZ_ATLO01000035.1, from coordinate 151,981 downwards.
GTTGCATGCGCAGTAAAGGCGTCATTCATGCGGACACCGAGTTCGTCGTGCCGTTTTTCGACATCGACATGATGAACGTCGTCTGGCACGGCCATTACGTGAAATACCTGGAAGTGGCGCGCTGTGCGTTGCTCGACCACATCGGCCACAACTACACGCAGATGCTCGCTTCGGGCTACGGCTGGCCGGTGATCGATCTGCAATTGCGCTACGTGCGCGGCGCAACCTTCGGCCAGCGGCTGATCGTGCGCGCCAGCCTCGTGGAATGGGAAAGCCGCTTGAAGATCAATTACCTGATCAGCGACGCCGAAACCGGCGAACGCATGACCCGCGCCAGTTCTATTCAGGTCGCCGTGCATATCGAAAGCCGCGAGATGCAGCTGGCTTCGCCGAAAGTGTTTACCGATGCTGTTGAAAGGGTTTTGTCATGAAAAGTCAGCAGCCATATTACTTGTGGGAGCGAGCTTGCTCGCGAAAGCGATGGACCAGCCTCACTGGCCTCTTCGCGAGCAAGCTCGCTCCCACGGTATTCAGCATGCTGGCCCTGCTCTGCCTGTCGCCCCTGGCGAACGCCTTCGACCTGCAACAGCTGAGCGAGCAACTGGCCAAACCGGTGGTGGTGCGCGGCGGTTTCATTCAGGAAAAACACCTGCGCGCGCTGCCCCAGCCGTTGGTGAGCAAGGGCAAGTTCGTGCTGGCCAAGGAGTTCGGCCTGCTGTGGCTGCTGGATACGCCGCTCAAGCAGGATTACCGGATCACCCCGGCGGGCATTGCCCGACGTGAAACCGGTAGCACTACCGGCTGGCAAATGCTTCCAACCAAGAGCGCCGGCGCTGAACAGAATCGCTTGTTCCTCGCCGTTTTACAGGGCGACAGCAGCGGTTTGCAGCGCGATTTCGAGCTGCAACTCAAGGGCGATGCAAGTGCATGGCAATTGACCCTGATCCCGCGTTCGCTGTTGCTCCAGCAAGTGTTCAAGCAGATCAATATCGACGGCGGCCCGTTGGTGCAGCGCATCGAACTGCTGGAAACCCAGGGTGACAGCACCCTGTTGAAGATGCTCGACAGCCAGAGCGTGCCAGCCTTGAGCGATGCGGAGCGTCACGACTTTGCCGACTGAACGCTTGTTGCCCCGGTTTTTCCTGATCATCCTGCTGGCGGTTCTGGCCCTGGCGGGCTGGCAATGGCGCGACGGTGCGCCGTTGTCCGCCAACCTCATGGAACTGGTGCCGGGCACCAGTCCGGATGCCCTGGAACTGTGCGCCGAACAGCGCATGCAGGAACCGCTCAATCGGGAAATGCTGGTGCTGGTCGGCCATGCTGATCGCCAGCAAGCCATCGAACTGGCGAAACGCCTGAGCGAGCAATGGCAAGCCAGCGGCCTGTTCGAAAAGGTGCAATGGAGCCTGCAAGCCGACCTGCCCGCGTTGCGCACGCAATTGCTGCAAGGCCGACTGGCCATGCTGCCCGCGCTGGAACGTGCGCAATTGATCGAGCACCCCCAGGCGTTCATTCAGCAGCGCGTGCAAAGCCTGTTTGATCCGTTCACCGGCTTCAGTCTGGTGCCGAGCCAGGCTGACTGGCTGGGGCTGACCGGTCGCATTCAGAACGGCATGCCGCAACACGGCTCGGTGCAGCCCGACATTGGCAGCGGCGCATTGATTGCGACCGCCGACGGCCAAAGCTGGGTGTTATTGCGCGCCCGGACCCAAGGCAACGCCTTCGACATGCAGTTGCCGCTGCAAGTCGCCGATCTGGTCAGCAACGCCCGGCAACAGGCGGCGCAGGCCAACGGCCAGTTACTTGCCGCCAGCGGTTTGCTGTATGCCGCCGATGGTCAGCGTCAGGCCAGCCGCGAGATCACTTGGGTCGGCGGCGGCGCGACGGTGGGGATTCTGTTGCTGCTGTTACTGGCATTCCGCCGCTGGCGCGTGTTGCTGGCGTTCGTCCCGGTGCTGGTCGGCATGCTGTTCGGTGCCGTGGCCTGCGTGGCGCTGTTCGGCCACATGCATGTCATGACGCTGGTGCTCGGCTCCAGCCTGATCGGCGTGGCCGTGGATTACCCGCTGCATTACCTGTCGAAAAGCTGGAGCCTCAAGCCTTGGCGCAGCTGGCCGGCGTTGCGCCTGACGCTGCCGGGCCTGACGTTGAGTCTGGCCACCAGTTGCATCGGCTATCTGGCGCTGGCCTGGACGCCATTCCCGGCGCTGACCCAGATCGCCGTGTTCTCGGCGGCGGGCTTGATCGGCGCGTACCTGACCGCCGTTTGCCTGCTGCCCGCCTTGCTCAACAACGTCGAGTTGCGCCCGGCGCAATGGCCGCTGCACCTGGCAGAACACATGCTGGCCTGCCGCGAAGCGTTGCTGCGACGGGTTTGCACGCCAGTTCTCCTGGCGCTGCTGCTGGCCTTCTGCGCGGGCGGGCTGTGGCAATTGACCACCAAGAACGACATTCGCCAATGGGTTGCCGCTCCGCAATCATTAACCGACGAAGCCCAGGCCATCGCGCGCATCACCGGTTTCCAGCCCACCAGCCAGTTTTTCCTGGTGCGCGGCAAGGATCAGCAGCAATTGCTCGAACGCCAGACGGCGCTGAGTCAGCGGCTTGATCAACTGGTGAGCATGGAAAAACTGCAAGGCTATATGTCGCTCAATCAACTGGTCGCAGCACCTTCCGATCAGGACGCAACCCGCCGCGCGCTGGGTCAACTGGCCAGCCAGTGGCAGCCGCTGGTTGATCTTGGCGTACCGGCTGCGGCCTTGCAGACCGAATTGACGCGCCTGCAAGCGCTGCCCAATGCCGATATCGAAACGGTATTGGCCGGACCACTCGGCGAACCCTGGCGCACCCTTTGGCTGGGTGCAACCGACGATGGCGTCGCCGGGCTGGTCAGCCTGCAAGGCTTGAATAATCCGGCGCTGCTGCGCGTGCAGGCGCAGGATCTTGAAGGCGTGCAACTGGTGGATCGCCTGGGCGAACTGAATACTGTGTTTGCCGCGACACAAATCAGCGCCGCCGAACTCAAACTGCTGTCCTGCGTATTGATCGTCTTGTTGCTGATCCTGCCTTTCGGGCTCGGCGGCGCGTTGCGCATTGTCGCGTTGCCGCTGCTGGCGGCGCTGTGCAGTCTGGCGAGCCTTGGCTGGCTCGGTCAGCCATTGACGCTGTTCAGCCTGTTCGGCCTGTTGCTGGTGACGGCGATCAGCGTCGACTACGCGATTCTGATGCGCGAGCAGATCGGCGGCGCGGCGGTCAGTCTGTTGGGCACCTTGCTTGCAGCGGTCACGACCTGGCTGTCGTTTGGCCTGCTGGCGGTGTCCGGCACGCCGGCCATCAGCAACTTTGGTTTGTCGGTCAGCCTCGGCCTGGCGTTCAGCTTCATGCTCGCACCATGGGCCGCGAACCGCGCCGGGCACGCGCCTGCGGCCAGCGCAACCGAGTCGGCCTCATGATGATCCTGTTGTTCTGGCTGATGGCCTTGATCCTGTTCGCGCTGGCGACGCGCCTGGGTCGACAGTTTGGCCTGATTCCCATCGTCAGCCAGTTGCTGCTGGCCACTTTCGGTCTGCCGCTGTTGATGCTGTTCTGGATCGAGCCGGCCTGGCAGTTGAGCGGCGCGCAACTGGTGGCGCCGGTCTGGCTGAAAACCCTGTACGGCCTGAGTTTCGCCATGGTGCTGGGGCATATCCTCAGCGACGTGATCGAATTAAAGATGGATCGCCAGAGCCTGAAAATCGCCCTGCCGAGTTTCGGTGTGCCGTTTATTGCCGGGCTGGCCTGCGCGGTCTGGTTGCTGCCGGAACAAGCCTGGCTCAGTTCGCTGGCCATCGGCCTGGTGTTCGCCATTACGGCGATTCCGGTGCTGTACCTGTATCTGCGGCACATCGACTACCCGCCCGCCGCGACCCGGCGTCTGGTGCAAACCGCGATTTTGATCGATCTGACCTGCTGGAGCCTGTTCGCCCTCGCCCAGGGCAGCCTGAATTTGACCAGCCTGCTGCTGCCGTTGCTCGGCGCCTGCGTGCCGCTGCTGTTGCGCCTGCTGCAACTGCGCCAGCCGCTGATTTACAGCGTGACGTTCTTTGCCCTGCTGGTGGTGGCTGAACACTACAAGCTCAACGCGCTGATTTTCGGCATCGGCTACTTGCTGTGCATGGCGCGGCTCAAACAGGCCTGGGTGCCGCCGCTTGATCCGCAACTGTTCAAGCGTCTGCAAAACAATCTGGCCATTCCGTTGATCCTGACGTTCGGCATCGTGCAGATCAATGTCCACAGCGCCATGTCCAGCCTGAGCTGGCTGCAACTGGGCGCGCTGATCCTGCTGCCCATCGCCAGCAAACTGCTGGGCAACTGGCTGGGGCTGCGTTGGGCGCCGGTCTCGTTTGCCGGTGCCAGCCGTTGGCGGGAAAGCCTGCTGCTGAATATTCGCGGTTTGAGTGAAATCGTTTTCCTCAATCTGCTGCTGCAACAACAGCTCATCAGTCCGGCGCTGTACTTCGCGCTGATGGTGATGGGCCTGATCGCAACCTTGCTGCCCGCTCTGGCTGGCATGGGTCGTGTGCCGTTGCGAACCCCCTTGAATACTGCTGAACAAGTAAGGAAATCTTGTGCCAATAACTGATATGGAACGTCGCACGGTCGTCGTCATCGGCGCGGGCCCTTCCGGAGCTATCGCTGCGGCATTGCTCAAGCGCAATGGACACGATGTGCTGATTATCGAACGCCAGCAGTTTCCGCGTTTTTCCATTGGCGAAAGCCTGCTTGCCCATTGCCTGGATTTCGTCGAGGAAGCGGGCATGCTCGAGGCGGTGCAGGCGGCGGGCTTCCAGAAGAAGAACGGCGCGGCGTTTGCCTGGGGCGAGCGTTACAGCGCCTTTGATTTCAGCGAAACCTTCGGCAACGGCAAGCCATCGACCTTCCAGGTGCTGCGCGGCGATTTCGACAAGCTGCTGGCTGATCAGGCCGAACTGCAAGGCGTCGAGATCCGCTATCAGCAGGAAATCATCGCTGCTGATTTCAGCAACGCCGAACCGATCCTGCGCGCCCGTCGCGAAGACGGCAGCGAATACAGCGTGCAAGCAAAATTCGTCCTCGATGCCAGCGGGTATGGCCGCGTCTTGCCGCGCTTGCTTGACCTTGAAGCGCCGTCGAACTTCCCGGTGCGCCAGGCGGTGTTCACCCATGTGGAAGATCACATCGACAGCACGCGCTTTGACCGGGAAAAAATCCTCGTCAGCATTCACCCCGAGCACCGCGACGTGTGGTTCTGGTCGATCCCGTTCAGCAACGGCCGCTGCTCGGTGGGCGTGGTCGCGGCGGCCGAGCGTTTCGCCGACAAACCCAAGGATCTCGACGCCTGCCTGCGGGCGTTCATTGACGAAACCCCGAACCTCAAAGGCCTGTTCAAGGATGCCGTGTGGGATACCCCGGCGCGGACCATCGGCGGTTATTCGGCCAACGTCAAAACCCTGCACGGGCCCGGTTTCGCGCTGCTGGGCAATGCCGCGGAATTCCTCGACCCGGTGTTTTCGTCCGGCGTGACCATCGCCATGCGCTCGGCAAGCATGGCGGCCGCCTCGCTGCATCGCCAGTTGCAAGGCGAAACGGTGGACTGGGAAGCCGAATTCGCCGTGCCGCTCAAACGCGGCGTCGACGCGTTCCGGGCGTATGTCGAAGGCTGGTACACCGGCATATTTCAGGACGTGATTTTTTACGCAGGCGGCACCCCGGAAATCCGCCGCATGATCTGCTCGATCCTCGCCGGTTATGCCTGGGACGAGCGCAACCCGTTCGTCACCGAACCCAAGCGGCGTCTGCGCATGCTGGCTGAAGTCTGCGGCGGCATGGAGCCATGAGCGGGCCGTTCCTGAGTGATAGCTACGTGGAGGAAACCCGCTTCGGCCTGTGGTTTCTGCGCAGCTACACCTGGCAACACCGCGTATTGCGGGTGGCCATCGACGATCTGCGCGGCCTGTTCGACAGCGCGCCGCCGAGTCAGCCGGTGTTGCTGGATGCCGGTTGCGGCCAGGGCAAGTCGTTCGAACATCTGTGCCGGACTTTCGCGCCGTCGCGCCTGTTGGCCGTGGACGCCGATCCGCAAAGCCTGACCACCAGCCGCGCCGAAGCCCGGCAACTGGGCATCAATATCGAGTTGATCGGCAGCGACTGCGCCGCGTTGCAAGTGCCGGACGCCAGCGTTGACCTGTTGTTCTGTCACCAGACTTTTCACCATCTGGTGGAGCAGGAACAAGCCCTCGCCGAGTTCTATCGCGTATTGAAACCGGGTGGGTATCTGCTGTTTGCCGAGTCCACCGAAGCCTATATCGATACCTGGGTGATTCGCTGGCTGTTCCGCCACCCGATGCACGTGCAGAAAAGTGCCGGGCAATATTTGCAGATGCTGCGCGATCAGGGCTTCGAGTTCGGCGCGCAGAATGTGTCGTACCCTTATTTGTGGTGGAGCCGCGCCAAGGATTTCGGCCTGCTCGAACGCCTGAAGCTGCGCCAGCCCGCTCCGGTTGGCCAGCGCGAAGAAACCCTGGTCAATGTGGTGGCCCGCAAACCTTTGAACGGTGCACCCCAATGATCCGCGCGCTGTTGTTTGCCTGCGTCCTGCTGCTGAGTGCTTGCGCCAGCCAGACGCCGCTGCCGAAGGCCATGCCGCATCTGCAGTTGCCGATACAATTGCACGTGCAGCGTCAGCAGGGCGAGCAGCGTCAGGACTGGTTGCTGGTGATTCAGCAGGAATCGGCCGGGCTGCGCTGGTCGTTGATGGACCCGCTGGGCATTCCGCTGGCGCGGCAATTGTTGATCGACGGCCAATGGCAGGCCGATGGCTTGTTGCCACCCAACGCTGAAGCCCGGGAGCTGTTCGCCGCCTTGCTGTTTGCCCTGACCCCCGACACCGAATTGCGCGACGCGTACCCGACGGCGCGACGTCAGGGTTTGCGGCGCAGCCTCGATGACCGCTGGGGTGTCGAATACCGCACGGCTGACGTCTTTACCCTTGGGCTGAGGTCTGGCTCCGAGACTAATGACCAAAGCACGCTGGTCTTCCGCATTAGCCCGTTGAACACCGAGACCGCTCCATGACTGCCTACCTCAACGCACTGGGCCTGATTTGCGCCCTGGGCAACGACCGCGAAGAAGTCGCCCGTCGGCTGTTTGCCGGGGACGCCAGCGGCATGCGCAGCGAAAGCGGCTGGGTGCCCGAGCGCGTGCTACCGGTGGGCGCGGTCAAATCCGGGTTGCCGACGATTCCCGCGCATCTGGCCTCGCACAGCAGTCGAAATAACCAATTGTTACTGGCGGCCGCGCTGCAAATCGAAGGCGAGATTCGCCAGGCTATCGAGAGTCACGGCCCCGAACGTATCGGCGTGATTCTCGGCACCAGCACCTCGGGTATCGACGAAGCCAGCGCCAGCATTGCCGCCTGGCTGCGCGACCGGCAATTCCCCGCCAGCTACGACTATCAACAACAGGAGCTCAGCGCCCCGGCCAACTTTCTTGCCGAATGGCTGCAATTGAGCGGTCCGGCCTACGTGATTTCCACCGCCTGCACGTCCAGCGCCCGCGCCCTGCTCAGTGCCCGCCGCGCGTTGGATCAAGGCCTGTGCGATGCGGTTCTGTGTGGCGGCGTGGACAGCCTGTGCAAGCTGACCCTGAACGGGTTTTCGGCCCTGGAAGCGATGTCGACCCAGCGCTGCAACCCGTTCTCGCGCAATCGCGACGGGATCAACATTGGCGAAGCCGCTGTGTTGTTTCTGATGACCCGCGAAAGCAACGGCGAACATGCCATCGCCCTGCTCGGCGCCGGGGCCAGTTGCGATGCGCATCATATTTCCGCACCGGAACCCACCGGGCGCGGCGCTCGCCAGGCCATGCAGCAAGCGCTGGATAACGCCGGGCTCAAGGCGCAGGACATCGACTACCTGAATCTGCACGGCACCGCGACGCCGCTCAATGACGCCATGGAAAGCCTCGCGGTTAACGCGATTTTTCCCGAAGGCGTGCCGTGCTCCTCGACCAAACCGCTCACCGGCCATACGCTGGGCGCAGCGGGCGCACTGGAAGCGGCGTTCTGCTGGTTGAGCCTGGCGCCCGAGAACAGCGAGCATGCCGTGCCGCCACAATTATGGGATGGCGAAGCCGATTCGCAATTGCCGGCGCTGCGCTGGACCGCACCCGGCGCACGCCTGGCGCTCAGTAACCGGCGCTGCCTGATGAGCAATTCGTTCGCCTTCGGCGGCAACAATATCAGCCTGATTATCGGAGATGCCCCTTGAAGCAATGGCCCCTCGCCGAGCTGATCCCCCATGCTGGCGACATGATTCTTATCGACGAAATCCTCAGTTTTGATGAGGAACAGATTCAGACGCGCCTCACCGTGCGCCCCGGTGGCCTGTTCAACCGCGAAGACGGCAGCATTCCGGCATGGGTCGGCATCGAACTGATGGCGCAAAGTGTCGCGGCTTACGCGGGCTATCGCGCGCGAACCCGAGGCGAAAACGTCGAACTCGGCTTCCTGCTTGGCAGCCGCAAATTCGAGTGCAACGTTGATTGCTTTCCCGCTGGCAGCGAACTGATCATCCACGCCCTGCGCTCCCTGCAGGACGAGAGCGGCATGGGTATTTTCGAATGCCGCATGACCGGCCCGGACATCGAAGCGTTCGCCCGCCTGAACGTGTATTGCCCGCCGCAACCTACGAAGTACCTGGCTGAAGGAGCCGCAACATGACTGACTCGATACTGGTCACCGGCTCCAGCCGTGGCATCGGCCGCGCCATCGCCTTGCGTCTGGCCCAAGCGGGTTTCGACCTGATCCTGCATTGCCGCAACGGGCGCAGCGAAGCCGAAGCGGTGCAGGCCGAAATCCTTGCGCTGGGGCGTCAGGCGCGCATCCTGCAATTCGATGTGTCCGACCGCGCCAGCTGCAAAGCCCTTCTTGAAGCCGACGTGGAAACCCACGGCGCGTACTACGGCGTGGTGCTCAATGCAGGCCTGACCCGCGACGGCGCATTCCCGGCGCTGACCGATGACGATTGGGACCAAGTGCTGCGCACCAATCTGGATGGTTTCTATAACGTTCTGCATCCGGTGATGATGCCGATGATCCGCCGTCGCGCAGCTGGGCGTATTGTGTGCATTACCTCGGTGTCGGGGTTGATCGGCAATCGCGGCCAGGTCAATTACAGCGCGTCCAAGGCCGGCATCATCGGGGCCGCCAAAGCGCTGGCCATCGAACTGGGCAAGCGCAAGATCACCGTCAATTGCGTCGCGCCGGGTTTGATCGACACCGCCATGCTCGACGAAAACGTGCCAGTGGATGAACTGATGAAGATGATCCCGGCCCAGCGTATGGGCACCCCGGAAGAAGTCGCCGGTGCCGTGAATTTCCTGATGTCGGCCGAAGCGTCGTACATCACTCGCCAGGTATTGGCCGTCAATGGAGGCCTGTGCTGATGAAACGCGTCGTCGTCACCGGCATGGCCGGCATCACTTCCCTGGGCAGCGACTGGGCCAGCATCGAAGCCCACTTCAACGCCAATCGCAGCGGCATTCGGCGCATGAACGAGTGGGACCGTTTCACCGAACTCAACACTCGCCTTGCCGGGCCCATCGATGACTTCGTGGTGCCGACGCACTGGACCCGCAAGCAACTGCGCAGCATGGGCCGGGTTTCACGGCTTGCCGTGGGCGCGTCGGAACAGGCATTGATCGGCGCCGGGCTGTTGAACGACCCGATCATTCGTGACGGGCGCATGGGCACCGCGTGCGGTTCGTCCACCGGCAGCACCGACGAGATCAAGGCGTTCGGCAATATGCTGCTCAACTCGGTCGCCGAAGGTTTGAACGCCAATTCCTACGTGCGCATGATGCCGCACACCACGGCGGCGAATATCAGCATCTTCTTCGGCCTGACCGGGCGTTTGATCCCGACGTCGAGCGCCTGCACCAGCGGCAGCCAGGGCATCGGTTACGCCTATGAATCGATCAAGTTCGGCCGTTTGCCGTTGATGCTGGCGGGCGGTGCTGAAGAGCTGTGTCCGACCGAGGCCATGGTCTTCGACGCGCTGTACGCCACCAGCCTGAAAAACGACGCGCCGCAGACCAGCCCGCGCCCTTACGACGCCAGCCGTGACGGCCTGGTGATCGGCGAAGGCGCCGGCATGCTGGTCCTCGAGGAACTGGAACATGCGTTGGCGCGCGGGGCGCATATCCACGCCGAACTGGTCGGCTTCGGCAGCAACGCCGACGGCGCCCACAGCACCCGGCCAGAGCAACTCACCATGCGCCGCGCCATGGAGCTGGCCCTGGAAGACGCCAACCTGCCGCCCGAAGCCATCGGCTACGTCAACGGCCACGGCACCGCGACCGAACAAGGCGACATCGCCGAAACCCTGGCCACCAGCAGCCTGTTCGGCCCACGCATGCCGATCAGCTCGCAGAAAAGCTTCCTCGGTCACACCCTCGGCGCCTGCGGCGCGCTGGAATCCTGGTTCTGCATCGAAATGCTCAACCGTGATCGCTACATCCACACCATGAACCTCGACCAGATCGACCCCCAATGCGGCGAACTCGACTACCTGCGCGGCGAACCCCGGGTCATGAGCCATGAATACGTGATGAACAACAACTTCGCGTTTGGCGGGGTGAACACCTCGTTGATCTTCAAGCGGTGGCGGTGATCTAGCGAGCGAGCAGCAGGATTGTGGAAGGGGATTTATCCCCGAAGAAGCCGAGGAAATCCTGAAGATCCTCCTCGGCAAAACCGACGTCCTCCCGGATAAATCCGGTCCTACAGGATCGTGTCGATTCAAGGTTGTAGGAGCGAACTTGTTCGCGAAGCGATATTTCCGAGTACGCAGGTGCAATGCTTCGCCAACAAGTTGGCTCCTACAGCGGCTTGGCGAATCCTGGATGAGTACCTCGTTGATACTGCCCAACGCGCATCAAAAAAAACGCCGACCCAAGGGTCGGCGTTTTTTCTAGCAGCCAGTAATTACTTGGCCTGGACGCCTTCGAAGCTGATGTCCAGATCCAGGGTCTGCGAAGTTGGACCTGGGCCTTTGATGCCGAAATCGTTCAGGTTAAGCGTGGAAGTGCCGTTGAAGCCGGCACGGTAGCCGCCCCATGGGTCTTTGCCTTCGCCGTTGAACGTCGCCTTGATCACGATCGGCTTGGTAACGCCGTGCAGTGTCAGGTCGCCAGTCACGTCAGCTGTTTTCTCGCCGGTGGATTTAACCGCGGTGGAAACGAACTTCGCGTCCGGGTATTTGGCAACGTCGAGGAAGTCCTTGCTGCTGATGTGCTTGTCGCGCTCAGCGTGGTTGGTGAACAAGCTGGCGGTCTTCAGATCAACATTGATTTTGCTGGCTTCAGGCTTGGCGGCGTCGAAGCTGAATGTACCGCTCCAGTCCTTGAACGTACCGTGGATGAAGCTATAGCCCAAGTGGCTGATCTTGAAATCGACGAAAGCGTGTTGCTGCTCTTTGTCGATAGTGTAATCAGCGGCCATCGCCTGCCCGGCGGACAAGAGTGCGGTACCCAGAGCCAGAGCGGCGAGAGTCTTCTTCAACATGCTGTATTCCCTTTTTGGTTGAAAAATCAGGTGCGGCCCAACATACGTTTGAGGGTCACATCGCGATCGATAAAGTGGTGTTTCAGCGCAGCAAGACCATGAAGCCCCGCGAAAATCACGAGCACCCAGGCCAGATACAAATGAACCGTGCCCGCGTTGTCCGCCTGATCGGGCAGGCTGCTGATCAAAGCAGGGACCTCGAACAAGCCAAACACCGGAATCCCCACGCCGTCGGCGGTGGAAATGAGGTAACCGGCGAACATCACGGCAAACAGACCGACGTACAGAAACAAATGACCGAATGTCGCGCCGATCCGTGTCCACTTGCCATAACTGGCCAGCGGCGGCGGTGGTGGGCTGAGCAAGCGCCACACGATGCGGCTCAACATGACAGCGAACAACGTGATGCCAATGCTCTTGTGCAGATCAGGACCCGCCTTGCGCCAACTGTCGTAATAATCGAGCCCGACCATCCACAGCCCCAGCGCAAACAAACCAAACACCGCGACAGCCACACCCCAGTGGAGCGCCATGCTGACCAGACCGTAGCGAGAGGAAGAGTTGCGTAGCTGCATTGCCATTACCTTGTAGGAAGTGATACCAGACTAACTTTTTATCTATCGAATGAAAGCGCAAAATTTCGCTCTGAAATATCGAGAAATACGATTGTTACGTGATTCGCACTTTCGTTTCCGAGCTTGCTCTCCAGTCTTCCTTGTCTGCAAACCGCTTGATCCGTTCAATGTTGTTACAAAGCACCGACAGCATCCTGATAAATCTGATTCAACAAAACCGCGCCATGACCATCGGCCAATCGGCCCAGATGAGCGGCAGCGCGCGCCTGATTTACCCCGGCGCTCGCACGCCACACCAAGCCCGCCAAACAGGCTGCACCTGTAACAAACAGGCAGAAAGCCAATTTTATGGCGGAAAACTGTAACGCCAAAATGACGCTGTCCAGCAAAAGCAATAATAGTGACGTTATTCCGACGGATGGAAGCCTTAGGCCATTGTCCGGCCACTGGATAAGGCTCAGCATTCCTCCAGGCCTGCAAAGGGAAGTGCCTGTAACCGCCCTTCACGTGCCAAATCAATCACTGCTATCAGTGCCTCAGACAGTTAACGAGGACCGGCGCAGGACGTTTAGATCGCAGCGATCAATGGAGCAACACCGCGATGATGACTGTTTATTTTGTCGTTATGACAATGTGCAGTGGAATGGAAGGTTGTGTGGATGAACGTAGGCCTGGCGAGGCTTATGCGTCGAAACAAGAATGTATGGAAACAGTCAGCGCCATGGCGCGTCGCAAGGGCGTGAAATACAAATGCCGAGCCGAGCCGCAGTGGATGTTGAAAGAAGCGCGGCGTACCGAAGGGCATAAAAGCTTCGTCACCACCGGAACCAAATGATGGTGCAATTCAAGCCGTAGGAGCGGCTTTAGCCGGGAGGGCTTCGTTGCGGACGAAGCAAATAGGGCAGATGTACTGGCCGTCTTCCGGCTAACGCCAGTTCCACGCAAAAAACACAAAAAAAAAGGGCGCGGTCTATAAACCAGCAGGATCAGTTGCTCGGAGCCGCCGCTGGCGCCGGTGCTGCTTCGGTCTTGGCTTTGACCGGAGCTTTTTTGGCTGGCTCTGCCTTGGCCGGAGCCTTGTGTGTCACAGGCTTGGCCGGTGTTTTTTTCGCAGGCTCTTTGGCCGGCGTCTTCTTCACTGGCGCTTTCTTCGCCGGTTCCACCTTCGCTGGCTCAGGCTTGGCCGGTTCAACTACCGGAGCAACCACTGGCGCTACCGGTACTGGAGCAGGTGCCGGCTCTGGCGCTTTCTCCACAGGCTGGGCGGCCGGCTCGTCGGAACCGAACAGACGGGAGAAGAAGCCCTTCTTCTCTTGCGGCTTGGCGGCGTCGGCAGGTTTGGCCGGTTCTGGTTTCTTCGCTTCAGCCTTGTCGGACGAACCGCCAAACAGGTTGCTGAAGAAGTTGCCGCCGGACGCTTTCGGTGCCGGAGCTGCCGCCGGAACCACCTTGACCGGTTCGAACGACTTGCCAGCCGCCAGATCCTGCACCTGGCTGGCGGCACGCTGACCCGTGCGCAAGGCACCTTCCAGCGTACCCGGGAACATGGTGTCGGTGTGTTCGCCAGCGAAAGCTACACGCTGAACAGGCTTTTCCCACAGACGCCAGTACTTGCTGATCTGCCCCGGACCAAATGCCAGGTAAGCGCCGCCAGTCGAAGGATCGACGCTGTAGCGACGGATTTCGTAACCGGTGTAGGCGCCACGCGCCTGCGGATAGAACGCATGCAGACGAATCAGCACCTGGTCCACCAGTTGTTTGTCGCCAAACGACTGCATGATCCGGGCGTTGTCGCCGGACAGGTTGATCACCACGTTGGCGCCACCTTTAAGTGCAGGCTCGATCCAGAGCATGCCCAGGCCGGTGTTGCTGTAGATCTCGCCCGACAAGCGCGCCTTGCTGTCCCAGACCGGCGTCTTGAACTTGAGCATGATCTGGTCGCGCCAGCCGTAGTTGGTGCTCTTGATCGCGCCCATGTGCTGAGCGTCCAGCGCCGGGGTCATCTGAATTTTGTTCAGCGCGCGCAACGGCACGGCAACCACCACGTAATCAGCGCTGTAGCCGACTGCGCCAACCTTGACCGTCACGCCATCCTTTTCCTGGATGATCGCGGAAACGGGCGAATTGGTTTTGATCGCCTTGATCTGCTTTACGAACGACTCGACCAGCACCGCGCTGCCACCAGGCAGGCGAGCGGCGCGGAAATCGCGGTCTTCAATGTCGCGATTAACCCGAGACTGTTGTGCGAAATACAGCAGCGACAGGCGCGAAGGTTCGTCATAACGGGTACGAATCTGCTGATTGATCAGCTGACGCGCAGTGGCGGGCAGGGAAAGACGATCCAGCCAGTTCGCCACGTTGATCTGGTCCAGGGCAAACAACGTGCTGTTGGCGGCTGGATTTTCCGGATCGCTGATCGAGCGCGCGAGGTTATCGAGGGTTTCCTCGTAACGCTTCATCGCTTCGGCGGTGGCCGGTTGCTTGAGGGCCAGTTCGGCCTTGGTGAAATAAACGCCGTCGATCAGATAACTTGGCGTGCGCACAAATTCAGGCGCGGGCACGCTGCTGAGTTTGAATTGATTCAGGTACTGGTTCAGCACCGGCTGAGCCTTGCTGTTGCCGATCCACTCGCTGGTTGCCAGGCCGGAGCGGCCGCCCAGGTTGGGTTTGGCTTCCAGCAGCGTGACTTGCCAGCCTTTGCCTTGCAGCTCGTAGGCCGCCGTCAGGCCCGCCAGTCCGCCACCGACGACGATCGCTGTATGTTGTTTTTCAATAGCGAGCGCCGAAACGCTGACCAGCCCAACTACCACTAGCGCACAGGCGCGCAGCCAACCAGAAAGCATTCAGCGAACTCCGAAATAAAACGTAGGAAGTTTCGGAAAACCAAGCCCGAGACGTCGAAGAGCCGCGAAGGATACGCCAGCCATTGCGGGCCTGCCAGCGCTCTAAGCACGATGCCATTACGCACAAGAGGTTGTCCCGCAGCCGGGCATTGCATAGGCTTGCGCGATTGTTCGTCCTCGCGCCATGCGAGCCGTCACTCGGAGATAACCAATGGGCTTGAATAATCAGTGGATGCAACGCGACCTCGCGGTCCTGTGGCACCCCTGCACCCAGATGAAAGATCACGAAAACCTGCCGCTGATCCCGATCAAGCGCGGCGAAGGCGTCTGGCTGGAGGACTTTGAAGGCAAGCGTTACCTGGACGCCGTGAGTTCCTGGTGGGTCAACGTATTCGGCCACGCCAACCCGCGCATCAATCAGCGCATCAAGGATCAGGTCGACCAGCTGGAGCACGTGATTCTGGCGGGTTTCAGCCACCAGCCGGTGATCGAGCTGTCCGAGCGCCTGATCAAGATGACGCCGGAGGGCCTGACTCGCTGCTTCTACGCCGATAACGGTTCGTCCTGCATCGAAGTCGCCTTGAAGATGAGCTTTCATTACTGGCTCAATCGCGGCAAACCGGACAAGAAGCGATTCGTCACCCTGACCAACAGCTATCACGGCGAAACCATGGCCGCGATGTCGGTGGGCGACGTGCCGCTGTTCACCGAAACCTACAAGGCGCTGCTGCTGGACACCATCAAGGTGCCGAGCCCCGACTGTTATCACCGTCCCGACGGCATGAGCTGGGAAGAACACTCGCGCAACATGTTCGCGGCCATGGAACAAACCCTTGCCGAGCACCACGACACGGTTGCAGCGGTCATCGTCGAGCCGTTGATTCAAGGCGCGGGCGGCATGCGCATGTACGACCCGATCTACCTCAAATTGCTGCGCGATGCCTGCGACCGTTATGGCGTGCACCTGATTCACGATGAAATCGCCGTGGGTTTTGGCCGTACCGGCACCATGTTTGCCTGTGAACAGGCCGGCATCCGTCCGGATTTTCTGTGCCTGTCCAAGGCGTTGACCGGCGGTTACCTGCCGTTGGCAGCCTGCATCACCACCGATGACGTGTACGACGCGTTCTACGACGACTATCCAACCTTGCGGGCCTTTCTGCATTCCCACAGCTACACCGGCAATCCACTGGCGTGTGCGGCGGCGTTGGCTACGCTGGATATCTTCGAGCAGGACAACGTCATCGAGAACAACAAAGCCCTGGCCCAGCGCATGAAAACCGCCACGGCGCATCTGGCGGACCACCCGAACGTGGCCGAAGTGCGCCAGACCGGCATGGCCGTGGCCATCGAAATGGTGCAGGACAAGGCCACCAAAACCGCGTATCCGTGGCAAGAGCGCCGCGGCTTGAAGGTTTTCCAGCACGCCCTGGAGCGCGGTGCGCTGTTGCGGCCGCTGGGCAGCGTGGTGTATTTCCTGCCGCCGTATGTGATCACCCCGGAACAGATCGACTTCCTCGCCGAAGTGGCCACCGAAGGCATCGACATCGCGACGCGCAGCAGCATCAGCGTTGCGGTGCGTGAGAACTTTCATCCGGATTTTCGTGATCCGGGTTAGGCCGAATTCAGATCTGCGGATGGAATGCGTTGTAGGAGGGGATTTATCCCCGAAAGGGCCGGTACAGTCAGCGCAATCTTCACGGCTTGCTGCGCGAATGAATTCGCCCCTACGATAAATTCCACCGCAAAGAACCACGCAGCATTCCAGAACTTCAGAGATCCCCCATGAGACTGTCACGCTTTTTCATCGAAGCCCCCCTGAGCCTCGGCGAACACGAATTGCCTGAAGCGCAGGCGCATTACATCGGGCGCGTGTTGCGCATGGCTGAGGGCGATGCGCTGCAGCTGTTCGACGGCTCGGGCCAGGAGTTTCGCGGCACGCTGCTGGAAGTCGGCAAGAAACGCGTGCGCGTGCAGCTCAACGAAACCTTCGCCGGCCAGACCGAATCCCCGCTGCTGATTCATCTGGGCCAGGGTTTGTCGCGTGGCGAACGCATGGACTGGGCGATTCAGAAAGCCACCGAACTGGGCGTCACGCAGATCACGCCGATTGTCAGCGAACGCTGTGAAGTACGCCTCAAGGACGACCGCGCGGAAAAGCGTCAGCTGCATTGGCAACAAATTGCAATCAGCGCCTGCGAGCAATGCGGCCGTTCGGTGGTGCCAGTGATTCACCCGCCGATGGCGCTGGCCGACTGGCTCAAACGTACCGAAGCCGACTTGAAACTGGTACTGCATCCGGTCGCCGAACCGCTGACCAGCCATAGCAAGCCGAACTCCCTGGCGTTCCTGATCGGCCCGGAAGGCGGCCTTAATGACGCTGAAGTTGCTCAAGCCCAGGACGCCGGCTTCCACGCCGCCCGCCTCGGCCCACGCGTGCTGCGCACCGAAACCGCGCCAGTCGTAGCACTGAGCGTGGCGCAGCAGTTGTGGGGGGATTTTTAAAATATCGTCCGGCAGCCAACCGTAGGACTGGCTTCAGCCGGGAGGGCATTCTCCCGGCTGAAGCCGCTCCCACGGTTACGTTATTCAAAGCACATAAAAACAAATCGCCACAAAGTGCAGCAGGCTTCCGGCGATGACGAACAGATGCCAGATGCCGTGCCAGTGCCGGAAGCGGGTGTCGTAGGCAAAGAAGATGATGCCGATGGTGTACAGCGCGCCGCCGGCTGCGAGGAAGGTAAAACCCGCTGTGCCCAATGCTGCCAGCAACGGTTTGACCGCCACCAGCACGATCCAGCCCATCACCGCGTAGATAACGATGGACATGATTCGCGCTTCGGAGCGCGGCTTGATTTCCTGCAGGATGCCGATGATCGCCAGGCCCCAGACAATGCCGAACAGCGTCCAGCCCCACGCGCCGCGCAGGGTGACCAGGCAAAATGGCGTGTAGCTGCCGGCAATCAGCAGATAGATCGAAAAGTGATCAACCTTTTGCATGATCTGTTTCGCCCGCCCGCGAACGCTGTGGTACACGGTGGATGCGCTGTACAAAGTCACCAGCGTCACGCCATAAATCGCCATGCTGACGACTTTCCACACATCGCCGTACAAGCTCGCATACACCAGCAGCCAGACCGCGCCGACCAACGCCAGCACGGCGCCGACCAGATGCGACCAGGCGTTGAATTTTTCTCCGTAATACATCCGCACACTACCTCGCTGACCAGAATCGCTGCGCAAGGCTCTAGGTTAAACACTCGCAGTGCAACCCGTGCCTGAGCCGACCAGGAATTTAGTGCAGCCAGTGGCTCAGGACTTGGGCACAATCGCTAGCATTCGAACAAGAAACCTAAGCCATGCAAATCGACGATGAGTTGACCCTCAAGAAGCTGGAAATATTCCTGGCCTTCATGCGCACGGGCAACCTCGCCCGAGCGGCCGCCGAGTTGCAGACCAGCAACGTCAGCGTGCACCGGGCGATTCATTCTCTGGAAAGTGCCTTGCGCTGCCCGCTGTTCAAACACGAAGGGCGCAACCTGACGCCGCTGGAAAGCGCCTATGTGCTGGAAGAGCGCGCGCAGAAGCTGATCCAGGACGTGCTCGCCACTGTCGAACTGACCCGGCAGGCGGCCGGTTTCTCGGCGGCGCGTTTCAAGCTGGGAGCGCTGTATTCGTTGACGGTCAAGACCGTGCCGCAATTGATCATGGGTCTGAAAATCCGCCGCAGCGAGCTGAATATTGACTTGATT
Source organism: Pseudomonas sp. CFII64 (assembly GCF_000416235.1). Taxonomy (GTDB): domain Bacteria; phylum Pseudomonadota; class Gammaproteobacteria; order Pseudomonadales; family Pseudomonadaceae; genus Aquipseudomonas. Next base: position 133,230 of record NZ_ATLO01000035.1, on the reverse strand, counting down.
CTGGGCTCGAATATCGACCTGTTCTACAAACTCAAAAACATGGAAGTCGACGCTATCCTGGTGTCGCTGGACGAAAGCGTCAACGACCCGGATTGCGAGCACCTGCCGCTGTTTTCCGATGATATTTTCCTGGCTGCGCCTGCCGACTCGCCATTTTCGCAGCACAGCGAAGTCGACCTCAGCGACCTGCGCGAAGCGACCTTCATTACCCTCACCCAAGGCTTCGCCACCCACCGCGACGGGGCACGGGTGTTCCAGCGGGCGGGGTTCGAACCAAAAGTGGCGATGCAGGTGAACGACATCTTCACCCTGCTGAGCATGGTCAGCTCAGGCGTGGGCTATGCCTTGCTGCCGGGGCGTATCGCGGCCGTCTACGAAAACCGCGTACGCCTGATCCCGCTGCAGTCGCGCTATCACATGCAGCAGCACATCGGCCTGGTGTTCCTCAAATCCCGCGAGCGCGACCCGAACCTGCTGGCGTTGCTCGCGGAATGCCGGATGTACAGCAATCGGCTCAAGACCGTGTAGGTACGCAACGAATCGTAGGACCGGCTTCAGCCGGGAGCAAGCCTGCACATCCAAAGCATCTGCGTCGTCAAACCTCTCGCCCTCCCGGCTGAAGCCGGTCCTACGGAGCCGCTGTGTGCGCGATAGCTACCCCACAATCGCCCTCACGATGAAGTACAACAACGAAGGCCCGAGCAGGCAGCCCAACCCGGTGTGAAAGGTCGCGGTCAGTGCGCCGTAAGGCACCAGGCGTCGATCGGTTGCCGCCAGGCCGGCGGTTACGCCGCTGACCGTGCCAGCCAGGCCGCCGAAGACCATCGCCGAACGCGGGTTATCCAGGCCCATCCAGCGCGCGGCCATTGGTGTGCCGACCATCACCAGAATGGCCTTGATCAAGCCGGTCGCGATGGACAGCGCGACGACATCCGAGGTTGCGCCCAGCGCCGCACCCGTGACCGGGCCGACGATGTACGTCACTGCGCCCGCGCCAATCGTGGTCATGCTGATGGCGTCGCGATAGCCGAACGCCCAGGCGATGCTCGCGCCAACAATGAACGGCAGGATCGTGCCCAGCAACAAGGCAATCACCCCGATCATGCCGGCCTTGCGCGCTTCGGTGGCCTGCACTTCGAATGCCGTGGCGACGATGGCGAAATCTCGCAGCATCGCCCCGCCCATCAGGCCGATACCGGAGAACAGCGTGATGTCCGCCAGGCCTTTCTGGCCGCCAGTCATGGTGCCGCCGACCCAGGCGAGAATCAGCCCGATGACGATGGCGATGGCCGAGCCGTGGATACGGCCGAAGGTCAGGCGCTTGGAGATCACCACGGAAATCCACATCACCGCGCCGACGAACGCGAACGCCGTGACCAGCCCGTTATTGATCAAACCTTTATCAATGATTTCCCACATATCAACGACCCCCGACTGGAGTTGGAGTTGGGGTAATGCCCGGAATAATCGGTGGCTCTTCAGCGGGCAGCGGCTCGCCCTTGTTGGTGCGGCTGATCACGGCAATCGTGCAACCGCAGATCACCACCGACGCCACGGCGGCCAATACCGCAACCGGGCCACCTTTCAGCGCCGTGACGACGTTCTGTTGCGCCGCCATCGCCACCACCACCGGAATGTACATCGCGCCCCAGAAGCCGACGCCGAGTTCGCATTCCTTGGTCATGCCGCCACGTTTTTGCATATACAGACGCGCGAAGATCAGCAGGATCATGGCGATCCCGACGCCGCCCACGTTGGATTTGACGCCCAGCAGCACGCCGAGCAGGTCACCGAAAATCACCCCTGCGAGCGTGCAGATAGCCAGCAATGCCACACCGTAGATAATCATTATTGTTATTCCTCTATGTTTGCCTGACGAAGTTGTTGTTTTTGTCCTTCGAAGCAGCACTGCGGTCTATGGGTTGCGGCGACCCTCCTCACGCGACAGCGCGACCAGACTGTCCAGGCGAGCGCCTTGAAAGGCGATTGCCGTGCCTTGTTCGAACACTTTGCGCGCCAGCCCCGTCAACACGGTGCCCGGCGGTAATTCGATGTGCAGGCGTACGCTGCGCTCGTAGGCGGTCTGTACGGTGCTGCGCCAGTCGATGACCCGGCACATGTTGAAGGCCAGATCATCACGTAGCTTGTCGGCGCTCAGGATCGGCCGCGCAGTCGTACCGCTGAGATAACGAATGCGCGGCGCGTCGACCGTAACGTCAGCCAACGCTGCCGCCAGGGTTTGTGCCGGTTGTTCGAGCAGCGCGCAGTGGGACGGCACGCTCACCGCCAGGCGCTTGGCCGCTGCCGCGCCGCCGGCCTTGGCCCGCTGCGCCACCGAGGTCATGGCCTCGACGCTGCCGGCAATCACAAACTGATTGTCGGCATTGAGATTGGCCAGATAAACCGGCGTCGCAGCGCTGTGGATCTCGGCGAGCAATGCTTCGACAGTGGCTTGATCCAGGCCGATGATCGCAGTCATGCCGTAGCCTTCGGGATACGCGTCCTGCATCAACTGCCCGCGCAAGGCGACCAGCCGCACGGCATCATCGAACGCCAACGAGCCCGCTATCACCGCTGCAGGATAAGCACCGATGGACAAACCGGCCAGGTAATCGGGCTCGCAGCCCTGCGCCTGCAACAACCGGGCGTAGGCCACGCCAGCGATCAACAGGCACAGCTGAACGGCGCGGGTCGATTGCAACGCCAGTTCCGAGTCGAACAGCAGAACGTCTTCATCCAGTGCGGCGCTGGCTTCGCTCAAACAACGCTGTACGGATTGCTCGTCGGGCAATTGCTGCAACATGCCGGTTTGTTGCGCGCCCTGACCGGGGAACACCCAAAGGCTGCTCATGCGCACACCTCTTGCAGCGGCCAAGGCTGAGTCACCAATTCGGCGCCGCTCGCGCTTTTGCGCAACACCTGACGCGAGGCGCCCGCCCATTCGCACAAGGCGATTGCCCCGCATGGCGTTTGCAACTGCACGTCGATGTGGCATGCCGCGCCATCCAGCCGCTGCAGCAACTGCGCAGCCCAACCACGGCTGACGAAATCCGGGGTGCGCAGGATCAAGTCCAGATCGCTGTGCTGATGCAGCGCAGCAATGCCGCTGGCCAGTTCAAATCCTGCACTGCCGCTGACGCCCCAGATCAAGCCCGATGCATTCATCACTTGCCGGATTTGCGCCAAGGCTTGCAACGCGGGCCAATCGTTTTCGCCGACGACCTGCGTCAATTGCTCGGGACACACGCAGCGCTGCACATCGGCCAGCGCCATGAACGTTGCATAACGCTGCTCGCGACGCGGCCCGCGCACGCCGACGGCAACTTGCCCGACCGGCGCCAATGCCCGGCGCACCACAACGGGATGATCAAGGCGCACAGCGTCGATCACCCAATCCGGCGCGTCGTCCGGCAGTGCAGACACGGGCATGCCCCACAACAAATCATGGGCCAGCACCGTCCGTTCAGCGTTCATTTACCACTGCGCCCGCAGCAGTTCGCGGACCTGGCTCGACGCCTGGCGATTGCTCGCACCGAGGCGGCTGCGCAAGTCGCTGCCGGCGGCTTGCACGTCTTTGATGGCGCTGCTCAGCACGTCCTGAACCTGGGTCAGATCCTGCGCGGTGGGCTGTTCGATCTGGCTTACAGACAAGGTTTCCCAGAGCAGACCGAGGCTGGCGAAGTTCTCGATGTCGTAGGCCATGGGCGGAATGCTGGCGGCAAGTTTTTCCAGCTCTTCGACGCTGCGCAAAGTGACGCGCGCAGCGGATTCCTTGCCCATGGCATGCACCATGACGCCAGGATCGCGCAGGGCAATCAGCCGGTTGGCCTGATAGCCATGGGCCAGAAACGCACCCGACATCGCTTTACCCACCAACAGGGCGATCACCGGATGCCCGGCCAGACGCGCGCGGGCATAACTGTCGACTGCGCCCGCCAACGCCTGATGAATGCCCAGCGCTTCTTCGCGCCGACCATAAGCCTGGCTCGGCACATCGACGATGGCGATCAGCGCGCGTTTGTGTTCATTGTCACGGTCCAGCTCGATAGCGGAATCCACGGCTTTGGCCAGGCCCCAACCTTCCAGCAGACCGACTTCGCCGTTGCGCGCCCGAGGGAAACGGTTATCAACGTCGGCCACCACCGCCAGAAAACGCACCGATTGATCACCCAACACACCATCGGCGGCCTTGACCGAATGCGGCAAGCCCACCACTTCGGCGGCGTTGGCGCTGAGCGCCTTGAACCAGTTCAAACCACGTGAGGAAGCGCTCATGATTGGGCTCCTTGATACAGATCGCGCACCGTCAACGGGTCGATCTGCGCTTGAGTGTCGAGCCGCGCCAGTCGCTGCAAAAACAGCTCGTGCTGGCCGCTGCGGTTTTCAGTTGGCACGCCATGCTTGATCCAGGCCGTCACTTGGCCACGAATGTCCTGCACGTCATCGGCGGCGAACCCGTCTACCAGATGACTGGCAAAACGCTGCTCGCCACCGGTCAGGCTCCAGATAAATGGCCGGTCGCGAGAGTCGTATTCTTCGATCCCGGCTTCTTGCTCGATTACTTGCGGGCCGTTCAGGCCCAGTCGTGCTTCCTGAGTGACCAGCAGATAGCTGCACAGACCTGCGGCGATGGACATGCCGCCAAAACAGCCCACACTGCCGGCCACCACGCCAACCACCGGTTGGTACTGGCGCAGGTCGACAATCGCCGCGTGAATCTCGGCAATCGCGGCCAGCCCGAGATTGGCTTCCTGCAAACGCACACCACCGGTTTCCAGCAGCAAGATCGCTGCGGTCGGGATGCCGTTGCGGTTGTCTTCAGCGGCCAGTTCCAAAGCGCCAGCCATTTTCGCGCCGCCGACTTCGCCCATGCTGCCGCCCTGAAACGCGCCTTCAATGGCGGCAATCACCACTGGCAAACCGGCGACGGTGCCTTTGGCGACGATCACGCCATCATCGGCCTGGGCAACGATGCCTTGCTTGATCAGCCAGGGCGACATCAGGCGCTCGAACGGGCCGACCAGTTCGCGGAAGCTGCCCGGATCGAGCAAGGCCTGCGCCCGCTGCCGAGCGCCGAGTTCGATGAAGCTGTGTTGACTCAACAAACGCGCGACATCAGTCATGACCGACCTCCTCGAAACCCTGCTCCAGACGCAGGCGCACCACACCCGGCGTAGCGCCGAAATCGTGAATATCGATGGTCATCGCCGGCGGCGTCTGGCCGTCGAACATGCGCTGAAAAAGATGCTGCCAGCGGGCCGAAGCACCATTCACCGAGGTCACCACATTGATCGACAACTTGCCCGGCACACCGGGTTCCAGCAGCACTTCCAGATCACCCGAACCAACACAACCCACCAGCGCGCGGCTCATGGGCGGCTGGCCGGCGGGGAATTCAAAAGACAAGGTTTCCATGTTCAAACACTCCTCGATGGACGGCCGAGCGCGGGCTCCAGGCTATCGATGAACAGGCAGGCGGCGAGCAAATCGGCGGCGCCGCCCGGCGATGCATTGAGCTGCAACAATTGCTGATCCAGTTCGTGCAGGCAGCGCCGACCGCTGAGGCTCGCACTGCCACCGGCGTCCAGCACCCGTTGCGCGCCATGCTGCATGGCGTTCAGCCCGGCGGTGCCCGCTCGATACAGCACGCAGGTATCGCTCAAGGTGGTCATGATCGCCAGCAAGGCATCGAGACGTGCGTTCTGCTCGCCATGACCGGTGGCGCGGCTGCGTTGCAGTTGCGGCAAACCGAATTGCATGACCGCCGGAAAGCCCAGTTGCGCCTGCTCTTTCGCGCCCATGGCGCCGTAACGACGGGCCACTTGTTGGCCGTGGCTGGCTTGGGCAATGACATGGCGATCATCGATCAGCGCCAGCTTGGCGGCGCGCAGGCTGAGGCTCGCGGCGCTGCAATCCTGCGGATCGAGTGCCGCTGCGGTCACCAACAAACCCAAGGCCCAGATTGCACCGCGATGCGCGTTCACGCCTTCGGTGGTGTGCAACATGGCGGCTTCGCCTTCGCGGCCAATGCGCCCCAAGGCTTCGCGCAGGGGTTGGCCAATGACACCAAAGGTCATGGCGGCTTCAGCCATTTCCTTGAACGCGGGCCACAGCGACAACGCCGAGGCGTGCATCAGACCCAGATGCAAGTCGCTGTGAGCGCCGCTGCCGCGTCGATCCACCAGCGCGGGTTTGGGTGACAGGTCCGCCTCATCGATCAACGCTTCCACGGCGAGATCCGCCAGATGATCGGCGAGCGAGAGAGTTTCAGATTCGGTATTGCGTGCGAGGGCGCTCATTACCAGCTCCTGAATTTGGCGGGCGGGTTGTACAAACCGCCTGACCACTGGACCAGATCGCCGATGCTTTTGGCCGCGAGCAGTTCGCGGCTGGCGTCGGTGCGGCGAATGCCCAGGTCTTCGGGCAAGGCAATCAAGCCTTCGCGGCGCATGCGGGCGGTGTCTTTGGGGTTGTGGCGCAGGCCGATGACGGTGACGCCCGCGACGGCAGCGATCATCGCCTGGCGCTCTTCCAGGCTGCGCGCCTTGTACAGATAGGCGATGCCTTCTTCGGTGAGCAGGTGGGTGACGTCATCGCCGTAGATCATGATCGGCGCCAGCGGCATGCCGCTTTTCTTCGCCACTTCCACGGCATCGAGGGTTTCGACGAAGGTGGGTTTGCCGCCCTCCTGGAAGGTTTCGACCATCTGCACGACGAGCTTTTTGCCGCGTTCAAGATACGCTTCGGGGCCGTCGCCGCTCTGCTGGCGCATGTCCAGCCAGGCGGGCGTCGGATGGCGGCGACCGTGGGGATCGTGGCCCATGTTTGGCGCACCCCCGAAGCCGGCGAGACGTCCCCGCGTCACAGTGGAAGAATGCCCGTCGCCATCGACCTGCAACGTCGCGCCAATGAACAGATCCACTGCGTACTGCCCGGCCAGCTGACACATCATGCGGTTGGAACGCAGCGAGCCGTCGCGGCCGGTGAAGAACACATCCGGTCGCGCGGCAATGTAATTTTCCATGCCCAGCTCAGTGCCGAAACAATGCACGCTTTCCACCCAGCCGCTTTCGATGGCGGGGATCAGCGTCGGGTGCGGATTGAGGGTCCAGTTGCGGCAGATCTTGCCCTTCAGGCCGAGGGATTCGCCGTAGGTCGGCAGAATCAGCTCGATGGCGGCGGTGTTGAAACCAATGCCGTGGTTCAGCGACTGTACGTTGTGTTTCTCGTAGATGCCGCGAATCGCCATCATCGCCATCAGCACATGCACCGGCTTGATATGGCGCGGGTCGCGGGTGAATAAAGGCTCGATGTAGAACGGCTTGTCGGCCACCACCACAAAGTCGACCCAGGAGCCGGGAATATCAACCCGAGGCAGCTCGCTGACGTCATCCACCAACTGATTGACCTGCACAATGACGATGCCGTCGCTGAACGCGGCGGGTTCAATCAGCGCAGGCGTGTCTTCGGTGCTCGGCCCGGTGTAGATATTGCCCGCGCGGTCGGCCATGAAACCGGCAGACAACACGACATTGGGAATGAGGTCGACCACCAGCCGCGAATACAGCTCGATGTAGGTATGAATCGCGCCGATTTCCAGCAGGCCGTCTTCCAGCAACTGGCTGATGCGCAGGCTTTGCGTGCCGGCGAAAGAGAAATCGAGCTTGCGGGCAATGCCCCGTTCGAACAGATCCAGATGCTCGGAACGGCCGACGCTGGGCATGATCATGTGCAAGTCGTGCAGCCTGGCCGGGTCAACCTTGGCCAGCGAACGGGAAAGGAAATCCGCCTGCTTCTGATTGTTGCCCTCCAGCACCACGCGGTCGCCGGGCATCATCAAGGCTTCCAGCGCCGCGACGATCTGATCGGTCGGCAACACCACACCATCGGCAAGATGCCGCACCTGTTCGAGCCGCCGCTGTTTTTCACTGCGACGACGCGACCAGCGCGCGTCGGGGTTCGTTATTGTTGTCATGGTCACTCCACGAATTCGCTGTCGTGGGTCACCTTAGAAGCGAAGGGTGTCGGGCATCAATCAAGCAGAAGGTGGAATCGTTACGGTGAGGCTAATGATTGGGAATAGCAGGAGTGAACCCGCTGGCGAAACGTTGGTGCCGGGCAAGGTCACGGCAAGTTGAGACACCGCCTCGCGAACACGTTCGCCCCTACGGTAAACCACGCCTGGCAGCGGCTTTAGCGCAACGAGCGCTCGACCATCACATTGGCCATTTCAACCAGATGCACGACGGAGAACGCAAGATCACGCTTGGCGCCGGAAAGACTGTCGCCACATTCATAGGCGGCGGCCATGGCACAGCGCAGAAGATCGGAGGCGTGGATCAGGGCTTGTTCCTGAGACAGGGCCTGGTTGGCGATGAAGGGAATTGAGGAAATTTCGGGGGTGACATTGATCATTAGGTACTCCTGTTTGCTTAAAGGAGCCGCGATCCATCTCTACCAATATTGGTGGCGGCCGTACGCAAGTTGGTAGAACCGGTAAACAGGCAAACCGGCTCGTCCGAAGACGCCATGCGCACGGCCACCATAAAAGCAGGCCGCAAACGCGCATCAAGAGATGGCGCGTTGCGCTTGTTTACCTCAGGTCTACCAAACCTGATCGCTGATTTTGCAGCGACGGCGGGAGGGTAGTGATCCAAAACTCGGGGCACAAGCAGTCGGAGAAAATTCGGAAATTTCACTCAAGGGGAAGGGAAGTGTCTTGCTAGCGGGGCGCTGTAACCTCGTCCAGGTGGTAAATAGATACGTCCCAACGCACGTGAGCGTTGATAGATTTCGATACCGTCAGTTTTCTCAAAGACCCGAACCCATGCCGCAATCAAGCGCCGAAACTTCCTTGCAAGCCAGCCGATACCGCCTGCTGCTTGTGTTAGAGCGCTATCTCGAAGCGAAGCTGCGCTACCTGCGTGAAATCGACGAAGGAATCGCCGATGTAGAAGCGGGACGCCTTACTGACCTGGAAATCGTGAAAGCTAAGTGGAAGGCCCGGTTGCGATGACGCAGTTGTGTATTTAAACCTGTCCGAAATAGCGGCAGCGTGGCCGTCGATTACAGTGAGACTTGATAGCGGGTGCTTCTGCCTCCGCCCGGCAGTTTCTGCAGGCAGCCCTTATCAAGCAAGTCGGCAAGATGCCGGGTTGCCGTGGCCTTGCTGACTTTGGCGACTGCTTGATACTGCGCGGCACTGATCCCGCCTTCGGAGCCCGGTTTATCACCCGGCAGACTGCCGTCCAACAGACGATTGAGCACTTTGACCTGTTCGGGCGATAGCGCTTTGGCCCGATGTTGCTGCCAGAAACGCGCTTTGGCCAGGACCCGATCGATCCGTTGGATCGCCAGTTGCAGCGAGTCCAGCAACGTCTGAAGAAACCACTCAAGCCAAGGCGTGACGTCCAGGCCATCCTTTTGGCTGACTTCCAGAATCCGGTAATAGTCCGGGCGAGCGGCCAGGATGCTGGCGGACATGGCGTAAAAACGAATGGCCTGGTTTTCTGCCTGAGCCAACGTCAGGTCAGTGATGACACGGGTCAGCCGACCGTTCCCGTCGTCGAATGGGTGCAGGGTCACGAACCAGAAGTGCGCAAGGCCGGCACGCAAGAGTGGGTCGAGGCTGGCATCCGCTTGGCTGCGATTGAACCAGTCGAAGAACGCGTCCAGCCGGGCTTCCAGTCCCTCGCGCGGCGGCGCTTCGAAATGCACTGTCGGCCGATCAATACGGCCGGAGACCACTTGCATCGGCTCAGCACCACGCAAGGCGCCTACCTGAATGTGCTGGGATTGAAAGGTTTCCTGCGCCGGAAACAGCAACGTATGCCAATGCAATACCCGTTCAAGCGTGAGCTTTGTCTGGTGGTGCTGCGTAGCGTCCAGCATCAGTTCTGCCAGGCCCTCACTGCGCGGGCTGACCTTCTGACCGTCTTCAAGACCGAGGCGTTTGGCGAGCGATGAGCGCACCGAGCCTACGTTGAGCTGCTCACCTTCGATTGCCGACGAGGTGATGATGTTTTGCAGCAGCGCATCGAGTTCTGTCTGCGCGCTGGCGTCAGCACCCACTGCGCCCAGCATGCCCAGCAGCTGGCCTTGCGCTTGCGAACACGCGCGTAACAACCCGGCCAGGCGATCTCCCTGCCAGTGAAAATTCGGCCAGTCCGGTTGCTGCCAGATCCAGTAAGGTAATTCGCTCATCGACAGTTCCTGTGGGGATGAGCCGAATAATAGTCGTATTCGGCTCATTTGGTGAGCCGAATATGGCTATTATTCGGCTCGCGCCAGCACCACGAATCAGATTCGTTGGAGCAAGGCTTGCCCGCGAATGCGTCGTTCCTGGCAATGAATCAGAAGCACAGTCCAGCATTAGGCTATTTTCCATCAAGGCTCGCCACCACGCGGCCAGGTACTACGGCCATAGAATCTCCAACAAACCGCGTCTGCGGCGTTCCACACGGCGCACCAACGAATAAATATTTATATCAACCCGGCCAGCCAAACGTATTAATCTGGCCTGCGCCACCCTTGATAAAGTGTAAGAATTCTAGTATTTAAATCTTTAAACATATGGAATTCTTTCACTATGGCCAGAAAAACCGCCCCCCTCCTCCCCGTTTCCGAATCGCGTCTTCACCAGCTGGGTGGGCGTTTGAAGACGGCACGACTGCGTCGAAAATTGACCGCCAAACAGGTCGCAGAGCGTGCAGGCATGTCGGCAATGACCCTGCGTAATGTTGAGGAAGGCGGCGCGGGTGTCACCATTGGCGCCTATCTATCGGTGATGCGGGTCCTCGGTCTTGAAAAGGATCTTGACCTTGTTGCAGCGGACGATGTTCTCGGTCGTCAGCTCCAGGACGCCGACTTGTTGCCCAAAGCAAATTCACGCAGGGCGGTTGCAGTGAAAGATTCAAGTGTTTCCCCAAACATGGGGACCACTCCAGACCTGCGGCAAGCTGAGCCGTTTTCGGATAAAAGCGATGTATCCAGCCCGACCACCCATGCAAACGAGCTGCAGAGATTTATCGTTAAACGCAGCAAGAAACCTGATGACGAGACGGATCGATGAACCAGACAATCGCGGCATATGCAGACTGGGAAGGACTGGAGTTTCCGGCAAAACTCGGCATTCTGCATGTGCGCCGCAGCAACCAGCGAGAAATATTCGAGTTCGAATATGACCCATCGGCACTGACAGCACCCTGGATGCGAAATATCCAGTTGGATCCGGCGCTGAGCCCATATTCAGGACCGCAATACCCTCAGCAGGGGCAGGACGCTTTCGGGCTATTTGCTGATTCGAGTCCGGATCACTGGGGTCGATTGCTTATGAAGCGAAGACTGGATCGAGAAAAACGTAGCGGACTGGCTGACTCGAATGACCGATTGTACGAGTCCGATTTTCTACTCGGGGTACACGATTTGTTTCGGGTAGGCGCATTGCGACTGAGAGTAGATGACACGGGGGCGTTTCTTGATGACAACCATGGGCAAGCCGCGCCACCGCTGGTGATGTTGAGAGCCCTTGAGCAGGCCAGCCGGGCGCTGGAAACGGATGAGAGCAATACGGCGCCGCTGGTGGATGACTGGCTTCGCATGCTACTCGCACCAGGAGGTTCATTGGGCGGTGCCCGGCCCAAGGCCACAGTGGTTGATCCAGACGGCCAGTTCTGGATCGCAAAATTCCCCAGCGCCAGGGATGGCTATGACGTTGGCGCATGGGAGTCAGTGGTCCATGCCTTGGCTCAAGCCTGCGGCATTCGCGTTCCCGAGGCACAGCACGGGCGCTATGCCAGTCGTGAGCATACGTTCCTCATCAAACGTTTCGACCGGACACCCGCAGGCAAACGTATTCACTTTGCGTCGGCCATGACGCTGACCGGACACACCGACGGGGATGATGCCTCAACCGGCGTCAGCTATCTCGAGATCGCCGAGACCCTGATGAGTCAAGGTGCTCAGCCAAATGCTGACGTGAAAGAGCTCTGGACTCGCATCGTTTTCAATATGCTGATTTCCAATACAGACGATCACCTGCGCAACCATGGTTTTCTCCTGGTGCCGGGCAAAGGCTGGAAGCTGTCCGACGCTTATGACATGAACCCGATGAGTTACGGCACGGGGCTAAAACTCAATGTCAGCGAGCATGACAACGCACTGGATCTGGATCTTGCCCGTTCGGTCTGTAGGTATTTCCGACTGTCACTGGCCCAGGCAAACGAAATCATTGATGACTGTCGAGATGTCGTTTCGCAATGGCGCAATGTGGCGGGAGCGATTGGGTTGGGGCAGCAGGAACAGAGCGAGATGGCAGCCGCATTCCGGCTGGCAGAAAACGGGCACGGCGACCGGAAGTAGGAGCGGATTAAACCAACCCCGCCTCCACCACCCACTGCTCCAGCCCCACCAGATCGGGAATCCGTGCCAGGGTTTCGCCGACTTGCACGGCGGCCAGTTCAAGTTCGGCCAGCGGTACGTCGACGTAGCTGAGTTGGCTGTCGAGTTTGCAGGAGCGGGGAATGCCCTGGATCAGCAGGGCAATGAATTTGAGGTCGTCGTGATTGCCCAGGGCGTTGAGCACGACGATGCGCGCGCGGCCGCCGACGCGGGTGCGGCCTCCACAGGCGGCTTCGAAGCTGAGCAACGGCAACGTGCGCTGACGCCAACTGATCGGCCCCAGATACCATTCGGGTGCATCGAGGTCGGCGGAGCTGTCCTGATAATCGATCAACTCGGCCACGGCGACGTTGGGCAGGACCAGGTTGCGGTCGCTCAGAGGCAGGATCAAGCCGGTCAGGGTTGCCAGATGGCTGGAGTTGGCGGCGGCGCTAGGCATTGATCTGACTCCAGTGGGCGATGCTGTCGAGCAGCACCGATTCCTGATAAGGCTTGCTCAGGTAGTCGTTGACGCCGCTGGCCATGGCGCGGTCCCGGTGTTTCTGGCCGGAGCGTGAGGTGATCATGATGATCGGCAGGTCCTTGAGGCGCTCGTCGTTGCGGATATTGATCGCCACTTCGAAGCCATCCATGCGCGGCATTTCGATATCCAGCAGCATGATGTCCGGCGTGTGTTCCTTGAGCAGCGCCATGGCGTCGACCCCGTCCTTGGCGGTCAGCACGGTCATGCCGTTGCGCTCCAGCAGCCGGCTGGTGACCTTGCGCACGGTAACCGAGTCATCCACCACCATCACCAGCAAACGTCGCGCGGGCTCGATTTCGCTGTAGGCCGGGGTGCTCAGGCCGGAGTTGAGCCGGGACTGCAAACGGCCATGCAAGGCGCGAATATGCGCCAGCAGGTCGAGAATCAGCACTACGCTGCCATCGCCAAGAATGGTCGCGCCGGAAATGCCCTGTACGCCGGCGAATTGCGCGCCGAGGCTTTTCACGACGATTTCCCGCGAGCCGGCCAGTGCATCGACTTGCACCGCAACCCATTGGTCATGCACATGCACCAGCAGCACCGGCAGCGGTTGGGTCTGGCCAACGAGTTTGGGCGGCTGGCCGTTATTGAGCAGTTCGCCGAGATAACGCAACTCGTAGACGCGCTCGCCGTATTGGTAACGCGGCGGGATCGACTGGTAACACGCTTCCAGCTCGCCGGGCATGACGCGCACGATGCCTTCGACGGTATTGAGCGGTACCGCGTATAGCTCTTCGCCGCATTGCACCATCAGCGCGCGGTTGACCGACACCGAGAATGGCAGGCGGATGCTGAACTGGGTGCCTTGCCCGGACGTCGACTGAATCGACATGGTGCCGCCCAGTTGCCTGACCTCGGCGTGAACCACATCCATGCCGACGCCGCGTCCGGAAATCTGGGTGATGGTCTCGGCCGTGGAAAACCCCGGCTGGAGGATGAACTGCAGGGTTTCGTAGTCGCCGGGCTGTGCGTCGGCAGCGATCAGGCCGCGTTTGCGGGCCTTGCGCCGCACAGCGTCGAGGTCAATACCGGCGCCATCGTCATGCATCTGGATGACGATATCGCCGCCTTCATGATTCAGGCTCAGGCTGATGGTGCCGTATTCCGGCTTGCCATCGGCCAGGCGCTTTTCGGTGGTTTCCAGGCCATGGTCGATGGCATTGCGCAGCATGTGTTCCAGGGGCGCGACCATGCGTTCGAGCACGCTGCGGTCCATTTCGCCTTCGGCATCGCCCACGTCGAAGCGGACTTTCTTGTGCAGCTCGCCGGAGACCTGGCGAACGATGCGTTTGAGCCGTGGCATCAGTCGCTCGAAAGGCACCATGCGCGTACGCATCAGCCCTTCCTGCAAATCGGTATTGACCCGCGCCTGTTGCAGCAACAGCGTTTGTGCGTCGGTGCCACGGGCGTCGAGGGTTTCCTTGAGGTCCATCAAGTCCGACGCGGACTCGAACAGCGCCCGGGACAGTTGTTGCAGTTGCGAATGGCGATCCATTTCCAGCGGGTCGAAATCTTCGTAACCCAGGCGCTCGGCTTGCACCTGTTCGCGGCTGAGCAGGCTGCCCTGGGTTTCGACGTCCAGGCGGCGCAGCTGGTCGCGCATCCGTTCGATGGTCGTTGCCATTTCCGCCAGTGCCGCTTGAGCGTCGGTGACCTGCTGTTCGATACGCCCGCGAAAGATCGAAGTTTCTCCGGCCAGATTCACCAGGTTTTCCAGCTCCTCAGCGGCGACCTTGACCATCTCCGGCGCTGAACGCTCGGTGTCACTTTCGACACTGGAAACTGCTCGCGCCGTGACCACCAATTCGGCTTCGGGCTGGACCAGAGCAGGCAGTGGTTCAGGCGCGGTGCCGGGGTTGGCGTGCTTGCGAATGCTGTCGATCAGCAGCGCTGCGCTGGGCAAAGGTTTATCGGCGCGCACGGCATCGAGCATGTCGGCCAGCAGATCATGACCGCTTTGCAGCAGGCTCATGATCAACGGGTCAGGGCGCAGTTGCCCTGCCGAAAGCCCCTCGTACAGCGATTCCATTTCATGGGCCAGATCGCCAATGGGGGCGATTTCCACCATGCGTGCGCCACCTTTGAGGGTGTGCAGATCGCGCAGCAGGTTTTCCACTTCCAGCATGTTGTCGGGATCGGCCTGCCAGCGCGCCAGCGACGCGGCAGAGCTTTCGCTGAGGTCGAAACCTTCCTCGAGGAAAATCTCCAGCAACTCGGGATCGCGCTCTTCGGCGGCCGCCACTGACGGAGCCTCAGGGATTGGCGGCGGGGCCGGAACATTGCCCAGGCGCAGGACACTGATGGCTTCGATCAAGGCCGCCGGATCAGCCAAAGGTTGCTGCTTTTGCAGTTGTTCCAGCATCAACGCCAGCTGGTCGTGACTGCTGACCAGCAACTCGGCCATTTCCGGGGAATAACTGTAGCGGCGGTCGATCAGCCCTTCATACAAGGCTTCCAGCTCGTGGGCCAGGTCGCCGATGGTGGTGATTTCCGCCATCCGCGCGCCGCCCTTGAGGGTGTGCAGATCCCGTTGCAGGGAAGACAGCGGCTGGGCGTTTTCGGGATCGTCGAGCCAGCGTTGTAGGGCCTGGCCGGCGCTGTCGAGAATATCCACGGCTTCTTCGAGGAAGATCTCGACGATTTCCTCGTCCAGGCCGGAAAAGTCGTAGCGCGCGTCGCTGCCCTCTTCAACCGCCAGCGCGGTGCTCAGTTGCTCGGTTGCAGCGTGCAGATCGGTGATGCTCGACGCGCCGCCATCATGACTTTTGATCAGGCCCATGGCGCCGGGGTCCAGCGCCTGATCCAGCAGGTCGCGCAAAGCCAGCACACGCTCGGGACGCGCTTCGACTTCCTGCCCGGCGGCGACTTGATCGAGCATGTTGATCAACGCTTCGTGCGCGTGTTCGGCCTCATCAAAAAACAACGCGCTGACCGCTAGGCTGCTTTCTTCCACGGCGCCGTACAGGTCGAGCAAGGCTTCGCACAGTTCATCGACTTGCGGCAGGTCCGCCAGGTGCGCGCCGTGACCCAGCGTGGTCAACTCTTCCAGCAAGGCGCTGAGTTCCTGACGCTCGCCGGGGTGCTGGCGCCAGCGCTGCAACAGGCTTTCAGCGTCGAGCAGGATGTCCATGCCTTCGGCAAGAAAGGTGGCGATCAACTGCGGATTGTGTTTGATCCGCAAACCGTTGCTGGACGCGCTGAGTGCGGCGGCCAGGCGCTCATTGAGCAGCGCATGGGCCGCTTCGATCAGGCTGTCCGCACCCGGAATCGGCTTGAGCGGCTCGCTGTCCAGTTGCTCCAGACCCTGGTGAAACAGCGGCTCGGCGCTGCGCAGCAGATCGAGCTCCGCCTGGCCCAGCGCGATGAGGTTGGCCTTGAACTCCCGGGCCAGCTGGTCAAGCGGGCTGGCCAGCTCGGCAATCGGCACCACGCCGGCCATGGAGGCGCTGCCTTTGAGGGTATGCAAGGCGCGCAGCAATTCATCGGTGATAGACGGTGACGAATCCTCGGCGGCGTTATCGAGAAAGCGTTGCAGGTTATCCAGATGGCTGCGGGCTTCCTGACGGAAAATCTCCAGCAGTTGCGGATCCAGCGCTTCATCGTCCGTTTCAGCAACGTCCGCTTCGAAGCTCAGCGGCCCTTTGCCCCGGGCCAGGGCGTGGGCGCGAGCAGCCAGCAGGTCGACATCGTCACGCTGGCGTTGGGCATTGTCGGCGAAGTCGCGAATCACTTGCGGCAGTAGCGCCAGAACCTCAGTCAGCAGTTGCTGCACGTGCTGATCGGGTTTGACGTTGCTTTCCAGAACCCGGTTAAGCAGGTTTTCCACCGACCACGCCAACTCGCCGAGAATCAGCGCCCGCACCATGCGTCCGCTGCCCTTGAGGGTGTGGAACGCGCGGCGTATTTCGGTCAGCGCGCTCGCATTGCCGGGGTCGCCATTGGCGTTGCCGTTATCGAGCGAGGCGAACCAGCGCGGCAGGTATTCCTGCAGCGCCGCCAGCACTTCTTCGGTTTCTTCGAGGAAAACTTCCAGCAGCTCGTCGTCAACACCCTCTTCGTCGGCGGGCGGCGGCAACAGGCTGGCGGGCATGTTGCGGGCGGGTGGATTGACGGCGGAAACCGGACTGCCCAGCACGTCGGCGATGGTCTGCGTCGGGCTGACCAGTGCCTGCCGCGCTTGCAACTCAAGGATTTCGTCCTGGCTGATGACTTCATCCAGCAGCGGCACTTCCATGGCATCGGGCGTGGGTGAATAGCCCAGCAGCGCGAGGCTTTCCTGGGCCATGTCGAGCACCTGCTCGCCCGGCGCTTCGGGGTCTTCGCCCATGCGCTCCAGGTAATACTCGATGCCGGTCAGGGTATCGGCGAGGCTGTCGAGCTGGGTCCACGCGGGGCGATTTTCGTCGACCAGCAAGTGTTCGAGGATGTAGTCGTTGCACGCCGCCAACAGACTGGCAGCGCGCGCCAGCGGGATCATCGCCAGCGCGCCACGCACTTGCACCAGCAGCGCGGACAAGGGTTCGAGTCGCTGCCGGTCCCATTCGCCGTCGATGTAATCGATGATCACATCCTTGGCCTGCTGCAAACCGACCCGGGCTTCGCGAATCACCAGTTGATGAATCTGCGTCAGGTCGGTGGTGGGCAAGCGGCTGTCTTCACGACGGGCCTGCTCCACGGTGCCGATCATGCCGGCCAGCGTGGCCTCGACGTACAGCAGCGCGCCCGCCACGTCCATCAGCGCCGCGTCACTGGGCTCGCGCTGGCCCTGAGCCAGGCCCTGAACGACGCTCAGCTGATCGATGATGACTTTGCGCGGCTGTCCGAAACCCAATACCGCCAAGGTATCGGCCACCTGCCGCAACGGCGGCAGCAGCCCGTTGAGTTCGCTGACATGCAGGCGGTCGCCACGCACGAAGACGTCCAGCCGCTCCTTGACCCGCACCAGCTCTTCGCACAGCGCCACGATCACCGAGCGCATCGCATCCCGATCCGGGCCGCCGATGTGGGCGCTCTGCTGATCGGCCAGCGACGTGTCGGGCAAGGCCTGATCCAGGCCGTATTGGTCTTTCAGGTCGAGCATGCGGGGTGCCTGGCTGTCGGACTTGGCGATATAAAACAGCAGGCTTTTCAGCAGTTCGTCCGGCGCCGGCTGATTGATGGCTTCGATGCCGTGATCAAGCAGACGCTTGAGTTCCTTGTCGGCATCCTTGAGCAAGCTGCGCAAGGCCGGGCTGTTGGTGAAGTTGCCGTTGACCATGGTTTCCACCAACGCCGAAGCAATCTGCCACAGCGGTCCCAGCGGCGCTTCGTTGCACAGCAGTTCCAGGCGGGCGAAGACCTTGCCCATGTAGCCCAGCTGCACCTGTACATCCTGCTCACGCAACAGGCCGACCAACGCGGTTTGCAAGGTCTGGCGCAATTTGCGCAGCAGACCGGGCAGCTCGGGCGTATCACGTTGCGCCAGGGCTTGCGCGCCCAGTGGCGGCACGCTGACCAGTTGCGGGGCGAACAGGCTGGTTTCCGACAGCAGGCTTTCGCCACGGGCGCTGCGCAGATCGTTGAGCAGTGGCAGAACCACCAACGGCAGATCGCGGCGCGCCGAATGAATGCGGTCCAGATACACCGGCAATTGAGTCAACGCCTGGGTCAGCAGTTGCACGGCTTCGGCCCGCTGGCCGACGCGATCCTGCTGCAAGGCCAGCGCCAGCTGCTCGATTTCTTCGGCGAGCAGGGCCGCGCCGTAGAACTCGATCATCTGCAGGCTGCCGTGGACCTGATGCACGCCATCCAGACAAGCGTCCATCGCCTCTGTTTGCGCCGGGTCGGCGACAAACAGTTCCAGGGCCTGGCGGGCCTGCTTGAGTGTTTCGGCGATTTCGCCCTTTACCCACTCCAGCGCCACATAGTCGTGCCGATCAGCCATGACGACTCCAATCCCCTCAACCATTGCTCATCGCAAAGTCGTTCGTTTAGTTAGCCGCGGTCTTTCGAGGACGGCAAGGTGAAACCGGAAACCGAGCGACGCATCTCGCTGGCCATTTTCGCCAGATTGCCCATGCTGCGTGCCGTGGCCGCTGTACCCGAAGTGGTTTGCGACGTGGTTTGCTGGATCACTGTCATGGTCTGGGACAGCTGTTGCCCCAGCACGGCCTGTTGCTGCGCAGCCTTGGTGATGCTTTCGATCAATGCGGCGAGAATTTTCGACACGCCTTCGATTTCTTCCAGAGCAACCCCGGCATCCTGCGCCAGACGCGCGCCACGCACCACTTCGGTGGTGGTCTGCTCCATGGAGATGACCGCTTCGTTGGTGTCGTTCTGAATGGCCCGCACCAGGGTTTCAATCTGCTTGGTCGCCGACGACGAACGTTCGGCCAGGCGCTGTACTTCGTCGGCAACCACGGCAAAACCACGACCCGCGTCACCGGCCATGGAAGCCTGGATGGCGGCGTTCAAGGCGAGAATATTGGTTTGATCAGCAATGTCATCGATCAGGCTGACAATATCGCCGATCTCCTGGGAGGACTCGCCCAGGCGCTTGATGCGTTTGGAGGTGTCCTGAATCTGCTCGCGAATGGTGTCCATGCCGTAAATGGTGTTGTGCACCACTTCGTTGCCTTTGTTGGCGATGGTCACTGAACGCTCGGCCACCGATGACGACTCCAGCGCGTTGGCAGAAACCTGATCGATGGAAACCGCCATGTCGTTGATCGCGTTGGACGCCGCCGCGATCTGCAACGCCTGATGCTCGGAAGCGGCGGCCAGCTGGGTCGCGGTGGTCTGGGTGTCCTTGACCGCGCCGAACACCTGCTCGGCGGTCAGGTTGATGGTCGCGACCAGTTCGCGCAGCTGATCGACGGAGTAATTGATGGAGTCGGCGATGGCTCCGGTGAAGTCTTCGGTCACCGTGGCGGCAACCGTCAGATCGCCATCGGCCAGATTCTCGATCTCATCGAGCAGACGCATGATCGCGGCCTGGTTGCGCTCGTTCTTCTCGGCGGTTTCCCGCAACTGACGGTTGGTCTCGCGGACCATCACCAGGCCGATCAGGATGATCGACGTCAAGGCCAGCAAGCCGAGCACATAACCACCGATGGTGTTGGCCGAACGCATGTTGGCCAAGTGTTCAAGGCTGTTGGCCAGTACCGAGGTTTCATCCAGCAGGGTTTGCGAGGTGCTGAAAATCTTGCCGGAAGACTCGCGAACCTGAAACAACTCCGGCGACGTTTCGAGAATCTCATCCACCGAGCCTGAGACGAATTCAAACAGCTCGGAAATTTCCGCAAGTCGCGTCCGGGCGTCGCGGTCTTCGACCTGGGTGATCTTCAAGGTCACATTGCCGTCGAGCATGCCGCTCAGCACCCGACCAAACTGGCTGGCATCGCGCCCAAACGAGTCGGCGGCCTGCACTGCCGTGTCATCGCCGGACAGCACCTTGTTGACCGAGCCCAGAATCCGCTCAGCCAGCAGCGATTGGCGCTGGGCCAGCGCAATCTGGCTGGCCGGCGCGCGGCTTTGCAGGAGGATTTCGACGACTTTGTCGTACTCGACCTGCAATTGCGGGATGGTTTCGGCCAGAGTCGCGGCGACCTGGTGCAACGAGAGCACGGTCTGTTCGCTGGCAAGGATCACATCCGTGCTCTTGCGCAGGGTTTCCCAGTCGTTTTGCACCGCTTGCAGCTCGTCGCGCACTTCATGAGGCGCGGGCGGCAGGCCAGTGGCTTTGTCGCCTTTTCGCAGAAACCCCCAGCGCATGTCGAAATCGTTGCGCGCGTCGGTGAGCAATTTGAACGCGGCCGCTTTACCGGCGGCGGCTTCAGTGGCGTTCTTGGCGATGCGCTGGGACAGCACGCGCAATTCGCCAGCATGCCCGATGTACTGCTTATCGTAATTCGACTGAGTGTTGAGGTAGGCGAAATTG
Source organism: Pseudomonas sp. CFII64 (assembly GCF_000416235.1). GTDB lineage: Bacteria > Pseudomonadota > Gammaproteobacteria > Pseudomonadales > Pseudomonadaceae > Aquipseudomonas. Next base: position 112,390 of record NZ_ATLO01000035.1, on the reverse strand, counting down.
ACGAACAGCAACATGATGCAAATGATCAGCGCGACGAACAACACTATGATCTGCGAACGACTACGCGCGCCTTGTAAGGATCTGCCTGTCTTACTCATTAATCAGGCCCCCGCCTGGACCAACTGCGATTGTTCATCCGCACAACAAGACGCCAGGATTACCGGCCTGCCGGGATGCCTATGAAGCCACGTCCATGAAACCTGGAGACTGCGCCAGCGCCCAGGGGCTGAAAACCAGCCAGGCTTGCTCGCGCAGGAACTGACCGCGAATGTACGGCGCGATGACGCTATCGAGCTCACCCGACTGCGGCGGCATCAGGCTCAGCTGGCTGAAATGCTGCAGGCCAAGCACCTCGTCGACGATCAAACCGGCGAACACGTCCTGATGTTCCACCACCAATACCCGGCGCTGCCGGCGCACTTGCGACAACTCGTGACCGAAGAAACTGCACAGGTCCATGATCGGCAGCAGCCGTCCGCGCAGGTTGGCGATGCCACGCACCCACGGCTTTACACCGGGCAATGCCGCGTAGCGTGGCTCATGCAGGATTTCACTGATTTCGCCCATGGGCGCTACGTAGCAGCGGCCGCCCATGCGAAAGCCGATGCCGCTCCACTCCTGCTGCCGGGCTTCCTGGGAAGGCAAATCGGCGGCAAGCGAACGGCAGCGCTGGTCGATATCGAACAGCAACTGGAAAGCAGTTTGCGACTCAGCCATGACAAACCGGCAATCAGCCGGCCAGTACCGCGTTCAGGGTTTTCATCAGGGTTTCTTCATCCACCGGTTTGGTCAGGTAGTCCCGCGCGCCCTGGCGCTTGCCCCAGACCTTGTCGGTTTCCTGATCCTTGGTGGTGATCATGATCACCGGGATCATGCTGGTGTCGGCATCCTTGGTGAGCTGGCGCGTGGCCTGAAAACCGTTAAGGCCGGGCATGACGATGTCCATCAGCACTGCATCCGGTTTTTCCTGACGGCAAAGCGCCACGCCGTCGGCACCGTTTTCGGCCTTGAGGACTTCATGGCCGTGCTTTTCCAGCATGCCGGTCAGTTTGTACATTTCGGTCGGCGAGTCATCGACGATCAGGATTCGAGCCATGGTATTCCCCATAAGGATGGAGGCCCGCGACCGTAGGGGCGGGCATCACGATATCTGTTGTTCTACTGCAACGAATCCCGGCACATGCGCCTTGATCGCATTGAGCAGTTCTTCCTTGCTGAATGGCTTGGTCAAAAACTGGTCCGAGCCCACGATCCGGCCCTTGGCCTTGTCGAACAGACCGTCCTTGGAAGAAAGCATGATCACCGGCGTCGACTTGAACGCGCGGTTATTCTTGATCAGGGCACAGGTCTGATAGCCATCCAGGCGCGGCATCATGATGTCGACAAAAATGATGCGCGGATGGTTATCAGCGATCTTGGCCAACGCGTCGAAGCCATCAATTGCGGTAATGACCTCACAGCCGACGTTCTTCAGCAACGTCTCGGCGGTGCGGCGAATGGTCTTGGAATCGTCAATGACCATGACTTTCAATGCTGCTGGCTGCTGTTCCATATCTGCTCTTCCCTCGCCGCGGCGAATATTTTTCGCGTCCTTTCCGGCACTGGGCTTGCTAAACGACCGATGGTCCGAGCGCCGAGCCTTTTTAGCACACTCCTCATCCTCAATCCATAAAGCCTGCCGCCACGCGCCTGCCTCTTGACCCGGAGCAAGCAGAGCGCCACCCTGACGCCTATTTCAAGGCCGTCGCGGCCGTTATCGATCAGAGGATATTTGCCCATGAGCGTTCGCCTAGGGATTGTCATGGACCCCATTGAGCGCATCTCCTATAAAAAGGACAGCTCACTGGCCATGCTGCTTGCCGCCCAGGCGCGGGGTTGGTCGCTGTTCTACATGGAACAGCAGGATCTGTATCAGAACGCCGGTCAGGCCCGCGCGCGGGTCAAGCCGCTGAAAGTGTTCGCCGACCCGGCCAAGTGGTTCGAACTGGACGCCGAGGAAGATATCGGCCTGGACGACCTCGACGTGATCCTGATGCGCAAGGATCCGCCGTTCGACATGGAGTTCGTCTACGCCACGTATCTGCTGGAACAAGCGGAAACCGCCGGCGTGCTGATCGTCAACAAGCCGCAAAGCCTGCGTGACTGCAACGAAAAACTGTTTGCCACGCTGTTCCCGACGTTGACCCCGCCGACGCTGGTCAGCCGGCGTGCGGACATCCTGCGTGGTTTTGCCGAGCTACATGGCGATGTGATCCTCAAGCCGCTGGACGGCATGGGCGGCGCGTCGATCTTCCGCCATCGCGCGGGCGATCCGAACCTGTCGGTGATTCTCGAAACCCTGACGGCCCACGGCACCCAGCAAATCATGGCGCAAGGTTACTTGCCGGCGATCAAGGATGGCGACAAACGCATCCTGATGATTGATGGCGAACCGGTGCCGTATTGCCTGGCACGCATCCCGGCAGCGGGCGAAACCCGTGGCAACCTGGCGGCGGGCGGTCGTGGCGAAGCACGTCCCTTGACCGAAAAAGATCGCTGGATCGCTGAACAGATCGGCCCGACCTTGCGTGAAAAAGGCCTGATCTTCGTCGGTCTGGACGTCATCGGTGAGCATCTGACCGAAATCAACGTCACCAGCCCGACCTGCATCCGGGAAATCGACAACGCCTTCGGCACGGACATCGGCGGGATGTTGATGGATGTGATCGAGAAGAAATTAAAGGCTCGCTGATCGACCGTAGGGCCGGCTTTAGCCGGGAGGGTTGTTCGGGTCACAGAGATGTCGGTCGGATCAACCAACCCCCCTCCCGGCTAAAGCCGGTCCCACAACATTGCGTTATGATGCGCGCCACGCAATGCTCCAAGAGACGCTGAACCGCTGATGACATCCCTGGCCGCCAACGACCTCCCTTACGAACTCTCCCGAGCTGGCGTGCGACCTGCTGATCGTCTGGGGTTTACCCTGATGATTGCAGCGTTGATCCACCTCGCGGTGATCCTTGGCGTGGGCTTCACCTACGTCAAGCCCGAGCAGATCAGCCAGACCCTGGAAATCACCCTCGCGACCTTCAAAAGCGAAACCAGGCCCAAACAGGCGGACTTTCTCGCCCAGGACGACCAGCAAGGCAGCGGCACCCTGGACAAGGCCGAAATCCCCAAGACCACGGAAATCGCGCCGTTTCAGGACACCAAGATCAATAAAGTGACACCGCCTCCGGCCAGCAAGCCCGTGGTCAAGCAGGAAGCCCAGAAAACCGTGGTTGCCACCAAGGCGCCAGCACCACAGAAGACCGTCGCCAAGCGCGAAGAGGTCAAGCCTGATCCGGCGCCCAAGAAAGCCCCGACATTCGACAGCGCCGAGCTGAGCAGCGAAATCGCCAGCCTCGAAGCGGAACTGTCCAACGAACAACAGCTGTACGCCAAACGGCCGAAGATTCATCGCCTGAGCGCCGCATCGACCATGCGCGACAAAGGCGCCTGGTACAAAGACGACTGGCGCAAGAAAGTCGAGCGGGTGGGCAATCTCAATTACCCCGAGGAAGCCCGCCGCCAGCAGATTTACGGCAATTTGCGCCTGATGGTCTCGATCAACCGCGACGGCTCGCTGTACGAAGTGTTGGTGCTGGAGTCTTCCGGGCAGCCTTTGCTGGATCAGGCGGCCCAGCGCATCGTGCGGCTCGCGGCGCCATTTGCGCCGTTCACCGGCGATCTTGCCGACATCGATCGACTTGAGATCATTCGCACCTGGAAATTCGCCCGGGGCGACAAGCTTTCCAGTAACTGACCTGTATATAGCCGCCAGCGGCACTGTCATAACTGCCAGTTGTCATGCCTGCCGCGCAGCGCCACACTAGGGCTCATGAAAAACGTATCCGCCAGTTATCTCAAGCATCAATTCCTGATCGCCATGCCGCACATGGCGGACCCGAACTTTGCCCAGACGCTGACCTACATCGTCGAGCACAACGCCAATGGCGCCATGGGTCTGGTGATCAATCGCCCGCAAAGCCTCACGCTTGCCGACATTCTTGAACAATTGCGTCCCGACGTTCCGGCACCCAAGCGTTGCGCGGACATCGCCATTCATACCGGCGGTCCGGTGCAGACTGACCGCGGCTTCGTCCTGCATCCCAGCGGGCCGATCTTCCAGGCCACCGTCGAGTTGGGTGGCCTTTCGCTCTCCACCTCGCAAGACGTGCTGTTTTCCATCGCCGATGGCTACGGACCTGATCAAAATGTGATCACCCTTGGCTACGCCGGCTGGGAAGCCGGGCAACTGGAAGCTGAAGTCGCCGACAATGCCTGGCTGACCTGCCCGTTCGATCCGGCCATCCTGTTTGAGATGGACAGCGAGCAGCGCCTCAATGCTGCGGCCAAACGCCTGGGCGTCAACCTCAGCCTGCTGACCAGCCAGGCGGGCCACGCCTGATGGCCGCATTGCGTCTTCTACTGGGATTTGATTACGGCACCAAACAGATCGGCGTCGCGGTGGGCCAGGTGATTACCGGCCAGGCCCGGGAACTCTGCACCCTCAAGGCGGTGCAAGGCGTCCCGGACTGGAGCCAGATCGAAGCGTTGATCAAGGAATGGAAGCCGGACGCTATCGTCGTCGGCTTGCCGCTGAACATGGACGGCACGCCCAGCGAGATGAGCGCCAAGGCGGAAAAATTCTCCCGCCGCCTCAACGGCCGCTTCAACCTGCCCGTGTATACCCATGACGAACGCCTGACCACCTTTGAAGCCAAGGGCGAGCGCATGAGTCGCGGCGGACAACGCGGCAGCTACAAGGACAACCCGGTGGATGCCATCGCCGCTGCGCTGCTGCTGCAAGGCTGGCTCGATGCCAATCCCGAACTGTTCAATGTCTGACATGTTCAGGCTGTACAACGTCTTCCTGTGCGGCACCGCGACACCCGAAATTCCCGTTTCAGCCTGAGCAGCGCCGCGCGCATGAAACTCGGGCCTTTGAAGGAGCACTTTCATGAACCTGCCCAACCCCGCCGAACTGATCAGCCATATGGCCGCTGATCTGTACGCTCATCTGCACAAACGCGGGATCGCCGATCCGCGCTTTATCGGTATCCGCACCGGCGGCGTCTGGGTGGCGCAAGCGCTGCTCAAGGCGCTGGGCAGCGAAGCACCGCTGGGCACGCTGGACGTGTCGTTCTACCGCGACGACTTCAGCCAGAACGGCCTGCACCCGCAAGTGCGCCCTTCAGAGCTGCCGTTCGAGATCGAAGGCCAGCATCTGGTGCTGATCGACGACGTGTTGATGAGCGGCCGCACCATTCGCGCCGCACTCAACGAGCTGTTCGATTACGGTCGCCCGGCCAGCGTGACGCTGGTCTGCCTGCTGGACCTGGATGCGGGCGAGTTGCCGATTCGGCCGAATGTGGTCGGCGCAACCTTGTCGCTGGCTGACCACGAACGCGTGAAGCTGACCGGCCCCGAGCCACTTGGCCTCGAAATGCAAAACCTTTCCACCGCCTCCGCCGCCCTTTAGCCGCCCTTTTTCAAGAGTCCTTTGCGATGACGCCTCTCCACGCCAAGCGCCCGCTGCAGCTCAACCATCAGGGCCAGCTGCGCCACTTCCTCTCTCTCGATGGCCTGCCTCGCGAGTTGCTCACCGAAATCCTCGACACGGCGGACTCCTTTCTGGAAGTCGGCGCGCGCGCGGTAAAAAAGGTCCCGTTATTGCGCGGCAAGACGGTGTGCAACGTGTTCTTCGAGAACTCCACGCGCACCCGCACCACCTTTGAACTGGCTGCTCAGCGCTTGTCGGCCGACGTCATCACCCTGAACGTCTCCACTTCGTCCACCAGCAAGGGCGAGACGCTGTTCGATACCTTGCGCAACCTTGAAGCCATGGCTGCCGACATGTTCGTCGTGCGCCACGGCGACTCCGGTGCCGCGCACTTCATTGCCGAGCATGTGTCGCCGGAAGTGGCGATTATCAATGGTGGCGACGGCCGCCACGCACACCCGACCCAAGGCATGCTCGACATGCTGACCATTCGCCGCCACAAAGGCGGCTTCGAGAACCTCTCGGTGGCCATCGTCGGTGACATCCTGCACTCCCGCGTGGCGCGCTCGAACATGATCGCCCTCAAGGCGCTGGGCTGCCCGGACATCCGCGTCATCGGCCCGAAAACCCTGTTGCCCATCGGCATTGAGCAGTACGGCGTCAGGGTTTACACCGATCTGGATGCGGGTCTGAAGGATGTCGACGTGGTGATCATGCTGCGCCTGCAACGCGAACGCATGCAGGGCGGTTTGCTGCCCAGCGAAGGCGAGTTCTATCGCCTGTTCGGCCTGACCACCGCACGACTGGCTGGCGCCAAGCCGGACGCCATCGTCATGCACCCAGGCCCGATCAATCGCGGCGTGGAAATCGAATCCGCCGTCGCCGATGGCGCGCATTCGGTGATTCTCAATCAGGTCACCTACGGCATCGCCGTGCGCATGGCGGTATTGTCCATGGCCATGAGCGGCCAGACCGCGCAACGCCAATTCGAGCAGGAGAACGCCCAGTGAAGCTCAGTATTCTCGGCGCTCGCGTCATCGACCCAACCAGCGGTCTGGATCAAGTCACCGATTTGCACATCGAAGCGTGCAAGGTACTCGCCATTGGCGCGGCACCGGCCGGTTTCGAGCCTGTTCAAACCATCGACGCCACCGGCCTGATCGCCGCGCCAGGCCTGGTCGACCTGAACGTTGCTCTGCGCGAGCCGGGTTACAGCCGCAAGGGCACGATTGCCAGCGAAACCCGCGCGGCCGCAGCGGGCGGCGTGACCAGCCTGTGCTGTCCGCCACGCACCAAACCGATTCTCGATACCTCAGCGGTGGCTGAGTTGATCCTCGACCGCGCCCGCGAAGCCGGACACGCCAAAGTGTTCCCGATTGGCGCACTCAGCAAGGGCCTGGAAGGCGAGCAACTGGCGGAACTGGTTGCCCTGCGCGACGTGGGCTGCGTGGCGTTCGGCAACGGTCTGGAAAGCTTTCGCAACACGCGCACGCTGTGCCGTGCACTGGAATACGCCGCGACGTTCGACCTGACGGTGATTTTCAACTCTCAGGACCGCGATCTCGCCGAAGGCGGCCTGGCCCACGAAGGTCCGACCGCCAGCTTCCTCGGCCTGGCCGGGATTCCGGAAACCGCTGAAACCGTGGCCCTGGCCCGCGACTTGTTGCTGGTCGAGCAAAGCGGCGTGCGTGCACACTTCAGCCAGCTGACCAGCGCCCGTGGCGCGGCGTTGATCGCCCAGGCGCAGGCACGCGGCTTGAAAGTCACAGCGGATGTGGCGTTGTATCAGCTGATTCTGACCGACGAAGCTTTGATCGACTTCTCCAGCCTGTATCACGTGCAACCGCCACTGCGCAGCCGCGCGGATCGCGATGGCCTGCGTGAGGCGGTCAAGTCCGGCGTGATTCAGGCGATCTCCAGCCATCACCAGCCTCACGAGCGGGACGCCAAGCTGGCGCCGTTCGCAGCGACTGAACCGGGTATCAGCAGTGTCGAGTTGCTGCTGCCATTGGCCATGACGCTGGTGGAAGACGGTTTGCTGGACTTGCCCACGCTGATAGCCCGCCTGAGCACTGGCCCGGCAACGGCATTGCGCCTGCCGGCAGGGCAACTGAGTGCGGGATCGGCAGCGGATATCGTGCTGTTCGATCCGGCGGCCTCCACGGTTGCGGGCGAGAAGTGGCTGTCCAAAGGCGAAAACTGCCCGTTCCTCGGCCATTGCCTGCCGAGCGCGGTGCGTTACACCCTGGTGGATGGGCGGATTAGTTATACCGGTTGAAGCGAGAACCTGTAGGGCCGACTTCGCCGGGAGAGCGCTCTCCCGGCTAAAGCCGGTCCTACGGCATATTATTCATTCAAATAACGCAACAAGGTTCCCTTGCGCAAACTGCTGGCATTGAGACCGACGAGGATCTTGCCGTCTGCTTGTTGGCGCATTTCGAGCGGAATGTCATTGAAACCACCCACCATCGTTTCAGCTCTTCCCGTTTCGGAGTCGCCAAAGTTTATATCCGCTGTCCCGTCGCTGTTAAACCGCGCGATATATACATAACTGTTATGAGTAGCCGCCAGACGCATTGAACGCCCCGCCACCAACAACTTTCCATCACGTTGAAATTCTGCCGAAATCCAGTCCACTGAATAACGCTCATTGATTGGCGTTAACAACAGTGTTCCGTTATTAAAGCCAACATCGGATAAACCTTCAGCGGTAATACCGATGATAAATCCCTCATCGATCAAACCTTGATCCGCATTAACCGCCGACGCGGCACCCACTCCCACCAGCGAACCATCAGAACTCAGCGCAATGGAGTTGATGTGCAGATGGTAATCGTCCAGGGAAAACTCGAAATAACCACTCCCCAGCGGGCCGAAGGTTTCATCCAGCTGTCCCGCCTCATCCAGGCGAACGAACATGCCGCTGGAGGAGTTGCTGCCTTCGTGGGTCACCTGTCCGGCGAGCACCACCTTGCCATCAGGTTGGGCCACGAAACCGCTGACCCGCAACGACGCGCCCGGCGGGGCAAAATCCTTTATGCCGTTGCCGTTGAATGACCCGTCCAGCTCGCCCTGAGCGGTAAGCCGGTAGACAATCGCGCTTTCCATCGGGCCTTGCGCAGCCATTCTCACGCCGGTTGTGCTGGCAAGAATCCGCCCATCCGGCAACTGCTGCAGGTCGCCGACGAAGGACCTGAGGAAACCCGGTTTGCCAGGCGGCAAGTCCTTCCTCATCAACCCTTGCTCACCGAATTCGACATCCGCCGCGCCGCTCGCCAGGAACCGCGCCACCAGCAGAACCGGATCAGGCAACTCCGGATTGCCGGCGTAGCCCAGCGCTTGCATAAGAATTTTGCCGTCATCCTGCACCACCAACCGGGTCGGAATGATCATCTTGAAGTTGATCGGAAATGTACCCCTGATGACTCCGTCATTACCGAATGAGGTATCTCGTTGGCCGTCCCCTTGCACACGAGCGACGAAATATTCCACCGGATCACTGACTGTTTCGGCGAAATAGCCGCACGCATAAAGATAACCATCAAGCGTCGGGGTAATTGAAGAAAAGAACAGATCCCGACCCACCGGCCAATCCAGCGCTCGCAAAATATCGACCCAACCAGGGATATCCGTCTGCTGCGCAAACGCCGGGTCCAGTTGTCCCGCATAACGCGGATAAGCATTAATGTTTTCCATAACAGCGTCCTTGTTCGAAAATTTTTGATGTGATGCCCTGCTCTTTTCCAAAGAACAATTTCATCCATGGGGAATCACAATTTTCGGTTTACGCTGATTTAAATAAGCATGCAAATTTATTGTATGCTTATTTATTCATGGCGAACAAACTGTAGGAGGGAACTTGTCCCCGAAAGCGATTGGCCAGACAGCACACAATCCAGATATCAACGCCGCCCGGGCTGCCTTCAAACATATGTAGGAGCGGCTTTAGCCGCGAGAACGCTCTCCCGGCTGAAGCCAGTTCTACACATTTTTCAATCAACCGCGCTGGGCGTTCTTGATCGAGATTTGATCGTTCAGCGTCCAGAAGTCATACAGCACGCCCACCAGGAACAAGCCGCCGGTGCACAGGTAGATAAGCCCGGTGATCCACTTGCCCATGTACATGCGATGCACGCCGAACACGCCGAGGAAGGTCAGCAGGATCCAGGAAAGGCTGTAGTCCGTCGAGCCTGAGGTGAAACGCAGGTCGGCTTCGCGATCCATTGCCGGAATCAGGAACACGTCGATCAACCAGCCAATGCCCAGCAGACCGAGGGTGAAGAACCAGATCGTGCCGGTGACGGGCTTGCCATAGTAAAAGCGATGCGCGCCGGTGAAGCCGACAATCCAGAGCACGTAGCCCATCACTTTGCTGTGGGTATCGTGCTGCTGTATGCCATTCTGATAGGTGTTCATCGGTGTCCTCATTTGAGCTGATAGAAAAAAATATTCGTAAATTCTGTGACTTTTCTGTGTCCATCCGACGTATGGCGGGAACCTCCTGTCGATCGGGCAAACCCTTGTAACTAAAGGGATTGGAGCGCCTTTTGAGACAGTTTGTCGCATAAATCGCAACGATGGGCCCGTAATTGAATCGACAAATGGGGTCAGAAATTCACGAAAAGCTGTTATAAAGTTGCGCGCTTACCCACAAGAGCCCTGCCGAATGCGTCCATTTTTAAAGTCATGGCTGACCATCTGCCTATTATTGCCCCTGGCCGCTCATGCCACCAATCGTGAGCAATCCTTACCTGCGAGCTTCTCTGGTTACACGGCGAAAAGTCACTCTTCGCCGACGCTCGCAACCAACCGCACCGAGCCTGCGCCAGTCATCTCTCCACGAGAGCGCAGCACCAAGGCAGCCATCCGTTCCGCTGCCCTCAAGAGTTCGAAAAAGACCAGCAGTGTTGCAGTGATGGCGCCCAACGCCAAACAAAGCAACTCGGTGGTCAGCCGCGCGCTTAGCGCTGTCGGCACACCTTACCGTTGGGGCGGCACCACCGCCGGCAAAGGCCTGGATTGCAGCGGCCTGGTCAAATACGCGTTCAACGGCGTCAGTGAAGTCAATCTGCCGCGCACTTCCAATGCCATGGCCGAAGGCCACGGGCAGAAAGTCGATCGCAAGGATTTGAAGCCCGGCGACCTGCTGTTCTTCAACATCAAGAGCCGCAAGGTCAACCACGTCGCTATCTACCTGGGCAACGACCGCTTCGTCCACGCCCCGCGCCGTGGCAAGGCCGTGACTGTCGATACGCTGAAAAAGCCGTACTGGAACAGCCACTACATGGTCGCCAAGCGCGTTCTGCCCAAGCAGAAAGAGCCGCTGCGCATCGTTCAGCGCTGATCTGGTTGCAGGGCCGGATTCATCCGGGAGGGCGTCGTGTCTGGCAACAGAGATGCGTCGACCTCTTGCCGGCTAAAGCCGGTCCCACCTCAGAAATTATCCGGCACCTTGGCTTTCTCCCGCGCGCTGTCGCGGGTCACCAGGCCGCGGGTGACCAGATCCTTCATGCACATATCCAGCGTCTGCATGCCCAGCGAGCCTCCGGTCTGAATCGCTGAGTACATCTGTGCGACCTTGTCCTCGCGAATCAGGTTCCTGATTGCCGGCGTGCCCATCATGATTTCGTGCGCGGCAATTCGCCCGCCGCCAACCTTTTTGAGCAAGGTTTGCGAAACCACGGCATGCAACGATTCGGACAACATCGAACGAATCATGGATTTTTCCTGGGCCGGGAACACGTCGACGATCCGGTCGATGGTCTTGGCTGCAGACGTGGTGTGCAGCGTGCCGAACACCAAATGCCCGGTTTCCGCCGCCGTCAGCGCCAGGCGAATGGTTTCCAGGTCGCGCAGCTCGCCCACCAGAATCACGTCCGGGTCTTCCCGCAGGGCCGAGCGCAAGGCTTCCGAAAAGCCGAGGGTATCGCGGTGCACCTCACGCTGGTTGACCAGGCATTTCTTGGACTCATGAACGAATTCGATCGGGTCTTCGATGGTCAGGATGTGGTGATGCTTGTTGCAATTCAGGTAATCGACCATCGCCGCAAGGGTCGTCGACTTGCCGGAACCGGTGGGCCCGGTGACCAGCACGAGGCCGCGCGGCACGTCGGTAATCTTGCGAAACACTTCTCCCATCCCGAGATCTTCCATGCTCAGGATCTTTGAAGGAATGGTCCGGAATACCGCGCCCGCGCCACGATTCTGGTTGAACGCGTTGACTCGAAAGCGCGCCACGCCCGGCACTTCAAAGGAAAAGTCGGTCTCCAGAAGTTCTTCGAAGTTCTGGCGCTGCTTGTCGTTCATGATGTCGTAGATCAGCTCCTGAACCTCTTTGGCGCTCAGGGCTGGCAGGTTGATCCGCCGCACATCGCCATCGACGCGGATCATCGGCGGCAGGCCGGCAGAGAGATGCAAGTCCGATGCGCCTTGCTTGGCACTGAAGGCCAGCAGCTCGGTAATATCCATACAGCTCCTCAATCACATAGAATGCCGCAGACTTTAGCCCTGCTGGCGCAAATCAATGTCCACGATAGCAGCGAACATTTCAACGCTCGGCGCACGAATTAACGCAGCCGCCCTTGCCGCCCAACGCGATCCAGCCGCCATCGGCCTGCTCGCGGTGAGCAAGACCAAGCCGGCTGGCGCCTTGCGCGAAGCTTATGCGGCGGGCTTGCGCGACTTCGGCGAAAACTATTTGCAGGAAGCCTTGAGCAAACAGCTCGAATTGGCCGACCTGCCCTTGTGTTGGCATTTCATCGGCCCCATTCAGTCGAACAAGACTCGCGCTATTGCCGAGAACTTCGCCTGGGTGCATTCAGTGGATCGCTTGAAAATCGCACAACGTCTGTCTGAGCAACGTCCTGAGGACTTGCCGCCGCTCAATATCTGCATTCAGGTCAACGTCAGTGGCGAAGCCAGCAAGTCCGGCTGCGCGCCCGCCGACTTGCCAGCCCTGGCCGCTGCGATCAGCGCTTTGCCACGCCTGAAGCTGCGCGGCTTGATGGCGATTCCGGAACCGACCGAAGACAGCGCCGAACAAAACGCGGCCTTTGCTGCGGTACGTTCGCTGCAGGCGCAATTGAACCTGCCACTGGACACCCTTTCCATGGGCATGAGCCACGACCTGGAGGCCGCCATCGCACAAGGCGCGACCTGGGTGCGGATCGGCACTGCCCTCTTTGGCGCCCGTGATTACGGCCAGCCATAACTTTCCCCACTCAAGGAAACCAACATGAGCCAGACTCGTATTGCCTTTATCGGCGCCGGCAACATGGCCGCCAGCCTGATCGGCGGGCTGCGCGCCCAGGGCGTGGAAGCCGACTCGATTCGCGCCAGCGATCCCGGTGCCGAGACACGCGGCAAAATCGCCGCTGAACATGGCATCGTGGTGGTTGCCGACAACGCCGAAGCCATCGAAGGCGCGGACGTGGTGCTGATCGCGGTCAAGCCGCAGATGATGAAAACCGTTTGCGAAGCCCTGCGCCCAAGCCTCAAGCCCAATCAATTGGTGGTGTCCATCGCTGCCGGGATCACGTGCGCGAGCATGGCCCAATGGCTGGGCGAGCAACCTCTCGTGCGTTGCATGCCCAATACACCGGCGCTATTGCGTCAGGGTGTCAGCGGTTTGTATGCCACGGCTCTGGTGAGCCCGGCGCAACGTGAACAGGCCGAGCAGCTGTTATCGGCGGTAGGCATTGCCCTGTGGCTCGAAGAAGAACAGCAACTGGACGCAGTCACGGCAGTTTCGGGCAGCGGCCCGGCGTACTTCTTCCTGTTGATCGAGGCCATGACGGCAGCGGGCGTGAAACTGGGCCTGCCCCAGGAAGTCGCCTCGCAGTTGACGCTGCAAACCGCGCTGGGCGCCGCGCTGATGGCCACCGGCAGCGATGTCGACGCTGCCGAGCTGCGTCGTCGGGTAACCTCGCCAGCGGGCACCACAGAAGCTGCAATCAAATCATTCCAGGCCGGCGGCTTTGAAGCGCTCGTCGAAACCGCACTCACTGCCGCCGCACAGCGCTCGGCAGAGATGGCCGAACAGCTGGGCAAGTAACTTTTAGGCCATTGAGGAACAGAACCGATGATCGGACTGAACACCGCTGCAATCTACATCCTGCAAACCATTGGCAGCCTATACCTGCTGATCATTTTGCTGCGCTTCGTGCTGCAACTGGTGCGGGCGGACTTCTACAACCCGCTGAGCCAATTCGCCGTGCGCGCCACCCAACCGCTGCTCAAGCCCCTGCGCCGGATCATTCCGAGCCTGTTCGGCCTGGACATGTCGTCGCTGGTGTTGGCGATCATCGTGCAGCTGATCCTGATGGCCCTGACCTTGCTGCTGGCCTACGGCACCACCGGCGATCCGCTGCATCTGCTGCTCTGGGCAATCATTGGTGTGACAGCGCTGTTTCTGAAGATTTTCTTCTTCGCCCTGATCATCAGCGTGATCCTGTCCTGGGTCGCCCCGGCCAGCCATAACCCTGGCGCAGAAATGGTCAACCAGATCTGCGAACCGATGCTGGCCCCGCTGCGCAAGATCCTGCCGAATCTGGGCGGCCTGGATATCTCGCCGATCCTGGCGTTCATGGTCCTCAAGCTGCTGGACATGCTGGTCATCAACAACCTGGCGGCCATGAGCATGATGCCGGACGTGCTGCGTTTGTTGATCTGACCTGCACAACTGCGTGGGACCGGCTTTAGCCGGGAGGGCGTCAATGCAGACGATGTACATCTATCGTCCGAGATAATGCCCTCCCGGCTAAAGCCGGTCCTACGGAGAATGCGGGTGAGCCGCCGATGCCCGAATTATTCCTTGGTTGCCCCTCCCCCCGTCGGTCTTTAGACTTACGCCTCATTTAAGCGAGAGCAGGGTCGATGTCCACGGTCTTTCCCGAAGATTCTGTCGGTCTAGTCACGCCGCAACTGGCGCATTTCAGCGAGCCTCTGGCCCTGGACTGTGGTCGTTCCTTGCCTGCCTACGACCTGATTTACGAAACCTATGGCGAACTCAATGCCGCGCGCAGCAATGCCGTGCTGGTGTGCCACGCCTTGTCCGGCCATCACCACGCGGCGGGTTTCAATAGCGTCGACGAGCGCAAGCCCGGCTGGTGGGATAGCTGCATCGGTCCCGGCAAGCCCATCGACACCCGTCGCTTCTTCGTGGTCAGCCTGAACAATCTGGGCGGCTGCAACGGCTCAACCGGCCCGAGCAGCATCGATCCGGAAACCGGCAAGCCGTTCGGCGCGAATTTCCCGGTTTTGACCGTCGAGGACTGGGTTCACAGTCAGGCGCGTCTGGCTGACTTGCTGGGCATCGAGCAATGGGCCGCAGTGGTTGGCGGCAGTCTGGGCGGCATGCAGGCGCTGCAATGGACCATGACCTACCCCAATCGCGTGCGCCACTGCCTGGCTATCGCTTCGGCACCCAAGCTGTCGGCGCAGAACATCGCCTTCAACGAAGTGGCGCGGCAGGCGATCCTGTCCGACCCGGAATTCCATGGCGGCGACTTCCAGGAATTCGGCGTGATCCCCAAACGCGGCCTGATGCTGGCGCGCATGGTCGGCCACATCACGTACCTGTCCGACGATTCCATGGGCGAGAAATTCGGTCGTGGCCTCAAGAGCGAAAAGCTCAACTACGACTTTCACAGCGTCGAGTTCCAGGTCGAAAGCTATCTGCGTTATCAGGGTGAAGAGTTCTCCGGGCGTTTCGACGCCAACACTTACCTGCTGATGACCAAGGCGCTGGACTACTTCGACCCGGCCGGTGCATTCAACGACAACCTGGCGGCAACGCTGGCCAACGTCACCGCCGAGTTCTGCGTGATTTCCTTCACCACCGATTGGCGTTTTTCCCCGGCCCGCTCCCGGGAACTGGTGGATGCGCTGATGGCGGCGAAGAAGAACGTCTGCTACCTGGAAATCGACGCGCCTCAGGGCCACGACGCTTTCCTGATCCCGATCCCGCGTTACTTGCAGGCTTTCTCCAGCTACATGAACCGCATTGCACTGTGAGGAAGCCATGAGAGCTGACCTGGAAATCATCCAAGAATGGATCCCTGCGGGCAGCCGGGTGCTCGACCTCGGCTGCGGCGACGGCGAACTGCTGGCCTGGCTGCGCGACAACAAGCAAGTTACCGGCTACGGCCTGGAAAACGACGCCGATAACATCGCCCGCTGCGTGGGCAAGGGCGTCAATGTCATCGAGCAGGACCTGGACAAAGGGCTGGGCAACTTTGCCAGCAACAGTTTTGACGTGGTGGTCATGACCCAGGCGCTGCAAGCGGTGAGCTACCCGGACAAGATCCTCGACGAAATGCTTCGTGTCGGCCGCCAGTGCATCATCACCTTTCCCAACTTCGGTCACTGGCGCTGCCGCTGGTATCTGGCGACCAAGGGCCGCATGCCGGTGTCCGACTTCCTGCCTTACACCTGGTACAACACGCCGAACATCCACTTCTGCACTTTCGAAGACTTCGAAGACCTGTGCCGGGGCCGCCATGCGCGGGTCATTGATCGGCTTGCGGTAGATCAACAGCATCGACACGGTTGGGCCAGTAAGCTATGGCCTAACCTGTTAGGTGAGATCGGCATCTATCGGGTCAGCAGTCCGGGCCTGCAAGAGCACCAGATTGCGATTTGAGTCACTTCATGACAGGAGAATAATCATGCGCCGCCTAGCTGTCTTTTTATGCACCTTGTGCCTGGCATTGCCGCTGATGGCTGCCGACAACGCCAAGCCCGAGCGCAAAGAACAATTCGGTGAGCTGACCGTGCACTACAACGCGTTCGCTTCCAGCGTTCTGCAACCGGCCATCGCCGAAGCCACCGGCCTGATTCGCAGCAAGAACCAGGGCGTGCTGAACATCGCGGCGGTCAAGGCCGGCAAGACCATTCCCGCCAACGTCACCGGCAACGTGAAAGACCTGACCGGCCGGGAAAAAACCCTCACGTTCAAGCAGATCAACGACAAGGGCGCGGTCTACTACATCGCGCAATTCGCTGTTGATCCGAATGCGTCAGCGATCTACACCTTCACGGTCAACGTGAAGGCCGGTAGCGAGGACGCACATTCGTTCAGCTTCAATCAAGAAATCTACTCAGGCGACTAATGACTTTCCCGCAGCTCGTATTGGCCAGCCACAACGCCGGCAAACTCAAAGAACTCCAGGCCATGCTCGGCGACAGCGTGCAATTGCGCTCGATTGGCGAGTTCAGCCAGATCGAGCCGGACGAAACCGGCCTGTCGTTTGTCGAGAACGCGATCCTCAAGGCGCGTAACGCTGCGCGCATCTCCGGAATGCCTGCGCTGGCGGACGACTCGGGGCTGGCGGTGGATTATCTGGGCGGCGCGCCGGGGATTTATTCGGCGCGTTATGCCGATGGTCTGGGCGACGCGGCGAACAACGCCAAGTTGCTGGACGTGCTCAAGGACGTGCCCGAAGAGCAACGCGGCGCGCAGTTCGTCTGCGTGCTGGCTTTGGTGCGTCACGCTGATGATCCGCTGCCGATTCTCTGCGAAGGCCTGTGGCACGGGCGCATTCTGACCGCTGCGAGCGGCGCGCACGGCTTTGGTTACGATCCGTTGTTCTGGGTGCCGGAGCGCAATTGCTCCAGTGCTGAGTTGAGCCCCGCCGAGAAAAACCAGCTCAGCCATCGCGCTCGCGCCATGGCGATTCTGCGCCAGCGCTTGAGTTTGAAATGACCCACGATTCAGCCACACAGCCGCTGTTTCTCGGTGAAACTGGTTTTTCCTCGAGCGGCCCGCGAGCAGCGCTGCCGCAACTGCCGCCGTTGTCGCTGTATATCCATATTCCGTGGTGCGTGCGCAAATGCCCGTACTGCGACTTCAATTCCCACACCGCCAGCCCGGTGCTGCCGGAAGCTGAATACATCGACGCGCTGCTGGCCGATCTGGATCTGGACCTGCCCCATGTGCACGGCCGGGAACTGAGCTCGATTTTCTTCGGCGGCGGCACGCCGAGCCTGTTCAGCGCCGACGCGCTGGGCCGCTTGCTCAAAGGCGTCGAACAGCGCATTCGCTTTGCCAGCGACATCGAAATCACCCTGGAAGCCAATCCGGGCACCTTCGAGCAGGTCAAGTTCAGCGCCTATCGCGGGTTGGGCATCAATCGACTGTCCATTGGCATCCAGAGTTTCCAGGAAGCCAAGCTCAAGGCGCTGGGCCGGATTCATAACGGCGACGAAGCGATTCGCGCCGCCGACATGGCGCGTCAGGCCGGTTTCGATAACTTCAATATGGACCTGATGCACGGCCTGCCGGATCAGTCGCAAAGCGATGCCTTGGGCGACCTGCAACAAGCCATCGATCTGGGGCCGACGCATTTGTCCTGGTATCAACTGACGCTGGAGCCGAACACCGTATTCTGGAACCAGCCGCCCGTGCTGCCCGAAGACGACATTCTTTGGGACATCCAGGAAGCCGGACAGCTGCTGCTCGCTGAAAACGGTTACGCGCAGTACGAAGTCTCGGCCTACGCCCAACCCGGCCGACCGGCGCGGCATAACCTCAATTACTGGAGTTTTGGCGATTTCATCGGCATTGGCGCGGGCGCCCACGGCAAGCTCAGCCATCCGGACGGGCGCATCGTGCGGACCTGGAAAACCCGCCTGCCCAAGGATTACCTCAACCCGGCCAAGCCATTCAAGGCTGGGGAAAAGCTGCTCAGCGTCGAAGAGCTGCCGTTCGAATTCCTGATGAATGCCCTGCGCCTGACAAATGGTGTGGACGCTGCGTTATTTCGCCAGCGCACGGGTCTAAGCCTCGATTCGCTGGCCAGTGCCCGTCAGCAAGCCGAACAACGCGGCCTGCTGCTGCCGGATCCGACACGGCTGGTCGCCACGCCCCAGGGCCAGCTGTTTCTCAATGACTTGCTGCAATATTTTCTGATCTGAATTCTGATCTAAGGACCCTGCATGGATTTCATCTTCGACCTGCTCGCCACTGCCTCCCGCTGGAGCCGCAGCAACCTTTCGGAAATCGCGTTGGCGCTGGTGGGCTGTTTGCTGGTGCTGTTTGGCGCGGACTTCAAGGGCTGGGTCGAACAACGCATCAGCAGCTTCGCAGGTGCATTGCGCATCCCGCTCATGGCGTTGCTGGTCACCCTCGGCAGCGGCGCCGCGCTGATCTACGCCACGCCGTGGGTGATTCGCGGGCTGAGCCAGTTCAACAACTACAGCCTGGCGCCGGTGCTGGTGGTGGTGCTGGTGTTGATCGGGGTGGTTGCGGACAGGAAGTGAAGCAAGAATTATCGCTCCCGCAGGACCGGCTTCAGCCGGGAGGAGGCCAGCACAGCCACGGCATTTCATTATCCGAAATGACGCCCTCCCGGCTGAAGCCGGCCCTACAGTTCAGGCGACAGGCCTTAATTCAGTTTCTCGAACTTCAAATCCCAAACCCCATGCCCCAGACGTTCGCCACGGCGTTCGAACTTGGTGATCGGGCGCTCGGTCGGGCGTGGGACGCATTTGCCGTCTTCAGCCAGGTTGCGATAACCCGGCGCGACGTTCATCACTTCCAGCATGAACTCGGCATAGGGTTCCCAATCGGTGGCCATGTGCAGCACGCCGCCGACCTTGAGTTTGCTGCGCACCAGTTCGGCGAATTCAGGCTGCACGATACGGCGCTTGTGGTGCCGGCTCTTGTGCCATGGATCAGGGAAAAACAGCATCAGGCGGTCGAGACTGTTATCGGCGATACACCGGTTGAGCACTTCGATCGCGTCGCAATCGTAGACCCGCACGTTGGTCAAGCCTTGAGTCAGCACGCCGTTGAGCAGCGCGCCGACGCCTGGATTGTGCACTTCGACGCCGATGAAATCCTGATCCGGCGCAGCCGCCGCCATCTCCAGCAGGGAATGGCCCATGCCGAAGCCGATTTCCAGGGTGCGCGGCGCAGAGCGGCCAAACACCTGATCGTAATCCACAGGCGCGTCGGTCAGCGGCAGCACGAACAGCGGGCGACCTTGATCCAGGCCACGTTGCTGGCCTTCAGTCATGCGCCCGGCGCGCATCACGAAACTCTTGATGCGCCGGTGTTGGCGTTCTGCGCCTTCTTCTGCAACAGGCGACTCGGGTGGAACGTGCGAATCAGTCATCAACGAGCTCTATATCAAACGACACATTATCTATATGACCGTAGGACTGGCTTTAGCCGGGAGAGGGCCTATACATCCGACGAATTCCTTGATCAGAAAGACGTCCTCCCGGCTAAAGCCGGTCCTACGGTAGGAGTCCTACCGGATCAACCCGTCCAGCGGCGAGGATGCGCTGGCATAGAGTTTTTTCGGCATGCGCCCGGCAAGGTAGGCCATCCGGCCAGCAATGACGGCGTGTTTCATGGCGGCGCCCATCAGGATCGGGTCCTGCGCGTGGGCGATGGCCGAGTTCATCAGCACCGCTTCGCAGCCGAGTTCCATGGCGATGGTGGCGTCGGATGCGGTGCCGACACCGGCATCGACCAGCACCGGCACTTTGGTTTCTTCAAGAATGATCTGCAGGTTGTACGGATTGCAGATCCCCAGACCGCTGCCGATCAGGCCAGCCAGCGGCATGATCGCGATGCAGCCGATTTCCGCCAGTTGCCGGGCAATGATCGGGTCATCGCTGGTGTAAACCATCACGTCGAAGCCTTCCTTGACCAGCACTTCGGCGGCCTTGAGGGTTTCGATCACATTGGGGAACAGGGTCTTCTGGTCGGCCAGCACTTCGAGCTTGACCAGATTCTTGCCATCGAGCAGCTCACGGGCCAGGCGACAGGTGCGCACGGCCTCGATGGCGTCGAAGCAGCCAGCAGTGTTCGGCAGGATGGTGTAGCGGTCCGGCGGCAGGATATCCAGCAGGTTCGGCTCGCCCGGATTCTGGCCCAGATTGGTCCGGCGCACCGCGACCGTGACGATCTCGGCACCCGAAGCTTCGATAGCCAGACGGGTTTGTTCCATATCGACGTATTTGCCGGTGCCGACCAGCAGGCGCGACTCGAAAGTCCGACCGGCCAGGGTGAACGGCTTGTCGCTGCGAACGTTGCTCATGGGAAATCCTCTTGGAAAGGTTTCTAGCAGATTGAAATCACTGCGTGCCGGGGACTAGCCGCCGCCAATGGCGTGGACCACTTCGACCTGATCGCCGTCGCTCAAGACGGTGGACACATGCTGGCTGCGCGGCACGATATCCAGGTTCAGCTCGACTGCGACGCGACGCCCGGCAAGATCAAGGCGGGTCAGCAATGCCAGGACGGTTTCGCCATCCGGCAGTTCAAGGGGTTCGCCGTTCAACTGAATGTGCATGCGCGAGTGCAGCCATCATTTTTAGGGGCGAGCATTCTAGCCCGATCAGCCGGTATGACCAAGGCAAAGCCACGCCATTCGTCTTCGGGCCGGTCAGAATGGCTCGTTGCCCCGACGGCGGAACCATCCGGTCAACGACAGTCGCTCGCGGCTCGCAGGCAGGACTTCGTGAGGGATCTCACCGGACAGGAACACCACCAGACAACCGCCGGTGGGCTGCACGTCGTATTGGAGTTCTTCTTGCGGCTCATTTTTGAGATACATGCGCAACTGGCCGCCATGTTCGGGCAACCAGGCCTGATTCAGATAAAGCACCGCTGAAACCATGCGCCGGTCATCATCACGAAAGCGGTCGACGTGCTTGCGATAGAACGCGCCAGGCGGGTACAGCGCGAAATGGCTTTCATAGTCTTCAAGGCCGAGAAACAAGCCACGATTGAGCGCCAGACGCAGGCTGTCCATCAGTTCCAGATAGCGGTCGCAGACCTCGACCTGCCCGGCTTCGAGCCACTGGATATGATCGCCCCGGATACCTTCGCGCACTTCCTGGAAGGGTCCGCGCCCCACGCCAGCCGGAGCCAGTTCACCTTCGGCGGCGCGCTTGCGGCACTCGCCCGCCAGCTCGCGGGTCAATGTTTCAGGCAGGAAAATATTCTGCTGCGACCAGCCGTGAGCAGCCAGGTCGTCAACGATTCGTAGCAGCAGTGGGTGATCAGGGGCGATTCGCATCGCGCATAGTATCCATATGCCCGCAAATCCAACAGTACCGACGATGCCGGGATTGTTAACTCAACTAATTTTCACGCGGCAAGGGCAGTCATAACTCGACAAATCCCCGCCAGCACCCGGAGAATAGCGACCTGCCGACAGGAGTCCCTATGCGCCGTTTGTTTGTTTTGCTGTTGATGTTCTGCACGTTGCCCGCCTGGGCAGACAGCTATGACCAGTTATACAAGGTCGCCGGTTGGCCAGAACAACGCGCGCATTTCAACGATGCCCTCAAAGCCGCCCAACAACGCTATCGCAATAGCCTGCCACCCGCGGTCTATCAGGCGCTGGTCGATAACAGCAATCAGCGTTTCGCCCCACAGGCCATGGATCAGCGCGCCGAGAAGCGCTTGCGCGAAACCCTGCGCGATCCCAGCCCGGCCCTGCAATTCTTTCAATCGCCGCTGGGCATGAAAATCGTCAACGCCGAGCTGACCGCAACCCGCGCCGACCAGTTGGCGAAAAACGCCCAGGGCCTGCCGCATATCGAAGCCGACGCCACCCGCCAACTGTTGATCGGTCATCTGGCGCAGGCGTTGCCCGCCAAGGAAGCAGGTGCCGAGATCAGTCTGGCGATTGCCGGTGTCGCGGCGGACAGCCTGAGCCAGATGATTCCCGGCTTGATGGGCGGCGCTTCCGGTCAAGGCATGCTCGACGGTCAACGCGAACGCCTGATGAAGCAAATCGCCGCCGACATGAACAACACCCTGCTGTACGTCTACCGCGACCTGTCCGACCCGGAACTGGAAGAATTCTCCAACTTCGCCGAATCCCCCGAAGGCAAAGCCTATTACCAGGCCGCACTGGCCGCGATCCGCGCGGGTCTGGCAGTCGGGCAAAGCGCTTCGAGCCTGGCGCCGGGTCAGTAAGCCTAACCGTTTGCAGCCGCCAGAGCCATCTTCTGCTCTATGCAAGCAAAATACCGCGCCCTTAACTCCGGCAGCTCATTGGCCAGATGATGGCGGGCTTCGCTGAGCATGAGGATTTGCGGGTGGTTGAATTTTTCGTTGAGCACGTCGAGGTTGTGACTCCAGTCAACGGTCATGTCCGCTTCGCCCTGGATGATGATCGGGCTGCGGGTGCTGCGTGGCGCTGATTCGATGTGTTTGATCCAGCGCGCCAGCGCGCCGACCCAGGCGGTGGGCAGGCGTCGGGCTTGCAGCGGGTCAGCCATCAGGAATGGCAGGAACGCCGGGGCATTGGAGTTTTCGCTGAAACGCCGGGCGATGCCTTTGACGAAGGGTTTGAGCAGGTAATAACTGAGCTTCGACCAGCCCCAGGCGCGCGGGCGAACCAGCGGCGCGAGGAGAATCACCTGGCCTTGGGCCGGGCTCTTCTCGCCCTGATTGAGCACGTGATCGATCACAATCGCGCCGCCGGTACTCTGTCCCAATAAATGCCAGGGCTGGGGCAACTGCAAGGTTGAGGCTTCGGCGAACAAGCGCTGCAACACCCGTTGATATTCCGCGAAATCATTGATGCTGGCGCGCGGGCCGCCGGACAGACCATGGCCCGGCAGATCGCAGGCGATCACCGCGAAGTTCAGGCCCAGCGCCCACTCGATCACATGCTTGAACAGGCCCATGTGATCATAAAAGCCGTGCAGCAGGAACATCGTCGCCACCGGCTGCTCGGGAAGCCAGACCTGAGCGACGATTTCATAACCCGCGACGTCCATGCGCCCCAGCCAGCTGCGCGTCAGGCCATTCGGGCCCAGTCCGGCAAGGCTGTAGAAGCGCTGGTAGGCGAGCCCCTCGACAGAAAGCGGCTGCATCGCGCTCAACGGCTGCAGGCTGGCGCGTAGGGAATTGGGGTCGAACGTGGCGGTCATGAAGATTCCAGAACAAACAACATGGCGAAATGCGCTGCACCGATATTCATCTGTATCCCTTGGCGTGGCAAGCTACGCCACCTTAAACAGAAGCGTCTGACATGAAACTCATCCGCCGCAATACGTTGTTCAGCTGGCTGCTCGCGCTGGTTTGCGTAGCCGGTCTGTGGGCGGCGTACGACTGGTTTCAGGGACGGTATTTGCGCCCGTTCAGCGACCAAACTGCGCTGTTCGCCGGCGATGCACTGCGCCTGCCGGCCGAGCTGGCAGGACCTGGGCGCATCCGGCTGGTGCACTTCTGGGACCCGGCGTGCCCGTGCAATGTCGGCAACCAGCAGCATCTTGGGGAGCTGATCGAGCGTTTCGGCGGCGATTTTGTTGACAGCAGCGGCGTGGATTTCTATTCGGTGCAGAAACCCGGCAGCCACGGCCAGTTGCCGGCAACCCTGAGCGCCATCAAGCCGTTGAGCACTTTGCCCGGTGCCGAACAAATCACCGCCAGCCCGGCAGTTGCGATCTGGGATCGAGACGGCAAGCTCGCGTATTTCGGGCCGTACAGTGAAGGGCTGACCTGCAATTCCAGCAACAGCTTCATCGAGCCGATCCTGCAAGCCCTGAGCGCCGGTCGCCCGGTGGATGCCACGCACACCATGGCGGTGGGGTGTTATTGCCCGTGGTTGCTTTGAATGCAGCACGCCGTAGGACCTACGAGCCGGTCCTGTGAGAGATGTGTTTCAATTGCGCCCTGTGTGCCTGCCCCTTATAGAGAAGCTGGATGAAACGCAGCCTGACTATCCTTGTGTTGATCATTGCCCTCGTTGCAGGCGGCGGTGCCTGGTTCATCCATCTCAAGCAGCCGGTGCGTGACGGCGAAATCACGCTGGCGCATCTGCAAGCACCGGTCAGCGTGCGCTATGACGAGCGCGGCGTGCCGCATATCCGCGCCGAAAACGAGGCCGACCTGTATCGCGCCCTCGGTTATGTGCATGCCCAGGACCGGCTGTTCCAGATGGAAATGATGCGCCGTCTGGCGCGGGGCGAGCTGGCCGAAGTGCTGGGGCCGAAACTGCTGGACACCGACAAGTTGTTTCGCAGCCTGCGCATCCGCGAGCATGCCGATGAATATGTCGCGCGCCACGACCAGAACACGCCCGCCTGGAAAGCCCTGCAAGCCTATCTGGACGGCATCAATCAGTATCAGGACGGCCACGCCAGACCGCTGGAGTTCGACTTGCTCGGCATTGCCAAGCGCCCGTTCACGGCTGAGGACACGTTGAGCGTCGGCGGTTATATGGCCTACAGCTTTGCGGCGGCGTTTCGTACCGAACCTCTGCTGACTTACGTGCGCGATCAGCTCGGCGCGGATTATCTGAAAGCCTTCGACCTCGACTGGCGGCCCCAAGGCGCGCTCGGTCAGGTGCCGGCGCTTGCCGACAGCGACTGGAAGTCCCTCAACCAACTGGCCTTCCTCAGCAATCAGGCGCTGGAACAAGCCGGTCTGCCGCAATTCGAAGGCAGCAACGCCTGGGCGGTTTCCGGCAGTCGCACCCAAAGCGGCAAGCCGCTGCTGGCGGGCGATCCGCATATTCGCTTTTCTGCACCTGCGGTGTGGTACGAGGCGCAGCTCTCCGCGCCAGGCTTTGAGTTGTATGGCCATCATCAGGCGCTCAACCCGTTTGCATCGCTGGGCAACAACATGGATTTCGGCTGGAGCCTGACCATGCTCCAGAACGACGACCTGGATTTGATCGCCGAAAAGACCAATCCCGACAACCCCAATCAAGTCTGGTACCACGGCCAATGGGTGCAGATGACCAGCAGCCAGCAGCAGATTGCGGTCAAGGGCGAACAGCCGCTGACCATCACCCTGCGCAGCTCGCCCCACGGGCCTATCGTCAATGACGTGCTGGGTGCGACGGCGGGCAAGACGCCGATTGCCATGTGGTGGTCTTTCCTTGAATCGGAGAACCCGATTCTGGAAGGCTTTTATGAAGCCAATCGCGCCGACACCCTGGAAAAAATGCGCGCTGCTGCCGAGAAGATCCAGTCGCCGGGGCTGAACATCGTCTGGGCCAACGCGAAGGGTAATATCGGCTGGTGGGCGGCGGCGCAATTGCCGATGCGCCCGGAGGGCGTGAACCCCAACTACATTCTGGATGGCAGCACCGAACAGGCCGACAAGCTGGGCTTTTACCCGTTCAGCGCCAACCCGCAGGAAGAGAACCCGGCGCGCGGCTACATCGTGTCCGCCAACTTCCAGCCGACTTCGCCCACAGGTATGTCGATCCCCGGTTACTACAATCTCGCCGACCGTGGTCAGCAGCTCAATCGGCAACTGAGCGATTCGGCGGTGAAGTGGAATGTGGACAGCAGCAAGCAGCTGCAACTGGGCACGCAGACCGAGTACGCCTCGCGCATGCTCACGCCACTGATTCCGGTATTGCGCAGCATCATCAGCGATCCCGAAGAAAAGGCCCTGGTGGAGCGGTTGGCCAGCTGGAAAGGCGACTATTCGCTGGATTCGGTCGGCGCGACGCTGTTCAACCAATTCTTGTTTGATCTCACCGAAGAAATCTTTCACGACGAACTGGGCGATGGCCTGTTCGAAACCTTGCTGTCGACGCGAGTCATCGATGCCGCGTTGCCTCGCGTCGCTGCTGACGCCAGTTCGCCATGGTGGAACAATCGCAATTCCCCAGCGCCGGAAAGCCGCGCCAATACCGTGAAAGTCGCCTGGCACGCCAGCGTTTCGCACCTGAAATCCACTTATGGCCTCAACCCGGATGAATGGCTGTGGGGCAAGGCGCATACCCTGACCCATGCCCATCCGCTGGGCTCGCAGCCGCTATTGGGGCAATTGCTCAATGTCGGGCCATTTGCCGCTCCCGGCACGCATGAGGTGCCCAATAACTTGTCCGCGCGCATCGGCCCGGCGCCATGGCCCGTGACCTACGGCCCATCCACGCGGCGCATCATCGACTTCGCCGACCCGGCACACAGCGTGGGAATCAACCCGGTCGGGCAAAGCGGCGTGCCGTTTGACAAGCATTATTCAGATCAGGCGCAGACCTACATCGACGGCGGCTATGTGCAGCAGTATTTGAATGAAGGGGATATTGCGGGGCATACGCAAGGGACGCTGCGGTTGGTGCCGAGGCTCTAACCGCCGTTGGAGCGAGGCTTGCCCGCGAATCGACGAGCGACCGTAGGAGCGACTTTAGTCGCGAGAGCATCAACTGCCCTCCCGGCTAAAGCCGGTCCTACGCCAAGCCTCGCCAACAGGGCTTAAATCAAACCGGCGCAGCCGCCCGGCGTGGATCGGGCTGTTTGTAGGTGTCGGCAGCGCTTTCTTCGATGGCTTGCTGGATGGCTTTCCTGCGTTGGTTTTCCGCGCGGCGGCTGAAGAACCAGACCAGGAAAGTCGCCATGGAAACCGCCAGCAGGATCAGGCTCGCCACCGCGTTGATTTCCGGCTTCACGCCCAGACGCACGGCGGAGAAGACTTCCATCGGCAAGGTCGTCGAGCCGGGACCGGAAACAAAGCTCGCCAGCACCAGATCGTCCAGCGACAAGGCGAACGACATCATCGCCCCCGCCGCCAGCGATGGCGCGATCATCGGGATGGTGATCAGAAAGAACACCTTCCACGGCCGCGCGCCGAGATCCATGGCCGCTTCTTCGATGGATAGGTCCAGCTCACGCAGACGCGCCGACACCACCACCGCCACATACGCCGCGCAGAACGTGGTGTGGGCGATCCAGATCGTCACGATGCCGCGTTCCTGCGGCCAGCCGATCAATTGCGCCATGGCCACGAACAGCAGCAGCAACGACAGACCGGTGATCACTTCGGGCATCACCAACGGCGCAGTCACCAGGCCGCCGAAGAACGTGCGGCCCTTGAAGCGTGTCACCCGCGTCAGTACGAACGCCGCCATGGTGCCCAGCGCCACTGCGGCAATGGCCGTGTAGGTGGCGATTTCCAGCGAGCGCATCACCGAGCCCATCAGTTGCGTGTTGTCCAGCAGGCCGACGTACCACTTCACCGACCAGCCACCCCATACCGTCACCAGTTTCGAGGCGTTGAACGAATAGATGACCAGAATCACCATCGGCGCGTAGATGAACAACAGGCCGAGGATCAGCATCATGTTCGAGAATCGAAAGCTTCTCATGCCCTGCCCTCCAGCTCTTTGGCCTGACTGCGGTTGAACAGAATGATCGGCACGATCAGGATCAACAGCATGACCACCGCCAGCGCGGACGCCACCGGCCAGTCGCGGTTGTTGAAGAATTCCTGCCACAGCACGCGACCAATCATCAGGGTTTCCGGGCCGCCCAGCAGCTCGGGAATGACGAACTCGCCCACCACCGGAATGAACACCAGCATGCAGCCGGCAATCACACCATTCTTGGACAGCGGCACAGTGATTTTCCAGAAGCTGTTGAAGGTGCTCGAACCCAGGTCGGATGCGGCCTCCAGCAGGCTCGTATCATGTTTCACGAGGTTGGCGTACAGCGGCAGAATCATGAAAGGCAGGTACGAATAGACCACGCCGATATAGACCGCCAGGTTGGTATTGAGAATCTGCAAGGGCTCGTCGATAAAGCCCAGCCACATCAGGAACGCGTTAAGCAGGCCGTTGTTGCTGAGGATGCCCATCCACGCGTAAACCCGGATCAGGATCGCGGTCCAGGTCGGCATCATGATCAGCAGCAGTAAAACGGTCTGCATTTCCTTACGCGCCGTGGCGATGCCGTAGGCCATGGGAAAGCCGATCACCAGGCACAACAGCGTGCTGAAGAAGGCCATTTTCAGCGAGCCCAGATACGCCGAAATGTACAAATCATCGCCGGTCAGCAGCGCGTAGTTGGCGAAGTTGAGGATCACTTCGAACTTCTGTTCGGCGTAACTGAAAATCTCGGTGTAAGGCGGGATTGCGACGTCAGCTTCGGCGAAGCTGATCTTGATGACGATGATGAACGGCAAGGCGAAGAACAGGAACAGCCAGAGGAACGGCGCGCCGATCACCAACTGCCGGCCACCGGGCGTTATTCGATTGAGGGCTCTTTTTATTTTGCGGATTTTCATGAGCGCAGTACCACGCCGCTGTCGTCTTCCCACCAGACGAAGACTTCATCGCCCCAGGTAGGTCGCGTGCCCTGGCGCTCGGCATTGGCCACGAACGACTGCACCAGCTTGCCGCACGGCAGTTGCACGTAGAACACCGAGTGGCCGCCCAGATACGCGATGTCGTGAACCTTGCCCCGGGACCAGTTGTACTCGAAGGATGGTTGCTCGGTGGTGACCAGCAGTTTTTCCGGACGCAGCGCGTAGGTGATGTGCTTGTCTTCAACCGACGTGGTTACGCCGTGACCGACGTAGATATTGCGCTCCAGTTCCGGGCTGCGAATCAAGGCATGGCCTTCCATGTCCTCGATGACTTCGCCTTCGAACAGATTGACGTTACCGATGAATTCACAGACCAGACGGCTGGTCG
The DNA here is from genome assembly GCF_000416235.1 of Pseudomonas sp. CFII64. GTDB lineage: Bacteria > Pseudomonadota > Gammaproteobacteria > Pseudomonadales > Pseudomonadaceae > Aquipseudomonas. The sequence goes on along the minus strand of NZ_ATLO01000035.1, from coordinate 83,461 downwards.
GCGTTTCGTAGATGTCGATGGGGCTGCCGATTTGCGCGATCCAGCCCAGGTGCATGATCGCGATGCGCTCGGCCATGGTCATGGCCTCTTCCTGATCGTGGGTCACCATTACGCAGGTCACGCCGACCCGCTCGATGATTTCCACCAGTTCCAGTTGCATCTGCGAGCGCAGTTTCTTGTCCAGCGCGCCCATGGGTTCGTCGAGCAGCAGCAGCTTGGGCTTCTTGGCCAAAGAACGCGCCAGCGCGACCCGCTGCCGCTGGCCGCCGGACAATTGATGCGGCTTGCGGCGCGCGTACTGGGTCATCTGCACCAGCTTGAGCATTTCTTCGACGCGGGCGCTTACTTCAGCTTTCGGCAGCTTGTCCTGTTGCAGGCCGAAGGCGATGTTCTGCTCGACAGTCATGTGCGGAAACAGCGCGTAGGACTGGAACATCATGTTGATCGGACGTTCGTACGGCGGCATGTCGGTAATGTCGACGCCATCCAGGTAAATCCGGCCTTCGGTAGGTCGTTCGAACCCCGCCAGCATGCGCAACAGCGTGGACTTGCCCGAACCCGAACCGCCCAGCAAGGCGAAGATCTCGCCCTTGTTGATTTGCAGGGACACATCGTCCACCGCAATCGTCTCGTCGAATTTCTTCGTGACCCGATCGATCTTGACCAGCACCTGCTTTGGTTGCTGACCGCCTTCGAGTGATTTCTTGTAGGCGCCGGAGGCAACTGCCATGGGTGGAACTCCCAACAGATTCGCAGCCCGACCAATGCAGCCGGGCGCTGGATTTTTATTTGCCCGACTTGACCTTGGTCCAGCTGCGGGTCATCAGACGTTGCACCTTGGGTGGCAGCTCGCTGTTCACGAACAACCGGTCCAGCACTTCCTGCGACGGATAAACGGCCTGGTCGGTGCGGATGTCCTGGTCCATGAACTCACCGGATTTCGGGTTCGGGTTGGCGTAACCGACCTGATCGCTGACCTTGGCGATCACTTCAGGCTTGAGCAGGTAATTGATGAAGGCGTGAGCTTCCTTGACGTTTTTGGCGTCGGCCGGAATCGCCAGCATGTCGAACCACAGATTGCCGCCCTCCTTGGGCACAGCGTAGGCAATGTTCACGCCCTTGCCCGCTTCGGCCGCACGAGCCTTGGCCTGGAACACATCACCAGAGAAACCGGCAGCTACGCAGATGTCGCCGTTGGCCAGGTCGGTAATATATTTCGAAGAGTGGAAATAAGTGACATAAGGACGGACCGCCATCAGCTTGGCTTCGGCCTTTTTGTAATCGGCTTCGTTGGTGCTGTTGGGGTTCAGGCCCATGTAGTTGAGCACCGCCGGGAGCATTTCATCGGCGGAATCGAGGAAGGCCACGCCGCAACTCGACAGCTTCTTGATGTTTTCAGGCTCGAAGAGCATGGCCCAGGAATCGATCTTGTCGACGCCCAGCACCGCCTTGACCTTGTCGACGTTGTAACCGATGCCGTTGGTGCCCCACAGATACGGCACGGCATATTGATTGCCGGGATCGTTTTTTTCCAGCCGCTTGAGCAGCGCCGGATCAAGGTTCTGATAGTTGCTCAGCTGGGTCTTATCCAGTTTCTGGAAAGCACCGGCCTTGATCTGTTTGCCGAGGAAGTGATTGGACGGCACCACCACGTCATAGCCGGTGCGCCCCGCCAGCAGCTTGGCTTCCAGGGTTTCGTTGGAGTCGAAGACATCGTACATCGGCTTGATATTGCTGGTGGTTTCGAAGTCCGCCAACGTTGTCGTGCCGATGTAATCGGACCAGTTATAAATATGCACGACGGATTCTGCCTGGGCACCGACCGTAAGGGTCAGGGTGGCGGCGGCGAGCATGGATTTGGCAAATAAGGAAATAGACACGTGAACAATCCTTTTTCTGTATGGGGTCTGGTGCCCGTGTCGCCGAGCTGGACTGTGGGTCGGTAAACCGGCGCGCAACTTACCTTTGATGACCTCGTACTGCAAAAAAACTTTATATGACAAGGGTTTGGATCGCGCTCAGGAACTGCCAAATCGCTCGTAGGACCGGTTTTAGCCGGGAGGGCGTTACTCCTGACGACATTCATCGTGTGAGTGTACCGACGCTCTCCCGGCTGAAGCCGGTCCTACAGAGGTTAATCAACCGCAGTTACTTACCCGATTTAATCTTGGTCCAGCTGCGGGTCATGATCCGCTGGGTCGCGGCTGGCAAATCGGCGATGGCGTACAGTTTCGCCAACACATCAGCGGGCGGGTAAACGCCCGGGTCGCTGGTGATGTCTTTGTTGACCAAAGGCGTCGACGCTTCGTTACCGTTCGGGAAATGCACTTCGTTGGTGATTTCAGCCATGATTTCCGGCTGCATCAGGAAGTTCATGAACTTGTAGGCGCCTGCGACGTTTTCGGCATCCTTGGGAATGGCGACCATGTCGTAGAAGCTGCCAGCACCTTCTTTGGGAATGTTGTAGCTGACCTTGACCTTGCCACCGGCTTCTTCAGCCCGGGATTTGGCCTGGTAAATGTCACCCGAATAACCGACCGCGACGCAGATATTGCCGTTGGCCAGGTCGGAGATGTACTTGGACGAGTGGAAGTAACCAATCGATGGACGAACTTTCAGGAACAGCGCTTCGGCTTCGGCCAGCTGCTTCTTGTCCTGGGAGTCGGTTGGGTAGCCCAGGTAATGCAGGGCAATCGGCAACATTTCGGTTGGCGAATCCAGGAAGCTGATGCCACAGGATTTCAGCTTGGCAGCGTTCTCGGGCTTGAACAGCAAGTCCCAGGAATTGGTCGGCGCGTCGGCACCCAATGCAGCCTTGACCTTGTCCGGGTTGAAGCCGATACCAATCGAGCCCCACATGTACGGGAAGGCGTGTTTATTGTCCGGGTCGCTGACCGATACGGCCTTGAGCAGCGCGGTATTCAGGTTTTTGTAGTTGGGCAGCCTGGACTTGTCCAGCTCCTGATAGACGCCAGCCTTGATCTGCTTGGCGAGGAAGTTGTTCGACGGCACGACGATGTCGTAACCGGACTTGCCGGCCAGTAGCTTGGCTTCAAGGGTTTCGTTGCTGTCGAACACGTCATAAACGACTTTGATGCCCGACTCTTTTTCGAATTTGGAAATAGTGTCCGGCGCGATGTAATCGGACCAGTTATACACGTGCAGCACTTTGTCATCGGCCTGAGCAGCAGCGGCCACAACGCCCATCAGGGACAGTGCCAGGAGGGTCTTGCCAAATTTTTTCATGTATACAGCTCCAGTGTTGTTAGGTAGCGGCTTCTAGCCATAGTTTGGCAATTGCCTGACCGATGTTTCAAGCGGACGCCGCCCTCCCGGCTAAAGCCGGTCCTACGGGGTTATCAAAGCCTAGCCCTGCAACTTCGCCAATGTCAGATCAAGACACTTGCGCGCTTTCTCGATCAGCTCGTCAATTTCCGCAAAACTGATCACCAATGGTGGCGCGATAATCATGGTGTCACCCACCGCTCGCATGATCAGGCCATTGTCGAAGCAGAAGGTTCGGCAAATCATGCCTGCGCCTTTGCCGGTGTAACGCTCGCGCGTTGCCTTGTCCTTGACCAGCTCGATTGCCCCCAACAGGCCCACACCCCGGACTTCGCCCACCAACGGATGGTCGTTGAGCTCACGTAAACGCTTTTGCAAATACGGTGCCGTTTCCGCTTTCACCCGCTCGACGATCTTCTCGTCGCGCAGAATGCGAATGTTCTCCAGCGCCACCGCTGCCGCAACCGGATGCCCGGAATAGGTAAAGCCGTGATTGAAATCGCCGCCCTCGTTGAGCACCTTGACGATTTCGTCGCGCACGATCAGGCCGCCCATGGGGATGTAACCCGAGGTCAGGCCTTTGGCGATGGTCATCATGTCTGGCTTGAGGTCATAGAAATCGCTGCCGAACCATTCGCCGGTACGCCCGAAACCACAGATCACTTCATCGGCGACAAACAGAATGTCGTACCTGGCCAGAATCTCTTTGATCTTCGGCCAGTAGCTGGCTGGCGGCACGATTACGCCACCGGCGCCCTGGATCGGTTCGGCAATAAAAGCACCGACATTGTCGACGCCCAGTTCGAGGATTTTCTTTTCCAGCTGCTCGGCGGCCCAGACACCGAACTCGTCGGGGCTCATGTCGCCACCCTCGCCGAACCAGTATGGCTGCGGGATGTGTACGATGCCCGGAATCGGCAAGTCGCCCTGCTCGTGCATGAACGTCATGCCGCCCAGGCTCGCGCCCGCCACGGTCGAGCCGTGATAGCCGTTGACCCGGCTGATGATGGTTTTCTTGTTCGGCTGGCCCTTGATCGCCCAATAGTGGCGAACCATGCGCAGCATCGTGTCGTTGCCTTCCGAACCGGAACCGGTGAAGAACACGTGGTTCATGCCTTGCGGGGCGATCTGCGAGATGACCTTCGCCAGTTCCAGCACCGGCGGGTGAGCCGTCATGAAGAACAGGTTGTAATAAGGCAGCTCACGCATCTGTTTGGCGGCGGCTTCGGCCAGTTCATCGCGGCCATAGCCGATGGCGACGCACCACAGGCCGGACATGCCGTCGAGAATCTTGTGACCCTCGCTGTCCCACAGATACACCCCGTTGGCGCGGGTGATGATGCGCGGGCCGACTTCTTTAAGCTGTTTGTAGTCACTGAACGGGGCCAGGTGGTGCTCGCTGCTCAAGGCCTGCCATTCGCGGGTTTGCGGGTTGTTGGTACTCATTTGTAGCACTCCATATGCTTGTATTCCTGTAGAAGATCCCCTCGTTATGACGTCGCGCTGGCGCACAGCAAACGTGGGTCCGGTAGGAGGGGACTTGTCCCCGAAGGCGTTCGGCCTGACACCGGCATATCCAGAAAATGACACCGTCCGGGATGACGTCATCGGGGACAAGTCCCCTCCTACCCTGGAACTCCTAAAAGCCCTTTTTTTGCTGAATCAGACGGCGAAGAGCAGGAATTCCCGCTCCCATGAACTGATCACGCGCTTGAAATTTTCGTGTTCGGCACGTTTGACGGCGACGTAGCCGACGATGAATTTCTTGCCGAGGTATTTCTCGATGGTCTTGCTGTTTTCCATCCGTTCCAGCGCGTCCTCGATGGTCAACGGCAGACGCAGGTTGCGCCGCTCATAACCACGTCCGACCACGGGCGCGCTTGGGTTGTGGCCTTCGACCATGCCGATGAAACCACACAGCAGGCTCGCGGCAATTGCCAGATACGGATTGGCATCGGCGCCGGGCAAGCGGTTTTCCACGCGGCGGTTCTGCGGCCCGGCATCCGGCACGCGCAGGCCGACGGTGCGGTTTTCTTCGCCCCACTCAACGTTAACCGGCGCAGAAGTGTCGGGCAGGAAGCGGCGGAATGAATTGACGTTGGGCGCGAACAGCGGCAACAGCTCGGGAATGAATTTCTGCAGGCCGCCTATGTGATGCAGGAACAGCTCGCTCATGGTCCCGTCTTCATTGGAGAAGATGTTCTTGCCAGTCTTGATGTCGATGATGCTCTGGTGCAAATGCATGGCGCTGCCCGGCTCGCCGGTCATTGGCTTGGCCATGAACGTGGCGGCCACATCATGCTTGAGCGCGGCTTCGCGCATGGTGCGTTTGAACACCAGAATCTGGTCGGCCAGGGACAAGGCATCGCCGTGACGGAAGTTGATTTCCATCTGCGCGGTGCCGTCTTCGTGAATCAAGGTGTCCAGATCGAGGTTTTGCAGCTCGCACCAGTCGTACACGTCTTCGAACAGCGGGTCGAACTCGTTGGCCGCTTCAATCGAAAACGACTGGCGACCGGTTTCCGGGCGACCGGAGCGCCCAATCGGCGGCTGCAACGGGTAATCCGGGTCGTCGCTGCGCTTGGTCAGGTAGAACTCCATTTCCGGCGCGACAATCGGCTGCCAGCCTCGATCGGCATACAGCTTGAGGACTTTCTTCAAGACGTTGCGCGGCGACAGCTCGATGGGGTTGCCCTGCTTGTCGTAGGTGTCGTGAATCACCTGCGCGGTGGGCTCGATTGCCCAGGGGACCAGGTACACCGCGTTCTGGTCGGGACGGCAGAGCATGTCGATATCGGCAGGGTCGAGCAGTTCGTAATAAATGTCGTCTTCGACGTAATCACCCGTGACGGTCTGCAGCAATACGCTCTCCGGCAAGCGCATGCCCTTCTCGGCAATGAATTTGTTGGTGGGTGAGATTTTGCCGCGAGTGATCCCGGTAAGGTCGGCAATCATGCATTCGACTTCGGTGATCTTGTGTTCTTTCAACCAATCGGTGAGCTGGTCGAGGTTGGTACTCATAAATACCTCAGGTTTATAAAGCGTCTGTTGAGGCTCAACAGACCCGCTTGGTCCCGATCAAGGATCAGGAGTTGTGTGACGCATCGGCGTCGCGTTCAATCGCTCGTTTTCGACAGGCATCGCCAAACGCCTGAAAGATCGCCAGATAATCCGGATTGGCAGTCACCTGCCACTCGGGATGCCATTGCACACCCAGCGCGAATCCTTCGCTGCCTTCAACCGAAATGGCTTCAATCAGGCCGTCCGGCGCCTGTGCCTCCACGCGCAAGCCCGGCGCCAGACGCTCGATGCCTTGCCCGTGAATGGAATTGACCCGGATCTCGCTGGACAACCCGATCCCGGCCAGAACGCCGCCTGGCTGGACATGCATGGCATGGCTCGGCGCGTACTGGACTTCGACCGGTTCGTTGTCCGGTTCACGATGGTCCATGAAGGTTCCGGTTTCGTGAACACGCTGATGCAGACTGCCACCGAAGGCTACATTCATCTCCTGAAATCCACGGCAAATGCCCAAAACCGGAACACCAGCTGCCACGGCGGCACGAATAAGCGGTAAGGTGGTGCTGTCGCGATCAGGATCGTGCTCCGTACCCGGAGCGCTGGCAGGACCACTGTAGTGCCAGGGTTCGACATTGGAAGGCGAGCCGGTGAACAGCAGTCCATCAAGGCTGGCGAGAATTTCGGCGGGATCAAGCAAGGGTCCGAGGGCAGGCAGAATCAAGGGCAGGCCTTTGGCCGCCACGGCTACCGCCCGGACATATTTGTCGCCGCTGATGTGATAGGCATGGTGACCGATCTGCTTGTTGCAGGCGGTGACGCCGATCAGTGGCAGGCGAGACATAGGACCCCCGTGTTGTTGCTGTTATGGGTTGCAATCGAGCTTAGCCTTGTTCATTTTTTTCCACAACTGTGCGGTAAAAAATCGAACACGGCCCGCCCAGGCCTGATGTGCCGCGTCCTTGCAGCGTCCAATACTTGCCCCTAATTGCGGCAAAAACGGCTTTTCGGCGCCCTTTTAGGGCAAAAGAAGGCTCTATTGACTTAATCATGGCTTTCGGATTGACTGAATCCCGTAAGGCTCGATGATTGATATTTTTAACAACAAAGGTGTTGCATCATGTCGGTACCCCCGCGTGCCGTTCAGCTTAACGAAGCGAACGCGTTCCTTAAGGAACATCCTGAGGTTCTGTACGTTGACCTTCTGATTGCAGATATGAATGGTGTGGTGCGCGGTAAGCGCATAGAACGCACCAGCCTCCATAAGGTTTACGAGAAGGGCATCAACCTGCCTGCCTCTTTATTTGCCCTGGATATCAATGGCTCGACGGTGGAAAGCACCGGCCTGGGTCTGGACATCGGTGATGCTGACCGAATCTGTTATCCAATCCCGGACACCCTGTGCAATGAACCCTGGCAGAAGCGCCCTACCGCGCAACTGTTGATGACCATGCACGAAATCGAAGGTGAACCCTTCTTCGCCGACCCGCGTGAAGTCCTGCGTCAAGTGGTCAGCAAGTTCGATGACATGGGCCTGACGATCTGCGCCGCCTTCGAACTGGAGTTCTACCTGATCGATCAGGAGAACGTGAATGGCCGCCCACAACCGCCACGCTCGCCGATCTCCGGCAAACGCCCGCACTCGACACAGGTCTACCTGATCGACGATCTCGACGAATACGTCGATTGCCTCCAGGACATTCTGGAAGGCGCGAAAGAACAAGGCATTCCTGCTGACGCTATCGTCAAGGAAAGCGCCCCGGCACAGTTCGAAGTGAACCTGCACCACGTCGCCGACCCGATCAAGGCCTGCGATTACGCAGTACTGCTCAAGCGACTGATCAAGAACATCGCCTACGACCACGAAATGGACACGACCTTCATGGCCAAGCCCTATCCGGGTCAGGCAGGCAATGGTCTTCACGTCCACATCTCGATCCTGGATCGCGATGGCAAGAACATCTTCACCAGCGAGGATCCCGAGCAGAACGCCGCATTACGTCATGCGATCGGCGGTGTGCTCGAGACCCTACCGGCGCAGATGGCGTTCCTTTGCCCGAACGTCAACTCATACCGCCGGTTCGGTGCTCAGTTCTACGTGCCGAATTCGCCAAGCTGGGGTCTGGACAACCGGACTGTCGCCTTGCGCGTGCCGACCGGTTCCGCCGATGCAGTGCGTCTGGAACACCGGGTTGCCGGTGCCGACGCCAACCCGTATTTGCTGATGGCTTCGGTTCTGGCAGGCGTGCATCACGGTTTGACCAACAAGATCGAACCGCCGCCGCCCGTTGAAGGCAACTCCTACGAGCAGAACGAACAAAGCCTGCCGAACAACCTGCGCGATGCCCTGCGCGAGCTGGACGACAGTGAAATCATGGCGCGCTATATCGACCCGAAATACATCGATATCTTCGTCGCCTGCAAGGAAAGTGAGCTGGAAGAGTTCGAACACTCCATCTCCGACCTTGAGTACAACTGGTATCTGCATACCGTTTAACCAGGTGTGAAGCATAAAAAACGCCGCAGGCCTTGAAGGTTTTGCGGCGTTTTTTTTGATATCTGTATGTGTGCCTGGCAATGATCCCGTAGGACTGGCTTTAGCCGGGAGAGCATTTTTTCTGATCAAGGAAATGCAGCGAATGTACTGGCTCTCTCCCGGCTGAAGCCGGTCCTACGGAATTCCACGCGCCCATAATTAGTTACAATCCCCACAGCCCCGCCCAAGAGACCACTTCATGACCCGCCCCGCCACCGCCCGCAAACCTCGTGCACGCAGTCAGGCCCGGATCGATTCGATCCTTGATGCCGCACGCGAGTTACTGGCGACTGAAGGCGTGGCGAGTCTGTCGATCTACAGCGTGGCCGAACGGGCGCAGATTCCGCCTTCGTCGGTCTATCACTTCTTCGCCAGCGTCCCGGCGTTGCTGGAAGCGCTGACCGCCGATATCCACGCGGCCTTTCGTGCCTGCCTGCAAGCGCCTATCGAACATGCAGCACTGAACAGCTGGCGCGATCTGTCCCGGCTGGTGGAAATGCGCATGCTGGACATCTACAACGCTGACGCCGCCGCTCGCCAGTTGATCCTCGCCCAGCACGGCCTCACAGAAATCAACCAGGCCGACCGCCAGCACGACATCGAACTGGGTCACCTGATGCTCGAAGTTTTCAATCGCCACTTCCAGCTGCCAGTCCTGCCCGACGACGTTGATGTGTTTGCCCTGGCGATGGAACTGGGCGACCGGGTTTACGCCCGGTCCATGCAACTGCACGACGAAATCACGCCGCGCATGGCCGAAGAAGGCATGCGCGTGTTTGATGCGTATCTGGGTTTGTATTTGCCGCCCTTCCTGGCGCGCAGAGAGCCGCCGAAAACAGCGCTTTCGACGGATTAAGCCTCAGCCTTGCACCAAGGCGACTTCAGGGGTTCGCGTCAGCGCTTGCGCCAACATCTGCTGCAATGCCTGAAGGATCGGATCGTGCTTGCGCTGGCTGTAGCGCAACACGTTGGCGACTTCCGGCAGCGGCATGCTGCGCTGGAAAGCCCGACCCGTTTCAACGCGCAGGTCAATATTGCCCCCGGCCACGATGCCGATACCCAGGCCGGCGGAAATCGCTGAAAGCACGCCATCCGAATACGGGCACTGCACCGCCACCTTGCAACGTATGCCCGCCGCTTGCAGCCGGTCCTGCGCCAGGCTGCCGTAAAAGCATCCCGGCCCATACGTCACCAACGACACCGTCGCATCAGGCGTGTATTGCCATCCCGCTGGCACACACCACTGCAGGCGCTCACTCCACAACAGGTGATCCTCGGCGCTCAACGCGTAGGAAAAATCCTGATGCAGTGCCAGATCCAGATCGCCCTGCACGAGAGACTGCCGCAAAGCCTGACTCTGCTCGACCACAACCTGGACATCGACGTTGCCGTGTTGCCTGGCGAACCTGGCCAATAGCGGCGCAAGTTGCGGCAGTGATGCCTGTTCGGTGACCCCCAGCCGAACCACGCCTTGCAGCGTCGACGGGGCAAACAGCGCCAGCGCTTCATCGTGGGAATTGAGAATGCGCCGCGCATGAATCAACAGCTCAGCGCCTTCGTTGGTCGCCACCAGGCGTTGACCCTCCCGACGAATCAGATCGCAGCCCAACTGCTTCTCCAGACGCTTGATCTTCCAACTGACCGCTGACTGACTGAGATTCAAGCTTTCCGCCGCCCGCGTGACACTTCCCAGTTCGACGATGCTGCGCAACGCCCGCAATACGTCGATGGGTAATCGCTGGTTCATGACCACCTCGCTATCTATGACAAGAATCGAATTTCACAAGCATAAGTTGTCATTGGTGTCATGGAAAGCCCTTCGATAGGCTTGAGGTTCGAACACACCTCAGAGGACAGACTCATGAACGCAATTTCGAATCTGCTCAACCAGCACGTCATCATCGAGGGTCGACGCATCGCAACGGGCATTCATGGCGAAGGCCTGCCGGTCGTGCTGTTGCATGGCACGCCAGCCCATTCGTATATCTGGCGCAACGTCGTTCCGCTCCTCGTGGAAGCGGGATTCAAGGTGCATCTATTTGACCTGCTCGGCTTCGGCGCCTCGGAATTCCCCCGGGACCAGGACACCTCGATTGCGATGCAGCGGCTGCTGCTGGAACAGTTGCTGGACCACTGGGAACTCCCTCACGCGCACCTCATCGCCCATGACATAGGCGGCGCTACCGCGCTCCGGCTCGCCATCGAAGCGCCGCAACGCGTGCAATCACTGACCATTGCCGACATCTGCAGCTATGACTCATGGCCTTCCATAACCTGGCGCGACATCCGCGACCATCATGCCGACCACGCCGCAGCGGACGCCGAGCAGCATCGGGCCTTGATGACCCGGCAACTCGGCATGGCGGTCTTCAACAAGAGCGTCATGCAGGGTGAAGTGCTGGAGCAATACCTGGCGCCGATCACGGGCCTGATCGGCCAGGTCAGCTTCTACAAGAATCAGGTGGCGCACTACAACGCCCGCTACACCGAGGACCATGCCGAACGCCTGCCGGAACTGCGCGTCCCGACGCAAATCCTCTGGGGCGCGGAGGATGAATGGCAATCGGTGTCTTACGCACATCGCCTGCACAGCGACATTCCCGGCTCAAGCTTATATCTCCTCGAAAATGCCGGGCATTTTCTGATGGAGGACGCGCCGGACGAATTCGCCGCCAAAGCCATCGCATTTATCCACAGCCAGGCCTGAAAACGAAAAAACCCCGGAGGGTCGTCACCGTCCGGGGCTGTGGTTGTTGCCCATCGATCACAGCTTGGCGATGGAAACCTCGGTGGATTTCACGAACGCGATGACTTCGCTACCCACTACCAATTCCAGCTCTTTGACCGAGCGGGTGGTGATGACCGAAGTCACGATGCCGGATGCGGTTTGCACGTCGATTTCGGAGAGCACGTCGCCTTCGACGATTTCCTTGATGGTGCCTTTGAACTGGTTGCGAACGTTGATGGCTTTGATAGTCATGCTGAATTTCCTGTGTGGGTTGAGAGTCGTAGATTCGATTAATTAGCCCAACGCAATTGCGTGGGCAGCGGTGAAACAGGTTCGGGCTCCGGCGGCGTGCCGGGCAGGGACAGGACGCGTTCCAGTACCTGGGTTTCCAGAGCGGCCAGGCGATGTGAGCCTCGCGCGCGCGGACGCGGCAACTCCACCAGCAAGTCCAGGCCAATGCGCCCTTCTTCGATCAAAATTACCCGGTCGGCAATCGCCACCGCTTCGCTGACATCGTGCGTGACCAGCAGCACAGTGAAGCCATGTTTGCGCCACAGGTTCTCGATCAACTGCTGCATCTCGATGCGGGTCAAGGCATCCAGCGCGCCGAGCGGCTCGTCCAGCAACAACAGACGCGGTTGGTGGATCAGCGCCCGGGCCAGTGCGACGCGCTGCTTTTGCCCGCCGGACAATGCCGCCGGCCACTCATCGGCGCGCTCGGCCAGACCCACTGCTTCGAGGGCTTCCAGGGCCTTGCTACGCCAGTCGCCACTCAGGCCGAGGCCGACGTTGTCGATGATCTTTTTCCAGGGCAGCAAACGCGCTTCCTGGAACATCAAACGGGTGTCTTCCCGGGCGTCGACCAGCTTGCCCGAACCGGCCAGCAGTTGGCCGTCAGTGGGTTTATCCAACCCGGCCAGCAGGCGCAGCAAGGTGCTCTTGCCGCAACCGCTGCGCCCGACCACGGCGACGAATTGCCCGGCTGGAATATGCAGGTCGATGTCCTTGAGGACTTCGCGGCTGCCGAAGGTTTTCTTCAGGTTGCGCACGGCCAGTGGAATGCCGCGCAGCAGATGGGCCGGTTGTTGCTGTTTCAAGCTGCTCATGCCGCACCGCCTTTAGTCACTTGATAGGCCGGATGCCAGCGCAGGCAGACCCGCTCCAGGCCGCGTGCGGCCAGGTCCGCCAGCTTGCCGAGTACCGCGTAAAGCACGATCGCCAGCACCACCACATCGGTTTGCAGGAATTCCCGGGCGTTCATCGCCAGATAACCGATACCGGAACTCGCAGAGATGGTCTCGGCAACGATCAGGGTCAGCCACATGAAGCCCAGGGCAAAGCGCACGCCGACCAGAATCGAAGGCATGGCACCCGGAAGAATCACGTGCCAGAACAGGCCAAAGCCGGACAATCCGTAGCTGCGCGACATTTCCACCAGCGCCGGATCGATGTTGCGAATGCCGTGATAGGTGTTGAGGTAGATCGGGAACAACGTGCCCAACGCGACGAGAAACACCTTGGCGGTTTCGTCGATGCCAAACCAGAGGATCACCAGTGGAATCAGCGCCAGGTGCGGAATGTTCCGAATCATCTGCACCGAACTGTCGAGCAGGCGTTCGCCCCATTTCGACAGCCCGGTAATAAAGCCCAGGGCCAGACCGATGCCGCCACCGATGGCGAAACCGACCCCGGCACGCCAGCCGCTGATTGCCAGATGCGTCCAGATTTCACCGCTGGAAACCAGATTGACGCCGGCTTCGATGACGGCACTGGGCGCAGGCAGAATACGGGTCGACAGCCAACCGGCGCTGACCGATAGCTGCCAGATCGCCAGCAGCAGGATCGGTAATGCCCAAGGCGCGAGGCGCTGGACGATGCGTTGCGAAGCACTAAGGCTCATGGAGTTGTCTCCTCAAGTGGCCAACTGATTACTGGGCTTTCGCGACAGCAGCGGGTGGGGTCCAGATCACGTCCGCAATGTTCAGCGGCTTGGGAATCAACTTGAGCTGATAAAACGTGTCAGCGATTTTCTGCTGCGAAGCGACGACCTGCGGCGTAAGAAACAGCGCGCCGTAGCCCTGACGCTTGACCGACTTCAGGGTGATGTCAGCTGGCAGGCCGAGCAACGGTGCGACCTGGGCGGTGACTTCTTCCGGGTTGGCCTTGGACCATTCGCCCACCGCACGGACTTCTTCGATCAGCGCCTGAATGACTTTCGGGTGCTGTTGCGCGTAAGGCTTGGTCGCCAGGTAGAACTGATGGTTGTCGACGATACCGGTGCCGTCGCGCAGGGTTCGCGCCTGCAACTGTTGCTCGGCGGCAGCCTGGTACGGATCCCAGATGACCCAGGCATCCACGCTGCCACGCTCGAAGGCGGCGCGGGCATCGGCGGGCGGCAGAAATACGGTCTGGATGTCGGTGTATTTCAGGCCGGCGTCTTCCAGTGCCTTGACCAGCAGGTAATGCACGTTGGAGCCTTTGTTGAGCACGACTTTCTTGCCTTTTAGGTCTTTGACCGAAGTGATCGGCGAGTCCTTGGGCACCAGAATCGCTTCACTGGTCGGCGCAGGCGGCTCGTAAGCGACGTACAGCAGATCGGCGCCTGCGGCCTGGGCGAATACCGGTGGCGTTTCGCCGGTTACGCCAAAATCGATGGAGCCGACGTTGAGCCCTTCGAGTAACTGCGGGCCGCCGGGGAATTCAGTCCATTGCACCTGCACGCCCTGCTCGGCCAGACGCTTTTCCAGCGAGCCCTTGGCCTTGAGCAGCACAAGAGTGCCGTATTTCTGATAACCGATGCGCAAGCTTTCCGCCTGAGCCTGGTTGATGGCGCCCAAGGCGACCGCTGCAGCAAACAGAGCGGCCAAGCCTCGACGCAAAATGACAGTGCGCATTGGCGCTCTCCTTTGCTGATTCATGAATGGCACCTGCTTGCCCGATGGCGGGCGAGTAAGGCGTTTGACGACAATTCGTTCGCTGGCAATCACGCCAGCACGCAGTGACCTTAACAGCAGTTTTTTATATCTATAAATCTCATTTTTTCATTTGGTTATTCCTTAAAGAAATATCTCGACTCTCGGCAGGACCGGACTTGTCCGGGGAGGCGTCCGTGTACACAACCAGATGTCCCTCGCCTGCACTGGCGCCTTCGGGGACAAGTCCCCTCCTACCGGGCTGTGTTGCTCGGCAGGACCGGACTTGTCCGGGGAGGCGTCCGTGTACACAACCAGATGTCCCTCGCCTGCACTGGCGCCTTCGGGGACAAGTCCCCTCCTACCGGGCTGTGTTGCTCGGCAGGACCGGACTTGTCCGGGGAGGCGTCCGTGTACACAACCAGATGTCCCTCGCCTGCACTGGCGCCTTCGGGGACAAGTCCCCTCCTACCGGGCTGTGTTGCTCGGCAGGACCGGACTTGTCCGGGGAGGCGTCCGTGTACACAACCAGATGTCCCTCGCCTGCACTGGCGCCTTCGGGGACAAGTCCCCTCCTACCGGGCTGTATTGATCGGTAGGACCGGACTTGTCCGGGAAGGCGTCGGTGCAGACCATTCAGATCTTCCTTGCCTGTACGGGCCTCTTCGGGGACAAGTCCCCTCCTACCGGGCTGTGTTGCTCGGCAGGACCGGACTTGTCCGGGGAGGCGTCCGTGCAGACCATTCAGATCTTCCTTGCCTGTACGGGCCTCTTCGGGGACAAGTCCCCTCCTACCGGCTCGGGGCAAATTTCAGGCATAAAAAAAGGGCCGACGAATCGGCCCAAACTAACCCCTGCTTGTCGTGGAAAGGGTAAATCAGCGATTGGGTTGCGGTGTCAGGCGCAGGTAAGGCGTGACGGCCCTGTAGCCTTTAGGGAAGCGTTGCTTGATCTCGTCTTCATCCTTGAGCGACGGCACGATCACTACCTCATCACCGTCCACCCAGTTGGCGGGCGTGGCGACCTTGTAGTTGTCGGTCAGCTGCAAGGAGTCGATGACCCGCAGGATTTCGTGGAAATTGCGCCCGGTGCTGGCCGGATAGGTGATGGTCAGGCGAATCTTCTTGTTCGGATCGATCACGAACAGGGAACGCACGGTCAGCGTGTCATTGGCGTTAGGGTGAATCAGGTCGTACAGGTCGGACACCTTGCGATCGGCGTCAGCCAGGATCGGGAAGTTGACCAGGGTGTTTTGCGTGGTGTTGATGTCGTCGATCCACTTGATGTGCGAGTCGACCGGGTCCACCGACAGGGCAATGGCCTTGACACCGCGCTTTTCGAACTCGTCTTTCAACTTGGCAGTGAAGCCCAATTCGGTGGTGCAGACCGGGGTGAAGTCGGCCGGGTGGGAGAACAACACTCCCCAGCTGCTGCCCAGCCAGTCATGGAAGGAAATACGGCCTTCGCTGGATTCCTGTTCAAAATCAGGGGCGATGTCGCCAAGTCGCAGGCTCATGGGTGTTGCTCCTTGTTTGCCGAAGTGGATAGCTGAGTTCAGCACACAGTGCCCGACTGCGAAGCGGAATAAAAAGAATAGATAACGATTTATATAGCACTAAAAGAAATATAAAATTCCAGGCAAAAAGAACCCCGCACGAGGCGGGGTTCCTTTTCAACTCAACCAGTCAAACCACCAGGCTTATTTGAAAGCGTAGGTGTAGTTGAAGATCACACGAGTCTGATCGGTGTTGGAAGAGTTGTTCAGGTCAGCATCGGCGCGGTACGAACCGTGACGAACTGTGGTGCCGAAACCCTTGAGCGGGCCGCTCTGGATCACGTAGTCAACACGCACGTCGCGTTCCCACTCGGAGAATTCACGACCGGCTACAGCGCCAGTGCCTTTGATGTCTTCGGCGTGCAGGTAAGCAACTGCGGCTTTCAGGCCTGGGACGCCCAGACGTGCGAAGTCATAGGAGTACTGACCGAAAGTCGTGTTTTCACCGGCGCGGGTGAAGCTGTTGACCATGGAGTCGGTGAACAGGTAAACGCTGGAACCGCCGTTACCTTCGTTACGGTTGCGACCGTTTACGACGCTACCCTGGTTCAGGAACACCATGCCGCCGTCATCGCCCACTTGTTGGTGACCGATCAGGAATGCACTGCCACCCAAGGTGTAGGTGAACATGGCAGACCAGGTCTGGTTATCAACTTCGCCCGGGTTCTTGGCATAACCGCTGTTGTTGTTGAACGCGTAACCAGTGTCGCCGTTTTTGCCGTCGGAGCTGCTGTTGAAGTAACGCAGGTCAGTCTTGAACGACTGGTCATCAGCGATTGGCAGAACGTGTACCAAGCCCAGGAAGTGCTGCTTGTAGTAGTTTTCCAGGTTCGCGTAGTAGTACTGCAAGGTCAGGTCTTTGGTGACTTTCCAGTCGCCGCCCGCGAAACGGAACTGGTCGCTGCCTTTAGTACCGCCGTTGACCGACAGGTCGCTCCAGTTACTGGTAGCACGACCAGCCGACTGAGTCAGTTGACCGCCAGTCAGGGTAACGTTGTCGATTTCCTTGGAAGTCACAACGCCGCCTTCATAAGCGGTTGGCAGCAAACGGCCATCGTTGGAAACCAGGATTGGCAGGTTAGGTGCCAATGCGTTACCGGCACGCAGTTCGGTTTTCGAGAAGCGAGCCTTGAGGTTACCGCCCACACGGCTCCAGTTGTCTACCGAGCTACCGTCAGTGTCGGTAGGGAAGAAACTGTTGGTAGTCGAAGTGGTGTGGTGGTCAATGCCGCCGCCGAGGTGAATGCCCACCAGCGCTTGCAGGTCGAGACCAAAACCGACGGTGCCTTGGGTAAAGCCCGACAGGTAATCGAACTTCAGACCGGTAGCGGTTTCGCGCTGGTCAGAAGCACGACGGCCTTCACGCAGATCGTTATCGAAATACATGGTCCGCGAACTTACGGACGCTTTGCTGTCTTCAATGAAACCAGCGGCACCGGCTTGTTGCGCCAATGCAGCAACGGTGACGGCCAGGGCCAGGGTGGACTTCTTCATGTTTCGCTCCTCGTGAATCTAATTTTTGTAATCCCTGATGCTGGCACCGAAGTGCTCTAACTCAGGGATGCGCGATTAGCGCCAGACCCGACTCGGTGAGTCAATGGTTACCGGGCGCCTCAAGACTAAATGACTAGGCCGCGTGTGTCGGTGGTCAGCAGGGTAGTGAACATTTCTAAAATCTAAAAAGAATTAATATTCATCCTTTTAGATCTATCAGATATATGTCACAAGCCGTGTCGATTCCGTCCGTCGAGGAGTGTATCGACCTGCAAAGCTAATTCCCAAAATTTATTTCATGACCGCTGGTCGGAGAAACGCATTCGGACCTGGCAAACGGCTTAAATCCGACTATCCAGTCACCGTATCCCGACCATTACACCTCGTTGAAACTGGCTGAAGCCCTTGATACACGGGAGATACACCTCAGTAGCCGCAATTGTGACAATTGCCACCGCCTTAGGTCGGACTGAAATATAAAGCTGAAAAAAAATTTAAGAATGGCTTAAGAACGACCTGAAATCCGGATTTTTGCAGCCGCTTTCGGCAGATCGGGATACCGGCCGATGAACAAAATCGCTGTCGGGATGTCGGCCACCTGTCGTTGGCGAGGGCTTGCGTCGTCCAGAGCCACAAACATGAAACAGGCTCCCGCGCATTCACAAAGGTGCATCAAAGCGCTCCATGCACCGCAACGATGCGTAATGGCTGATCCGTTATCGCCGCTACATGGATCAGCAACGAGCTGAATCCGGGCTGAACGCACGCTATTGAGATTTACTTCGACGCCGTAAAGGCCCGAAATAACAGGGCATTGGGCGACCTCAGGCGGAGACAGCAGATTGTTTTTTGCAAAAATCAAAAAACTGGCACGACCTCTGCTATAGGTTACGTATCACCAGTTTTGGGGACCTTGGTACAGGCAGGCCGGGGATTCCCCTCTTTTATTTCTCTCGGAGACTGACCTCCAGTCTCCAGCGCCCGTCCAGCTCCGCACCGCGCAAGTCACCGTGCAGCGGACGGGCCGCCAGCAGGTTCAGCAGCAAATCCCCCCCTTTTCGCTCCAGCTTCCAGCGCACGACTTTCCCATCGAGTTGCAATTGACCACGCCATGGCTGTCCTTTCGCCGTGAAGCGTAACGCCACCGCCCCGTCGACCTGTTCGCTCACCACGTGCGGTTCCTGGTTGAACCACAGCACAAGGCCGCTCGGGAGTTCTTCGATTTGCAGCAGTTCGAGAGGGTCGGGCTCGGTCAGGCGGCCGATCATCAGCCCCACCATCAAGCCGACAATTGCCAGCGAACCAAGAACACGCGGCCATAGCTTCGGTCGCGGGTCCTCTTCGGGGGTAGAATGCACCCCGTCCTTAAGTTCGGAGCCGTGCATGTTTCACGTCATCCTTTTTCAACCAGAAATTCCGCCGAATACCGGCAACGTCATCAGGCTGTGCGCCAACACCGGCAGCACCCTGCATTTGATCGAGCCCCTGGGCTTCGAGCTGGATGACAAACGCCTGCGCCGGGCGGGCCTCGATTACCACGAGTACGCCACTTTGCAGACCCACGCCGATCTGGCCAGCTGCCTGG
This sequence comes from Pseudomonas sp. CFII64, assembly GCF_000416235.1. Taxonomy (GTDB): domain Bacteria; phylum Pseudomonadota; class Gammaproteobacteria; order Pseudomonadales; family Pseudomonadaceae; genus Aquipseudomonas. The sequence goes on along the minus strand of NZ_ATLO01000035.1, from coordinate 64,348 downwards.
AAAGCATTGGTCATCCACGCCTGTTCGCTTTTACCACAAAAGGCTCGCGGCCCTTTCATGACGCGCGCTTCGAAGACGGTGACGCGTTCATCTTCGGCCCCGAGAGCCGCGGCCTGCCTCCGGAAGTCCTTGACGCCCTGGACAGCGACCAGCGTCTGCGTTTGCCCATGCGCGAAGGCTGCCGCAGCCTGAACCTGTCCAACACCGTTGCCGTGGCGGTGTATGAAGCGTGGCGGCAGTTGGGGTTTAAATAGCCCAAATCCCGTAGGACCGGCTTCAGCCGGGAGGAAGGCAGTGCAGTCACTGCGCCTGTTTCGTCGACAATGTCCATCTCCCGGCTAAAGCCGGTCCAATTACGGGCCGGGGGCGGCTAAACGGTCCCAAAAAAAAGCGCCCCGAAAGGCGCTTTTTCAGTCCAGCAGCAACACTTACTGAACAGTAGGTGTTTCGCCAGCTTCCTGCATGCGCTGCAGCTCTTGCGCGTACAAGGCATCGAAGTTCACCGGAGCCAGCATCAGCGCCGGGAACGAGCCACGGACAACCAGGCTGTCGATGGTTTCGCGAGCATACGGGAACAGGATGTTCGGGCAGAACGCGCCCAATGTGTGGCTCATTGCGCCCTGATCCAGACCCTTGATCAGGAAGATACCGGCTTGCTGGACTTCAACGATGAAGGCCACTTCGTCGCCGTTGTTCACGGTAACGGACAAGGTCAGCACGACTTCGTAGAAATCGCCTTCCAGTGCTTTCTGACGGGTGTTCAGGTCAAGGCTGACGGTAGGCGTCCACTCTTGACGGAAAATCGCCGGGCTTTTCGGTGCTTCGAACGACAGGTCGCGAACATAAATGCGCTGCAACGAGAATTGCGGTGCGTCTTCTTCGTTGGCAACGGTGCCGTTGGTCGGTTGATCAGTCATCTCAGATCCTTCTTACTTTTAGGGTCTAGTAGGGTTTGGAATCAGGCTGTCAGCAGCGCGTCGAGCTTGCCGGCGCGCTCCAGGGCAAAGAGTTCATCGCATCCACCGACATGGGTCGAACCGATCCAGATCTGCGGTACCGAGGTACGACCGGCCTTCTTCACCATGTCGGCGCGAACTTGCGGCTTGCCATCGACTCTGATTTCTTCGAATGCCACGCTCTTGCTCTGCAGCAATTGCTTGGCGCGAATGCAATAAGGGCAATAATCGCTGGAATAGACGATGACTTCTGCCATTTCATTTCACCAAAGGAAGATTGTCTGCGCGCCAGCTGGAAACGCCGCCCGACAGTTTGGCTGCGGTGAAACCCGATTTGAGCAGCTCGCGAGCAGTGGTGCCGGCGTGCTGGCCGTGGGCATCCACGATGATCAGGGTCTTGGCCTTGTGCTTTTCAAGCTCGGCGGTGCGGGTCAGGATTTTGTCCTGAGGGAAACTCAGCGCGCCGACGATGTGGCCCGCCGCGTAATCCTTGGTCGAACGGACGTCGATGACTACACCCTGATCACTGTTGACCAGCGCCGTGAGCTCACGCGTGCTCAGGCTGCGACCGCCTTTGCTCATCTCGTAGGCGATCAGCAACGCCAGCAGGATGACGAAGGCGCCAGTGATCAAATAGTGGTTCGTGGCAAATGCAATCAGGTGATCAACCATCGGTAGGTTCCAGGGGCGTTAAAATGTCGGCCAGTATACACAGCACCCAAGATCGGCCAAAGCCCGTACGGCGCTGACACGTTTTGAGCACCTTTAATGCCTTGCGCACAGGATTGGACCCGGCAACGCGGCTCGCAATTGAACAACAACAGCCCCTAAAATGCCGATCCTTTTTTAATTTAACTTCATCAGCCACGAGTGGGATCTATGACTACCACGCCAAAACCTTTGGTCCTGATCATTCTGGACGGCTTCGGACACAGCGAGCACCGCGAAGGCAACGCCATTCTGGCCGCCAAAATGCCGGTCATGGACCGCTTGTACAAGACCATGCCCAACGGCCTGATTTCCGGCTCGGGCATGGACGTCGGTTTGCCGGACGGGCAGATGGGCAACTCTGAAGTCGGGCACATGAACCTCGGTGCCGGCCGCGTGGTGTATCAGGATTTCACCCGGGTGACCAAATCGATCCGTGATGGCGATTTCTTCACCAACCCGACCATCTGCACCGCCGTGGACAAAGCGGTTGGCGCGGGCAAGGCCGTGCATATTCTCGGCCTGCTCTCCGACGGCGGCGTTCACAGCCATCAGGACCACCTGGTGGCCATGGCTGAACTGGCCGCCCAGCGCGGCGCTGAAAAAATCTACCTGCACGCGTTCCTCGACGGTCGCGACACGCCGCCGCGCAGCGCGCAGAAATCCCTGGAGCTGATGGACGCCACGTTCACACGCCTGGGCAAGGGCCGCACCGCCAGCATCATCGGCCGTTACTTCGCCATGGACCGCGACAACCGCTGGGACCGCGTTTCCCAGGCCTACAACCTGATCGTCGACGGCGAGTCGCAATTCCAGGCCGCCAGCAGCGTGGCCGGTCTGCAAGCCGCTTACGAGCGCGACGAGAACGACGAATTCGTCAAAGCCACCAGCATTGGCGAACGCGTCAAAGTCGAAGATGGCGACGCCGTGGTGTTCATGAACTTCCGCGCCGACCGTGCCCGGGAGCTGACACGGGTATTCGTCGAAGACGATTTCAAGGATTTCGAGCGCGCCCGTCAGCCGAAACTGGCCGGTTTCGTCATGCTCACCCAATACGCCGCAAGCATTCCGGCACCCTCGGCATTTGCCGCCGGCAGCCTTAAAAACGTGCTGGGCGAATACCTCGCCGCCAACGGCAAGACCCAGCTGCGCATTGCCGAGACCGAAAAGTACGCCCACGTGACGTTCTTTTTCTCCGGCGGCCGGGAAGAACCGTTCCCCGGCGAAGAGCGCATCCTGATCCCGTCGCCGAAAGTCGCCACGTACGACCTGCAACCGGAAATGAGCGCGCCGGAAGTCACCGACCGTATCGTCGATGCCATCGAGCACCAGCGTTACGACGTGATTGTGGTCAACTACGCCAACGGCGACATGGTTGGGCACAGCGGCATCATGGAAGCGGCAATCAAAGCCGTGGAATATCTGGATGTCTGCGTCGGCCGAATCGCCGAGGCGCTGGAAAAGGTCGGCGGCGAAGCGCTGGTCACGGCTGACCACGGCAACGTCGAGCAGATGACCGACGACCACACCGGCCAGGCCCATACCGCTCACACGTCGGAACCGGTGCCCTTCATCTATATCGGCAAGCGCAAGCTCAAGGTGCGTGAAGGCGGCGTGCTGGCCGACGTCGCGCCGACCATGCTGGAACTGCTGGGGTTGGCCATACCCGAAGAAATGACCGGCACTTCGATCCTCGTGGCGGAATAAAGGGCATTGAACCGGCTTGTTGGCAACGACAACGCCGGTTTTTTTCTACGTATGGCCTCAAGCTTTAATGAAGAGGCATTTTTTTTGCTAGTTATGGCGGGCATACTAGGCCTGTCATTTTTTCTCACAATTCCTCGGTATCGCCCACCCCCATGCTCCGCGCCTTTATCGCCCTTGCTCTGATCTGCCTGCTCAATCCGGCGTTTGCCGATGATGAGCGTGCGCAAACCCAAAAACAGATTGATGCTGCGCGTCAGGATGTCGTTGAGCTGCAAAAAGCCCTGGGCAAGTTGCAGGAAGAAAAAACCGGCGTGCAAAAGGATCTGCGCGGCACTGAAACCGAAATGGGGAAGCTGGAAAAGCAGGTCGAGGTCCTGCAAAAGGAACTAAAAAAGACCGAAGTCGAGCTGCAACGGCTCGACCAGGAAAAAAAGAAGTTGCAAGCCCAGCGCGTTGAGCAACAACGGTTAATAGCTATTCAGGCACGCGCCGCTTATCAGAGCGGTCGGCAGGAATACCTGAAACTGCTGCTTAATCAGCAACACCCGGAAAAATTCGCCCGCACGCTGACCTATTACGATTACATGAGTCAGGCGCGTCTGGCACAGCTGCACACGTTCAACGAAACGCTGCGCCAACTGGCAGCGGTCGGCAAGGACATCGACCTGCAACAGGCGCAATTGCTGGTGCAGAAAAGCACGCTGGATGACCAGCGCGAGGAACTCGACAAGGTTCGCCAGGAACGCCAGAAGGTGCTGGCCAAGCTGAATCAGGACTACAAGGCCCGCGACCAGAAGCTGCAATCGCGGCAGCAGGACCAGGCCGATCTGGCCAAAGTCCTCAAGACCATTGAAGAAACCCTGGCGCGTCAGGCTCGCGAAGCCGAAGAAGCGCGCCAGAAAGCCCTGATTGCCGCACGCGAGGCTGAAGAAAAGCGCCAGCGTGAAGCTCAGGCTCAAGCTCAAGCCCTGGCAGAGCGCAACAAGACTCGCGATGACAGCAAGGAAGAGCCTGAAGAAGCGCCACGCCGTCCGGTCAAGTCGCCCGGCGCGATGGTTTCCAGCGCCGGAGTTTCCTATGGCGGGCCTTTTGCAGAGGCCAAGGGCAAACTTCCATGGCCCGTTGATGGTCGATTGTTAGCGCGTTTCGGCGAAGCACGCGGCGACGATGCCCGTTCGACCTGGGATGGCGTGATGATCAATGCCGCTGCGGGCAGCCAGGTGCATGCCGTGCACGGCGGTCGGGTGGTGTTCGCGGACTGGTTGCGCGGCTCGGGGCTTCTGGTCATTCTCGACCATGGCAACGGCTATTTGAGTTTGTACGGTCACAATCAGAGTTTGCTCAAGCAGGCGGGTGACGTTGTTAAAGCAGGTGAAGCAATTTCCACGGTAGGCAACAGTGGCGGTCAAGAAGCTACAGCGTTGTATTTCGCTATTCGTCAGCAGGGTCGCCCAAGTGATCCGGCCCAATGGTGCCGCACTCAAGGATAAGTCGGTATCAACTTCAGGAGTTCGTTAGACATGCCGTATCTGTCCCGCCTCACCTCGCTGGCTTTCGCTATTGCCATCGTTATCGGCTCCCCGCTGGCTCAGGCTGCCGAGGTCAAGGTTGCACCTGCCGCTGCGCCGGTAGCGCCAGCCAAGGCGCCTTTGCCGCTGGAAGAGCTGCGCACCTTTGCCGAGGTCATGGACCGGATCAAAGCCGCGTATGTCGAACCGGTGGACGACAAGACCCTGCTGGAGAACGCCATCAAAGGCATGCTCAGCAACCTTGACCCGCACTCGGCCTACCTCGGCCCGGAAGATTTCCTGGAGCTGCAGGAAAGCACCAGCGGCGAGTTCGGCGGCCTGGGCATCGAAGTGGGCGTCGAAGACGGCTTTGTCAAAGTCGTGTCGCCAATCGATGACACCCCGGCTTCCAAGGCGGGCATCGAAGCGGGCGACCTGATCGTCAAGATCAACGGCGCGCCGACGCAAGGTCAGACCATGCAGGAAGCGGTCGACAAGATGCGCGGCAAGATCGGCGAGAAAATCACCCTGACGCTGGTGCGCGATGGTGGTACGCCGTTCGACGTGACGCTGGCGCGGGCGACCATTCAGGTCAAGAGCGTCAAGGCGCAGATGCTGGAAAACGGCTACGGCTATATCCGCATCACCCAGTTCCAGGTCAAGACCGGCGAAGAAGTCGGCAAGGCGTTGGCCAAGCTGCGCAAAGACAACGGCAAGAAGATGAGCGGGCTGGTCCTGGACCTGCGCAACAACCCCGGCGGCGTGCTGCAGTCGGCGGTCGAAGTCGCGGATCACTTCCTGACCAAAGGCCTGATCGTTTACACCAAAGGCCGTATCGCCAACTCCGAACTGCGTTTCTCGGCCGATCCGGCTGACGCCAGCGAAGGTGTGCCATTGGTGGTGCTGATCAACGGCGGCAGCGCATCGGCATCGGAAATCGTTGCCGGCGCCTTGCAGGATCAGAAACGCGGCATCCTCATGGGCACCGACAGTTTCGGCAAAGGCTCGGTACAAACCGTGCTGCCGCTGAACAACGATCGCGCGCTGAAGATCACCACGGCGTTGTATTACACACCGAACGGGCGTTCGATCCAGGCCCAGGGCATCAACCCGGACATCGTCGTACGTCGCGCCAAGGTCACCAACGAAGTCGATGGCGAGAACTACAAGGAAGCGGACCTGCTCGGTCACCTGGGCAACGGCAATGGCGGCGCGGACAAACCGACTGTCAAAGGTGGGGCCAGCAAAGCGCGTCCGCAGGATGATGACTTCCAGCTCAGCCAGGCGCTCAGTTTGCTCAAGGGCCTGAGTATCACCCGCGGCAAATAACCGATGCGCCCGTTTCTGTGCGTTTGCCTGCTGGTCGCGTCGTGGGGCATCAGCGGCGTTGCTCTGGCAGCGTCGCCGGTAGCGGAAAAACCCCAGGCCCGGGTGGCTTACCTGAGCCTGATCATCGACGACCTGGGGCAAAACCCGGTTCGGGACCAACGCGCCCTGGCGCTGCCCGGCCCGGTAACTCTGGCGATCATGCCCGATACGCCCCACGCCACCGAATTCGCCCGTCAGGCGCACAAAGCCGGCAAAACCGTCATGCTGCACATGCCCATGGACCCGGCGACCGGCCCGTTTGCCTGGCATCCGGAACTGCCGCTGGCGGAACTCGAAAGCCGTCTCAACGCCGCGCTGCTCAAAGTGCCTTATGCCGCTGGCCTGAATAATCACATGGGCAGCCGCATGACCGCCGAGCCGGTCGCCATGGGCTGGCTGGTCGCGGAGCTGCAGCGTCGGCATATGTTTTTCGTCGACAGCCGCACCAGCGCCAAGACCGTCGCCGCTGCGCAGGCGCAGCAGATCGGCCTGGCGAGCGTGTCACGGGATGTGTTCCTCGACGACGAACGCACCGCCGAAGCCATCACGCGCCAACTGCAGATCGCCATCAAGCTGGCGCACAAGCAGGGTTCAGCGGTCATGATCGGCCATCCTTATCCCGTCACCCTCGACGTGCTGGAACGCGAACTGCCCAACCTCAAGGCCCAAGGCATCGACTGGATCGACCTGCGCCGGATGATCAGCGTGCGCGGCAACGAAGCCATGGCCGGGCATGGCAAGAATGGGGTTTATCGGTAACGGCCCTCGCTCCAACGGGTTTTATCGGCTGCTTGAGACCGCCTACTCGAACCGACTACGAATCTCGGCAATCTTGCCTTCGGCGCGGATCTGGTCCAGCGCGGTTTGCAAGCGGGCAACCATTTCGTCCGGGGTGTTTTTGTTCAGTGCGAGGTACAACTCGGCGCTGTTGAATTTCAACACCGTTTTGAGACCGGTCACGCCGTCGAGTTTCGCCAGATAGCGGCCGACAGGATCGCCCACCGCCCACAGGTCGATCTGGCCGTTGGTGAGTTTCTTCACGTTGTCTCGATCGCGCAGCAGCAGGATCGGGTTCAGGCCCTGGGAAGCCAGGCGCTCGCCGATGGCGTCACCTTTATAGGCACCGATCCTGTAGGCCTTGGCCTGTTCCAGAGTCGTCAATTTGATAGGGCTGTCAGCGCGGGCAAGCATGATCCAGTCGTAGGAACCTACCGGTCCAACCCATTTGAATAGATGCTCGCGCTCCGGCAGCCGGGTCGTGGAGAACACGCCATAGCCGGGTTTTTCCAGCGCCAGCTTGTAGACCCGCTCCCAGGGGAAACGCAGCGTCATGCTGTAGTCGATGCCCGCGCGCTTGAACGTCGCGCGCACCACCTCGGCCGCAATGCCGTCGATGCTGCTTTCCTGGGCGAAGTTCTTGCCATCGACGGCCATGTTGAACGGCGGAAAGTTTTCGGTCAGCAAGACGATGGAAGTGGGCGACCCGCTACCAGCCTCGTCGCCAGTCGTCGCGGCCTGAACCGCCCCCGACAACAATGAACTGAAGGCTGCGAATGCAATAAGACGGCTTCTGAACATGTGCATCCTCCTGACGCATGACAGCGCACAGAGTGCAGCGCTGTCGGGAGGAAGTCCATACCGTTGGAGGCTTGCCCGCGAAGAACGATAATGCGGTTAGTCTGGCACACCGAGCTGATCGATTCGCGGGCAAGCCTCGCTCCAACAGATTTGGATCTCAGCGCACCACAATCCCGCGCTTGGCCATGTAGGCCTTGGCTTCCGGCACGGTGTACTCGCCGAAGTGGAAGATGCTCGCGGCCAGCACGGCGCTGGCGTGGCCTTCGATGATGCCGTCAGCCAGGTGTTGCAGATTGCCGACGCCGCCGGACGCAATCACCGGAATGCCCAGCGCATCGCTGATCGCCCGGGTCACGCCGAGGTCGAAACCGTTTTTCATGCCGTCCTGATCCATGCTGGTCAGGAGGATTTCGCCGGCGCCCAGTTCTTCCATCTTCATCGCCCACTGCACGGCGTCCAGGCCGGTCGGCTTGCGGCCACCGTGGGTGAAGATTTCCCAGCGCGGGGTTTCACCGGGCAGCGACACCTTCTTGGCGTCGATGGCGACCACGATGCACTGCGAACCGAAATGCTGCGCCGCTTCGGCGACGAACTCCGGATTGAACACCGCTGCGGTGTTGATCGACACCTTGTCGGCACCGGCATTGAGCAAGTTGCGGATGTCTTGCACGGTACGCACGCCGCCGCCCACGGTCAGCGGGATGAACACCTGGCTGGCCATGCGTTCCACGGTATGCAGCGTGGTGTCGCGGCCATCGACGCTGGCGGTGATGTCGAGAAAGGTGATCTCGTCCGCGCCCTGCTCATCGTAAAGACGCGCGATTTCAACCGGATCGCCCGCATCACGAATGTTCTCGAACTTGACGCCCTTGACCACACGACCGTTGTCGACGTCCAGGCAAGGGATGATGCGTTTGGCCAGAGCCATGGGGTTGATCTCCAAAACGGATTGGACCGTAGGACCGGCTTTAGCCGGGAGGGCGCCCTCGCGGCTAAAGCCGCTCCTACGGTAAAGCGACTTAGCGTTGCTCCAGATCGCACATCGCCTGGGCTTCAGCCACGTCCAGCGTGCCTTCGTAGATCGCACGGCCAGTGATGGCGCCGATGATCCCCGGCGCCCTGGCGTCGAGCAAGGCGCGGATGTCGCCCAGATTATGGATGCCGCCGGAGGCAATCACCGGAATCCGCGTTGCCGCCGCCAGTGCGGCGGTGAACGGGATATTGCAACCTTGCATCATGCCGTCTTTGGCGATGTCGGTATAAACGATGGCTGATACGCCATCGGCTTCGAAACGCTTGGCCAGATCGATCACTTGCACGGTGCTGATTTCAGCCCAGCCGTCAGTGGCGACGAAGCCATCCTTGGCGTCCAGGCCGACAATCACTTTGCCGGGGAACGCGCGACAGGCTTCAGCGACGAACTCGGGATTCTTGACGGCCTTGGTGCCAATGATGACGTAGCTCACGCCCGCCTTGACGTAATGTTCGATGGTTTCCAGCGAACGAATGCCGCCACCGATCTGGATTGGCAGGTTTGGATAACGCTTGGCGATTGCAGTCACCACGTCGCCATTCACCGGCTGACCTTCGAACGCTCCGTTCAGATCGACCAGATGCAGACGTCGGCAGCCGCCTTCGACCCACTTGGCGGCCATGGCCACCGGGTCATCGGAAAACACCGTGGAATCTTCCATGCGGCCCTGGCGCAGGCGTACACAGGCACCGTCTTTAAGATCGATAGCGGGAATAATCAGCATGCTTTTTCCTTCGTCAAAGGGAACCGTAGGAGCGGCTTTAGCCGCGAGGGCCGTAAGGGCCGTGAGCTCGCGATATTGCTCGCCAACATTGCTCGCGGCTGAAGCCGCTCCTACGTGTTGTTCAATTCTTCAATTCTTTTCAAGCGCCCATAAATCGCTTTCGATGCTCTCGAAGCGCTCTTTGAGGTGCTGCTGAACATCGAAAATCGCGCGATTGTAGTAATGCGGGGCGATCTCGTTGGTGAACAACTCCAGCACTTCGGCAACTTCGAACGAACCCAGGTCCAGTTCGAAGCGCTGGGAAAACAGGCGCTTGAGCTTGTCGATAGCCTGCTGTTCGTGTTCGGCACTGAGGGTCAGGATCGGCGGTTTGCCTTTACCTTTAGCCATGGCGATTACCAGCGACCATCCCACGCGGCGAAGTTCTGCAACAGTTGCAGGCCATGGGTATGGCTCTTCTCCGGGTGGAATTGCACGGCAAAGCGCGAACCTTCAGCCAGCGCGGCAGCGAAATCGACGCCGTAGTGACCGCGACCGACCACCTGGCGCTGATTGGCGGCATCGATATAGAAACTGTGCACGAAGTAGAAACGTGCCAGATCCGGGATGTCGTGCCACAGCGGGTGATCCACCGCCTGCGTTACTTCGTTCCAGCCCATGTGCGGCACTTTCAGGTGCTCGCCGTCCTCGTGCAGATCCTTGCCGAAGAACTTCACCTGGCCGGGGAACATGCCGATGCAGTCCACGCCGCCGTTTTCTTCGCTGCTGTCGAGCAAGGCCTGCATGCCGACGCAGATGCCGAGAAACGGGCGGTCCTGGCTGACTTCGCGCACCAGTGAATCAAAACCCAGGCGGCGGATTTCAGCCATGCAATCGCGAATCGCGCCGACCCCGGGAAACACCACGCGGTCGGCTTCGCGAATCACATTGGCGTCGCTGGTAATGTGAACCCGGCCCGCGCCAACGTGTTCGAGCGCCTTGGCGACCGAGTGCAGGTTGCCCATGCCGTAATCAATAACCGCGACCGTCTGCATCAGAGCACACCCTTGGTCGAAGGCATTTGCCCGGCCATGCGCTCGTCCAGTTCCACCGCCATGCGCAAGGCGCGACCGAAAGCCTTGAACACGGTTTCGATCTGGTGGTGAGTGTTGGTGCCACGCAGGTTGTCGATGTGCAGCGAGACATTGGCGTGATTGACGAAGCCCTGGAAGAATTCCTGGAACAAGTCCACGTCAAAACCGCCTACCACAGCGCGGGTAAACGGTACATGCATCTGCAAGCCAGGGCGGCCGGAGAAGTCGATGACCACCCGCGACAGCGCTTCATCGAGCGGCACGTAGGCGTGGCCGTAACGACGGATGCCTTTTTTGTCGCCGATCGCTTTGCTGAAGGCCTGACCCAACGTGATGCCGACGTCTTCCACGGTATGGTGGTCGTCGATCTCAAGGTCGCCTTTGCAGTTGATATCCAGGTCGATCAGCCCGTGCCGGGCGATCTGGTCGAGCATGTGCTCAAGAAAAGGTACACCGATATCAAATCGGGCCTTTCCGGTGCCATCCAGGTTGATCGAGGCATTGATCTGGGTTTCCAGAGTATTGCGCTCGACGTACGCCTTACGTTCGGCCATCACCAGCTCCGCAAAATCATTGGGCGAAAAAGGCGATCATTATAGGCCTAGAAGGCGCCTGGCATGAAGCAAACAGAAGAAGGGAAAGGAAGAAGACGACGAATTACGGGGGTTTATTGGCGGTCGACGGCTAAAAGCGCTCCATCGCAGGAGCGGCTTTAGCCGCGAGAAGGACAACAGCAGCGCGGCATTTCCGTTGTCAGAAATGCCACGCTCCCGGCTAAAGCCGGTCCTACACGTCGGTAGGCGCGGCGTCAGTCTTAGTGAAACAACACCGCAGTCTTCTGCAAGGTGACCCACACACCCCACGCCAACGGAATACCCACTGCCAGCCAGGCAGCGATCGCCAGCGGTTTGGTGGATGGATTGGCTTTCCACTCAAGCACGGTGGTGTGATCCGCGCCCTTGTCGTGGCCGATTGCTTGTTCCGCAGCCAGCTCGGCATCGGTCATGAAGTACTTGTCGGCAACCGGACGTACCAGCAGGTTGCAGATGAAGCCCAACACCAACAGACCGGCCAGGATGTACAGGGTGATGTCGTAGGCATCGGCACGCGCAACGCCGTGGCTCAGCTGATACTCACGCAGGTAGTTGACCAACACCGGACCCAATACGCCCGCCGCTGCCCATGCCGTCAACAGACGACCGTGGATCGCGCCGACCATCTGCGTACCGAACAGGTCGGCCAGATACGCCGGAACCGTTGCGAAGCCACCGCCGTACATCGACAGAATGATGCAGAACGCACCGACGAACAGCGCGATGTTGCCCAGATGGCCCATGCCCGGAATCAACGCGTACAGCGCAAAACCCAGCGCGAAGAACACAAAGTAAGTGTTTTTACGGCCCAGGTAATCCGAGAACGATGCCCAGAAGAACCGTCCGCCAATGTTGAACAGACTCAACAGACCGGTGAAGCCCGCAGCGATTGCAGCGATCTGCTTCAACTGATCGGCATTGAGCTGACTGAAGGTCAAGTCACTGCCCAGCAATTTGCCAGCGAACACTTCCTGCAACAGCGGCGAAGCCATGCCGAGAATGCCGATACCTGCCGAAACGTTCAGGCACAGCACCAGCCAGACCAGACGGAATTGCGGGGTTTTCCAGGCCACGTTCACGTGCACGTGACGGTGAGTGATCATCGCGTTGCTGGCTTTCTTGACCGGAGCGGTCCAGCCTTCAGGTTTCCAGCCGGTTGGCGGAACGCGATATGACAAGGCGCCGCCGATCATGAAGATGAAGTAAATCACCGCCATCACCACGAAACTCTGCCAAACACCGACGCCGTCAGCCGAAGCAAAATGGTTCATCAAGGCTGCTGCCAATGGTGCGCCGACCATCGCGCCGCCACCGAAACCCATGATTGCCATGCCGGTAGCCATGCCGCGCTTGTCCGGGAACCATTTGATCAGGGTCGAGACCGGCGAAATGTAACCCAGGCCCAGACCAATGCCGCCGATCACGCCCGAGCCTACCCACATCAGCCATATCTGGTGAGTGTACACCCCAAGCGCTGAGATCAACAGGCCTCCACACCAGCACAATGCCGACACAACGCCAGCCTTGCGTGGACCCGCGTGCTCCAGCCAGCCACCCCAAATGGCCGCCGAGCAACCCAGGAAGATGAAGAACAGGGTGTAGATCCAGCCGAGCATCGAGATCGGCCAGTCGCAGGCAGACGAGAAAATCTGCGCGAAGAAGCTCATATCAGGTGCGCAAGCGACCGGTGCGGTGACGCCAACTGCCTTCGACAGCGGCAGCCAGAACACCGAAAAACCATACGCCATGCCGATGCACAGATGGATGGCCAGTGCTGCGGGTGGAACCAGCCAACGGTTGAAACCGGGCTTGGCGATGATGCGCTCTTTGGACAAGAACGCAGGCTGCACGGCAGAGCCGTCCAACACAGTGCTTGAACTCATTTTTTTATTCCCCAATTGTGTATAACTCGCAAGGCCCTGGTTGCTGCACACGGAGTCCATTCGCACGGGCAACTATTCTCTTATCGGCGCTATTTCCGGTTACGTGACAAATAGACGCACCTTTTGCACCAAAAGCGAGAGATTAGCATTTGCCGCAGCACTAGAGGCAACCTGCCATCAGTTTTTTGACGCCATTTAGATATCGCCGGATCAACACTCATCCGGGACGCCTTCGCATCGCAAAAGGAAACAACATGCCAATCGTTGTCGAGTCCCTGCAGTCGGTCACTTACCAGGACCAGGGGGATTTACAGAAGATCTATCGAGACGCTCCGCCTTGGCTCTTCGCACCGTTCAGCGATGCGTCGCAACTCATTGAATCGACGCTGGATCACAACACGCTCATTGCCGCGCGATTCAATGACCGCTTGCTGGGGGCCGCGCGCCTGCAAAGGCACGGGCAGGTCTGGGAACTGTCGCACTTGTGCGTGCGCGCCCTCACCCGCCGACGCGGGGTCGCGGAACGTCTGGTGATTCATGCGCAGAAATCGGCCGAAGATGCCGGTTGCACGCTACGCTTGCTGGCAACCGCCGAGGCTCTCGAAGTCCAGACTCTGGCGGCCAAACTCCACGTAGAGCTGCAGATTCCCCCAGCGTCTGAGCCTGGGACAAGCTGTGCGTGAGGCATCCAGGGCCCGGTACCTGCGTGAGGACGTTATACTCGCGGGCATATTTTGAACGTCGAATACAAGGACTCGCCCATGAAAGCGTTCGGCAAAATCCTGGGACTGTTTGTTCTCGGGCTGTTGCTGATCATCGTGGCTCTCGGTTTCGCCCTGAGCCATCTGTTTGATCCCAACGACTATAAAGACGAGATTCGCCAACTGGCACGCGACAAGGCAAACGTGGAGCTGACGCTCAACGGCGACATCGGCTGGAGCCTCTTCCCCTGGCTGGGCCTGGAGCTGCATGAAGCCAGCGTCGCTACCCTGACCAACCCCACCAAACCTTTCGCCGACCTGCAAATGCTCGGTCTGTCCGTGCGCGTGCTGCCGCTGTTGCGCCGCCAGGTACAGATGAGCGACGTGCGTGTCGAAGGCTTGAACCTGAGCCTCAATCGTGACGAAAACGGTCATGGCAACTGGGAAGACATCGGCAAACCCGCGCCTGCCGAACCCGGCGCCACGCCACCGACCACCGACAACAACCCAGCCGTTGCGACCCGGCCCGACAAGGCCTCGCAGCCGATCCGCCTGGATATCGACAGCCTGACCGTCAACAACGCGCGGGTCGAATACACCGATGCGCGCAAAGGCCAGTCTTTCAGCGCCGAAAGCATCCAGCTGAGCACCGGCGCCATTCACGAAGGCGCCGAGATCCCGATCAAACTGACGGCATTCCTGGCCACCAACCAGCCCGTGATGCGCGCCAAGACCGAACTGGTTGGCGAGCTGCGGCTGGACCGCGCGCTCAAGCGTTATCAGTTTGAAGACATGCGTTTGTCCGGCGAGGCTTCGGGTGAACCGCTGCAGGGCAAAACCGTGACCTTCGCGGCCCAAGGGCAATTACTGGTCGATCTGGCAGCGAACGTCGCCGAATGGACCAGCCTCAAGCTGTCCGCCAACCAATTACGCGCCTTGGGCGAACTGCACGTTCGCGAACTGGATAAAACCCCGCAACTCAGCGGCGGCCTGTCGATTGCCCAGTTTGACCTGCACACTTTCCTCGACAGCGTCGGCCAGACGCTGCCGGCCATGGCTGAAGGCAGCCTGAGCAAGGTCGAAATGGTCACCCGCCTGACCGGCACACCCACCAGCGTGGCGCTGGAAGACCTGAATCTGAAAGTCGATAACAGCGCCTTCACCGGGCGCATTGCCGTGGAGGACTTCGCCAAACAGTCGCTGCGCCTGCAACTCAAGGGCGACACGTTCAACGCCGACCGTTATCGCCCGGCTGAAAGTGAGGAAACCAAAGGGGCAAAAGCCGCGCGTAAAACCGAAGTTCAGAGTGGCGAAGCGGCCGCTGTCGCTGGTGCGGGTACGACGCCGCTGCCGGAGCAACCGACCAAGGCGGCCTGGAGCACCGACAAACTCTTGCCGCTGGAGCGCATGCGCAAACTGGATGTGGACGCCGACCTGAGCTTCGGCACGCTGACGCTGGACAAGCTGCCGATTCAGAACGCGGCACTCAAAACCCGGGCGCTTGACGGCGTGGTCAACCTCGAAAGCCTGCGTGGCGAACTGTACAACGGCAATTTCGAAGTCAAAGGCAACCTCGACGTACGCCCGGATGTGCCGCTGGCAAGTGTTCAAACCCGCGTCGCCAAAGTGCCTGTCGAAAGTGTTCTGCAAAGCCAGGGCCAAACCCCGCCGGTCAGAGGTTTGCTCACCCTCAACAGTGATGTGAACGGTAAGGGCAACAGCCAAAAAGCCCTGATCGACAGCCTCAACGGCACCGCCAGCTTCGTGCTCAACAATGGCGTGCTGGTCAACGCCAACCTTGAACAACAGCTGTGCCAGGGTATTTCCCTGCTCAACCGAAAAACCCTCAGCGGCGAACCGCGCGGCAAGGACACGCCTTTCCAGCAGCTCAACGGCAATCTGGTGTTCCGCAACGGCGTGGCCAGCAACCCTGACCTCAAAGTGCGAATTCCCGGCCTGACGGTGAACGGCGACGGCGATGTGGACCTGCGCGTGCTGGGCATGAACTATCGCGTGGGCATCATCATCGAAGGCGACAAGACCGAAATGCCTGATCCGGCGTGCGAAGTGAATCCGCGCTATGTCGGCATCGAGTGGCCGGTGCGCTGCCGCGGCCCGCTGGAGCTGGGCGCCAAGGCGTGCCGTCTGGACAAGGAAGGCCTCGGCCAGGTCGCCGCGAAACTGGCGGGCGACAAGCTGGGTGACAAGATCGAAGAAAAACTCGGCGACAAAGTCAGCCCGGAACTCAAGGACGCATTGCGCGGGTTGTTCAAACGCTAGAAACGCTTCCGATTTGTACGACCGGCTGTCGCCGCGAGGCCGTATTCTCGCGGCTAAAGCCGCTCCTACAAACTCCCTGCAACAACCAATACGCCCCCACGATCAACCCGGACCAAGCAATGCAACCCGAGCAATTTTCCACCGCTGTACTGGACTGGTACGACCGCTATGGTCGCCACGACTTGCCCTGGCAACAAGGCATCACGCCGTATCGGGTGTGGGTTTCGGAAATCATGTTGCAGCAGACCCAGGTCAGCACCGTGCTCAACTACTTCGACCGCTTCATGGAGGCCCTGCCCACCGTGCAAGCCCTGGCCGAAGCGCCGGAAGACGAAGTGCTGCACCTGTGGACCGGCCTGGGTTATTACACCCGCGCGCGCAATCTGCAAAAAACCGCAAAAATCGTCGTCGCGGATCACGGCGGCGAATTCCCTCGGGATGTGGAGCAACTCATTCTGCTGCCCGGCATCGGCCTGTCCACCGCAGGCGCCATCGCCAGCCTCAGCATGGGCCTGCGCGCGCCGATCCTCGACGGCAACGTCAAACGCGTTCTGGCGCGCTTCACGGCGCAAGAGGGTTACCCCGGCGAGCCGAAGGTCGCCAAGCAGCTTTGGGCCACTGCAGAGCGTTTCACGCCCCACGCTCGGGTCAATAATTACACCCAGGCGATGATGGACCTGGGCGCAACGTTGTGCACCCGCAGCAAACCCACTTGCCTGCTGTGTCCGCTGGAAAGTGGCTGCGAAGCGCATCTGCTGGGCCTGGAAACCCGCTACCCGATCCCCAAACCGCGCAAGGACGTCCCGCAGAAGCGCACGCTGATGCCGATGCTCGCCAACCGCGATGGCGCGATTCTGCTTTATCGCCGACCTTCCAGCGGTTTGTGGGGCGGGTTGTGGAGCCTTCCGGAACTGGATGACTTCGCCGATCTGCAACACCTGGCCCTGCAACACTCGCTGGAGCTGGGCAAACACCACGAACTGCCTGAGCTGATCCACACGTTCAGCCACTTTCGCCTGAGCATCGAACCCTGGCTGGTCCAGGTCGAGGAGTCCGCTCATCACGTGGCCGAGGCCGACTGGCTCTGGTATAACCTCGCCACCCCGCCGCGCCTGGGCCTTGCCGCCCCGGTGAAGAAGCTGCTGAAACGCGCAGCCGACGTATTGAATGCAGGAGAGTCGTCATGACCCGCACCGTAATGTGCCGCAAGTACAAAGAAGAATTGCCCGGCCTGGAACGCGCCCCTTACCCAGGCGCTAAAGGCGAAGATATTTTCAACCACGTCTCGCAGAAAGCCTGGGCCGACTGGCAGAAACACCAGACCCTGCTGATCAACGAACGCCGCCTGAACATGATGAACGCCGAAGACCGAAAATTCCTGCAAGCCGAGATGGACAAGTACCTTTCCGGCGAGGAATACGCCAAGGCCGACGGCTACGTTCCCCCCGAAAAATAAAGCGTTTCCAGCAGTGCGGGTCGTAAGCGACGGTAATAATTCAAATTTTTTTAAAAAACACGTTGACGACCCCCTGAAAAAAACGTCTAATGCGCCCCGTTGCCCAGATAGCTCAGTCGGTAGAGCAGGGGATTGAAAATCCCCGTGTCGGCGGTTCGATTCCGTCTCTGGGCACCACTCATTAGATTCAGGTGGTGCTACACAATCATCTGAAACCCAAAAAACCCGCCTTGTGCGGGTTTTTTGTTGTTCTTGATCGAACGGGCAAAGGCAGAACATGATCAGCTTGTGCGGCTCCGTATCAGCCGCGCCTGGCTAGCGGCGCAGTTGCCCATCAAACATAGCGCGGCGCATCCATCCGGTCATGCAGGACTCGAATGATCGCAATCCCATATGCGGTTATACGGAAGTAGATGGCATGCCGCTCCACGCTACGCCGACGGTAGCCCGGTCGGACGTGGTCGCAGGTCGGCGCTGTTTTGGGCGACTGCGCCAGTTCTGCGAACGCCGTTGTTATGTTGTCGATGTAACGACTGGCCTGTGCCGCGTCCCACTCCTGGAAGGTGTAAATCCAGATCGCTTCCAAGTCGCGTTCGGCTGCGGGCGTAAGACGGTATTCAGCCATGCGCTTTCAGCATTCTCTGTTTGAAGTCTTCGGCGTTGAATGGGCGGGGTTCGCCGCTGGACTCACCTTCTATCAGAGCCAGGCGGATGCCCTCGATCTCGGCACTGCGCTCCTGCTCACGCCGGATCAGGTCGCGGATATATTCGCTGTCGTTGGTGTAGCGGCCAGCCTCAATCTGCGCCTTGATCCAGGTATCCTGCTGGTCGGTCACAGTGATGGTTTTACGCACGGTTCCCATGATGATCCTCAAGCTCAGTTATCGGTGGCGCGTAGTTTGTCATACTATTGATGCGTTATTGCACACCGCTGAGCAGTTATGTAGACGTCCCGCCAAGCGCCAGGCTTTTTATTTCAGCCGTTCACGAGCTTTTCACGTCTTGGCCCGTATGGTCTATTCAGCTCCTGCAACACCTTGAGCCCGCTGATCCCCATCGCGGGCTTTTCTTTGTCTGCAATTCGTCAGCCTGCGTTCATGGCCCATGCCCATGCCCTACGCTTTCCTCTCTAATACGGAGGAAACACCATGTCACTGCCCGATGACCCTACCCCTATCCTGCTTGCGCGTTTTAATCAGAACATCAACGCCATCGCCTTGGCCGTGGGTGAGGTTCGTCTGTGGATCGAGCGCCAGGGTGACCAAGAGACAGCCGACAGCATTCTTGGCTATCTGGCGGTCCTGGAGAGCAATTCCGACACCATCGTCGCAGGCATGGCCGAGCTTATTCAGCGCTGGAGACCTGAAGAGCCCAAAGATCCCGAGGATTGATCGGGCGTGGACAAGTCCGGTCCTACCGGCGTCCGCACCTCGTCCCGCTCAAATCGGTTCGCCCTGGCAAACGTGCCGAAGTCGTTGAAGCGTACGCCCATTTCGGCCATGACTTTGTGGGCCACCTTGCGGGTCATCTGGCGGATGTAGAACGGCTCTTTGACGACGAAGTGGTGGATGCCATGGGTGCTGCCGAAATTGAAGCAGAACGCTTGCATCGGCCACATCCACCACGGGTTCATGACCTGGGTCTGCTGCAGGACGTTGCCGGGCTCGATGTCGCCGTAGTAGTGCATGTTCGAGCTGACGAAGTGCAGGCAGAACGTGCGCAGGACATTGGGGCCGACCAACACCACGACTGCGATGTCGATCACTTGCATGACCGCCAATGTGTTCGCCGACCAGACAATCGGCGAGCCCAGTAAACCGGCGATTCCGTTGGCTGCATGGAAGCCCAGAAAGACGTACCAGCAGCCCCAGTTGAGCAAGGCCAGCGGGAAATAGACTTTGAGCGTGCGCTTGAGAATGCTGAGTTTGTGCGCGGGGGTTTTCGCCCGCAGCATGCGGATCAGCGCCGACATCACGTTGTCGCCGACCATCAGCAACCGCGCCAGGCCCCAGGGCTCGCCGTTGGTGATGGCGCGCTCTTCCATGTCCGCCTCGGTGCCGGAAACCTTGTGGTGGTTGAGGTGCAGATGCCGACGAATCCACGGATTGATGGTGCTGGGGCGCGCCAGCCAGACGAGCGCCAGCATCAGGTTGTGCGGGATGCGTTGCTTGCGAAAATACATGTTGTGGATCAGGTCGTGTTCAAGTTCGTGGGTCAGGGACGCGAAAAACCCGTTGAGCAGCAGACACACCCACCAGGCCATGTAGCCGCCGATGTACAACGCCGCGCTGGCGATCATGCCCGTCAAGGCGAACAGCAAGATGCCGACGCCAATCGCGTCCTGATGACGAAGAATCGGATAGCGCGCCCGCAGCTCTGCACCGTGCTCCATCACCACGGCGCGAATATGTGCCGATCGCTGCTGCGCATTCAGTCTGGCGGGACTTGCAGAAGTGTCATGCATGCTTCCATCCTCTAGGTATGAAGTGAAAGCACTGTGCGCGGACTTGCGCAACGCCGCGCGCCCCTGCACGCCAACCTGTTGACCGGAAGCGCCAATCTGTATGCACGAACCAAGCATCCTCGCCAGCTGGACCCGCGCCTTGCGCAAGCAGCTCGATGCTTCGGGCCTGGACAGCGTTGCGCTGTGCCGTGCGGCCGGGTTGGACCCGCAATTGATGGACGATCCCAACGCCCGCTACCCGGTGAGCGACACCACGCGCCTGTGGCAGCTGGCGGTCCAGGCCAGTGGCGATCCGGCCATTGGCTTGCGGGTTTCCCGGTTTGTGAGCCCGACCACCTTCCATGCGCTGGGTTATGCGCTGGTCGCCAGCGGGTCGCTGCGCGAGGTGTTCGAGCGCATCGTGCGTTATCACCCGGTGGTCAGCGATGCGCTCGAACTGGACCTGCAACGCGCCGGAGACCGTTACCGGTTTCGTTTCCGCGTACCGGCCGATAGCCCCGCGCCAGCTCATGAGGCGCTGGATGCGTTTGCCGCCATTTACGTGCGCACCTGCCGCAACCGGCTGGGAAGAACCTATGCGCCGCTGGCGGTGTACCTGCAACGGCCGGAACCGGCGGACGCGACGCCCTGGCACCATGTGTTCCGGGCGCCGATATTCTTCGCCGCCGAGGAGAATCTGCTGGAGTTCGACTGTGCCGATTTCGACAGCCATCTGGACGATGGCAACCCGGAACTGGCGCAGCACAACGAAACCGTGCTCAACCGCACCCTTGAACGACTCCAGCCACTGACCTGGGAACGTCGCGCGCGCGCCATCATCGAAGCGCAGCTACCCGAGGGCGAGCCCTGCGCTGAAAGCATCGCTCAGAATCTGCATGTCAGCCTGCGCAGTTTGCAGCGGCATCTGGCAGACGAAGGTTGCCGCTATGATCTGCTGCTCAACGAAGTGCGGCAGAACCTGGCGTTGCAGCACCTGAGCGATCCGCGCAATTCCTTGAGCGAAGTTGCCTATCTGCTTGGATTCGCCGACACCAGCAGCTTCAGCCGCGCATTCAGACGCTGGACGGGGCAGTCGCCAGGTCAATATCGCGAAGGCGTCGGCAAATAGCGCCTTGGTAAATCCAACTGTCTGCGTTTCAATAGCGGCCTGTGAACCTTCGACCGCAACAGGACCCAAGCCCATGGCCTCGCCAGACAAGCAGTACAAACGCGCCCAACGAGCGAAAGCCAAGGCAAAACAGAACCGCTCCAGCAAACCGGTGCAAAACGTTGTGCACCCGGTGTTCGCTTCGCCGCTGGTCAACCAGCCCTTCGATGACGTCGAAATCGACCTGAGCACCTTCGATTTCAAGGACATCGAAGAAAACGGCTTCGACCCCGCCGACTTCGACGATTTGTTCCAGACCATGAAAGCCGCGCACAGCATCAGCCAGCTGGCGATGTGCGTGGTGTTCCTGCAATACCCGGTGCTGGAGCTGGTTATCGCCGAAGAAGACGAAGAGCCGGCCACCGACTTCATGATGGGCCTGCTGATTACTTACCGGGCGATGTTCTACGAGGAAGACGAAGACGCCGCGATTGAATGGATCGGCAGCCCTTCGTTCCAGACCGACTACAACGAAGCGTCGCGCCTGCTGCTCAAGCGCAACGAGAAACCGGCTCGCTGAGCCAGATCCATTTGCGACGCTGTTATTTAATTTACATCGCGCGCTTCAGGGCATAGTTTACGCCGCCTAAAGAGAATGACTCTATTTCTCAACAGCGAGCCCGACGTTGAACGCGATGAACCGCCACCTCCCGACCGCCGCTCCAGCGACAGGCCGATCCAAGCCTTACTCAAGCGTTCGGGTTTTCCTGCATTGGCTGTCCGCACTGATCATCATCTGGGCGACCGTCAGCGGTTTCGGCGTGGCGCTCCTGCCCAAGGGCGATGCGCTGCGCCAATGGGTCGAGGCGCTCAATCCGCAAGTATCGACGCTGTTCATCCCCTTCTTCGCCTGGCGCTTCTGGCTGCACCTCAAGGCGCCAAAACCTGCAACAGCAACCCAATCAGCCGAGGCGACACTGGCACGGCTGACCCACAGCGCGTTGTATCTGCTGATTGCAGGCGTGCTGATCACTGGGGTTTTGATGATGACCCACCCGGTCATCCTGCTGACGCTGATCCCGATGCCTCAGCTCATTCACTCAACGCTCGCCTTGGGCGAACTGCAAAGCGTGCATCACATTCTCTGTGCGCTGCTTGCCGTGCTGGTGATCCTGCATCTGCTGGCGGTGATCAAGCATCAAGTGACGGGGCGTTCGGTGCTGTATCGGATGCGGTAATCCTGCAGGAGCCAAACTGACGCGAGCGCAACAGAGGATTTCACCATATTGCTTATAGCCCGCACACAGGCTCCGTAGGACCGGCTTCAGCCGGGAGGGCGCAAGGTCAGACGACGCAACCGCTGCGAATGTACCGACCTCCTCCCGGCTAAAGCCAGTCCTGCGGGATCGTGACGAACTGTCAGTTCAACACAACCTTCCCTGCCCGTTCGACCTTGCGGCGGCGGGCGACGAACAGGCCGGCGGCGACCACCAGCAGGCTGAGCAAGCCGGTGGCGAGGATTTCCACGCGATGGGATTCCTGGACCAGCATGATACCCAGCACCGCGACGATGAACACGATCACCGCCCAGGTCAGCCACGGGAATAGCCACATCTGGAAGGCCACGCTCTCACCTGCCGCGATGCTCTTCTGGCGCATGCGCAGTTGCGAAACGGCGATCACCAGGTACACCAACAGCGCGATGGCACCGGAGCTGGCCAGCAGGAAGTCGAACACCGCTGCCGGCGCGACATAGTTGGCGAAAACCGCCAGGAACGCCGCGCCTGTGGACAACATCACCGCCCAATAAGGCGTGCCGCTTTGCGTGGTGCGCTTGGCAACGGCCGGAGCATCACCGCGTTTGCCCAGGGAAAACAACATCCGCGAAGCGGTGTACAGCGCCGAGTTGAGGCAGCTGGTCACCGCGATCAGCACCACAATATCGACAATCATCTTGGCGTTCGGGATACCCATCATGTCCAGCACGGTCTGGTAGGACCCGACTTCAGCAAGACCGCTGTGATTCCACGGCACCAGGGCCACGACAAGGAAAATCGACAGCAGATAGAACAACGAGATCCGCCAGATCACCGAATTGGTGGCCTTGGTGATCTGCTTTTCCGGGTCTTTCGATTCGGCCGCCGCAATGGTCACGATCTCCGTGCCCATGAACGAGAACATTGTGGTCAACATCGCGGCCAGTACCGCGCCCATTCCGTTCGGCAAAAAGCCCTGAGTGTCGTACAAATGGCTGACGCCGCTGACCTGGCTGTTGGGCAGCAAACCGAAGATCGCCGCAACGCCCAGCACGACAAAACCGATGATCGCCACAACCTTGATCAGCGCAAACCAGAATTCGAATTCACCGTAGTTCTTCACGCTGAACAGGTTGGTGACCGTGAGCAGCAAGGTGATGACCAGGGTGAACGCCCAGATCGCCACATTCGGAAACCAGGCATGCAGGATGGTCGCGGCGGCGTTGGCCTCCAGCGGAATCACCAGCACCCAGAACCACCAGTACAACCAGCCGATGGTAAACCCGGCCCAGTGCCCGATCGCGCGGTCGGCATAGGTTGAAAACGAGCCGGTATCGGGCGACGCAACCGCCATCTCCGCCAGCATCCGCATCACCAGCACGACCAATGTTCCCGCAGCGGCATAAGCCAGCAGCACAGCAGGACCGGCTTCGGCGATGGCATGTCCGGAACCCACGAACAAACCGGCACCAATCACACCGGCAATCGACAGCATCGTAATGTGCCGTGGCTTGAGCCCCTGATCGAGCTCGGAAGAAATCGGGGTACTGCTCATTGAACCTACCTTTGCGAGGGGGATCGATCCGCACCGGACCTCTTCGTAAAAAGAAAGCAACGGTGCTGTTTTTTATTATTGACGCAAGAATTACGCCAAAATGTTTCAAAAACGACGTCGGCCTTGGAATAGAGGGCTTAGGGAGAGGTAGGACAACTCATTGATTGCAATGGCGTTTAGCCATTTTTGTAGGATTTGTTACCTGGCGCCCCAAGGCGCAACACGAGAACGCACCGAAACTACACACCCGGGCTTTCTGCGCACCTCGGCGGTGCGTCTTGTCTGGGTGTGCGTAAAAGAAACGCACGTAATCCGCAAATGTGCAGGAGAGAATCTGCCACCGTGGTGCGATCTGAATTCCAGGTAGGAGGGGACTTGTCCCCGAATGGCTATTGCAGGCGACGTATAGTTCGGATTTCCTCGGTGCAAGACCCAGCGCAATCGGGGACAAGTCCCCTCCTACAGGGTCCGGTCTTTGCAGAGCCATCTCGCACAGTCAGCCGAAACCATCCCACACGTCCGCTCGTCCATGAAATAAACTTCATCCGCCGCCCTCGGACGTTGAGCTTTTACCCCGCGCCAGGGTCGAAGAGCTGAACCGCCGCACCAGACCGCTCCAACGGCCTGCCGGCACGGCGCAAATCATTCATGTCCAGCAACCGCAAACGGAGCAACACCCATGCAGATGTACAGAAAATGCCTGCTGGTCGCAGTGGCCACTCTGGCGTTCACGACCGGCGCTTTTGCTGTGGACAAGCTGAAGATGGGCGTCGAAGGCGCTTACCCGCCGTTCAATAGCCTGGATGCCAGCGGCCAGGCCGTCGGCTTTGACGTCGAGATTGGCAACGCTCTGTGCGCGAAGATGAAAGTCGAGTGTGAAGTGGTGGTCACGGCATGGAATGAGATGATTCCGTCGCTGGTCGTAGGCAACTACGACTTCATCATGTCGTCCATGTCCATCACCGAGGAACGAAGCAAACTGGTGGACTTCACCACCCCGTACTACTCCAACAAACTGCAATTCATCGCCCCCAAGACCAGCGACATCAAAACCGACACCGCGTCGATCAAAGACTCATTGCGCGGCAAGACCATCGGCACGCAGAACGAAACGGTTTCTGCGACCTGGCTGCAACAGAATCTGGGCGAAGAAGTCACGATCAGGCTCTACGACACTCAGGCCAGCGCCTACGCCGACCTCGCCGCCGGACACCTGGACGCCATCCTGGCCGACAAATACCCGAGTTACGAATGGCTGAAAAGCGACGCGGGCATGAGCTTTGAGTTCAAGGGCAACCCGGTCTACGACAACGACAAGATCGGCATCGCCGTGCGCCTGAACGACACGCTGCGCGCCAGACTCAACCTGGCAATCAAGGAAATCATCGAAGACGGCAGCTACAAGAAGATCAACGACAAGTACTTCCCGTTCAGTATTCTTTAAGCCGATTGTGTCGCGATCGTCGGCATTAATCGCCGCTCGTACCTGCATTTTGCCTAGACGCGCACCAAACGTGCTGCTATGAAGAGGGCTGGTTTCCAGACCAGCCTTTTTCGCACCCAGACAGCAGCCGACCATGGCCCACGACCCTCTTGCACCAGACGAACACCTGCGCAGCCGCTTTCGCGCGCTGGACAGCTTCCTGTTCGCCTATCAATCGCTATGGCGCCCCCGGCCGTTTACCCATCTGCAACTGCCGTGGGAGAGCCGCTATCCGGAGCTGGCCGGCTGGCTGCGACAACGCTCACTCAGTGAAGCCGAGATCGCGCACAACCGCCCCGAACAACTCGACGCACCGTTTCCATTTCCGCAACTGGCTGCCGAAGCCGTTGAATTGAGCAATATCGCGGCGCTTCCTGCCTTCAACCTGTCGCCCGTGGCGTCACGTATGAGCGTCGATGTGCCGGGGCGAAAATGGCAACAGATCGAAGCCTTCGCCAGTCGCCTGGAATTCACCAGAACACCTGAACACTGGCTGGACTGGTGCGCGGGCAAAGGCCATCTCGGGCGCCGCCTGACTCATCAAGACCAGTCGCTGACCTGCCTGGAACGCGATCCGAAACTGGTGCAGGCCGGGCATCAGCTCAGCGACCGACTGCGTATCAACGCCACGCATGTGCAGCAAGACGTGATGGCCGACGATGCCTGGCGTCGCCTGCAACCCCATCACACTCCGGTCGCCCTGCATGCCTGCGGCGACTTGCACGTGCAACTGATGCGCATCGCCAGCCGGGTTCGCTGCTCGCAAGTGGCTATCGCACCCTGCTGCTACAACCGCATCGACGCCGAGCAGTATCAGCCGCTGTCCATCGAAGCCCAGGCCTCCGCGCTGAAACTGTCGAAAGACGATCTGGGCTTGCCCCTCAGCGAAACCGTCACCGCCGGCGCTCGCGTGCGGCGTCAGCGCGATACTTCGATGGCGCGTCGCCTGGCCTTCGACTTGCTGCAACGCAAGTTGCGCAATACCGACGACTACCTGCCCACGCCTTCGCTGCCGGTTGCCTGGCTGGACAAGCCTTTCGCCGACTACTGTCGCGACTTGGGCGCCTTGAAGGATCTGCCGACGATTGCCGAGCAAGACTGGTCCGCACTGGAAGCCGCTGGCTGGGAGCGCCTGGCGCAAGTGCGCAATCTGGAGCTGGTACGCAACCTGTTCCGTCGCCCGCTGGAGCTTTGGCTGGTGCTGGACCGGGCCTTGTATCTACAGGAACGCCACTACAAGGTGCGCGTGGGGACCTTCTGTGAGAGCCATCTCACCCCGCGCAATCTGCTGTTGATCGCTGAACTCGACTGACCGCCCAAATGTACCAAAACCTGTGGATAACTCTGTTGATGAAAATAGGCAGAGTGCCGCAAAAACTTAGTTCGCTAGCTATTTAATGGGCCCGCCGGATTTTCAGGCTCTGCGCAAAGGCCTGTAAATAGCGGTTTACCGAGAAATGAGAACGGTTCCAGAAACATCCGCCGGATTGGTTCGAATGGTTCAGCGCCTGTGCATAAGATTTGAGCACGCGCAGTAAAGAAAGCCGCAGCCGAGGCTGTTGGAATGCCAAACACTGACATCCGTCACATTGGCATTGTCCAAACAGGCGTATTCGTCTCAGGATAAAGGTTCGCCCCGCCAGGCCTGCCGTTTCAGGTGCCTGCACGCAGTCTGCGCGACCTTTTTCTACCATTGCGTTGCGTCTATTGATCAATCAGGAAGGAAACGTCCATGAACAATCTCGAAGCCGCCAAAGAACATCGCAAAGCCGACCTGCACACCCCGAACAGCCTGGGCGAAGATGCGCGTCGCGATTTGTCCGGCGAACTCAACGCCCTGCTGGCCGACACGTTCGGCATCTACATGAAGACCAAAAACTTCCACTGGCACATGTCCGGCCCGTATTTCCGCGACTACCACTTGCTGCTCGACGATCAGGCTGACCAGATCTTCGCCACCACCGACGCCATCGCCGAGCGCGTACGCAAACTGGGCGGCACGACCCTGCGCTCAACCGGCCACATCAAACGCCTGCAACGCATCAGCGACAACGACGCCGATTTCGTCACCCCGGCCGACATGCTCGCCGAACTGCGCGAAGACAACATGCAACTGGCCAACTACATGCGCGAAACCCACGCGCTGTGCGACGAACACAACGACGTCGCCACCGCCAGCCTGCTGGAAAACTGGATCGACGAAGCCGAACGCCGCATCTGGTTCCTGTTTGAGTCGGGCCGTACTTCCTGACGATCACGTCAGGCTAACGGTAGGAGGGGACTCGTCCCCGAAAACGCCGGTACAGACGCCGAACATCTGCCCGCAGACCCGACGCCTTCCCGGACAAGTCCGGTCCTACTCTGTGGGAGCGAGCTTGCTCGCGAAGACGGCAGCCAGACCTCAAAACTCGTCACTGCGCACATTGGAAAACTGCGAATTGCGGTTCTCCAGTTTGCGCAGCGTCAGCTTGTACACCGTCGACTTGACCCGATTATCCACCGCCGTTTCTTCAAGGCGAATCCGACTGGACGCATACGCGCAACCGGTGTCGAGCATCTTGTACTTCAACAGGTAATAGCCGACGTCCATGCGCGCAAAGGTGAAAGAACTGTGCGCCGGAATAAACGCATGCCGATAAGCATGGCGCCCACCGGCGTCGGTCACCTTGGCGTACACCGGCTCATTGCCGGCACTGTTATCCACGGTAATTTCCGACCACCCGCCATCCCGATTCACCGGCATGCCGCTGATATATCCGGCAGCGGTGGGCCAAGGTGCGCCCAACGGATCAACCGGCGGCGCAACGCATTGCGGCTGGGCCGGGTCGACCAACTTGATCGGCGTGCCAATCGGCACAGCGACCGCCTCAGGCTTCGACTCAACCGGCGCGACAGCGGTAACCGCTTCGATGACCGGCGGCGGAACGAAAGGTTTGCCCGCATTCGGGTCATAACCCATCCACGCACCGCCCGCACAAAACACGATAAACAGCGCTGCCCAGCGCAAACGGCTGCCACGCCGAAGCGGCCTGGACGTTTTAGCCTGCGCCGCAGGACGCGAAGGTTTGGATCTGGCGGCCGCCGTCGGCGCAACCGGCGCCCTGCCCGCCTGCGCCTGCCGACGCTGAGCCGCCGCACCCCGCGCCTGCTGCGCCTGACGAATCAAGGTCACGTCGTACTCCGCACGCTTGGCCGGGTCCGCCAACACATCATGCGCCGCATTGAGCAACGCCATCAGATCCGACGCATTCGCCGCCGGATTCCGATCCGGATGCAACTGCTGCGCGAGCTTCCTGAAGGCGAGCTTGATCTCCTCCGCAGAAGCATCCCGCGCGACATTGAGCTCGTCGTAATAAGTACGTGTTTTGGGCATTCAGCTTGCAATCCATGGCGACGGGCCATCTTAACAAGCTTTCCCCAGCGAAACCCGCACACAACGCAACCGCGCTACACAGCGCACAAAATCCCCGCCGGAAAATATTTTTCAACCGAATCAGTCAGCTAGGGTTTACACGCCCGAAAACCTCTATATACTCTGCGCCCATCACGCCGGTATAGCTCAGTTGGTAGAGCAACTGACTTGTAATCAGTAGGTCCCGGGTTCGACTCCTGGTGCCGGCACCACATTAGGCTCCATTGCATTCTACTGAATGCTCTGGAAGCCCCGAAAACCCGCCCTTTGGCGGGTTTTTTCGTTCCAGGACCCTCTGTCGGGATCCAACAAAATCCCCCTTCCCCGAGGGTATGTTAGGGGTACTGCGATTTTCCGGTCAGGAGCGCGTACCCCTATGCCACGTCTAGCGATCCCTCTCAGCGACCTGCAATGCCGCACGGCCAAAACCCGCGAGCGCGCCTACAAACTGTTCGACGGTGGCGGCATGTACCTTTTCGTCAAACCCAATGGCGTGAAGACCTGGCGCTTGAAGTACACCAAGCCCAACGGCAAGGAAGGTACGCTCATCATCGGCAATTACCCCATAGTTACCCTTTCCATCGCACGACGTAAGCGAGACGAAGCCAAGGCGTTGCTGCTCGACAACCTCGACCCAATGGAAGAAAAGAAGAAGGCCAAGATCGTAGCCCAGCGGGCGGCACTGCTTTTCGAAACCGTCGCCCTGGAGTGGCACGCTGATATGTCCCGCCGCTGGACCGAAGGACACGCGAAAACCGTAATGAGCCGACTGCGCACCCACGTCTTCCCGCTGATCGGCCAACGACCCATCGCTGAACTCGATACCCACGACCTGCTAGGGATCACCCAGCGCATCAAGGAACGCGGCACCATGGATGTGGCGTTAAGGGTACAGAACTACTTATCCACCATCATGCGCGGGGCCAAAAGAGCCCGGCAGATCACCATGAATCCTGCACTGGATCTGGCAGGCTCGATTCACGCGCCGCGCACAGTCCATCGCCCAGCCCTCCCCCTCAACCGCCTACCCGAACTGCTACACCGTATCGACAACTACAACGGCCGCGAACTGACGCGCCTCGCCGTCCTGCTGACGTTGCATGTATTCGTCCGCTCCAGCGAACTGCGCTTCGCTCGATGGAGTGAGTTCGACCTCCAACGCGCCATGTGGGAAATCCCCGATACCCGCGCACCGATTGAAGGGGTACGCAACTCCACACGCGGGACCAAGATGAACGGCGACATTCAAATGGTCCCGCTGTCGCCGCAGGTCATCGAAATACTGGAACGCCTGCGTAGCCTCAGTCGCTTTTCAGAGTTGGTGCTACCGGGCGACCACAAGTACTGGAAGGCCATGTCCGAGAACACGGTGAACACCATGCTCCGCAACGTCGGCTATGACACCAGCAAGGACGTGTGCGGCCACGGCTTCAGGACTATGGCCTGTAGCGCCCTGCTGGAGTCCGGATTATGGACCGACGCAGCCATCGAAAGACAAATGAGCCACAAGGAACGCAACCGTGTGCGTGCCGCGTATATCCACAAGGCCGAATTCCTCGAACAGCGCAGGCTGATCATGGCGTGGTGGAGCAACTACATCGACGCCAACCGCCATGGGCATGTGACACCCCACGAATTCGCTCACCCAGTCGGCGACAACATCACAGCCCTACAAAATAGCCGTGGCGCATCCAAACGTGGGTAAGCCTGTGAGATCACCGTTGTCCGCCCTTCCACGCGGGTCCATCCAAGCGGGGCTGCAAAGCCGCCCTGCTTGGATGGACCTCATTTAAAAAATCTAAAGCCCACGCAAATTGTCTGTGGAAAACCATAGATTTCCACCGGTGGATAATTTCATCCACAGCCGCAGAACTCCCGAAAATTCGAGCCTTGACCCGAATTATCCACAGGCGTAGAAAAGATCGGGCAAAGCGCTGTCGTTGACAGCAACCCAGGTAGCCAGAACCTTTAAGGCTACGCCACACCGTGGTGGTTCTCCCAAAGTGCGATTAGCGTCCGGCGGCTCGCACGGTCACAGCGATGTGATGGATGCCTACTTTTACCACCGTGCCCACTGCGGCAACTCATTCCCTTTCATAGCTGCCCTGCAGCAACCTATCCGCTTGGCCATTTCATTGCGCCAACCTGCGCCCGTCTCTTTCTCCCGGAAAGAGACGGGCGCTCCTACCGTTGCTGCAGCCCAACTCGTACAAGGCTTTGCGGCGTTTCCCCTCGTGACAATCGGCGTGACAAACACCGAAGTCACCAGCAACAGCGATGTAGATGATGGTGCCGCTGCCCAAGGAATGGACTGCACCTGACTGACAGTCAGGCATGCCCCGGTCATCGCATCACTGCCTTCACCTGACTCAAGATCTCGCGGCGTCGGTCTCGTCAGCCAGCGCAGCCTCCACCCGCCCACTTCCTCGGAAGTGCTCAGGAGGCCAGATCATGAGATGCCCAAGCTCCCGGTCGTAAAGAGCCGCCAGTCCCGCGTTAGTGGACAACCCTCACAGGTCGCAGGTGCCTTGATCCCTGATAACACTCAACATTCTTGGCGGGATGACGTGGGGAAAGTTTTAAGAGTTTGCTTCGAGAGGAGTTCGATCATGGCATTGGTCGGTAGACGAGACGGGCGAAATTTTGGCTATGGCCGGCAGTTGAGTTTTGCCGGGCCACAGGCATTGCGAGATCTATTTGGCGGAGGGCATTACGGCACAGTCAAAGCGCACAGTGATCGCTGGCAGGCATTTGTACGCTGGTGTCACTCGGAAGATGGGCCGGGGTTTAACGATGCGCGGCAGATTGATCGGCAGACTTTGCTGGATTACGCCGGACATCTACGCCAGCAAGTTGAACAAGGTGAGCTCACCATTGCCACCGCGCAAAACCGGTTGTCCAGTGTGAACCGAACCATGGCCGCGCTTCGAGGTGATAAGCATGTGAAAGTACTGAGTCCGAGCCAGGCGCTAGGAATGCGGCGCACCGGCGTTCGTTGCTCGGTGCCGCAGGGCCAAGACCGCGAGCACGTGAAGCGGATCGTCGACGTGCTCTGCGAACACCAAATGCCGCGCGCGGCGGCCATCGCTCAGTTGGCGCGAGCCATCGGCATTCGCTTACGCGAGGCCATTTTGGCCGACCTACTGCGTTTAAAACGTGAGGCCGAACACTACGGCAAGATCAACATCCAGGATGGCACCAAAGGTGGCCGCTCAGGTGCGTCGGCACCTCGTTGGATTACGGTGAACGATCACATCCGCGGTGCACTGGCATTCGCCAATCATGTCTCGCCTGACGGTAGCCGCAACCTACTTGCACCGAACGAAACCTACCTCGATTTCCAACGGGGAATCGTCCGTCCTGCACGGGACATCCTCCATCAGTACAGTCTCAAAGGCTTCCACGAGTTGCGCGCGGCCTATGCATGCGAACGCTATGAACAAATCACCCATCATCCCGCGCCCATCAACGGTGGCCATTGTGATCAGCTCGACCGACACCTAAATCAGGATGCCCGAATGCAAATTAGCTATGAGCTAGGGCACGGCCGTGTTGGCGTAGTATCGGCTTACATTGGTGGTCGAGCATGAACAAACCATTCGATATGGAGCTATTCCTAGTAAGCGTCCTGACCGGGTCGTATTCCACGCGCCAACGCCACATTTGTCAGGCAAAGACTATCCAAACAGCAATAGCTGAGCGCTGGCAACGCGACAACCCATGGACTTGGCAGAGAAAACACCTTGAGTGGTTTTTGAATCACCACCTAAACCAGCGCACTGAATCGACGCGCTACTACTACTTGCTCACCATGCAATTACTCACCCATCGCCTAGGAAAATCCTGGCTGCTCATCCGCCAAGCGAAGGTCAGAAAACGGCAAAAAGTAGAGGGCTAAGAATAGATCTGCCCTTTTCTTCGCCCACTTTCCCTTCCAAAAATAGATCTGAGAATCATCTGGCCGGCCTCCCCATCTCCGTGAGGTGGAGAAGCTGGCCAGATGATTTTCAGAGCACGTTTTTCCTCGCCTTTCAATTTGAGGTAGATCATTAGCCTTTCTTTAGTCTAGGTACCTATTCGAGCAGCCCAGACACGGATAGCATAGTGCCACCTACTGGCTTGCTGCTGGTTGAGACAAGGACGTCAATGTGCACATTTCTACCGCTTCCCAGTCCTCGGAAAATTTTGTTGTTTGCCATGCAGAACAACGCATAGAACCGCGTAAGCCTCAACTTACTGTTGAGTTTTTTTCAGGAAGAAAAAAGCCAATAAAACTTAGCCCGATAAGTTTAATCACATTTAACACTGACACTATCAGTGCGCAAAGATTAAAAGCCCATACACCCAAATACATCACACAAAAGATTGTCGAGTCAGCGCTGTGATGAAAACTTAAACCCAGTCAATTTTCAACAACGAGAACAATATGGCTTTCGATCACGAAATTGAGGCCTTCATAAAAGAGTTTGTGAAGGATATTGCCGAAAAAAACGTTGCTATCTTTGCTGGTGCAGGGATGTCAAAAAGTTCAGGTTATGTAGATTGGAAAGAACTACTAAGGGACATCGCGGACGAGCTTGGTTTAAAAATTGATGATGAGCACGACTTAATTTCACTTGCGCAATACCACGTAAATCACCGAGCCAGCAAGGCTGGAATAACAAAAAAAATCCTTGAGGAGTTTTCCGAGCAAGCTGAAAGCTCGATAAACCATAAAATACTCGCAAGACTTCCAATACCTACATATTGGACAACAAATTATGACACATTGATCGAAGACAGCCTTAAGGAAGCACTTAAAGTCGTTGATATAAAGCATGAAATAGACCAGTTAGCGAACACAAAACCTAAACGAGATGTTGTCGTTTACAAGATGCATGGAGATGCAAGCTCTCCATCCAAAGCAATAATTGCAAAGGAGCAGTATGAAGAATACTACAAGACACATGAACAGTTCATCACAGCTCTGAGCGGAGATTTAATATCAAAGACATTTCTTTTTATCGGCTTCAGCTTCACCGATCCAAACTTAGACTATGTTTTAAGCCGGCTTCGCACCAGCAGCAACAAACAACATTATTGCTTCATGAAACGTGAAAGCCGGCTCAGCAATGACTGTGACGAAGCATTTAAATATAAAACCCGAAAACAAGAACTTAAAATAAACGACCTAAAAAGATACAAAATCCAGACGGTACTCGTAGATGAATACGAAACCATAACAGAGATACTTAAGGAGATAGAAATACGTTTCAGAAAGAAAACTATATTCATATCAGGAAGTGCCGAGGAATATGGCGACTGGCAAAGATCTGAAGCGCAATCTTTTATTCACGAACTAAGCAAAAAACTCATCATCACTAATTTACGAATTGTAAATGGCTTTGGATGGGGAGTCGGGAGCGCAGTAATAAACGGTGCGCTTGAGGCAATCTACTCTGCCCCTGAAAAATTCTCAGAAGACCAATTGATTGTTAGGCCTTTTCCACAATTTGAGACGAACAACAAAAATCTCGCAGATCTATGGGAAGATTATCGCCAAAGAATGATCGCGCTGACGGGTATCGCACTCTTCATTTTCGGAAATAAAAAAAGTGATAACGGCTCCATTATTCCAGCAAATGGCGTAATGCGAGAGTTTGAAATTGCGGTTAGTAATGGCGTCATCCCGATCCCTATCGGAGCAACAGGATATATGGCAAAGATAATAACTTCACAATTGGAAGAAAATCCGACTAAATATTTCGGAACCAACACTTGGATTTATCCGCTAATAAAGGAACTAAACAACGAAAAACTTACACAGCATGAAATAATCAAAAAAACCATTAACATCATACAACGTTTAGGAAAATAAAATGGCTAAGACCAAGGTTTTTTATAGTTTTCACTTTGACAATGACGTAATGAGAACCCAACTAGTGCGTAACATTGGCGCATTAGAAAGTAATCAGCCTGTGGAGGCCAACGATTGGGAGACTGTTAAAAAGAAAGGAGACAAAGCTATTGAAGATTGGATCGATAGCAAAATGAAAGACTGTGACTGCGTGGTTGTTCTAGTGGGCGAAAAAACCTCTGAACGGCCTTGGGTCAAGCATGAAATCAAAAAGGCATGGAATGACAAAAAAGGTTTGCTCGCGATACATGTAAACGATCTCAAGGACCCTAACGATGGAGTTGGTAAAAAAGGAAAAAACCCTCTCGATCACTTTACATACAAACGGAACGGTGCTTCCAAAACACCTCCTTGTATCACCCCAAAAGCTTCAGATGCTTATAATGACATTAAAAACAACATAGAAGATTGGATTTCGGATGCAATCAAGATAAGTAAAGGCTGAATCATAGGTGACAACGCGGGAATAGGGGGTCAGACCACGTTTTCAATTAAATAACGAAAATCGTGGTCTGACCCCGTTTTTCACTCGGCATAGTCCACATCGTGTGCGTGCTCGAGGAGTTGCCTGAAAGCAATTCTTTTCGTACTACTCATGCTCAATCAAGTTATTTCCAATAAAGACTATGATGGACTGATGAATCCAATTATCGCAATCTTACAAGAAGTCAAGGTTTACAGTGCTGAGTAATTAGCAGCCAGCATAACCAATCGAACTAAAAAAGTTAGTGTGAGTAATCGTATACTCCCACTTGCTTTGATGATGTTGGTTAGAAGAAAGGCTGCCTTTCATCGCTACTGACGCGGCTCCTATGCTTGGATCGGCCCTGCCAGTTCAATCGCAATGTATGCGCTTGTTTGTAGGAACCGTACTGGCACGCAGCACACTAGGGATTTACATCTGCGCCTTAACTTCCTCATAAGAATCCCAAGACAAGGACGAATGATCGATCATATGATCGATCACGCACCGCACATATCCATCGAGTTCTAAGAACAACGCCTCACGATCCCTGCCTGACGGGACGAGAAACTCCAAACGGCCACCAATATGAACTATTCGTGTTCTCAGACCCATTTCATCTCCCGTGACAGGATCTTTTTTTCCAGTAAGTTCTTCAAACCTATCCAAAATCTTTTTTCGTTCGGAAGGACATGTTGTGATGTATCTCGATATGACTGTCTTGACTTTTGTGAATTTTTGATAAGCTTTAGGAAAAGCCAGAAACTCCAACAAACTTAGGGCTTGAATAAATTTCGCAGTCGAGGATTGTGTTTGTATCATCTGGGAATATAGCGACAGAGCATGGATAACTATTCCCCCCACTTCTCCCCCATACGGCATCTGTTCCCACTCAGGTTGCCGAAGAACCAACCCTAGCCCACGGGTTATCTTATGGCTGAACGCTGCGCCACCTAGAACTACTGACTGATGAGTAAGCCCGTTGATCAGTAGAGCCCCCGCCATCATCAAGTTCGATTGCAACTGACCAGGCAATGCAGGAAGCCCCTCATCAGGAGTTTGTCCCAATCTACAATGCCAGTACCTGAACAGATCGAAACACAAGGGTTCAGTCAATCCAGACAGAGCATCGATCATTATCATATGGTCTTTATGGTTTGCATGAATCAATGCCTCCCAAGAAAATCTCACAGGAAAAACCATGACTGGGTGAGACTTTAAATCTGCTATCGACACGCCTGATGCTGCGGATTGGAAAGCCGCCGCCATCAACGCGCTTTGATCGCCAGCTATCGTTGAAAATCCAAATCGACCGACAGGATAAATAGCAACACCGTTAGGGATTAATACAACCCTATCAGTCTGCAGCCTTGCAAGCGGCAACACGACCAGATGACAACCGTCCTTTAAATACTTTTCATACGTAACAGCCCACTGACCGGCGATGATCTGTTCATAATGGCTGTCATCGTACCAATGCCCATGTTCAAGCGGAAAGGTAAGATTCAGATTATGAAATACAGGCTGCAGATTCTGCGGTCTCGGCTTCACAAATTCAGAAACTCCAAGCCAGCACTCCAAACAGCTTCTTTCGCACCCGCTTTTATAATCAACAGGCCTATAAAAATGATGCTCAGAAAAGCCGCCCATATAATCACCAATGGTGTACGCCTTGCCGCAGTCTTTGCAGTGACGATCCAAACTCAAATTGTAATCATCTACCAGTAGACCTTCATGCTCAAACCTCACAGAACCTCCAAATTACCAACATAATAATATCGATATGATTAACTATCGGCTCGTCAGGCTGAATCCTGAAGCCTCATCGACCATTGCCGATCAAATGAGCCTTGCTATCATTCTACGTGCCCTGCCACCAGAGCACATAACATTATGTCCTATTTAGAACTGGCAATCCCCACTACCAAATGAGGGATCTGTCTTGGGCTCTCGGATACTTCTCCATGGCGCGCTCCATCAGAAGTATTTTGTCCCCATTGGGCTTATTCCTGAATACGCGAAATGCAGAGAACCAGTCGCCGTCAACCTTCCTTAAACGAAGCTCCTCAATAAAAGAACCATTCCGCGCACTAATGAATAGATTGAATCTTGCATAATCATTTTTCTTTTCAATGTCGAATGCTGGAATTCTATGAAAAACGCTCTGGCCCGGTGGAAGTGTTGCGATATTAAGTATCAAGGGCTGAGAAATCTGTTCTTCATGATTTTTGTCTTCGTCAAAGAAACGAATTGATAAATCATATTGCGGGTACTCGCTTTCCGAAATAATCGCAGGCGAAAGAGCCCCTGGAAAAAAACCTTTCAATATATCTACGTAAGCAAATCCGTCGCCGCCAGTTATAGATGCTATTCCTTCCTTTGCAAGAACCCTACTTTCCTCTGAGAGAGCCAGAATCTTGGTATTCAATTGCTTTATTTGGACTACTTGAGTTTCGGATTCTTTCTGAGATTTATTTTGTTCGTGAGATGCCCAAAGTGCGCCACCAGCGCTGATCAATGCCCCGATACAAGCTAATGCAGCAGGCAAGGAAAATGTTTCATAAACCCAGTTAAACATTTATTGCGCCTCAAGAGGTAAATAGACACCTTGTTATGTCCAACTTAAATTAACTTCTGCAAGCATTGCTTTCCGCTCAGGTCTACCTGATTATAAATTGTGTACAAATACAATTTCACTAAGTAAGAAAAATGGCGCTCGCGACTTACTCCGACCACTTCAATCCTCCACTACTGACTGTTGCCTGCCACTCATGGCAGGCTACTAACGACCCAAACTGGACACACAAAAAAACCTATGCATCAACCAACTAAAAAACAAGGGGCGAGTAATTTTAGCTCTCCCCTCTGTATGAATTAAAACCCTGGCAATTTTCCTAAATTGTCTTTACTGATATCATTTCGATCAGTCGATAGGTACGTGTCATCTATGACATGCACTAATGCACCATTACTCCAACTTTTGCTCTCTTTGCTATGAATAATCGTCTGAAATGTAGCTTTATTCAGACGAATCAAGTCAGCTACGAATTCTCTTGGTACTATACGGGCCGGGCCTATTTTCGATCCTTTATCTTCATGAACTTTCAGCATAGCGATATGCTGATTCGACGTGTCATACCTAACGGCTGAAATGCAAAAATCAGTCATTTTCGATCCCCGGCTAGATGGCCAAAATATTAGGATATATATTGGTGGCACATCAAAATCAAGGGCTATTTACATAGCCTAGGGTGAATGATCGTTTTGGGCCGATACTGTTGGAAAAATCGGCTTCGGTTTCCACGGCAGAAAAGTACGCGTCGGAAATTGTAATCCGCTTTGCGCAGAATGTTCAGGGCTCAAATTGACGTAGCAGCATGCAAAAAGGGCCTTTTTACTGCTCAATGTATGGGCGGCCAAGCCGGGGTGACTTGCTCAGCAGAATCGGCCGATTCCTGCCTATTAGCCGCAGCGGTAACGGTCGGACTAAGAATGTTTACCATTCCGTACGCGTCTTTGGAAGATTAAGGTGCTGACACTTTGTAAATACCGGGTTCGATTCCACTAAAATCCATAACTAGCTGATTTATTTATAGTTACCGGTTGGGGTACGCCAAATTTTCCACCGAACTCCAGTCCCGCAAAAGACCTAGCCCCGCTCCTAGCTACCGTTCGTCTGGTGCCGCACCATACAAGGTTCCAGAGAAGGCTTTCAAAATCTCTGCCCCCCCGCGACAAGCCCGCCTTCTGGCGGGTTTTTTCGTTTTGGCCGCTTTCACTTCAGCAAGACGCTTGCGATTTCCTGATACCCATGCCGCTGCTGCAGCCCAACGCGTACAAGGGAGTTTTTTCAGGCGCTAAGAAACACTATCGAAAGACAGCTTGTTGCCCGTACTTGGCTCACGCTTCGTAAGCAATGGCGTAGGTGTTACCGGAGCGCTTGATATGAGCAAAACCGAGCGCGCCCAAGTGCATGCCAGCGACCATCAAGTTGTCTGTACTGGCTACATCCAGCAACCTCGTACGCGTGGCCGCCGATAGCAGCGGGTCCTGATCGAAGGCAATCGTGACATCGGGGCGCGCAATCTGAATCTGAGGAAAATGAACGATATCGCCCCACACCAGCAGGCTGCCCGCTGCGGATTCGAAGCGGTAGCCGCAATGCCCGACCGTATGCCCAGGCAACGGCATCGCGCTGATGCCGGGCAGTACGTCGTTGGCGGTGAACGGGCGTAGATTTTGCCGGTATTGCTCGAACACCCTTCGTGCCAACAGAAAGTTTCCCCGCGCGCGCTCACTGGCCTGACCAAGGTGGCCATCGTCCTCCCAGAACGCTAGCTCTCGTTGATGCACAACCAACTCAGCATTGGCGAAGGCGATTTCGCCCACTGCGTTCAACAAGCCACCGATGTGGTCGGGGTGCGCGTGGGTCAGCAGAATCGTGTCTATTTCGCTGGGTTGCACGCCGGCCAATGCAAGATTGGCCAGCAACTCGCCGCCCCATTGCTTGAAGCCACCGGCGCCGGCGTCGATCAGAATCGTTCGGCCACGCCCACGTACCAGATAGCAATTGATATGGATCGAAGCTGGCTCGCTGATCCCGGCGGCTAACTGAAGCCGGACCGCCTCCGTTGGCGCAATATTGGCGAGAAAATCCAGGCTCGCCCCCAAGTAACCGTCGCTGATGGCGGTGATTGAAAAGTCGCCTATTTGCTGGCTGGGGAGTATTCCGCGATTTATGTCCAAGTAACTCATGACAGTAACTGCACAGTCATTGCGCGATATACATTCAACCCCTGCAGTTCGCTGGCCCTTGCCTGAGTGCAATCGAGTTTGGCCAGCCAACGGTGTGCAGGGGTCTTGTCCAAAGCAACGGCGTGCAGCGCTAGAGGTGTAAGGCCTAATTCAATCAGCGTTTGAGGGCCTTGTTCACTGACCAACAGGAATTCGTCCGCGCCCACGGCAATTGCCCGGTCCAGCCCGGCATAGAGGTTGCGTCTCCAATCAGTGATGTGCGACTGCCAGCGGGAAAAGTTGCCACCTCCTTTTTGGCGGTACTCGTCGCTCTGCAATACGGCAAGCCTATCGACCGAATGTAGGGCCAGGTAGCCCGGACAATCGCCGCTCAAGGCTTTGAAACGCTGTGAGGAGCCAAATCCGCTGACCGAGATCAGCGCTGGCAGTTTTTCCAGGCTGTAAAACGCATTCCACTCGGCTTCGCTGGCGGGGTCGGCGTAGTTGCATTCGACTGTGTAAATCATCATGTCACTTCATTGGTTGATGTTCCATCATGCTAATGCCGCGCTAATGACCGATAAAACGACTTTTCGGCACCCTACAGTGACTAAACATCAAGGTGACTGCCTTGATTTGAACCAGGAAAGACCATGCGTCGAAAGCTCCCCAGTAACGCTGCCCTGATGGCCTTTGAAACAGCAGCCCGCCATGGCAGTTTCGCCCGTGCCGCAAAAGAGTTGGCCTTGACCGAAGGCGGCATCAGTAGGCAGATAGGCCGCCTGGAAGCCTTTCTGGGCATCACGCTATTCGAGCGCGTTGGCAACCGCGTACGGCTCTTGCCTAACGGTGAGCGCTACGCTGCCCAAGTGCGCGAAGTACTCGACCGGCTCGACAGGGACAGCCAGTATTTGATGGGTCAGCCCAGCGACGGCGAAAGCCTGGATATCGCCGTCAGCCCAACCTTTGCCTTGCGCTGGCTGATTCCTCGGTTGTCTGGCTTTGGCCGGCAACACCCAAATATCTGCGTGCACCTCTCGGAACGTATGGAACCGTTCGTACTTGCCGGTAGCGGATTTGATGCCGCCATCCATTTTGAGCACCCGGCCTGGACAGGCATGCACACGCACCGCCTGTTGAACGAAGTATTAATTCCGGTTTGTCATCCTGCCCTCCTGAATCCGGACAAGCAGGCAACGGACCTGGATTCACTGCCGCGATTACACCGACGGCAGAACCCGGATGCCTGGCAGCGTTACGCCCAGGAAACCCGGATTGTCCTGAGCAACGCAGCGATGGGCGCGCGCTACGATTTGCATGCGATGTTGATCGAGGCAGCACTGGCTGGCCTCGGCGTGGCACTCGTACCACGCCTGTATGTGGAAGCAGAGCTGGAGCAAGGCCGGCTGGTTGCGCCATGGCCGCAGGAGGAGAATGTCGCCAAGACCTTTTGCCTGGTGTTACCCGAACATCTTGAGCTGAGCCGCACACCCATCCAGGCATTTGCGCACTGGCTGTTGGAGGAGGCGCAGGTGAAGTAGGGGCATGCGGAGGTGCCAGTACCGGGTCTAGCCAAGTACAGCGCAACCCCGCCTGCTGTTGATAACAAGCTGAACTCACCTGCCGACCGCCTGGGCTTTCACCACTTATACGTAACCGAACCAATCAAGCTGCGCTCATCGCCATACCGGCATGTTGTATTGCAATACAGGTATTTCCTGTCGAACAGATTCTGCGCTTTAGCCTGCAGTTGCCAGTGACTGTCCACGTCGTAACTCACCAGCGCATCGACCAGCGTATAAGCCGGGATCTTCCCATCGTAAGCGCTCGGTGTAGTCCGCGTAGTCCCTGTGTACCGGGCGCCAGCCCCCAGGCGCAGGCGTTCCAGGCCAAGGCTTGCCAAACGGTAGGTGGCCCACAGGCTGGCGCTGTTGTAGGGCACGCCTTCGATGCGTTTGCCTACGTTGCTGGCGGTCTTGTCTTCCAGTACGTGGGTATCGGTGTAGGCGTAGCCGGCACTGAGTTGAAGGTTCTCGGTGAGGTTGCTCTTGGCTTCGAGTTCCAGGCCTTTGGAGCGGGTCTTGCCGTATTGCACGTAGGTGTTGGTGAGGCTGTCGAGGCTCAGGGAGTTGTCCTGGTCGAGCTGGTAGACGGCGGCGCTGAGCAGAGTGTCGGTGCCGGGTGGCTGGTAGCGCAGGCCGATTTCGTATTGTTCACCCTCTAGTGGGGCAAAAGCGTTGCCGAAGGCCGGGTTACTGACGCTGGCCGGCTGGAATGACTGGCTGTAGCTGACGTAGGGCGCCAGGCCGTTATCGGCGAGGTAGACCAGGCCTACACGGCCGGTGGCTTTTTTGTCGTTGCGGGTGGCGCGGGCGTCGGTGGCAAAGGTGGTGGTGACGCTCTCGGCCCAGTCCTGGCGGCCACCGAGCAGCAGTACCCATTTATCGGCGAAGGTGATTTGGTCTTGCAGGTAGATGCCGGCCTGGCTGCTGTGCAGGTCACTGCCGGTGTCGGGCGCGGTGTTGGCGCCGACGCCGGTGTATTGCGGGTTGGCCAGGTTCAGCGACGGTGCCAGTTGGGCCTGGGTCGAGCTGATCAGGCGGTGCGAATCATAGGTCTTGTGGTAGTAGTCCACGCCCAGCACCAGGTCATGCTGCCAGCGTCCACTGTCGAAAG
The DNA here is from genome assembly GCF_000416235.1 of Pseudomonas sp. CFII64. Lineage (GTDB taxonomy): Bacteria > Pseudomonadota > Gammaproteobacteria > Pseudomonadales > Pseudomonadaceae > Aquipseudomonas. The sequence continues at coordinate 21,754 of NZ_ATLO01000035.1, read as the reverse complement.
TGAAGTTCAGGTTGTTGTCGCTGGTCCAGCCGGTGGAGCGTTCTTCGCGGGCGCTGTAGCGACGCAGCAGTCGGCTGCCGCTGACCGACACGGGAATCAGGTAGTCCCAATTGGTATTGGCCTGGAAGTAACGCAGACTTTGATTGACGCTCAGGTTGTCGTTGAAGCGATGCTCGAAGAGGTAGCCGAGTGTGTCCATGCGATTGGTGAAATGGTCGTAGCCGGGCTCGCCCACGAACTGGTTGCGGCCGATCTTGTAGCCGGGGGTATTGCTGTAGGTGCTGAGCGCATAGCTCATCGGCGGCGAGAAACCCGTCTCGGTTTCCTGATGGCTGGCGAGGATGGTCAGCGAGGTATCGTCGTCGGGTTTCCAGGTCACGGCCGGGGCAATGTAGCGGCGATCATCGTCGACGTGGTCGACCTGCGTGCCGCTGTCGCGCCACAGCCCGGTCAGGCGATAGCTGAACTGGCCTTGGTCATCCACCGGTCCGCCCAGGTCGAGGGTGTACTGGCGGCGGTCGTAGTTGCCCAGTTCCAGGCCGATTTCGTGCAGCGGCGTATCGGTAGGACGCTTGCTCACGGTATTGATCATGCCGCCCGGCGACAGCTGGCCATACAGCACGGACGAGGCGCCCTTGAGTACCTCGACGCGTTCCAGCCCATACGCTTCGACACTGCCGTCGTAGGGGTTCGATTGCAGTTTCATGCCATCGCGCAGGATGCCCCCGGTACCGGCGCCGACGTTGAAGCCGCGCAGGGTGTAGTCGTCGGCAGTGCGGCTGAAACTGGCGGGCTGGCTGCTGAACCCGGGGGTGTACTTGAGCGCGTCGGAGAGGTTGTCGCTTTTGCGCGCGTTGAGTTCTTCGCGGGTCACTACTGACACGGATTGTGGGATTTTTACCAATTCCGTCCGGGTTTTTGTGCCAACCGACGAACGTTGAGCCACATAGCCGACGTCGGCGGTTTCTCCGCCCTGGCGCATTGCATCAATGTTGATGGCGTCCAGGGTCAGGCCGTCGCCGGCTCGTTGCACGCTCAAGGCACCGCTCGTGGTGACCCTCACACTCAGGCCGGTGCCCGCCAGGCTCCGGCGCACTGCTTCACTCGCACTCAAGTGCCCGCGCACCGCTGGCGCCTGGCGACCCGCCACATCCGTCGGAATAAACAGCACCTGCTGGCCACTCACCTGGCCGATGCCGATCAGGGTATTACCCACAGCGCCGGCAGGCAGGTTGAAGTCATAGGCGGTTTCGGCCGCCTGCAGGGTAAAGCTGGCCAGGCAGCCGGCAAACAGCGGCAAAAGGAGGTTGGGATGCATGAGCGGGCTCGCAGAAGTACGGAAACGAGTGCGCGGAATACGCGCGTCTATCAGGTATGTGACGCGAGTCCCGGATATTTTCAGGGGTGTCAGGAAAAAAATTCAGACACGCTCGATTCGTGTCCACACGCCCAGCCAGGTATCGATGCGCAACGGCAGCACATCCTTGAGCGCGGCCAGCGCAACGCGCGTGTCATCCAGGGTAAACACTCCGGATATCCGCAACGCCGCTGCCGCCGTCGAAACGTGCAGCAGCCCCTGGTGGTAAGGCGCAAGGTGCTCGATCACTTGGCCCAGAGACTGGTCATGGACTTCGAGCAGCCCTCTGGTCCAGCTGCGCTCGTCAACATAATGCGAAGGAAGGTCCTGCCAGCGGTTGCCATCGAATGCCAGGCCTTGGCCGGCAGCGAGGTGCTGATTGTGATGGGCCGTGCGCAACTGCAAGGAACCCTCCAGCGCCCACACCTGAGGCTGACTGGCCTGCATCGCCAGCAGGCACCGGCCACTGTCGAGCCAGACCTCGCCCCACGGGCACGCCAGCACGAACGGCCGCGCCGGATCGCTGCGCACCTGGGCCTGCACCGCGCCGCGCAACAGTTGGACGTGCCGCTGCCGAGGGTTGAAATTCAGATCGACGGAACTCTGCGCATTGAGTTGCAAGGTCGAGCCGTCATCAAGAGTGAACGTACGGCGTTGGGCGGTCGAGGTGCGCAGGTCGGCGCGCAAACGTGCGTGCAACGGTCCACCCGGCAGGGTCAACAACTGCGCGCCGACAGCCAGGGCACCCAGGCTGAGAGCGCCACGCAGCATGCGACGACGACTGTAACCGGCGTCGCACAGCGCATGGACGGCGGCCTGCTGCTGCACCAACGGCGTCACGCTACGGTTCAACTGCTGCTGCAAGGTCTGCCAGGCGCGCAGATGACTCGGGTCGGCGGCCAGCCACCCAATCAATTGCTCCTGGTCCTGTTCCGTGAACACACCCGAAGCACGCCGCGCATACCACTCGATCGCCTGCGCCGCCGCCGCAGACACCGTCGTCACGACACGCCCCGGTAACACGCGGTCAATCCCTGCACCACATACTGATGCACTCGCGTCACCGACACCCCCAACTCCTCGGCGATACGTGCGTAAGTCAGGCCATCGATCTGGCTATACAGAAACGCCGCGCGGGCCTTGGACGACAAACCATCCAGCAACTGATCGACCGCCATCAATGCCTCCATCACCACCCAATGCTCCTCGGGCGAAGGCGCGGTCGGCTCGGGCAAGGAAGCGAGGGCGTCGAGATAGGCACGTTCGACATCATTGCGCCGCCAGCGGGCGAACATCAGCCGCTTGCCAATGAGGCTCAACAACGCCCGGGGCTCACGAATGGCATGGGGATCCGGCAGCGCCACAACCTGAGCGAAGGTTTCGGCCGCCATATCGGCGGCATCCTCGCGACAGTGCAGGCGCAGACGCAGGCGTTCAAGCAGCCAGCTGTGGTGCTCGCCAAACAGGCGATGAAGCGCCTGCTGACGAGGATCTTGGTTTGCCGGATGAGTAGGAAACACAGCGAGTGGCGTCCATGTTAATGAAAACTATTCGCAATGGTGGTGTGATTGGTGCCTGATTGCAAGGGTGTGGCGGGATTGCCGGTGCAAGAGCGACTTATAATTGATGCTCGGCCAGAGTCGAGAGTACGTAGAAAGGTCAGGGAGGAAGAACTTCATGGAAACCTCAACCGCTCAAAGCATCAAGCTCAGCATCATGTCGGCAACCGGACTGTCAAAGGACGCGCTGCACATCTACGTGGGCATGGCGGTCTATCTGATGTTGGTCGCTATCATCCGACGACACAGGCCATACATTGGCTGGTTGGTAGTTTTCATCCTTGCGTGTGTGGGCGAATGGGTCGACAGGCAAGACGATATTGGAAGCTTCGGCTACTGGCGCTGGCAGGCCAGCGTTCACGACATTCTTAACACGTTGTTTTGGCCGACCGTGCTGACGCTGATTTGGCTTTTGAAGTGTCGCAGGAAGACAGGCGCGCACCTGTAAGATTTGCGCAATTTGTTCTGGCTCGAGGGTCCGTCCAGGTCAGACTGCAAAATCGGTCGCTAAGCAGCGGACCGAAGGACGAAGCCTTTCATTAGCTAGAGAGATTTTTGTGCCGTCACCATTTGGTACGAGGCCGTTGTCGTGTGTGAAACACACCAAGGATCTGGAGGCGATCCCCACGTACTCGATAGGGAATCAGATAGGACCACTTGGGCACTGCCCATTCGCGCGTGTTCTTTACTCGACCTTCACGACCCATGGCTGGGAATCGCGCCAGCTTGTCCACGCTTGCAAAGATAGCATCTGAGAACTCATCAGCAGACCTGAGGTTTTCAAGCGCTATGTAATTTGCTTCGTCCTCTAGATTTTTGAGGGCTTGTTCCAGCCACTCAACCCGCATTCCTGCTCCAACGCCGGGCGCGCATTGCCGCTACCTGTTCATCGGTCGCGAATTTGCCTTGATCGGCCTCCTCCACCGCCAGTTCGATCTGCGCAGTTAACGTCTTTTCATGCTCGATGTAGTCGCGAAGAACGTCCATCGCCAAGTAGCTGACAGTCTGGCCATTAGTCTTGGCCAAGTCGGCGAGCGAGTTGGAAAGGTCTTCCGGCAGGTTCAGGGATATCCCGGTCATGGCAGCCTCGATAGTGAACGTTTGCTCGGCATCTTACACCGTGAAGCACCCACTGGAATTAGCACGCCGTCGCAAGATGCTTCACAATGTTTTCCGTTCAGGCTGACCTATTCTGCGGCGCTTGCCAGAGCGTTGCGGCGTCCATGGGCAAATACCCGTAAAACCCGACCCAACCCATCAGAAAACCACCCCCAAATCCCCGTAATCCAGAAACATCCTTCAGCAATAAATCCGCCCTTCTGTAAGACGATTCTGAATTTTGTGGATATCCTCTGCACCGCTTGTAGATGCCTGACGCTGCGGCTAATTTCCTGCCTGTCGTTGAAATCAACGGCCGGGTTTAGTCGCCTGACAGTCAAGATCAACATGGCTCACCTCCATCCCCCATACCCACGATACCGGTATGGCATTTATGGTGGCTGTGCACGGGGCACCTTCGGGTGCGCCGGGTTCTCTTGACGCCGGTCGACTAACCCGCGCACAGCCGCCACCCTTTGTTTAGTCGCAATGAGTGATGGCCTAACTATGTCGAGAGGTCATTATGTTCAGTTCCACATCGCAGCTACCCGTAAACCAAATCAACAGACCAAGCCCTACGAAACCGGCATGAACCTGTTCACTACAAAGCCAGGCATAAACGTCGAAGACGCCCTCATCACTGCCTCGGAATACCTCACCTGCGCAGCCGCCACCGCGTATGAATCAGCGGACAACAGCACAAGGGAATTCCGGGCGCTCGCGCGAGCGGTGATGCATCAGATTGAAGCGGCGCGAGTTTTGGTGGAAGCGGCGGTTGCCGGGTTGGAAGCGGAGAGTAAAACGTCGTAACTTCACGTTTCTTGCGGCGGCTTGAAGTGCTGGCCTCGCTCCAACGGGGTTGTGCGCCTTTCGAGCGCTCTAAAATTGCGAGGCAGCTTATGACCACCTCAACGCTCCCTGACACCTACAAAGCCTACATCGCCTGCCTCAACGCCCAAGACTGGCCGGCGCTTGGCAACTTCGTTCACGAAGACGCGTATCACAATGACCGGCCGTTCGGGCTTGCGGGGTATCGGGAGATGCTGGAGAACGATTTTCGGCAGATCCCGGATTTGCAGTTCAACATTCTGTTGCTGGTTGTGGACGCCAGCCATATTGCTGCGCGCCTCGGTTTCGATTGCAGCCCGCAGGGTGAATTTCTGGGGCTGGCGGTGAACGGCAAGCGGGTGAGTTTTACCGAGAATGTCTTTTATCAGTTTCGCGACGGGAAGATTGCGCGGGTCTGGTCGATTGTCGATAAAGCGGCTATCGAGGCTCAGCTGTAGAGCGTCGACAGCGGGCGGTCAATCCAGCAGGTAGCGGGAAATGTGTTTGGAGATTTCGATAATCGAGGTTCTGCCGGTGAATTCGAATTTCACTTTGTCGAGCGACGAGAAGTAGATTTCCAGTTCGGAATCCAGGTCGAAGGTTCCGGAGGTTTCGATGGAGTAGGCGACGATGTTTTTGTAGGGCAGCGAGGTGAAGTCTTTTTTGCTGCCGGTGATGCCCTGCACGTTGACCGAGATGATGCGTTTGTTGGTGAACACCACGCCGTCGCGCATGGATTTGTAGGCGTCGATGACTTCTTCGCCTTCCAGCAGCAGCGACTGGACGCGCTCGGCGTATTCGCTGTTTTGTTTGAGTTTGAAAAAGCCCTTGTTGTTGAAATCCAGCATTGGTCCGTCCTCGCTTATGAAAATCCTGCGCTGAGCATACCCATCAAGGCGCGCCGAATACCATCGTCCAGTAAACCCCGGCATGGCTCCTGGCGTTGGTGCCGTATGCCGCGCCGACCTGGGTGAACATCGGGTTCATGAGGTTGGCGCAGTGGCCGGGGCTGGCAAGCCAGCCTTGCATCGCGGTGGTTGCCGAGCCCTGGCCGCTGGCGATGTTTTCGCCGACCTGGCGACCGCCGTAGCCAGCCGCTCGGGCGCGGTCTTCGGGCAAGTCGCCGTTGGGGTCGATGTGTGCGAAGTAGCTTTCACTGGCCATGGCCAGGCTGTGTCGTTGCGCAGCGGCTTCCAACGCCGCGTTCCAGGCCAGCGGGCGGGCGGCGGCGTAGGGTTTGCGACCGCACATGCGTGGCTGAGCGCGGGCGGCGTTGACTTGGGCGAGCAAGGTTTTGCCGGCGGTTTGTTTGTCTTCCAGGCGACCATCGAGCAGCGGTTTGGCCAGTACCACGCGCCATTCGTTCGCGGCGCGGGTGATGCCGATGTCTGCGAAATCGGTGTCGAGCAGCGCCGCGCAATAGCGGCGTTGAAGCATGTCGAACGCGGCGTCTGCGTCTGGCGCGCCGACCAAACGGATGGTTCGCACCGACACCGCGCGATAGCCGGACGCCTTGAGTGTCTCGCGCAGATCGCCGCCGAAGCCGATGGGCAGGGCGAGTTTCGACTTCAGCGCCAATGGCGACAGGGCGCGGGGTGTGTTGCTGGCGCAGCGCGAGGGTTGGGCGCGGTAGTCGTTGATGGCTTGGGCGAGCTGCCCTTCTGCGCTGGCTTGGGCTGAGCCGGTGAATAGCGTGAACAGGGGAATCAGGAGCAGGAGACAAGAACGAGCGATTGGGCGCATGGGGCGGCAGCTCTGATGGAGAAAGATGGTTCAGCGGCGAGTAAATTATGGCGGGCGTATGACTGCGGGTTTTGGCACAAGTTGCACGACGGGCGGGGGATCATTGAATGGCTGGGGAATCGTATCGGCCAGCACACAGGATGCGTAGGACCGGCTTTAGCCGGGAGCGCGCAAGTTCTGACGACGCGTGTACTGCGAATGTACCGGCCTCCTCCCGGCTAAAGCCGGTCCTACGGGAATCTATTCATTTACCGGTTCTTATTCTGGCACCGCAACGCAATCGCCCCCGAACATGGCTGTTCGGGGGCGATTCGGTCAGGGGTTTGGTGGATCAGACGACCTTACGCTGCGGCGCGCCGTGGACCATGGTGTAGGCGTAGTCGACGCCCATGCCGTATGCGCCGCTGTGTTCAAGGACCAGTTCCATGACCGCTTCGTAGGTGTCTTTGTGCGCCCAGTCACGTTGGTATTCGAGCAGCACTTGTTGCCAGGTCACCGGTACTGCGCCCGCCTGAATCATGCGCTGCACGGACATGTCGTGGGCTTCTTTGGTGGTGCCGCCGGAGGCGTCGGTGACGATGTACACCTCGTAGCCTTCTTCCATGGCTTCCAGCGCCGGGAAGGTCAGGCAGACTTCGGTCCACAGCGCGGCGATGATCAGTTTTTTGCGGCCGGTGGCTTTGACCGCTTCGACCAGTTTCTTGTCTTCCCAGGAGTTCATGGAAGTACGTTCGATGGGCTGTTGATCCGGGAACACACCGAGCAGTTCTGGCCAGATGTAGCCGCTGAAGCTTTTGGTTTCAACCGAGGTGAGGATGGTTGGCACGTTGAACAGTTTGGCGGCCTTGGCCAGGCCAACCGTGTTGTTCTTCAGGGTCTGGCGGTCAATCGACTGGACGCCGAAAGCCATTTGCGGCTGGTGGTCGATGAGGATCAGGGCAGAGTTGGCTGGGTTGAGCAGTTCGCGGATCGACATGGTTGTATTCCCTTTAAACGTTAGATTGAGTAGCTGAGTTCGGTTGCCGCGCTTCAGCGTCTGGCTGTGTTCTGCGGCGTTGGAACAAAGATACTGCCGACGCCTGATCGAGACAATTACCCAAAATTCGGATTCATTGTTTCTATTTTGGGGACATTGATGGTGTGGCCGTTACACCTGAACACCTCAGCTGCGCCCAATGGCAATCCAGAACAGATCTCCCGTTCATCATCCGGACTGGAGAACCACGGAATCAGGCCGATAGAGCTTTCCCATGCGCTGGGTGAAACCGGCGCAGAGTGGCTGGAAATTTGATAACGCTCAGGCGCTACCTATACTCAGCCACTGTTGGCCGGATCTCACTGTCAGTGAGGTTTTTTCAAGTACCTCTATATGGACGTTGACGATGGCCAAGCATGTGACGCAAACCGAGCAAACCTTTCCCGCCGAACAACGTTTGATTTCAGCGACTGATACCACCGGCAAAATCACGTACTGCAACGATGAGTTCGCGAGAATCAGTGGTTATTCCCAGGCTGAAATCATCGGCAGCCCGCACAACCTGGTTCGCCACCCGGACATGCCCAAGGATGTTTTCGGCGTGATGTGGGCCTATTTGAAGGCGGGCAAAAGCTGGATGGGCATCGTCAAGAATCGCTGCAAGAACGGCGATTTCTACTGGGTCAGCGCGTACGTGACGCCGATCCTGGAGAACGGTCGGCTGATCGGTTATGAGTCCGTGCGCGTCAAGCCGACTCGCGAAGAGATCGCCCGGGCCGAAGCCTTGTACGCGCGGTTGCGCGAAGGCAAAAGCGCGGTCACGACGGCCCGTCATCTGGGTGTGTTTGCCAGCATCATGGCGGTGCCGGTCGTTGCTGCGGCCGTCGCCCTGGCTGTGAACAATTTCTTCCCCGGTATCGTGGCTCAAGTGGTCATCGCCGGGTTGTTCGTGGCGCTGGGCGCGTGGGCTTATCTGCGCGGCGAACGTCAGTTGTCCGGCATCATCAACAGCGCGCCCAATGCATTCACCGATCCGGTGAGCGCGCTGACTTACAGCGACGCTTATGGCTCTCAGGCGCGGGTGGAAATGATTCTGCTCAGCGAGGACGCGCGCCTCAAAACCGCGTTGACCCGCCTGAGCGATCTGGCCAGTCAGGTTTCCGAAGCGGCGGGCCATTCCACTCAGCTCTCCTCGCAAACCGAACGCGCGCTGCTGGAACAACGTGCCGAAACAGACATGACCGCAGCGGCCATGACTGAAATGGCGGCCTCGATCAACGAAGTCGCCCGGCATGTGCAGCACACCGCATCCGAAGCCAGCACGGCCAATGAACTGGCCGAGCAAGGCAACCGAGTGGCCGGTACTTCCCGCGAGGCGATCCAGCGGCTGGCGGGCACGGTGACCAATATCAGCAGCGCCGTCGATAACCTGGCCAATGAAACCCAGCAAATCATGTCGGCGGCCGGCGTCATTCAAGCGATTGCCGATCAGACCAACCTGCTCGCGCTCAACGCCGCCATCGAAGCTGCCCGGGCCGGCGAACAAGGCCGTGGTTTTGCGGTGGTTGCCGATGAAGTCCGCGCGTTGGCAGGCAAGACGCGTGAGTCGACCCAGCAAATTCAGGCGGTTATCGCATCGTTGAAAAAGGGTGCCGACGACGCGGTGAGCATTGCGCAGCTGGGTATCAGCGAGGCTGACAAAGGTGTTGCCCAGGTGATCGAGGCGCAGGACGCGCTGCAAGGTATTCGCGAAGTGATTGGCCGGATCAGCAGCATGGGTCATCAAATGGCGACCGCTTCGGAAGAACAGGCCCACGTGGCCGAGGACATTTCCCGGCAGATCAATAACGTGGCCGAGACCTTCGAGCGATCCGCCAGCAACGCCAGCGCCGCCGTGTCGCGCGGCGCTGAACTTGAAGCGGCGTCACGCGGGCTGCGTGCGTTGGTTGAGCGGTTTAATCGGTAAAGCGGGCCTCACGGCACCAGAATCACCTTCTCCCCTGCGCCCTGGTTGACCTCGGCGTAGCGTGCCAGGCCTTCGCTGAGCGGTGATTCGAACAGGCCGGTGGGCAGCGGCAAGCTGCCTTCGTCGAAGAATCGGCCAAACTGGTCAAGCATCTTCGCGCAGGCCTGGCAGTCGTACAGCAACGAGTTGATACCCACCACCGAGCCGCCTCTGCGATACAACGCCAGCGCGGGCAATTGCACGTGGCCGTCGACCGGCGCGGCAATGATGGCGATGCGGCCGAATGGCGCCAGCGCACTCACTGCGCCGGGCAGCCAGAAGCCGGTGGTGTCGAAGATGACGTCGGCGCCGCCTTTGAAAATCCCGCTGACTTGCCCGGCCAGTTCCTCAGCCGCGTCCAGCAAAATGGCGTCGAAGCCCTGCTCCTGTAACGCCTTGAGCTGTTCCGGGCGACGTACCGCGCCGAGGACTTGGGCGCCCAGGATCTTGCCCAGCGCCAGAGCGGCACTGCCGACCGCGCCATTGGCACCGATCACCAGCAAACGCGTATCGGCGCCGACCAGGCTGCGTTGCAACGCATCCCATGCGGTGGTGTAAGGCACGCCAAGGCTGGCGGCCTGGCTAAAGCTCAAATGTTTGGGTTTGAGGGCCACGCCCTTGGCCGGCAAGGTGAGGAACTCAGCATGGGAGCCGTCCCGAAAGAAGCCCGGCTCTTTGCCAGTGCCCCAGACTTCCTGGCCGAGCAACGCCTGCGGGCCTTGCACCACGATTCCGGCAAAATCACGCCCCGGTACGCGCGGCAGAGTGGTGTACGGAAAACGACCCAACACGTTTTTGACGTCGCTGGGATTCAGGCCCGCGGCCTTCACCTGGATCAGCACTTCATCCGGGCCGGCAACCGGCTTGGGCAGATCGACGTATTGCAGTGCGGCGAGGTCGCCGGTTCGGGAAAATTGCAGTGCTTTCATGGAAGGCCTCTCGTGAAGTTGTTGCGGCGCGATTCGAGAAATCAGGACACCCAGCTGGCAAGCAACTGCTTGCCCATGGGCCAAAGTTTTTCGCCCAGCAACATGCCGGTCAGACCCACCAGCGCCACGGCGGGCGGCGCAGGCGAACGGAAATCAAGCGCGCCGTAGAGCAGGCCGACGGCGATGCCAATAACGATGGAAATGAGATAGCTCATGGTGAACTCCGGGCAAACTGGAATGCGCAAAGTTTACGAGCGGCAGGGAAAAGCTATCGGCCAAGGACTTCGGAATATCGGCCAAAACCTCGTAGGAGCGGCTTTAGCCGCGAGAGCGGGAAAGCGCGAGAGCGCGAGAGCGGAAGGTCCGACGAGGCATCTGCTGCGAATGGACTGACCTCCTCCCGGCTAAAGCCGGTCCTACGGATTTCATATAAGCGGGTACTTCGAAGGCGCCACGCCCAGTTCCCGGCGGAACATGTCGCTGAAGCTGCTGGGCGAATAGCCCAGCGAGCGGGCGATGGTGCTGACGGGGACGCCCTGGATGATTTCCGCCACGGCGGTGGCCAGTTGCACTTGGCGCCGCCACTCGGCGAAGCCCATGCCCAGCGCACTTTGAAACAGTCGGGCCAGCGTGCGCACGCTGGCTCCGGCGTTTTCCGCGTGTTGCTCGAAGGCAATCGCCAGCGACGGCTCGCTCATGACCGCCTGACACAGGTTCATCAGGCGACGGTCGGATTGGTCGGGCATGGGAATTTTCAGGATCGACCGTTTGGCGCGCTTGAGTTCCAGCAGCGCCAGTCCGACCAATGCGTCGTAATACTCCGACGCTTGCTCGTGATCCTGGGCGACAAGGCCGAGGATCAATTCCCGCAGCAAACGACCGACTTCGAAAACCTGCACGGTTTTTTCGAGGGTTTCGGCAATGGCCGGGCGCAGGTAGATATTGCGCATTTCCAGGTCGGTGACAACGCGAATGCCATGCACCACGCCGGGCGGCAACCAGACGGCTCGTTGCGGCGGAACCACCAACGCTTCCAGCGGCGTTTCAACCCACATCACGCCGGAGGTGGCGTACAACACCTGACCCCAGACATGCTCGTGCGGCTCGATATACCGCCCACGCGGATAGGTACGCGCCAGCGGTTGCACGGGCACGGCAATATCGGAAAGATCGGGAGGCGTTGCGAGGGCCATGGGGCGACCGGGATCAGGTGCTGGGATGGCACATGGTAGCGCAGCCAGCACACAGAACTGTAGGACCGGCTTCAGCCGGGAGGGCGGAAGGTCTGATGACGCATCCGCCGAGAATGTACCGGCGTCCTCCCGGCTAAAGCCGGGCCTACGCAGACTGTACGAGTGGTGTGCTGACAATCAGAACACGTTGATCGGGTAATCCACGAAGATCCGCGTTTCGTTGCCTTCGCTGTTGTAGTTGCTGGCGTTGTCGGACACGCGCAGGAACGAGTTGCGCAGGCGTACGGACAAATCTTTCGCCGGGCCGCTCTGCACCACGTATGTCAGTTGGCTGAAGATTTCGCGTTCTTCGCCGCTGCCGCGATTGGTGCCGTCATCAATGTTGTCGCCGCGCACGTAAGCCACTTTATAGCTCAGGCCCGGAGTAACCACGGTCGACAGGTTCACGCCGTAACCCGCCTGCCAGGAACGCTCGTCCTTGCCGTTGAAGTCGGACCAGTACGAGTTCGCCAGGTAGATAGTGTTGCCGCCGTCACCAAATCCGCCAGCATTGCGATAACCGCCGTAGTTGTAGCCGGTGTCGCCGGTGCTGCGCTGGTGGGCAATGGTGAACGAGTGGATGCCCACTGCCCAGGTCGCCGCCAGGCTCCAGATCTTGTTGTCGCGCTCGCCGCTGTCGGCGATTTCCTTGTCCAGTTCAGTCTTGTAGCCGTTGAAGTCAAAGGTCAGCGACTGGTCTGGCTGCAGGGCGAACACGTAGTTCAGGTTCAGGTACTGCTTTTTCAGCGTGTCTTCGTCGTCGGAGGCGTAGAACGCGGCGCTGAACGCGTCGGTGAATTTGTAGCTGGCCCCGTAGACATTGATGCTTTTCAGATCGCCGCTGTCGCGACCTTCGGCACTTTTACGCGTCTGCTGGGTGAAGCGACCCACGTTGACGACCAGGCCATCGATCTCTTTGGAAGTGATCAACGTGCCGGTGTAGCTTTCCGGCAGCAGACGCGAGTTGTCGTAACTCAGCACCGGGAACTCAGGCATCTGGTCGCCGTACTTGATCACGGTATTGGAGATGCGTGCTTTGACTGCGCCGCCGAAACGCGACAGGTCATCCGCCGCTGCGCCGCTGTCGCCCTGCTTGAAGAAATCGATACCGCCCGCGCCGCTGCGACCCTTGCCGCCATCCAGACGCAAACCGTACAGCGCGAACGCATCGACGCCCACGCCGACCGTGCCCTGAGTGAAACCCGAGGCGAAGTTGGCGGTGAAGCCTTGGCCCCATTCGGCCTTGTCTTCGCGGCCATTCTTGTAATCGCGATTGATGTACGCGTTGCGCAGGAACAGATTGAGGCTGCTGTCCTCAACAAATCCCTTCGAGTCGGCCTGGCCGTCAGCCATGACCTGTCCAGCACTGATCAGGCTCAGTGCGAGCAAGCTGATACGTGTAGTGAGCATCGGTAATTCCCTTTCTGCGGATTGATCACGCGCCGTGGCGACGACTTGTTCAGTCGTTTGGCCTTCCGAAAAACAGCTTCCGAAAAGCCGGCGCAATCATCGCAGTGGACTACTGATGCATGGCATTAGGCCACGGGCGGAGGACGCAAATCCTAGACGCAGGCTTGAAAGGTGTCAATTTGCATGTAACACCTTTGAAACATTCGACCGCTCTAGCACGGCCTGCTGGAGTCTCGATGCACGCTGATCAGTGCTTCCAGTTCCGCCTCTTCCAGCAACCCGGCCGGGTAACGCTGCAGAAGCATTTTGCGTACATCCGGTCGTTGAGGTACTCGGATGTTTGTCGCCCTTAACCAATCCGCCATCATTTGGCGGGCTTCGCTACTAGCAGACAAACCGTGAGCATGGTGCTCTAGAGCTGCGTTCATAGGGACAACCTCTGTAAGTCGTGAGGGGCTAAATGTACGGGCGCTATATGACAGACGAGAGACGCGGCGAACGATTAAACACTTCGTTACAGATCTATCCGAAAGCATAGACCAGTAAACCGCGACCCATAAAAAAACCCATCGGGTGATGGGTTAGTGAGAGCAAGATCGGGACCAACTGTGTGTCCGAAAGGAAATATCGTCCTACAATTCAGACCCGGTGCGGGGCCGGTTGCTGCTGAGTCAGGCAGTGAATATTGCCGCCGCCCAGCAGTAATTCGCGGCCTGGAACCATCACCACTTCATGCTCGGGGAACAGCGTTTGCAGGATTTTTCGCGCTGTTTCGTCCAGTGGATCGTCGAAACTGGGGGCGATAATCCCGCCGTTCACGATCAGGAAATTCACATAGGAACCGGCCAGGCGCACCGATGGGTTGCGTTCCTGGCTGCCATGCACCTGATCAACGCCTGCGCATTCTTCGTGCGTGGCGAACAATGGGCCGGGAATCGGCATTTTGTGCACGATGAATGCCCGGCCCTTGGCGTCCCGATTGTTTTCCAAAATACTCAATGCCGCGTGGCAGCGGGAATAGTTGGGGTCTTCGGGATCATCCGTCCAGGCCAGTAGCACTTCGCCGGGGCGCACGTAGCAGCAGAAGTTATCGACGTGTCCATCCGTTTCGTCGTTGAACAGGCCGTCCGGCAACCAGATGATCTTGTCGACCGCCAGGTTGTGGCTGAGCACGGTTTCAATCTCTGCGCGGGACAGGTGCGGATTGCGATTGCGGTTGAGCAGGCACTCTTCGGTGGTGATCAGCGTGCCCTCGCCATCGACATGGATCGAGCCGCCTTCGAGCACGAAACCCTTGGTCTGGTAACGCGGGCAGCGCTCGATTTCCAGAACCTTGCTCGCCAGTTGGGAATCCAGGTTCCAGGGCGAATACAACCCGCCATCGAAACCGCCCCAGGCGTTGAAATCCCAGTCCACGCCACGCACCTGGCCGTGATCATTGATGACGAAGGTCGGGCCGGTGTCGCGCACCCAGGCGTCGTCACTGCTGATTTCCACCACACGGATGTTTGGCACATCGAGGCGCGCGCGGGCGTTGTCGTATTGCGCGGCGGAAACGGCGACCGTCACCGGCTCGAAACGCGCGATGGCTTTGGCCACCGCGACGTGCGCGGTCTGCACCGGTTTGCCGCCCAGACGCCAGTTGTCCGGCCGCTCCGGCCATACCATCCAGGTCTGGGTTTGCGGCGCCCATTCGGCCGGCATGTAAAAGCCGTCGGCGCGCGGCGTGCTATTGAGCGTGGTCATCATTCAGAACTCCAGCGAACCGTCGTACAAAGGGCTTCTCACCATAGCAGGCGTGCCATGACAATCTGGACGCCTTTATAGACGATAAAAATCGGCAATTAAAGCATTAGCACTAAATTTAAAAGACAAAATCGGCAAACTATCCCGATATTAATCTGAATAAACCACCAACCTGTGGGAGCGAGCTTGCTCGCGAAGTAGCCGTAGGAGCGACCGTAGGAGCGACTTTAGTCGCGAGAGCGTCAATTGCCCTCCCGGCTAAAGCCAGTCCTACAGCAAGCCTCGCTCAAACGGGTTTATTCCAGCTCTGCCAGCACCTTGGACACCATATCGACAAAGAAATCCACACTCTGCCGGGTGGTGACCATGGGCGGTTTGATTTTCAGGATGTTCAGGTAGTCGCCGGTGGGCTGCATGAAGATGCCCAGCTCCCGCAGGCGCTCGCACAAATAGGCGGTTTCTTCGCTGGCCGGTTCCAGGCTCTGGCGATCACGCACCAGCTCGACGCCCAGATAGAAACCCATGCCGTGGACCGCGCCCACCAAGGGATGCTGGTCGATCAGCGCTTCCAGTCGTGCCTTGAAATGTCCGCCGACAATTTCAGCGTTTTCCCACAGCTTTTCCTCTTTCATCACATCGAGCACGGCCATGCCGATGCGACAGCTGACCGGGCTTCCTCCGGCTGACGAGAAGAAATAGCCCTCGGCTTCCAGCGCTTCGGCGATTTCCCGGCGGGTGATCACTGCGCCCAGCGGCTGGCCGTTACCCATGCCTTTGGCCATGGTGATGATGTCCGGCACCACGCCCTGCTCTTCGAAACCCCAGAAGTAACGGCCCAAGCGGCCATAACCGACCTGCACTTCATCGGCGATGCACACGCCGCCCTGCGCCCGGACTTTCTGGTAAACCTGTTGCAAGTAACCCGGCGGCAAGGAAATCCCGCCGGCGTTGCCGTAAACCGGTTCGCAGATAAAACCCGCCACTTGCCGCTGTTGCGCAGCCAACTGCTGCAAAACCTGTTCGACGCTGCGCACGTACTGCGGCGCGCTGTCCGGGCCGCGAAATTCGCCGCGATAGCTGTTCGGCGCCGTGACGGGATGCACCCAGTCCGGCCGGGTGCTCAAGGCTTGAGGGTTATCGGCGATGGACGTCGAAACCGCGTCCGCCGCCACTGACCAGCCGTGATAGGCCTCCAGCACGCAGAGCATGTCGCGCCCGCCACTGAACGCCCAGGCCAGACGAATCGCCAGGTCGCAGGCTTCGGTGCCGCTGTTGACCAGAAACACCCGATCCATGCCTTGTGGCGCCAGCGCCAGCAGCTGCTCGGAGAATTCGGCGATGGCCGCGTAATGAAAGCGCGAATTGGTGTTGAGCAACGACCATTGCCGACTCGCTTCGGCCGCCATGCGCGGATGGCCATGGCCGAGCACCGCGACGTTGTTGAGCATGTCCAGATACGAGCGGCCCTGCATGTCGATCAGATGGTTGCGCCAGCCGCGCTCGATGTGCGGCGGTGCCTGGTAATAATGTTTTTGCGAGCGGGCGAAGCTGGCATCACGTCGCGCCAGCAACCCCGTCGAATCGGGCAACGGCGGCGCATCACAGGGGAAACCCAGCAGCGTCGAAGGCGACGGGCACAACGCTCGCCAGGCATCGGCCCAGCTCGGTGTGGCAAACAATGGCGGGCTCAGGTTTGGCGCGCCGCACAGTTGCAGGATCAGCGAACCGGCGCTTTGGCCAAGCTCGTCTCCAGCGACCAGCTTTTGCCCGGACTGCAATCCGCAAGCCGCGCCCCACAGGCGCAGGCTCATGTCCTCGCCCACCAGCAATAGTGCGGCGTCAGCGGTCATGCGCAAAGTGCCACTGAACGGCGCATGCAAGGGGATGGCGTCCGGCAGGCTCAACTCCACGTGCAAGGCGCAGGTTTCGGGCTGCTTCGCACTGTCGATCAAGGTGCGCGACAGGCGATATTCGGCGAAACGGCTCGACGCCTGACCTAAGGCTTGCGCGGCCTGCATCAACAATTGCTCGTCGATGCCATCCTGCTGCCAGTTGCCAGCGACAAAATGCTCGCTCAACACGCCCAGATCCACCAGGCGAAATTCCCGACCGATCAGGCTCGGCAGCAACGGGAAATAAATCGGCTCCGGGGCTTTGGCCGCCGCCATGCCCAGCGCCGCGAGAATCGCCGCTTCCATCAAGGCTATCGGCACCGAAGTGGCGAGATCGAAGATCCCCCATTCGCTGGCGATATTGGCCTGAATGTACGCGTTGTCCGGCTCGACCCTGGCCTGCTGTTCACTGCTGAGGACCAACACCGCCGAACGTGCGACGATCAGCGGCCAAAGCGCCTGCAACTCTTCACGCTGCAAGGGATTGATCGCGTGATAGGCGCGAATCGCCGGCAGGATGTACAGCGGGTCGCCGTCCGCATGATGCAGCAACGCGGCGCAAGTGACCGAAAGGTCGGCGACACGCCAGGTCGTGACCAGATCGCCGAAATCAATCAAACCCTGCAACTGCCATTGTCGCTGTGTGTCGCGCGCCCAGACCACGTTGTATTCGGTGATATCCAGATGCACGGCCTGCAACGGCAGCGCGGCAATCAGCGGCAGTAAACGATGCTGCGCCAGCTCGGCCGCCTCGGCGATACAGGCGCGTTTGTCGGCGTCTTCAATCACGGGTAGCAAGTGCTTGATCAGCGCCATCGCATGTCGGGGATCCCATTGCAGGATGCGCTCCAGCCCCGGATGTTCGAAGCCTGCCAGCGCTTGATCAACCTGGGCGCACAGCTCGCCAATCCCGGCTACGACATCAGTCGGCAGATGCGCCAGGTGGCTGAGGGACTGCCCGTCGACAAATTCCAGCAGGCGCACATGCACGGGCTTGGCGTCGATTTCCAGCGACAGCAGCTGCGCGGCATTTTTGCTGCTGACCACAGCCGGCACGCGAACCGGCGAGTGCGCCGCCAGATGCCCCAGCGCCGCGTGCTGGGCCTGCAACTCGGCAGGCGAATACGCGCCGTGGCAGATTTTCAGGACGTAGCGGCCACTGCCGGTGTCGAGCAGGAAATTGCGGTCCTGCTGACTGCCCAACTCCTTCAACGTGCCGCTCAGGCCGTAATGTTGATCGAGCAGTTGCAACGCTTGTTCTGTGGTGACTTCCGGGCATGGCAGGCTGGAACGGCGAATCAACGTGGCAAGGGGCATGAACAACCTCAAATAGTGCTGGACGGGCTTGCCTGGCCCGGCCGACGAGGGCAAATCAGGCGTGACTTGAGTGTTTTGATCCACAACTATAGTTGCGTCGGATTAACGACACCAATAAGCACGCCGTAGAATCACCATCGCCGGTTTTATGACGCAAGTGCCGGGGGCCAATCAAATCTTTTCATGACCCAAGCGACCATTCTTGCTTGATGCTGCTTGCGCGGGCCTGCTCACGCCCACAAGCTATGCTCCATACGTCTTACGACCAACAAGGAAGAAGGCCAGCTCATGCGAATACTTGTAACTGGCGGTGCGGGCTTCATCGGCTCGGCGCTGATCCGTCATCTGATCCAGAACACCGAACACGATGTGCTTAATTTCGACAAATTGACCTACGCCGGCAATCTCGAATCGCTGGCCAGCATTGCGACCAATACCCGCTATGAGTTCGTGCAGGCCGACATCTGCGATCAAGCCCAGGTCAGTGCCGTGCTTGAGCGCTTTGCGCCGCACGCCATCATGCACCTTGCCGCTGAATCCCATGTCGACCGCTCCATCGACGGCCCGGCGGAATTCATTCAGACCAACATCGTCGGCACCTACAGCCTGCTGGAAGCCGTGCGCGGTTATTGGCTGAAACTGCCGGAAGCCGAGCGCGCCGCGTTTCGTTTCCATCACATTTCCACCGACGAGGTGTACGGCGACCTGCACGGCGTCGATGACCTGTTCACCGAAACCACGCCCTATGCGCCCAGCTCGCCCTATTCGGCCAGCAAGGCCGCGTCCGATCATCTGGTTCGCGCCTGGCATCGCACTTACGGCTTGCCGGTGGTAGTCACCAATTGTTCGAACAACTACGGCCCGTTCCACTTCCCCGAGAAGCTGATCCCGTTGGTGATTCTCAACGCCCTCGCGGGCAAGCCGCTGCCGGTGTATGGCAACGGCCTGCAAGTGCGCGACTGGCTGTTTGTCGAGGATCACGCAAGGGCGCTGCTCAAGGTCGTGACCGAAGGCGTGGTGGGCGAGACCTACAACATTGGCGGCCACAACGAGCAAAAGAATATCGACGTGGTGCGCAGCATTTGCGCGCTGCTTGAAGAGCTGGCGCCAGAGCATCCCGCTGGCGTGACGAATTTTGCCGACCTGATCACCTACGTGGTGGATCGTCCGGGCCACGATCTGCGCTACGCCATCGATGCCGGCAAGATCGAACGTGAACTGGGCTGGACGCCGGAGGAAACCTTCGAATCAGGCTTACGCAAAACCGTGCAATGGTATCTCGACAACCTGGAATGGTGCCGCAGAGTGCAGGACGGCAGCTATCAGGGCCAACGACTGGGCTTCACCCACCATAAGGATCTGATCGCATGACCAAGGGAATCGTTCTGGCAGGCGGGTCGGGCACACGCCTGCACCCCATCACTCTGGGCGTCTCCAAGCAGCTGTTGCCCATTTACGACAAACCGATGATTTATTACCCGATCTCGGTGCTGATGCTGACCGGCATTCGCGAAATCCTGATCATCTCCACGCCTCAGGATTTGCCGCAGTACCGCAATCTACTGGGCGACGGCAGCCAGTTCGGGGTCAATTTTCACTATGCCGAGCAGCCCAGGCCCGATGGCCTGGCCCAGGCGTTTCTGATCGGCGAAGAATTCATTGGCGACGACTCGGTGTGCCTGATCCTGGGCGACAACATCTTTCACGGCCAGCACTTCAGCGAGCAGTTGCAGAAAGCCGCCGCCCATACCGAAGGCGCGACGGTGTTCGGCTATTGGGTCAAAGACCCGGAGCGCTTTGGCGTGATCGACTTCGACGACGAGGGCCGCGCGCTGTCCATCGAAGAAAAACCCAAGCATCCGAAGTCGAGCTATGCGGTGACCGGCCTGTATTTCTACGACAACGAAGTGATCCAGATCGCCAAGAACGTCAAGCCATCGCCACGCGGCGAGCTGGAAATCACAGATGTGAACAATGCGTATCTGGAACGCGGCGACCTGCGGGTCGAACGTTTCGGGCGCGGTTTCGCCTGGCTCGACACCGGCACCCACGACAGCCTGCTCGATGCGTCGCAATACGTGCAGACTATCGAACATCGCCAAGGCCTGAAAGTCGCCTGCCTTGAAGAAATCGCCTACCAGAACGGCTGGATCGATCGCGAGCACTTGCTTCAGCGCGCCGACTATTTCGGCAAGACCGGTTACGGCCAATACCTGTTCAAGCTTGCGGGGGAAAATCAGTGAATGTGATTGCCTGTGAAGTGCCTGAAGTCATCATCATCGAGCCTCGTGTGTTCGGTGATGAACGAGGTTTCTTCTATGAAAGCTTCAACGCCAAGGCCTTCGCGGATGCCACCGGCCTGGACACCCGCTTCGTGCAGGACAACCACTCACGCTCGGCCAAGGGCGTACTGCGCGGCCTGCATTACCAGATCGAACATGCCCAGGGAAAACTGGTGCGCGTGACTGCGGGGGAAGTGCTGGACATCGCGGTGGACATCCGCCGCAGTTCGCCGACCTTTGGCAAGTGGGTCGGCGTGAAGCTGTCCGCCGAGAATTTCCGCCAGTTGTGGGTGCCGCCGGGTTTTGCCCATGGTTTCGTGGTGCTCAGCGACTACGCGGAATTTCTGTACAAGACCACCGATTACTACACCCCGGCCGCAGAGCGCTGCATCCGCTGGGATGACCCGGACCTTGGTATCGACTGGGAGCTCGATGGCAAGCAGCCGCAAATGTCGGCCAAGGACCAGAACGCAAAATACCTGAAGGAGGCTGATCTTTTCCCATGAACGATCGCGCCGAAAAACCGCTGAGAATCCTGATTTCCGGCCAGCACGGCCAAGTCTCTCAAGCCTTGCAGAAAAGCCTGGCGGACCTGGGCGAACTGGTGGTGCTGGGCCGTGACCAGCTGGATCTGAATTATCCGTTGGCGGTGATTGATCGAGTGCAGGCCGTGCAACCGGACCTGATCATCAATGCGGCCGCCTACACCGCAGTGGATCAGGCCGAAACCGATGCGACGGCGGCGTTTCAGATCAACGCGATGTCAGCGGGTGTGTTTGCCCAGCAGGCCGAAGAGCTGGGCATCCCGCTGATTCATTACTCCACCGATTACGTGTTCGATGGCAGCAAGCAATCGCCTTACACCGAAGACGACGAAATCAATCCGCTGAGCATCTACGGCGCCAGCAAATGGACCGGCGAACAGGCGATCAGTGTCATCGGCGGGCAGTATCTGATTTTGCGCACCAGCTGGGTGTACTCCGCCGTCGGACGCAACTTTCTGCTGACCATGCAGCGCTTGTTGCAGGAGCGGGACAAATTGAACGTCGTCGACGATCAGATCGGCGCGCCGACCTGGGCGGGCACCATCGCCCAGAGCACACGACAGTTGATCGACCGCTGGCGCAGTGGCGACCCTGGGGCCTGGGGCACTTATCACCTGACCGCCAGTGGCGAGACCTCGTGGTTTGGTTTTGCCGAGGCGATTGGTCAGCAATTGATCAACAGCGGCAAGAAATGCGCCACGCTGCACCCTATTCCGTCCTCCGCCTACCCAACCCCCGCCCCGCGCCCGCTCAACTCGCGGCTCGATTGCAGCAAACTGCAACGCGAATGGGGCGTGCAACAAACCGACTGGCACAGCGCATTGCTGCAGTGCCT
>NZ_ATLO01000034.1 GCF_000416235.1 Pseudomonas sp. CFII64 | reverse complement strand
CCTCAAAGTGATTTGCGGAATCGGCTGACAAGCTCCGTCCGCTTTGCATTCTTGTTGCTTCGGGGTCAGAAGCCATAGAGTTCGCCGGTCGTTGCGAATGCAGCGACCGGGCTTGGCGGCCCAGACAGATATAGGCGAAACGAGCGCCCCGCTTTAAGATTGCAGGCGCTTTTTTTTTGCGCGTGTGGCACCGTTTTATGACGGGTTGCACGGGGACTCTTTCGGGAGTGCCGGGTCCTATATCTCCGGTCCGCCAACCTTGTGCAATCCGTCACCTTTCCCGCTTGGCGGCGGGAAACGACGGCTCATCAAGATATAGGAGCTTACCGATGACCATCCTCGAGCAACCACAAACCATCAAAACCCTCGGCACCATC
>NZ_ATLO01000033.1 GCF_000416235.1 Pseudomonas sp. CFII64 | reverse complement strand
TTCAGGGGTTTTGTTTGTCTGCTCGGAAAGTTCGAAACCCCACCGGTAAAGTTCTTTGCCTTGAAAAGCCCGACATGTGATCGACCACCAAAGAATCATCTTCGGAGGTTACACTTCGGGCCATGAACTTAAAGGCAAAGGGAAGCAACCATGTCCGTTACAACCTCTCTCAGCGCCGGCTTCATGGTGGTTCACGGCAACCGCCTGGATGACCTGCGCAGCCTGGTTGTGTCCTGGATGCGGCGCTATCCGCTTGCACCTTTGGAAAACGAAATAGCCTTGGTGCAGAGCAACGGTATCGCGCAGTGGCTCAAGCTGGCTTTGGCTGAAGACACCGATGATGACGATCTGGGCGGCTGCGGTATTGCGGCCGCCGTGGACGTTCAGCTTCCGGGCAGTTTCATGTGGCAGTTGTACCGCCTGGTGCTCGGCAAGGATGAGATTCCCGCCACCTCCCTATTGGATAAAGCCCCGCTCACATGGCGGTTGATGCGGCTGCTGCCGGCATTGATCGACCAGCCACACTTTGAGCCGTTGCGACGCTTCCTCACTGCCGATACCGATTTACGCAAGCGCTACCAACTGTCCGAGCGATTGGCGGACCTCTTTGACCAATACCAGGTGTATCGCGCTGATTGGCTCGAAGATTGGGCTGCGGGTCGACACCAGTTACGCAACGTAAGGGGGGAAGCCAAACCCCTGACCCAAGCCAACTGCTGGCAAGCCGAACTGTGGCGAGCACTTCTGGGTGATGTCGGTGCCGAAGGAATGGCGCAAAGTCGCGCCGGTGTTCACCAGCGCTTTATTGAGCGGATTCGGGGAATGAACGAAGCCCCTGCTGGATTACCGGCCCGGGTGATCGTTTTCGGCATTTCGTCATTGCCTGCGCAGGCGCTCGAAGCCTTGGCTGGCCTGGCTCGATTCAGTCAGGTTCTGCTGTGCGTGCATAATCCATGTCGTCACCATTGGGCAGACATCGTCGCCGATAAGGATCTGTTACGGCACCAATACAAGCGTCAGGCGCGCAAGCCGGGGATGCCGGTGGTGCTCGATCCGCAAGCCTTGCATCAACATGCGCATCCGCTTTTGGCTGCCTGGGGCAAGCAAGGTCGTGACTACATCAATCTGCTCGATAGCCACGACGATCCTGGCAGCTACCGTTCTTCATTCAAAGATGAACGCATCG
This sequence comes from Pseudomonas sp. CFII64, assembly GCF_000416235.1. GTDB lineage: Bacteria > Pseudomonadota > Gammaproteobacteria > Pseudomonadales > Pseudomonadaceae > Aquipseudomonas. The sequence goes on along the minus strand of NZ_ATLO01000033.1, from coordinate 30,679 downwards.
ACCTGTTCACCGACGGCGATCCAAAAAATATCCTCAATCAGCTACAGGACGACATCCTCGAGCTGCGTCCCCTCGATGAGACCCGCGAATTGTGGCCAGCAGTTGATCCACTTACAGACCGCTCGATACGTTTCCATGTCGCCCACAGCGCCCAGCGGGAAGTCGAGATTCTTCATGACCAGTTACTGGCGCGGTTCAGCAAGGACTCAAAGCTCCGCCCTCGCGACATCATCGTCATGGTCCCGGACATCGACAGCTATGCGCCGCACATCCGCGCCGTCTTTGGCCAACTGGAACGTAACGACCCGCGCTTTATCCCATTCACCCTTGCCGACCAAGGCCAGCGTGGCCGCGAGCCGCTGTTGATTGCCGTCGAGCACTTGCTGAAAATCCCCGACAGCCGTTTTCCGGTCAGCGAGATTCTCGACCTGTTGGACGTTCCGGCACTGCGCGCGCGCTTCAAGATCAACGAACGTGACCTGCCGACTTTGCATCGCTGGATCGAAGGTGCGGGCATTCGTTGGGGGCTCAATGCTGAGCAGCGCGCGGGTCTGGGCTTGCCGAATGCGCTGGAGCAGAACAGTTGGCATTTCGGCCTGCGTCGTATGTTGCTGGGCTATGCCGTAGGTGCCGGTGCTGCGTGTGACGGTATCGAGCCTTACGATGAAATTGGCGGCCTGGATGCGGCGTTGATCGGCCCGCTGGTAGCCTTGATTGATGCGTTGCAAGTTGCCCACAGTGAACTGTCCTCGCCGGCAACGCCGCAAGAGTGGGGCGCGCGCCTGCAAGCACTGCTGCAGCTGTTCTTCCTGGCCGACAGCGAACATGACGATTACCTGCTGGCTCAATTGGAGCAACTGCGGGAAACCTGGCTGGAGACCTGTGAATCCGTGGGTTTACAGGATCAGCTGCCATTTACGGTTGTCCGTGAAGCCTGGCTGGCAGGCCTTGATCAGGGCCGTTTGTCCCAGCGCTTTCTCGCCGGCTCGGTTAACTTCTGCACCTTGATGCCCATGCGTGCGATTCCCTTCAAGCTGGTCTGCCTGCTGGGCATGAACGACGGCGATTACCCGCGCGCGCAACCGCCGTTGGACTTCGATTTGATGGGCAGCGATTACCGCCCCGGTGATCGTTCACGGCGCGAAGATGATCGTTATCTGCTGCTTGAAGCGCTGCTTTCAGCACGCGATCAGCTTTACATCAGCTGGGTAGGACGCAGTATTCGCGACAACAGCGAGCGGCCGTCGTCGGTGCTGATCGGTCAGCTGCGCGACCATCTGGCCAGCGGCTGGAAGTTGGCGAACGCCGTCGAACCGATGGACAGCAAAAAGCGCGATCCCGGCCAACAACTGCTGCACAAGCTGACTCTGGAACATCCGCTACAGCCATTCAGCGCGCAGTATTTCCATGAGGGGACCGAGTTCTTCAGCTTTGCCCGGGAATGGCAAGTGCTGCATGAGCCTCGCGCCGAAGCGGCGCAGCTCCCGGCGCTGACGACGCACGAGCAGGACGACCCGCTCACTCTGGCGCAGATCCAGGATTTCCTGAGAAATCCGGTGAAGCACTTCTTCAGCCAGCGCCTGAAAATCTATTTCGAAGTCGCCGAAGCACCCCTCGCTGATGAAGAACCTTTCGTGCTCGATGCGCTTGAGCGTTATGGCCTGAGCGACAGCCTGCTCAATGCAGCGCTGACGCAACCGGGCGATATCGATCGAGCGCTGCAAGCCCAGGCGTTGAAGCTGCAAGGCAGCGGCTTGCTGCCCATGGCGGGTTTCGGCACCAGTTTGCAGGAAGAATTGATCGAACCATTGCCCGATTTGTTGCAGCGCTATGAAGATTTGCTGCGCAAGTGGCCGGAGCCATTGAGCAGCGCCTTGCCCGTGAGCTACAGCCATCAAGGTACGGCGCTGGAAGGTTGGTTGGGCGGCCTGCATCGCAACGCAAAAGGCGAGTACTTGCTCGTCACGGCGATTCCCAACGCCATCGGCGGCAAGAAAAGCCGCAAATGGCATCGCTTGATTCGCCCGTGGGTGCTGCATCTGGTCGCTTGCGCCTGTGACTTGCCGTTGAGTACGGCGCTGGTCGCCAGTGACGAAACCCTGCTTCTGGCGCCGCTGGAAAAAACCCTCGCCATCAAGGCACTGAATGATTTGCTCACAGCCTGGCAAAGCGGCATGCAGCGGCCGCTGCCGGTCGCCGTGAAAACCGCGTTTGCCTGGCTTGCTCAGAATGACGACGTCAAAGCCGAAGCCATGGCCCGTAAAGCCTATGAAGGTGACGGACAGACCACTGACGGTGAGCGCCGCGAAAGCACTGCGCTGGCTCGGCAGTTCCCGGATTTCAATGCGCTGCTCGACAGCGAAGCATTCAGCGGTTGGTGCCACTCGCTGTACAAGCCGATATTCGATGCCCCATGGCAATCTCTGTCCAGCGAGGAGGCCAGCGCATGACTGTCAATCCAGAGCAAACCGCATCCCTGGCGTTACGCTTTCCCCTGCGCGGCAGCCAGCTGATCGAAGCCAGCGCCGGCACAGGCAAGACCTTCACGATATCGGCGCTGTATGTGCGTCTGGTGCTGGGGCATGGCGGCGAAGACTCGGCTTTTGGTCGTGAGTTATTGCCCCCGCAGATTCTGGTGGTGACTTTCACCGACGCCGCCACCAAAGAGTTGCGCGACCGGATTCGCATCCGCCTGGCCGAAGCCGCACGTTTCTTCCGTGACGAAATCGCCGCGCCCGATGAGTTGATCGCCGAGTTGCGCGATCAATTCAGTGCCGGGCAATGGCAAGCCTGCGCGAGTCGCCTGGATATCGCGGCGCAATGGATGGACGAAGCCGCGGTTTCGACTATTCACAGCTGGTGTCAGCGCATGCTGCGCGAGCACGCCTTCGACAGCGGCAGCCTGTTTACCCAAACCCTGGAAACCGACCACAGCGACTTACTGGGCGAAGTGCTGCGCGATTACTGGCGGCGCTTTTGTTACCCCATGAGCAGCGACGCGCTGAAATGGGTTCGGGCGCATTGGGGCGGTCCGGCGGCGCTGTTGCCTCGGGTGCGCTCGCTGTTTGGCAGCGAACGCAAAGTCCCGGATCAGGAACCCGCCGAGCTGATCGCAGCGTCGTTGCGGAAACGCCGTGATGCACTCCAAGCACTGAAAGCGCCATGGATCGAATGGGCCAACGAACTGCATGTGATCTGCATGGACGGCGTGGCCTGCAAAGTGGTCGACGGTCGCAAGATGCAGGAGCGCTACTTCAAGCCCTGGTTTGAAAAGCTCAACGCGTGGGCAGCTGATGAAGAGCAGGAAGATCTGGATCTGGGCACCGGTTTCACCCGTCTGACCCCGGACGGCATTGCCGAGGCCTGGAAGAGCAATCCGCCTGCGCACCCGGCATTCGAGGCGATGGTCGAGCTGAAAGTCGCCCTCGACACGCTGCCCACACCCGATGCTGCGGTGCTGGAACATGCCGCCCATTGGGTCGGCGTGCGCTTTGAAGAGGAAAAGCGTCGTCGCGCGGAAATGGGCTTCGACGACATGCTGCTGCGCCTTGATGCAGCCTTGCAGAGTTCGGGTGGCGAACGCTTGGCGACGTTGATTCGCGAGCAGTTTCCGGTGGCGCTGATCGACGAATTCCAGGACACCGATCCGGTGCAGTACCGGATTTTCGAAAGCATCTACCGCCTTGAAGAAAACGACCGGGAAACCGGGCTGTTCCTGATCGGCGATCCGAAGCAGGCGATCTACGCTTTTCGGGGCGCCGACATTTACACCTATCTGCGCGCGCGCCAGGCGACGACCGGGCGCTGGCACACGCTGGACACCAACTATCGCTCCAGCCACGCGATGGTCGAGGCGGTCAATCATGTGTTTTTACGTGCCGAACAGCGACCGGAAGGGCGCGGCGCATTTCTGTTCCGTCATGGCGACACCAATCCTGTGCCGTTCCAGGCCGCGCGTTCCCAAGGGCGCAAGGAAACGCTGCAAGTCGATGGCGCAGCTTTGCCCGCGCTGAATGTCTGGCAACTGCCCAGCGACCAGCCGCTGTCCGGCGTGACTTACCGGCAGCAACTGGCAGCCAGCTGCGCCAGTGAAATCGTCGCGCTGCTCAATGGTGGCCAGCAAGGACGCGCCGGTTTCGCCGCGCCGGGCGTCGAGCTGCGTGGCTTGAAGCCTGCCGACATCGCGATTCTGGTCCGCGACGGCAAGGAAGCGCAGGCGGTGCGCGCCGAGCTGTCGGCCCGTGGCGTGCGCAGCGTTTACCTGTCCGACAAGGATTCGGTGTTCGCCGCTCAGGAAGCCCATGATCTGCTGAGTTGGCTCAAGGCCTGCGCCGAGCCGGATTCGGAGCGCACTTTGCGCGCCGCGCTGGCCTGCATCACCTTGAACCTGCCATTGGCCGAGCTGGAACGCCTGAATCAGGACGAGCTGGCCTGGGAAGCTCGGGTCATGCAGTTTCGCGGTTATCACTTGATCTGGCGCACTCAGGGCGTACTGCCGATGTTGCGCCGCTTGCTGCATGACTTTCATTTGCCGCAGACATTGATTGCGCGGCATGACGGTGAACGGGTGTTGACCAACCTGCTGCACTTGTCCGAATTGCTGCAACAGGCCGCTGCCGAACTGGACGGCGAGCAAGCGCTGATTCGTCATCTGGGCGAACATCTGGCGCTGTCCGGTCAGGCGGGTGAAGAACAGATCCTGCGCCTGGAAAGCGATGAGCAACTGGTCAAGGTCGTGACCATTCACAAGTCCAAGGGCTTGCAGTATCCGCTGGTCTTTCTGCCCTTCATTTGTTCGTCAAAACCTGTGGATGGCAGCCGTTTGCCGTTGCACTTCCACGATGAACAGGGCAAGGCGCAAATCAGTCTGAAACCGACGGCGGCGTTGATCGAGCAGTCCGATAACGAGCGTCTGGCCGAAGATCTGCGCTTGCTTTACGTGGCCCTGACGCGCGCCGAATCGGCGTGCTGGCTCGGCGTCGCGGATCTGAAACGCGGCAACGCCAACAGCTCGACCCTGCACCGTTCGGCTTTGGGTTATCTGTTGGGCGGTGGCGTCCCGCTCGCCGAGTCCGCAGGCCTGAGCATATGGCTGCGGGATCTGGGCGAAGGTTGCGCCGGGCTGAGCATTGAGAACCTGCCCACGCCCACCGCTGAAACGTTCAGCCCGCCGCGCAACCAGGCGACGTTGCTCAAGCCGCGCATGCCCAAGCGCCGTGCTGCCGAAAACTGGTGGATCGCGTCCTACAGCGCCTTGCGGATTGGCGACACCATTACTACAAGCGGTGACGAATCACCTGACAGCCCGCAAGCGCAGAAACTCTTTGATGACGAACGCCTTGATCCCGAGGCACCTCGGGAAGTTTTGGTCAGCGGTGGCGATATCCATCGCTTTCCACGCGGGCCAAACCCCGGCACCTTCCTGCACGGTTTGCTGGAATGGGCGGGTAACGAAGGGTTTGCCGCTGCGGCGAACAATCCGGCACTGCTGGAAGATGCCATCGCTCGGCGCTGCAATCGACGCGGCTGGGAAGGCTGGATCGGCACGCTTACGGGCTGGCTGCAACACTTGCTGAACATGCCGCTGCCCCTGGCGGGCGACAGTCAGGCGATTTCCCTGGGCGCGATGGATCAGCCCAATCAGTACCGCATCGAGATGGAGTTCTGGTTCGCCTGTCACAAAGTCGATGTCGCGCAAATGGACAGTCTGGTGCGCCGCTACACCCACGGCAATGCGCCCCGGGCGGCAGCGGAAACGGTCTCGCTGAACGGTATGTTCAAGGGCTTCATCGACTTGACCTTCGAACACGAAGGGCGTTTTTACGTTGCCGATTACAAGTCCAATTGGCTCGGCGTCAATGACGAGGCGTATACCCAGGACGCGATGGTCGCCTCGATTCTGGACAACCGTTACGACCTGCAATACGTCCTGTATCTGCTCGCCTTGCATCGCCAACTCAAGGCACGCCTGGCGGATTACGACTACGACCGGCACATGGGCGGCGCGCTGTATCTGTTCCTGCGCGGCAGCCATTCCGCCAGTCAGGGCGCGTACTTCACCCGACCGCCACGGGAGCTGATTGAAAGTCTGGATCTGTTGTTCCAGGGCAAATCACTGACACCGGAATTCGCCCTGACTGGAGATTTCGCATGAGCCGTTCCTTCGCCGAATTACTGCCAACGCCACTGGACGCGCAAAGTCTGGCCGACCTTGCGCCGTTGACTCGGGTCAGCGACCTGCTGCTGTTGCTGGAACGCTGGGTCGAACGCGGCTGGTTGCGGGCGCTGGACAAAGCCTTCGTGGCGTTTCTCAGTGAACTTGATCCCGCGGCCGATTCGCGAGTGCTGCTGGCGGCTGCGTTGACCAGCCATCAGTTGGGCCACGGGCATGTTTGCCTGGACCTGTTTGAAACCCTGAAAGAACCGGACTTCGCGCTGTCGCTGCCTCCCGAAGGTGACGCGCAAGGCGGGCCGATGTTGCTGCCGTCGCAGCTGTTGGTCGCGCTGGACGGCGAAGCCTGGTGTCAGGCATTGCTCGGCAGTACGCTGGTCGCACGCGGCGATGATCAGGGTGAAAGTGCCGCGCGCAGGCCGTTGGTGTTGTCCGATCGGCGTCTGTACCTGCGCCGTTACTGGACTTACGAGCGACGTATCGACACGGCGTTGCGCCAACGACTGGCACAACAGGAAGCGGCGCCTGCGGATCTGGCGCAACGTCTCGACGGCTTGTTCGGACCGGCCAATCCCGCGCCGGATGCGTTGATCGACTGGCAGAAGCTGGCCTGTGCCTTGGCGACGCGTGGCGCGTTCAGCATCATTACTGGCGGCCCCGGCACCGGCAAAACCACCACCGTGGTGCGGCTGTTGGCGTTGCTGCAAGCGCCAGCCGTGCAACGTGGCGAGCCGCTGCGTATCCGTCTCGCCGCGCCAACCGGCAAGGCGGCGGCGCGCTTGACCGAATCCATCAGCCAGCAAGTGCAATCTCTGGATGTCAGCGAAGACGTGCGGCAGAAAATCCCCAGTGAAGTGACCACCGTACACCGGCTGCTGGGCAGTCGCCCAGGCACGCGGCACTTCCGCCACCATTCGGGCAATCCATTGCCGCTGGATGTGTTGGTGGTGGATGAAGCCTCGATGATCGATCTGGAAATGATGGCAAATCTGCTCGACGCCTTGCCGCCCCATGCGCGCATGGTTTTACTCGGCGACAAGGACCAGCTGGCCTCGGTGGAAGCCGGCGCGGTGTTGGGGGATTTGTGTCGCGATGCCGAGGCGGGTTTCTACAGTCCGCAAACCCAGGCGTGGCTGGAAGCAATCAGTGGTGAAAACCTGAACGCAAGCGGCTTGCAGCAAGGCGATGCGCTGCAGCACCCATTGGCCCAGCAAGTGGTGATGTTGCGTCATTCGCGACGCTTCGGGCAGGGCAGCGGCATTGGTCAGCTGTCGCGGCTGGTCAATCAGCAACAGGTCGAAGCGGCGCGTGCCTTGTTGGCGGCCCGCAGCCACGGGGATTTGTTCGCCCTTGCACTCAAGGGTGAGCAGGATCATTCCCTGGAGCGGCTATTGCTCGACGGGCACGGCCAAGGCGACGAAGGTCCGCAAGGCTATCGGCATTATCTGGGCGTGATGACCGGGCAGCGGCCGCCACTGGATGCTGCGCTTGAAGATGAATGCTGGAGCCGCTGGGCGCGGGCGGTGCTGGAAGCGTTCGACGCGTTCCAGTTGCTGTGCGCGGTGCGTAAAGGGCCGTGGGGTGTCGAGGGTCTGAATCGGCGGATCACCAGCGCGCTGTTCAGCGCCGGGCTCATCGAAGGCGACCAGCATTGGTATGAAGGCCGTCCGGTACTGATGACCCGCAATGATTACGGCCTGGGCCTGATGAATGGCGATATCGGCATCGCCTTGCGCTTGCCGGAGCGCGACGGCGTCGAAGCCAGCGAACAGGTATTGCGCGTGGCTTTCCCGCGTAACGACGGCAGCGGCGGGGTGCGCTTCGTCTTGCCGAGCCGGCTCAACGATGTGGAAACCGTGTACGCCATGACGGTCCACAAATCCCAGGGCTCGGAGTTCGCCCACACCGCGCTGATCCTGCCGGAAGCGTTGAACCCGGTGCTGACCAAGGAGCTGGTCTACACCGGCATCACCCGCGCCAAACACTGGTTCAGCCTGATCGAGCCGCGTCAGGGTGTGTTTGAAGAAGCGTTGCGGCGCAAGGTGAAGCGCTTGAGCGGGTTGATGTTGGGGGTTTGAGTTTTTGCGCCAATCGGTAGGACCGGACTTGTCCGGGAAGTGTTGGCCCAGGCCATCGGGGTGGGTCAGCTCGATCTCGGTGGCCGGGCTTGCCAAATCGGGGACGAGTCCCCTCCTACGGATGTCAGCTCACTTATCCAGCCCCATAAACTGCACAACCCGTTCTCCAGCCTGACCATCGCGAATCGCTTGCGGCGCGGCGTCGGCCTGGATGACGCCGTTTTCCATGAAGATCACCCGATCCGAAATGGACATGGCGAAGTCCATTTCATGGGTCACGATCAGCATGGTCATGCCTTCCTTGGCCAGGTCGCTGATCACCTTCAACACGTCACCCACCAGTTCCGGGTCCAGCGCCGAGGTCGGTTCGTCGAACAGCATGATCTTCGGGTCCATCGCCAGGGCGCGGGCGATGGCGACGCGCTGTTGCTGGCCGCCGGATAACTGATGCGGATACTTGTGCGCATGGGCCAGCAGGCCGACTTTATCCAGCAGGGCGTAGGCGCGCTGTTCGCTCACGGTCTTGTCGCGGCCGTGATAACGCGGCGCCAGGGTGACGTTGTCGAGAATGGTGCGGTGCGGGAACAGGTTGAAGTTCTGGAACACCATGCCGATGCGCTGCACGCCCCGGCGGATCTGTGGATTATTGGGTTTGTCTCCGGCCTGAATGAAGCTTTCGCCGAACAGAATGATCTCGCCCTTATCGATGCTTTCCAGGCCATTGACGGTACGAATCAATGAAGTCTTGCCCGAGCCGGACGGGCCGATGATGGAAATCACCTGACCGCAATTCACTTCCAGATCGATACCCTTGAGCACTTCGTGATGGCCGTAGCTTTTATGAATGCCGCGCAGCTGCAAGGCGGGCGTGGCGCCTTTGGCGGTGGCAACCGAAGCTTGCAGGGACGGCGAGGCGACGCGCGTGCGCAGCTGCGTCAGGCTCGAGTCGTCGAGAGTTTGCGGCTTGCGGTTGTTCAGCTCCAGATGGCGCTCTAGCCAGCTGAACAGCCAGCCGAACACCGTCACGATCAGCACGTAATACACCGCCACCGCCGACAGGGTTTCCATGACCAGGAAGTTCTGCGCGTACAGGCGCTGGCCGACCGTCAGCAGCTCGGTCAGGGAAATCACCGAGACCAGCGACGTCAGTTTGACCACGGTGATGTATTCGTTGATCAGCGTCGGCAGGGAAATCCGAAACGCCTGCGGGATCACGATCAACCGCTGCAAGCCGATGAAGCCCACGCCCAGCGCACGCCCGGCTTCCTTCTGGCCTTTGGCCACGGAGATCAGGCCGCCACGATGGATTTCCGCCATGTATGCCGCTTCCGTCACCACCAGGGCGAGCAGGCCGGAGTAGAACGGGTTGGACAGCACTTCACGGGTAAACGGAAACATCTGCGGCAGGTTGTAGACGAATACAACCAACACCAACAGCGGGACGCTGCGGAAGAACCAGATATAAATCGATGCCGGAATGCTCAACAGCCGCGAAGTCGACAGCTTGGCCGACGCCAGCAGAAAGCCGAGCAGCATGCCGATGAACCAGCCCAGGGCGCTGAGCTGGATGACGGTGATGCACGACTCCCAGAAGTCCGAGATCGAAAACAGAGAAAAAAAGTAGGACCATTCGAATTGCATGTACACCTCAAGTTCAGCCGCTCAACAGCCCGTAGCTACCGTGTCTGACGCGCTCCCGGCTGAAGCCGGTCCTACGGAGCATGCATATCCGTAGGACTGGCTTTAGCCGGGAGGACGTCGGGCCAGACACCGCACAATACGAGGTGGCCTCTAATGCTGTGAATCAGTTACCTGGCTCTTCCAGGTTGTACTTTTTCAGCAGGGCCGCGTATTCGCCGGACTTCTTGGTTTCGTCGAAGGCCTTGAGCAGCGCCTGATACAGCGCGTCGTTACCCTTCTTGACGTAGATGCCCAGGGTTTGCTGATAGATCGAATGTTCGGTGCTGACCACCACGCGGCCTTTGGTGCGTTCGGCGATCATGCCGGCTGCGCCGTCGATTTCCACTTGAGCCTGAACGTTGCCCGACAACAACGCCTGGGTGACTTCCGGCGCGGACGGGAATTCGCTGACCGAGATCGCGCCTTTCTTGTTCGGCACGCAGTAATCAGTGGACAGCTTGTTGAATTGCGCGACCCAGGTGGTGCCTTTTTCCAGGCCGACTTTCAGGCCGCAAAGATCTTCCGGGACTTTGGGTTTGAGCGGGCTGTCCTTGAGCACCATGATCGCCGCGCCGGTTTTGGCGTAAGCGATGGTTTGCGCCTGGACCTGACGTTCCGGCGTGATGTACATGCCCGAAATGATTGCGTCGTAGTGACCGGCATTCAGGCTCAGGATCAGGCTGGAGAACTTGGTGTCAACGAAGTCTGCTTTCAGGTCCATGTGTTTGGCGAGCAGGCGTGACAGTTCCGGATCGGAGCCGACCACGTTCTTCTTCTCGTCGTAGGACTCGAACGGCGGATAGGTGATTTCCATACCGACTTTGAATACGCCCGGCGTCACGGTGGTCGCGGCGTGTGCCAGGCCTGCGCCGAGGACGGCGGCGGCAAGCACGGTCAAGCGGACAGCAAGGTTGTTTTTATTGCGCATCGTCGGTGACTCCGAGGTCAGAAGGTAAGGCACGGTTGGGTTGATTCAGGTACTTCAGTCAGGCAATGCGCGTCTTGAAAACCATCAGGACGGTTCCGCTGTCTGGTTCTTCAAGTGGCCGAAACTCGAAGGTTTGCGGGCTTTTTCATACAGCTTGAGTTCGCCGTTCTCCACTTTTTTACGCAGGTACGAGTAGGTCTGCAGGGCCTGGCCGAACATGTGTTCACCGATGGTGATCTCTTCGTAGTCCTTGCCATCCTGAATGAATTGCGGCAACGGTTTGATCTGGGTATGGAAGTCGCAGGCGTAGAACAGCGGGAACGAGTAGCGCTCTTCGCTGACGGTCCTGACCCGGTGGGCCGTTGCAACGAACGTACCAGCGGTCATCACTTCGAGCATGTCGCCAATGTTGACCACGAACGCGTCTTCAACGGGCGGCGCGTCGATCCATTGGCCTTGATCGTTCATCACTTCCAGGCCCGGTTTGTCGGCGAGCAAGATGGTGAAGCACTCGTAATCGGTGTGCGCACCAATACCGGGCGCGTCCTGTGCGGCGCCGTCGAACGGGTAGTGGATCAGGCGCAGTTTCGAAGGCGGGCGCGTGACCAATGCCTCGAAGTAACCCTCCTCAAGACCCAGCGCCAACGCGAAGCCATCGAACAGGCGCCGACCCAAGGCAAATACTGCGGCGTAGTAAGCCTGAACCGCCGGCTTGAAGCCCGGCAGGTCCGGCCACTCATTGGCGCCGATCAGCGGCGTCTTGGCAATCACCAGCGGATCTTCATCGCCCACTTCAAAACCGATATCGAAGGCTTCCTTGTGATCCGGCTTACCCTTGGCGTAAACCTCTTCGCCTTCCGGCACGAAGCCTTTATGGCTGCGGGACGTGCCGATGTAATGCTGCATCTTGTAGTCGAGCGACTGGGCGAACAGATCCTTGGCGGCCTGCCGCAAATCGTCGATCAGCTGTTTGCCGATGCCATGATTCTTGATGTAGAGAAAACCCACTTCCCGAGCCGCCGCGCCGAGTTCATCGGCCACGGCCTGACGCTGGGCAAGGTCGGCGCTGAACAGCCCGGCGATATCCACCAGCGGGATGCTGTTGAAATTGGCGGTTTGAGTGGCGTTTTTATTGTGTTCAGGCATGACGACAACGCTCCTTTAACGACGGGTCGATTGAGTGAAGTGCTGGAAATGTTCGCGCTCGGTCTGGCCCATCCATACGTTCAGCGACCACAGATCGGCTACCGGAACATTGGTGAAGGGCAAGTGATGCAGGTAGCCGTCGGCGCCGAATTCCGGGGTCAGCGTGCTGACTTGATAGCCACGCGCCTGTTGCGAACGCCAGATGGCTTCCCAGTGTTGCTGGTGGAAGGTTAGCTCTTTGGCGTATTCCGGCGCGGCGGGATGCGGAACCTGCGGGCCCTGGTCATAACCGACCCGCGCCTGAATGTGATGCACCCGCTCGACGAAGGCGCCGAGGTCGTCTTCCGGGTCGTTGAGCAGGCGTTCGCAGGTGACGATCCAGTGGCTGATGTCGCTGGTGAACAGCAAGTCGGGCAGTTGGCGAATCAGTTCGAGGGTGATCCATGGATTGAACAGCGAGCGGGAGCGATGGGTTTCAAAGGACACCACCTGGCCGTGCTTGCGCGCCAGATCCAGCGCCTGACCGAAGAAATCCACCTGTTGCGGCAACTGCCAGCGGTCATTGCCGGCCAGCACATTGACGAAGCGCGGCGTCAGTTCGCCGGCCCAGCCGAGCTTTTTGTCCAGGTCGATCAAGTGTTCGGCAACGGTGGCCGACTGTTCCGGCAGCACGTCATAGGCGGTGAATACGGTGCTGATGTAGCCCACGCGGTTGGCGCGCAGGAACGCGGCAAACTCGGCACGCTCGGCGGTGCCCAGCGGCAGGCGGGCTTCCATGCCGTCGAAGCCGACTTTGAGCAGTTCTTCCAGGGCTTGCGTCTTGCTGGCGGTGTAGCCCCAAAGGGTGCGGAAAATTTCCAGTTTCATCGTTCGACCTCAAAGATTACTCAAGCGACTGGCGCAACTCGCCCGCGGTGTTGGTTGACCGGAGCAAAAAAATCATTAGCGGGCAGTAGCAAACGGGAACGTAATCTGCGGGCCGATCTCTTTGGAACGGTCTCAATGCTGGCGATCTTAGGGGCGCATCACGCAAGGGAAGAATAGGAAAGCTCAAATCCATAGTTCAGAGATTTCTAAACTAATCGTGGCCGTTGCCACCGTCCGTAGGACCGGATTCATCCGGGAGGGCGTGCTCCCGGCTAAAGCCGGTCCTACGGGTGGACGTTTATGGCGATAGCAGCATAAACGCCGGAGTTATAGGCATTCCGTCACTTGGTGGCACAAGCGTACTATTCACATCCTGCTTTACGGCTGACGCTGACGTCAGTGCGTTTACTTCTTTTTCGCTCATGGGACGGGATTTACCCCAGGCCGATCATGGGCGCGCTGTTTGTATGCATTCCCGGCCATGTCCCGGGGAGCCAGAGAATTATCCGAATAGAACCGAAATCGCTGTGGACCAGCGTTGCCCCTGGCGACGCATCAGCGCTAAACCGTGATGAATGCCAGAGGCTTTGTGATGCAAAAACTACTGATCAATGGTCAGGAACATGAGCTGGATGTCGCTCCCGACATGCCACTGCTCTGGGTCCTGCGCGATGTCGTGGGTCTGACCGGCACCAAATACGGCTGCGGTATTGCCCAGTGCGGCGTTTGCACGGTTCACCTGGATGGCCAGGCCGTGCGTTCCTGCGTGCTGCCGGTCAGCGCCGTTGCCGGACGTAAAGTCACGACGATTGAAGCGGTCGGCGAATTGCCGGTCGGCCAGCAAGTGCAACAAGCCTGGCTGGCCCACGAAGTCGTGCAGTGCGGTTACTGCCAGCCCGGCCAGATCATGTCTGCCGTGGCACTTCTTCAAGCGCATCCGGATGCCAACGATGAACAGATCACCACGGCCATGGCCGGGAATCTGTGCCGTTGTGCGACCTATACGCGAATTCGCGCCGCCATCAAAAGCGTCAGCCAAGCCTGAAGGAAGTCACCATGTCAGAGGTAAAAGGATCTGCCACGACGGTTTCCCGTCGCGGGCTGCTCAAAGGTGGCGCGCTTTCTTTGGGCGGGTTGGTGATCAGCACCTGGTTGCCGCCAATGGTCAATCGCAGCTTCGCCGCTGAGGCGGTGAGTGCGGCGCGACTGGGTGATAACGCGTCACCGGGTTTTGGTGCATTCGTGCGCGTCGGCCTCGACGGCCATGTCACCGTTATTTCGCCAAAAATCGAAATGGGTCAGGGCGTGCAGACGGGCATCGCCATGATGGTCGCTGAAGAACTGGAAGTGCCGCTCAGCCAGGTCAGCATCGAAGAAGCGCCGCCGAACGGTGCCTTGTACACCGACAATATTTTGCAGTTCCAGGCCACCGGTGGTTCTTCATCCACTCGTTATACCTGGGAGCCGTTGCGCCGTGCGGGCGCCAGCGCTCGGGTGTTGCTGGTCCAGGCCGCAGCGATTCGCTGGAAGGTCGCGCCGAGCCAATGCCGCGCTGAAAACGGTCAGGTGCTCGGACCGAAAGGCCAGACCGCCGTTTATGGCGACTTGGTTCAAGCAGCTTCAGCATTGCCACTGCCCAGCGACGTGCCGCTCAAAGCCATCGCTGATTTCAAACTGCTTGGCACGCCAGCCCAACGCCTGGACACGCCCAACAAGGTCAACGGTTCGGCGCAGTTCACCATCGACCTGAAAATCCCCGACATGCTCATCGCCTCAACGCTGACCTGCCCGGTATTCGGCGGCAAGCTGCGCGGCGTGAAAAACGAAGACGCGGCGCGCAAGGTGCCGGGCGTACGCGATGTGATTCGCCTGGACAACGCCGTTGCGGTGACCGCGACGAATTTCTGGTCGTGTCAGCAAGCGCTTAAAGCGCTGGAAATCGATTGGGACATGGGCCCGCACGCCGCTGTCGATTCCGCGCAGCTGGACAAGGCCTTGCTCGACGCCAGCTCCAAAGATGGCGTATTCGCCAAGCAGACCGGTGATATCGGCACGGCGTTGAAAAACGCGTCGAGTCATTTCGAAGCGGTTTATGAGCAGCCGTTCCTGTCCCACTCGCCGCTGGAACCCATGACCTGCGTCGCCCACGTGCGCCCGGACATGTGTGAACTCTGGGTCGGCTGCCAGGCGCCGACCTTTGCCCAGATGGGCGCGGCGAAAGTCTGCGGCATGCCTGTGGATAAAGTGGTTATCCACAACCAATTGATCGGCGGTGGTTTCGGCCGTCGTCTGGAATCGGACTTCATCTTCCAGGCTGTGGACATCGCCCGGCAGCTCAGCTACCCGATCAAATTGGTCTGGAGCCGCGAAGAGGACATGACCCACGACCGTTATCGCCCGCATTACGTCGACCGCCTGAATGCCGCGCTGGACAAGGATCTGCGTCCGGTCGGCTGGGAACATCGCATTGCTGGCGCTTCGGTCATGGCGGCGTACATCGGCAAGCTGCCGGAAAGCGGCGTCGATGGCGATGCCGTGGAAGTGGCGATTGATCCGGTCTACAAACTGGCCAACCTGCAAGTGCGCTACATCCGTCAGGACCCGGACGTGATTCCGGTTTCCTGGTGGCGCGGCGTGGGTCCGTTGCGCAGTACTTATGCAGTGGAATGTTTCATCGACGAGCTGGCGCACAACGCCAAGGCCGATCCGGTGGACTACCGCTTGAGCCTGATGCAGGACCAGCCACGCGCCCAGGCCGTGCTGAAAAAAGCCGCGGAACTGGCTGACTGGAAAACCCCGTTGCCAGCCGGTCAAGGCCGTGGCGTGGCGGTGAGCGCGGTGTTTGGCAGCTTCGTTGCGACTGTGGTCGAGCTGGAAATGCAGGGCGACAAGGGCGTACGTATCAAGCGGCTGATCACCGTTATCGACTGCGGCTTCGTCAACAACCCGACTTCGGTGGCTTCACAGATGGAAGGCGGCACGCTGTTCGGGCTGTCGGCCGCGCTGTTCAACGAAATCCTCATCGAGAAAGGCCAGGTGGTGCAGAACAACTTCCACGCCTATCGACAGATTCGCATGAGCGACGCGCCATCTGTGCAAGTGCACCTGATGCCGAGCGCCGAAAGCCCGGGCGGGGTCGGCGAAACCGGTGCCGTGCCGGTTGCTGCCGCATTGGTCAACGCGCTGCACGCCGCTTCGAAAGTACGCGAGCGCCGTCTTCCACTGAGCCGCTTCGGCTATTTCACTGTTTAAGGAGCGCTGTCATGAAAGTGTTTAACTATGCGCTCGCCCTGTTGGGTGCAGGCTTCGGGTTGATGGCCCAGGCTGCGCAATCACCAGCGGATCCGGCCCTGATCGGCAAAGGCGAATACCTGACCCGCGCAGCCGACTGCGTGGCCTGCCATGTAACACCGGGCGGCAAGCCGTTCGCTGGCGGCCTGGAATTCAAGCTGCCGTTCGGCACCCTGTATTCGCCGAACATCACCCCGGATAAAGACACCGGGATCGGCAACTGGACCGACGACGAGTTCGTCAGCGCCCTGCAAAAAGGCGTTGGCAAGGACGGCAAGCATTACTACCCCGCGTTCCCGTACACGTCCTACACCATGATGCCCCGCGAAGACATTCTGGCGATCAAGGCGTATCTGTTCAGCCTTGAGCCGATCAGCCAGAAGCCGCCGGAAAATGACCTGTCGTTCCCGTTCAACCAGCGCTGGGGCATGTTCTTCTGGAATGCCGTATTCGCTGACAACGAGCGCTTCGTGCCGGACAGCAAACAGTCGGCGGAATGGAATCGCGGCGCGTACCTGGTGCAAGGGCCGGGACACTGCGGCGAATGTCACACCCCGCGCAATATCTTCCAGGCCATGAGCTCCGGTAAATCCCTGGCCGGTGGCGAACTGGGCAACTGGCGCGCCTACAACATCAGCTCCGATGCCAAACACGGGATCGGCGCCTGGCCGCAGGAAGCGCTGGTCAGTTATTTGTCCCAGGGTTATGCGCCAGGTTACGGTGGTGCGGGTGGTCCAATGGCCGACGCCGTCGAACACAGCCTGCGCTTCCTGACGCCTGCGGATGTGAATGCGATTGCGGTGTACCTCAAATCGACGCCCGCGCGCAGTGAAGGCATTGCACGGCCGACCGTCGCGATCAACGATCAGGCTGACAAAGGCCTGGGCCACAAAGTCTTCACCGACTCGTGCGTTGCCTGTCACCGCCTGGACGGCACCGGCAATCAGTCGCCCATCGCAACCCTGGTGGGGCTGAAAACCGTCAACGATCCAGCGGGCACCAACCTGATGGCGACATTGCTGGAAGGTCACACCCAAGGCACGCGCCGCGTCGACCAACGCATGCCCGACTTCGCCCGCGCCTACAGCGACGTCGAACTCGCCGCCGTCAGCACCTTCGTCCTGCGCCGCTTCGGGCAGAGCAATGGCGAGGTCAAGGCAGCAGACGTCGCGAAAGGGCGGGCAGGTTCGTTGCATTGATAACAACCAGTCCGTAGGACCGGCTTTAGCCGGGAGGGCGAAAGATCTGACAACGCAGCCGCTGCGAATGTACTGGCTTGCTCCCGGCTGAAGCCGGTCCTACAACATCTCATCGATAACAGGCGCGCTTGCGATTCGCGCCTTGCCACCCAGCGCAAATACCGCAATCGCCAATCCCTGAAACACTGCCGCCAACACAAACAGCCAGGTTCCCGATTGCGCTCCGTTGGTCATCGTGAACACCGCGCCGAACACCGCTGGCGCAAAGGCATAACAACCCTGGGCAATTGCCACGATCAAGGCCACCACCCGCTGGCTCTGCTGCCGGGCAAATTCCGCCTGGGCGATCAGCGGTGGCAGCGATGTGGCATTGCCGATACCGGCGCCAAATAACGCGACGCCCAGCCACACCCATACTGAATGACCTTCTGCGCTGATCAGGACGATACCGCCTAGCAACTGCACTGCATAACTCAGGCAGGCGACAGCGCGGCGATTGGCTTTGATCGGCATCAGCCAGCCCACCAGCGTTCGCCCGACGATTGCGCTGGCGGTGGCCGCGCTCATGGCCAGACCGGCCTGCTGCACGCCAAGTGTTGCCGCCAGCAGCAGGAACAAATGCGCGATCAGTCCGATCTGGGCAAACAAACCCAGGGACATTCCAGCGGCCAGGGTCACGAACTGGCGGTTACCCCACAACCTGACGCTGGTTTCTGGCGTCGTCGTGATGGTCGGTGCGGCTGCGTTCATTGCTGACCCGTCCGGGCATTGACCCAAGTGTTCAGGCTGGTAGCGAAATACCCGCAGCGACAGGGCGCCGATCACTACGATAGCCAGCGCCCCGACCATCAGCGCTGCGTTGCTGAATCCCGTCCTGGTAATCAGGAACACCCACAGCGACGAAAACACCACGCCGCCAATGCTGGCGCCGTTGTAAGCCATCGCCAGTGCAGCCGGGCGCTTGACGACAAACCAGGGCGCGATGATCGAATTGACCGCCGCCGCGCCTAAGGTCACCCAGCCAAATCCGCTCAGCACTGCGGCCATGAACAGCTGACAAGGCTGGCTCGCAATCGACCAGCCATACACGCCGATACTCAGCAGCAAAGTGCCCGACACCGTGATGCGTGCCACCCCCAAAAGCTGATACAGCCGTGGCAGGTTCACGACCACCAAAGTGCCCGCCAGGAAATGCACCGTGACCGCCGCTGCACACAACTGCGCACTCCAGCCGGTGCGCTGGATGACGGCGTACATAAAAACCGGTGGCCCGTAGAAACCGATACCCCAGCCGAACATGGCCAATATGAACGTGGCGGCGACGACATTGCGGCCAAAAAAAGTGTTCTGAGCCATCATCAAATTCTTCCCTGTGGATTGCCGCCCAGTATGATGGGCGCAACACGGGACGCTTCGGGGTTGAACGAATCATGGATGCACAGAGTGCCGATACCAGCCTGGCCAGTATCGCTGGCGCCATTGCCGATCCGGCGCGGGCGAAGATGCTCTGCAGTCTGCTCGACGGCCATGCGCGGACCGCCACGGAACTGGCGGTGGTCGCCGACATCGGTGCCTCGACCGCCAGCAGCCATTTCAGCCGTCTTCGGGAACAGGGCCTGGTTGAGTTGATGGTTCAGGGCCGCCATCGCTATTACCGGCTGGCCAATGCCAAAGTCGCCGCCGCGCTGGAAGCCTTGTTGTTCCTGGCGAACATCCCGGCGCCTGCATTCAAGCCTTCGACCCCCTCGGCGCTGCGTTACGCGCGCACCTGCTACGACCATTGCGCGGGCGAGCTGGCGGTCAAGCTGCACGATGCGCTGCTCGGCGCGAAATGGATCGAAGCCCAGGGTCAGGATTATCGTTTGACCGAGAAGGGCGTTTCGTCGCTGGCAGCGCTTGGGATTGATCCGCAAGCCTTAAGCCGTCAGCGCAGGCGCACCGCTTATCCGTGTATGGACTGGAGCGAGCGCTCACCTCATATCGGCGGCGCCCTTGGCGCGATGCTGCTGGCATTGATGCTCAAGCGCGGTTGGGTCGTCCGGCATCTGGACTCGCGGGCGCTACGTCTGACTCCCGGTGGGCTGGCCGGTTTGTCGCGAAGCTTTGGTCTCGACAGCGCGAAATAAGGCCGCAGCGTGCGCTGTTCATTTCCCGGGACCGCGTCCGCCGTCGGAAAAACTGAAGAAACCTCAGGTACCGCCGACACGAATTGATAAGCAGCTTGTCAATTCTGCTCCTGTACCTGACTGGGAAAGATATCTCCGGTCGGTTTTATCTGTTTTGCATTCAGAGACAACCCTCCCCTGATGAAGAGAAGTCTGTTCGGTAGCTTTTGGGCGTTGATGTCCGCGCCCCAGGACAACCCCGGTTTGCTCCGGGCGCAGTACATTGCGCTGTCGCGTCAGCTGCCAATGATGTACTTCATCCTGCTGATCAACAGCTTCGCCCTTGCGGCTACCCATTACGTCTCGGCTCCCCGTTGGCTGGTGGTCTATTGCCCGGCGGTCATGACGATTTTTTGCGTGACGAGGGCGGCTTTGTGGTGGCGTTCCTGTCGGCGTGCGCCACCCCCGGCTGAGAAAATGCTCGCCATCCTCACGCGCACCAGTCGGCTTTCGCTGCTGGTGGCGGCGGGTTTTACGGCGTGGTCGCTGGCGTTGTTCCCCTATGGCGATGTGTACAGTCAGGCCCACGTCGCGTTCTACATGGCCATTACGGTGATCGCCTGCATCTTTTGCATGATGCACCTGCTGCCGGCCGCGTTGATCACAGCGGCGGTGGTCAATATTGCCTTTGTGGTGTTTTTTGCCACCACCAACAACATCACGTTCATTGCCACCGCGATCAACGTGTTGCTGGTATCTATTGCGATGCTGTCGATCCTCAAGTCACAGTACACAGACTTCACCCAGCTGGTGAACATGCAGGCGCGCACCGAAAAGCTCAGCGACGAGAACCGTCGCCTCGCCAATCAGGACAGCCTGACCGGCCTGGCGAACCGTCGCCAGTTTTTCTCCAACCTCGATGCGACGCTCAGCCAGGCTCGCGAGCGCGACGTGCGTTTGGCGGTGGGTTTGATCGACCTCGACGGCTTCAAGCCGGTCAACGATCTCTACGGCCACAGCGTCGGCGACAAGTTGCTGTATCAGGTCGGCCAGCGTTTGACCGGCCTGCTGGACGAAGGCGTACATCTGGCGCGCCTGGGCGGCGATGAGTTTGCCTTGATCATCACCGACGCCCGGAGCGACCAGCAGCTGCGGGCTTTCGGCGACAACCTGTGTGCCAGGATGCGTGAGCCTTTCCTGCTGGTGGACATTCCGATCCAGATCAGCGCGTCACTGGGCATCGCGACCTTCCCGGACCTGGCTTGCAGCGCCACCGAAGTCTACGAATACGCCGATTACGCGCTGTATCAAAGCAAGCGGCAGCGGCCTGGCTCCTTGAGTGTGTTCAGTGCCGAACACCGCCGGCAACTCAGCCGCGACGGCCTGACCGAGCAAGCGCTGCGCAGGGCCGACCTGTACCAAGAGTTCCACGTGGTGTTCCAGCCCATCGTCGACATCCGCACCCAGCTCACTGTGGCCTTTGAAGCGCTGGGGCGCTGGACCAGTCCGGAGCTGGGGAACGTCCCGCCTTGCGAATTCATTCCCGTCGCCGAGCGTATCGGGCTGATCAACAAGCTGACGATTCCGCTCCTGAAACATGCCCTGAGCGCCGCAGCTGCCTGGCCGCCAGGCATTCGTCTGGCCTTCAACCTTTCCGCCCACGACTGCGGCTCTCCCGAAGCCGTGCAGCAGATTGCCCAAGTGATCACCGAGAGCGGATTTGACCCGGCGTGTCTGGATCTGGAAATCACTGAAACCGCAGTGATCCAGGATCTGGCGCAAACCCAGCGCGCCATCGCTTTGCTGCGCGGCCTGGGGTGTGGCATCTCTCTGGATGACTTTGGCACCGGTTACTCAAGTCTTAGCCAGATCCATGCGCTTTCGTTGACCAAGCTGAAGGTGGACCGCAGCTTTGTCACCGGCATTCACCTCAACCCGGCGAGCTTCAAGATCGTCAAATCCCTGCTCGCGTTGAGCCATGACATGCAGCTGCAATGCATCGTCGAAGGGGTTGAAACCGAAGACGAACTGGCCGCGCTCAAGCGTCTGGGTGGGGTGTGGGCGCAAGGCTACCTGTTCTCGCGGCCCATATCTGCGGATGAAACACGAGCGTGGCTGGCGCAGGAAAGCCCCGATGCGGCGACGGGCTGACCGGGGTTTCTTGGCGACTGTTTACGACTGGATTTTAGCTGCAAGCATGGCCTTCACCCCAGGCCACTCCTCATCAATGATGCTGAAACGTACGGAGTTGCGTTTACGGCCATCGGGCATGATCCGTTCGTGACGCACAATGCCTTCCTGTATGGCGCCGATGCGCAGAATCGCCGCCCTGGATTTTTCGTTGAGCTCATCGGTGGTGAACTGCACGCGCACCGCCTGCATGACCTCGAAGGCATGCTCCAGCAGCAGATACTTCGCCTCAGTGTTGATGCCCGAGCGTTGGGCCGACGCACTCAGCCAGGTGTGGCCGATTTCCATCTTGCGGTTGGCCCGGTCGATCTTCCAGAAACGGGTACTGCCCACCACGCGCCCGGTATCGTGGCGCACGATTACAAACGGCATGACCGTCCCGGCCTCGCGACCCTGCAAGGCAATCGCGATGTACTTATCGACCGTCTCCGGCCCTGGAATGACCGTCACCTTCATGTTCCACAACTCGCCATCGGCCGCCGCTTGCAACAGCGCGGGTGCGTGCGCCGCTTGCAGCGGCAGCAGTTCGATGGACTTGCCCGCCAGTGCGGGTTGGCTGAAGCCGGTAAGGGGGTTGGTCATGATCGATCAGGCTGATGAGTGGGAGGGTTTTACTATCACGATGTCGTCCGCATCTGCAAATCGTAACGCCTGCGACTCGCCGAGTAATAACGGGGCATTCAGTTCTGTTACTTGTCTTATGTAATCCCACAACAAGGTAATCCGTTTGAGCTTGCGCAAGTCCTCTCGGCAGTACATCCAGAAATGCCGGGTGATCTTCACTTCCTCTTCCAGCACCGGCACCAGGCGTGAGTCCTGTGCGGCGAGGAAGCACGGCAGGATCGCCAGCGAGCGGCCTTGCAGCGCGGCCTGGTATTGGGCGATGACGCTGGTGCTGCGCAGTTGCGCCTGGGCGCCGGGCAGCAGGTTGCTGAGGTAGAGCAATTCCGAACTGAACGCCAGATCGTCGACGTAACTGATGAAAGTGTGTGCGGCGAGGTCGGCGGTGCTGTGCAGCGGCGTGTGGTTGTCCAGATAATCCTGGGTCGCGTACAGCCGCAGGTTGTAATCGCAGAGTTTGCAACAGACATACGGCCCGTGTTCCGGGCGCTCCAGGGCGATGACGATATCGGCTTCGCGCTTGGACAGGCTGATGAAGTGCGGCAGCGGCAGGATATCGACCGAGATGTCCGGGTAGTTATCGAGAAAGTGGCTCAGCTGCGGCGTGACGAAAAAACTGCCGAAACCTTCGGTGCAGCCCATGCGGATATGCCCGGACAACGCCACGCTGGAGCCCGAAACCTGCTCGCAGGCCATGTGCAGCGTGCTTTCGATGGACTCGGCATAACCCAGCAAACGTTGGCCTTCGGCAGTCAGCACAAAGCCGTTGTTGCGTGACTTCTCGAACAGCAATGTGCCGAGTGAACCCTCCAGAGAACTGATCCGTCGCGACACGGTGGTGTAATCCACCGACAGGCGTTTGGCCGCGATGCTGGCCTTGCGCGTGCGGGCAACCTCAAGGAAAAACTTCAAGTCATCCCAGTTGAGAAGGCCCAGGGAGGTGATGTTTTTTTGCATGTTGATCCTGCTTTTATGTGCATTCTTATTAGAAGTTTGCACATCTATACTCCAATGCAGGGTTTGAACCAACCCGGCTGTAGCCACAACAATCCCAGGCAACACCCCACGCCATAAAACCCTGCACAACAATAATAAGCGGAGGAGTTTATGAAGGACGCAATGACAGCGGACGCTGGCGCACTTGGTGCCCGCCCTGCGAAGAACGCCAAATCCTATCGACTTGCCGGCATGGCAAGCATGGCCGGCACGACCATCGAGTGGTACGACTTTTTTCTCTACGGCACTGCCGCCGCGCTGATCTTCAACAAAATCTTCTTTCCCGCCCTTGACCCGATCACCGGCGTGCTGGCTGCGTTCGCCACCTATGCGGTGGGCTTTCTCGGTCGACCGTTGGGCGGGGTGATTTTTGGTCACTTCGGTGACCGGATCGGTCGCAAATCGATGTTGCTGGTGACCCTGATGATGATGGGGATTCCGACCATCATCATTGGCCTGATCCCCACTTACGAGCAGATCGGTTATTGGGCCGCGCTGATTCTGGTGCTCATGCGATTCCTGCAAGGCATGGCGGTGGGCGGCGAATGGGGCGGCGCGGTGTTGATGGCCGTGGAACATGCGCCGGAGGGCAAGAAAGGCTTCTACGGTAGCCTGCCGCAAACCGGTGTCGGCGCGGGACTGGTGCTGGCGACGCTGGCGATGGGCCTGGTGGCCAAGCTGCCTGAGGCCGACATGCTCAGTTGGGGCTGGCGCCTGCCGTTCATCGCCAGCATCGTCTTGCTCGGCATCGGTTGGCTGATCCGCCTGAAAGTCCCGGAATCGCCGGACTTCGAAAAGCTCAAGCAGGACAAGATCGCCGTCAAGGTGCCGCTGTTCAAAGTGCTGCGTGAACATCCACGGGAAACCCTGACGATCATTGGCGCGCGCACGGCGGAAAACGCCTGGTTCTACATGTCGGTGACCTTCGCCCTCGCTTACGCCGCCAACCAGCTGCAAATCCCCCGCGCCGATGTGCTGAACGCAATCACTGCCGGCGCGGCGCTGTCGTTGTTCACCATGCCGTTTTGCGGCTACCTGTCGGACAAGGTCGGGCAACGACGCTTGTACTTTGCGGGCCTGTTGTTGCTCTGCGCGTTCGTCTATCCATTCTTCGCCATGCTCGGCACCCGCGAGCCGATGCTGGTCTGGTGGGCGATGGTGCTCGCCGTCGGTGTGGTTTTCCCGATTCTCTACGCGCCGGAATCACTGCTGTTCGCCCGGCAGTTCCCCGCCGAAATTCGCTACAGCGGCATCTCGGTTTCGGTGCAGCTGGCCGGTGTATTGGGCGGCGGTTTTGCGCCAATGATCGCCACCAAATTACTCGCTTACGCCGACGGCAGCCCGCGTTACGTGATCATTTACCTGATTGGCATGGGCCTTGTGGCGCTGGTGTGCACCGCGCTGATGAAGCGCGATCCGCCCCGGCATCGGGCGTCCTGATCTTTAATGAATAACAGATGGTCAGCGGTCAACCCAGGCCGCTCGGAGGAGATTTCGATGAACGTTTCACTGCAAAAAAACACCACCAAGGTGGCCCGCGTAAAAATGCTGATTGACGGCGAATGGGTCGAATCGCAAAGCAGCGAATGGCGCGACATCATCAACCCGGCGACCCAGCAAGTGCTGGCCCAGGTGCCGTTCGCCACCGATGCTGAAGTGAATGCCGCAGTTGCCGCCGCGCAAAAAGCCTTCAAGACCTGGCGCCTGACGCCCATCGGCGCACGCATGCGCATCATGCTCAAGCTGCAGGCCTTGATTCGCGAGCACTCGCCGCGCATCGCTGCGGTGCTGAGTGCCGAGCAGGGCAAAACCATTGCCGATGCCGAAGGCGATATCTTTCGGGGCCTGGAAGTGGTGGAGCACGCCTGTTCAATTGGCACGCTGCAAATGGGTGAGTTCTCCGAGAACGTTGCCGGTGGCGTCGACACCTACACCTTGCGCCAGCCCATCGGCGTCTGCGCCGGGATCACGCCGTTCAACTTCCCGGCGATGATTCCGCTGTGGATGTTTCCCATGGCAATCGCTTGTGGCAATACCTTCGTGCTCAAGCCTTCCGAGCAGGACCCGATGTCGACCATGCTGCTGGTGGAACTGGCGGTCGAAGCGGGCATTCCGCCGGGTGTGCTTAACGTAGTGCATGGCGGTAAATCCGTGGTGGATGCCATTTGCACCCATCCCGAAATCAAGGCCGTTTCTTTCGTCGGTTCCACCGCTGTCGGCACTCACGTCTACAAGCTGGCGGGGGAACACGGCAAGCGCGTGCAAGCGATGATGGGCGCGAAGAACCACGCCGTGGTGTTGCCCGATGCCAATCGTGTGCAAACCCTGAACGCCTTGGTCGGCGCCGGTTTTGGCGCGGCCGGGCAGCGCTGCATGGCGACCTCCGTGGTCGTGCTGGTGGGCGCGGCCAAACAATGGCTGCCGGATCTCAAAGCCCTGGCGCAAAAGCTCAAGGTCAACGCCGGCAGCGAAGCGGGCACCGATGTGGGGCCGGTGATTTCCAGACGCGCCAGACAGCGCATTCTCGACCTGATCGAAAGCGGCGTGCGTGAAGGCGCGACGCTGGAACTCGATGGCCGCGACATCCAGGTGCCGGGTTTCGAGGACGGCAATTTTGTCGGCCCGACGCTGTTCTCCGGCGTGACCACCGACATGCAGATCTACACCCAGGAAATCTTCGGCCCGGTGCTGGTGGTGCTGGAAGTCGACACCCTCGATCAGGCCATCGAGCTGGTCAACGCCAACCCGTATGGCAACGGCACCGGCCTGTTCACCCAAAGCGGCGCGGCGGCGCGCAAATTCCAGAGCGAAATCGACGTCGGCCAGGTGGGCATCAACATCCCGATTCCGGTGCCTGTGCCGTTTTTCAGCTTCACCGGCTCGCGCGGCTCCAAGCTCGGCGACCTCGGTCCATACGGCAAACAAGTGGTGCAGTTCTACACTCAAACCAAGACCGTCACCAGCCGCTGGTTCGATGACGACAGCGTCAATGATGGGGTGAACACCACCATCAGTTTGCGTTGACCGTTAAGCGAGGCTCGCCCGCGAATTGCAGTTCGGACCTTCGCGGGCAAGCCTCGCTCCAACGAGGAAATCCAACCTCTGCCAGGGAGAACAACATGAAAATCGCCTTTATCGGCTTGGGCAACATGGGCGCGCCGATGGCTCGCAACCTGCTCAAGGCCGGGCATCATCTGCATCTGTTCGACTTGAACACCGCCGTGCTCAACGAACTCGCCACCTTGGGCGGGCGTATCAGTGAATCGCCCAAACATGCGGCGCAAGGCGCGGAGCTGGTCATCACCATGCTGCCGGCTGCGGCCCACGTGCGCAGCGTCTATCTCAATGACGACGGCGTATTGGCGGGCATCGGCTCCGGAGTGCCAGCGGTGGATTGCAGCACCATCGACCCGCAGACCATTCGCGACGTGGCCGCCATCGCCGCCAGACAGGGCGTGACCCTGGGCGACGCGCCGGTTTCCGGAGGCACCGGCGGCGCGCAGGCCGGCACGCTGACGTTCATGGTCGGCGCCAGTGCCGAACATTTCGAAGTGCTGAAACCGGTGCTGGCGAAAATGGGCAAGAACATTGTGCATTGCGGCGATATCGGCACCGGGCAAATCGCCAAGATCTGCAACAACCTGCTGCTGGGCATTTCCATGATCGGCGTTTCCGAAGCCATGGCGCTGGGCGACGCGCTGGGCATCGACACCGGGATTCTGGCCAACATCATCAACAGCTCGACCGGCCGCTGCTGGAGCTCCGAGGTCTACAACCCATGGCCCGGCATCGTCGAAACGGCACCGGCTGCACGGGGTTATACCGGCGGTTTCGGCGCGGAACTGATGCTCAAGGATCTCGCCTTGGCAACTGAGGCCGCACGCACCGCACACCAACCGGTCATCCTCGGCGCCGTGGCGCAACAGTTGTATCAAGCCATGAGCCTGCGCGGCGACGGCGGCAAGGACTTCTCGGCGATCATTGAGGGGTATCGCAAGAAGGACTAGCCAAAAGGATTAGCCAGATGGATTAGGCTGAAATTTCCGGTTACCGCGTTAAATTGACTGGGCTCGAATGGGTCGACATCCTCCCCGCCGACAAAAGGCGCTACAGGGAGGAGTCATGCGCAAGGACGATCCAGAAGACCCATTCGAACGTTATTTGAGAAACCGGCGACTGCCCAACGGAGGTGCTTCGTGGGCGGCGTGGAACACACCCAAAAAGCCCGAACCGGTTTACATCCAGGAAGACAAATGGCCCGCGCCAAAACCCCGCACTGATCTGGTTTTCGCCAAGTCCTGCGCGCCGGGTAATTGGTGTTCCACCGACGCCGGGACCTCCGTAGAACCGGCGTCAAACTTCGGCAAAGTAATGCTCGCGGGCGCCATGCTCCTGCCCGATGCCAGCGCTGCGGTAGCCCTCGCACTCGGCGCCGACCTGGGCCTGGGCTACATGGCCGGCAGCGGGATCATGCAACAACGCCACAGCTGGGCGATACGCGGCCTGGGTGGGCCAGCGAGCATTCTTATCCTCGGCATGCTTCTCGAGAAAATGGGCGACGGCACGCTTTACACCGACGAGCAATTGCGCAGCCTGACGCACGCGCCAACGCGGGTGCGCTTCCAGTTTCGCCAGGACCCAGACGGCGTGTTGCAGGTCTACGGCATCCACAGCAAACCGTCCGGCGACGACTCGGTGCGCACGGTGCAAGCCACGTGGAACGCCAACAAGACGGCGATGGAAGCCAAACTCAACGGCATCACCATCATCTGGACGCCCAGAGACGGCCGCCTCGGCCCCATGCCACCGCTGATCTACCCTGACAACAGCGGCGCACACCTCAACAACATCCTCGTCCACCCGATCCCGGAAGACACCGACAGCCAGATCGAAGGCTTCCCCGGCGAAGACATCACGGTTGAAGATTGTATTGTGGTGTTTCCAGCGGGGGTTGGCTGGAAGTCGCTTTATGTGGTGTTTGCGCGGCCGTTTGGTGGGGATCATGGCTACCATCCACCGCCAAGGGGACTTACTGCTTTTCCCGATGCCAAAATTGCTCCTCGTAAAACCACGATTCAAGGAGGGGGAGGCTTACGAAAGCGATGGAAAAGCAAAGAAGGGCTCATTTTCGAGTGGGACAGCCAGCATGGCGCCGTAGAGAAGTACAACAAGCGTGGAAAGCACCTAGGGGAGTTTGACCCTGAAACAGGCGAGCAAACCAAAGAAGCAGATAATACTCGCGAGGTGGAGCCTTGAAATACATTATTGAAGCGTTCAACAAAGAATCCGAGCTCTTGATCTTTGAGGTGATTCTGCCCGACGGCAGTGATTCGCAACTCGCGCAAATCATGGGCTGGTCGGTACCTCAGCGTGGCGATGAAGGTTATGACTTAACCGCCAGCCAAGCGGCGGCTATTGAGGTCCTGGCTAGTAGGCGTTTTTACGACAGCAACCATGTTTTCCAGTTGACCTGCAATGTTGACAGATAAACACAGGTGACTCAGGAGCATGGCTCATGCCATTTTTACTAATCAGAGGTTTTTACCCTGAGCGGAATCCCGATAACTTACTGCATTACCAGAGAGTTGTGCCGCAGGAATTAGAGATAAAAGTACTCAACGCAATGGGATGGGGCTCGCTGTCGGATGTACCGCCAGGTGAGACTGATCTCACCGAGGGTCAGGCCGTAGCGGTGATGGAGATCCTAGGTGATGAGATGAGAGCTGACTTGATGCAAAGCATCGGGCTTTTCAGATAGGTAATAACCGAAGTAATTTCGGCCGCAATCCAAGCCAGCCAGAACGGGCCGCAGAATAGGGAAATAGGAGGTTTTATGTATCTGTGCATTAGTGGGTTTCTGCTCGACAGCACTGAAGATGATTCGCTTAAATTTGAACTGAAAATAGACCCAGCGCTGACCCAGACAATCGTAGAGCTCCTTGGGCATCGAAGTATCAATGCAATGGCCGCTGGGGAATGGCTGCTTGCGGATGAGCAGGTTGCGCAATTGTCTTCCGTCATCGGGCAACCGCTTCCGACTGATTTGAAACTGCTTATCGGGCTTGAAGCGTAAGCGGAAGGCTTCGACAGCAGCCGGATGACACGAAAGAAATTTGGGGGTCAGCAATGTTTTTATGGATCAGTGGTTTTTTACGAGACGATTCTGAAGACGATACGTTGAAATACCAACTCGTCGTTAAGCCAGAGCATGAAGCCGTTGTGCTTGGGATTCTTGGATGGAGAAGCCTGGAATACGGCCCGGATGGAGAATGGTTGCTCACCAGCGAGCAAGTTGAGCAGATAGCCATGGCGGTCAACGAGCAGTTACCTACCGGGCTGGACCTTTTCATTGGAGTAAGGGCTTAGTCAGGTACATCGCTTATGACATTTCTTTCTATTAGCGGTTTTTATCCCGATCCCAATCCGGATAACTCATTGCAGTACAAAAATGCTGTCCCAGAAGAGTTGGAGACGGAGGTACTTTCCGCCATGGGATGGCAGGCGTTGGCGGATGTACCTGTCGGTGAAAACGATCTAACCAGTGAACAGGCGGCTGCGGTCTTGAGAGTGCTCGGTGAGTCGGTCAGGTCTGATTTGATGTATAGCGTCGGGCTTTGCAGGTAGGTCGCCAGTGAAATACGTCCGCCAGAAAACAAACCAGCCAAGTCTGGTCGGAAAGTAGAAAAATGCGAGATTCTATGTACCTACGCATCAGTGGATTTCTGTTCGACAGTTCCGAAGATGATTCGCTTAAATTTGAATTGAAAATCGATCCATCACTTACTGAACAAATCGTGCAGCTCCTCGGCCATCGAAATCTTAATGCGATGTCAGCAGGCGAGTGGCTGCTCACCAGTGAGCAGGTGACACAACTTTCATCGAGCCTCGGGCAGCCGCTACCAGCTGATTTGAAACTGCTTATTGGGCTCGTAGCCTAATCATTGGGAATTTAGAGAAATAAGGAATTTTATGTACCTATGCATCAGTGGTTTTCTGCGCGACAGTACCGAAGACGATTCACTTAAATTTGAGCTGGATATCGACCGATCATTCAACGAGCAAATCGTGCAGCTCCTGGGTCATCGAAGTCTTAATGCGATGGCGGAGTGCGAGTGGCTACTCACCAGCGAGCAGGTAGCGCATCTATCAAGCATCATCGGACAACCATTGCCTACTGATTTGAAGCTGTTTATCGGGGTTGAGGCTTCAGTCGTATAGGGCGGATGTGCCGGCCTTTTCGCGGGCAAGCCTCACTCCAGCGGGATTGCGTCGGCCTCGTAGGAGCGAATTTATTCGCGAGGCGATTTTTGGTTCTCGCAGGACCAACGCCTCGCCAACAAGTTGGCTCCTACAGTTCGCGGAGTTCTATCCGGTCTGGGCAGTGAGCAGGTTTTATGCCCTCAAAG
>NZ_ATLO01000032.1 GCF_000416235.1 Pseudomonas sp. CFII64 | reverse complement strand
TCCTTGGCCTGGGGAAAGGCAGAACTTTGCGTCTAGATGGCTGGTGTGTAAGTAGGTGCCAGGCCGAACATTTTGTAGGAATGTTCTGGTTAGTTCTCGCGACTGCTCTATGTTCACGAATCAAAGCCAAACAAAAATTTCACCATTTCTGTTATATCGTAACGCCTTTATTGACCACAGCAACATTCAGCAAGTTTTGGGGTAGTGATGCGGGTTGATCTGGATGTTGAGCACGACAGGCTGGATGGCTTGCCGAGGTTTCAAAGAGCGGCGGTGCAGGCGGCGCGGCTTTCGCGGCTGATGTGGCTGGCCGCCGGTTTGGGCGGCGTCGGGTTGGTGTTGTCGTTGTTTGTAGATCTGTTTTCGCCCAACTCCTTGTGGACGGCGGTGTTGACCACTGGCGCGGCTGCATTGTTGCTGCTTGCGGCCGGGTTGCAGTCGGCACAGGGCGTCGCTTTGTGGCGCGCGCGGGCGCTAGGCAGCGCTGCTCCCCTCATCACTGTGCAAGGCGCTGCGGAAGATAGCGGCTGGTATGAACGCCTGCTGGCGCGCATCAGCGGCAGCGGAACGACGCTGGTCGCCCAGATCGGCAAACCGACGTTGTGGCTTGGTGGCTGGGCGTTGCTGGCGTTGATCAGCATCCAGCTGATCTGGAACCTGACGCTGCCGGGCAGCAATCTCTCGCAACTGGGCAATCTGGCGGGCGGCGCGATTTTGCTGCTGGCGTTTGGCTTGTTGGTACTTGAACGCCAATTCAGCTCCGAGCTTGCCGCCGAATGGCCGGAAGCCGGGCAACTGGCGCAGCTGACCCGCGTGGTGATTGCGGTGTTGCTGGTGGGCGCGCTGTGTCTGTTTTTCTCCAGTGCCGACCGCGTCTGGCCGGCGCGACTGGCGGTGTTGATTGGTCTGCTGCCTGGGTTGGTGGCCGTTGAATTCCTGCTGCGTGCTGCGCTGTCGTTATTCAGCCCGCGTAATGAGCGGCTTGAGCCGCGTCTGACTGCCAGCAGTTTCGTCGCCGGTCTGCTGCGCTGGCCGCCGCAACCGCTGTTGGCCTTGCAACATGAACTGCACAATCGTTTCGGCATCGATCTGCGGCAGATTTGGGCGTTTACCTACATGCGTCGCGCCTTTCTTCCGGTGCTGGCGCTGGTGACGGCGCTGGGTTGGGTGCTCAGCGGGGTGCATGAAATCCCTATGCAGGGCCGAGGCATCTACGAGCGTTTCGGTAAGCCGGTGGAGGTTTTTGGCCCCGGCCTGCATGCCGGGTTGCCTTGGCCGTTCGGGCGGGTGATCGCGGTGGAAAACGGCGTGGTGCATGAATTGGCGACCAGCGTCTCCGATTCCAGCGCCCTCGAACAAGTGCAAGACCCCGCCGAAGGTCCGCCGCCGCTGACCGCCAATCGGTTGTGGGACGCCAGCCACATCAACGAGAAATCCCAGGTGATCGCCAGCAGTGCCGGGGCCAAGCAGGGCTTTCAGATCGTCAACATGGACGTGCGTTTTGTCTATCGCATCGGCCTGACTGATCAAGCCGCCATGGCCGCAACTTATAACGCCGCCGATGTGCCGACCTTGATCCGCAGCACCGCCAGCCGCGTGTTGGTGCATGACTTTGCCTCGCGAACCCTCGACGAACTGCTCGGCGAACAACGCGCCGGGCTCGCCGACGATATTGGCAAAGCGGTGCAGGCTGATCTCAAGCAATTGGACAGCGGCGTGGAAATCCTCGCCACAGTGGTCGAAGCCATCCATCCCCCAGCGGGCGCGGCCAATGCCTATCACGCGGTGCAAGCCGCGCAGATCAGTGCCCAGGCGCTGATTTCCCGGGAGCGCGGTGCGGCCAGTGACAAGGCCAACGTGGCGCAACTCAATGCCAGCATTGCCCGCGATCAGGCCACGGCCAATGCCCGGGAAGTTATGGCTGCGGCGCAAGGTGCGGATCTGCGCTTCAGCGCCGAGCGTCAGGGTTTCGCCAAGGCCGGGCAAGCCTTCCTGCTGGAACAGTATCTGACCCAACTCAGCCAGGGCCTGGCCCACGCCAAATTGCTGGTGCTCGATCACCGTCTGGGCGGCGCGAACAATGCGCCGACCATCGACCTGCGTACTTTCACTCTACCGGCAGACCCAACGGCGCCGAGTAAAGCCGTTCAATAAGGAGTCGACCCTTGAGTCTGTTTCATAACCACGATCATCACGATCACGCCGGACACGATCACAGCGGCCATCATCACGGCCATCACCATGGCGAAGGCGCTGGCCCTGCGGCGTTCCCCTGGCGGCGCGCGGCATTGGCGGCGGTGTTGATTGCTTTCGCGGTCGCTGCGGCCAGCCTGGTGCAAGTGCGCTCGGGCGAAGCCACGGTCATCACGCGCTTTGGCAATCCGTCCCGCGTGCTGCTGGAGCCGGGCCTGAGCTGGCGCTGGCCGGCGCCGTTCGAGGCGACGATTCCCGTTGACCTGCGCCTGCGCACCACGTCCAGCGGCCTGCAGGACGTCGGTACGCGCGACGGCCTGCGCATTATCGTTCAGGCGTATGTGGCCTGGCAGGTGCAAGGCGATCCGGACAACGTGCAACGCTTCATGCGCGCCGTGCAGAACCAGCCGGACGAAGCCGCCCGGCAGATCCGCACTTTCGTCGGCTCGGCGCTGGAAACCACGGCGAGCAGCTTCGATCTGTCGAGTCTGGTCAATACCGATGCCAGCCAGGTGCGAATAGCCGATTTCGAAAACCAGCTGCGCCAGCAGATCGATCAGCAGTTGCTGACGACTTATGGCGTGCGCGTCCTGCAAGTCGGCGTCGAGCGTCTGACATTGCCTTCGGTCACCCTCAACGCCACGGTTGACCGGATGCGCGCCGAACGCGAAACCATCGCCACTGAACGCACCGCCGTGGGCAAGCGCGAAGCCGCGCAGATTCGCTCGGCCGCCGAACGCGACGCGCGTATTGTCGAGGCGGATGCGACGGTCAAGGCCGCCGATATCGAAGCGCAATCCCGGGTCGAGGCCGCGCAGATCTACGGCCGCGCCTACGCCGGTTCGCCACAGCTCTACAACCTGCTGCGTTCGCTGGACACGCTGGGCACCATCGTCACGCCGGGCACCAAGTTGATTCTGCGCACCGACGCGGCGCCGTTCCGGGTGCTGGTCGACGGCCCGCCGACGCTGGATAACAAGAGCGGATCGCAGCCGTGAGCGAGTCAGGAACCATGAGTGAACAGGTCGAACGGCCGCCAGTGAACAGCCCTTGGCTGCAAGCCAGTCGTCTGGCATTCATTGCCTTGTACGCCGTGACTTTGCTGGCCGCGCTGGGCTGGGCGTTGTCCAACGTGCGGCAGATCGATCCGCAGAATCGCGCGGTGGTGTTGCGGCTCGGCGCCCTGGAGCGCATCCAGAACGCCGGTTTGCTGACTGCGTGGCCGCAGCCTTTTGAGCAAGTGGTGTTACTGCCTTCGGCGGATCGAGTGATTGAACGTCGGGTGGAAACCCTGCTGCGTTCATTCCAGGCGGTGCAAGCTGACCGAGTCGCGAGTTTTGCCGCGCCGATGAGCGATGCGCTGGCCGGTTCCGGTTTTCTGCTGACCGGTGACGCTGGCGTCGTACAGCTGGACGTTACGGTGTACTACAAGGTGACCGACCCTTACGCCTTCGTGCTGCAAGGTGATCACGTGTTGCCGGCGCTGGATCGCCTGGTTAATCGCAGTGCCGTGGCGCTGACTGCGGCGCGGGATCTGGACACGATTCTGGTTGCCCGGCCCGAGCTGGTGACTGCAGACAGCAAGGCCGCCGAGCGCCGGGAGCGGTTGCGCGGCGATCTGGTGCGCGGCATCAATCAGCGTCTGGCTGAACTCAACGCTACAGGTGTGGGCATCGGCATCGAGGTGGCGCGGGTCGATGTGCAATCAAGCCTGCCGACAGCGGCGGTCAATGCCTTCAACGCGGTGCTGACTGCCAGCCAGCTTGCAGATCAAGCCGTCGCCAACGCGCGCAACGATGCGGAAAAGCTCAATCAGTCGGCCAATCAACAAGCTGACCGCACGCTGCAAGTCGCCCATGCGCAGGCCTCGGAACGCCTGGCCAAGGCCCAGACCGACACCGCCACGGTGACCAGCCTCGCGCAGTCAATTCAAAACCAGAGCGACCCCGGTTTGCTGCAACGCATCTATCGCGAACGGGTGCCGAAGATTCTCGGTCAGGCCGGTTCCGTGACCACGGTTGATCCCAAAGACGATTCCCGCCTGATTATTCAGGGAGCAGAAAAATGACTGGCGAAGCCGCTCACGATCACAAGCATGCCGCGCCGCAACCGGCGGGCAGCATGCTCAGCGGCGCGGAGCAACGCAGCGCGGCCCGGCAACTGACGTTGGCGATGCTCGCCTTGGGCTTGCTCGGGCTCGGGTTGGTCTGGCGATTTGTCGCGCCGGAACAAACCGGCGTCAGTCAATTGCTGCTGGGGGCGGCCTCGTTGCTGGTGGCGATTCCGGTGGTCAGCGCCGGATGGCACAGCTTGCGGCATCCGAGCCTGCACGGCATCACCGATCAACTGATCGCGCTGGCGATGTTGGGCGCGTGGGCAACCGGCGATTTGATGACCGCTGCCTTGCTGCCGATCATCATGATCTTCGGCCATGTGCTGGAAGAGCGCAGCGTGATTGGCTCCCAGGAAGCGATTCAGGCCCTGGGGCGTTTGACCCGCAGCCATGCGCGTCTGATCGACGCCGACGGCAGCATTCGCGAGGTGGATAACTCGACGCTGGTGGCGGGGGATCACGTGGAAGTCCGTGCCGGGGATCGTGTGCCCGCCGACGGCCTGGTGATTTCCGGGCAGGCCAGTCTCGACACCGCGCCGATCACCGGTGAGTCGGTGCCGCTGGAGGCGAGGGCGGGTATTGAGGTGTTCGGTGGCGCGATCAATCTCGACGGCTTGCTGCGCATCGAAGTGACGCGCATCGGCAATGAATCGACGCTGGGCAAAGTGATTGCGCTGATGCAAAGCGCCGAGCGTTCCAAGCCGCCGATCACCCGGCTGCTGGAACGCTACGCTGGCAGCTACATGGTTTTGGTGCTGCTGATTGCCGCCGTGACCTGGTTCATCACCAACAATGCCCAGGCCATGTTGGCGGTATTGGTGGCGGCGTGTCCGTGCGCTTTGGTGCTGTCGGCTCCGGCGACAGCCATTGCCGGCATTGCCGTGGCGGCGCGTCACGGGATTCTGATTCGCAGCTCGGCCTTTCTCGAAGAGCTGGCTGATCTGACTTCGCTGGTGGTGGATAAAACCGGCACGCTGACGTTCGGCACGCTGCGCCTGGAGTCCATTCAGGCGGTTGGCCTCGAGCGCTCGGACTTGCTGCCGCTGGCCGCCAGTCTCGGCTCGGCGAGCAGCCATCCGGTCAGCCGCGCGCTGGCCGGTCTGGTGAGCAAGGATCAACTGCTGGCCTTGAGCGATATTCGTGAGCGGCAAGGCTTGGGCGTGATCGCGTTCACCGAGCACGGCGAAGCTGCGCTGGGTCGTCCCGAGCTGTTCGAACAGCTGAACATCGCCACCTCAGCCGTGCCCAATCACGACGGACCTATTGCTGGCCTGGCAATGGACGGCGTGTTCCTCGCCTGGCTATTGCTGGCGGATAGCCTCAAGCCGGAAGCGCGTTTTGCCTTGGCTGAGCTGCGGGAGTTGGGTATGGGCCGGCAACTGCTGCTGACCGGGGATCGTAAAACCGTGGCCGACAGCCTGGCGCTGGAAGTCGGCATTGCTGATGTGGAATCCCAGGCATTGCCGGAAGACAAACTCACCCGCGTACGCGGCGAAATCGCCAGCGGTTTCCGGCCTATGGTGGTGGGCGACGGCATCAATGATTCGCTGGCCCTGAAAGCTGGTGTGGTCGGTGTGGCGATGGGCGCGGGTGGTGCTGATATCGCGCTGGCGTCGGCGGACATCGTGCTGATCGGCAGCGACTTGCGCCGCCTGGGCACTTGCGTGCGCTTGAGCCGCCAGTGTCGGCGAACCCTGCAGGTCAACGTGATCATCGGCTTGGGCTGGACGCTGGCCATCGTGGCCTTCGCAGCCTTTGGTCTGTTGGGCGCGGCCGGGGCGATGGTTGCCGCCATTCTGCACAATCTGAGCACGCTGCTGGTGCTGGGCAACGCGGGCAGATTGTTGCGTTTTCAGGAGCCACTACTAAAGTTGGATACAACGCCACAGGCCTGAAAAACCGTTGTGTTCGCGCAAAGGCTTGAGCTAGAGCAGTGGGCTAAGTATAAAAATTCGCTTGAGCTTTGAAGAACTCTGTTACAAATTAGGGGTCATTCAAGGTAAGGGTGTTCAATACAAGGCTGCAATGTGGGCTCGTATCAGTGGGCACAAGGCCGTTCCCGGAAGTCGATTTTTATAGTTTTGCTATAAAGCCTATAGCCTTTCAGCCCGTTAAGTCGGGCTGGGATTGGACTACCCTTTTCGAGTTTCTGGATCAGGGGGTTAACTCAAATGCTCGCGCAACTTCCACCGGCCTTACAGAATCTTCATTTACCGCTGCGTCTCAAGCTCTGGGACGGCCATGAGCTGGATCTGGGACCCGCGCCCAGCGTGACCATCGTCGTCAAGGATCCCCGGCTGGTTTCCGAATTCACCCATCCAAGCCTCGACCTGCTCGGCAGCGCATTCGTCGAAGGCCGGCTGGAGATGGAAGGCTCGATCAGCGAAGTGGTCAGGGTCTGCGACGAACTCAGCCAAGCGCTGCTTGACGATGAAGACGGCGAATTCCACTCGTCGACTCAACATGACAAAGCCACCGATGCCGCGTCGATCTCCTATCACTACGACCTCTCCAATGATTTTTACCAGCTGTGGCTGGACCAGGAGATGGTCTATTCCTGCGCCTATTTCAAGACCGGCGACGAAACGCTGGAGCAGGCGCAGCAAGACAAGTTTCATCACCTGTGCCGCAAGCTGCGGCTCAAGCCTGGCGAGTACCTGCTGGATGTCGGTTGCGGCTGGGGCGGGCTGGCGCGTTTCGCCGCGCGCGAGTACGGCGTGAAGGTGTTCGGCATCACCTTGAGCCGCGAGCAACTGGCGCTGGGACGCGAGCGCGTCAAAGCCGAAGGCTTGCAGGACAAGGTGGATCTGCAATTGCTCGATTACCGCGACCTGCCCCAGGACGGTCGCTTCGATAAAGTCGTCAGCGTCGGCATGTTCGAGCATGTCGGCCACGCCAACCTTGAGTTGTACACGCAACGGCTGTTTGGTGCAGTGCGCGAAGGCGGGTTGGTGATGAATCACGGGATCACCGCCAAGCATACCGACGGCCGTCCGGTCGGGCGGGGCGCGGGTGAGTTCATCGGCCGCTACGTGTTCCCCAATGGCGAGTTGCCGCATGTGGCGCAAATCAGCGCCCACATCAGCGAGGCGGGCCTGGAAGTGGTGGATGTGGAAAGCCTGCGCCTGCACTATGCCAAGACGCTCGCCCACTGGAGCTCGCGACTGGAGTCCAACCTTGAGCGCGCCGCCGCGCTGGTCCCCGAGCAAACCTTGCGGATCTGGCGGCTGTATCTGGCCGGGTGCTCCTACGCGTTCACCCGCGGCTGGATCAACCTGCATCAGATCCTGGCGGTTAAACCGTATACCGATGGCAGGCACGAACTGCCCTGGACGCGGGAGGATATTTATCGGTAGACGGTTTTCTGAGCCGGGTTAAGTATGTGGGACCGGATTTAACCGGGAAGACGGTTTTGCAGTCGACACCTATGTGTTGAATGTACCGTCCTCTTCCCGGATGAATCCGGTCCTACAGGGTTTGTAGTGTCTACAAAATCGGCGAAATCAACCGTGCGATGCGCATGCCCAGCTGTTGCAGGTGGTGGGTTTCACGGCTTTCCTGAATGGAGATTTCATGGGCCTGGGCGAAGTCGTCGTTGAGCATGTGCTCCACTTCACTGGCGAAGTCGCTGTCTACGGTCAGCAGCATGAGTTCGAAATTCAGCCGGAACGAACGGTTGTCCAGGTTGGCGCTGCCAATGGCGCTGATCTCGTTGTCCACCAGCACCACTTTCTGGTGCAGGAACCCAGGCAAGTAACGAAATACCCGAACGCCTGCGCGCACCGCCTCGAATGCAAACAGGCTTGAGGCGAGGTACACGATGTAGTGATCGGGGCGCGACGGCAACAACAGCCGCACATCCACGCCACGCAACACGGCCAGACGCAGTGCCGCCGACACCGCTTCGTCCGGAATGAAATAGGGGCTGGTGATCCACACCCGTTCCGTCGCCGATTGAATGGCTTCGACGAAGAACAGCGAGCAGGTTTCCTGAGCGTCAGCCGGACCGCTGGCGAGTAACTGACACAATACGCCGTCTTCCGGGTACGACTCGGGAAGGCTCAGCGGCGGCAATTCCCGCGTGGCCCAGAACCAGTCCTCGGCGAACGATTCCTGCAAGCACGCGACCACCGGACCAATCACTTGCACATGTGTGTCACGCCACGGCGCGAGCGGCGGCTTGAGCCCCAGGTATTCGTCACCAACGTTATGCCCACCAACAAAGCCGCATTGGCCGTCGACCACGACGATCTTGCGATGATTGCGGAAGTTGATCTGGAAACGGTTCAACCAACCGCTGCGCGTCGCGAAGGCTTTGATCTGCACACCGCCTGCCCGCAATTTTTCGCTATAACTGCCGGGCAATGCATGACTGCCGATGCGGTCGTAGAGCACATAGATCGCCACGCCTTGAGCGGCTTTTTCCAGCAACAGATTCTGCAATCGGCGGCCCAGTTCGTCGTCATGAATGATGAAGAACTGAATCAGCACGGTGTCTTTTGCCTGGCCGATGGCAGTGAAGATCGCGTCGAAGGTTGCGTCGCCATTGATCAGCAGCTTCACCTCGTTGTTGGCCAAGGCCGGCATGCGCCCCAACTTGGGCATGGCGCGCAGGGAGGCATACGCTTGCGAGCGGCGCGCTGCCACGGCCTCTTCAATCCAGGGCCGCCAGTTGAGGTCGCTGATCGCGCTGCGCATTTCTTCGTTGGCCTGGCGTCGCGCCTTGATGTAGGCGTCGAACGAACTGCGACCAAACACCAGGTAGGGAATCAACGCGACGTAAGGGATGAACAACAGCGGCATGGCCCAGGCAATGGCGCCTTGTGCGGTGCGGACCGTCAGCAGTGCATGAATGGCTGCACCAATTCCCACTAGATGGATGAATCCAAGGACATAGCCGAAAAAATACGGGCTGTGATAATCCATGCGCAATCTTGCTCCGGGCCATTTGCCCATTAACAGACCACAGGCTGTGATGAATGTCGCTATTTTATTCGCC
Source organism: Pseudomonas sp. CFII64 (assembly GCF_000416235.1). GTDB lineage: Bacteria > Pseudomonadota > Gammaproteobacteria > Pseudomonadales > Pseudomonadaceae > Aquipseudomonas. The sequence goes on along the minus strand of NZ_ATLO01000032.1, from coordinate 106,484 downwards.
GTGCAACTGGCTGGCGGATCTGTCGTCTAAGCCTCATTGTTCGCAGTCTGTGTTGGGCCGTCTTCTCTATCAATCGTTTGAAACAAGGATTCACAAATGAACAAACCCATGTTGGCGTTGATCTGTTGTCTGGCGGCGCCACTGGCGCAAGCCCAAATGCTGCAACCGGGGCTCTGGGAGCTGACTTCCAGCAATATGCTGGTCGACGGGCAGCCGCTGCCGGATCTGCAATTGATGCTCGGTCAGCTGCAAAATCTGCCGCCTGAACAGCGCGCGATGATGGAACGCATGATGGAAAAACAAGGCGTCACGTTGGGTGGCAAAGGCGTGCGGTTTTGTTTGACTCAAGCCCAGGTCAAATCCGACGACATCCCGCTGACCGACCCTAAATCGGGCTGCAATCAGCAAGTGACGGCGCGCAATGGCAACAACTGGAATTTCAAGTTCAGCTGCCCGAAAGCGCAAGGCACCGGGCAAGCGCAGTTTCTCAGTGACCGTGAGTTCACTACCAAGGTGATTGGCACGTTCAACGCCACCGGCCAACAGCAAAACGGCAGCATGGATACCCGTGCGGTCTGGCTGGGCCAGCAGTGTGGGGCGGTCAAGCCACGGACTTGAGTGCTATGCCCTGAACCCATTCCAGGAGCTTTGCGCCACTGCGTCGTGAGCATGCAGGCTCTCGGCGTGGATGACCTTCAGGGCAAACCCTTTTAGCGCGGGATTGCGCTTGAAGGTCCGATGCAGCCGTCGCGCTGCGTCTTCGCAGAACATCAGGTTCTGCCCATTCGCCAAGGCAAACGCCTGCTCGTCCGCGCGCTTGACTGCAGTCTGCACGGCTGTTCCCAGCGCTGCCTCTGCTTGATCAATTAACTGCAGCGTCGGAAATTCATCAACAAATTCATTAAGTTGCACGTGAATCTGCGCGGTGCTGCGCTGGCTGTGCGGCGTCGCAACTATCCCTTCGGTACTGCCCAGCCATTCCAGTACGGCAGCTGATTCAAGCTGTTTGCCGGGGAAGTCCTCAACGAACTGCTGCTGAATCAGCTGACGCGCCAACGCTGCCGAGCAAGGACAGGTCGAGGAATAATTCACGTCAATTTTTAGTTCCACGTGGAACATTCCGTTTTTCAGGCTGGCGAAGATGCTGATTGGATAGGCTTTCCAGCCCGCCAAGGCACTGACCAGCGCTGGCCGCTTCAGCAGTGGTTCCACGTGAATATTCAGATAGGCATTGTTTGAAAGCCCTTCATGGCTCTGCAAAAAACGCTCAAGCAGTCGTTGCACGGAGGCGGGTGTAAGCTCTTCGTTCTCCAGCGTTTCAAGCGCCAGATACAGCCGGGACATATGAATGCCGCGAGCAGCGCCGTCATCGAGGCTCACGCCCACATCCGCCTTGGCGCTCAGGCGTTTGCCGTCCATGAGGATAGGAAGCGCAATGCCGCACATGCCGACCCAATCCAGTGGCAGAGCTTGTCTTGAAGCCTGGGCGGCAATATCCGGAAGTGTCGCAACATTCATGAAAGGGGCCGCCTGGGGGCTAAAACATCATGTTATATTATTACAGTTAGATCGACGATTACTTTTTTGGGCTGGGATGCTCTGCACCTTTAGTGAGCCATGCCATGCACCGACGCCAAATTTTGCTCAATCTGTTATTGGCCAGCGCTGCGCTGGTTTTGCCTTTGGGGGTTTATGCCACGCAGATTCGCAATGCGCGTTTGTGGCGGACCGATGACAAGCTGCGCCTGGTGCTGGATCTAAGCGGACCGGTGCAATACAAGACATTCGCCCTTGAGGCGCCGGACCGCCTGATCATCGACATAAGCGGCGCGCGGCTTACCGGTGATTTCAGCCAGCTGGCCTTGGCCAATACGCCGATCAAGTCGATTCGCTCCGGCCATTACGGCCAGGGTGACGACACGCGCATCGTGCTGGATCTGACCGCGCCGGTGCAGCTCAACAGTTTTCTGCTGGGACCGGAAGGCAGCCAGGGCCATCGCCTGGTTCTGGACCTTGGTGCCGCGCTGCATACGCCCGTGCAACTGGCGGCGGTGGGCGCGCAGCCACCCGCGCCGCAGCCATCGCCGTTGCTCGACAAGGCCCATCCGAAACGCGATGTCATGGTGGTGATTGATCCTGGTCACGGCGGTAAAGATCCCGGCGCGGTGGGCGCAAAAGGCGAGCGGGAAAAAGACGTGGTGCTGTCCATTGCCCAGCTGTTGGCCAAGCGAATCAAGCGCGAGAAGGGTTTCGACGTGCGTCTGGTGCGCAACGACGACTTCTTCGTGCCGCTGCGCAAACGCGTGGATGTTGCGCACAAATACAACGCCGACATTTTTATCTCGATCCACGCCGACGCCGCGCCGCGGATCACCGCGTCCGGCGCGTCGGTATATGCGTTGTCGGAGGGCGGCGCGACGTCGGCCACGGCGCGTTTCATGGCGCAGCGGGAAAACGGTGCGGATTTGCTGGGCGCTACCAGTCTGCTGAATCTCAAGGACAAAGACCCGATGCTCGCCGGGGTGATTCTCGACATGTCGATGAATGCCACCATCGCCGCCAGCCTGCAACTGGGCAATACCATTCTCGGCAGTCTGGCGGACATCACCACGCTGCACCAGAAACGCGTGGAACAGGCCGGGTTTGCGGTGCTCAAGTCGCCGGATGTGCCGTCGATTCTGGTGGAAACCGGGTTTATCTCCAACGTGCGCGATAGCCAGCGCCTGGTCACCGCGCGCCATCAACAGGCTGTGGCTGACGGATTGTTCGAGGGGCTGCAGCGCTATTTCCAACGCAATCCGCCGACTAATTCGTATGTGGAGTGGCAGCAGGCGCAGAAAGCGGGGCAGGTTTAGATAGCGGCTTGATCCTCATCACACAACCCGTAGGGCCGGCTTTAGCAGGGAGGAGGCCGGTGCATTTGCCGCAATTGCGTCGTCAGGCCTTGCGCCCTCCAGGCTGAAGCCGGTCCTACGGATAGCGAGGCGTAATGTGCTTTTTCAGCGAAAGATTGGCGTATCTGCATTGTTATACTATAACATTCAAGTCTTGCGACCTGTCCCTCGCCGCCGATGAGAATCCCCATGCCAAATCGTCTTCCCGTCACTGTGTTATCCGGCTTTCTGGGTGCGGGCAAAAGCACCTTGCTCAACTACGTGCTGCGCAATCGTGAAAATCTCCGCGTGGCGGTGATCGTCAACGATATGAGCGAGATCAACATTGATGGCAGCGAAGTTCAGCGTGATGTCAGCCTGAACCGTGCCGAAGAAAAACTGATCGAGATGAGCAACGGCTGCATTTGCTGCACCTTGCGCGAGGATTTGCTGGAAGAGGTTAGCCGGCTCGCGCAGGACGGGCGTTTCGATTATCTGTTGATCGAATCCACCGGTATTTCCGAGCCATTACCCGTTGCGGAAACCTTTACCTTCCGCGACGAGGCGGGCAAGAGCCTGGCGGATATGGCGCGGCTGGACACCATGGTCACGGTGGTCGACGGGGTCAATTTCCTGCTCGATTATCAGGCCGCCGAAAGCCTGGCGAGTCGCGGGCAAACCCTGGGCGAGGATGACGAACGCTCAATCACCGACTTGCTGATCGAGCAGATCGAATTCGCCGACGTGATCCTGATCAGCAAGATCGATTTGATCAGCTCCAGTGAGCGCCAGGAGTTGATAGCGATTTTGCAGCGCCTCAATGCCCAGGCAGAAATCATCGCCATGGTCATGGGCGAGGTGCCACTGGCGAAAATCCTCAACACCGGTCGCTTCGATTTCGAGCGCGCGTCCCTGGCGCCGGGCTGGCTTAAAGAGCTGCGCGGCGAGCATGTGCCGGAAACCGAAGAATACGGCATCGCGTCCACGGCTTATCGCGCCCGTCGGCCGTTCCATCCGGAGCGGTTCTTCAGCTTCATTGATCGTGAATGGACCAACGGCAAACTGCTGCGCTCCAAGGGGTTTTTCTGGCTGGCCAGCAAGCCCAAGGACGCCGGAAGCTGGTCTCAGGCTGGCGGCTTGATGCGTCATGGCTTCGCCGGTCGCTGGTGGCGCTTTGTGCCTGCTGTGCAATGGCCGGAAGACAAGGAAAGCAACGCGGCGATCATGCAGACCTGGAGTTCGCAAACCGGCGACTGCCGTCAGGAATTGGTCTTTATCGGCCAGAACATCGACTTCGCCCAGCTTACGGCCGAGTTGGACAATTGCTTGCTGACCGACGCGGAAATGGCGCTCGGAATCGAAGGCTGGGGTGAGCTGCCGGACCCATTCGGCCCTTGGCATGACGAGGAGGCCGCCTGATGCTGGCACCTGCGTTGAAATGGCGTCCGCTGGTGCGCCAGGTTCAGGCCGACAAACCGGAGATCCTCGGAAAAATCCTGGAAGAGGACGTCAATCTGGCGATCTGGCAGCGCCAATTGCCCGCGCACATTGAGGACTTCGGCCAGTTGCTGCTGTCGCTGGGCGAACCTCTGGCCGAATCCATGACCCTGCAAATGCCCGATGAAGACGCCGAGCCTGACCTGCGCGGCCTGGCATCAGCCTATGCGGATCTCGAAGGCTATTCCGGGTTTATCGCCGATGTGTCGTGGCTGGTCAGCGCTTACGCATGCCTGCTGGGCGCCAAGTGCATTGGTCTGCGCCTGCGGGTCTTGGACAAGGCGATGTGCCCGCGCTTTCACGTCGATCACGTTCCGGTGCGGCTGATCACGACCTACGCCGGGATCGGCAGCCAATGGCTGAAAGAAGGCACGATGGATCGCACCCAATTGGGCAGACCGGAAGCCGAGCCGCAGGATGTGCTGAAAGTTCAGCAGATCAACAGCGGCGACGTCGCACTGCTCAAAGGCGAACGCTGGATCGGCAATGAAGGCTTCGGCCTGATCCACCGCTCGCCCCAACCGCGCAAGGACGGGCGTCGTTTGTTGTTGAGCCTGGATTGGCTGGATTGAAATGCTCGTTGGAGCGAGGCTTGCCCGCGAAGAGGCCGGGACAGGCTCCGGCTATCTCTCTGACTGAACCGACGCCTTCCCGGCTAAAGCCGGTCCTACGGTAATCTCGCTGTGATTCAGCGTCCTTACGGCACCAACCACGTCCCCTGACTTTGTCCTTCGCAAAACGGCTTGAGGTACAGCGCATCGCTGGCGACGCCGTAATAGTGAATGTTCTCGCGATAGGGCATATTGGCGACTTGCGCGTTGCTGCACACGCCGAAAGCCCCCGCCGGGCATTGCTCCGAGTAGGTGACGTCGACTTTCTGGCCCGCCAGCTGCGGTTGGCAGAAGCCGTCCTTGAAGAGTTTTTCCGGAATGTTGCGGTTTTCCTGGCAGACTTTCACGTCGAGTCGCTCGGCCTGGGTATGCACCAGACACGCCTGGGCCAGGACCTGATTCGATGTCATCGCCAACAGCATCAATGCCAGCCACAACGGCCGCTTGATCACGCGCATTATTGCCTTCCCGAATTCGTTATTTCGCCATCGTCAGAAGCGACCACATGCTGCAAAACATCCCGACCCACGTCATCAGCGGCCCTCTGGGCGCCGGCAAAACCAGCCTGATCAAACATCTGCTGGCGCAAAAGCCGGCACATGAACGCTGGGCGATCCTGATCAATGAGTTCGGTCAGATCGGGCTGGATGCCGCGCTATTGGCCACGGCCGCAGATGGTATCTCACTTGGCGAAGTGGCTGGTGGCTGCCTTTGCTGTGTGAACGGCGCGCCATTCCAGATTGGCTTGGGTCGTTTGCTGCGTAAATCCAGGCCGGATCGGTTGTTGATCGAGCCTTCCGGTCTCGGCCACCCGGCGCAATTGCTCAAGCAGTTGCGTGATGCGCCGTGGCAAGGCGTGCTGGACGTGCAGCCGAGCGTGATGGTGCTTGATTCGGTGTCATTGGCGAAAGGCCAGGCGCTGCCGCCCAGCCAGCAGGACGCTATGGCGGACACGGGTTTGCTGGTGCTGAATAAATCCGCGCAATTGAGTGAAACCGAGCGCCAGCGCATCGTCGAGGCATTGCCAAGTCGAACGATGTTCTGGACTGAACAGGGCGCGCTACCGCTTTCAGAGCTGCCCGGCCTTGATCAGCCTGGGGCTGTGGATAACTCCGTTGTGGATAAGCTGCCAAACAGCGTGGCCCAGATGCCGGCGATCTGGAGCGATCCATCCCGGCCAATCTGCCTTAGCCAAAGCCAGACAGAAGGCTGGAGCATCGGCTGGCGCTGGCATCCCAGTCAGCGCTTTGACCTGACTCGCCTTCAACAGTGGCTGGAAAACCTGGCGTGGCGGCGGGCGAAACTGGTTATCCACAGCCCGGCTGGCTGGTTTTCAGCCAATAGCCTGGAAGGCGCCGCGGTTGAGTGGAACGTCAGCGAATGGCGCAAGGATTCACGCCTGGAGTTGATCTTCAGCGAGGCTCAGGACGAGGCCCGATTGCAGGCGCAGTTAGCGACGTGCTTGCTCTAGCTCAAGTTATCCACAGCGCGTTCGTGCGTTACTGCTTCCACTTGTTGTGTTCCTGACGCCACTCACTCAATTGAATGATTTGCGCTGATGGCGGCGGGGTTTTGATTTCGAACGGGTAGGGCGCCAGCTCGATCTGCGCACTGTGGGCGCCAAACATGGTGATGGTCCCGGGATGGCGATGCTCGCCCGTTACCGTGAACTCGAAGTTGTAGACCCGCGCCAGGCGCTTGCGGCCTTGGGCATCGCGGGCGAAGGTCAGACGGCGTAATGCGACATTGCCGTCCAGCAATTCCAGTTCCAGCCGCGCGCAATGTTGCTTGACCCGCTCCAGCGCACGTTCGCGCAAGCCATGGGAATGCCACAACCAGGCAGCGCCGGTTGCAAACAGCATCAAGACGAACATGTTTCCCAGGGTCAGCATGAAAAGGGCGCTCCAACGAAGAGTCTCCAGCTTAACCGTCTCTAATGATTTCCAGCCATACTGCGCGACTTAAATTTCTTATTACTGCATTTGCATCGTGTTCAGGATCTTGTCATGAAACGTACACCCCATTTGCTCGCCATTCAGTCCCATGTTGTATTCGGCCATGCTGGCAACGGCGCTGCCGTGTTTCCGATGCAGCGCGTCGGGGTCAATGTCTGGCCGCTCAACACGGTGCAATTCTCCAATCACACGCAATACGGGCAATGGACTGGCGAAGTGCTGGCGCCGCAGCAGATTCCCGCGTTGATCGACGGCATTGCGGCCATCGGCGAGCTGGGCAATTGCGATGCGGTGCTTTCGGGTTATCTGGGCAGCGCGGCGCAGGGCCGGGCGATTCTCACTGGTGTGGCGCGGATCAAGGCGGCCAACCCCAAGGCGTTGTACCTGTGCGACCCGGTGATGGGCCACCCGGAGAAGGGGTGCATCGTGCCGGCCGAAGTCAGTGACTTTCTCCTGGAGGAAGCGGCGGCGGTGGCGGATTTCATGTGCCCCAACCAGTTGGAACTGGACAGCTTCTCTGGCCGCAAGCCCGAATCGCTGCTCGATTGCCTGAGCATGGCCCGGGCTTTATTGGCGCGCGGGCCGAAAGCCATTGTCGTCAAACACCTGGATTACCCCGGCAAGGCCGCTGACGGCTTTGAGATGTTGCTGGTGACTGCCGATGCCAGTTGGCACCTGCGCCGCCCGCTGCTGGCCTTTCCGCGCCAGCCAGTGGGGGTGGGCGATCTGACCTCCGGGCTGTTTCTGGCGCGCATCCTGTTGGGTGACGCGCCGGTGGCTGCTTTCGAATTCGCCGCAGCGGCGGTTCATGAAGTGCTGCTGGAAACCCAGGCCTGCGGCAGTTACGAACTGGAACTGGTGCGCGCCCAGGACCGAATCGCGCATCCGCGTGTAAAGTTCGAGGCGGTGCGGTTGTAATACCTGCGTAGGACCGGCTTTAGCCGGGAGAGCGTTCTCCCGGCTAAAGCCGGTGCTACCAAGGTTTACAGCGTTTCGTCCTTGATTTCCTGGTAGCGCTTTTCCAGCTCCTGACGAATCTGCCGGCGCTGCTGGGCCTGGATGTAGCGGCGTTTGCCGTCCAGGCTCTCCGGTTCCAGCGGCGGAACGCTGGCCGGTTTGCGCTGGTCGTCCACCGCGACCATGGTGAAGAAGCAGCTGTTGGTGTGGCGCACCGAGCGCTCGCGGATGTTCTCCGTCACCACTTTGATGCCGACTTCCATCGACGTATTGCCGGTGTAGTTGACTGACGCCAGGAACGTCACCAGCTCGCCCACATGAATCGGCTCGCGGAAAATCACCTGATCCACCGACAAAGTCACGACGTAGCGGCCCGCATAGCGGCTGGCGCAGGCGTAGGCGACTTCGTCGAGGTATTTCAGAAGGGTGCCGCCGTGCACGTTGCCAGAGAAATTGGCCATGTCCGGGGTCATCAATACAGTCATCGACAGCTGGGCGTTTCCGGGTTCCATAGCGTTCTCACGATCAAGGCGGGTTCAGAGGTGTGCACCTTATGGCGGTGCTTTCGGGCTGTCAGTCAACAAAGAGCTGATCAACAAAGAACAGTTATCGGGACGCTTGCTGGCTCAGGGCCGTCACGCGTTGAAGGCGATCTGTTTCCATATATTGCACCGGCTTTCGCAATGAATGTGCGGTGTTAACCTGCAAAAGCCCGTGGAGCGGGTTAATTCCTACATATTCATCAGCATTTTCAGCGTAACTGCCTGGCATTAGCGGGCTTGCGCTGTGTATTAATCAAGGAGCCGGAACCATGCATGCCATCAGTTTTATTCAGGATTTGGCAGTGATCATGCTGGTGGCCGGCGTCGTGACGATCGTCTTTCATCGCCTGAAGCAGCCGGTGGTCCTTGGGTATATCGTCGCCGGATTCATCATCGGCCCGCACACGCCGCCGGTCGGGCTCATCCATGACGAGCAGACCATCAAGACCCTCGCCGAGCTGGGGGTGATCTTCCTGATGTTCTGTCTGGGCCTCGAATTCAGCCTGCGCAAGCTGTTCAAGGTCGGTGCCACGGCGTTTATCGCCGCATTCCTCGAAATAACCCTGATGATCTGGATCGGCTACGAAATCGGCCAGTTCTTCGGCTGGAATTCCATGGATTCGCTGTTCCTCGGCGCGATCCTGGCGATTTCCTCGACCACCATCATCGTCAAGGCGCTCAATGACCTGAAGATGAAAAACCAGCACTTTGCCCAGCTGATTTTCGGCGTGCTCATCGTCGAAGACATTCTGGGTATTGGCATCATCGCGCTGCTGTCGGGGATTGCGGTGAGCGGCACGGTCAGCTCCGGAGAGGTCTTTTCCACAGTCGGCAAACTGTCGCTGTTCATGATCGTCGCGTTGGTCATCGGCATTCTGCTGGTGCCGCGATTGCTGGCCTACGTCGCTAAATTCGAAAGCAACGAAATGCTGTTGATCACTGTTCTGGGCCTGTGCTTTGGCTTCTGCCTGCTGGTGGTCAAGCTGGAATACAGCATGGTTCTCGGCGCGTTCCTGATCGGGGCGATCATGGCTGAATCCCGACAGTTGCTGAAAATAGAACGCCTGATCGAACCGATTCGCGACATGTTCAGTGCAATATTCTTCGTCGCCATTGGTTTGATGATCGATCCGCTGATCCTGCTGGATTACGCCTGGCCCATCGCTGTAATCACTGTCGCTGTGGTGCTGGGCAAAATGATTTCCTGCGGGCTTGGTGCGTTTATCGCAGGCAATGACGGCAAAACCTCACTGCGGGTCGGGATGGGGCTTTCGCAGATTGGCGAATTTTCCTTCATCATCGCCGCCTTGGGCATGACCTTGCAGGTCACCAGTGACTTCCTTTATCCGGTCGCGGTGGCGGTGTCGGCGATTACCACGCTGCTGACGCCTTATCTGATTCGCGGCGCAGATCCGCTGTCGCACAAGCTGGCCGGGATCGTGCCGCAGCGCATGGCTCGGGTGTTCGGTATGTATGGCGAATGGCTGCGCAGTATTCAGCCACAAGGTGAAGGCGCGTTGCTGGCGTCGATGATCCGCAAGATCCTGCTGCAAGTCGGGATCAATCTGGCATTGGTCATGGCGATTTTCTTCAGCGGCGGTTACTTCGCCGAGCGCATCGGTGGCTACATGAGCGAATGGATCGCCGATGAGAGCCTGCAGAAAGCCTGGATTTGCGGCGCAGCCTTGTTGCTGTCGCTGCCGTTCCTGATCGCCGCGTATCGCAAGCTCAAGGCGCTGTCGATGCTGCTGGCGGAAATGGGCGTCAAGCCGGAGATGGCCGGCCGCCACACGGCGCGGGTGCGCAAGGTGATCGCCGAGGTGATCCCGTTGTTGTCGTTACTGGTGATTTTCCTGCTGTTGGCGGCCTTGTCGGCGAGCATTCTGCCGACCAGCGAACTGCTGATGTTGATCGCAGTCATCGCGGCGATTGTTGCCGCCGTCGCCTGGCGTTGGTTCATCCGCGTGCATACGCGGATGCAGATCGCGTTGCTGGAAACCCTGGGTAATCATCAGGAACCGTCCGAGCATTAGGATTGCCCTGGCTCGGCCGGCTCCCGACTGACGGGGAATCAGCTTTCCAGCCAGACGTCCCGCGCCCAGTGCCAGACCGACTCCCAGCTTTCTTCGGTGACCAGCTCTTCTTCGCCGGACCACAGCACTACAGTGCCGTCCTCTTCGACGCAGTAGTAATCTTCGCCATCCTGACAGATCGGGATCAGCTCGCGTGGCACGCCGATGTCCCACGCGTTCGCGGCAACTTCGGGCAAGTACGTGTGCGATTGCGGATCGGTGATCGTCACCGGCTCAAGGCTGCCGTACACCACATCGCTGACCGTCAACAGAAACTCCTTGAAGACGAACGGGATGTTGATGAACAGCTGTTCCTCGACTTCTACCAGCTGGTCTTCGTCGGGCAATTCAAGCGGAACCGGGACTGGTTCGTTCGCTTCACGTAATTGTTCAATGACTTCTTCCACGGCCTGGCTCCTCTAAACTGATGGCGCGGGTTATACAGTAGCCTAAAGCCTTTCTCAAAATAACTATTCGAACGGATAAGACAAAACCCCGGACAAGTCCGGGGTTCTGGATGCAGCTTTCATGACGCAGCGGATCAGCCGTTCTGGCGGATACCGGCAACCAGCCAAGGCTGATTGTCGCCTTGAGGGCGTTCCATGTTCCAGCTTTCGCTGAACACTTCGCCCTGGTCAAAGCGCGAAGTCTTGGAGACGCCGCTGAACGTCAGGGTCGCGATGGTCTTGTCTGCGCGATCATCCAGGCCGTCGAGTTGCACGGTCAGGTTGTCGATGAACGTCGACTGGAAACCTTCGCCCAGATCAGCACGTTCTTTTTTCAGGAACTCCAGCATTTGCGGGGTCACGAACTCGGAGATCTTGTCCATCTCGTTGGCATCCCAATGCTGTTGCAGCGACTGGAAGTGGCTACGAGCGGCTTCGAGGAAGCGGGTTTCGTTGAACCATGCGGGTGCGTTGATCACTGGCGCTGCGGCTGCTGCGGAAGAACCGCCACCGAAGATCGAGTTCTGCGCAGGCTGTTCAACACTTTCACGCTGAAACGCAGCCGGACCGGCAGCAGTGGCCATTTGCGGGCCTTGTTGCTTGCGACGACGGGCCGCGATGAAGCGGAAGATCAGGAAGGCAATGACCGCCATGATCAGGATGTCGAAGATTTGCATCCCCTGGAAGCCGTCGCCCATGAACATGGAGGCGAGCAGGCCGCCAGCAGCGATACCGGCCAACGGGCCGAGCCAGCGCGAAGCACCGCTTGCAGCAGGTGCAGGACGACCGGCGGCGTTAGGCGCAGCGGCAGGGGTGGCAGGAGCAGTTTGGCGCGCTTGGTGAGTCGGCGCCGAGCCCATGCTCTTGCCGCCACCGAAACGCGCGGCACTGGCGTCAAGGCTCATGGTGAGCCCGATGCACAGCGCCAGAGCGATGCTTAGAAAACGTTGCATAAGGGTATTCCCGTTTTATGGATTGCACGCGCGCCATATTGCATAGGGCATAGGTGTATAGCTAGTGGCCAAATGTTTCCGGCTTTTGCGTAAGAGCCCGAAGACCCTATAAAGGTTGGTCTGTAGGGCTTCGGTAAAAGTTCTGTAGGACACCGCCGTTTGGCGTAGTCATCTATATGGCGATGACTGGAGCGACATTCAAGCTGAGGCGGCTTGCGATTACCCGTAGGACCGGCTGAAGCCGGTCCTACGGGTCTTCGCAACCTGTTCAAATCGCTTCCAGCTTCGCATACCCCATCATCAGCCACTTGCTGCCTTCCTCGAAGTTCACCTGCACCCGCGCCTGGGCGCCGGCGCCTTCGAAGTTGAGGATCACGCCTTCGCCAAACACGGCGTGCTGCACGCGCTGGCCCAGGCTGAACGCGGTTTCCGGGATTCCATGGCCGTTGAACAGGCTGCTGGTGCTGACCTTTTGCGTACCACCAAAAGGCCGACTGACGCTATTGGACAGGCGCACTTCCTGAATCAGCAATGGCGGAATCTCACGTACGAAACGCGAGACCTTGTTGTAGGTTTCACTGCCATACAAACGGCGGGTTTCGGCGTAAGTCATCACCAGCTGTTGCATGGCGCGGGTGATGCCGACATAAGCCAGACGACGCTCTTCTTCAAGACGGCCCGGTTCTTCCAGGCTCATCTTGTGCGGGAACAGGCCCTCTTCCATGCCCACCAGGAACACGTAAGGGAATTCCAGGCCTTTGGCACTGTGCAAAGTCATCAACTGAATGCTGTCTTCGTGTTCTTCAGCCTGGGTGTCGCCCGACTCCAGCGACGCATGACCCAGGAACGCCGCCAGTGGCGTCAGCTCCGCGTCCTCTTCAGCGCTCTCGAAGTTGCGTGCGGCGCTGACCAGTTCCTCAAGGTTTTCTACCCGAGCCTGGCCTTTTTCGCCTTTCTCTTCCTTGTGATAGTTGATCAGGCCGGACTGCTCGATGACGGTTTGCGTCATCAGGTGCAGCGGCATGTCCATGACCTTGGCCGCGAGATTCTCGATCAGCTCGACGAACAGGCCCAAGGCGCCGGCAGCACGCCCGGTCAGGCCTTTATTGGCGATCAGCTGGCGCGTGGCTTCCCACATGGACACATCGGCGTGGCGCGCATGCTGACGAATGGCTTCGACGGTTTTTTCGCCGATGCCGCGCGCTGGCACGTTGATCACCCGCTCAAGGGCCGCATCGTTGCCACGGCCTTCCAGCAAACGCAGGTAGGCCATGGCGTTCTTGATTTCGGCGCGTTCGAAGAAGCGCTGGCCGCCATAAATGCGATACGGAATCCGCTCGCGCAGCAACGCTTCTTCAAGCACCCGCGACTGGGCGTTGGAGCGGTAGAGAATCGCGATGTCGCTGCGCGCCAGACCGGTCTTGAGCGCGCTTTCAATGGTTTCCACCACATAGCGGGCTTCATCGTGTTCGTTGAAGGCGGCATACAGATTGATCAGCTCGCCATCGCCGACATCCGTCCACAGCTCTTTGCCCAGACGGCCGCTGTTATTGATGATCAGGCCGTTGGCCGCCTTGAGGATGCTGGCGGTGGAGCGATAGTTCTGTTCCAGGCGGATGACTTCGGTGTCAGGAAAATCATCGGAATACTGGTGAATATTCTCGATTTTCGCGCCGCGCCAGCCGTAGATCGACTGGTCGTCATCGCCCACCACCATCAGGCTGTCGCCCCCCTGGGCGAGCAGGCGCAACCAGGCGTACTGCACGGCGTTGGTGTCCTGGAATTCGTCCACCAGCACGTGGCGGAAGCGCCGCTGGTAGTGGGCGAGCAGGCCGGGATTGTCGCGCCACAGGTCGAGGGCGCGCAGCAGCAATTCGGAAAAGTCGATGACCCCGGCGCGCTGGCAGGCGACTTCGTAGGCTTCGTAGATCGACTTCATGGTTGCCAGGAACAGATCGCCGCTGGCCTGAATGTGTTTCGGGCGCAGGCCCTCGTCTTTCTGGCCATTGATAAACCACTGGGCCTGTTTGACCGGCCAGCGCTGCTCGTCCAGACCCAGCTCGCGGATCACCCGCTTGACCAGTCGGGTCTGATCATCGCTGTCCAGAATCTGGAACGTCTGCGCCAGCCCGGCTTCCTGCCAGTGCGCCCGCAGCAGGCGGTGCGCCAGGCCGTGGAAGGTGCCGACCCACATGCCCGCCGGGTTGATCCCCATCAGCTGCTCGATGCGATGGCGCATCTCCGCAGCCGCCTTGTTGGTGAACGTCACCGACAGGATGGAGTGGGGCGAGGCTTGCTCGACCTGGATCAACCAGGCGATGCGGTGCACCAGCACACGGGTTTTGCCGGAACCAGCGCCGGCCAGGACCAACTGACGACCCACGGAGGCAGCTACGGCCTGGCGTTGGGCATCGTTGAGGGAATTAAGCAGAAGGGAGAGGTCATCGCGCATCGGCGCATTCTAGGGTGCCAAGCGAAACCGGGCAAACCATGCTTTGCACCAGGCGATAAACGCGGGGTTCCGGACGACTGGCAAGTCAGGAGCTACAAGCGTGCGTCGCGGCCGAAAAACGAGGGCATACGACCAAAGTCACTGACTAACCGCCATTTATATGAGCTCGGACAGTTTGGTCCGTGACAACCCTTGTGTATGCTCCGTGCACGCTCAAGGCCCTATCATTATAAGAATCTGCCATGACATTCAGCTCCAGTGCCGAGGACGCGACAGCTGCTGACCGGCGCAACATTTCCAAGCAGTTCGCCACCCAGCTGGCGGTCGAGCGCACACGCCTGCTGTACCAGGGTTCGCTATTGCCGACGCTGTTCATGTTTATCAATGGACTGGTCTGCGCCTGGCTGCTGTGGAGTCCGCAACGCTATCTGTTGGTGGGCATCTGGCTCGGCTGGCTTTCGGCGTTGATTTGCCTGCGGGTCATTCAGGCAACCGCTTTTCGCAGTGCATCTGCCGAGCGCCAGGCGCAGCCGATCTGGGGCCGAATGTTCCTGCTCGGGGCTGGGGCCAGCGGGCTGACCCTGGCCAGTGCCGCGCTGGTGTTGGTGCCTGCGGAAAACTTCCAGCAGCAAGCCTGGGTGTTTGGCCTGATCGGCGCGGCGACGCTGTCTGCCAGCATCGCTTACGCCGCAAGCATCACAGCATTCCTGACCTTCACCTTGCCGTGCCTGCTGCCGCCGATCATTTACCTGTTCTGGGGTGGCGACGTGCCGTTGCGCGGTTGGGGCTGGCTCGGTTTGATCCTGTTGTTCGCCCTGATCGTGGTCGCCTGGCAGGTCAATCGGCTGATCCAGCGCGGTTTGATCCGCCGCTTCCAGAATCAGGCCCTGATCGACAACCTGCAGCAAGCGCAAGCCACAAGCGACCAGCTCAATCAGGAACTGGCCCGGGAAATCGAGCAGCGCCGCAATGCCGAGCGCGATTTGCGTGATGCGCAGGCGGGCCTCGAAGAACGTGTAGCGCTACGCACGCTTGAGCTGGAAGAGGCCAACCAGACGCTCAGCCAAAGCCCGCCGCGCTTGGCCGCGACGGTATTTGAAGCCGCCAGCGAAGGCATTGTGATCTTCGACCCGGAGTACAACATTGTTACCGTCAATCAGGCGTTCAGTCGGGTCAGCGGCTATCAGCCGGAAGATCTGGTCGGACGTAAAGTGACTGAAATTGCCAGCAGTCGCGATGCGCGGCGGCATTTTGCTGCCATTCATCAGGCCCTGGAGCAGACCGGCTGCTGGCAGGGTGAACTGGTGGAAACCCGCAAGAACGGCGAGCTCTATCCGCAATGGCTGCAGCTGAGCGTCGTGCGCGATGGTGCAGGCAAGATGAGCCATATCGTCGGCTTCTTCGCCGATCTTTCCGCGCGCCGCGAATCCGAAGAGCGCATGCGCTATCTCACCCACTTTGATGAACTGACCGGGCTGGCCAATCGCTCGCTGTTCACCGAACGCCTGCGCGAAGCCAACAAGCGCGTGCGCCAGGGCGGGAGAAGCCTGGCGCTGCTGCACATCAATCTGGACCGCTTCAAGCTGCTCAATGACAGCCTCGGGCATGAAGTCGCCGACCAGTTGCTCAAGCAGGTGGCGCGACGTCTGACCAGCGCGCTGCCGGAAGCCGACACCATCGCCCGATTGTCCGGCGACGAATTTGCCGTGTTATTCGATGCCTACGCCAACCTGTCCAGCCTGGCGCGGGTCACCAGCCGACTGCTGGCCAAGCTGCGCATGCCGATTGCGGTGGGCGGGCATGAACTGGTGGTCAGCGCATCGGTGGGTATCAGCCTGCTGCCCGATTCGGCCCGGGAAATCCCGGCGCTGGTCAGTCAGGCCAACATGGCGATGCAACACGCCAAGCATCTGGGGGGCAACAATTTCCAGTTTTACACCGAAAGCCTGCAAGCCAGCACGCTGGAGCGTTTACAGCTGGAAATTCAGCTGCGCAAGGCCATCGAAGAGCAGCAACTGGAGGTTTTCTATCAGCCCAAGCTGTGTCTGGCCAGCGGTCGGCTGGATGCGGTCGAGGCGTTGGTGCGCTGGCGGCATCCGGTCATGGGCATGGTGCCGCCGGGGGATTTTATCGGGCTGGCCGAAGAGACGGGTTTGATCGGTGCCATCGGTGAATTCGTGCTGCGCGAATCCTGTCGCCAGGCCTGCGAATGGCAGCGTCAGGGGCTCGCACCGATTCGCGTGTCGGTCAACCTGTCGGTGCATCAGCTGCGGCAGGGCAAGCTGGTCAGTCTGGTGCGTCAGGTTCTCGAAGAAACCGGTCTGGCGCCGCAATGGCTGGAGCTTGAGCTGACCGAAAGCCAGTTGCTGGACAGCGTCGAACACATCATTGCGACCTTTCAGCAGCTGCGTGAACTGGGCGTAAAACTCGCCATCGACGATTTCGGCACCGGCTATTCTTCCCTGAGCTACCTCAAACGCTTCCCGGTGGACTACGTAAAAATCGATCAGGCCTTTATTCGCGGCCTTGGCGAAGGTACTGAAGACGCGGCGATCACCCGCGCGATCATCGCCATGGCCCACAGCCTCGGGCTGAAAGTCGTGGCCGAAGGTGTCGAGAACCAGACACAGCTGGATTTCCTCAAGGCCAACGCATGCGACGAAGTGCAGGGTTATTTGATCAGTCGGCCGATTGAAGCGGGGGCGTTGGCGGGGGTTTTGGAGGAATACGCCGCCAGAGACGGCAACTGAGGTAGGAAGAGGCCTACATGATTGCTGGATAGGTCATTCAATCACTGGTGTGAGACCGGGCGAGCTCGTTTAACTGGGCGTCCCGCAGGTCATGTAGTATAACTACAAGAAAGCTACATCCCGGCCAACGCACCTTTATCGAGTCTGCCCCCTTGAATCTGCTGCACCACATTGCCCAGTCACGCCACCTGCTACGTAAATCGGAACTCAAGGTCGCCGATCACGTGCTGCTTGACCCTGCCGCTGTGATGCACAGTTCCATGGCCGATCTGGCGCACAGCGTTGGTATCAGCGAACCGACCATCGTGCGTTTTTGCCGCGCCATCGGTTGCACCGGCTTTCAGGATTTGAAGCTTAAGCTGGCCCAGAGTCTGGCGGCGGGGGCGAGTTTTGGTCAGTTCGCGATTCATGAAGACGATTCGGTCGCCGACTACAGCCTGAAGATTTTCGACACCACGCTGCACACCTTGATGGAAGTGCGCGAGAACCTCGACCCCCATGCCTTGCAACTGGCGGTCAGCGCCATGGCAGCGGCCAAGCGGGTGGAGTTCTACGGCTTTGGCGCGTCCGGCGCGGTGGCGGCGGATGCCCAGCACAAGTTCTTCCGCCTGTTGCTCAGCGCTGCGGCTTATTCCGATCCACACATGCAGGCCATGTCGGCCGTGACCTTGAAGCCTACGGACGTTGCGGTGTGCATCTCGCAATCCGGTCGCTCCAAGGATCTGCTGATTACCGCGAATCTGGTTCGCGAAAGCGGTGCGACCTTGATTACCTTGTGCCCGAGCCAGACGCCATTGGCCGAGCTGTCGTCGGTCAACCTGGCCATCGACGTGCATGAAGACACGGAAATCTACACCCCGCTGACCTCGCGTATCGCTCACCTGGTGGTGATCGACGTGTTGGCGATGGGCGTTGCCATGGCGCGCGGCCCAAGCCTGGTCAACCACCTGAAAAGCGTTAAACGCAGCCTGCGCAGCCTTCGTTTATCACCCAAGTCGGTCAAATCCCACGAGGATTGATCACACGGAATCTGTAGTCGTTCGGGCCTTTTCGAGGACAAGTCCTCTCCCACAGGGCGCGTTGCCTCGGTGGGAGAGGACTTGTCCTCGATAGCAGTGGCTCTGGCAGTGCGCCGGACCAGGCGGATTGCGGTGGGCCGGGCTGGCGATTCGGGGACAAGTCCCCTCCTACCGGTTGTGCGTGAATTGGGTAGGACCGGACTTGTCCGGGAAAATGCTTTCATCGTTTTGTCACCATTGCCGCCCATTCTGTATTCCCACACACGCATTGGGAGACAGGATATGGCTCGGCATCATGATGACTCGAACAGCACCGTCAAAACCCGCCGTCAACAGGAAGACCAGCGTCGAATGGCATTTCGCCGTGCAATCGAAAGCTATTCGGAAGAGCGCAAACTGAATCAAGCCCTCTCGGATTTCGACGACAGTATTTCCGGTCGTTTCTGGCAGGCTTCCAACGCTAGCGAAGGCGTCCGTCGAAACGCTCGACAAGCTGGCTGATCTGCGCGCGTTCGGTGCGGATGAAACCAAGGAAGGCATGAGCGACCGGCGATAGACGTCTGTCCCTGGCCTGCACCACGCACCAGCTGCGATACAGCGGCAACTCGGCCACGGGCAGCTCGACGAGCAGGCCGGTGGCGAGTTCGAGGCTGACCGCGTGGCGCGTCAGCAGCGCAATGCCCAGCCCGGCCACCACGCATTCGCGCTGCGCTTCGTGGGACGCAACCTCCAGCGTCTGGGTGAAATGCACGCGCTTGTCCTTGAAGTATTCCTCGCAGGCCTTGCGCGTTCCCGAGCCGCTTTCGCGAATCAGCAGCGGATAAGGTTCCAGATCCTTCAGCGCCAGGGCTTGCCCGTGGCACAGCGGATGGTCCGGCGGCGCGACCGCGACAATCGGGTTGTTGAGGAAGGGTAGAAATTCCAGGCCCATGTCCTGAGGGACCATGGACATCACCACCAGATCGTCGCGATTGTCGGAAAGCCGTCTGATGACCTGGGCGCGATTGACCACCGTCAGGTTGAGAATGACTTCCGGATAGTTGCGCTTGAAGGCGGCGAACAGGTGCGGGACGAAATATTTGCAGCTCGACTCGACCGCCAGCTTGAGTTGACCTTGCAGAGAACCCTGTAAATCGGTGAGCTGCATATCCAGGCTTTCCAGCCGCCCGAAAATGTCGCGACTGGCCAGTTGCAGCGCCTCGGCGGCTTCGGTCAGGTAGAGTTTTTTGCCGATATATTCGAACAGCGGCTGGCCAATCAGCTCTTCCAGCTGGCGTATCTGCAAGCTGACGGCCGGTTGCGTGAGGGCCATTTCATCCGCCGCGCGGCTGTAAGAACGCAGATCGCAGACCTCATTGAAAATCCGCAGTTGACGCAATGTCATACGCATCAATGACTTACGCATTATTTGCGGCTCCTTCGAATAGCTGAAGCACCAACTATAAGCTTTTACTTATAGTCATCCCAATATTTACTCATTTTTGTTAATCACTGATCCGGCATAGGGTTGTGGTGCGACAAAAATCCACATGCGCAGTTACAAAAAAAGAGGCTACAAAAAAGCAGCGGCCGAAGCGATATCCGGTCCTGCGCCGAGCGGCTTAGTCGCTTCGTCTGTTCAATGGTCGAGGAAATACTCGTGATAACAAAAATCCTGATCGCCAACCGCGGTGAGATCGCTGTCCGTATCGTGCGCGCTTGCGCCGAAATGGGCATCCGCTCCGTAGCGATCTATTCCGACGCCGACCGTCACGCGCTGCACGTCAAACGCGCTGACGAGGCCCACAGTATTGGTGCCGAACCGCTGGCCGGTTATCTGAACCCGCGCAAGCTGGTCAACCTGGCCGTGGAAACCGGTTGTGATGCGCTGCACCCCGGTTATGGCTTCCTCTCGGAAAACGCTGAACTGGCTGATATCTGCGCCGAACGTGGAATCAAATTCATCGGACCTTCGGCTGAAGTCATCCGCCGCATGGGTGACAAGACCGAAGCCCGGCGCAGCATGATCAAGGCCGGAGTGCCGGTCACGCCTGGCACTGAAGGCAACGTCGCGGACATCGCCGAAGCGCTGGTGGAAGGCGACCGCATCGGTTATCCGGTGATGCTCAAGGCCACTTCCGGCGGCGGCGGGCGTGGCATTCGTCGTTGCAACAGCCGTGAAGAACTGGAGCAGGCCTTCCCGCGAGTGATTTCCGAAGCGACCAAGGCGTTTGGCTCGGCCGAAGTCTTCCTCGAAAAATGCATCGTCAATCCCAAGCACATCGAAGCGCAGATTCTCGGCGACAGTTTTGGCAACGTGGTGCATCTGTTCGAGCGCGACTGCTCGATCCAGCGCCGCAACCAGAAGCTCATCGAAATCGCGCCGAGCCCGCAGCTCACCCCGGAACAACGCGCCTACATCGGTGACTTGTCGGTGCGTGCGGCCAAAGCGGTAGGTTACGAGAACGCCGGCACCGTGGAGTTCCTGCTCGCCGAGGGCGAGGTGTACTTCATGGAGATGAACACCCGGGTGCAGGTGGAACACACCATCACCGAAGAAATCACCGGCATCGACATCGTTCGCGAGCAGATCCGCATCGCTTCGGGCCTGCCATTGTCGGTCAAGCAGGAAGACATCATCCATCGCGGTTTTGCCCTGCAATTCCGGATCAACGCCGAAGACCCGAAAAACAATTTCCTGCCCAGCTTCGGCAAGATCACCCGTTATTACGCACCCGGCGGCCCCGGCGTGCGTACCGACACGGCGATCTATACCGGTTACACGATTCCGCCGTACTACGACTCCATGTGCCTGAAGCTGATTGTCTGGGCGCTGACCTGGGAAGAGGCGATGGATCGCGGCTTGCGCGCCCTGGACGACATGCGTCTGCAAGGCGTGAAGACCACCGCCGCGTACTACCAGGAAATCCTGCGTAACCCGGAATTCCGTAGCGGTCAGTTCAACACCAGCTTCGTCGAAGCTCACCCGGAACTGACCAACTACTCGATCAAGCGCAAACCCGAAGAGCTGGCCCTGGCCATCGCCGCCGCCATCGCCGCCCATGCGGGCCTGTGAGGAATTGAATATGAGCAAACAAATTTTTGTAACCGACACCATCCTGCGCGACGCTCATCAGTCGCTGCTGGCGACCCGCATGCGCACCGAAGACATGCTGCCGATTTGCGACAAGCTCGACAAAGTCGGCTACTGGTCCCTGGAATGCTGGGGCGGCGCGACCTTCGATGCGTGTGTGCGCTTCCTCAAAGAAGATCCGTGGGAGCGTTTGCGCCAACTGCGCGCGGCGTTGCCCAACACGCGTCTGCAAATGCTGCTGCGCGGCCAGAATCTGCTGGGCTATCGCCATTACAGCGACGACGTAGTCAAAGCCTTCGTCGCCAAGGCTGCCGAAAATGGTATCGACGTGTTTCGCATTTTCGACGCCATGAACGACGTGCGTAACCTGCGCGTGGCCATCGAAGCGGTGAAAGATTCGGGCAAACACGCCCAAGGCACCATCGCTTACACCACGAGTCCGGTGCACACCATCGACGCCTTCGTTGCTCAGGCCAAACAGATGGAAGCCATGGGTTGCGACTCCATCGCCATCAAGGACATGGCTGGCTTGCTGACGCCATACGCGACCGGTGAACTGGTCAAGGCGCTGAAGGCCGAGCAATCGCTGCCGGTGTTTATCCATTCCCACGACACCGCTGGCCTGGCCGCCATGTGCCAGCTCAAGGCCATCGAGAACGGCGCCGATCATATCGACACGGCCATCTCCAGCTTCGCCTGGGGCACCAGTCATCCGGGCACTGAATCGATGGTCGCCGCGCTCAAGGGCAGCGAGTTCGATACCGGGCTGAACCTGGAATTGCTGCAAGAGATCGGTCTGTACTTCTACGCCGTGCGTAAGAAATATCACCAGTTCGAAAGCGAATTCACCGCCGTCGATACTCGCGTGCAGATCAATCAGGTGCCGGGCGGGATGATTTCCAACCTCGCCAACCAGCTCAAAGAGCAGGGCGCGCTCAATCGCATGAGCGAAGTGCTGGCCGAGATTCCACGGGTTCGCAAAGACCTCGGTTATCCGCCGCTGGTAACGCCGACCTCGCAGATCGTCGGCACCCAGGCGTTCTTTAACGTGCTGGCTGGCGAGCGTTACAAAACCATCACCAACGAAGTGAAGCTCTATCTGCAAGGCGGCTATGGCAAAGCGCCGGGCCAGGTCGACGAGAAGCTGCGTCGTCAGGCCATCGGCAACGAAGAGCTGATCGACGTGCGCCCGGCGGATCTGCTCAAGCCGGAAATGACCAAGCTGCGCGGGGAAATCGGCGACGTTGCCAAGTCTGAAGAAGACGTGCTGACCTACGCGATGTTCCCGGATATTGGCCGCAAGTTCCTCGAAGAACGCGCGGCGGGCACTCTGAAACCGGAAGTGCTGTTGCCGATTCCGGAAGCGGGCGGCGTGAGCAAGGCGGGCGGCGAAGGCGTACCGACCGAGTTCGTCATCGATGTGCACGGCGAAAGCTACCGCGTCGACATCACTGGCGTGGGCGTCAAGGCCGAAGGCAAGCGCCACTTCTATCTGTCCATCGACGGCATGCCTGAAGAAGTGGTGTTCGAACCGCTCAACGAATTCGTCAGCGGCGGCGCCAGCAAGCGCGCCCAGGCCAGCGCGCCGGGCCACGTCAGCACCACCATGCCGGGCAACATCGTCGATGTGCTGGTCAAGGAAGGCGACATGGTCAAGGCCGGTCAGGCAGTGCTCATCACCGAAGCCATGAAAATGGAAACCGAAGTTCAGGCGGCCATCGCTGGCAAGGTCGTGGCAATCCATGTGGCCAAGGGCGATCGGGTGAACCCGGGCGAGATCCTGATCGAGATCGAAGGCTGATCACAGCCTCGACAAACAGCTTTAACGATTAACCTCTGGGGGAGCGTAATGCTCCCTTTTTTTCGTCTGGTGATTTTGGTGGGAGCGAGCTTGCTCGCGAATTAGCTTCGCTCTAACGATCGTATGGTAACTGCATCAAAATGCATTTCTGTGTGTATATTCCGCATATATATGCACCATAGTGCAGATAATGCGACGAAAAATGCTGGTTAAGTGCAATATACTGCAGGTGTCTAAATTGAACCTTACCCTTCAGGTCTACGGCAATGGAGTTTGGCAAGACGCCATGAGTTTGTCCTTTGCCGAACCGGCAGAGGGTTTTCTCGGCCCTTGTCGTTTTGCGTACAAGTCGGCCTACGTGCACGCCAATCTGGATGCTTATCAAAGCCCCTTTGCCCTGGCCGTGAGCGCTCGTCTGCCGCTGGATTTTGATTCCATTTCACTACCTGCCGCGCCAGCGTTTCTGTATGACATCGCGCCATCTGGTGCAGCCAGACGCTTTCTCATCGCGCATATGGGGCGGGCAGGGCAAGTCGATTGGCGCGCTGCCTGCGATGCGCTGGCCGACATTCTCAATCCGCACGACGCATTCGAGCGCTTGCGTCAGGACGCCCGGCAACTCCGCGCATTGCCGGACCTGCTGCGCGACAGCGGCTTGCCCCAGGCGACGTTCAACCATCCCGCAATCGCCTTGAATAGCCTCGACCAGCGTTTGCTTGCCTGGGGGCTGCAATGACCTTGTCCATGGATGCGCGCGCGCTGCTGATTGAAAGCGTTCAACAAGGCATTGCCGACGGCAGCCTGGAAATCGGCGCGGCGGTCAGACGCTTGCGCGTCGAAGGGGCCAGTCTGCATCAGAGCCAGTTCGCGAAAATGTGCAAGATATCGGTCCGCACGCTGATTCAGATCGAGCAAGGCGAGGGCAACCCGACGCTGAAATCGCTGAATGCCGTGTTGCGGCCGTTTGGTTTGCAGATGGGCGTGGTGCGGCGGCATCGGCATACCTAGGAGGGGACTTGTCCCCGAAGGCGTCGGCTGGGCCGACATCATTTTGCCTGACACTAATGCGGTATTTGCACCAACGCCTTCCCGGACAAGTCCGGTCCTACCGAATCTGCGCAAAACCGGTAGGGGGGGACTTGTCCCCGAAGGCGTCGGCTGGGCCACCATCATTCACCTGATTCAATCCGGTGTTTGCGCCAACGTCTTCCCGGACAACTCCGGTCCTACCGAATCTGCGCGAAACCGGTAGGAGGGGACTTGTCCCCTCCTACCGGGCCGTCTGATTACCGGCGAAACGCCTCTAGGCCTTTCACCTGTTGCCCTGCCTCGAAATTACCCTCGGCCAGCCAGCCCTCGAACGCGTTTTGCAGTTCAGGCCATTCGCCGTCGAGTATCGAATACCACGCTGTGTTGCGGTTCTGGCCTTTGACCACCATGTGCTGACGGAAAGTGCCTTCGTAGCTGAAACCGAAACGGTCAGCGGCGCGTTTGGAGCGGGCGTTGTCGCCGTTGCATTTCCATTCCAGGCGGCGGTTGCCCAGCGCGAAGGATTCCTTGGCCAGCAGGTAAATCGCTTCGGTGCCCTTGGGTGTACGCTGCATGGCTGCGCCGAAGGTGACGTGGCCGATTTCGATGCGACCGTGAGCCGGAACAATGGACATCAGGCTCAAGATGCCATCCACCGCGCCGGTCGCCTGATCGACGATGGCGTAGAACCACGGGTCGGTGTCTGCGGCGTGGCGCGCCAGCCAGGCATTGAACTCTTCACGCTGGTCAAACGGACCGTAAGGCAGATAATCCCAAAGCTTGGGGTCTGAATTCGGGCCTTCCAGCGCCGTCCACAAGGCGTCGCCGTGGCGTGCGGTGTCGAGTTTTTCCAGGCGAATGAAGCGCCCTTCGAGGGTCTTGCTGTTCGGTAATCTGGCCGGTTGCCAGTGCAGTTCATCGTTCGACATGGGCAGACTTCCTAAAGCATTTTGCGAAATTGAATGTAACCGGGGCGTTCAGCGATACGCTCGTACAGTTGAATCGCGGTGGCGTTGGTTTCGTGGGTCAGCCAATGGACCTTGTCGCAACCATCGGCCCTTGCCGTCGTGTAAACGTGCTCGATCAACAAGCGCCCGACGCCCGTGCCGCGTGCTTGCGGGGCGACGATCAGGTCTTGAAGGTAACACGCGTTGGCGATGCTCCAGTTCGAGCGATGGTAGATGAAATGCACCATGCCGACGGCCTCGCCATCTTTCCAGGCCAGCGCAGCGTTGGTCGGCTCGTTGGAATCGAGCAGCCGTTGCCAGGTGGATTTACTGACGTTGTCGGGCAATTGCGTCTTGTAGAACTGCAAATACGCCTGCCAGAGCGGCAGCCAGGCGGCGTGATCCTGTGCGGTGACAGGGCGGATCTGAATATCAGTCACACAATTCTCCTTCAGCTCATCAAGTGAGCGAGTTCCTGATCTTTGAGATCAGCGCTGGCCGCCAGCCCGTCGCGAACACCCGCCACGTCAGCGGCCGAGCGGTTCTGACCAAGCTTGCGTTTGCCTTCCAGACGCTCGATGGGCAGCGTGAAGCCGACAATGGCGCCGAGCATTTTTTCGATGTAATCGGCAGGCGCGTCGGCTACCGCCCAAGGGGTGGCGCGACCGGCTTCATGTTTGTCGGTCAAGCCGCTGACCACTTCAAGCAGGCGCGCAGCATCGGTAAACGCTTCGGCGATCCCGTAAGCGTGTATGGCGAGGTAATTCCAGGTGGGCACCACTTTGCCGTGCTCGGCTTTGGCCGGGTAAAACGACGGGCTGACGTAAGCGTCTGCACCGGGGAAAATCACCATGACCTGCGCGCCATTGGCCAGCGCCTGACATTGCGGATTGGCCTTGGCCAAATGCCCGTAAAGCGTGCCGTACGCGCCTTGTTCGGGGCGTAACAGTAAGGGCAGATGACTGGCCTGGATTCCGGCTTCGTCGCTGGTGACCAAAATCGCCAGGCGCGTGTGTTCCATCAGCCCGTGCAGGCGAGCGAGGTCTTCATCTTTGAAAGCGGCCGGCGTGTACATGAAATTCTCCTTGGCGAATGGCGTAATCCTAGGCAGCCTATTGGTTCGATGTAAGAGCCATTACTGGCGAATTTGATAGGACCAATTCATGCCTGAGCGTCCGTTGTCTTTCCCCTTCAATCTGGCCGGCATCGAGCTGGACCGCCGCCATGGCTTGAGTCGTCAGTTGTATGAAGCCTTACGTCAGCGGATTCTCGATGGACGTTTGAGCAGCGGCACGCGTCTGCCCGCCAGCCGGGATCTGGCGGAGTCGTTGTCCATCTCGCGCAACAGCGTGATGCGCGCCTACGATCAGCTCTATGCGGAAGGTTTTACCGACGGGCGAATCGGCGACGGGACGTATGTGGCTTTGTTGCCCGACAAAACCATCCCGCTGAAAAAATTATCCACAAAACCATCCACAGGCTTATCAACAAGGTTACCCACAGCCTTATCCACAAATTGCCGTGAAACTGCCGAAAATTCGCCCGAAGAAGTTATCCACAGCGCGGCGCTGGAATTGCTCAAGCGTCACCATTTGAATAAACCGTCAAAGGGCGCACCACGCGCTTTTCGGGTGGGTATTCCGGCCTTCGATCTGTTCCCGTTTGCCGTTTGGGGCAAGCTGCATGCGGCTTTTTGGCGCAAGCCCGACTTGCAGACCCTGGGTTACGGCGAAGCCGCGGGGGATTGGCGGCTGCGGGAGTTGATTGCGGTGTATCTGCGCACTTCACGAGGATTGCAGTGCACGGCTGAGCAAATAGTAATCACCAGCGGCGCCCAGCAAGCGATTAGCCTTTGTGCACAGCTGCTGATCGAGGCGGGCGACGGCGTTGCGATAGAAAATCCAGGCTATCGCGCGGCCGGCCATGCGTTTGCCATCGCCGGGGCAAACCTGCAGGGCATTTCAGTGGACGGCGAGGGCATGTGCAGCGCGCAACTGC
This sequence comes from Pseudomonas sp. CFII64, assembly GCF_000416235.1. Taxonomy (GTDB): domain Bacteria; phylum Pseudomonadota; class Gammaproteobacteria; order Pseudomonadales; family Pseudomonadaceae; genus Aquipseudomonas. The sequence continues at coordinate 79,509 of NZ_ATLO01000032.1, read as the reverse complement.
AGCACAGCGCTTGCAAGCTCGCCTACGTGACGCCGTCGCATCAGTATCCAACCGGCGTGGTCATGAGCCTGGCGCGACGCCTCGATCTGTTGGCCTGGGCCGAGAAAAACCAAAGCTGGATCGTCGAGGATGACTACGACGGCGAGTACCGTTACAGCGGCGCACCCTTGGCGCCCTTGGCAGCGCTGGATCGTTTTGGTCGGGTGTTGTATGTCGGCACGTTCGGCAAAATCGCCTACCCGGCGCTGCGTCTGGGCTATCTGGTGTTGCCGGTCGGCCTGGTGGAGCCGTTCAGCCAGCGGCGGGCCGTGGACATGCGCCATTCGGAAGTCAGTACGCAGGCGGTCATGGCTGAGTTTATTGCTGGCGGCCACTTCCAGCGCCACATCCGCCGCATGCGTCGCGCCGCCTTGAATCGACGCGACGCGTTGCTGGCCGGTTGGCCGGAAGGCTTGCGAGGTTGCAGCCCGATGCCCAAAGTCGTCGCCGGGCTGCACGTTGCGGTGCGGGTGGACAGCCTGGCGCGGGAAAAGGAGCTGATCGAGAAAGCCGAAAGCGTCGGCGTTGAAATCACTGCGCTCAGCGATTATTGGCTGCCGGAATCCACCGAACCCATGAATAACCGCGCCGGATTGGTGCTGGGATTCGCGGCGGTGCCGGAGGCGGATATTGCAGTGGCGTTGGAGAAGTTGCGGGCGGTTTGGGCGGATTGAGGTGGAGTGCGTTCCGTAGGACCGGCTTTAGCCGGGAGCAGGCCGGTTCATTCACAGCAACTGCGGCGTCAGCCCCGTCGCCCTCCCGGCTAAAGCCGGTCCGGGTTGGAGTAGGGTTTAGCGATATAATCGCCGCCATCACCTTCCAACCGAGACTTCTCATGACTACTTCTCTTGCTGCGGCTCCCGCGCGCAAGCCGGGTGCGGCGTTGATTGCTGCGTTTCTGCTGTTGTTCGCGGCGATGTTTCTGCTCAGCAGTGTCGGCGTTCGCCAGGTGCTGTTGCTGATGGTCGGCGCGGCGCTGGGCCTGACGCTGTATCACGCGGCCTTTGGTTTCACCTCAGCCTGGCGGGTGTTCATCCGTGAGCGCCGTGGCGCGGGGCTGCGGGCGCAGATGGTGATGTTGGCCATCGCGGTGGTGCTGTTCTTCCCGGCATTGGGCGCGGGCACTCTGTTTGGTCAGCCGGTTACCGGTCTGGTCGCGCCCGCTGGCGTGTCTGTAGTGTTCGGCGCGTTCATCTTCGGCATCGGCATGCAGATGGGCGGCGGTTGTGCGTCGGGCACGCTGTTTACTGCTGGCGGCGGCAATGCGCGGATGCTGGTGACATTGCTGTTCTTCATCATTGGCTCGTTGATCGCCACGCATCACGTCGACTGGTGGTTCTCGCTGCCGTCGTTCCCGGCGACTTCCATCGTGAAAAGCTTCGGCGTGCTGCCGGCACTGGCGCTCAGTCTGGCGGTGTTTGCGTTGATCGCCTTTGTCACGCTGCGCCTGGAAAAGCGCCGTCACGGCCAACTCGAAGCGGCGGTCACCAGCGAACACGTCGGGCTGCGGCGTTTCCTGCACGGCCCTTGGCCGCTGGTGTGGGGCGCAATAGGTTTGGCGTTGCTCAACTACGCGACGCTGGCACTGGCCGGACGTCCCTGGGGGATCACTTCGGCGTTCGCCTTGTGGGGCGCGAAGGTTGCAGGCTCGCTGGGCGTTGATGTCGGCAGCTGGGCGTTCTGGCAGATGCCGGCCAACGCCAAGGCGCTGGCCGCTCCCGTGTGGCAAGACATTACCAGCGTGATGGACATCGGCATCATGATCGGCGCGCTGCTGGCAGCCGGACTGGCAGGACGCTTCGCGCCGAACCTGAAGATTCCGGCTCGCTCGCTACTGGCGGCGGTGATCGGTGGTTTGCTGCTGGGTTACGGCTCGCGTCTGGCCTACGGCTGCAACATCGGCGCGTACTTCAGCGGCATCGCCTCCGGCAGCCTGCATGGCTGGCTGTGGTTGGTGGCGGCGTACGTCGGGAACGTGGTCGGCGTTAAATTGCGCCCGTTCTTTTTTGTCGGCGAACGCCCGCAGGTGGCGTTGACGGGTTGCTGAATTGACGTAGCGCCCGTTGAAGCGAGGATTGTTGTAGGACCGGCTTTAGCCGGGAGGGCAGTTTTGACGCCCTCGCGACTAAAGTCGCTCCTACGGCCGCTCCTACGATTGCTCCTACGGTCGCTCCTACGGCCGGTTCCAACGGGTTATTGAGCGATCTGCTCCTTCGCCAGCTTCACGATGTTCTCCACGGTGAAGCCAAACTTGGCCTGCAGCTTATCGATGGGCGCTGAGGCGCCGAAGGTGTTCATGACCACTTTGGCGCCGGTGTTGCCCACGTAGCGATCCCAGCCCATCGGGCCTGCCTGTTCCACCGCCACCCGCGCAGTAACAGTGGGCGGGAACACGCTGTCGCGGTAGTTCTGGTCCTGATCCTCGAACAATTCCCAGCTCGGCATCGACACCACGCGCGCGGCGATGCCTTCGGCTTTCAGCTGCTCGTAAGCCTGCACGGTCATGCCGACTTCACTGCCGGTGGCGATCAGAATCACCTGCGGTTCACCTTCCTGAGCATCGGCCAGCACATAAGCGCCTTGTGCAACACCTTCGGCCGAAGCGTACTGATCGCGATCCAGAGTGGGCATCGGCTGGCGCGAAAGAATGATGCACGATGGCCGGCTGGTCTGGGCGAGGGCGATTTTCCAGGCCTGCACGGTTTCGTTGGCATCGCCGGGCCGCAAGGTCAGCACCCCCGGCGTGGCACGCAACTGGGTGAGTTGCTCGATAGGCTGGTGCGTCGGGCCGTCTTCGCCAACCCCAATCGAGTCGTGGGTGAAGACGAAAACCACCGGCAACTCCATGATCGACGCCAGGCGGATCGGCGGTTTCATGTAGTCGCTGAACACCAGGAACGTTGAGGTGTAAGGCCGCACGTAGGACAGCGCCATGCCATTGGCGATGGAGCCCATGGCGTGCTCGCGGATGCCGAAGTGCAGATTGCGGCCGCTGTAGTCCTTCGCCGAATAACTGCCCGCGCCGTCGAACGTCAGATTGGTTTTGGTTGACGGCGAGAGGTCCGCCGAGCCGCCCAGCAGCCACGGGATCTTCGCCGCGAATGCATTGAGCACCTTGCCGCCGGAAGCTCTTGTCGCAAGGCCTTTGGCGTCGGTTTCAAAGTTTTCCAGCTCATCCTGCCAGTGCTCTGGCATTTCGCCAGCGCGCATGCGGCGCAATTGATCAGCCAGCTGCGGATCGCTGCGTTTGAGTTCATTGAGGGTGCCGTCCCAGGCCTCGTAAGTGCCGCCGTTGCGGCGGATCAAACTCTCGCGCAGGCAATCGCGCACTTCTTCGGGGACCAGGAAGCTGGAATCTTCATCCCAGCCATAGAATTTTTTGGTCAGCTTGATCTCGTCAACGCCCAGCGGTCCGCCGTGGGCCGCAGCGGTGTTGTGTTTGTGCGGCGAGCCATAGCCGATCACGCTGTCGACCACGATCAGGGTCGGCGCATCGCTGGTCTGTTTGAAGACTTCGATGGCGCGGGCAAGCGCTGCGGTGTTGTTGGCGTCAGTGACATGCAGGGTATTCCAGCCGTAACCCTCGAAACGGGTCTGCACGTCTTCGCTGAACGCTAGCTCCGTGTGGCCTTCGATGCTGATGGTGTTGTTGTCGTAGATCCAGCATAGGTTGGACAGCTTCAAGTGCCCGGCCATGGACGCGGCCTCGGCGGTCACGCCTTCCATCATGTCGCCGTCGCCGCAGAGTACGTAGACGCTGTAGTCGAACAGGGTTTTCTGCGGACGATTGAAGCGCTCGGCCAGCCAGCGTTCGGCCATGGCCATGCCAACACTGTTCGCGCAGCCCTGGCCAAGCGGGCCGGTGGTGGTTTCTACGCCAGTGGTCATGCGGTATTCCGGATGGCCGGGCGTCTTGGAGTCGAGCTGCCGAAATTGTTCGATGTCTTCCAGGCTCACGGCCGGTTTGCCGGACGGGTTGCCGTGTTCGTCGATTTCGACGACGCCTGCCAGATGCAGCAACGAGTACAGCAGCATCGAGGCGTGGCCGACTGACAGCACGAAACGGTCGCGATTGGGCCAATCGGGATGGTCAGGGTGATAACGCAGAAAACGGTTCCACAGCGTGTAGCCCACGGGAGCCAGCGCCATCGGCGTGCCGGGGTGGCCGGAGTTGGCCTTCTGCACGGCGTCCATGGCCAGGGTGCGGAGGGTGTTGATACACAGTTGGTCGCGTGCGGTGCTTTGTTCGCTGGAGATTGACGTTGAAGACGAGCCCATTGAATTTACCCTCGGTGACGTGCTGCTGAACATCCAGATAAGTGTGGAGCACATCCGGGGGCGGTTTGTTCCTTGAAGTTTTGTTTGCCGACGCTGGGTGGCGAGTGGTGGCGTGTCACAGGTTCGCGCGAAACTTAAACGATTCAGCGATTTCTACCCCCGCGTGCGAACCATATGCCGCAAAGACATTCGAAGCAGGGTATCGGCGTGTATTACGCAGTAGCCACGAGGTAGTCCCATTGCAGCAAGCGATCATCGAGAAGTACCGGTTTCTGATTAAAACCATTGGCTATGTCGGCTGGTCGTTGTTCTGGCTGTTGATTTGGGACGTGATCGTCACGGTCGACTTCATGCTGTTTCTGGATCGAAAAATCAGCCTGCCCGCCCTGCCGCTGACCTTGCTGGGTTCGGCGCTGGTCGTGCTAACCAGCTTTCGCAACTCCAGCGCGTACAACCGCTGGTGGGAAGCGCGCACGTTGTGGGGCGCACTGGTCAACAATTCCCGCAGCTTCGCCAGACAAGTGCTGACGCTGATCGAGGATGACGGCGACATCAATCCGGCCAAGGCCGTGCTGCTGCGTCGGCATGTGGCCTACGTGAAATGTTTGTCCGCCCATTTGAAAGGCGGCTCATGCGGTGAGGAAGTGCAGGCGCTGATCACCCGCGAGGAATACTCCCGGCGCCACGACACCAACAACTTCCCCAACGACGTCCTCAACGCCTCGGCTGCGCTGCTCGCCAAGGAATACGACGCCGGCCGCCTGGACAGCATCCGCCTGGCGCGCATCGAGACCACGCTGGTGGAAATTTCCAACTGCCAGGGCGGCATGGAACGCATCGCCAACACGCCATTGCCTTACCCGTACGTGGCGTTTCCACGTCTGTTCATCAGCCTGTTCTGCGTGATCGTGCCGATTGGCCTGGTCGACACCCTCGGCTGGTTCACCCCGCTGGCGTCGACCGTGGTCGGCTTCATGCTGCTGGCCATCGAGAAAATCGGCACCGACCTGCAAAGCCCGTTCAGCGCCAGCGAACACGAAATCCAGATGACCGCGCTGTGCGACAACATCGAACGCAACCTGGATTCGATGCTCAGGGATGCGCGGGTGGAGAGTACGGTTTGAGTCGAAACGCCGCCCGCCCTTAACGTAGGTCGTGAAATACCTTGTCGTCCGGACGCCGCGCCAAACATAGTCCCCTCCTGCCGATGTTTGGGTTGCGTGACGGCCACCTCAGGAAATCTTCTGCCAGAACGCATCCGCCTCGGGGTTTCGGTTGCCGCGCCAGCGGACGAGGATGACTTCCAGGTGATCGGACTGCATGTCTGGGTACAGGCGGACCAATTCCTGGCGTTCGATCAAGGGCGCGACCATCGTGTGGGGCATGCAGGCGACGCCATGGCCGCTGGCGGCCATTGGTTTGAGCGCTTCGGAAACGGTTGCTTCGAACACGCGGCGCAAGCGATGGGGTTCAGGATGGCGCTCGATTTGGACGCGTGACAGATCGTGCAACTGCGCGCTGCGCGCGTACGTCAGCCACGGAATGGGTGCGTCCGACGCCGCGCAGCGCGCTGCCAGTTCGGGGGTTGCCACCCAATAAAGTTCGTCGTGCCCCAGGGACAACACTTCAAATTCGCTCTGCCGCGAATACGGCTCTGTCTTGTCATCGCCATAAAACAGAATGAAGTCGCAACGGCCCGACATCAGCGCCATGTAGTAATCGTCGGTGCTGCGGTAGCCAGTGTCGATTCGGGTGAACATCGGACTTTGCGGCGTCGAAAACTGGCTGATCCAGTCCGGAAAGAAATTGCAGGCCAGGGTATGCAGGGACGCAAACGTCAACGGCCGATCAAGGATTTTCACACTTTGCTCGCAATCGCGCGCCAGACGCACCAGCTCCAGCGCATTGGGCAGCAGCGCTTGACCGGCCGCGGTCAGGCGGATCGGGTTCTTGCTCCGATCAATCAAGGTTGCGCCCAGATAGGCTTCCAGCAGTTGAATGCGCCGGCTAAGCGCCGACTGTGAAGAGCCGCGCATGCTGGCGGCAGCGGTGAATTTACCGGTGTCGGCCAGTGCAAGAAAATCCTGATACCAATCGATGTCCATGTGTTATTCCGAAATTCGATAGCCTGTTCAGCATAGTGGATCAACAGTTGCTAACGCATGCCTGTTTTCTCTCGCTATTGTGCAGGCAGTCGCCACCTGCCGATACGTCGTGGTTTATCCCAATAAGAATTAAAACGTTGTAGAAGGGGCATGTTATGCAAAAACGGAATGGCCTAAAGAATTTTCTGACTTCATCTATGCTGTTGGTCAGCCTCGTGGGCGCTGCGGCCGCACAGGCCGGTGTGCTGGATAAAGTCAAAGCCCATGGCGCGGTGCGCTGTGGTGTTGCCAGCGACAAGCCAGGGTTTTCGTTGATCGACGACAAAGGCCAATGGACCGGCATGGATGTGGATCTGTGCCGTGCCGTAGCCGCTGCGGTGTTGGGCGACGCCAGTAAGGTCGAGTACATCGCGACCACCGCGAAGAATCGCTTTACCGCGCTGGCTTCCGGCGAAATCGACGTGCTGTCGCGCGCCACTTCCTGGACTGCCGATCGTGTTGCCAGCCTCGGTGTGGACTTCACCACCGTCTGGTTTTACGACGGCCAGGGTTTCATGACTCACGCCAAAGACGGAATCGAAAAACTCACCGATCTGGATGGCGCAACGTTCTGCCTGTCGCCGGGCACCACTTCTGAACAGAACCTGGAAGACTATTTCGGCCAGCGCGGCCTGACCTACAAAACCGTGATCATTGAAAAGAGCCCCGAGTTGTTTGCGGCGTTTCAAAGCGGGCGTTGCAATGCCATCTCCAACGACCTTTCAGGTCTGGCTTCGCGCCGCGCGATCATGAACAACCCGCAGGACTACGCGTTGCTGCCTGAAGTGATTTCCAAGGAGCCGTTGGGCGCATTCGTGGCGCAGGGCGATACCGTCTGGCGCAACGTGGTGACCTGGACTGCCTATGCATTGATGACTGCCGAAGAGTTCGGCATCAGTTCGGTAAACGTCGATGAAATGCGCGACAAGAAAGGTGGCTCAGCCGACGTCGCCCGTTTGCTGGGCAAGGAAGGGACGGTCGGCAAATCCTTCGGTCTGGATAACGACTGGGCGTATCGGGCAATCAAGCAAGTGGGCAATTACGCGCAAATCTATGAGCGCAATCTGGGCGAGAAAACCGTCCTCAACTTTCCCCGTGGCCTGAATCGCTCGTGGAAAGACCAGGGCCTGCTCTACGCGCCGCCTATTCGCTGATCGAATCACCACCGAACGGAATTACTGTCATGTGGACCCAACGCCTGCAGAGCGCTCGAGTGTTGAGCGTGCTGCAACAAGGGCTTGTGCTGGCCATTGTTGCCGCTGTCTTTTACCTGCTGGCGCATAACGCCAGCCTCAATTTGAAAGCGCTGAATATCGCCTCCGGTTTTGGCTTTCTCGATGAGCGGGCCGGTTACGACATCAGCTTCAAGTTGATCGATTACACCCCCAACGATACGTACGCCCGTGCGTATCTGGTGGGGCTGCTCAACACCTTGCTGGTGTCGGTGATGAGCATCGTGATGGCTACGGTGCTCGGTGTGGCGTTGGGCCTGTGCAAGGTTTCGGAGAACTGGCTGATCAGCCGCCTTGCCGGCGCCTGTATCGAGTTTCTGCGTAACGTGCCGTTGGTGGTGCACCTGGTCTGGTGGTACGGGCTGGCGCTGGCATTGCCCGGCGTGCGGCAGGCGATCTCGTTGTTCGATGTCGCCTATTTGAGCAACAGCGGCTTGATGTTGCCGTGGCTGGCCCAGGGTTCGCTGGTCGGCTGGGGTTTGCTGCTGATGGCGATTGGCGCATTGCTGGCGTATGTCAGCTGCCGTGTGCGGGAGGCAAAAGCCCCTTGGCATGGTTTCGCCGGGCGTCGCTGGCCCTGGTTGCTGGCGGGTGGCGTGCTGTTGCCGCTGCTGGCCTATGCGCTGAGCGATGCACAGTTGACCTGGGAAATCCCCGCCCGCAAAGGCTTCGGTTTCCACGGCGGCGTGGCGTTGGTGCCGGAGATGCTCGCCTTGTGGTTGGCCTTGTCGTTCTACAGCGCCAGTTACATCGCGGAAACCGTGCGCGGCGCCATTCAATCGGTGCAGCGCGGCCAGTACGAAGCGGCCAAGGCGCTGGGGTTCGAATACGGATCGACCATGCGCCAGCTCATCGTGCCGCAAGCGGTTTATCCGATGATTCCGCAGATCACCAATACCTACCTGAACATCGTCAAGAACTCTTCGCTGGGTGTCGTGGTGGGGTTCATGGAACTGGTGTCGTCAACCGGCGGCACCACCTTGAACCAGACCGGCCAGGCCATTGAATGCATTGCCTTGGTCATGGGCACGTACTGCGTGATCAGCCTGCTGATTTCCATTGCGATGAATATCTACAACCACCGTATCAGCCTGCGGGGTCATTGAAGATGAATGCGATCAATCAAGCCGCCGCCCTGCGCTTGCCGCCGCGCCAGCCTTTGCTGACACGCGCGCAGACGTGGACCCATAAACATTTATTTCCCAGCATCGGCCACGGTCTGCTGACGGTGCTGGTGCTCGGCCTGTTGTTCTGGCTGGTGCCAAAAGCGCTGGGCTGGCTGATTTTTGATGCCACGTTCGTCGGTACCAGCCGCACGGAATGCAATCCTCACGGGGCGTGCTGGTTGCCCATTACCCAACGCTGGAATCTGTTCGTCTACGGCTTCTATCCCGAAGCCGAGCGCTGGCGGGTGACGCTGGCGTTGGTGCTGGCCGTCGCCGCGTTCGTGCTGCTGTTTTTCCGGCGTCTGGACCGTCGCCTGCTGATTGGCTATCTGGCCTTGCTGCCGCTGGTCATGTGGTGGCTGCTCAAGGGTGGCGCCGGCTTGCCGGAAATCTCGTCGACCAGGTTCGCCGGGATGATGGTCACGGTGTTCCTCGGCACCGTGGGCATGATCTTCGCCTTGCCGCTGGGGATTCTGCTGGCGCTCGGGCGTCGGTCGAAGAAACCGGTGATTCGCATCTTGAGCGTGATGTATATCGAGCTGGTGCGCTCGGTGCCGGTCATTTCGTTGCTGTTCATGGCTTCGCTGATGATCCAGCTGTTCCTGCCGCCGGGTTCGATGTTCGACATCCTGCTGCGGGTGCAGCTGGTGCTGATCCTGTTCACGGCGGCCTACATGGCCGAAACCCTGCGCGGCGGCTTGCAGAACCTGCCCAAGGGTCAATACGAAGCCGCGCTGGCGTTGGGCTTCGGTTACTGGAAAACCATGGGCCAGATCGTTCTGCCGCAAGTCTTGAAACAGTCGATTGCGCCGCTGCTGACGCAGTTCATCGGCCTGTTCAAGGAAACCACGCTGGTGATGATCGTGGGCGTGCTGGATATCGTCGGCATCGCCATGAGTACGGCGGCCGCACCGGAATGGGTGGGCTATGGCCACGAGATCTACATTTTCCTGGCGATTTATTTCTTCGTCGTCTGCTTCGCACTGTCGCGCTATGCCCGGCACCTTGAAAAGAAACTGGAACAGAACCGCTCATGACTGATCATCGCGAGACTGACGCAGCGCCCATTGTGCGCATCGAAAACCTGAACAAATGGTACGGCAACGCGCATGTGCTCCGGGACATCTCTCTCTCGGTCAAGCCAGGCGAAAAGGTGGTGATCTGCGGGCCTTCGGGTTCGGGGAAATCGACCTTGATCCGCTGCATCAATCAGCTGGAACACCACCAGCAGGGCGTTATCGAGGTGCTGGGTGAAGTGCTGGACGACAATGTGAAGCGGCTGGAGCGGATTCGTCGCCAGGTCGGCATGTGCTTCCAGCATTTCAATCTGTTCCCGCACCTGACCGTGCTGAAAAACTGCACCTTGCCGCAAACCTCCAACCTCGGTGTGCCGCAGGATGAAGCCATTGAGCGCGCGCTGACGTTGCTGGACAAAGTGCAGATGCGCGCCCACGCCAACAAGTTTCCTTCCCAGCTGTCCGGCGGCCAGCAGCAACGCATCGCCATCGCCCGGGCGCTGTGCATGCAGCCCAAAGTCATGTTGTTCGATGAGCCGACCTCGGCCCTGGACCCGGAAATGATTGCCGAAGTGCTGGAGGTCATGACCGGTCTCGCGCAGGACGGCATGACCATGATCTGCGTGACCCACGAAATGGGCTTCGCCCGCAAAGTCGCGGATCGCGTGGTGTTCATGGATCAGGGTGAAATTGTCGAGCAAGCCACCCCGGAACGCTTCTTCTCGGCACCCGAATCAGAACGCACCCGACGCTTTCTCAATCAGATTCTCGATCACGGAGTCCATGCATAATGGCCAATCCTATTGCTATCGCGCTGCACGGCGGCGCCGGCGTGCTGACCCCCGGTTTGTTGACCGTGGACGATGAGAACGCGATTCACGACGCCTTGTTGCGCGCCCTCAAAGCTGGTCTGGCGCTGCTGGAGCAGGATGGCAGCAGCCTGGACGCGGTGCAGGCCGCGGTCGTCGAGCTGGAAGAATGTCCCTGGTTCAATGCGGGCAAAGGCGCGGTGTTCACCCATGCCGGCGACCACGAGCTGGATGCAGCGATCATGACCGGCGGCAACCGCGAAGCCGGCGCGGTGGCGGGCATTCATAACGTGCGCAACCCGATTCTGGCGGCGCGAGCGGTACTCGAACACAGCGAGCATGTCTTGCTCGCGGGTGTGGGCGCGGACAGCTTTCTTGCCGAGCAGAACCTGGAGCGGGTCGACAACGATTGGTACGACACCGACCTGCGCCGTCGTCAGTGGGATATGCAGCGTCAACAGCCCGATAGCGTTTCCCTGGAGCCGGGCGGCATCGACAAGAAGTTCGGCACCGTCGGTGCGGTGGCCCTGGATCGCAATGGCCACGTCGCGGCGGCCACCTCCACCGGCGGTATCACCAACAAGCGTTACGGACGAATTGGCGACTCACCATTGATTGGTTCTGGCACCTGGGCCGATAACCGCAGCGCAGCCATCTCGGCGACCGGGCATGGCGAGTTTTTCATTCGCACGGTGGTCGCGCACAACATCGCGTCCCGCGTGCTGTTGGCTGGCGAAGACCTGCACACAGCGTGCGATACCGTTGTCTGTGGTGAACTGAAAACCATGGGCGGCAATGGCGGGGTGATTGCAGTCTCTCCTTCCGGTGAGACGGTGCTGAGCTTCAATACGCCCGGCATGTATCGGGCATGGCGGGATGCCGAGGGCCATCTGCATACGGCCATCTACGCCGAAGATGATCGTTGTCACCGCACTTGAGCGGTACGCGATAAGTGAATGCGCGCAGCCAGGGACAATCGCTACGTCCCTGGCTGCCAGCAATCCTGCTGTTTAACGCAGTTCCCCACACAAATCCTGCTCAACCCACATGCGCACCTGTTCGGTGTCCAACCCCGAGCCGAGCAAGGCATGCAGTTTGCCCAGCGCGGCTTCACGCGTCATGCCGCCGCCGGACAGCACGCCGACCCCACGCAAAAGGCTGCCTGCTTCGTAGACGTCCAGCTCGACACCACCTTCATGGCATTGCGTGATCGCCACGACGCAGATCCCGCGCCGGTACGCCCGGTCGAGGCTGGCCAGAAATTGCGGGTCGTTGCTCGGACCGGTGCCGCTGCCAAAACATTCCAGCACCAGCCCCTGAATGCCGCTGTCGATCATGGCGTCCAGCTGAGCGGCGCCAATACCGGGGAACAGCGGCAGCACGGCAACGCTGGCCAGGGTTTTTGGCTGACGGTAATGCAGCTGTGCAGGGCGCGGATCGGCTGACTCGCCGCCATGGGAGCGATTCAGCGCCGCGAAAGGATGGCGTCCAAAGCTGCGGATTTTTGCGCAACGAGTCGGTGCTAGCAGCTCGCCGTGGAAGTACAGATGCACGCCCGACGCGAGACCTTTGCCCAAGGCGAGCAAGGCACAGTTGACGTTTTCCCAGGCATCGCTGCCGGGAGCGCCCGCTGGCAGCATGGAGCCGGTGAACACCACCGGAGCGTGCAGACCCAGCAACTGGAAGCTCAACGCCGCCGCGCTGTAGGCCAGCGTATCAGTGCCATGCAGCACCAGCACCGCGTCGCAGCCATCGACATCAACCGCTTCGACCACCGCTTCACGCAGGCGCAGCCAGTAGGACGGCGTCATGTTGGCGCTGTCGATCAGTGGCGACATCTCGCGAAAGCGCCACTGCGGCACGATCAGCTCGGGCTGTGCGGCCAGTTGCTCTGACATTCGTGCATCAAAGCCCGAAGCCGGAGCCAGGCCATTGGCGCTGGCTTGCATGCCGATCGTGCCGCCGGTATAGAGGACCATCACTCGCTGAGCGGGTTGTGGCGTGTCATGAGTCATGGCTCTTCTCCGGTAGCGCGTTGGCTGATTATTGGGCTTGGCTGACAGGTTTGGCCGCGACCTCAACCGGATTTACCGGCTGCCCGCTCGGGTTTGCAGGCCATGCGGCGCGATCCAGATCCAGATCCGGGAACTTGCTCGAATCGAACACGGGCGTCTTGATGCCCGCCTTACGTTGAGCATCGTAGTCGCGCAGGATACGCATCGCGACCTTGAACAACATGGCCAGGGCAATCAGGTTGACGAATGCCAGCAGCGTCATGGTGATATCGGCGAAGGCGAACACTGTATTGAGGTCCACGACCGCGCCCCAGAGGATAAGGACCAGCACGAAGATTCGATAGCCAATGATCGCTTTCATCTTCTCGCCAACCAGGAAACGCAGGCTGTTTTCGCCCAGATAGTAGTTGTAGAGAATCGACGTGAACACAAACAGCGCCAAAGCCACACTGATGAAAATCCGGCCCCAGTCGCCCACCACGGCGGCCAGCGAGTTTTGTGCCAGGACGATGCCATTGCCGGTGTAGCCGATGTCATAAATGCCCGACAGCAGGATCAGCAACGCGGTACAGGTGCAAATCACGAAGGTGTCGAGGAATACGCTGAACGCCTGGACCACGCCTTGCGATACCGGATGTTCGACCTGTGCCACGGCCGCCACGTTTGGTGCGCTGCCCAGGCCCGCTTCGTTGGCGAATACGCCACGCTTGACGCCCATGACGATCGCGCTGCCGATGAGCCCGCCAAACACCGGATCAAGGCCGAATGCGCTTTTGACGATGGTCATCAACATGCCCGGCACATGATCGATCTGCAGCACGATCACGTAGATGGTCACCCCGATGTAGATCAGGGTCTTGACCGGCACCAGCAAGTCGGAGATAGCCGCAATGCGCTTGATCCCGCCGATGAACGCCAGGCCCAGCAGCACCACCAGGCAGACGCCTGTGGTGAGGGTGTCGATCCCGAAAGCGTTTTTCAGCGAGTCGGTCACCGCATGCGATTGCAGGCCGTTGAAGGCGAAGCCGAACGTCACCAGCAGCAACACCGCCATGACCATGCCCAGCCAGCGTTTCCCCAGGCCGTGCTGGATGTAATACGACGGACCGCCGCGGTATTGGCCTTCGGAGTCTTTGCGTTTATAGAGCTGAGCGAGTGAACACTCGATGAAGCTGCTGGCCATGCCGACCAGGGCAGTGACCCACATCCAGAACACAGCGCCCGGACCGCCCAGTGTCACGGCAATACCGACACCGGCGATGTTCCCCGCGCCGACGCGGCCGGCAAGGCTGAGCATCAATGCCTGGAATGAACTGAGCTGGCCCGCGCTGCTGCGCAGGCTGTCGCGAAAAACGGCAAACATGTGAAAAAAGTGGCGGAACTGCACGAAGCGCGAACGAATCGTGAAATAGCTGCCTAGCCCTACGATCAGTACGATCAGCACTTTGCCCGAGAGGAAGTCGTTGATGACTTCAAGCATAGATAAATCCTCGATGTTGTTTTTAGGGGGCGCGCACTATACCGGTGCGCTGATCTTGCGTCTGCAATCGTTTTCCGTTTCGTAAAGCACTGACTTCCTTGAAGTTTGTAGTCACTTTCGGTTTTGCGGGTAAAAAAAAGGGTCCGAGAGAATGACCTCTGGACCCTCAAAAGGGAGAGGGGTGTCTAGGCCCTCAGCCTGGTGAGCGTGTTACCTAAATCGGGTTGCGTCAGGCCTTCAGCGGCACGAGGCGTGGAGCGATCATGTTTTCCGGGCGCAGGATGTCGGCCAGCATGGCGTCATCGAGCAAACCTTCTTCGCGCACCAGTTCCAGAACACCCCGACCGCTTTCGAGGGCGATTCGGGCGATACGGGTGGCGTTTTCGTACCCGATGTAAGGGTTCAGCGCAGTGACCAGCCCGATGGAGTGTTCCACCAGTTCGCGGCAGCGTGCTTCGTTGGCGGTGATGCCGACGATGCAGTGCTCACGCAGCATGTCCATGGCGCGTTGCAGCAGGCGAATCGAATCGAAAATCTTGTAGGCGATCAGCGGCTCCATCACGTTGAGCTGCAACTGGCCGCCTTCAGCCGCCATGGTCAGCGCCAGGTCATTGCCGATGATTTCGAAGGCCACCTGATTGACCGCTTCCGGGATCACCGGGTTGACCTTGCCGGGCATGATCGAGCTGCCGGGCTGACGCGCTGGCAGGTTGATTTCGTTGATGCCGGTGCGTGGGCCGCTGGACAGCAGGCGCAGGTCATTGCAGATCTTCGACAGCTTGACCGCCGTGCGCTTGAGCATGCCGGAGAACAGCACGAAAGCACCCATGTCGGACGTGGCTTCGATCAGGTCGGCAGCGGGAACCAGCGGTTGACCGCTGATCGTTGCCAGGCGCGAAACCGCCAGATGCTGATATCCCGGATCGGCGTTGATGCCGGTGCCGATGGCGGTGCCGCCCAGGTTGACTTCAGTGAGCAGCTCCGGCGCGAGGCTGCGCAGGCGGTTCAGGTCTTCGTTGAGTGTGGTGGCGAAGGCGCGGAATTCCTGGCCGAGGGTCATCGGCACAGCGTCCTGCAACTGGGTACGACCCATTTTCAGCACGTGGTTGAATTCCTGGCCCTTGGCCGCGAACGCCTGAATCAGGCTGTGGAGGCTGGCGAGCAGGGCGTCGTGACCCAACAGCAGACCCAGGCGAATGGCCGTCGGGTAAGCATCGTTGGTCGACTGGGCCATGTTCACGTCGTTGTTCGGGTGCAGCTGGTTGTAATCGCCTTTCTCAAGGCCCATCGCTTCAAGGGCGATGTTGGCGATCACTTCGTTGGCATTCATGTTGGTTGAAGTGCCAGCGCCGCCTTGAATCATGTCCACCACGAACTGATCGTGGAAATCGCCACGGATCAGACGCGCGCACGCCTCGCTGATCGCTGCATGCTTGGTCGCATTGAGGTGGCCCAGCTGATGGTTGGCATCGGCTGCGGCCTGCTTGACCATCGCCAGTGCGACAACCAGCTTCGGGTAATGGGAAAGCGGAACGCCGGAGAGGTGAAAGTTGTTCACCGCTCGCAGAGTCTGAATACCGTAATACGCGTCAGCGGGTACTTCGAGCACACCAAGCAGGTCTTTTTCGATGCGCGATGATGCAGGCGAGGACATGATAGAGATGATCTCAAAAAGGGCATGGAACATGCCGGAACGCTGCGAATACTGGCCTTTCAGGTTATGCTTGACCAATGCTGTTAAACGCTGGCCCATGCACGAACGGCATAATGTGCGTGTGACGGGGAAGATGTGACAGGCGTATGAAGAGGTGCTGGTTGGTGCCTGCTCCTTTGCAGGAGCGAATTTATTCGCGAGGCTTTGGTGCCGCCGGGATAGTTTTGTCGGCTGTATTGACGCTTTCCCGGATGAATCCGGTCCTACACAGCCTGTACAGGTTTTGTGTTTATTTCAGTAAACAAGCGGCTCTGGAGAACCGATGAATCTGGAAAGCAAATGGCTTGAGGACTTCAGTGCCCTGGCCGCGACGCGCAGCTTTTCCAAGGCCGCCGAGCGTCGCTTTGTTACGCAGCCGGCGTTCAGTCGCCGCATTCGCAGCCTTGAAGCGGCGTTGGGCCTGACGCTGGTCAATCGTTCGCGCACGCCTATCGAACTGACCGCTGCTGGTCAGCTGTTTCTGGTGACCGCGCGTACTGTGGTCGAACAGTTGGGCGAGGTGCTGCGGCATCTGCATCACCTGGAAGGCGGACAGGGTGAAGTCATGCAAGTGGCCGCCGCTCACTCGCTGGCGCTGGGGTTCTTTCCGCGCTGGATTGCCCAATTGCGTAACGAAGGCTTGAACATCGCCACGCGACTGGTGGCAACCAACGTCGGTGACGCGGTGCATGCGCTGCGTGAAGGCGGCTGCGATTTGATGCTGGCGTTCTACGACCCGGACGCGGCCTTGCAAATGGACGCCGAGATTTTCCCGTGGCTGCACCTTGGGGAAACGCAAATGCTGCCGGTCTGCGCGGCGAACGCCGAGGGTGAGCCGCTGTTTGATCTGGAAGGTGAGGGCAGTGTTCCGTTGCTGGCTTACAGCGCTGGCGCTTTTCTGGGTCGCTCGGTGAATCTGCTGTTGCGGCAACGCAGTCTGCGCTTCACAACGGTTTACGAAACGGCCATGGCCGACAGCCTGAAAAGCATGGCCCTCGAAGGTCTGGGCATCGCCTGGGTGCCGCAACTGAGTGTGCGCGCCGAGCTGGCCCGGGGCGAACTGGTGGTCTGCGGCGGCCCGCAATGGCATGTGCCGCTGGAGATTCGCCTGTATCGCTGCGCCCTGGTGCGCAAGGCCAACGTGCGCCTGTTGTGGCGCAAGCTGGAAGGCGGCGCCGCTCAAGACCCGAGTTGAAGCAGGCCGCTCGACCGATGTGCAGTCGAGCGGCAAACGTGTTACTTCAAGGTGCCTTGTTTAAATAGTCGAGCATCAACTTTTTATTTTGCGCGCTATAGAGGTAGCAATTGGCTCTGAGATTCAGGCGCGTTGGCGTGATGTTTGTTTCGCACCACCAGCCGACCTTGTAGATGACCTCTGATGCTTCATGGGTGCCGCCGAACATATGACCGATCTCATGAGCCGCAGCGGTGTAAGTTGCCATCGATGCAATCGCTGCATAATGACCGGGTTTAGTCAGTCCCAACGTTTTTGCACTGATTTTATTGCGGGTTAAAAGCAGGTATTTGTGAGTAATGAACTGCGGTTTATTGTGCTTGGCGATGTATTGGTCGACCAGCCGTGTCCAGTCGCGAAGTGTGTTTTCTTCATGTCGACCCTGGTAGTCAATGGCAGTGAGCGGGCCTGTGCGCTCGATAAAATCCAGGTAAACCCTGCGTCCGGTAAAACTCTCAAGGTCTTTGAGCAGCCAGACAAAATAGTCGCGGCGGATATGCTCGCGCTCGGCCTGTGGAATATCGTCGTGCAGCAAGACGGTAAGGAATATCGGGCGCTTCTGCGGCGTCTGATCGGCAAAAGCGCATTGCCAGAGCATGCCAAGCATTATCAGGAGTAGCGTGGCAGGTTTAAGAACATCCAGGTTCATAAGCGTTAATCCATTAACGAAAGTGGGTGGTTTCAAGGGTAAGTCCAGACAAATCCCTGATTCCGCCAATCCATGGCGGCGAACACGACGTTAATACAGGTCCAGCGCGTGATACAGCTCGCCTGCACGACATCTGAAGTAATAAATTCTGGATTGAATACGTAGGAAAAATTGTTGCGGCGCGTATTGGCTGGCACCCGGACGGACCCGAAAGCGGCCTGAATGCAGATGGTCGTCAAGGGGGCTGTCATCTGCCAGCTTTACGGTATACTGCGCGGCCTTTGGCCGGTTCGATCGGTCATTATTCGTACAGCAAGCCACGCCGGTCTCCCGCGTGGCTTGTTTGTTTTTTGACGCGCCTGCGGGCGCCCGATGAGAGGCACGACGATGAGCGCACTGGTTGGCGTGATCATGGGCTCCAAGTCCGATTGGTCCACCCTTAGCCACACCGCCGATATGCTGGAAAAGCTCGGCATCCCCTTTGAAGTCAAAGTGGTTTCGGCCCACCGGACACCGGATTTGCTCTTCCAGTATGCCGAGCAGGCCGAAGGCCGTGGCATTGAAGTCATCATCGCTGGCGCGGGCGGCGCGGCACATTTGCCGGGCATGTGTGCAGCCAAGACGCACCTGCCGGTACTCGGCGTTCCGGTGCAGTCCTCGATGCTGTCCGGTGTCGATTCCCTGCTGTCCATCGTGCAAATGCCGGCTGGCATTCCGGTTGCGACGCTGGCCATCGGCAAGGCTGGCGCGATCAACGCAGCGTTGTTGTCGGCCAGCATCCTGGGCGCCAAGCATCCGCAATTTCACGCAGTGCTGAAGAAATTCCGCGCTGAGCAGACAGACAGCGTGCTGGATAATCCAGACCCGCGCGACGCCTGAGGTTTTTCCATGAAGATCGGTGTAATCGGTGGCGGCCAGCTGGGTCGCATGTTGGCGTTGGCAGGCACCCCGCTGGGGATGAATTTCGCATTCCTGGACCCGGCGCCAGACGCGTGCGCGGCTGCGCTGGGCGAACATTTGCGTGCCGATTACGGCGATCAGGATCACCTGCGCCAGTTGGCCGATGAAGTGGATCTGGTCACCTTCGAGTTCGAAAGCGTGCCCGCCGAAACCGTGGCGTTCCTGTCGCAGTTCGTGCCGGTCTACCCGAGCGCCGAAGCCTTGCGCATTGCTCGTGATCGCTGGTTCGAAAAGAGCATGTTCAAGGACCTGGGCATTCCGACGCCGGAGTTCGCCGATATCCAGTCGCAAGCAGATCTCGACGCCGCAGTTGCCAGCATTGGCCTGCCTGCGGTGCTGAAAACCCGCACTCTGGGTTACGACGGCAAAGGTCAGAAAGTGCTGCGCACCCAAGCCGATGTCGCCGGCACGTTTGCCGAGTTGGGCAGCGTTGCCTGTCTGCTGGAAGGCTTCGTGCCGTTTACCGGCGAAGTCTCGCTGATCGCTGTGCGCGCCCGCGATGGCGAAACACGCTTCTACCCGTTGGTGCACAACACGCATGACAACGGCATCCTGCGCATTTCCATCGCCAGCACCGATCACCCGTTGCAGGCACTGGCTGAAGATTACGCCGGTCGCGTGCTCAAGCAGCTGGATTACGTCGGCGTGCTGGCGTTCGAGTTCTTCGAAGTCGACGGCGGCCTGAAAGCCAATGAAATCGCCCCGCGCGTGCACAACTCCGGGCACTGGACCACCGAAGGCGCGCAATGCAGCCAGTTCGAAAACCACCTGCGGGCGGTCGCGGGCTTGCCATTGGGCTCAACGGCCAAGATTGGCGAAAGCGCGATGCTCAACTTCATCGGCGAAGTGCCCGCTGTGGATAAAGTCATTGCCATCGACGACTGCCATCTGCATCACTACGGCAAGGCCTTCAAGGTCGGTCGCAAAGTGGGTCATGCGACGGTGCGCAGCGCCGACCGTGCAACCCTGGACCGTCAGGTGAAGCTCGTCGAAGCGTTGATCAAAGGCTGATCAGTACCGGGCAGCCCGCAATAGGTAGCCCGGTTGCTTCACGGCGTGTTGCGCAGATACTGCGCGACACGCTGGCGGTTGCTGTCGCTGAATCTCAGACACGACTTTTCATTGATCTCTGAAGTCATGTAAGTGCCGCAAGTGGCGTTTGAGTCCGGGTCCATGGGCAGCTGCGCGCCGTCATCATGCAAGGCGCCAAACATGTGGCCCAGCTCATGCGCTGCAATCGGGATGTACGCCGGTGAGGCGATCCCGACTTCCTGCTGGTGTTCGGCCCAACCGACGTTGTTGCCCTGAGTCATCGCGAACAACAGGAATTTTTCGTTCCTGAAGTTGGGATCGGTGAGGTTCTGCGAGCGGCGGTAGTCAACGATCCGCTCGCGAAAGTCATCAAGCGCAACCCTCATGTCGGTGTTCTTGTAGTCCATGGACGTGATGCCGGGTGCATGGCTGATGTAATTGATCTCGATTTCTCGCTGCCCGATCCGGGCCATTTCAGTGACCCAGTGATCGAGCTGACGCGCTTGCAGATCAGCCCCCCGCAACCGGGCCGGAACGTCGTCGTGGATGAAGTAGTGAACTTTGATCGGCGGTTGCGCGGCCATGAGCGGTGATACCAGGCTGATCAGCAAAGCCGCAGCGAGTAAGCGACGGTAAATAGCAGGAATGTTCATGAGTGAATTTCTTGAAGAGTTGATCGGATTGGCCAGATGAATTTTTCATTTGGCCGGCTCAATCAATAGCTCTTCATGTCAGCAGGCAATGAGCCGAATCAGCTGGCGTTGTAGGGCGAGTCAGCCGTTCGGGTCGGAGCGATTGCGCCGTCAAATTGCAATGCAGCGCCTATAGTGTGGAACCATTCTGGGCTGTACGTTCTCAGATGGCAGGACACCGAGCGTCTTATCTACACTTTGGTGTGTCCAATTCATACAGAGGGAATGACATGGGTATTATTGGAACCATCTTCATTGGCTTGATCGTGGGCTTGCTGGCTCGCTTCCTCAAGCCTGGTGATGACAGCATGGGTTGGATCATGACCATTCTGTTGGGTATCGGCGGCTCTCTGGCAGCAACCTATGGTGGCCAGGCGTTGGGCATCTATCAGGCAGGCGAGGGTGCAGGTTTCCTCGGCGCGCTGGTTGGCGCAGTTGTGCTGCTGGTGCTGTACGGTCTGATCAGAAAGAACTGACAGCGAGTAGTTAGCCCTCTGCGCACTCGGCGTGCGGAGGGCTAGAATGCCGGACCTGATTTCATCCTCTTGCCGAGCTTGCCAATGCGACGTCTTTTATTTATTGCTGCGCTGCTGACCTGTGGCCTGGCCCACGCTGAAATCCCCGAAACCGACTGGCTCGAATTGATGCCCAAGTCGGATCAGAAAGCCCTTGAGGCGATGCCCGAGATCGACCACAACTCGCCCGAAGCTCAGGGAACGTTCGACAGCAAGGGCGGCTTGAAGCAGAGCAAAGGCCTGCCGGCGGTCATGTATTCGGCCAAAACCGTGCCGGCCATGAATGGCAAAGAGATTCGTCTGGGTGGCTACCCGGTTCCGCTGGAGACCGATGCGAAGGGCCGCAGCACGCTGTTCTTCCTGGTTCCGTATCCAGGCGCCTGCATCCATGTGCCGCCACCGCCGCCGAATCAACTGGTGCTGGTGCGTTACCCCAAAGGCCTGAAAATCGACGACATCTACACGCCGCTGTGGGTGGTCGGCACGCTGAAAGTCGAGAAGGTCAGCAATGACCTGGCGGATGCCGCTTATGCGATGGAAGCGGCGAAGGTACGGGTTGTGGTTGAGGCGGATCTTTAGCATTTCTTCGTGGGACCGGCTTTAGCCGGGAGGCGAGGGTTCTGACGACGCCGCTGCTACGAATGGGCTGACCTCCTCCCGGCTAAAGCCGGTCCTACGGAATGCATTCCAGAGCCGGTCCTATAATGCCTCTGATGCTTGCGCTTCGATCGCCTCAGCCCAAACGCTGAGCGCCAACACATGCATCTCGTCCGGCGCGAGGGTCACGATGTCGTCGAGCACGTTGGCGGTTTCGACGCAGACCATGCCTTGCCAGCCATCGGCGGCCATGTCGTTGAAGCGTTTGGTTTTTTCCGTCCACGGGTTCCAGACCACGGCGGATTTCGAGCCGCTGGTGCAGATGTGGATCTTGCGCTGCCATTGCGGGTCGACAATGCTCAGCATGTCCGGGGTGTCGAGGTAGATGCGGTCGGTCTCGCCAGCAAACTGCAGCTCGCCGGATTGTTCGCGTTCTTCCCAGTTTTCCAGGGTTTCGATATAGCGCAGGCCGTCGAGGCCTTTGATGCTGATTTCGCGTACATCGCTGACCGCGAAGTAGCTGTGCAGGGCCTGGCTGAAACTCACGGTTTCGGTGCCGGAGTTATAGCTGACGAGGCTCACGTTCAGGGCTTCGTCCAGGCGAATGCTCAGTTTGAGCGCCACGTCGTGCGGCCAGCCCGGCAACTGACCTTCGGCCAAGGGCTGAATGAATTCGACGAGCAGCGCATCGCCGTCTTCGCCAACCCCCAGCAATTCCCAGTCAATGGCTCGTACTTCGCCGTGGGCCTTGGCCGGTTCATCGCTCTGGCGCATGGCCTGAACGCTAAGCGGGTTGCGCTCAAGGTTGCCAAACCACGGCCAGCAAATCGGCATACCGCCGCGAATCGCCTTGCCTTTTTTGAACGCGGCTTGCGCGTTGGGCCAGATCAGCGGTGGCTGGCCATCAACCTGATAACTGACGATGTGCGCGCCTTGTTGGGCAACGACCAGCTGGGCGTCGCCGTGGCGGATGCGCCAGCAATTCAGCTCATCGATAGTGACGGTTTCAACCTGGGGCGTTGGCATCAGTAAGTTCTCGCTCAAGGACGGTGACAGAAATAGACCGTACAAAAGTCGTCGAGTTTACCGTGAAGCGGCCACTGCATGCCTCAGGTGCGGCAAATTACCGCCGTGCGGGGACCGAACGCGTGCGGCCGCTGCCGTCAATGGCGACGAATACGAACACCGCTTCAGTGACCTTGCGCCATTCGCTGGACAGCGGATCATCGCTCCACACTTCAACCATCATCTGGATGGAGCTGCGGCCGATTTCCAGGGCCTGGGTGTAGAACGACAACTGCGCGCCAACCGCCACCGGCACCAGAAACGCCATGCGGTCGATGGCGACGGTGGCGACGCGTCCGCCCGCGACTTTGCTGGCCATTGCGGTGCCAGCGAGGTCCATCTGGGATACCAGCCAGCCGCCGAAAATATCGCCGAAACCATTGGTTTCACGGGGCAACGCGGTGATTTGCAAGGCAAGGTCGCCCTGTGGAATTGGATCTTCTTGTTCGAGCTCGATCATTGCATAGGGTGCCTCTGACCCATGACGCTTAAGTCTTTGCCGCGGTGAATAGACGACGCTGTTACGAGCCGGTTGATGGTTCGAAGCGTCTGAAGGGAAACTCTGCGAAAGCGGCTGTCGGACAGTTGATTTCGCACAGCACCCCCGATACTTTTTCACACACGCTGTAGCCATTCGCGATCTGCGAGTATATCGGGCCGTGCGTCAGGCTACGACCCGTGGACAGGCGATTTAGACCACTTGCAGCTTCTATCTGTGTGCATTTTGAAACAATTTGCTATCGTGCCGGACCCGATCAGGCGGCATGACTGCTTGTATCACGCAATTTTGGTGCCTATCCGCACCCATTGCTTGAGAGAATCGCGGCTGTACGCCATCCCGCCGCAGTCAGCATTGCTATCGCTTACCCATAAGAGACGTCCCTAAGAGAAGAAGCCTTGCCATGTCCTCAGTGCCCTCAAGTATTGCGCAACCGGCGCGCCCGCTGACCCGAAACGACTACAAGACGTTGTCTTTGTCCGCTCTGGGCGGCGCGCTGGAATTCTACGACTTCATCATTTTCGTGTTTTTCGCGACGGTGGTCGGCAAGCTGTTCTTCCCCGTGGACATGCCGGAATGGCTGCGCATGATGCAGACCTTCGGCATCTTTGCTGCCGGTTATCTGGCTCGGCCGCTGGGCGGCATCATCATGGCGCACTTCGGCGACCTGCTGGGGCGCAAGAAAATGTTCACCTTGAGCATTTTCATGATGGCGGTCCCGACCCTGATCATGGGTTTGTTACCGACTTACGCACAAATCGGCATGTGGGCACCCATCCTGCTGTTGCTGATGCGCGTCATTCAAGGTGCAGCCATCGGCGGCGAAGTGCCGGGTGCCTGGGTGTTCGTTTCCGAGCACGTTCCGGCGCGCCACATCGGCTACGCTTGCGGCACGCTGACCTGCGGCCTGACGGCGGGCATTTTGCTGGGTTCGCTGGTCGCCACCTTCATTAACAGCATCTACACCCCGATTGAGGTGGCCGATTACGCCTGGCGTATCCCGTTCCTGCTCGGCGGTGTGTTCGGCCTGTTGTCGGTTTACCTGCGTCGCTGGCTGCACGAAACGCCGGTGTTCGCCGAACTGCAACTGCGCAAGGCCTTGGCCGAGGAAGTGCCGCTCAAGGCGGTGTTGCGCGACCATCGCGGGGCGGTCGCCATTTCGATGTTGCTGACCTGGCTGCTGTCGGCGGGCATCATCGTGGTCATTCTGATGACCCCGACCATTCTGCAAAGCGCGACGTTCGGCTTTCCGGCTGCCGTGGCGTTGAAGGCCAACAGCCTGGCGATTGTCTTCCTGAGCCTGGGTTGTGTGGGCGCCGGTGCGCTGGCCGACCGTTTCGGCGCTGGCTGGGTATTCCTGCTGGGCAGCCTTGGTCTGTTGATCAGCTCGTGGACGCTGTATCACAGCCTCGGCGCGCATCCTGACTGGCTGTTCCCGCTGTACGCCGTGACCGGTCTGTTCGTCGGCACCATCGGCGCGGTGCCATACGTCATGGTCAAGGCCTTCCCGCCAGCGGTGCGCTTCTCGGGTCTATCGTTCTCCTACAACCTGTCCTACGCCATCTTCGGCGGACTGACGCCGATGGTCGTGACCTTCATGCTCAAGTCCAGCCCGATGGGGCCATCGTGGTATGTGGGGATTCTGTGTGTGATGGGCATGGGGATGGGGCTTTACCTGCTGAAGACCGAAGTACGTCGCGGGTAAGCGATTGCACGGATACAAGGCACAGGCCTGCTTTCACAGGCCTGTGCTCTGACTTCAAACCTTGATGGCCAGTACCGCGCCGGAACCTTCGGCTGCGCCAGCGCACAGGATTGTTCGCGGATCTGCACCCTCTACGTAGTTGCCATTGAATGAAAACACTGCGTTCGAGGGTGAGCCGACACTCGAACCGTCGGTAAAACTGGTATCGGGTTTACCTGTTGCATGGAATCGGCCAGCCACTGACCAAGTGTCGATTCCTACTCCACCTCTGCCGAAAGCCACGATCTTCCCGGCCTCGTCTATTAGTGTTCTTGCGTAGTTCCAGGCGTCCCCCGTCGAGGTTGGATGACACCTCAAATACACCGGTTTACCTTGATTGAAACGTTCATCGGCCTTGCCATTGGCCGAGCGCCTCGCAAGCAGGCTTTCCACAATGTCCAACGTCCGATTGAAATGTGAGCCGCTGACCAATAGATGTGTTTCATCACTAGAAATCGAAACATCCTGTATGTGGATTACCTCATCAGGCTCCAGGTCGACAAAACCATCCTGACCAAAGTCAGGGTCAAGGTTGCCATCAGTGTCTAATCGGGCCATGAATCCCACTTTGTGTCCTGTGGGCACATCGTAATAACCGTAGGTGAATAGGTGAGAGCCCATTGCATTCAGCTTTAAGCCATAGAGACGAGTCCCTTTCGCTGCTGAGCGTTGAAACTCCAGGATGCCTCGGTCGGCGAAACTTTCATCCAGTTGCCCGTTGGCGGTAAGCCGTATCAAGAGTGAGCGGGTTTCTGCCACTCCCCGGATGGATGCCGCAAAAATGATCTTTCCATCAGGTAACACGACCGTGCCGACGACCCAGATTGTTTTCTCGGTAAGTGCGGTAAGGTTGAGTACTCCGTCATTGCCAAAACTTTTGTCCAGGCGACCGTCGGATTCAAGTCGCGACATCATCATATTTTCAAAATCGTCTACTTCGGCTTCTGCAAACCGCCTATGGCGTCCGCCGACTAATAGTTGACCATTCTCGAGTTCGATAATCTGCTGCAGCAGTGAATAGTGGGTCGTGCCAAACCTCACCTCAACTGTGCCGTCACCACGCGTGCCGAATGAAGTGTCAACTTTGCCGTCCGAATCAAAACACACCAGCCCGGCATTGTTTGTATAAGGGTCGGGGTTGCCTGGAGTCAGACCTTCATAATAAGTGGCCAGATACCTTAAGCTGTTGCGCATCTGTACGATAGATGACACCGAGTGCGTCTTGCGTCCTCCCATATCGATCAGCAACTTTCCATTGCGACCAAAAGTTTCGTCATACTGCAGCGGATTCAGAGGCGAGGCGCGATCTGAATGACTGCCGTGGCTGGGCGCTTTGAATGCCTGTTCTTCCATCTCCAAGTGTTTACTGCTGAATGTGGGTTCCATGTGTTAAGTCTCCATGACTTATAAGTATTAAAAAGTGATAACGCCTGTTAAGCATAATCAGCGGCTGAAGTGCAATAATATTTTTTGGCAATTGGTGGATAGAAAATTATCGCGAAGCGCTATGTTGCTCAGCCCGTGACAGCAGGCCCAAGCCCTGTTGGTGAAAGAGTCATGCAACTGTCACAATCTTTTCATAAAGTCGTCACGCCGCCCGCCAATACTGACGGCCACGGATTTTTTTGACTCACCTCGCTCGGAGCCGGGTATGAAACTCAAGCGTTTGATGACTGCACTGACCTTCGTAGCCGCTGGCGTGGCGACTGCCCATTCCTTTGCCGCTGTTGATCCTGCGATCAAGCCTTATGTGAAGACCTCCGGCGTGTCGGGCAATCTGTCCAGCGTGGGTTCCGATACGCTGGCAAACCTCATGACCTTGTGGGCCGAGGCCTACAAAAAGGAATACCCCAGCGTAAACATTCAGATTCAGGCGGCTGGCTCGTCCACTGCGCCACCGGCCTTGACCGAAGGCACCGCCAACCTTGGGCCGATGAGCCGCAAGATGAAGGACGGCGAGCTGTCGGCTTTCGAGCAACGTCACGGCTACAAACCTACGGCGATCCCGGTTGCGGTCGACGCGCTGGCGGTTTTCGTCCACAAGGACAACCCGATCAAAGGCCTGACCATGGCGCAAGTGGACGCGATTTTCTCCGTCACTCGTCTGTGCGGTGCCAAGGCTGATGCCAAGACCTGGGCCGACGTCGGTGTCACCGGCGATCTGGCAGGCAAGCCGATCCAATTGTTTGGTCGCAACTCGGTGTCCGGCACGTATGGCTACTTCAAGGAAGAAGCGCTGTGCAAAGGCGACTTCAAGGCCAACGTCAACGAACAGCCCGGCTCGGCGTCGGTGGTCAGCTCCATCAGCAGTTCACTGAACGGCATCGGTTATTCGGGTATCGGTTATAAAACCTCCAGCGTGCGCACGGTGCCGCTGGCCAAGAAAGAAGGCGCCGAGTTCGTCGAAGACAACGAAGCCAACGCACTCAACGGCACCTATCCGCTGGCGCGCTTCCTTTACGTCTATGTTAATAAAGCGCCCAACAAGCCACTGGCCCCGCTGGAAGCTGAATTCATCAAGCTGGTGCTGTCCCGACAAGGCCAGGAAGTGGTCATGAAAGACGGCTATATTCCGCTGCCGTCGAAGGTCGTGACCAAGGCATTGGCGGATCTGGGCTTGCAGGAAGGTGCGGTCGCGGCGAAATAATCGTGAATGCGGCGAGGGCTGCTTGAATCAGGCCTCGCTATTAACTGTACAGTCCGCTGCCAGGATCGTGGGTGGCGGGCTTTTTTGCGTCACCTCGCTGTAATGTTTTTGTCATACAGGACCGCTAGGGTGTGCGCATGAATGATTTGGCCAAGCCTTCGATGAATCAGAATTCACCCGCCAAGCGCATTGATTTCAATACGCCGCAGATGCAGCGCAAGCGCCGCGTGCGTGCTTTCAAGGACCATTTGACCCGTTGGTACGTGGCCATCGGCGGCCTTGCCGTGCTCGCTGCAATCACGCTGATCTTCTTTTATCTGGCCTACGTCGTCGCGCCGCTGTTTCAAGGCGCGACCCTGACTCAGGAAACCCCGGTCAAACCGGGGTGGCTGAACGACGCCGGCAAGCCGCTGATGCTGTCCATCGAGGAACAGAATCAGGTCGGCATGCGGATTTCCGATCTGGGTGAAGCCGTATTTTTCAATGCCCAGACTGGCGCAGAACTGCAACGCATCAGCCTGCCGTTGCCTGCTGGCGTGACAGTCGCGTCCATCGGCAAGGACCAGCCCGGCACTCCCTTGATTGCGTTGGGGTTGTCCAATGGTCAGGTGCTGGTGTTCCGCCACAGCTACCAGATCACCTATCCCAATGACCTGAAAACCATCACCCCCGCGCTGCTCTGGCCCTACGGTGAAGCGCCGCTGACCGTTGATGATCAAGGCCGGGCGCTGGATCACGTGACCCTCAATGCCAATGGCGAAAGCTTGTTGATCGCCGCGTCGACCGGTCCGCAGCTGCATGTGCTGGCCGTTGAACAGAAAGAAAACATGATGACCGGCGAAACCAGCAGCGAGCTGAGCCGCATCGAATTGCCGCAGTTATCGGAGGCGGTCAAAGCGATCTATGTCGATCCGCGCCAGCAATGGCTGTATGTGATCAACGGGCGCGCCCAGGCCGACGTGTTCAGCCTGCGTGATCGCACGCTCAACGGGCGCTACAAACTGCTTGAAGACGGCAATGCCGAAATCACCGCCAGCACGCAACTGGTGGGCGGTATTTCGCTGATTATCGGCAATTCCAAAGGCGGCATGGCCCAGTGGTTCATGGCCCGAGACGTCGATGGCGAACAGCGCCTGATGCACATCCGCGACTTCCAGATGAGCACCGCGCCTATCGTGCAGATCCGTGCCGAGCAGCGGCGCAAGGGTTTCATCGCCATGGACGCTTCCGGCAAGCTGGGCGTGTTCCATAGCACCGCGCATCGCACCTTGCTGGTTCAACAAGTCGCCGACGGCGCAGGGCTGATTACCTTATCGCCGCGTGCCGACCGGATCATGGTCGAGCAGGGCGGCGCGTTGTTGCCGATGGTCCTGAAGAATCCGCATCCGGAAGTGTCCTGGAGTTCGCTGTGGGGCAAGGTCTGGTACGAAAACTATGACGAGCCTAAGTACGTCTGGCAGTCCACCGCCTCCAACAGCGACTTCGAACCCAAGCTGAGCCTCGCGCCACTGACTTACGGCACGCTGAAGGCCGCGTTCTACGCCATGTTGCTGGCCGCGCCGCTGGCCATTGCCGCCGCCATCTACACCGCTTATTTCATGGCTCCGGGCATGCGCCGCAAGGTCAAGCCGGTGATCGAATTGATGGAAGCCATGCCGACTGTGATCCTCGGCTTCTTCGCCGGACTGTTCCTGGCGCCGTATCTGGAAGGCCATTTGCCGGGGATTTTCAGCCTGTTGCTGCTGACGCCGATTGGCATTCTGGTGGCCGGTTTCGCCTGGAGTCGTTTGCCTGATTCGATTCGTCTGCGCGTGCCCGATGGCTGGGAAAGCGCGATTCTGCTGCCGGTCGTCCTGCTGGTTGGCTGGGCGTCGCTGGGCATGAGTCCGCATCTGGAGAACTGGTTCTTCGGCGGCGACATGCGCATGTGGATCTCCAATGATCTGGGCATCACCTACGATCAGCGCAATGCGCTGGTGGTCGGCATCGCCATGGGTTTCGCCGTCATCCCCAATATTTATTCGATTGCCGAAGACGCCGTGTTCAGCGTGCCGCGCGGCCTGACGCTTGGCTCGCTGGCGCTGGGCGCAACACCTTGGCAGACCTTGACCCGCGTGGTGATCCTCACCGCCAGCCCGGGGATTTTCTCGGCGCTGATGATCGGCATGGGCCGCGCGGTGGGCGAAACCATGATTGTGCTGATGGCCACCGGCAACACGCCGATCATGGACATGAACCTGTTTGAAGGCATGCGCACACTGGCGGCGAACGTCGCGGTGGAAATGCCGGAGTCGGAAGTGGGAGGCAGTCATTATCGAGTGTTGTTCCTCGCAGCCCTGGTGCTGCTGACGTTCACGTTCGTGATGAACACCTTGGCGGAGCTGATTCGTCAGCGTCTGCGCAAGCAGTACTCGTCTCTCTAAGGAAGGTAGAAGTTCGTGAAAAAGAACTCCCTCAAGAGTTGGTTCAAAAGTGGCGCCCCCGGCGTCTGGATGAGTGCGGGTGCCGTTTCCATTGCCGTGATCATGACCATTGGCCTGCTGGCGGTGATCGCCGTGCGCGGCCTCGGGCATTTCTGGCCGGCGGACCTGACCTACGCGCAGTACGACGTACCCAATCAGGAAAAGCATGTTCTGATCGGCGAAGTGGTCGAGCAGGAACAAGTGCCGCGCGCCCGCTTGAAAGGCTCAGGCTTGCCGGTGCCCGATACCGGTCCGGAATTCATGACCCGCGAACTGGTCAAGGTCGGCAACCGCGACCTCAATCCCAGTGACTTCACCTGGGTGGTGGGCGAATGGTTGACCCAGCAGAGCAAACCGCAGGAACTGATGACCCTGGAACGCCGCGAGTGGGGCAACTTCTACGGTTATCTGGTCAATGTGAAGGAAAACGGCAAGATCGTTGCCGAAGGCGAAGCGGCCTGGCCGACCCTGCAGGAGCGCATCCAGCGCATCAATAGCCTGGCGCGCGAACTGTACGGGCTGGAAAAGAAAGACATCGGCGCCATCAACCATGGCATCGAGCGCTTGCGCCTGCAGGCGCGCAAACTGGAGCTGCAAGGCACGCTGGACCCGCAAGCCCAGGCCGACATGGCCAGCGAACGCGCCGAACTCGACAGCCGCTATAAAGACATCGAAGCGCAACTGGGCGCGCTGCACACCGCCTTCAATCGCGACAGCCTGACCGCGCGGGATGCCAACGGCCAGGAAGTCGAAATCAGCCTCGGCAAAGTGGTGCACGCCTATCAGCCCAACGCCATGGGCACGTTCACCAAGCTGGGTTTCTACTTCAAGAAGCTCTGGGAATTCCTCAGCGAGGACCCGCGTGAAGCCAACACCGAAGGCGGCATCTTCCCGGCGATTTTCGGCACGGTGATGATGACCTTGATCATGGCGGTGATCGTCACCCCGTTTGGCGTGCTGGCGGCGGTCTACTTGCGCGAATACGCCCGACAAGGCCCGGTGACGCGGCTGATCAGAATCGCGGTGAACAATCTGGCCGGCGTTCCGGCGATTGTCTACGGCGTGTTCGGCCTGGGTTTCTTCGTTTATGTGCTGGGTGGTTCGGTAGATCGCTTGTTTTTCCCCGAAGCCTTGCCCGCGCCGACCTTTGGCACGCCGGGTTTGCTGTGGGCGTCCTTGACGCTGGCGCTGCTGGCCGTGCCGGTGGTGATTGTCGCCACCGAAGAAGGTCTGGCGCGCATCCCGCGGACCTTGCGCGAAGGCTCGCTGGCGTTGGGCGCAACCAAGGCTGAAACCCTGTGGAAGATCGTTTTGCCCATGGCCAGCCCGGCGATGATGACCGGCTTGATCCTCGCCGTGGCCCGTGCGGCTGGCGAGGTGGCGCCGCTGATGCTGGTGGGCGTGGTCAAGCTCGCACCATCGCTGCCGGTGGATGGCAACTACCCTTATCTGCACCTGGATCAGAAGATCATGCACCTGGGGTTCCATATTTACGACGTCGGCTTCCAGAGCCCGAATGTCGAGGCCGCACGTCCGCTGGTGTATGCCACGGCGTTGCTGCTGGTCTTGGTGATCGCCTTGCTCAACCTGTCTGCGGTGACGATTCGTAACCACCTGCGCGAGAAATACAAAGCGCTGGATATCTGATTGGCAACAGCACCGCTCCCTCGAAGAGGCGGGCGGTTCGATGAACAGAATGCTTGGCAACGGGAGCAATCCATGCAGCACGACAACCCGACTCACGGCGTCAACATGACGACCCTGGGCCGCAAGCGACAAGGCCTGCATCTGGCCGACGAGACCGTGGCCATCGAAGTGCCGGGTCTGAATCTGTTTTATGACAACAAGCAGGCACTGTTCGATATCAGCCTGAATATTCCCAAGCAACGGGTCACGGCGTTCATCGGGCCGTCCGGTTGTGGCAAGTCGACGCTGCTCCGCACCTTCAACCGCATGAATGATCTGGTCGATGGTTGCCGGGTCGAGGGTGAAATCAACCTGTGGGGCCATGACATCTATCGCAAGGGCGAAGATGTTGCCGAATTGCGCCGCCGTGTCGGCATGGTGTTCCAGAAGCCCAATCCGTTCCCCAAGACCATCTACGAAAACGTGGTCTACGGCTTGCGCATTCAGGGCATCAACAAGAAACGCGTGCTCGATGAGGCCGTGGAATGGGCGCTCAAGGGTGCAGCGTTGTGGGACGAGGTCAAGGATCGCCTGCACGAGTCCGCGTTGGGCTTGTCCGGTGGTCAGCAGCAACGTCTGGTCATCGCCCGCACCATCGCGGTCGAGCCTGAAGTGTTGCTGCTGGACGAACCCTGTTCGGCGCTTGATCCGATTTCGACGCTAAAAGTCGAAGAACTGATCTACGAACTGAAATCCAAATACACCATTGTGATCGTTACCCACAACATGCAGCAGGCGGCGCGGGTCTCGGATTACACCGCATTCATGTACATGGGCAAGCTCGTCGAGTTCGGTGATACAGACACGTTGTTCACCAATCCGGCGAAAAAACAGACGGAAGACTACATCACCGGTCGTTATGGCTAGGTGAGATGTGCTTCGTCAGCCCCTGAACCACCGCTGCGTTTTTGCACTCAATCGGACGTTCCAAGGACACCAAGCATGATCCATAAAGACAGCCTCACGCATCACATCTCACAACAGTTCAACGCCGAGCTCGAAGAAGTGCGTAGCCATTTGCTCGAAATGGGCGGATTGGTCGAGAAGCAGGTCAATGATGCGGTGACCGCCTTGATCGAAGCCGACTCGGGGCTGGCCCAGCGGGTTCGTGAGGTCGACGACCGCATCAACATGATGGAGCGCAATATCGACGAGGAATGCCTGCGCATTCTTGCCCGTCGTCAGCCAGCGGCTTCTGACTTGCGCCTGATCATCAGCATCTCCAAGTCGGTGATCGACCTGGAACGCATCGGTGACGAAGCCACCAAGATCGCCCGTCGCGCCATTCAACTGTGCGAAGAAGGCGAATCGCCGCGCGGTTATGTCGAAGTGCGACACATCGGCGATCAGGTCCGCAACATGGTCCGCGATGCGCTGGATTCGTTCGCGCGCTTCGACGCCGAGCTGGCCTTGTCGGTTGCCCAATACGACAAGATCATCGACCGCGAATACAAAACCGCGCTGCGTGAGCTGGCGACCTACATGATGGAAGACCCGCGCTCCATTTCCCGGGTTCTCAATGTGATCTGGGTGCTGCGCTCGCTGGAACGCATCGGCGACCATGCGCGTAACATTTCCGAACTGGTCATCTATCTGGTGCGCGGCACCGACGTGCGTCACATGGGCCTCAAGCGCATGAAAGAAGAAGTGCAGGGTATATCGACCGAAACTCCTAATGTTCCGGCCCAGCCTGACGATAAATAAGACTGCCTGCGAAAAAAACGCCCAGCATGCTGGGCGTTTTGCATTCCAAGGCTTTGAATTTTTCAGCCGCCCGCGAATTAAATGTCCTGGCGTCGTCAACAGTTTGGCCGCTGGCCATCAGCCAGCGCTATGCTTGCCGAAATAAAGGGCGTATCAGCATCACCGCAGTTCGCCAGTCATGGCGGATACGCCCGCAGGAGCGTCGATGAGTAAAGTCAGTGTATTGATTGTGGATGACGCGACTTTCATTCGCGATCTGGTTAAGAAAGGCCTACGCAACTATTTTCCGGGGATTCACACCGAAGACGCCGTCAACGGTCGCAAGGCCCAGACCATGCTGACTCGGGAGAGCTTCGACCTGATTCTGTGCGACTGGGAAATGCCGGAAATGTCAGGCCTTGAGTTGCTGACCTGGTGCCGTCAGCAGGACGGCTATCTGAAGACCGTCCCTTTCATCATGGTGACCAGCCGTGGCGACAAGGAAAACGTCGTACAGGCGATCCAGGCAGGTGTTACCGATTTCGTCGGCAAGCCGTTCACCAATGAACAGCTGCTGACCAAGGTCAAGAAGGCGCTGGCCAGGGTCGGCAAGCTCGATGCAGTAATGACCAGTGCGCCAAGCCGGATGGCATCGCCCATCAATGAGTCGCTCAGCGCGCTCACCGGTGGCAGAGCCGAAGTTATCAGGCCAGCGGCAACGGCCTCGGCCGGCATCGCCAAGCCGCCTCCAGTGGCCGCTGCAGCGTCTTCACAGGCGCCGACCGGGCGTGGGCAGGGTCAGTTGCGTCTGTCCAGCGGCATCCAGCAGTGTGTGATCAAGGCGCTGAC
This sequence comes from Pseudomonas sp. CFII64, assembly GCF_000416235.1. GTDB lineage: Bacteria > Pseudomonadota > Gammaproteobacteria > Pseudomonadales > Pseudomonadaceae > Aquipseudomonas. Next base: position 45,323 of record NZ_ATLO01000032.1, on the reverse strand, counting down.
CCTCAAGGAAGCCTTGCTGATCGTTCGCCGCACCGACAACCTGCCGCAGATTCTGGAGCAGGCGGTGCTGGACCTGGAACAGGGCGAAAACGCCGAGGTTGCCCGTCTCAATGGTTATCTGCACGCCATCGTGGCGTTCGAGCAGAAACCTGACAGCGACTGGCTGCAACTGACCTTCCGCTTTACCGATCAGGATGCACAAAAGCTGGATTACGTGTCCCGCCTGATCGCGCGCGGCACCGCTCAGAAGCACTTTGTGCCGGGCGGTTGATCGCGGTTGATACAACCCCATAGGACCGGCTTTAGCCGGGAGCAGACAGGTACATTCGCAGCGGTTGTGTCGTCAGACGGACCGCCCTCCCGGATGAATCCGGCCTACGGGACATCAACCCTGATCTGGCGCGATTTCCTTGACGCTCCTTCTATTACCGATTGAAACAGCTGAGTCCTCAACAGCACGGATCGCTGGTAGTCTGGCCCAACATCTTTACAACCCAGACTGAATCCCATGCTCGAGCGCTTACTGATCCTGTGTGCTCTGTTGCTGGCCGCGCAATCGGCCGGGGCCGTCACCATCTATAAATTCACCGATGCCAACGGCGTCGTGTCGTTTACCGACCGGCCGACACCAGGCGCTTCGGTGGTGAAGTTTCGTGATCGCATGGTCGAGCACATCGAGCGTCAGGTGCGTCTGAGCACCAAGAAAGAAAAGGGCGTGGACAGCCTGTACGTGCGCAACGATTTGTACGCGCCAGTTGAAGTCGAACTGAAAATTTCCGGTGTGAAGAACGTGCTCGGCGTGTCGGACCAATCCATCCGGCGCACTATCGCCCCGCGCAGTAACGAGCGGCTATTGGTGTTGAGTCCGCAGGTGGCCAGTCGGGCCATGAGTTACAAGACCAACCTGCGCTCTATCGTCGGCGATCCCCAGCGGTCGAGCCTGGCTTACCGCTACCCGCTGCCGTGGATTGGCGGACCCTTTCGCCTGAGCCAGGGGCCGAACGGCAAATACAGCCATTTCGGTGCCAAGGGGCGTTACGCCATGGACATCGCCATGCCCGAAGGCACGCCCATCGTCGCAGCGCGCAGCGGCGTCGTGATCAAGACCGAAAATGAGCAGAGCGGCAAGGGATCCAACGCCTCAGGCAACTTCGTGCGCATCCTGCACGACGACGGCACCATGGGCGTCTATCTGCACTTGATGAAAGGCTCGGTGAGCGTCAAGGAAGGTCAGCATGTGACGGTCGGCAGCGCCCTGGCGCGCTCCGGCAATACCGGCAACAGCACCGGCCCACACCTGCACTTCGTGATCCAGCGCAACGTCGGCCTGGCGCTGGAATCCATCCCCTACGAATTCGCCCAACCCGTACAAAGCCTGCCCAACTTTGCGGTAGGCGGGAATTGAATAGCGCTAGAGCTTGGGACGTGCCACCGGCCCGTAGGACCGGCTTTAGCCGGGAGGGCGTCGGTCGCTTCGACGCATCCTCGTTGCCGCAAAGGGCGCTCTCCCGGCTGAAGCCGGTCCTACGGTTCAATCGATCAATCGAGCTTGACCACCTTGGCCAGCACGATTTTCGGTAGGCGGGAATTGAATAGCGCTGGAGCCTGGGACCTGCCACCGGCCCGTAGGACCGGCTTTAGCCGGGAGGGCGTCGGTCGCTTCGACGCATCCTCGTTGCCGCAAAGGGCGCTCTCCCGGCTGAAGCCGGTCCTACGGTTCAATCGATCAATCGATCAGGCAATCAATCGAGCTTGACCACCTGGCCAGCACGATTTTCGGTAGGCGGGAATTGAATAGCGCTAGAGCCTGGGACCTGCCACCGGCCCGTAGGACCGGCTTTAGCCGGGAGGGCGTCGGTCGCTTCGACGCATCCTCGTTGCCGCAAAGGGCGCTCTCCCGGCTGAAGCCGGTCCTACGGTTCAATCGATCAATCGATCAGGCAATCAATCGAGCTTGACCACCTGGCCAGCACGATTTTCGGTAGGCGGGAATTGAATAGCGCTAGAGTCTAGGACCTGCCACCGGCCCGTAGGACCGGCTTTAGCCGGGAGGGCGTCGGTCGCTTCGACGCATCCTTGCTGCCGCAACGGGCGCTCTCCCGGCTGAAGCCGGTCCTACGGTTCAATCGATCAATCGATCAGGCAATCAATCGAGCTTGACCACCTGGCCAGCACGATTTTCGGTAGGCGGGAATTGAATAGCGCTAGAGCCTGGGACCTGCCACCGGCCCGTAGGACCGGCTTTAGCCGGGAGGGCGTCGGTCGCTTCGACGCATCCTCGTTGCCGCAAAGGGCGCTCTCCCGGCTGAAGCCGGTCCTACGGTTCAATCGATCAATCGAGCTTGACCACCTTGGCCAGCACGATTTTCGGTAGGCGGGAATTGAATAGCGCTAGAGTCTAGGACCTGCCACCGGCCCGTAGGACCGGCTTTAGCCGGGAGGGCGTCGGTCGCTTCGACGCATCCTTGTTGCCGCAACGGGCGCTCTCCCGGCTGAAGCCGGTCCTACGGATCAATCGATCAATCGAGCTTGACCACCTTGGCCAGGACGATTTTCGGGCCTTTCATCTTTTTGATGATGATGCGCAGCCCTTCGACTTCCATGACTTCCTCGACTTCCGGTACCCGCTTGAGCGAGTCGTAGATCAGGCCGGCCAGGGTTTCGGCTTCCACGTGGTCCAGATCGATGCCCAGCAGGCGCTCGACCTTGAACAGTGGCGTGTCACCGCGTACCAGCAGCTTGCCCGGTTGATACGCGAGAATGCCGCGCTCGACCTTGCGGTGTTCGTCCTGAATGTCGCCGACCAGCACTTCCAGCACGTCTTCCATGGTCAGATAACCGATGATCTTGCCGTCGGCTTCCTCCACCAACGCAAAGTGCGCGCCGCCCTGGCGGAACTGCTCCAGCAGGCGCGACAGCGGCATGTGCTTGGAAACACGCTCCAGCGGGCGGGTCAGCTCGGCCAGATTGAACGACTCGGGAATGTGATCCAGCGCGGCCAGCTCCAGCAGCAGATCCTTGATGTGCAGCAAGCCGACAAACTCGCCACGCACCGCGTCGTAGACCGGATACCGGCTGAACTTGTGACGACGAAACAGCGCGAGGATTTCCTTGAGTGGCGCGTTGCAATCCAGCGTCACCAGGTCTTCACGGGAATTGGCCCAGTCGACCACTTCCAGCTCGCCCATTTCCACCGCCGATGCCAGCACACGCATGCCTTGGTCGCTCGGGTCCTGACCACGGCTGGAGTGCAGGATCAGCTTCAATTCTTCGCGGCTGTAGCTGTGCTCGTGATGCGGGCCGGGTTCGCCCTGACCGGCGATGCGCAAGATACCGTTGGCGCTGGCATTGAGCAGATAGATCGCCGGGTACATCGCCCAGTAAAACAGGTACAGCGGCACGGCGGTCCACAGCGACAGCAGTTCAGGCTTGCGAATGGCCCAGGATTTGGGCGCCAGTTCGCCGACCACGATGTGCAGGTAGGAAATGATGAAGAAGGCGGAGAAGAACGACACGCCTTTGACCACTTCAGGCGAGTCCACGCCCACGGCGCTCAACAGCGGCGCCAGCAGGTGCGCGAACGCGGGTTCGCCGACCCAGCCAAGGCCCAGGGAGGCGAGGGTGATACCGAGCTGGCAGGCCGACAGATAAGCGTCCAGCTGGCTGTGAACGGTGCGCAGGATATGCCCGCGCCAGCCGTTTTTTTCTGCAATGGCTTCGACCCGGGTCGAACGAAGTTTGACCATGGCGAATTCTGCCGCAACGAAAAAACCGTTGAGCAGGACCAGAACCATTGCGAAGAGAATCATGCCGAAGTCGGCGAACAGCGAAGCGAAGTTAAAACTAGGGGAAGGGTCCATGGTGGAGGTTTACAGGTTCCGTTATGACTGAAGAAGAAGGCTGCCGCATCGGGATCGAGGGCATAAGAACGGCAATGTAGCGGCTAGAAGCCAGCTTGCCTAGTCGCGCTTCAGGGATTGATCAGCTGAATGGCCGGAAAATGGCAGATAAAAACGCTGCCCTTGCCCGGCACGCTGTTGATTTCCAGTGTGCCGCGATGGCGCAGCAGCACATGTTTGACGATAGCCAGCCCCAGCCCGGTGCCGCCGGTATTCGACGCACGGCTCGAATCCACGCGATAGAAGCGCTCGGTGAGGCGCGGCAGATGCTTGGTCTCGATGCCGATTCCCGAATCCTGCACGCTCAAATGTGCGCCCTGCTCATCGGCCCACCAGCGAATGTGGATGCTGCCCTCGGCCGGGGTGTATTTCACTGCATTGAAGATCAGATTGGAGAACGCGCTGCGCAGCTCGGTTTCGCTGCCCTTGAGTTGCACATCGCTGTCCAGGTCCAGGCTGATCTGCTGATTCTTGTTGGCCGACAACGCCCGTGCATCGCCCTTGATGGTCTTGAGCAGCATACCGACTTCGATGGGATGACTGTCGGACGGGTAATCAGTGGCTTCAAGTTTGGCCAGCAACAGCAAATCATTGAGCAGCGTTTGCATGCGGCCGCCCTGTTGATGCATTTGTTGCAAGGCGCGGACCCAGCGCGGATTCACCTCTTCGACGTTATCGAGCAGGGTTTCCAGATAGCCGAAAATCACCGTCAATGGCGTGCGCAACTCGTGGGAAACGTTGGCCACGAAGTCTTTGCGCATCTGCTCCAGTTGATGAATCCGCGTGACATCACGGACCAGCATCAAATGCTCGTTGTTGCCGTAGCGGGTGATCAACAGCTGAATACGCATGCGGTCGTTGGTGGGCGAGGGGATTTCCAGCGGGTCGGCGTAATTGCCCTGCTCGAAATATTCCTTGAAGCGTGGATGGCGCACCAGATTGCTGACCGGCTGACCGCTGTCTTGCGGGGTCTTGAGCCCGAGCAAGGTCTCGGCGGCGCGGTTCCACCACTCAAGATTGCCTTCGCTGTCGAGCATGATCACGGCATCCCTGAGGGCCGCCGTGGATTCCTGAACGCGGTCGATCACCGCTTGCAGCCGGCCGCGCACCCGTTGGTCGCGGCGTTGCAGATGATAAATGCTGTCGAAGACTTCGCCCCACAAACCGTAGCCATCCGGCGGCGGCTCATCGGCCTTGTGACGGCTAAGCCAGTCGTGCAGGCGCAATAACTGTTTGAGGGTCCAGGCCAGATAAAGCCCCAGCGCGATTGCCAGGCACCAGCCATATTGATTGCTGATCAGACCCGCCAGAAGGGCGGCCGCGACCAGCATCAACATGTGGCGGATCAGGGTGCCATACCAGTTTTGATTCAATTGAAAGCACATCCTTGGCTGGCGCGGACTTCATGGTTGCGCTGTCTGCTTACAAAACGGCGATCAATTCTTGGTGGAAAACCGATAACCCGTGCCGCGCACGGTTTGTACCAGATTTTCGTAGGCGTCGCCGAGTGCTTTGCGCAGGCGACGAATGTGAACATCAACGGTGCGTTCTTCGACATAGACATTGCCACCCCAGACCTGGTCCAGCAGCTGGCCGCGCGTATAAGCACGTTCCTGATGGGTCATGAAGAATTGCAGCAAACGGTATTCGGTCGGGCCCATTTCCGCAGGCTTGCCGTCGATGGTGACCCGATGACTGATCGGGTCAAGCAGCAGGCCGCCCACTTCAATCGGTGATTCGCCATCCGTCGGACCGGCGCGGCGCAGCACGGCTTTGAGGCGCGCGACCAGTTCGCGTGGCGAAAAGGGTTTGGTGATGTAGTCATCGGCACCGACTTCCAGGCCCTGGATCTTGTTGTCTTCCTCGCCCTTGGCCGTGAGCATGATGATCGGGATGTCGCAGGTCAGCTCGTCACGCTTGAGGCGGCGAGCCAGCTCGATGCCCGATGTGCCGGGCAACATCCAGTCGAGCAGAATCAGGTCCGGCTTGCGGTCGACAATGATTGCATGGGCTTGCTGAGAGTTCTCTGCTTCCATGCAGTCATAGCCGGCCATTTCCAATGCAACGGCGATCATTTCGCGAATAGGCGCTTCGTCGTCAACGATCAGAATGCTCCTGCCAACCATGCTCGAACCTCTTGTCATTTAACTGTCTTGGGGCGCATTAGATAACGGAATTATTGCAGTCGTGTGACAGCTTGGGAGAGGACTAGCATGCCACGTTGTTACAGGTCTAAGCTTGCGGGTCTGTCCTGAAATAATTTTTACAACAACAGAGGATTACGCAATGGCTAAATTTTCATCAACTTTGCTGGGCCTGCTGGCTGCCGCCGCACTGGCATCGTCGGGCCTGGCGTTTGCCGCCGAGCCTGGAATGATGGGTGATAACGGCATGCTGACCGATCATAGCGGCAAGACGCTCTACACCTTTGATAAGGATGCTGATGGCAAATCCGCGTGCAAGGATCAGTGCGCGATCAACTGGCCGCCATTGACCGCCACGGCGGCGGACAAAGCTTCGGGCAAATGGACCGTTATCAAACGCGATGATGGCTCCATGCAATGGGCCTTCGAAGGCAAACCGGTGTACTTCTATAAAGATGACAAGAAAGCCGGTGATATGACTGGCGATGGCAAAGGCGGTGCCTGGCACGTCATCAAACCTTAAGCCTGCTGTGGCGCTGACTGCCAGCCACGAACCTGTCAGTCAGCGCAGCGCGTAATCGGCGACGATGCCGACGAAAATCGCCAGCCCCGCCCAGTGGTTATGCAAAAACGCCTTGAAGCACGCCTGTCGGTCACGACTGCGCGTCGACCAGAACTCCCAGGCGAAACACCCGGCCGCCACCAGCAGGCCCAGATAGAAACAAATCCCCATCTCGAAGCGTCCGCCCGCCAGCAGCAGGCAGCCCAGCGCCAGTCCTTGCAAGGTCAGAATGATCACCCGATCCGCATCGCCGAACAGCACCGCTGTGGATTTCACGCCGATTTTCAGATCGTCTTCCCGGTCGACCATCGCGTAATACGTGTCATACGCCACGGTCCACAGCAGGTTGGCGATATACAGCAGCCACGCCGCAGCGGGCAAATCGCCGGTTTGCGCAGTGAACGCCATCGGCATGCCCCAGGAAAACGCTGCGCCCAGCACCACTTGCGGGTAATAGGTGTAACGCTTCATGAACGGATAGCACGCCGCCAGCGCCAGGCCGCCGAACGACAGCCAGATCGTTGTGGGATTAGTCAGCAAGACCAGCAGGAAACTGACGATCACCAGCAGCGCAAACAGCGCCAAGGCCTCTTTCGAGCTGATCTTGCCGCTGACCAGCGGTCGCTGCTCGGTGCGTTTGACGTGGCCGTCCACCTTGCGGTCGGCGAAATCATTGATCACGCACCCGGCCGCGCGCATCAGGAACACACCGACCACGAAAATGATGATATTGGCCAGCGACGGCGCGCCTTTGCCGGCAATCCACAATGCCCACAGCGTCGGCCACAGCAGCAGGTAAATACCGATGGGCTTGTCCAGGCGCATCAACTGAATGAAATCCCAGGCCCGTGGATTCAAGCGATTCAGGGATTTGAGCAGCGTCAGGTACATCAGCAGTGTTCCCCGGTGTGAATTGCCTGCCAGAGTGTTGGCAAGAACACTTCGGCGACCAGTATTTTCAACGGGCCGCGACTGAAGCACGAGCGGCGTCCCCATAGATTGTCGGCGGCGTCCGGCGTCGGCAGCCAGGCCGTCGGGTAATGACAGATCTGCAAGGGGCCGCGCAGGAAGGCCTCGTCGCAGAACAGCAATTCGCCCAGTGAACGCGTGCCCAGCTCGTCCATATTCAAGCCGCCTTCCTGCAAGGCACTGCGCGCCGCGACGCTGCGGGCGAACACCCACTTTTCGTCATGGCCACGCAGATACACCTCGCGAACCCAGCCGATGCTGCGTTCAGGCAGATTCAACGCCGCGCACTCGTCGTCGCGAAGCGGTTGCCAGCCCTCGAAAAGCGGCGTGACACTAAAGCGATTGCCCGACAGCGCGGTCAGTCGGCGCGTCAGGGAATCCTCATGGAACAGCCACTCAAGGACCACGGGCGCAGGCGTCTCGATGAGAGACTCGCGCTCCAGCCAGATCGGGGTGGGAAATACGGGTGTTTGCTGGGTCACAATAAGCAGATATTGGCGTTTATAAAGGCGGCGAGCTTAGCATGATTGACCGTCGCAACCGATGACCCACGACGCGCCGCAACAATGATCGGGCTTGCATCTGGGCGTCCCGATCAGTACAAAACGCCCTGAGCACGGTGGCAAGCGCGATACCCATCGACCGCCATGCCGGCGACACCCTGAAAACCTGAGAGAAATTCCGATGAAAAAGTGGCAATGCATTGTCTGTGGCCTGATCTACAACGAAGCCGATGGCTGGCCGGATGACGGCATCGCGCCGGGCACGCTGTGGCAAGACGTCCCTGAAGACTGGCTGTGCCCGGATTGCGGCGTCGGCAAAATGGATTTCGAAATGATCGAAATCAACTGATTCAGGCTTGAACCGTCCTTAACTTCCTGGAAAACCCCATGAACGCACCTGTCGTGATAATTGGCACCGGCCTGGCGGGCTACAACCTGGCCCGGGAATTTCGCAAGCTCGATAGCGAAACGCCGCTGCTATTGATCACCGCCGATGACGGTCGCTCGTATTCCAAGCCGATGCTCTCCACCGGCTTCGGCAAAAACAAACCCGCCGACGGCCTGAGCATGGCCGAAGCGGGCGTCATGGCCGTGCAACTCAACGCCGAAGTGCGCAGCCATACACGCATCAGCGGCATCGATGCGGGGCACAAACGCCTGTGGATCGGCGAAGAAGCGGTGCATTACCGCGACCTGATCCTGGCCTGGGGCGCGGAAACCATTCGCGTACCTATCGAAGGCGATGCAGCTGACGCCGTTTTCCCGATCAATGATCTGGAAGATTACGCGCTGTTTCGTGACGCAGCCGCAGGCAAGCGGCGCGTGTTGATCCTCGGTGCCGGCCTGATCGGCTGTGAATTCGCCAACGACCTGATCCTGGGCGGTTACGAAGTCGATCTGGTTGCGCCTTGTGAGCAAGTCATGCCCACCTTGCTGCACCCGGCCGCAGCAGCTGCGGTTCGCACAGGCCTCGAAAGCCTCGGCGCGCGCTTCCACCTCGGGCCGGTCCTGACCCGCCTGCTGCGCACTGACAACGGGCTCGAAGCGCATCTGTCGGATGGCGAAGTGATTGCCTGCGACCTGGTGGTGTCAGCCATTGGCCTGCGGCCACGGGTCGATCTCGCAGCGGCGGCGGGCCTGCAGACCAGCCGGGGCATCCTCGTCGACCGCCACCTGCAAACCTCCCACGCCAACATCTACGCGTTGGGCGATTGTGCGGAAGTCGATGGCCTGAACCTGCTTTACGTCATGCCGCTGATGAGCTGCGCCCGGGCGCTGGCACAAACCCTGGCTGGCACCCCGACGGCGGTTAAATATGGCCCGATGCCAATCACGGTCAAAACTCCGGTTTGCCCGCTGGTAGTCTCTCCGCCGCCACGCGGGACTGAAGGTGTGTGGACGGTCGAAGGGCAGGGCGCTGATATCAAGGCGCTGTGTCACGACGCGGACGGCAACCTGCTCGGCTACGCGCTGACCGGCACCGCCGTGATGGAAAAGCTTGCCCTCAACAAGACGCTCCCGGCGCTGCTGGCGTAAATAAGGGTCGTTCTGTCGGATAAGCCGCGTTTTTGTTCGCATAAACCGCAAGCCCGCACTGGCGCGGGCCTGTACGGCATGCCATCCTCACTATTGACTGCCGCCACGTAGAGCCGTTGCGGCGCCTTGGGCTGTTCGGGAAGAGCAGCGCGGGACATAAAAACAAAAAACCGTAAAAGAGGCTTCATATGCGTAAACCAGAACTTGCAGCCGCCATTGCTGAAAAGGCGGACCTCACCAAAGAACAAGCCAACCGCGTTCTTAATGCCGTCCTCGAAGAAATAACCGGCGCCCTGCACCGCAAGGACAGCGTCACGCTCGTCGGCTTCGGCACCTTCCTGCAACGCCATCGCGGCGCCCGCACCGGCAAAAACCCGCAGACGGGCGAGCCTGTGAAAATCAAGGCCAGCAACACGGTAGCCTTCAAACCCGGCAAGTCACTCAAGGACAGCGTGAATCCATAGACACCCGCTGTACGCCTTCGCAAGGCGAGCAGTGAAAGAACGGGCACACCAACGAGGTTGGGTGCCCGTTTTTTGTTCGTGTTCAGGCCGGGTTGGCTTCCCACAGGCGCTGTTCAATCACGCGACTCACATCGCAGGCCTCCTGCATGAGTAGATGAGCCGTACCCGCCATGGCGCTCAAGTCGTAATCGTCTGCGCTGCCAGATTTGCCGCTCGACACCGCGTCGAGAAACTCCGTCGCCAGCCGCACCCGCAAATCGACGCAGGCGTGCAGGTCTTTGAGCGGCGCCTGACTGTCGAGCAGCAGGACAGTGCCGTCGAGGCCGTGTTGGGTTAGGGGGATGTAGCGTGGAGAATTGGGGTTGTTAGGCATTGATGAAAGCTCCTATACCAAATGAGACCACCTGAGATGTCGTCAAGCAAACAGGTGGCGGCTGAACGCAGGTTGACGAACCGGAGGTACAGGAACCCGGTAGATCCGAAGATCTCCCACGTGCAGCCGCCATAACATGGTCTCTGCTACATCCGTACCAGCGGATCGTCAAATCCGGTCGTTGAATGAACGACGACGCAAAGGTTAAAGGTCCGGCAGAGCGCAAGTGCGGTATTTATCACTATTGTTGGAGATGTTTGAAGCGGCCAAATGCAACAAGGTGTGGCCTCGACGGCCAGCCATTACAGCACCGCCGGTAAGCGAAACCCGCGCAACTCTCCCAACTCAAACGGATTCGGCGAACGCTGGCTCATCAATAGGTAATTGACTCGACGACCTTCGATATTGGCCTTGAGCATCAACACGTCGCGGCCGCTGTGGAACTCGCTGTCCAGGCGTTCGATCAGGCGAAACAGCGACCACGGCCCGGTGTTTTCCTGATAACCCACGCGGCGGCCGGTGGGGTGCTCGACAAGTGATTTCCGGATACTCATCATCGATTTTCTGCCTGAGCCGGCCTGTCAGGAATGACACGCCTTCCATCAAACGCTCGACATCAGGATCGCGAGTGTTTTGAGCGAAGAATGCCTTCAATGCCGGATGACGTTGGCTCAGCAACGATGCATGTTGGCGTAGAGCGCTAAGTTCACTTTGATAATAGTCTTTGAACGACACGGTTGAACCCGAAAGCTATAAGGCATGGCGAGCGGTTGACGCCTGAAATTACAAGCGCATGCAAGGCTTTATGTGAAAGCCAGCTATTGCAAAGCGTTTCTGTGCAATAGCTGAGAGCCATAGTTGCTCAAATCACGGCCAGATAGATGTAGGCGCAAGGCTGCTTTGTTGTGGGAAATTTCGCAGATGAATAGCGGCGCTGTCATAAAAAATAACGAGCACAAAAAAGGGCACGCCAGCTTTATGCTGGGTGCCCTTTTTTATTTAGCGTGTCGTAGCGCGGGATTTAGCTCGCTACAGGGACGCGCCAGTCATCGGAGCCAGACGTGCCGGATACTTCATGGGTCCAGATGATTTTACGGTAGGTGAAGTACACGTCTTCCAGATGCGTGAAGTGCGACTGGCCAGGATCCTGGCAATTGGGCATGCGGGACGTCACGTCGACGATGATTGCGTCCTCCAGTTTGATGGTGAAGTAATGCTGCTGATTGCCTTCGGCAGAGGTGCGGTACCACTTCAACTCACATTCAGTCAGCAGTTCGCCTGTCGTAAGTGCAGTAAAGATCAGCGGTGAAGACTTGTCGAACACCTTGGTGATCATCAAAGGCTTGTGTATGCGCTGGCCCGTTGGCTGGCCTGACTGCGGATCACGAGGAATGATGACCTGGTGGTCGAAAGCCTGGACCAGGATTTCGTCTTCGTGGCCTTCCTGATAGATATTGCCCACGGAGTCCGATGTAAAGGTGCCCTCGGTAATAAGCCCTTGTTTGGTTCCCTTGATGGTTAGATACGCTGGTGTTGGCATCGGTGCACTCCTGGCTTGTAGTAAGGGTATTTAACGGTGCTTCTCAACAAAGAAATGCCGTGATGGCTATGTACTTGCCGCACTTGTAAGAAGCAGAATTTTGATTGTCGGCGATGCAGCTTCGACAAGCTGGCGCACTCTACGACTTTTATCTGTGCGGCTCTGTAGTCCGTATTTGTACGATAGTGTAGGAAAATTCATTAAAGTTTGTGTGATGTTGTTCGATGTATTAATTATCTATTTTCTCGGCTTTTTTTCTTGCGTGTTCTGGCTTTTGCTGGCTAGTATTGCCGCACTTGCTCAGGCTCGATTACAGGTAATTCTGACGGGGTTTGTGAATTTCAAACATGTTTAAACATATCTCCTGGTTTGTTTATTTTGTCGTGCTGATTGTTATGCCTCTTTGATGTTTCTCCATGCCTGTTCTAGCGAAGTCTAAAAGCTATGTCCCCAACTAACGGTACTGCTCGCTATCTGAAAATCGCTCAGACACCGATTTCCAAAGGCGATTATGCAGGGCTGGATGCTCGTTATTCGCCAGAGTACGAGGCGCTTGAGGTCGAGCTGGGAAAGGCGTTGGCTCTGCATGAAACCGGCAAGGTCGACTGGCAAAAGGTTCAGGAGCACAGCGAGGTGATTCTCGCGAGCCTCTCCAAGGATATTCGCGTTGCCTGCTGGTTGAGCTGGGCGCTTTACCAGCTTCAGTCATTTGCGGGGCTGGTTGCCGGTTTCGGCATGCTTTGCCATTTTTGCACGCACCACTGGGCGCAGATTCACCCCGCCAAATCGAGAACGCGTTCGGCTGCGATCAGCTGGTTGATCATGCGACTCGAAAAGGTGCTGGACTCCAGTGTTCCCGTAAAGGATCAACTGGAGGTATTCCGCCAGTTGGTAAAGCTGCTTGAGGAACTGGATGCGGTTCTTACGCAACACCTGAAGGCTGAGGCCCCGCTGATATTGCCGCTGCGCAGGCGTCTGGCGAGCATGGTCCAGCGTGCCTCGGATAACCGGCCTGAACCCGGTCCGGTAGAAGCTGCGATAGCGCAGGTCAAGCAGACCGCCGCGCAGTGGTTTACCGGCGACTCTGTGATCGAAAACGAAAAAGATGCGCAAAAGGCACTGCGAGGACAGCAGGAAAATGGCCTCGCGTTGTGTACCTGGTGGTTGCGCCAGAATGCGACCGATCCTCGAGCGTTGCGGCTCAATCGAACGCTGACCTGGCTGTCGATAACTTCAGTGCCTCAGCAGAACGCGGAGCGAATGACTGATCTTCGAGCGCCACCGCCAGACAAGCTCAAAAGCTACCGCAGCCTGTTCGAGCAGGGGCAGTACGCGGATCTGCTCGTCCAGCTTGAAGCCAGCATCGCTCGAGCGCCGTTCTGGTTTGATGGTCAGCGCATGGTCTGGGAGTGTCTCGATGCTCTTGATGCCGAGGTTGCCAAACAAGAGCTGGAGATTCATTTCGCGCTATTTCTGCTACGGCTGCCAGGGATCGTTGAGCTGCGCTTCCACGATGGCGTGGAGTTCGCGAACGTCGAGACCCGGGACTGGATCACTACGCATGTCATGCCGCGTGTCCAGCCAATCGCTGCGCCCAGGAAGCTGGAAGACGCCGGGACTGCACCTGCCTGGCAACTTGCGCTGGAGAAGACCATCCCCACGTTGCGCAAGGGCGGTTTAAAGGCTGCAGTCCGGGAGATGAAGCAGGGACTGCAGAGCGCTCAAGGCGGACGTGAGCGGTTTTTCTGGCAGTTCAGCCTGGCCCGTCTGTGCCACCAGGCCAAAAAATACGACCTGGCAAGGGCGCAGCTCGAAACCCTTGATCAGCAGCTGCAGCAATCAGGCTTGCATCTCTGGGAGCCGGACCTGGCTCTGGAAGTCCTGCACCTGCTCCACGGCTGTTACGGGTTACTGCCCCAAGGTCACGAGGTGCGGGAGCGCAAGGACGAGATTTATCGCAGGTTGTGCCACTTGGACCTTGAAGTGGTACTCGAATAGGCCCTCGGGTCGTAACAGTGAAGGAGAAAAACTGTGGCCAAAGAAGGCTCGGTAGCACCAAAGGAACGCATCAATATTACGTTCAAACCCGCCATTGGCGGTGCCCAGGAAGAAATTGAGCTGCCGCTGAAATTGCTGGTGCTGGGCGATTTCACCCAGCAGGCAGACGAGCGCAAGCTGGAAGACCGCAAGCCCGTCAGCATCGACAAAAACAACTTCGACGAAGTGTTGGCCAACCAGAAGCTGGGCCTGACCTTGAGTGTGTCAAACCGTTTGCAGGACGAAGACGACTCTCAGGAGTTGGCAATGGATCTGCGTATCAACTCGATGAAGGACTTCAATCCGGCAAGCCTTGTGGATCAAGTGCCGGAGATGAAGAAACTGATGGAGCTGCGCGACGCATTGATGGCCCTCAAAGGACCTCTTGGTAATGCTCCGGCATTCCGCAAGGCGATCGAAAGCGTGCTGGAGGATGACGATTCGCGCGCTCGTGTGCTGGGCGAGATCGGTCTGAACGCGCCCGCCCCGAAGGACGCTTGAGTCTGTAATAGATAAGGAAGCCAATATCATGAGCACCCGTGCAGCACAGCAGAAAAACAGCGAAGCCACCGAGTTCGGCATACTTGACCAGATCATTGCCCAAACCAGCCTGACACCGACCGACGATGCCTATGGCATCGCCAAGCGCGGCGTCGCGGCATTCATCGAAGAATTGCTCAAGCCTCATAACAGCCAGGAACCCGTCAAAAAAGCCTTGGTCGATCGCATGATTGCCGAGATCGACGGCAAGCTCAGTCGGCAAATGGACGAGATCCTGCACCACCCGGAATTCCAGGCGCTGGAGTCTTCATGGCGTGGCCTGTCGCTGCTGGTTGAGCGCACAAACTTCCGCGAAAATATCAAGATTGAGGTGCTGAACGTCTCCAAGCAAGACTTGCTGGACGACTTCGAAGACTCGCCCGAAGTGATGCAGGCCGGTCTGTACAAACATATCTATACCGCCGAGTACGGTCAGTTTGGTGGCCAGCCAGTTGGCGCGATCATTGCCAACTATTTCTTCTCGCCTAGCTCACCCGACGTCAAGACCCTGCAGTACGTTTCCAGCGTCGCCTGCATGTCTCACGCGCCATTTATCGCAGCAGCGGGCCCCAAATTCTTTGGCCTGGAAAGCTTTACCGGGCTGCCTGACATGAAAGATCTAAAGGATCATTTCGAAGGCCCGCAGTTCGCCAAATGGCAAAGTTTCCGCCAGCAGGAAGACGCGCGTTACGTCGGCTTGACCATGCCGCGCTTCCTGCTGCGCAACCCCTACGACCCTGAAGAAAATCCGGTGAAGACATTCGTTTACCGGGAAAACGTCGCCAATAGCCATGAGCATTATCTGTGGGGCAACACCGCCTACGCATTTGGTACGCGGTTGACCGACAGCTTCGCCAAATTCCGCTGGTGCCCGAATATCATCGGCCCGCAAAGCGGTGGTGCGGTTGAAGATTTACCGCTGCATCACTTCCAGAGCATGGGTGAAATCGAAACCAAGATTCCGACCGAAGTGCTGGTTTCCGATCGCCGCGAGTACGAGCTGGCCGAAGAGGGTTTTATCGCCCTGACCATGCGTAAAGGCAGCGATAACGCAGCGTTCTTCTCCGCCAGTTCGGCCCAGAAGCCGAAATTCTTTGGCATCAGTGAAGAAGGCAAAGATGCCGAGTTCAATTACAAGCTGGGCACTCAGCTGCCTTACCTGATGATCGTCAATCGTCTGGCTCACTATCTGAAAGTGCTGCAGCGTGAGCAGTTGGGCTCCTGGAAAGAGCGCACGGATCTCGAGCAGGAATTGAACAAATGGATTCGTCAGTACATTGCGGATCAGGAAAACCCCAGCGCTGAAGTTCGTGGCCGCCGTCCGTTGCGCGCCGCCAAAATTGTCGTCAGCGATGTTGAAGGTGAGCCGGGCTGGTACCGCGTCAACCTGAACGTGCGGCCGCATTTCAAGTACATGGGTGCCGACTTCACCCTGTCGCTGGTTGGCAAACTCGACAAAGAGTAATCGGAGCTGAGCAATGTCCGGGTATGGCAGCCTTTTTGAGCGCCTTGCTGGCGAGGCCGACAAGCGTGCTGGTTGGAAACACGAAGAAAGTGCCGTGGCCTCAGTGGCTGCCCACTTGGCGAAAATGCTCAGTACCCGTGCGGGCAGTGTGCAAACGCTGCCCGCCTATGGCCTGCCGGATCTGAATGATATGCGCTTGAGCCTGCATGATTCATTGATGCAGGCACGACAGGCGATTGAGGGTTTTATCGGGCTGTATGAACCGCGACTGACGCAGGTGGAGGTCATTTCCCTTCCGGGTGACGGCGATCCGTTTCGTCTGGCCTTTGCTATTAATGGGTTGCTTGAAGTTGCCGGAGTCAAACGGCAAGTCAGCTTCTCCGCTCGACTGGACGCTTCCGGGAACGTGAAAGTTACCTGAAGCATCAGGTAGTACAAAAGTTTCGTTGTTAGTTGTCACGTGCTTGTAGCTGTTGTTTCAAGCGTTTCGTAGTTGCCGGTATTACCCATCGCATCTACTTGATCAACCCATTACTGGCAGTTTTGTCAGTGCATTTTCCGTGCTTCCAGGGAACAGGACGCCCCATGTCTTTTAATGATTACTATCAAAGCGAGTTGACTGCCTTAAGGCAGATGGGTCGCACTTTTTCTGAGCGTAATCCCGCACTGGCACCTTTCCTTGGGCAAAGTGGTCGCGATCCGGATGTCGAGCGTCTGCTGGAAGGTGTTGCGTTCCTCACCGGGCGTTTACGTCAGAAGCTCGACGATGAATGGCCCGAGCTGACGCATTCCCTGATGCAGTTGCTATGGCCCAACTATATGCGGCCATTGCCATCGTTCAGCATTGTGCAGTTTCAACCTTTGGATCAGGCAGGACCGGCAGTCCATATCGAGCGCCAAACGCCGATCAACAGCGAAAAAGTTGAAGGTGTCAATTGTCGTTTTCGCACCTGTTTCGCCACTGAGGTTCAGCCTCTTGAACTGAGCGACTTGAACTACTCCGTTCAGGGCGAAGGCGCTCTGCTGAGCCTGCAACTCACCCTCAAAGGCAGTGGTCATCTTGGCCAGCTCACGCTTGATCGCCTGCGACTGCATTTTGCCGGAGAGCGCTACATCAGCCAGACGCTTTATCTGAACATGCTGCGCAATCTCGGCAGTATTGAAGTCGTGCTGCTGGATGCGGAGCACAAGCCACTCAAGCCTGATGGCGACAGCGTGACGTCATTCAAGCTTCAGGCTACAGATGTTGAGCCAGTGGGCTTTGCCGACGACCACGCGCTGATTCCCTATCCGCTGAATACATTCCGGGGGTATCGATACCTCCAGGAATATTTTGCGCTACAGGACAAGTTTCTTTTTGTCGACGTGAAAGGCCTTGAGCCGATTAGTGCGATGCCGGAAGACATGCTCAAGCAGTCTGTCGGTTTTGAATTACGTTTCACTATCAAGAAAAACGCCATCCAGCGGGCGCGCCCTGCCAGGGACAACATCAGACTGTATTGCACACCTGTGGTGAACCTGTTCAACGAAGATGCTTTGCCTATTCGCCTTGATGGCAAGCAGGATGAGTACTTGTTGCTGCCTTCCAGATTTGAGCAGAAACACTGCGGCGTCTATTCGATTGAAAGTGTGATTGGCCGCGAGCAAACACACGGCGGCGAGCGGCATTACGTGCCTTTCGAATCGTTCAAGCATGACCCCAGTTTCGACGTGCTGCAGGCTTCGCCGTATTACAGCGTTCGGCAGCGTTCGTCACTGTCCCACAGCGGACTGGATACCTATTTGAGTTTCGATATTCGCCACTGCGACAGGCAGGAGGCGTTGTCCATTGATCTTGTCTGTACCAACCAGAATCTGCCGCTGCGGCTCAGGGATGGGGACATATGCATCAGTGGAGAAGGTGCGCCGGAGACCGCTGGTTTTCGGAATATAACCGCTTGCACTCCTCACTACGCGCCGCCCCTGACTGAGAATTTTCTTTGGAAACTGATCAGCAATATGTCGCTGAACTACCTCTCTCTGGAGAACGTCGATGCGCTGAAAGTCATTCTCGAAACCTACGATTTTCCGCAGTACTACGACCGTAACGCGGCAAGCGTCACCCGCAAGATGCTCGGCGGGCTCAAGTCGATTCGTCATGTAGCGACCGACCGGTTGTTCGGGGGATTGCCGCTGCGTGGCGTGCGCACGGAATTGATGATCGATTCGGAGCAGTTCATCTGCGAAGGGGATGTGTTCGTCTTCTCTTCGGTGCTCAACGAGTTCTTTGCGCTGTACACCAGCCTCAATTCTTTTCACGAGCTTCGCGTCAAAACCATTAAAGGAGAGGTGTACGCATGGACGCCACGAATGGGGCAACAACCCCTGCTCTGAATGGGCTGACCCGGACGATTCGCGAGTATTCGCTTTTCCAGGCCGTGCTGCTGGCGCTGGATACTGTGCGTCAGGCCTGCCCGGATCTGAGCGAAGAGCAACTTTACGATCAGCTCGAGTTTGAAGCCAATCCGAGCCTGGGATTTCCTGGGAGCGATGTCGACCGTATGCAGTTCTTCAGTGAGGACGGGAAGCTTCGCGCCCGCATGCGCCTTAACCTTCTCAGCCTTTCCGGGGCCGGGTCACCCTTGCCGGTGTTTTACGCCGAACAGTCGTTAGGCGATGGCGATGACGCCAATACGACGCGGATGTTTCTTGATCTGATCAACCATCGACTGCACCGCCTGGTGACGCCGATCTGGCGCAAGTACCGCTACCGGGCGAGTTTCCAGAAGGGTGCAGTCGACCCCTTTTCACAGCGCTTGTTCGCGCTGGTCGGGCTGGGGGGCGACAAGATTCGCCTGGCCAGGGAGATCAACTGGAAGCGTCTGCTGCCGTACCTCGGTTTACTCAGCCTGCGCGCCCACTCGGCAGCATTGATCGAGGCGGTGCTGCGTTACTACTTCAAGCACGCAGAAGTCGGTATCGAGCAATGCGTACCGCGTGTTGTGGACATTCTCCAGGATCAGCAAAACAGCCTCGGCCAGCAGAACAGCCGCCTGAGCCACGACCTGGTGCTTGGCGAGCGGGTGCGTGATCGCAGCGGCAAATTCCGGATTCACATCGGTGAACTCGATTGGCAAAGCTTTCATGAGTTCCTGCCAATCGGCGCTGGCTATCAGCCGCTCTGCGCGCTGGTGCGATTCAGTCTGCGAGACCCGCTGGACTACGACATTCGCCTGGCGCTGCGCCATGAAGAAATACACGAGTTACGCCTTCATGCGCAGAGCGCCTGCCGTCTTGGCTGGACAAGCTGGCTTGGCCGCGAAAAGGCCGACGGAATTGTGACCCTCGGCAGCAATATTCATAAGGACTGATGCTCATGATCAATGTAGACCTGCAACAGCTGATTCAGGCGCTGGACGCCGAAACCCGGCGCGACCTTGAAGCCTGCGCCGAGCGCTGTGTGGCACGCGGTGGCAGCAAAATCCTGATTGAGGATCTTCTCCTGGCGCTGCTGGAGCGGCCCCAAGGGCTTTTGGCGCGCGCGTTGCTGGATGCCGAAGTAGACGCAGGAGAGCTGGCGGCGGCATTGCAACCGCACGTCGAACAGAGCGCGTCGCGCAATCCGGTCTTCGCCCTGGAACTGGTGCAATGGCTGCAGGATGCGCTGTTGGTTGCGAACCTTGAGCTGGGCCAGAGCCAGGTCGAGCAGGCGGCGCTGATCCTCGCCTTGCTGCGTAATCCGCTTCGTTATGCGGGCACTCGCTACCAGCCTTTACTGAGCAGATTGAACGCCGAGCGGCTACGTGATTTTGCGCTATCCCAGAAAACCGACACGACCACCAATGGCTCCGCGCCGCAGAGTGAATCCCTGCTGCAGCGATTCACCCACAACCTGACCGAGCAAGCGCGGGACGGCAAACTGGATCCGGTCCTGTGCCGTGACGATGCGATCCGCCAGATGATCGATATCCTCGCTCGTCGACGCAAGAACAACCCGATTGTGGTGGGTGAGGCGGGCGTCGGCAAAACCGCCGTGGTGGAAGGGCTGGCATTGCGGATTGCCGTTGGCGAGGTGCCGCAAGCCCTCAAGGGTGTCGAGTTGCTGTCCTTGGACATGGGGCTTCTACAAGCGGGCGCGAGCGTCAAAGGTGAATTCGAACGCCGACTCAAAGGGGTGATCGATGAGGTCAAGGCGTCGCCAAAACCCATCGTGCTGTTTATTGACGAAGCCCATACCCTGATCGGCGCGGGCGCACAGGCCGGCGGCTCTGACGCGGCAAATTTGCTCAAGCCAGCGCTGGCTCGTGGCGAACTGCGCACCATCGCGGCAACAACATGGGCGGAATATAAAAAGTATTTCGAAAAAGATCCGGCACTCGCGCGACGTTTCCAGCCAGTGCAACTGCATGAGCCCACGGTTAGCGAAGCGGTCACCATATTGCGGGGCCTGGCCTCGGTCTACGAGCAAAGCCATGGCATCTATCTGCGTGACGATGCCGTGGTGGCTGCCGCCGAGTTGTCGGCGCGATATCTGACGGGTCGGCAACTGCCCGACAAGGCGGTGGATGTACTCGATACGGCGTGTGCCAGAGTTCGTATCAGCCTTGCCGCCGCACCGCAAAGTCTGGAGCGGCTACGCAGTGAATTGGCCGAGGGCGGGCGGCAACAACGAGCGTTGTATCGCGATGCCGAAGCGGGTTTGCCCGTGGACCGCGAAGCCCTTGATGCGCTGGGCAGTCGTCTTGTTCAGGCACGCAACGAGGAAGAGGATCTGCAACAGCGCTGGCTCGCACAACAGCATTTGGCGGAGCAGCTTCTGGAGTTGCGCCAGATGCGGGCGAACGCGTTGGTTACCAGTAGCGAGACCCTTGACGACGCGGACGCGGGGCAGCAGAAAGACGTCGGGAGTCTGGTCGATCTTGACACCCGGCTGCAGCAAACCCAGCAGGCGCTGATGCAAGCGCAGGCAATTGAGCGTCTGGTGAGCTTTGAAGTTTGCCCAAGGCTGGTCGCCGAAGTCGTCAGTGCCTGGACGGGCGTTCCGCTCGAGCAACTGGCGCGGGAGCACAACGCCAGGGTCGCGAGTTTCGCGGTGGATTTGCGCCAACGCATTCGCGGTCAGGATCAGGCGGTGCACGCACTCGACCGATCAATGCGCGCTACCGCAGCAGGCCTGAACAAGACCGACGCGCCAGTGGGTGTGTTTCTTCTGGTGGGCCCCAGTGGGGTAGGCAAGACCGAAACAGCTTTGGCGCTGGCCGACCTTTTGTATGGTGGTGAGCGATTCGTCACCACCATCAATATGTCGGAGTTCCAGGAAAAACATACCGTGTCACGTCTGATTGGCGCGCCTCCGGGTTACGTTGGTTATGGCGAGGGCGGGATGCTCACCGAGGCGGTACGTCAGAAACCCTATTCGGTGGTGCTGCTCGATGAGGTAGAGAAAGCCGATCCGGACGTGTTGAACCTGTTTTACCAAATCTTCGACAAGGGCATCGCCAACGATGGCGAAGGGCGCGAAATCGATTTCCGCAATACGTTGATCCTGATGACATCGAACCTGGCGAGTGATCGGATCGACGCGCTGTGCCGGGATGGCAATCGACCTGAAGCAGATGCGCTTGAGGCCGCTATTCGGCCGACACTGAGCAAACATTTCAAACCTGCCTTGTTGGCACGAATGCGCGTCGTCCCTTACTACCCGGTTGGCGGTCCGGTGATGCGCGAGCTTGTCGAACTCAAGCTTCAACGCCTCAGCGAGCGTCTGCGCCGGCGCAAGCTCGCGTTCAGCTATAGCCAGTCATTAGTCGACCACCTGACGGAGCGCTGTGTGCAAGGCGAAAGCGGAGCCCGGCTTATCGATCACCTGATTGACCTTCATTTGTTGCCACTGATTGCCGACCGACTGCTGGAGGTCATGGCAGCAGGGCAAACCCTGGCTGAGGTACATGCCACGCTCAATGAAAACAGCGTCGCCTGTGAGTTCGCGTGATCATGAAATTCCCCTTGCGCAATTCCTGTGCGCGGCCTTGCGAGACTCGCGGTCGCTGCTCCCCATCTGTTTTTCTGGAGAACTCTTCGATGTCTGCTCGCCTGCGGCAAGTCGTGCTGGTTTCGCTCATTGCCACGTTTGGCCTGACCGGCTGCACGGGGCACTACACATTCAGCGATGACGAATACCGCGCTCTCGGTGATCCGCAAACCATCAATCGCGGCAACTGAAAATTGAGGAGGAACTCAAGATGGAGCTGATTTTCGAGTTACTTGATAACGGTAACGTCGCGGCTGGACAAGCGTCGCACAAGGTGTTCAGGCAGGCGGGAGGTGTGATCGGCCGGGACAACCAATGCGACTGGATGATTCTGGATAGCGGTTGCCACCTTTCCGGCACACACGCCCAGATCACTTTCCATGATGGCGACTTTTACCTGACGGATATCAGCACAAACGGCACCGTTGTCGCCGGGAGTGAACAGGCTCTGAGTCGTGGTGAAAGTCATCGTATTGAACATGGCACCATCTATCGACTGGGACGATTCGAGATCCGTGCGCGCCTGATCAAAGATCCTGGCAGTTTTATCGGTGTGGATGCCGGAGTCGGCGTTATTGACCACCCGCCGCTGGCCGGGAATCTCATTCCGGACGATTCCTTTCTTGAACTCGATCTGCTGGCGGATGTGGCTCAACCGTCCCGTCGTGGTTCGGATTTTGACGAGCTTCTGTCTCCGGGACTGGCTCAGCAAGCCTCCGAGCAAGGCGTCGATTACGGGCCGGCTGATACGCAAAGCCTGCTCGTCCCAGAGTTGATCGCCATACCTCAAGTTGCGGCACCGCCTGTTCCGGAGGAACCCGAACGCCAGAGCGATAGTTTCTGGCAGCTTTTTGGGGCCGCGCTTGGGGTCGAACTGGATGCTATGGATCAGGACAGTCGCGAGACGTTGGCCGTAGAAGCTGCGCGATTGCTCAAACAGAGCATTGGCGGGTTGCAGCAAAGCCTGCGCACCCGAACCGAGCTGAAAAACGAGTTGCGCATGGCTCAAAGCACCGCGCAACACAGCAGCCTTAATCCGCTCAAGTACACCGGGGATGCCGGTGAAGCGCTTGGGCTTTTGCTACAACCCCCAAAACCAGGGCAGCGAACGGCGCAACAGACGGTCGCTCAAGGATTTCGGGATGTTCAAGCTCATCAAGTGGCGATGTTGGTGGCAAGCCGAGCGGCCCTGCGTGGCGCTCTTGAGCATTTTTCGCCTCAACAGCTGACATTGCGTTTCGAGCGCGACACTCGCAAATCGCTGTTCTGCACAGCGGGCACGCGCTGGCGGGCTTATGAGCGGTACTACCAGACCTTGCGCGAAGACGATGACTGGAGCGAGCGGTTGCTGGCCCGCGACTTTGCCCAGGTTTACGCCGATCAAGTGCGTTTGATTGCCACGCTGCATTCCGGAAATTGAGGATATCCCCATGTTGCGCTTTTGTGCCCCGATTTTGTTGGGCCTTGTTTTGCTGTTGGTCGGCTGCTCGGCGCTTTCGCCGTATTCGACCCAGACTCGCCTTGAACTGGAACTCACCGCCAGCGATCAGCTGAATCCTGATATCAACGGTCGCCCGTCGCCCATTGTGTTGCGCCTGCTGGAGTTGAAAAATCCGGTGCTGTTTGAAACCGTGGACTTCTTTGGCCTGTATAGCCAGGCAAAGGAGCTGCTGGCTCCGGATCTGGTCGCCAGCGAAGAGCTTGAACTGCGCCCCGGGGAGCGCCTGCAGCTCAAATTGCATGTCAAGGAAGGCAGTCGCTACGTCGGCGTCCTGGCGGCTTATCGTGATCTGCCGGAAACCAAATGGCGTCATGTGATCCGCGTGACCCCAGCTGACATGACCCGTGTAGAGCTGAACCTCGACCACCGTGGTATCCATGATGGCAGCGAGGCGGATGGCCGATGAACAACCATAAAGTCATCTGGCAGGAAGGCATGTTGCTTCGCCCGCAACATTTCCAACACAACGATCGTTACTTCGAAAGTCAGATCAAGGCTCACACGTTGATGCTCAAACGCAACGCCTGGGGCTTCTTCAATCTGGCGATTGATCCGCAGTACTTCAATATGAGCAAGATCGTCGTCACTCAAGCTTCAGGGGTGTTCCCAGACGGCACTTTCTTTGATTTGGCCTTTAGCAAAGAATTGCTTTCAGTGGATATCGCGCCGGACAGTGGCAACGCCTCGGTGTACCTCGCCTTGCCACTGTCGGCGGGCGATAGCGTTGAGTCCCGGGACTCGAAGCAGGTCGACGTGCTGGCTCGCTATACCCGCTATACAGACGAAATTTCTGATTCAAATGCGGACAGCGATTCACGCAGCGACATCAACTGCGGACGCCCGGATTTCCGGCTGCTGGTGGGTGATGAGCTCACCGACAAGGCGTTTGTAAAACTCAAACTGTGCGAGTTGACGGGGGTGACGGCCAACGGCGGGATCACGCTCAACGCCGAGTTCTGCGCGACGTTTCTGCATCTGCGCCACAGCGAATATTTGCTGGCCTGCCTCAATGAAGTCGTTGCTTTGCTGACCCTGCGTGGTGAAGCCATCGCCGAGCGTATTCAGGCCAGCGGCAAAGGCGGTGCAGCGGAAGTGGGTGACTTCATGATGTTGCAGCTGATCAACCGCACCGAGCTGGTGTTGCGCCAGATGCTGGAGCTTGATCAGGTTCATCCCGAAGAGTTGTACACCGTGTTGCTGGGCATGCTGGGGGAGTTATCGACGTTCGCCAGTGACAGCAAACGTCCGCGCCTGGAAACGTTTTATTCCCATGCAGATCAGGCGGGTTGCTTGCGGCAGCTGATGGGTGAGGCCCGACAACTGTTGTCGATGGTACTTGAGCAACATGCGGTTGCACTGCCTTTGCAGGAGCGTCAGTACGGCATTCTTGTCGCGCCACTGCTGGATCGATCACTGTTGGGCTCGTCCATTTTTGTCCTTGCCGCCAGCGCGCATTGCGATTCCGAAGCGTTGCGCAAGCGCCTTCCCGCCTACCTGAAAGTAGCGCCCGTCGAAAGTATCCGTCAGTTGGTCAACCTGCACCTGCCGGGCATCAAGGTCAAGCCGCTGCCGGTCGCCCCGCGGCAAATCCCCTTTCATGCCAATAAAACCTATTTCCTGCTCGAACTTCATTCGCAGGAACTCGCCCAGCTGGAAAGCTCTGGAGGCTTTGCCTTCCACGTTTCCGGAGACTTCGACGGGCTTGATCTGAATTTCTGGGCCATAAGGAGCTGAACCTGAATGAGCATGGATATCGAAAATTCTGGGAATAACAAGACTGTTTTGCTGGGTATGGACGGGCCAGGACCGTCCCCAAGCCCGTTGACTGATTTCAAATCGGAATCACGGGTTGAGCGTCTTGAAGATCGGATGGTGTATGCCGCGCGCATTCGGCCACCCGAGTCATTCAGTGTCAGCATGAACGTGCTTGTCTCAGCGGCTGCGCCACTGCTCGGCGAAGTGACCGCTCTCAAGCGCGAAGATAAAACGGAAGAACTCGCCACGCTCAATGCCCGGTTGTGCGAAAGCATGCGGGCGTTTGATGTGGCTGCCGCGCAGAGCGGCGCCGAGAGCAGCCAGGTTCAGGCCGCTCGCTATGTGCTCTGTACTGTCCTCGATGAGGCAGTGGCCATGTCGCCTTGGGGCGATCGCAGTCAATGGTCGAAGATGAGTCTGCTGAGTAAGTTTCAGGGCGAGACGTCCGGTGGTGAGAAGTTCTTTCACCTGCTTGATCGAGTCCTGCAAAACCCGTCGAAGTATCTGCCCCTGCTTGAGCTTATGTACGTCTGCCTTTCACTCGGTTTTGAGGGCAAGTACCGAGTCCTGCCCCGAGGCAACGTGGAACTTGAAGCCATCCGCGACAGCCTGTACCGCCAGATCCTCAACCAGCGAGGCGAGATTCCACGCGAGCTTTCGCCCCATTGGGAAGGGCTCAATGACGGCCGTCGCAGCCTGGTTCGCATCGTTCCCTGGTGGCTGGTGGTGATCTTCACCCTGATCAGCCTTGCAGCGATGTATTCCGGTTTTGCCTGGGTGTTGGGCGAGCAGCGCGAAACAGTCCTCCAGCCCTATCAGGCGCTCGATCCTATATCGGGTCAGACCCGGTCGTAATACAGAGAAGTGTCATGAAAGATTTTTTTAAAAAACTGGCCGCTGTGCTGCGCAAAACCTGGGCCTGGTCGTTGGTTCTAGTGCTTTCATTTGCGCTGTTGATCTGGTTTGTCGGGCCACTGGTTGCGATTTCGGATCATAAGCTCTGGGAGGATTCTGCTACCCGGCTGCTGAGCATTTGCGTGCTGTTATTGCTATGGGCATTGCTGATGGTATTCATCAGTTGGCGGGGCAATGTTCGCAAGAAACGGGAGGAGGAAAGTGCTGTCGGGCAAGAGCGCTTGCAGAACGCCGAAAAGATAGCCAATGAACAGAAAGAGGTGCGCGGACTTTTTGCCGAGGCGGTGCACACTCTGAAAACCTCAAGTCTGTACCGTGGACGCAGCGAGCGCTGGCGCGATGAATTGCCTTGGTATCTGGTCATCGGGCCAACGGGTGCAGGCAAGACCAGTCTGCTGGATTTCTCCGGGCTGGATTTCCCGCTCAATAAAATAGAACGCAAGCTGACCCGCGATACTCAAGGCACGCGTCAGTGCGATTGGTACTTCGCCAATAACGCGGTGCTGATCGACACGGCTGGCCGTTATCTATGTCAAAACGAAGAGATCGATAGAGCCTCGTGGTCAACGCTGCTGGGCCTGCTGCGTGCCCGCCGCCGCAATCGCCCGCTCAACGGGATTCTCGTGTCGGTGGACATAAATACCCTGAGCGGCGACGAGGACAAGCTGGAAATCCTGGCCCGCCAGGTGCGTTCGCGGCTGCAGGAAATCCATCAAAGGTTACATGTGGATGTTCCGGTGTATCTGGTGTTGAGCAAAGCAGACGAATTGCCTGGCTTCAGCACTTTTTTCGATCAACTTTCCCGCGAAGAAACCGAGCAGGTATTAGGGGCGACTTTTGGTAAGGAGCAGAACGGAACCGACGCTGTCATTCTGCGCGCCGCATTCGATGCTCTGTTGCAGCGTCTGAATAGGCAAGTGGTCAGCCGGATGCATCTTGATCGGGATATCAAACGCCGGGGTTTGATTCTGGAGTTTCCCAATCGACTCGGGATGGTTGGCGAGCGCCTTTGCCTGTTCGTCGACATGGCCTTCACCGGCAGCCGTTATCAGCGCTCCAGTCACTTGCGCGGTTTTTACCTGACCAGCGCGCCTCATCTCGCCAGCAAACTGAACAAGGACACAGCCGCTATCGGCGCAAGTTCAGGCATGGCCAGCAGCGTATTGCCAACCCTGCGTAGCGGGCGCGCCTTGTTCATCAATAATCTGTTGGCTCGCGTGATCTTTCCCGAGGCCGAACTGGCCGGACTCGACAAGCGAGAGGCGCACCGCATCCACTGGCGGCATCGTATTCTGTACGGCGGGTCGCTGGCGGCTTTGAGCCTGTTCGCTCTGGCCTGGGCCAGCGGCTTTTCGGGGAACCAGCAGCGGCTTGAGAATTTACGCGATCTGGCCAGACAGCTGACCCAGGAGCACACGGCGCTGACTCCGTTGGATGATGAGCTGGCGGCGCTCAAGGCCCTGGACTTGAGCTATCAGGCCAGCAATGTGTTTCCTGACAAGCAGCAGATTGGTTTGCATGAGCGCAACGGCCTGTATCAGGGTGAGCCCAGCAACCTCGTACTCGATGCGGCTTATCGGCGCGAACTGAAAACCCTGTTATTGCCCCGGGTGGCTCGTCTCCTGGAGGCGCAGATTCGCTCCAATCTTCAGGATCGCGAGCAGTTATCCGGCAGCCTGCGTGCTTATCTGATGCTTAACCTTCAGGAGCGGCGAGATGCAGCGTGGCTCAAGGAGTGGGTTGCTGCGGATTGGTCAGTGCGTTTCAGCGGAAACACGGTAGCGCAAAATAGTCTGAACGAGCATTTTCAGCGCCTGTTTGATCGCCCGTTCAGCCACTCGCTGAACACCGAATTGGTCACGCAGGCGCGTCAGGTACTGCGCAGTGAGTCACTGGCGACTGTGGTTTATCGCGCGCTGCGTGATCAGGCCAAGGACTTGCCGCAGTACCGCCTGAATCAACATCTCGGGCCGCAGGGTTCGATATTCACCGGGACTGATTACGTTATTCCGGGGTTCTATACCCAGCGCGGTTATCAGCAGAATTTCGTGGTGAAAGGCCCCGCGCTGGTAACGGGCATCCTGCGAGATAACTGGGTTCTGGGGGAGGGGACCGACATCAGTGGCATGGACCTGCGGCGTTTGATGGTCGAGCTTGAGCAGTTCTACTTCCGGGATTATTCAAATCACTGGGGTGAGGCGGTCGGTCGGGTGCGATTGCAGTCGTTTACCTTTGCCGCCGACGGCGCCGATCAGGTGGCGAGCCTGACCGCAGCGAGTTCGCCGTTATTGCAGTTGCTCATGGAGGTGCGGGACCACACCCGCTTCCAGGCCACCGCTGAAAGTGTCGAGCCGCTGACGTCTGCCGAGCCTGCCAAGGCTGGCGCACTCGGTAAAGTCGCGGCCGCTGCCGCCGAGCAGGCCAAGGATGCGTTGGCCAGGAACCTGCCCGACACCGCCAAGAAGTCCATGCAGCGTCGTTTTGAACCTTTGCATCGGTTGCTCGACGACAGCAACGGCCCGGCTGCCGATCTGACCCCGGCGTTTCAAGCGCTCAATGAGCTGCAATTGCAGCTGTCGAGTCTGGCGCGCTCCAGTCAGCAGGATCAAAGCGCGTATGAGTTGGCCAAGGCGCGCATGGGCGGTCAGCGTGACGTGTTGAGCGCGTTGCGCAATACCTCCACGCGCTTGCCGCAGCCGGTCAGCGGTTGGTTCAGCGCGGTTGCCGATGACACATGGTCGATGGTCCTCGGCGACGCGTATCAGTACCTCAATCAGCGCTACCAGAACGAGCTCTACAGCTTCTACGGCAAGGCCATCGACAAGCGTTATCCGTTCAACGCCCACAGCACCAGCGATGTGGCGCTCAACGACTTCCGCGAGTTCTTTCGGTCCCAGGGTCTTGCGGAAAAGTTCTTCGATACCTTCATGCGCCCCTTCGTCAGTGGCGACCCCGGCAGTTACCGTCTGCGTAGCGTCGACGGGCGAACCCTGCCGATGTCTCGGGTGTTTCTGGAGCAAATGTCACATGCAAACGTGATCCGTCGCAGCTTCTTTGCCGAGAACCCGAACGAGCCGCAGATTCTGTTCAAGCTTGAACCCTACACCCTGGATCCAAGTGTCAGCCGTGCCGAGTTTCGTTTGGGGCACCAGCAGCTGGAATATCGCCATGGCCCGGTCGTCCCGGCGTCCTTCAAATGGCCTACTGATGCAGATGACGGTCGCACCAGTCTGGTACTGGAAAAAATCGCCGGTCGAGCCTTGGGGCTAGAAGAAAACACAGGTCCCTGGTCGCTGTTCCGGCTGTTTGATCTGATGCAGACCGAATACTTGCGAGGGCGCGACGTGATGGTGCTGAAGGCCAATGTCGGAGGCTTGCGGGCCAACTATCTGCTCACCAGCCAGCGTTCGCCGAACCCCTTTGATGTGACTGCCGTTCGGCGCTTTCGGTTGCCGGGACAGCTGTGATGGCTTATCGACCTGCTCACCGAAGCATGGCGCGGACTGATCAGGGTAAGGTCAGGACGCGCAATGAGGACGCATTTCTCGACTGCCCCGAGCGAGGCCTCTGGGTAGTCGCCGATGGAATGGGTGGTCATCGAGGCGGAGACATTGCCAGTCAGTTGATCGTGAGCAGCCTGGCCGGGCTGGAATGGCGGGGTTGTCTTGAAGAGCGGCTGAATGCGGTGCGTCAATGCCTGCAATGGGTGAATCGACGTCTTGGCCAGGAAATGACGGTCATTCCCGGCCAGGATCCAACCATCGGCAGCACGGTGGTCGCTCTGTTGGTCGAGGGCAAGCGTGCGGTCTGTTTGTGGGCTGGGGATAGCCGGTGTTACCTGTGGCGTGATCATCGGCTCTACCAGCTTTCACGCGATCACTCGATGTTGCAGCACTTGATGGACAGCAAGCAGTTGACCCTGGAGCAGGCCGCGCAGCATCCGGCCGCCCATGCCTTGACTCGTGCTGTGGGGGCGGATGATTCACTTTGTCTGGAGGTCATCGAACTCGATCTGCAGCGGGACGATGTGTTTCTGCTTTGCTCCGACGGGCTTTATCAAGCGCTCGGCACGCATGCGTTGAGCGACGCCCTGAGCATGAATTCATCCGGCCTGGCGTTGGATCTGTTGTTCGAACGCGCTTTGCTCGGCCCGGCCAGCGACAATCTGACTGCGGTGGTGATTCGCCCATGAGCGAGCCCACCGCACTTGTCGGCACCGAGGAAGGGGCTGGTCAGTTGACCTGTTTTGCCTTGGCTGGAGGGCTGGGCTCGGCGCAGCCCTTGCCGACATCGTCCAAAGCGTTGTTGGCTGATTTACCGCGAATACTCTGCGGGCGCTATCAGTTGCAGGATGTGCTGGGCGCTGGTGGCATGGGCGTGGTGTATCGCGCCCGGGATCTGCTGCATGAGCAGTACGGCGAGCCGGACCCTTTCCTGGCAGTGAAGCTGCTCAACGATGAGTTTGTCGACGCACCGGATGCCGACGTATTGCTGTACAGCGAATTTGCCCTGACGCGGCATTTGCGCCACCCCAATGTGATCCGCCTGCATGCATTTGAGGTCGAGCCTGAGTGCCAAAGAGCTTTTGTTACACAGGAATTGATGCGCGGCATCGGGCTGGACAAGCTGCTGACCGAGCAACCGACCGGACTTTGCGTCGACGAATTACAACGAGTGGCTGTGCCCTTGCTTGATGCACTTGCCTATTCCCACGAGCGTGGCGTGCTGCACGGAGACTTGAAGCCAAGCAATCTGATGCTTACGGATGACGGGCCGAGGATTTTTGACTTCGGATTGGGACGGGCATTGGAGGGCGTTCTGACCGGGCTGCCGAAGTTGAGCCGTGAGCGTTTCAAGGCCTGGACGCCCGGCTATGCCGCCCCGGAGCTGCTTGAGGGGGCTCCGCTGTCTACTCGCACGGATGTGTTTGCCATAGGTTGTGTTCTTTACGAGCTGGCGTGCGGCAAACACCCGTTCCCGCAGATGTTATCGACTCAAGCGAAAGCGCAACGGCTGTGGGCCAAGCTGCGTCCTCCTGCCAATCTCCCCATCCGCTTCTGGCCCGCCCTGCGCCTGGCATTGGCGCTGGATGCAGACATCCGCAGCATCACCCCCCGCGAACTCCACGATGCCTTCTGCACCATCCCCATCGGCCGCATGCAATTCTGATTGCCGGGTCCGGCACTTCGTTTGTAAATCAACTACTCGCTACTCATATTTTTCCTACTTTATGTCAGGAGTTTTCGAGTTTTGTCTGGGTATTACCGTGTCAGAAATTTCCCTACAACTAAGTATTGGGGACTACGCGATCATCGGAATTTTCCGACTTTTTAAAATTTCTTATTCCCTTAAAGTTCCGCCGCTGTTGATAACCCCTAAAAAACTACCCAGGAAAGTGTTATGAAAAAGCTATGGATGTCTGCTGCGATTGCGACCTTGATTGCGACCACCAGCGGCTGCGTCAGCTACAACATGAGTCAGCCAAGTGCGCCGCTGGAAGGCGTTGTCAAAAGTGATCTGAAAGCAGACGTCAAGGTTGGCGAGTCCATCAGTGGTCAATCGTCTACCAATATCCTGTTCAACTTCTTTGCCTTCGGTGGCGATACTCAGTTCGCGGACGGTGTGGTGTATGGCGCTGGCGGCAGTGGTGGCGGTGCATTGGGCGGCCTGGGCCTGCCAATCCCTGATCCGGTTGCACAGGCGAAGGCAGCAGCGGCCTACAAGGCTGTGAAGTCTTCGGGCGCTGACCTGATCGTTGCGCCTCGCTATGAAGTGAACATCAAAGACTACTTCATCTTCAAGAAGGTCGACGTCAAGGTTACTGGCAACAAAGGCAGCATCAGCAGCATCCGCTGATTCCTGTTTGATCCGTTGAACCCCCGGGCAAGCGCCATTCTTTCTCAGCATGGCGCTTCGCTTGTCCCCGCAAACAGTGACCGATCAGTCACGTTATTGCCGCGATCTTCGCCGAACAGGAATGCATATTCCTGCTGAAGTGCGTCATGCGAACCGCTACACTGCTGCGCCGGTTGCTCCGACCGGAACTCTCAACCGAGGCAGTGTCATGAAGTTTCGTTTTCTCCTCTGGATGCTGGGCCTGTTGATGTCTCGGGCCAGTCGCAGCAATCCTGCGTTTCAACAACAGTTGGCCGGCAAGGCCCTGACGTTTCAGCTGCAAACCTTCGATGGCAAAGTGGCGCGGCATTTCGTGGTCAGTGACCAGCGCATCAGCAGTCGTGCCGGTACCGTTGCGGAACCCGCGTTCGCCATTTGTTTCAAGGATGCGGCGTTCGGCTTTGCCACGATGCAGGCCAGCAACAAGCAGCTGGCTTTCATGAAGGGCATTCAGGATCAGGATATCCAGATCAAGGGCAATCCCGGTCTGGTGATCTGGTTTCAGGGCTTGATGAAGTATCTCAAGCCGAAAAAGAAGAAGGTTTAGCAGGTGCTCGTTTCTGTAGGACCGGCTTTAGCCGGGAGTGGGCTAGATTGATCGCGAGAGGGTTGCCTGACACGACTCGTTGCCAGTGCTGCCGCCCTCGCGAATAAATTCGCTCCTACAGCATTCAGCATTTCGTCTGCAAACACTCAAGGCAACTCCAGCCCGCCCGCCGCTTTGTGCAGTGCGCGCAGGTGCTCGCCCAGTTGTTTGAGGTTGGCTTCGTTGGCGGCTATTTCGGCGGCGCGTTCGGGTTCGAGCAGGGCGCGGACTTCTTTATCCAGGTCACCGCTCAGGCGTTGCAGCTGCTTCTGGCGCTGGCCGCTTTCATCTTCCAGTCGCTTCCATTCCGCTGCTTGCGGCAAGCCATAGCCGCCACTGTCCAGCAGTTCCGCCGGTCGACTCAGGAAGCCGCTGCTGGCGAGGATCTCCTGCAGCGTCTGGGTGGCTTTGGAGACGCTGCCGTCTTTTTGTTCGCGAGCGCTCAGGTAGCGTTGCTTGACTTCATCCTGAGCGGTCAGCAATTGCCGACGCAGGCTGGCTTGTTCAAGCAGCAGCATTGCCGCGCTGCTTTGCAGATCGGCTTTGGCGAACCACGGCTTGCGTTCCTCGGCGGGCAGCGACAGCCAGTCTTCAACGGTGGTCTGTTTGATGGGCAGGCGTTTGCGCACGACTTCGAACATCGCTTGATAGCGGTCGCGGTAGGAGTCAAAACGATAGCCTCGGCGCAAGGCTTCCTTGGGATCGTCCAGCACACTGGTGTCGGCCAGGCCGCGACCTTTCAACACTTCCAGCAAGCCATTGGGCAGGATGCTGTCCAGATCGCCAAGCCGAGGATTGTGGGTGCCACTGCGCAGCAGCTTGAGGTTTTCCACGGCGCAGTTATTGGAGATGAAGAAGTAATTGCCGTCGTAGCTCCAGTGCATTTCCGCCGCGTGTTGCACCAGCCCGTCGATCTCCGGGCGGGACAGTTTGAGCGGCACTGATGCCAGGCTGCGCAGTTCGGTTTTGGTGTATTCGTCGATGACCTGGCCCAACGGCAGGACGAACAGCCGCGACGGGTAAGCGCCCATCAAGCCATCCCAGCTCGACAACTGCACGTCGCCAACGAAAGCGCGATAGGACAACACCAGATGCTGGTCCAGATCCAGTCGGCAGTCGGGCCCGCGCGGGCGACCCGGTTTGCAGATCACCAGACGCAGCATGCTGTGGCCCCAGCGACTCATCATGTTCTGATTGGCTTCGGCCAGCAGGTAATCGACCTCATAGACGCGCTCGGGATCAAGCTTGCCCAGCGGCTGGCGACCGAAGTCGCTGCCGGCGTTCAGGTAGGGATAAAACGTCGGGCAGGCGTCTTTCGCTTTGGGTGCCCAGCCGAAGTGTTGCTTGTAATACTCGTACAGGGCCGGGCGGCGGCAGGCGTAGGCCGGATCAAGCAGGAAATACTCCATGTTGACCGCGACGAATTCCAGCGGGCTGGTGGTTTCGTAAATGTCCGGGCTGCGTGCGACCTGGCCATTGTGCTGTTCGCGCTCGCCTCGGCGGCCCACGTATTGCGGCCAGCCGGCAAGGTCCAGCAGGCGCGGGTCGTCGCTGAGGGTGAAGCGTCGATCGGTTTCGCCCCGGCAGTCTTCCGGCAGGCCGACTTTGCCCAGGGTGTTGCTGCGTCGCGAGCATTTGATAATCAGCGAGCGTTGTGGGGCTTGCCAGAGTCGCGCGCGATCATAAATGTGAGTCAATTCATGCAGCACAGTCGCGAGCATTTCGTTGCGCACGGTGCCGTGGGGTCGATTGGTTTTCGCGGTGGCAGCCGAACCGTCAGTGAGGCCGGCCAGCAGACTGCTGTTGAGGTCCAATCGATAAGGCCCGGACGCCTGGCCATAGGCGTTGGCCGGCATGTCGGCGGACCAGCGCACTTCGACGCGCCGATCCAGATCGCGGACAAAGCTCGGCGGCAGCGCGAGCAGCGCTTCGTCGAGCAATGTCTGGGTCGCCTGCTGTTGCGCAGGGCTGAGCCCGTCAGCGGTCAGCGACAGGTTCAGGCTGGCTAAGGCGCTCGTGGCGGTCAGCGACAGGGCGCACGCCAACAGCCAGGCACCAAGGTGCCTCACAGTGCGAGGATGGCTTCGGCGAGAACCTGGTCGCTGGCATTGCGGGCTTCGGGAACGCGGGTGCGCAGCATGTCGAAGGCGGCTTCAAGTTGCGCGCCATGGATATCGCCACGGCTGGCAACGTAGCTGGCGGCATCATCTTTCGCTTCGACGACGAGCTTGGAGTCGCGCACCGAAGTGGTGGTGTCCGACGTGAAGTCGATAGTGCGGGCAAACGCGTTGACGATGATGTGACTGGTCTGTACGACGGTTTCAGCCTGGGCAACGTTGGTCAGCAACAGCAGGCCCAAAGTGGCGGCAATCAGCGGGGTACGCATGAAACGTCTCCAAAAAAAATGCAGAAGAGTAGAAAGCGGTTATTGGACGAGGATTGCCTGCGCCAGTTCAAGGTCGCTGGCACGAAGTTTTGGCTGGGTCTGACGCAAATACAGCAACGCCGACTCAAGCTGTGCTCCTCGCAGTTGGCCATCAGTGGCGATAAACACTGCAGCGTCATCCTGGGCGGCAATTATCAGCTTGTTGTCGAACGGGCCGGTCGTCACCTGGCTGGTGGCATAGCCACTGATCACCAGGCTTTGCGTGGTCGTATCGAGCGCCTGGGCCGGGGCAGCCCAGATCATGATCGCCAAAGGCGTCAGCAATTGAAGTGGCAGTAAACGCATAGTCTTGAAAACTGGCGAAACGAGGCCCAAGGCTAGCGCAATGGCCGTTCCAGAGCCAGCCCGGCAGATCGACACATCAGCGTCGACCGCCGTCGCAACGTCATCAGATGGTCAGGATCGCTTGAGCCAGTTGGGCGTCGGTAGCGTCCAGTTGCGGAGCCAGTTGACGGATATGCTGGAAGGCGCCTTCCAGCTGAACGCCACGGATCTCGCCAGCACTGGCAACAAAGCTTGCCGCGTCATCGCGAGCGGCGCGCACGATCTTGTCATCTTTGAAGGAAGAGGAAATGTTCGAAGTGGCGTTGGTGGAAGCATCCACTGCACGCACGACCGCATCCGTAGTAACGACAAAGCTGGAAGCGCTTGCGCTTGTTGCGGCGGCCAGCAGGACTACAGCGCTGAGCAAACGTAGGCGGGACATGGTGAAACTCCATTGGTAAGGAAGTGCGGGTGTTTGGGTGCACATGAAACCAGGCCAGAGAGTTGACTCATCAAGCGTGGCCGTAATAACCCTTAAGCCTATCCCAGCAATCGCACCTGTGCCATCGCGGCGGATAGCCGGTGACTGATCGACGGAACTGTACAGGTGGTTATTAGCTTATATCAAACTGTACCTGTTCAGGACGCCTTCCCGGACAAGTCCGGTCCTGCCGAATCTGTGCAAAAAATCCCGGGCCCTGAAATGACAAAACCCGTCGGCAGTTACCTGCGACGGGTCTTGTATGTAGCAATTCGGGTTGCTGGTGAGAGACCTTGGAAGGTCAGGGACCAGCGTGCGCTAAATTAGCGCCAGAACGGCTTGCTCAGCTCTTCGTAGCGTTGCGACTCGCTGATACCAGCATCAGCCAGCAAACGCGAATCCAGGCGAGCCAATTGGTGGCGGCTGGAAAGGCGACGCTGCCAGAGCATCAGGTTAGCGAATGCGCGCATCGGCCATGCAGCTTGAGCGGTAGTAGCGGTGTTTTCGTAGAACATGTCGGAACTGACTGTACGTTCCATGGTGTGACTTCCTTCCGCTTGTGGCGGGTTTAGATAGTGGCTTGACTGGTGCCAATCTTCCTCTCAGTTGGCCAGTCTCAGTAGACACAGTTCACTTGTATTGTGAGGGTTCAGTTAACTGTTTAGAGGCACTGTTTTGTTCGTAAATGGGGCAACTGTACCGGTCAGCACCTAAATGGTGCATTTTGTGCGTCAAAGTAGTGAAATTGACGTTTTAGGGCTGGAAAAGCACCGGTACAGAAGTACAGTTTTTCAAGTTATGGCCATTTCAGTTTTCAGGCGGGCGACAAATTGTATTGTTCACCCGCAACTGTTTGCGTCAAACCGGCAGCATGCTGCCGGTTTCATCCAGCCTGAAGTGCCAACTTAGTGCTTCGCGCAGCACATGAGGGGTGTGTCCGCCCTTGGCGCAAGCGGCATCGAAGTAGGCGTTGAGCGCGGCGCGGTAGGCTGGGTGCACACAGTTGTCGATGATGACCCGGGCGCGTTCGCGAGGTGCCAGGCCGCGCAGATCGGCCAGGCCTTGCTCGGTGACCAGAATGTCCACGTCGTGCTCGGTGTGATCCACATGGCTGACCATCGGCACGACGCTGGAAATGGCGCCGCCTTTGGCAATCGACTTGGTGACGAAGATTGCCAGATGGGCGTTTCGCGAGAAATCGCCGGAGCCGCCAATGCCATTCATCATGCGTGTGCCGCACACGTGAGTGGAGTTGACGTTGCCGTACAGATCGAACTCAAGGGCAGTGTTGATGCCGATGATGCCGAGGCGACGGATGATTTCCGGGTGGTTGGATATTTCCTGAGGACGCAGCACCAGACGCGACTTGTAGCGGTTGAAGTCGGCGAAGACTTCGGCGTGTTTGCTGGCCGACAAGGTCATGGAGCTGCCGGAAGCAAAACTCAGTTTGCCGGCGTCGAACAGTTCGAAGGTCGAATCCTGCAACACCTCGGAATACATGGTCATGTCGTGAAACGGCGAATCGACCAAGCCGTGCATCACGGCGTTGGCGATGGTGCCGATCCCGGCCTGCAACGGCATGAGCTTGTTGGTCAGGCGGTCTTCGCGCACTTCTTTCTTGAAGAACTCCACCAGGTGATTGGCGATGGCCTGGGTGTCGGTGTCCGGCGGCAGCACAGTGGAGGGCGAGTCGGCCTGATTGCTGATGACGATGCCGACGATTTTTGCCGGGTCGATCTGCACGGCGGTGCTGCCAATACGCGTATCGGCATTGAGTACCGGGATCGGCAAACGGGTCGGGCGATAGCTGGGTATATAGATGTCGTGCAGGCCTTCCAGCTCCAGCGGCTGGGCGAGGTTGATCTCGACGATCACTTCTTTGGCAAGAATCGCGAAACTCGCGGAGTTGCCCACCGAAGTGCTCAGGACCAGATGGCCTTCCTCGGTGATTGCCACGCATTCGATCACGGCCAGGTCCACAGCCTTGATCTGCCGGTTGCGCAGTTGCTCGACGGTGTCGGACAAGTGGCTGTCGATGAACATGACCGAGCCATCGTTGATGGCCTTGCGCAGTGTGCTGTCGACCTGAAACGGCATGCGGCGCGACAACACGCCGGCTTCAGTCAGCTGTTTGTCCAGGTCGTTGCCCAGGCTGGCGCCCGTCATCAGGCTGATCTTGAGCGGGAAGTCTTTGGCGCGTTCGGCCAGTGCCTTGGGCACCGCCTTGGCTTCACCTGCACGGGTGAAACCGCTCATGCCGACGGTCATGCCGTCCTGAATCAAGGCTGCGGCATCAGCCGCGCTCATCACCTTGCTCATGAGCGAAGGCAAGCGGATACGGTCACGGTACATTGGATTCTTATCTCGGGGGTGGAAGCGAGGACCCAGTTTAGTGAGTTGGGCGTTTTTCGTCCCGCTACCAAGGTCGCATCTGGAGGCTCTAATTAGCGGGTTGCAACGCAAAACACTGTTACATGGAATGTAAAAAGCCCCAGCCGACTCGCGAACTGGGGCTTCGAAAAGCGCGTTTGGAGACTACGCGTTGTCGACCGCCTTCACCATGTCCTCGATCACCTTTTTGGCATCGCCGAACACCATCATGGTTTTATCCAGATAGAACAACTCGTTGTCCAGACCGGCATAGCCGCTAGCCATCGAGCGCTTGTTGACGATGATGGTCTTGGCCTTGAACGCTTCCAGAATCGGCATCCCGGCGATGGGCGATTTGGGATCGTTTTTCGCCGCCGGGTTGACCACGTCGTTGGCACCGAGCACCAGCACCACGTCGGCCTGGCCGAACTCGGAGTTGATGTCCTCCATCTCGAACACCTGGTCATAAGGGACTTCGGCTTCGGCCAGCAGCACGTTCATGTGGCCGGGCATGCGTCCGGCAACCGGGTGAATCGCGTACTTCACCGTGACGCCGTGGTGAGTGAGTTTTTCCGTCAGCTCTTTAAGCGCATGTTGCGCCCGTGCCACTGCCAGTCCGTAGCCGGGCACGATGATCACGGTGTCGGCATTGGTCAGCAGGAAGGTCGCGTCGTCGGCCGAGCCGGACTTGACCGGACGCGCTTCCGTGGCGCCCGCCGGGCCGGCAACGTCCTTGGCCCCGCCGAAGCCGCCGCCGATCACATTGAAGAACGAACGGTTCATCGCCTTGCACATGATGTACGAGAGGATTGCCCCGGACGATCCCACCAGCGAACCGGCAATGATCAGCATCGAGTTATTCAGCGAAAAACCGATACCCGCCGCCGCCCAGCCTGAATAGCTGTTAAGCATCGAGACCACGACCGGCATGTCTGCGCCGCCAATCGGGATGATCAGCAGCACACCGATCACGAACGCCAGCGCCAGCATCACGGCAAAGGCGCTCAGGTTGCCGGTGAACATGAAGATCAGGCCAAAAAACAGCGTGGCCAGGCCCATCACCAGATTGAGTTTGTGCTGGCCGGCGAACTGTACCGGTGCGCCTTGAAACAAGCGGAACTTGTACTTCCCCGAAAGCTTGCCGAACGCGATCACCGAACCGGAGAAGGTCACTGCGCCGATAGCGGCGCCGAGGAACAACTCCAGGCGATTGCCCGTGGGGATCGCATCACCCAGGTTAGCCACAATGTTCAGGGATTGCGGCTCGACCACTGCAGCAATGGCGATGAACACCGCAGCTAGGCCGATCATGCTGTGCATGAATGCAACCAACTCCGGCATCTTGGTCATCTCCACGCGCTTGGCCATGATCGAGCCAGCGGTGCCGCCTACCAGCAAGCCAATCAGGATGTAGCCGATGCCGGCGCTGGTGTTGGACAGCGCCGCCAGTTTGTAGACCAGGCCGATGGTGGTGATCACCGCCAGCCCCATGCCCAGCATGCCGAACAGGTTGCCCCGGCGTGATGTGGTCGGATGAGAAAGACCCTTGAGCGCCTGAATGAAGCAGATCGCAGAGACCAGATACAGCACGGTGACGAGATTCATGCTCATGGCTTGCGCACCTCTTCCTTGGCTTTAGGTGCTTTTTTCTTGAACATTTCCAGCATGCGGCGGGTGACTAGAAAGCCACCGAACACGTTGACGGCGGCCAGCGCCACGGCCAGCGTGCCCATGGTTTTGCCCAGCGGTGTAACGGTCAGTGCGGCGGCCAGCATGGCGCCGACGATGACAATGGCCGAGATCGCGTTGGTCACGGCCATGAGCGGGGTGTGCAATGCGGGTGTGACGTTCCAGACCACGTGATAACCCACGTAGATCGCGAGAACGAAGATGATCAGGTTGTAGATACCTGGGGAGATCAGCTCTTCCATTATTTTTATCCTTAACCGTTCTTGCGGATAACTTGGCCGTCGCGGCACATAAGGCACGCGACGACAATGTCGTCTTCGAGATTGATGTGCAGTTGCCCGTCCTTATCGAACAGCAGCTTCATGAAATCCAGCAGGTTGCGGGCATACAGCGCGGACGCGTCAGCGGCGACCATCGCAGGCAGGTTGGTGTGACCGACGATAGTCACGCCGCTCTCGACCACGACTTGATCAGCAACCGTCAGCGGGCAATTGCCGCCTTGCGCGGCGGCCAGATCAATGACCACCGAACCGGGCTTCATTTGCGCCACTGTTTCAGCACTGAGCAACACCGGAGCCTTGCGGCCCGGAATCAGAGCGGTGGTGATAACGATGTCCGATTGTTTGGCGCGCTCATGTACGGCAACGGCCTGGCGCTGCATCCAGCTGGCAGGCATCGGGCGCGCATAGCCGCCAACCCCGACCGCGCATTCGCGTTCTTCGTCGGTTTCGTACGGCACATCAATAAACTTGGCGCCCAGCGATTCGATCTGCTCTTTCACGGCCGGACGCACATCGGACGCCTCGACCACCGCACCCAGACGTTTCGCCGTCGCAATCGCCTGCAAGCCGGCCACACCAGCACCCAGCACCAGAACACGAGCGGCCTTTACGGTGCCGGCGGCGGTCATCAGCATTGGCATGAAGCGCGGATAGTGATGCGCGCCGAGCAGCACGGCTTTGTAACCGGCAATGTTGGCTTGCGAGGACAGCACATCCAGGCTTTGCGCGCGGGAAGTACGCGGCGCCGCTTCGAGGGCGAAGGCGGTAATGCCTTGCGCGGCCATCTTGCCGATGGTTTCGCTGTTGAAGGGGTTGAGCATCCCGACCACGATCGCGCCGCTCTTTATATGCGACAGCTCGCTATCGTTGGGGGCTGCGACCTTGAGCAGCAACTCGGCGCCCAAGGCATCACTGAGCGTACCAATAGTGGCACCTGCAGCTTCATAGGCGCTATCCGGGACACTGGCGTTTAGGCCTGCTCCACTTTGCACCGTGACGCGGTGGCCATGACCGATCAATTTCTTGATGGTTTCCGGGGTTGCAGCTACCCGCTTTTCACCCGTTTGGGTCTCGAGAGGAACGCCAATATGCACGTGAAGTCTCCTGCGTGATCTTTTTATAGTTCTCAATGAGTCGAGAGCGCCAGAGCGGTACTTTTAGCTGCCGATCAGCACGACCCAGCCGAACAAGGGCGGGCGCGGCATTTTGCAGGCGAAGTTCGGTCTCTTCAACAGATTCTGTAATGAGACCATAAATTAACTACAAGTCATCCTGTGACCTAATGTCGCAACGATCGACTACAGCCCTTTATATACGGGGCTTTAAGGGAAAATAGACGATTTTTTCGAAGTTGATGATTTAAAAATTAAAAAAGATCAAAAGTTGCCTTGAACAGGCCTGCAGCCCTTGTATTCCGGCGGTTTATGGCTGCTATTCCTGGCGGGAATACAGTTTCAACAAGGCGACATAAGTTTATATATGTAGTTGTTGCTATCAAGCACTACATATTCAGAGTGTCTGTGGAACCCCTGATTTCATTAGCTCGTAAGCTTTTGCCTGTTCTATCAGCCAGTCTCGAAATGCGCGTAAAGAGGCCGATTCGGCTTTTCGCACAGGAATCATCAAGTAGTAAGCCTTGATACTCGACAGCGCGTAGGTGTTGGCAATCACCAGGCGCTGTTCGGCCAGCTCTCGCTGGATCAGGAAAGGCGGTATCAGCGCGACCCCCATTTCGTGAATGGCCGCCTGGGCGAGCATCGAGAAGAGTTCGTAGCGCGGGCCTGTCATGTCCCGTGGGACGCTGAAGTTGAGCCCGCCGAACCACTGCCGCCATGCATAGGGCCGAGTGGTTTGCTGCAGTAGCGGCAGCTCGGCTATTTCGTCCGGGGCGAGGTGGGCTCGGTCATTGAGCAATGCCGGGCTGCACACCGGCATGGGATTTTCGCCCATCAAACGATAGGACTCGGTACCCGGCCAGTCGGCATCGCCAAAATAAATCGCCGCATCGAACTCGGTATCCGCGAAGAGAAAAGGGCGCGTGCGGTTGGTGAGATTGACCGTCACTTCAGGATGAAGCTTTTGGAAATCCTTGAGCCGTGGCAGTAGCCATTGAGTGCCGAAAGTGGGCACGACCGCCAGTTCGATGACATTCGTCCCTTGCTGGCCCATGACTGACAAGGTGTCCCGCTCGACCGCGTCCAGTTGCATCGCCACGCGTCGACTGTAGGAAAGGCCCGCTTCTGTCAGCTTCACCCCGCGCCGCGAACGTCGGAACAATTCCACGCCGAGGAAAGACTCAAGGCTGCCGATCTGTCGGCAAATAGCGCTTTGGGTCAGTGAAAGTTCTTCAGCGGCCTTGGTAAAACTCTCATGGCGTGCAGCGGCTTCAAAGCTGACCAAGGCGGCAGTACTGGGTATTTTGCGGCGCATGTTCGTAGCACTCACTAATCAGCAATGAATATTGAGGGTTGAGCAATCTCGGAGTGAGAAATTAGCACAAGAGTATGCGAAATCCTCGTTTGTGACGAGGCTGCTGCGGGTCTAGGATCAATGCACAACACATCTGCATGACTGAGTGAGGGTTTTTTCATGGGTGCCAAGGCAAGCTTCAACTGGATCGATCCACTGCTGTTGGATCAACAGCTCACTGAAGAAGAGCGCATGGTGCGCGACAGCGCTGCGCAGTTCGCCCAAGGCAAGCTGGCGCCCAGAGTCCTCGAAGCATTTCGTCATGAGCAGACCGATCCGGCGATTTTCCGCGAGATGGGTGAAATCGGCCTGCTGGGCGCCACGATTCCTGAGGAATACGGCGGTAGCGGCCTGAATTACGTGTGTTACGGATTGATCGCTCGGGAAGTGGAGCGCGTGGACTCCGGCTATCGTTCGATGATGAGTGTGCAATCCTCGCTGGTGATGGTGCCGATCAACGAGTTTGGCACCGAGGCGCAAAAACAGAAGTATCTGCCCAAGCTCGCTTCCGGCGAATGGATCGGCTGTTTCGGCCTGACCGAGCCCAATCATGGCTCGGACCCTGGCGCGATGATCACCCGTGCCAGAAAGGTTGAAGGCGGTTATCGGTTGTCGGGCAGCAAGATGTGGATCACCAACAGCCCGATTGCCGATGTCTTCGTGGTCTGGGGTAAAGACGACGCCGGTGACATCCGCGGTTTCGTTCTGGAGAAGGGTTGGTCCGGACTGAGTGCTCCGGTGATTCATGGCAAGGTCGGTTTGCGTGCGTCCATCACTGGCGAAATCGTCATGGATAACGTGTTTGTGCCCGAAGAGAACATATTCCCGGATGTGCGCGGCCTTAAGGGCCCGTTCACCTGCCTGAACTCGGCGCGCTATGGCATTTCCTGGGGCGCACTGGGCGCAGCCGAATTCTGCTGGCACACCGCTCGGCAATACACGCTGGACCGTCATCAGTTCGGCCGCCCGCTGGCGGCTAATCAGCTGATCCAGAAAAAGCTCGCAGATATGCAGACTGAAATCACTTTGGCATTGCAAGGCTGCTTGCGTCTGGGTCGTATGAAGGATGAAGGCACCGCTGCCGTGGAGATAACGTCCATCATGAAGCGCAACTCCTGCGGCAAGTCCCTGGATATCGCGCGCATGGCTCGCGACATGCTCGGCGGTAACGGGATCTCCGATGAGTTCGGTATCGCGCGCCATCTGGTCAACCTGGAAGTAGTGAATACCTATGAAGGTACGCACGACGTTCACGCGCTGATTCTCGGGCGCGCGCAAACCGGCATCCAGGCGTTCTATTAATAGAGGGGCCGATCATGGGTGCGCTTTCACACATAAGGGTGTTGGATCTGTCGCGGGTTTTGGCCGGGCCCTGGGCCGGGCAGATCCTGGCGGACCTCGGTGCCGAGGTTATCAAGGTCGAGCGCCCCGGCAATGGGGACGACACGCGCGCCTGGGGGCCTCCTTTTCTAAAGGACGCCGACGGCGAGAATACCAGTGAGGCGGCTTATTACCTCTCCGCGAATCGAAACAAGCAGTCAGTCACCATCGACTTCACCCGACCTGAAGGTCAGAAACTGGTGAGGGAGTTGGCGGGCAAATCCGACATCGTGATCGAGAACTTCAAAGTCGGCGGCCTGGCTGCATACGGCCTGGATTACGAGTCGCTCAAGGCAATCAATCCGCAGCTCATCTATTGCTCGATCACTGGCTTCGGACAGACTGGGCCTTATGCCAAGCGCGCCGGCTATGACTTCATGATTCAAGGCCTGGGTGGGCTGATGAGTCTGACCGGGCGGCCTGAGGG
The DNA here is from genome assembly GCF_000416235.1 of Pseudomonas sp. CFII64. Taxonomy (GTDB): domain Bacteria; phylum Pseudomonadota; class Gammaproteobacteria; order Pseudomonadales; family Pseudomonadaceae; genus Aquipseudomonas. The sequence continues at coordinate 822 of NZ_ATLO01000032.1, read as the reverse complement.
TGATGAGGGGGCGGGGCCGGTGAAGGTTGGTGTTGCGCTGACGGATATTCTGACCGGGCTGTATTCGACTACGGCGATATTGGCCGCCTTGGCGCATCGTGATCAGGGCGGCTCGGGGCAGCATATCGATATGGCATTGCTGGATGTGCAGGTGGCTTGTCTCGCCAATCAGGCCATGAACTATCTGACCACAGGGACGGCGCCACAACGGTTGGGTAACGCGCATCCAAATATTGTGCCGTATCAGGATTTTCCGACCGCTGATGGCGACTTCATCCTGACGGTGGGCAACGACAGCCAGTTCCGCAAGTTTGCCGAGGTCGCGGGCCAGTCGCACTGGGCGGACGATCCGCGTTTCCTTACTAATAAGCTGCGAGTCGCCAATCGGGCGCAGCTCATTCCGCTGATTCGCCAGGCGACAGTGTTCAAGACGACTGCGCAGTGGGTTAGCGAGCTGGAGGTCGCCGGGGTGCCTTGTGGGCCGATCAATAACCTTGCGCAGGTGTTCGCTGATCCGCAAGTTCAGGCGCGTGGGCTCGCGATAAGCCTGCCCCACGCGCTGGGTGGGAGTGCTCCTTCGGTTGCCAGTCCGATCCGGCTTTCTGAAACACCTGTCGAGTATCGCTATGCGCCGCCTTTGTTGGGCGAGCATACGTCCGAGGTGCTGCAGGCTGTATTGGGGCTTGATCCGGCAGAGGTCTGTCTTCTGCGTCAGGCGGGGGTCTTGTAGTTCTTCTATATATAGCAGGAGCGCGTTTTTAAGGCGGTTATAAGCTTTTTTGCAGAAAGCCTGAATTAACGGTTGACGGCCTCTCGAATCTG
>NZ_ATLO01000031.1 GCF_000416235.1 Pseudomonas sp. CFII64 | reverse complement strand
GCGACCCTGGATCGCTTGTCGGGTGGGCGTCTGTTGATCAATGTCGTGACCGGCGGCGACCCGGACGAAAACCGTGGCGACGGCAGCTTCCTCGATCACAGCGAGCGCTACGAAGTCACTGACGAATTCCTGCAGATCTGGCGTCGGGTGTTGCAAGGCGAAGCCGTGGATTTCGAAGGCAAGCACCTGCGCGTACAGAACGCCAAAGCGCTGTATCCACCGATTCAGAAACCTTATCCGCCGCTGTACTTCGGCGGTTCTTCCGAGGCCGCCCACGATCTGGCCGCCGAGCAAGTGGACGTTTACCTGACCTGGGGCGAACCGCCGGCTGCGGTGGCGGAAAAGCTGGCCGATGTCCGTGAACGCGCGGCACGCAAAGGCCGCACCGTGAAGTTCGGCATTCGCCTGCACGTGATCGTGCGCGAGACCAGCGCCGAAGCCTGGCAAGCCGCCAGCAAACTGATCGAGCACATCAGCGACGAAACCATCGCTGCGGCGCAGAAGTCCTTCTCGCGCTTTGATTCCGAAGGCCAGCGGCGCATGGCGGCCTTGCACGACGGACGTCGCGACAACCTGGAAATCGCCCCGAACCTGTGGGCCGGGGTCGGCCTGGTGCGTGGCGGTGCGGGCACGGCGTTGGTGGGCAACCCTCAGGAAGTGGCGGAGCGCATCAAGGAATACGCCGACCTGGGCATCGAGAGCTTCATTTTCTCGGGTTATCCGCATCTGGAAGAAGCCTATCGCTTCGCCGAACTGGTTTTCCCGCTGCTGCCGGAACCGTATCGCAGCCTGGCCGGACGCGGCATCACCAACCTGACCGGACCGTTCGGCGAAATGATCGCCAACGATCTACCGCCGCAGAAGTGAACCCTATGCACTTACTGACGTTGCCACCGAATCCGGCACTGGCCACTTCGATCCGCGCCACCGCGCAGGTGTTCGAAGACCCGAAATCCAAAGCCCTGCTGGCGCATTTGCAGCAGGTGGCGCCCAGTGATGCCAGCGTGTTGATCATCGGCGAAACCGGCACCGGCAAGGAATTGGTGGCGCGGCATATCCATAATCTGAGCGAACGGCGTCATCAGCCGTTCGTTGCGGTGAATTGCGGGGCCTTTTCCGAATCGCTGGTGGAGGCCGAGCTGTTTGGCCATGAAAAAGGCGCCTTCACCGGCGCCCTCAGTGCCAAGGCGGGCTGGTTCGAAGAAGCCAATGGCGGCACCTTGTTCCTGGATGAAATCGGCGATTTGCCGATGCCGATCCAGGTCAAGTTGCTGCGCGTGCTGCAAGAACGCGAAGTGGTGCGTCTGGGTTCGCGCAAAAGCATTCCGATCAACGTCCGGGTGCTGGCGGCCACCAATGTGCAGCTGGAAAAGGCCATCAACGCCGGACATTTCCGCGAGGATCTGTATTACCGGCTGGATGTGGTCAATCTGGAACTGCAACCGTTGCGCGAACGTCCCGGCGACATCCTGCCGTTGACCCGGCATTTCATCGAGGCTTACAGCCGCCGCTTGGGCTACGGTTCCATTCGCATCAGCGCCGAAGCCGAGCAAAAACTCAAAAGCTACAGTTGGCCGGGCAACATTCGCGAACTGGAAAATGTCATCCATCACACCTTGCTGGTGTGTCGCGATGGCCTGATTCAGCGTGACGATCTGCGTTTATCCAACCTGCGCATCGAGCGTCAGGAAGACGCAGCCGCCCCTGACGACTCGGCCGAAGCCTTGCTGAACCGAGCGTTCCAGAAGCTGTTCGAAGAACAGGCCGGCGCGCTGCATGAAAAGGTCGAGGACGCGTTATTGCGCGCGGCCTATCGTTTCAGCCACTGCAATCAGGTGCACACCGCCGCGTTGCTGGGCCTGAGCCGCAACGTCACCCGTACGCGCCTGATCACTATCGGCGAACTGGCCGTCAACAAACGCCGTCCCGGTGAAAACCTGCAAGGCGACCGGCTGATGCAGCTTTCGGTCTGAACCTCGCCTAGCGGGTCGGGGTGACACGGCCCAGCACCTGATAGGCATTGAAGTTGACTGCGGTGACACGGTGTTCGCACAGGAACGCCGTGAAGTCCTGCTCGGCATTGCGCAGGGCTTCTTCACTGGCCGTCCTTGATTGCCACAACACTTGATTAAGCACACGTTGGCCGTCGTCGCTGGCCTGAACCGTGGCGCTGATAAAGCCCGGATAGGTGCAGGTGAAACGCTCGACCTGATCGAGCAGCGCTGCGACCAACGCCGACTGCTGGCGGGAGTCGGTGGTGAACTCGATAAGTTGATTGACCAGGCGGTGACTCACAGGTTGCGTCATGTCATTTCTCCACTGTCTTGACCAAAGTCGATTGCGAACTCAGGCCTCGAAGGGTAAAACCTCTAGTTAACTAGAGGTCAAGCAGCAAATCGCCATGAACGATGCCAAGCCGAAAAACCCCAATCGACAGCTCACCGTCGGCCAACTGGCGACCCGCAGCGGCGTGGCCGTGACGGCGTTGCACTTTTACGAAAGCAAAGGTTTGATCAGCAGTCAGCGCAACGCCGGCAACCAGCGGCGTTATCCCCGGGAAATGCTGCGGCGCGTGGCTTTGATCAAGGTGGCCCAGCGTTTGGGGCTGCCGCTGGCCAGCATCCACGCGGCCTTGCAAACCCTACCCGAAGGTCGCACCCCCACTGCCGCCGACTGGCAAAAACTGTCCGCGCAATGGAAAACCGAACTGGATGACCGGATCAATCGACTCACCGCGCTGCGCGACCAGCTGACAGGCTGCATTGGCTGCGGCTGCCTGTCGATGGACGCCTGCCCGCTGCGCAACTGGGGGGATAAGCTGGGCGAGCAAGGGCCGGGGCCGCAGTTGCTTGAAGGGGAATAACAATTATGGCGACGCGGCCCGTTGGAGCGAGCGGCGTTCCGACCTGCGAATCAGGCGCCTCGGTCGAGCAGGTCCACCGCGTCATCGTTCTTCGCGGGCAAGCCTCGCTCCAACAACGCCAACCGCGCGGCGAGGGCTTTGGCTTGAAGGGCGACGTCGGTGACTGCGGTGCTTTCCCACCACATGCCACGCAATGGCGGGCCCATGGCGAACAGCCGCGAGGATACTTGCCCTTGCGCATCAAGCACTGCCCCACCCGGGTCCGCTGCGATTCCCAATGCCAGCGGCCCCGGCTGAATCAACCCGCGTGCGAGCAACTGGCGAGGCAGCGGGCGGTCGACGCGGCGCCAGTCGTATTCGATGCCCGTGGAATTGATCAGCGCATCCCCGGTCACCCGTGACGTTTGCTGCTCGCCGCGCCGACGAATGCGAATCTGCAGCTGACCTGAAGGAAGCATTTCAAAACCTTGTAAGGAAGCCGCCTGAATAGTCGCTCGCCCCTGTTTGATCAGCTGGTTCAGCACTGCCGCGCCGTTCGGTGGCGAACGGTGATGATGGCTTTCCCACCAAGGCCGCACATGGCGTACGAATTGGCGACGCTGCACGTCAGTCGCCTGATTCCAAAGCCGTCCAATATTGGCTCGCACCGTGTCCAGCGGCGCTTGCCAGTCGATACCGTTCTCGATAGCCAATTCACATTGCTCGCGCAACTTGCGCATCAGTTGCCGGGTGCTGCGAATGCTCGGGTCCTCGGCGAGAAAGTCCACCCAGCTCGGCGGTTGACGGCGCACATGGGGCAGCAGCCCGTGACGCGAGAATATGTCCACAGGGCCGCGATGGCCGGCCTGCTGCAACGACACCACCGCATCGACCATGGTCAGACCCGAACCGATGATCAAGACTCGGGATTGAGGATCGAGCTGGCGCATGGCACTGACATCCCATGGGTCGACGGCCGCTGCGTTGAGCCCGCTGGATTCACGTTGCGGCGTGCGCGCAGCGGCATACATACCGGTCGCCAGCACGGCGTGGCGACCTGTGAGTCGCTGACCGTCGGCGAGATCGAGCGTCACCCCGGTTTCACTGACGTGCAGATCCACCACTTCGCCGCGCACATGCTCTGCCGAGGAACCCCGAGTCGCGCCAAGCGCCCGCGCTTCGCTTAGACGCTGTTGCACATACAAGCCAAAAATGCCCCGTGGCGGAAACAACTCGGCAATCGGCACGTGCTGCTGATCGGACTCAGGCCAACCGCCGCCCGCGATGAAATCGGTCAGCCACTGAGTCAGGTCATCGGCATTGTCGGGATCAACGCTCATCCGCGCCGCGTTGCCGTTGAGGGTATGGCCCAGTTCGATGGCGCTGTAGGCTTCTCCCCGACCCAGCTCTTCCCGTGGTTCGACAATCAGGATCCGGCGCGTACCGGGCAGGCGCAGCAGTTGCACGGCGAGCATGCTGCCGCTCAAACCGCCGCCGACCACCAGAATGTCGGCGCTATGGGAAGGGTCAACGGCTTGCTGAATCGGGGAGATCATTGGGGTTTCACCTTGAAAGGCCGCGCTCGGGTGGCGTCGATCCAGATGACAGTGCACAGGCCGTGCCCGGCCTTGAAACTGGAGTTGAACGCCGCTATCAACAGAATCAACGCCAGAATAACCTCGCGTCGGGATTTGCAAAGTAGCCTTTGGTACACAAACTGTTGATCTGCTGTAGCGCAGCGAACAGTCATCAGTCTCGCGCTACAGCACGACGTTGCGCACAAAGCGCACGGTAACCTCGCCTTCATTGCGATAGCTATGGGGCTGGTTGCTGGCAAACATGAAAAATTCACCCGGCCCGACTTGGCGCATCTCGTCTGTCAGCTTGATAGTCAAATGGCCATGCACGACATACACCTGTTCGCTCCAGCCATCCGGGTCCGCTTCGGACTCATAGACTTCGCCGGGCTCCAGGGAGAATTCCCACAGTTCCACTTCACGGCGAGCAGTGGCCTTGGCCAACAACACCGCACGACTGCCGGGAATCGAACCTGCCCAAGCTATTTCGTTGATGCGGCTGGGGTCACGTCCTTCCGGCGCCTGAATCAGGTCGCTGAACGCGACATCCAGCGCTTCGGCGACGCGATCCAGCGTCGCGAGGCTGACGTTCTTCTCCCCCGCTTCAATCGCCACCAACATGCGCCGACTGACCCCGGATTTTTCCGCCAGCGCCGTCTGGCTGAAATCCAGCGCATTACGCAGGCGCCGCACATTCTGACTGACGTGTTGCAACACGGGGGCGCGTCGGGATTGGTCGTCATTCACTATGATTTGCTCTCCTGACCTGATTGCGCAGTATACTGCGCACCTTTGACGCATGATGCGTTGTGCCCTTGCGATACGCAAGGCGATCCAGCCCGGTGAAAGCATGAAGTCTACCCTGATGAAGCCACGATTCAGCAAAGCGGAACTGGTATTGGTGCTGATCACCTTGATCTGGGGTGGGACATTCCTGCTCGTGCAACATGCCATGACGGTCAGTGGACCGATGTTTTTCGTCGGCCTGCGCTTTGCTGCTGCCGCCTTGATCGTCGCGGCATTCTCATTGAATGTCATGCGCGAGCTGACCCTGGTCGAACTCAAGGCCGGCGTCGCCATTGGTGCGGCGATCATGCTCGGTTACGGCTTGCAGACCATGGGCCTGCAAACCATTCCCAGCAGTCAGTCAGCATTCATTACCGCGCTGTATGTGCCGTTCGTGCCGCTGCTGCAGTGGCTGGTACTTGGGCGGCGGCCGGGGTTGATGCCCAGCCTGGGAATCGGCCTGGCGTTTGCCGGTCTGATGCTGCTTTCCGGCCCCGAGGGCGCGTCACTGCAGTTCAGCTCCGGGGAGATCGCCACAGTGGTGAGCGCCATCGCCATCGCGGCCGAGATTATTCTGATCAGCGCTTATGGTGGCAAGGTCGACGTGCGCCGGGTGACCGTGGTGCAACTGGCTACCGCGTCGCTGCTGTCATTCCTGATGGTGGTCCCCACCGGTGAACGCCTGCCGGACTTCTCATGGCTGCTGGTAGTCAGCGCCATAGGCCTTGGCGCAATGAGTGCAGTGATTCAAGTGGCGATGAACTGGGCGCAACGTACTGTCTCGCCAACCCGCGCAACGGTGATTTATGCGGGGGAACCAGTCTGGGCCGGCATCTTCGGCCGCCTGGCCGGTGAGCGTTTGCCAGGCATTGCCTTGCTCGGCGCGGCTCTGATCGTCGCCGGGGTGATCGTCAGCGAGATGAAAGGCCGTGGCAAAACGGCCATCCAGCAACAACCCGAAGCGGAGCGTCTGAACGAAGCCGATTGAGGTCAATACCGGCGTTCTCGACTTGCGAAAATGTTTAATTTGTTCGCCGCAACGAACTACAGCCTACAAAGCTTGTAGGATTCTGCGACACCTTGGCGTTTGGTGATGCCGGGACCAGCACGTATGATCCTTGACATTTCCCCGCAGATTAGAAGCCTATGTCCCTAATAGTTCTACTGCTTCTGCCGTTTATTGGCAGCTGTCTGGCGGCACTTTTGCCGCACAACGCACGCAACGCTGAATCGATTCTTGCCGGAGTGGTTGCACTGACCGGCGCCATTCAGGTGGCCTTGTGGTACCCGCAAATCGTCGATGGCGGCGTGATTCGCGAAGAATTTTTCTGGCTGCCGAGCCTGGGCCTGAATTTCGCCCTGCGCATGGACGGCTTCGCCTGGTTGTTCTCGATGCTGGTGCTGGGGATCGGCACGCTGGTTTCCCTGTATGCCCGTTACTACATGTCGCCGGATGATCCGGTGCCGCGCTTTTTCGCGTTTTTTCTGGCATTCATGGGCGCCATGCTCGGTCTGGTGATGTCGGGCAATCTGATTCAAATCGTGTTTTTCTGGGAACTGACCAGCGTTTTCTCATTCCTGCTGATCGGTTACTGGCACCACCGCGCCGACGCGCGCCGGGGCGCTTATATGGCGCTGATGGTCACGGGCGCTGGCGGTCTGGCGTTGCTGGTTGGCATGATGCTGCTCGGGCATGTGGTGGGCAGCTACGACCTGGACCGGGTGCTGGCATCCGGTGAAATGATTCGCGCCCATGCGCTGTATCCGGTACTGCTGACGCTGATTCTGATTGGCGCATTGAGCAAGAGCGCGCAGTTTCCGTTTCACTTCTGGCTGCCCCATGCCATGGCGGCGCCGACACCGGTTTCCGCATACCTGCACTCGGCAACCATGGTCAAGGCCGGGGTCTTCCTGCTGGCGCGGTTCTGGCCAGCGTTGTCCGGTAGCGAGCAATGGTTCTGGATCGTCAGCGGCGCGGGGGCTTGCACGCTGATTCTGGGCGCGTATTCGGCGATCTTCCAGAATGACCTCAAGGGCTTGCTCGCCTATTCGACCATCAGTCATCTGGGTCTGATCACCTTGCTGCTGGGCCTCAACAGTCCATTGGCCGCCGTGGCGGCGGTGTTCCACATTCTCAATCACGCCACGTTCAAGGCCTCGCTATTCATGGCGGCGGGCATTATCGACCACGAGAGCGGCACCCGGGATATCCGCCGACTCAGCGGCCTGATCACCCTGATTCCCTATACCGCGACGCTGGCGATGGTCGCCAGTGCGTCCATGGCCGGCGTTCCGCTGCTCAACGGCTTCCTGTCCAAGGAAATGTTCTTCGCCGAAACCGTATTTATCTCCTCGTCCGCCTGGGTCGAGATGGCGCTGCCGATCATCGCGACCATCGCCGGTGTGTTCAGTGTCGCGTACTCGCTGCGCTTTACCGTGGATGTATTTTTCGGCCCCAAGGCCACCGATTTGCCGCATACGCCCCATGAGCCACCGCGCTGGATGCGGGCGCCGGTGGAACTTCTGGTGTTGGCCTGCCTGATCGTCGGGATTTTTCCCACGCATTCTGTCGGCCCGTTGCTGGCGGCCGCCGCGCAACCGGTAGTGGGCGGCACGCTGCCTGAATACAGCCTGGCAATCTGGCATGGCTGGAATGCACCGATGATCATGAGCCTGATCGCCATGGCTGGCGGCATCGCCTTGTACCTGCTGCTGCGCCCGTCGTTCAAACAGCACCGCTTCGCCGGCCCGCCGCTGGTCAATCGCCTTAATGGCAAGCGCCTGTTCGAACGCGTCCTGGTGCTGTTGACCCGCTGGGCACGGCGCTTCGAGCGACAGATCAGCACACGGCGTCTGCAACCGCAGCTGTTCCTGTTGGTGTTGGCGGCTTTGATCGGTGGCTTCATCCCGATGTATTTCAGCGGTCTGACCTGGGGTGATCGACCGAAAATCCCCGGCTCCGGGGTGTTCGTCACGTTATGGCTGATCGCAATCGCCTGCGCACTCGGCGCTGCATGGCAGGGCAAATATCACCGCCTGGCGGCCGTGATCATGGTCAGCGTCTGCGGCTTGATGACTTGCATTACTTTTGTCTGGTTCTCTGCGCCGGATCTGGCCCTGACCCAGTTGGTAGTGGAAGTGGTCACCTCGGTGCTTATTCTGCTCGGTCTGCGCTGGTTGCCACGACGTAATGAAGATGTGGCGCCGCTGGTCAGCACTCGCACGCGGGCCAGAGCACGTCGGGTTCGCGACCTGATTCTCTCGACAATGGTCGGCGGCGGCATGGCGCTGCTGTCTTACGCCATGCTGACCCGCGCCACGCCGAACGTGATTTCGTCGTTCTACCTGAGCCGGGCGATTCCAGAAGGCGGTGGCAGCAACGTGGTCAACGTGATGCTGGTGGATTTCCGTGGTTTCGACACCTTCGGTGAGATCACCGTGCTGGCCGCTGTGGCGCTGACCGTGTTTGCCCTGCTGCGCCGCTTCCGTCCGCCCAAAGAAAGCATTCCCTTGCCTGCCCAGCAGCGCCAGCTGGCCCGGGATGTGGTCACCGATCTGGTCAACCCGCGCAGCGCCAGCGATACCGCGCTGGGTTTCATGATGGTGCCTGCCGTGCTGGTGCGTCTGTTGCTGCCGATTGCCTTCGTGGTGTCGATGTACCTGTTCATGCGCGGGCACAATCAGCCGGGCGGCGGTTTTGTCGCCGGGCTGGTGATGTCGGTGGCGTTCATTCTGCAATACATGGTTGCCGGTACGCAGTGGGTCGAGGCGCAGATGCGCTTGCGGCCGTTGCGCTGGATGGGCACGGGTTTCCTGTTCGCCATCATGACTGGCCTGGGCTCGATGTTGCTGGGCTATCCATTCATGACCACCCACACCGCGCACTTGAATCTGCCGTGGCTGGGCGATATTCATGTGGCCAGCGCGCTGTTTTTCGACATCGGGGTGTACGCCGTCGTGGTGGGTTCGACGCTGTTGATCCTGACCGCCCTGGCGCACCAATCGGTGCGCAGTCATCGCCCGACGTCGCTGCCCAAGCCCGTCCCGACCCCCGTCGCTGAACAAGGAACCGTCTGATGGAAGAAGTCATCGCAATTGCCATCGGCGTGCTGGTTGCCTCCGGCGTCTGGCTGATCCTGCGCCCGCGAACCTTTCAGGTGGTGATGGGCCTGTGCTTGCTGTCGTATGGCGTCAACCTGTTCATCTTCAGCATGGGCAGTCTGTTCATCGGGCGTGAACCGATCATCAAGGACGGTGTGCCGCAAGACTTGCTGCACTACACCGATCCATTGCCGCAGGCGTTGGTATTGACGGCAATCGTCATCAGCTTTGCGATGACCGCGTTGTTTCTGGTGCTGTTGCTGGCGTCGCGCGGCTTGACCGGCACCGACCATGTGGACGGCCGGGAGCCTAAAGAATGACGTGGATGAATCAACTGATTGTCGCGCCGATCCTGCTGCCGTTGCTGACGGCGGCGATCATGCTCTGGCTCGGCGAAAAGCATCGGCCGTTAAAAGGGCGGATCAATCTGTTTTCCAGCGTGCTCGGCCTGGGTATCTCCATCGCGCTGTTCATCTGGGTGCAGAAAAGCGGCACCACCGGCTCGATAGGCGTGTACCTGCCGGGCAACTGGGAAGTCCCGTTTGGCATCGTCCTGGTGGTGGATCACCTGTCGGCACTGATGCTGGTCTTGACCGGCATCGTCGGCGTCTGCGCCCTGCTGTTCGCCCTCGCCCGCTGGGATCGGGCCGGCGCCAGCTTCCACGCGTTGTTCCAGATCCAGCTGATGGGGCTGTACGGTGCGTTTCTGACCGCCGACCTGTTCAATCTGTTCGTTTTCTTCGAGGTCTTGCTCGCTGCGTCCTACGGCTTGATGTTGCACGGCTCCGGGCGCGCGCGGGTTTCAGCGGGCCTGCATTACATCGCGATCAACCTGCTGGCGTCATCGTTGTTCCTGATTGGTGCCGCGCTGATTTATGGCGTGACCGGGACGCTGAACATGGCCGACCTGGCCATGAAAATTCCGCAGGTTCCGGAAGCGGATCTTGGCTTACTGCACGCTGGCGCGGCGATTCTTGCGGTGGCGTTTCTGGCCAAAGCGGGTATGTGGCCGCTCAATTTCTGGCTGGTTCCGGCCTATTCGGCAGCCAGTGCACCGGTTGCAGCGATGTTCGCGATCATGACCAAGGTCGGCATCTATACCTTGCTGCGCCTGTGGACCCTGCTGTTTTCCGGACAGGCAGGCGCCTCGGCCTTGTTCGGCGGCGACTGGCTGATCTACGGCGGCATGGCGACCATTTTCACCGCTGCCGTTTCGATCATCGCTGCCCAGCGCCTGGAGCGCATGGCTGGCCTGAGTATTCTGGTGTCGGCGGGCATTCTCCTGGCGGCCATCGGCTTCGCTCAGCCAAGCCTGACCGCCGGGGCATTGTTCTATCTGGTCAGCTCGACCCTGGCCTTGAGCGCGCTGTTCCTGCTGGCCGAATTGATCGAGCGGTCCCGCTCGGCCAATGAAATTCCGCTGGAGGACGACGCCGACCAGTTGCCCAGAACCATGGAATCCCTGCACCCGCCACCGGGCACCAACCTGGATGACAAACAGCAGGCCGTGGTCGGCCAGGTTATACCCATGACGGTGGCGTTCCTGGGTCTGAGCTTCATCGTTTCGGCGTTGCTGATTATCGGCATGCCGCCGCTGTCAGGCTTCATCGGCAAGCTGTCACTGCTCAGCGCCCTGCTCAATCCGCTCGGGCTTGATGTTGCTCAGGATGAAGCGATAGCGACGCGGACCTGGGTGTTCACCGGCCTGCTGATTTTTTCCGGACTGGCATCGCTGCTGGCGTTTTCCAGGATCGGTATCCAGCGCTTCTGGACCCCGCAAGAGCAACCGGCACCGCTGCTGCGGCGCTTCGAATGCCTGCCTATCGTGATTTTGCTGGGCCTCTGCGTTGCCCTGACGTTCCAGGCTGAGCCGCTGCTGCGTTATGCCCAGGACACCGCTGCGGCGCTGCACGAGCCCAAGCAATATATCCAGTCGGTCATGGCCACTCGCCCGCTGCCAGGCCCGGTCAGTGACTCGGCAATATCGGCGGTGCAACCATGAAGCGCCTGTTTCCGGCTCCATTCTTGTCCGTGGCATTGGCCGTGTTGTGGCTGGTTTTGAACCTGTCGATCAGCCCCGGCAATTTATTGCTGGCGATTCTGTTCGGCGTACTTGCACCGCTGTTGATGGCCCCGCTACGCCCACTGCCCGTACGGATTCGCAAGCCGGGCACCCTCCTCAAGCTGTTTTTGCTCGTGGGTCGTGATGTGCTGGTTTCCAACGTTCAGGTGGGCTGGACGGTCTGGAACGCCAAGCGCAGGCCGCCGCGTTCCGCCTTCGTCAAGGTGCCGCTGGACCTGCGCGATGCCAACGGACTGGCGGCGTTGTCGATGATCACCACCGTGGTTCCCGGCACGGTGTGGTCCGAGTTGGCGCTGGACCGCAGCGTCCTGCTGATGCACGTTTTCGACCTGGACGATGAAGCCCGCTTCATCGCGCACTTCAAGACCGCTTACGAGCGCCCGTTGATGGAGATTTTCCAATGAGTGCCGTGCTCGGTAATGCCATTCTGGCCAGCCTGCTGATCTTTGCGCTGGCCATGGTCCTGACGCTGGTTCGCCTGTTCAAAGGCCCGTCGGCGCAGGATCGGGTTCTGGCCCTGGACTATCTGTACATCATCGCCATGCTGATGATGCTGGTGCTAGGCATTCGCTACGCCAGCGACACCTATTTCGAAGCAGCGCTGTTGATTGCCCTGTTCGGCTTTGTCGGTTCGTTCGCCCTGGCCAAATTCCTGCTGCGCGGCGAGGTGATCGAATGAATTCGCCAATGGCTCTGCCATTCTGGGTCGAAGTCCTGACTGCTGTGCTGTTGATCGTCAGCAGTCTGTTTGCGCTGACCGGCGCACTCGGTTTGCTGCGCATGAAGGACTTTTTCCAGCGCATGCACCCACCCGCACTGGCATCGACGCTGGGTGCCTGGTGCGTGGCACTGGCGTCAATCGTCTATTTTTCGGCGCTCAAGTCCGAGCCGGTGATCCATGCCTGGCTGATTCCGGTACTGCTGGCAATCACGGTGCCGGTGACGACCCTGCTGCTGGCGCGCACGGCACTGTTCCGCAAGCGCATGGCCAGGGAAGATGTACCACCGGAGGTCAGCAGCGGTCAGTCAGGGGATTCGGGCGGAGGCTGAGCGGCCATCGAAGAGGCCGCCGGCTTTTCAACCCTCCAGCGATTTTTACTCACTGGCCTTGAAAACGAGTTCGCCCTTGCGCCATTTGGCGGCCTTGGAGACTGCGGTTTTCAGGGTTTTAGTGAGCGCGCCTTGCAGCTGATCGTTGGCGGCGAAAACCATCATCACAGCATGGCCTTCCTTGAACAGGATGCCGTGGCCTTCGGGAATATCCACGTAGGCATATTCGCCCAGGCCGTAGACAGTCAACTTGATGTCGCGGAACTTCAATTCAAACTTGCCACCTTCGCGACTGGGCAATACCGCAGCACGGAAATGGTCGCCGACCTTGAGTTCCAGGCGGGGCTTGTCATCCACCACCAGAGCGCTTTCGGTATCGATCTCGGCAATGTAAATGTCTTCAGCGGTTTGCTCGACGACATACACAAAACGGGATTGGAACTGCTTGACCAACTTCGCGCGTAGGTCACCCAGTACGAATAGAGCGTGCGTATCCAGACTAGTTACTGCCAATGTGTAAACCCCCAACATGGAAATGATCCCGCCCGAGCAGAATCGGGCGATCAAAAAAATACTTCTTTTCCTTTCTGCCGCGTTGAGCGGGCAAGTCCTTTGCCTGGCCTTGAGGCATTCGCGGCCACGGTGTGATGCAAGGAAGCCATCGCTGGCGCTACGGGGCAGAAGTAAATTGACAATGCCGACGCGCTTTCAGCGCTGGCACGAAGGGGATTCTACCGGCTCCAGATGCCTGGGGGATATATCCCTTTTACCTGCAGCAGCATCATGGGCGATTTCCGACGCGATCAAGACCGAAATAACCCATCCGGCGAAGACAAATCCTACTTTTCAGTCGCAATTGGTAACCGGTCATTCGTCATTGCCACTACTTAAAGACGCCCGCACGAGCCAACAACTGCCATACTCGCGCAAATCAAAAAATCAGACCTTGCGTCCCTTCACCTTGGACGCAAGCGGCTCGTCATCCATGGGAAGGTAATAAGTGACTGAATTTGATATTGGCGAGTTCTTTATCTGGGGTGAGTCCAGAGAAATAGAAGGTGAGTTTCAGGCTGTCATTGTCATGCGCGCAAAAGAAGGCAAGCAGGCGATTACCTGGCACCAGGTTGAAAAAGACCGTTGGTTCAAGACTGCCGAGGTTGCCGCCATCGCGGCCAAAGAAGCGGCGCAAGCCTTGAAAACAGCTGTTGATGAAGGCGCCTTGAGCGTTTAGCCGCTATCTGCAGCAATCCGCACTCGCCGGCTCATCGGTTCGAACTCTTGCGCCGGGTCAGCACTCTGATGCATGACGAAGGCTCAAGAGAGCACTGACCAACGGGTTTCGCACCCGCCGAGGAGATGACATGGAACTGACCACACCGACACTGGCGACACTTTTCGAGCAATTGGGTCTGGATTCCGACCAGGCGAGTATCGATGCATTCGTACAGGCTCACCGACTGCATAAAGACGAGAAGCTGTCCGAGGCCGTTTTCTGGACCCCGCAGCAGGCACGCTTCCTCAAGGAAGAATTGCGCGAGGACGCTGAATGGGCGCCTGTCGTGGACGAACTGAACGTGTTGCTGCACCCGTCCACATAATCAGACAGCACACAGGACCGGCAGGACCGGCTTTAGCCGGGAGGGCGGTAGGTCTGACACGCAACTGCTGCAAATGTGCCGACCTCCTCCCGGCTAAAGCCGGTCCTACGGTTCGGTGTGTGGCGAGGGCCGAGAGAGTCTGCGCGGCCCCTCAACCCGGCACCTCAACATTGGGATGCCGCACCCGACCGCCCCACGCCGGGGCATGCACAAACAACGCTTCGTTCAACTGGCCAGTGCCACGGATGGCAGCCTCCCAATGCGCCGAACGATGTATATAGCGTCGACGCAATAACTGCTCCTCTCGTTCATCCAGCGTATAAATTCCGTCATGTGCATACTTCGTCAGTTTTTGCGCGATGCCTTGCAGCTCCGGCGGCAGATTGAATGCATCACTGACCGGGATCGGCTCCAGCGGAACGCCTTCGGCGCAGGCCAGTCCGTGCATGACACGCAGATGCACCAGAGAAAGATGACCGAAAACCTTGCGCTGCAAACACACCGCAGCCATGACCGACGAGACGTTGAGCCTGTTGCAGGACCGCATCAGCGCCGTCCGCTCGCTCACCACTGACAGCGACGCATCACGGTCCAGCGGATCGATCAGTTCGCTGGCGTCCAATGCCTGCAATTGCTGGTCAGCCTTGCGCCAGGCATCGGTCAACTCGGATGGCGTTTCACAGCCCGCCACACTCCAGCGCGGGCGAGTCAGCAGCACGCGCTCCTGCATTTGCGGGTGATAACCACCGCCGATATCTGAATGCGCTCCCGGCAGTAAAATTTCCCGGGGCCAGTGAGGTGTGACGCTATTGAGGGCGAAATTGCGTCGCAATTCATCGCGCGCCACCAGGTGCACGACATGTTCGACAGATCCCGGCGGCAAATACAGATTGACGCGTCGATTGGTAGCGTCCCTGACATTTCCCAGATCCTTGAAGCCGCCAATGGCCGCCACCGTGTCGAACAAGCCGACAAACCCGATTCTTACGCTGCCGTTGCGCCAGGAGAATTCCGGACTCAGTGGAACCCGGCGCTGATTGAGCGCGGGTTCAAGGCTACCCTTGTCGCGCTTGAGTACCTCGTTGATGAAGTGCCGGGCCGCTGCCGCGCCGCGACTGAAGCCAAAGACATCGAACGCCAGCGCACCGATAACGCAGTCGGGGTTATCCTGTGAAAAACCCTTGAGCCGCTGGCCTATTTTTTCCATGGCGCGGGCAACCTTTGCCACGACCCCCGTCGGCCCACGCCCGAATGTCTGTCCCGGCCAGAAAGAATCGCGTCCGCCGGAAATAGTCCCCGCACCGCTGATATAGACCGGCAAATAAACATTCAGGCCTGCGCCGTTATTAATGGCTTTGGCCTGTAAGCGATAGAAACCTGCAAGCCTGGCAATGTTACTCAAATCATTGGCGTAACTACTGCCGGGCTCATCGTGGCGACCTTTACATTCACGAATATGGGCATGGTTATTTATTTCAGCCATTGCCCGACAGTCGGCACCGATCTGGCTGTTTACCCGGTTATTACCGGTACCATCAAAAAACACGCCAATACGCACAGTGACCCTGAGCCTTGCTGTACGGGGCGTATCGAAGGACTTGTTTACATTCCATGTGTTGATCATCGGAGCATCCATTTAAAACGCGACTGAATCAAGCCGCATGAATCAATGAAAAACATTGATACACTTAGCTTGCTCAGCGATACCCGAGAGTCAATACCTACAATTAAACTCAGACTTATCCCACACACTTGATTGATCAAGACAAACAACTTGAAGATATAAATCTTACGCAAAAAAAAGCCGCCTATTCAGGCGACCTGTTTTAATCACATCCAACTAACTCGAGCAAGTTAAAATTGAACAACATGCAAACCCGGCCAATGGGCGACCGGGCCGCGCATCTTGCTCAAGCGCTCAGGAATGACGCAGCGCCAAGCCCTCTGGCTTGTAACCCAGGCGCAAACCTCCCCAATGCCGACCCTTGACCATGATCGGCACGGACAAATCGTGCATCAGCTCGCCCGTATCACGGGTGTAGGTCTGCAGCAATACCGCCTGTTGATGGCTGCCGCAGCGGATTCCCGTACGGTCGTCGAATTTGCGTTTGCTGCGATTGCGCGCCGTGTCGACGGCTATATCCCCGGTCAGCGGTTGGTTGAACGCGTTGTTGTGGGTCGGAACGTAGCCCTGAGGCGTGCAGGCAATGGCGAACACCAGCCCATCGTGTCGGGTCAGCAGTGGTTCCTGAATCGCGGGCAGCACCTGGTCGGTGTAACGATCAAAACGGGTCTGGAATTTTGCCGGTGCAGTTTTGGGGATAAGTTGGTAATTGCGATCAAACAGATCCTCGAGGCTGACCCGGGCCTCGTCGATATCCTGTTCGAATTTCAGCGCTATCTGACTCGCGCCTTCCTTCGCCAGGTCATAGATGCGCTGGTGATAATCATCCAGACCCACTTCTGCCAGGCGCTCGCTGATGGTTTCTGCCTGGCCCTCCATCTGCACGGCGGCATCCGCCAGTCGGCGGGTCTGGTCATCGCTGATGGCCAAGTCACTGCGCATCTGCTGCACGGCGACGAACAGCCCATCCAGTTGCTCTTGATTGGTTTGCGCGCCCAAGGCGATCTCACTGACCTGCAGCTCGACCCCGGCGGTCAGTCGCGCGATATTTTCCAGATGCCGACCGGTGAGTTCGACTTGCTCCACACCGCTGTCCAGATCGGTGGACAGCTGGCGTATCTGCTCAACGACCTGGGCCGTGCGCTGCTGGATATCGGCCACCATCTGGCCCACCTCTTCCGTGGCGGTTGCGGTACGTCCGGCAAGGCCGCGCACTTCATCGGCCACTACGGCAAAACCGCGCCCATGCTCGCCCGCGCGCGCCGCCTCAATGGCGGCATTGAGGGCCAACAGATTGGTTTGACTGGCAATGGACTGGATGACCAGGGTCACGCGCTGGATTTCTTCACTGCGCTGACTCAAGGCCTCGATCAATTCCCGACTGCTGATGGCGCGCTTGCTGAGCAGGTGCATGCGGGAGATGGATTCGCCCAGCACGCTGCGGCCCGCGTCACTGCTTTGCCGCGCCTCACTCGAAGCGCTCAAGGCCTGCTGGCTGAGATGGGCGGTCTGGTGTTCTGTGGCGATCATCACGTCAGCGCTGGTGACGATTTTTTCCGCAGCAGACAGCTGCGACTGGACCTTGCCCGCCAGTTGCCTGACGGAAAACGCCACGCCAGCGGCCGACAATGCGTTATGGCTGGTGGTGCGGGACAAGTCTCGGGTCAGGCGGGTGATATCTGCGTTCGCGTCATCCGGCGTTTCGGCAGATGGCGTGCCCGTAAAAAACAGCGGCAGCCAGATAAATGCCAAAGCCAGTGGCAAGGCCACGTAGACGGACAGTCCGGCAAACACCAGTGCCAGCAGTAACAACGCGAACGCGATGCTTTGCAGACCGGGCACCAACCAGCGGGCAGTACCGGCCGATCGGGCTTCGCCTGGCTGACCCTCCAGTGGAGGGCCGGTCAAGATTCCATTTGCGGCCATAGCCTTCACCCCGTTTGTGCTTATCGTTATTTATCTGCATTAAACGCCACATAGCAGCCACACGCCATGAGTCGTTAGTTGTAAACAATCCACGATAGAACTCTTGCTGCTCTGGCCCGGTCGTATCTGCATACAGCGGGGCAACGGCAAGCGATACGCTCGGTATTTCGAATATTTCAATCAAGTTGAGGCATGTCTTGAGTTCTGCAAGCACCCCGGTTTCGGCTGACATATTTATCGGCGACAGCGCGATGGCGCAGCGCATGAGGGCTCATGACTGGGCTGCGACCCCATTGGGCCCCGCAGAACACTGGCCGCAGTCGCTGAAAATGGCACTGCACATTCTGCTCACCTCGAAATTCGAGATGTGGTTGGGCTGGGGCGATCAAGTCCATTTCTTCTATAACGATGCCTACCGCCCGACCCTCGGTCAGAAGGATCCACATGCGCTAGGGATGCCACTGCGCGAGCTGTGGCCGGAGATCTGGCTGGAAGTCAAACCACGCATCGAGGCGGTGTATCAGCAAGGGACAGCGACCTGGGATCAGTCACTGTTGCTGATCCTGCACCGCCATGAATACCCGGAAGAAACCTACCACAGCTTCTCCTATAGCCCGCTGATCGGCGACCACGGCAAAATCCAGGGCCTGTTCTGCGCCGTCACCGAAGACACCGACCGTGTACTGAATGAACGACGTCTGGCGCTGCTGCGCTCGGTTGCCAGCGAGATGGCCGGCACCCGGGATCGAACCGGCATTTTTGCGAATCTGCAAAACGCCCTCTCGCAACCGTCCCGTGACCTGCCGTTCAGCCTGACATTTGTTCTCGACGAACAGGGCGTGGCAATTCTGAGTGGCAGCAGCGGTTTTGACGAACATCATGGCGATGCCGCCCGGCAGGTGGCCAGACTGGAGCAGTCGCACTGGAACCGTTCGGGTGCGCAGCGGCCGAACCGCCTGGCGCTGCTGGACTTGACGCCTGTCTCAGCGATCCTGCCCTGTGGCGCTTGGGACCAGCCGCCAGCGGTGATGGCCATGGTGCCCCTCAAAGGCACCGATCCACAGCAGCTCAACGGCTTCATGCTGATTGGCCTGAACCCCTATCGGCCCCACGATGCGGATTATTTAAGCTTCATCGAGCTGATCGCCGGGCAAGTGGGCTCCAGCCTGACCCGTGTCGATGTCTACGAAGCCGAGCACCGTCGCGCCGAGGCGCTGGCCGATGCATTGCAGATGCGCCAGGCCGCCGCCGATCTGCTGCACCAAGCCAATCAGCAGCTGAGCGCCGAAGTCGAACAACGCAATCAGGCACTCGACGAAGCGTTGGCGCAGCTCAAGAAAGAGGCCAGCGAGCGTGAAGCCATCCAGGAAGCGCTGCGCCAGTCGCAGAAAATGGAAGCTCTGGGGCAACTCACCGGAGGCATTGCGCATGATTTCAATAATTTGCTGACGGGCATCATCGGATCACTGGAAATGATCAGTCGCCGCAGCAGCAGCGGCAAGGTTGCCGACTCTCAGCGCTATATCGACGCCGCCACCCAGTCAGCCAATCGAGCCGCGACCCTCACTCATCGTCTGCTGGCGTTCTCCCGTCGCCAGCCATTGATTCCGCGCCCCACCGATGTCAATCAATTGATGCTGTCGATGGAGGACATTCTTCGGCGCTCCCTGAAAGAAGACATTCGCATGCATTTATTTGCCCATGACGAGCTGTGGCAAACGCTGTGCGATCCCCATCAGCTGGAAAGCGCCCTGCTCAACCTGGTGATCAATGCCCGGGACGCCATGCCCGATGGCGGTCAGCTGACCATCGACATCGGCAACGTCACGCTGGCCCGAACCGCCATTGCCAGGCAGGTCGACGCGGTGCCGGGTGATTATGTCTGCATCTGTATCCGGGACACCGGTTTCGGCATGCCGCCGGATGTACTTGCCCATGCCTTTGAACCGTTCTACACCACCAAACCTCAGGGCCAGGGCACCGGCCTGGGCCTGTCCATGGTGTATGGCTTCGTCCGCCAATCCGGCGGTTACGTACGCATTGATTCGATTCAGGGACAAGGCACCGAAGTGCGGCTTTACCTGCGCCGCCACGATCCTGTCGAGGCGTCCCAGAACCCGACAAGCGCGGACCAAAGCTCGGCCTCGGTCAGCGGGTTTACAGTCCTGGTGGTGGAGGACGAACAAACGGTACGGGAGTTGGTGCTGGAGGTGTTGCAGGATTTTGCCTGTGTGACGCTGCAAGCGGCAGATGGGCTTTCAGGCCTGGCGATTCTGGAAAGCGAGCAGACCGTGGATCTGCTGATCAGTGATATCGGGCTGCCCGGCCTGAACGGGCGGCAGCTGGCTGACGCGGCACGAGTCAAACGTCCGGCTTTGCCCATTCTGCTAATGACCGGCTACGCAGAAAACGCGGCGCTGGCCAGTGGATTTCTGGAGGAAGGCATGCAAATGCTGACCAAGCCATTCACCCTTGCCCAACTGACTGGACGGATTCACGCGATGCTCGATTGCGGGCAGGCGCAAACCGCCGGGAAACCTTGAGGGCTGCGCCTCACGAGCTCCCAGGCGTGGGTGTTGTCAGGCTTGACGCTGATGCTTGTCGATCTGCTCGTGACGCTCTTGCGCTTCGATGCAGTATTTGGTGGTAGGACTGATCAGCAGGCGTTTCAGGCCGATAGCCTCGCCGCTGTCGTCGCACCAGCCAAAGCTGTCATCGGCAATGCGTGCCAAAGCCATTTCCAGCTGTGGAAGCATGCGCTGATCGCGATCAATCACGTTCACCAGCCAGTGGCGCTCTTCCTCGACCGAGGCGGCGTCCGCAGGATCAGCAGGCGTGTCCAGGCTTTCGATCGCGATGCGGCTCTGCTCGATGCGCTCGTGGATTTCGATCTTCATGCCCTGCAACAGCTCGACGAAGAAAGCGTGCTGCTCGGCATTCATGTAGTCATCGGCCGGCATGGCCAGCAACTTTTCCTTTGTCATTGATTTCTCTATAAAAAAAACGTGCATTAAGGCGAATTAAGGAGCGGCTCAGCGTTGCCGTAAAAGCGCCATAGTCTCCAAGCGCCACCTGGCACTCAATTTACGAGGGGCGGCAGTCTAAGGCCGGCTTGGGCAGTCGGCAACATAATTGACGCGAATTGGTGTAACAAGTCCCGCAACAACTTGTTAAACGCGGGCTGTAACGCCTGTCCGCTGGTCGCCGGGATCGACTTGACCAGCCCATGACAGAAAATAATCGCGGACAAAGCCACTTATGTAGCCAGGTTCAAGGACCTGGAAAAGTGGTGGTGTCCGCGACCGGGTGATTCATATTCCGCGACTCTCGCCAGCGACCCCATTCTGACTGCCTGCAAGCACATCGGTTCCGAATCGCTCATTACAACAGGAGCCTTGGCCCGGCAGTTCTTTTTACGTCCATTAAAGTGGCATCTGGCCTTCAGGCCGAATATACGCAGCATCAGCAGCAAAGGTAAAGCCACTCACCGTCCCGACGTTACAAAATCACCACTCGCCGCTCTTCAGCGCTCCGGCGCGCAGCATCCAGTACCCGCGCCCCGGCTACCGCGTCATGCGGGTCAACCGGGTTGGGCCCGTTGCCTGCAATGGCGTCCTGCAATTGTCGATAGAATTCCAGCCAGCAACCACGCTCGGACGCCACGTGCTGACGGGTTTCGCCCTGCTCCAGCCAACCCCAACGCCGGGTTGCTTCCACTCCCCAACGCTCGCCTTCGGAGGCAGGCGTCAACCCCGCGAGCGAGGCAGCCTCCTGACCGTCAAGGCCGTCGACGCTGTAGCAGCCTGATGCACCGCTGACCCGAAAGCGTGGGCCAGGATGATTCTGCAGGCAACTGCCCCATAAATGTGAAATCACCCCGTTGCGATGGGTCAGCGAAACGAAAAACTGATGGTCGACATCCGCGCTCGGCGTGGCGAAACCCAGCTCTGCGTACACCCTGGCCACAGGTCCGAACAACAGCAATGCCTGATCCACCAGATGGCTGCCGAGATCGCGCAACATGCCGCCGCCACTGGCTTTGCCGACAGATTTAGGGGAATAACGCTCGACGCGGGATTCAAAACGGCTGATTTCACCCAGAACGCCGTCATCAATCAATTTACGCAAGGTGAGAAAGTCAGAGTCCCAGCGACGATTCTGGTAAACACTGAGCAGCACGCCCTTGCGCCCGGCCGCATCCACCAACGCCTGCGCCTGCTCGGCATTGGCGGCGAACGGCTTGTCGCTGACCACCGCGACTCCGAGGTCGATGGCCTCCAGAATCAGCGCCTGGCGAGTCGCCAGCGGCGTGGAAATCGCTACGGCATCGATCCCGGCGTCGACCAGATCAGCCAGGCTGTCAAACGCCTGGGCCTGAGGATAATCCTGCGCCAGCTCTTGTCGACGCTGCGCTGAACGGGTCACAACGCCGACGAACGTGGCGCCCGGCAAGCTGGTAATCAATGGCGCATGAAAATAACGACCGCCTTTGCCGTAACCCACCAATCCGATTCGCATGGTCCTTTCCTTCTCTACCTGTCCGGTTGGTCGAGAGCTTACCCGCTTCAACTCCACTGCATGGCCTGCGTCTGACGTGTTTCACGGCGGGAAGACACTCAAATGGGTTATTTTCTTGTACAGGAATATATATTTGTACAATTAATTGCGCATTTTTGTACAAGAATACTATGATGGCCTTATGCACCGGATTGCATCAGGGTCACTTCAAGACCCAGCCTGCCAGGGACCTGGGCGTCACGCTGTGCACCCAGTCGAGCTATCCATCATGCTATTTAACTCCTACAAGAAAGAAGTACACGACCTCCAGGAAATCATCGCCCGCCAAGCGAGCTTGTTGCAGGCTATCGACCGATCCATGGCCTCGGTCGAATTCGATCTGGATGGCATGCTTATCAGTGCCAACGACAACTTCCTCAAGACCATGCGCTACCGCCGCGAGGACGTGATCGGTAAACCACACAAGCTGTTTTGCAGCTTCGAATATGCCCGTAGCGCCGAATATCAGCAGTTATGGTCGCGTCTGCGCGCTGGCGAGTTCGTGTCGGCCACCTTTTGCAGACTGGCTGGCGATGGGCAGAATGTCTGGTTGGAAGCCAGCTACAACCCGATCAAGGACAGTTCCGGCAATGTGGTCAAGATCGTCAAGCACGCGCTGGACGTGACTGAACGGATCCAGACCGAAAGCGAGGCCAACAGCAAGCTCGCCGGTCTGGACCGCGCCATGGCGGTGATCGAGTTTGATATGGAGGGGCGCATTCTGTGCGCCAACGATAATCTGATGCGACTGCTGGGCTACAAAGAAGCTGAGCTGGTTGGCCAGAATCACCGCATGCTGTGCCCGCCCGAGCTTATTAACAGCAATGAATACCGGGACTTCTGGCAGCGCCTGAACAAGGGTGAATTTTTCAGCGGCCAGTTCAAACGCTTGAGCCGCCGCGGCGACACATTGTGGCTGGAAGCCAGCTATAACCCGGTGTACGACGCCAATGGCGATCTGCTCAAAGTAGTCAAGTTTGCCACCGACATCACGGCACGCATCGAACAACATAGCCGTGATACCGAAAGCGCCGCTCAGGCTTATCACATATCAGTCCAGACACAGAAGGTTGCCGAGCAAGGCACGCAGGTGATTCAACAGGCCGCCAGCGAGATGCGCCAGATTTCGGCGAACATCGATTCGTCGTCACGAATGATTGCCCAACTCGGCGAGCGTTCGGAGCAGATCACCACCATCGTCAATACCATTCGCAGCATTGCCGACCAGACCAACCTGCTGGCCCTCAACGCTGCCATTGAAGCGGCTCGCGCTGGCGATCAAGGCCGGGGGTTTGCGGTGGTCGCTGACGAAGTGCGCCAACTGGCTGGACGCACCAGTCGCTCGACAGCAGAAATTTCGGAAATGATCGGGGTGATCCAATCGGAAACCCACCAAGCGATTTCCAGCATGGACAACACCCGCACCAATGCCAGCAAAGGCGTAGAGCTGGCTGACCAGGCGGGGGCGGTGATCGTGCAAATCACCGAGGGCACCAATAATGCAGTGGATGCGGTGCGGATGTTTGCCCAGACTTCGAAGCGGTAAGGCCACACGCGGTGCGGCGTCGCAGGTGACGCCTTCCCGGACAAGTCCGGTCCTACCGATCTGTGCACGCCCGGTAGGAGGGGACTTGTCCCCGAAGTGGCCAGCCCGGCCGACCGCAGCCTGCCGCCAACGAGCTAGCGCCCGTCCTGATTCCTCTCCCCCATCTTTTTGCTGCGTTTTTCCAGGATCAGATACACGACCAAGGCGATCAGCAGCGGCATGAGGAAGTAGATGGCCCGATAGCCGATCAGCGCCGCGAGCAAGGTGCCCTTGGAAAACTCATGCTGCATCAAAGTGATGAACACGGTTTCCAGGACGCCGAGCCCCGCCGGGATGTGGGTAATCACGCCCGCGATGCTGCTGATCAGCAACACCCCAAGAATCGCCGGGTAAAACGCCTTTTCCGGCAGCAGGGTATAAATCACCAAGGCCATCAGCGACCAGTTCAACGCGCCGAGACTGGCCTGGGTCAACGCCTGTTTCAGGGAAGGCAGCGTGACTTCCTGCTCACGGATCGTCCAGGAACGACGCCTGGAAAAACGGCACGCCAATAGATAGCCACTCGCGACCAGCAACAAGGCAACGCCGATCAGGCGCAGTGACGTCGTGCCTACCGCCCAGTCCTTGGGCAATTCAAGAAAGCCCATGGAGAACACCACGCCCGCCACGAACATGTAACCCAGCCAGTTGGTAATCAGGCTGAGGCTCAGGATGCGCGTAATCGTCGGCACGTCCAGCCCGAGTCGCGAATAAAGCCGATAACGCAAGGCAATGCCGCCCACCCACGAACTGAGGTTAAGGTTGAACGCGTAACAGACGAATGCGACGGGCACGACCTGTTGGATCGACAGCTTGTGCCCGGTATAAAACCGCGCCAGCACATCGAAACAGCAATAAGTGAGGTAACTGCACAGCGCAATGCCGAAAGCCAGCGCCAAGGTGCTGATCTTGTAAGACAGCAAGGCCTGTTTGACTTCCTGCCAGTCAAGATTCTTCACCAACAAAAACAGCAACACCGGCACTGCGACGAAGAAAAACACGTTGAACGCGCGCTTGGCCCATTTCCATTTGCTGCTCTGCTGCTTGCCGCCCTGTTTTGCGCTGGTGCGCTCAGAAGGTGCATCGGATGCCTGAATCATGCGGATTTCTCCTGATCGGACTGCAGATTGACCCGCATGTCATGGGTGACGCCGTCTTTTTGCTCCTGCTCGATGACACTTGCCTCGGGGATGACATCCGCCGCGCGCAGCGGTTTGAGCCGCAGGCCATGGGCGGGAAACAGGCCGGCAATGGCTGGAAAATGCCGCAGGAAGTGAAAGCTGAGGACAATCATCGGCGCGCGCCACCATTGCCCGCGGGCGGCGCCTTTCAAGCTGATCTGCTGACTGTGTGCAGCGGCCAGGTCGCGCAGATGTTCGTGCAAGTGCTGATTGAGCCCAGGATCGCGAATGAACAGATTCACTTCCAGGTTCAGCGCCAGGCTCAACGGGTCGAGGTTGCTGGAACCCACGGTGGACCATTCGCGATCGATCAGCGCCACTTTGCCATGCAGCGCTCGCTGCTTATATTCGTGGATGACCACACCTTCACGCAGCAGGAAGGTGTAAGTCAGCCGCGAGCAGACCCGTACAAAGGGCATATCAGGCTGGCCCTGAAGGATCAGGGTCACCTTGACGCCACGCCGTGCCGCATTGCGTAACTCGCGCAGAAAACGATAACTGGGGAAGAAATACGCATTGGCAATGGTGATGCGATGGCTCGCGTTGCGCATCGCCAGCAAGTATTGCTCTTCGATATCGGTGGTGTGTTCCTTGTTATCGCGCTCGCACAGCAACATCCGCGCGCTGCCGGCGTGATGCGGCTCGATGCGCAGCGGCTTGAATTTGGACCGCACGGCTTCGCCCAGCATGCCCATGGCCGAGGCGTGAATATCCGCCACGATGGGACCACGCACCATTACCGCGTAATCCTGCTTGGCCGTCACGCCGGTGTCGCTCATGTGGTCGACGCTGTAATTGATGCCGCCGATGAACCCGATCTCGCCGTCCACCACCACGACCTTGCGATGCAGGCGCCGGAACAGGTTGGTGCGCATACCCATAAACCGCGGCCGGGGATCGAACAACTGGATATGGACTCCGGCGGCAATCATCCGCCCGACAAAGGAGTTACTCAGGTCCGAAGTGCCATAGTCATCGACGGTGACCACCACCCGCGCGCCATTGGCCGCGGCCTGCAGCAAGGCCTGTTGCAGCGCTTCGCCGACCCGGTCTTCGAAAATGATGAAGGTTTCCAGCAACACTTCCTTGCGCGCCGCGCGGATGCAGTCGAAAACCCGGGTGAAATAATCTTCGCCGTTGATCAGCAGCTCTACCGAGTTGCCATCGCGCCACTGTCCGTGGTGTTTCATGTGATCGTTCATAAGGTCACCTCCACTGCGAGTGGCGCATGATCGGAGAGATGCGACCATGGCCGATTGGACAATACTTTGGGCTTGTGCGTGGTTGCATTGCGTACATAAATCCGGTCCAGCGCGAGCAACGGCCAACGCGCCGGGAAGCTCTTGGCCGGCGCGCCGAATTTATCGACAAACGCCTCATGCAGACCGGTTCCGGCCAGTTGTCCATCGGCCCGTTGTCGCCAGTCGTTGAAATCCCCGGCGACGATGACCGGCGCTGACTCCGGCAAGCGCGCCAACAGCTCGGCGAGCAGCTTCAATTGCTGGCGGCGATGCCCTTCACGCAGGCCCAGATGCACGCAAATGGCATGCACCTGACCAAAATGCGGGACTTCCAGAACGCAATGGAGCAGACCGCGTTCCTCGGTGCCATGAATGGACACGTCCAGATTCTCATGGTGGCTGATGGGGTATTTGGACAGCAGCGCATTACCATGATCGCCATCGGGATACACCGCATTGCGACCATAGGCGAAGTCGCTCCACATGCTGTCCGCCAGAAACTCATACTGCGAGGTGGTCGGCCAACCCTTCACGCGTTGGGCGTGGCTTTGATGTTCGCCATGCACCTCCTGCAGAAACACCACATCGGCGGAAACGCTGCGCACGGCATCCCGCAGCTCCGGCAAAATAAAGCGCCGATTGAAGATCCCGAAACCCATGTGCATGTTCATCGTCAGCACGTTCAGCGACACACCGGTCGCGGTGGGGGTACGTACGCCAGTCGGCGTAATGGCACTGCTCAAAACTTCACTCCTTGCAGGTCGCCCGGCGCCACTTCCAGTCCTTGAGTCAAGTCGAAGCGTTCCAGCAGTTGGCGAGCGTCATAAGGCGCCCTGACTTTGATGTCGTTGTCGAAGTAGCAATATATGTCCCGGGACTTACGCTTTGGACCGGCCTTGGCGACGATCAGGTGCGCGTCAGCGGGTTGCGACCCCTCGCGCCAGGCCTGAATCCGGTCGCCCCAGCGCTTGAGTGCCTTGTCGGTATAACCACTGGCGTAGAGCTTTTCATCGCCATGCAGTCGCAGGTAAACGAAGTCGCTGGTCAGGTCTTCGATATACGGCCACTTGCCGGCGGTATCCGCCACCACCAACGCGACCTCGTACTTGCGCAACAGCGCGACGAATTCCGGAACCAGGAAGCTCTTGTTGCGGATCTCCACGGCATGCCGCACACGACCGGTTTTCGGCATGTCCAGGTAGCCGGGCTGTTCCATGCGCTCATCGCAGCCTTTGGCGCAGGCCCTGGCTTGCTTCATGTCTTTTGGCAGCAGTTGCAGAAAGTGCTCGAATTGCTGCGCATCGAATTTGAAGCTCGGCGGAAATTGCCAGAGAATCGGCCCCAACTTGTGCTTGAGCTGAAAAAGGCCCGAGGCAAAGAAATTCGCGACGGGCTTTTCAATGTCGTTGAGACGTTTTACATGGGTGATGAAACGCGGCGCCTTGACGCTGAACACGAAGTCGTCAGGCACTTCGGCAAACCAGCCAGCGTACAGCTTTGGTGTTTTCAGGGAGTAAAACGAGCCATTGATCTCGATGCTGTTCACAGCACGCGAGGCAAATTTCAGCTCGTTTTTCTGGGTCAATTCCTCCGGATAGAAATCGCCCCGCCATGGAACATAGCGCCACCCGGAAATGCCAATGCGGATATCACTCATGGAAGTGGTCTCGGTTTCGTGTGCGATGTGAGGCGACAGTCACGTCATATGAAGCCTGTCGCTCGCACAGGTTCCCTAACCCGCATGGCTAACCCTTACAGCGTCGCGCCTAGAGCGGGCGATCCAGCACCGCATCGTCGTCTTCATCAATGACACCCAGGCTGCCCGGCAGGGTTTCCGGATCCGGCGGATCCACATCATTGCCAATGCCTGGCTCGGCTTCCGAAAAACCTGGATCAATCACATCGCCGTCGTCCAGATCGGCATCTTCATCGTCAAGTAAATCAGGATCCGGCGGGATTGATTGCTGGGTTGTTAAAGTATCCATAACCACCTCTTTGGCATGACCTCCGACGGAGGTCTTAACGATTCGAATACGCCCGTGTTGCGCCGTTCAATGCATTTACTGACCTTCTATCGGGTCTATTTCCTTATTGTTCAACTCTCGACTTAGCCGACCGCTCATCTGCAATCCTGAACTAATCAGCACCCTTCACTACCGAAACTCAACTGCCTGTTTGAGGAGAGTCATCAATGAAATTCAGGGTTTTATTGATCGTCGCCGGCTGCTTGTCCAGTAACGTCACCTGGGGCGAAGCCTGCCAGGTATTAACGCGAGCCGCAGGCCAGGGAATTGCGGTAGTGCAGCCGCAGACCTGTTACGAATACAAAGGTGTTGCGCCAGGTACTATCGACTGGTCGTGCAGTAACGAAGACAAAGATGCTTCGCCCGCTGATAAACGCAAGATAGACGCCTGCCCCAGTGGCGCGCAGGCCTCCTGTACGGCAACCCTGACCCAGGAAGCCTTGGCCAACGAGCGTTCAACCAGCAAGGAAGCCGACAAGGACTCGACCAACCTTCCTCCCGATGCGCAAGTTGTAACCCTGTATTACGAACTTACACCGCAGGCACGGATTGATTGCGAAAGAGGTGGCGGCCAATGGAAAACGTTGTCGCCCTGAATACTTTGCGCGCCGAGAGAGCGGAATGACCGCTCGTCGGGCCACTACAAATGTTCAATAAACTATTTCGGGAAAACCTGTTTCTCAAGAACACGAGGCAACTGTCTCGCCAGTGCCAACTCCAACAATACTCACAGGTGAAATGATCATGCCCAATACATCGAAACAGAAAGACGATGACAAATCGAAAACCACCGGAAAAGGCTCGGGCAACTTTGCCGACAATCCTGCAAAGGCTTCTGAAGCGGGCAAAAAAGGCGGCAAGGCCAGTTCCGGAAGTTCAAGTAAAAGTGCAAGCAAATAAAACAATACCTTCCAACGGGACGGGAACTACGGTTCCCGTCCTTCGGCATCAACGTTCTGGAGATCTGCCAATGAAGCAACTCACCGCATTCCTGCGTCCTACCGTGATCACCCTTGCCCTTGGGCTGACAACGATGAGCGCCTTTGCTGCCACTCCGGCCGGATTCGTCGATGACGCGTCGGCCAAAGGCCTGGCCGAGGTTCAGACCAGTGAGCTGGCATTACAAAAAAGCCAATCAGCCGATGTCAAAAAATTCGCCGAGATGATGATCGACGACCACACCGCTGCCAATGAAGAGCTGGCACAGGTGGCGTCGGGTCTGAAACTTAAAGTGGCAGACGAAGCGGAACTGATGGCCCGTGCGAAAAAAATGGTCCTTCAGGTTCGTGAAGAGTCGTTCGACAAGGCCTACGCCAACAACCAGGTCGTAGCCCACGAGCAAACCATCGAACTGTTTGAAGAAGAGATCAAATCGTCCAAGACGCCTGAGTTGACAGCCTTCGCCCAGAAAACGCTGCCAAAACTGCAGCATCACCTGGAACAGGCAAAAGCGCTTCAGGCCAAGTACAACAAGTAGTTCAAAGTGCACAGCCGTTTGCGTCTTCGGCGTCAGTCGCCGGGACGCAAATTCGGCATCCTAGATCGGCCACCCCGCGCTACTGCGTTTGCGCGCTTTTTCACGACTGCCACAGATATTCATCTGGCACCAGCGTCGACCGCCATTTTTTGAATTGTCGATAAACAGCCAGTCGCAATCAGGTGTCGCGCAGACTTTCAGGCGCAGCTGATCCGGACCGGTCAGCAGGCTTGCCGCCTGGGTTGCCAGTCGAGCCATGACATTGTCTGTGATGTCATCCAGGCTATTGCCGAGTTCCCACTGCCAGATCACGTGCGACTCTTGCATGACGAGCCGGCGCTTCGCGGCTGTGTTCGCCAGCACCTGATTCAGGTAATTCAAAGCACAGTCATCCAGTGGTCGTCCTTCGGCCACTGGCAGCAGCAGTTGGTAAAGCTGTTCACGGAACGCAATCAGGCGCTGGAAGGAGAATGCAGCTGCCGGTTGCTCGACCAGCCTCAGGCAATGCTCAAACTCCTGGTCGTTGATCAGGCGTGCGCGCTGGCACCAGCGCACCACATCTTCCAGGTTCGCCAGCTTGTCTACGACCTCCGTCAGCGAACTGCCCGGCCGACGTCCATTGCAGGTATTCAGGTAATCGAGTACTGCCAAGCCGCCCACCAGCCGCAGTGAGCTGATTTTGAGTTGACTGATAAACATGATCAGCCCCTTGTCTTGATCCGACCCGTGAAGCATGGCAGATATCAGCAAAGAACCAAGTTCTATCAGACGGCCTGTGACTATTCAAAATACGTCATAAAGGCTGCAGCCGCTTCGATCCAGCCAGGCACATATATCCTCTACCGACTCACCAATGCTCAGTACATCGCTGCGCAAATGCACTTCCGGAAACACCGGCGTTTCGTAAGGCGCATCAATGCCGGTGAAGTTGTGTAGCGCGCCACTTCTGGCCTTGCGATATAAGCCTTTGGGATCGCGTTGTTCGGCAACAGCGAGCGGCACGTCGACGAAAATTTCAGCAAAGCGTTCGCTGCCAACAATCGAACGCGCGTGATGCCGCGCCGTGCGAGTGGGTGAAATAAGCGCAACCATTACCGTCAGCCCCGCATCGGCCATCAATGCCGCGACTTCGGCCACCCGCCGAACATTTTCTTCCCGGTCGACGGCGCTGAAACCGAGATCCCGACACAGTCCGTTGCGCAACACGTCCCCATCAAGCATGCAGGTCTTCAGGCCTTGAGCGCGCAATGCAAAATCCAGCGCATTGGCGATGGTCGATTTGCCGGACGCGGACAGCCCGGTAAACCACAACACCGTACCCTGGTCATGCACAGCCGTAGCCGATCGATGGGACGCACAGGCACTGTGGTCATTGGGTTGTTGATAGTCATCAATGACGCCTTCCATAGCGAACTTTCTCCTGTTGAGGCTGTGTTGGTAAGTATTCAGTCGTCGGGGGGCTTGTCGGGCAACAGGGCGACCACTATCAGCTGCACCAGCAATAACCCGGCGATGCACAGATACAGCGGCGCAAAGGAACCCAGCAGTTCCTTGCAGGTGCCGCCGAGAAAATTACCCAGCACGCCGCCCACACCGATCAAGACATTGGCGATACCGAATGCGCGCGTCAGACAATCAAGCGGCACGATCTGTCCCAGATAAGTCGGGACCAGACCAAATACCGGGTAAAACGCCAGCGCAAATAAAAAGCCGGCCAGATAAAACCCGCTTTCACTGCCCAGGTAATAGACGCAAAGACTTGCCAGACCAGCGCTGACGAAACACAGCATCAAGGCTCGGCGCGAGCCCAGCCGATCAGCCACCCAGCCCACCAGAAAGCCCGCAGCCATTCCAACCGCGCCGATTGTCGACCACACCATCCCCGTGGTCGTCACGGACATGGCCAGCTCTTCACGCATGAATGGGGCCAGGTACGTCTGAAACGGCAGCAGCGTCAGGCCGTTGAGAAAAGCCACCAACCAGGTGAGATACAGCGGCACGGACAACCAGCTTTGCGTACCGCTCTGGGGGGACGCGACCGCATGAGATTGCAATGCGCCCGGCGATTGACGCAGCAAATACCACGCCGCGAGACACACCGTAATCGACAACAATCCGGCGATCAGCCAGATGGCACGCCATCCACCGTGAAGGGTCAACAGGCTGACCAGCACGCCATTGATGAAGACGCCGTAACTGGTGCCGCTGGAGATCAGCCCCATCACCCGCGCCCGGGTTGTCGCCGAAAAGTGGGTGGCGACGATTTCAGCCAGCGGGATGTAGGCCGATGCCGAGCAGCCGCCGAGCACAATCAGCAACCCGCCGGATATCCAGATTGAATCGCTGACACTCAGCCCCAGCAGCGCCAGTGAGGTAGCCACAGTCGAATACAGGCTGATTTTCCAGCCTGCAACGAAACCACTGAGGTAGCCGGCGAGCACCGAAAACCCCAGAAACCCGATCTGGGCGCCACCGGTAATCAGCCCGACGGTGGTGTAGTCAAAGCCGATGTCGCGACGCATGTCCACCAGCAAATTGGCGAACAGATAAACACCGAAACCATAGGTACAGGCAACGAAACCGGTCAGGACGATCGCCAGCACCACGCCGTTTCCGGCACGCGTGGCGCCCTCGACGGCGGCCATCGGCACAGGCTGGATTTGACTGCCGGCGGGCGACCTGTTCATTTGGCGATTGCCGTATGAATGATGAAGTCACAGTCCAGCGGGTCATAAATGTGCCGGAAATCACCAAACGACTGTGGCCTGAAAAAGCCGGCGTCACTGATCTCGTCCTTGAGTTCTTCCGGCAAAATCGGATAGACCTGCAACCGGTAGCAAGCGCCGTCGCTAAACGTATAGATGAACTCGCACAGTTGATCGCTGACCTGCCCCAGACTGACTTCGGCGTTGCGTCCGCAATAGTAGTAACGGCCCGATGACTTGAAGCGACCGGCCCGTATGGCGTGGAAGTTGCGCTGATCCACCACCAGCAGTCCGCACGGTTTGAGCAGCTGCCTGAACCGGCGCAAGACCCAATACCGATCATGCTTGTCGAACACATGACACAAGGAACTTCCCAGGCACAGTACGGCATCGAACGTGCCCAATCGGCGGGGCTCGAGTTCCAGCCAGTCGCGCTGCAAAATCGGGATATCCAGCCCTCTTGATTTAGCGTTGATGCGCGCCCGCTCCACCATCGTCGGACTGCCGTCGCACGCCAGAACGTTGAACCCCGCCTTCTGCAGTTGCACCGCATGAAAGCCGCTGCCGGTGGAAACATCGATAACCGTTTTGACGCCCAGCTTGCTCAGCAAATCGGCAAAAAAACTGCCTTCGCCGGCCGCACGCTTGTCCCAGTCGATCAGTTCGTCCCAGCGACTGACAAAGTCGCGGGTGTATTGGGTCGCGTAATCAGCAGCGCCAAAGCGGTTGCCGACCGGAACATGCCCCTTGCGCCCCTCACGCCGGATGTAGCTCATGTCTGGCACTCCCTGCCTGTTCGACCCGGTGGGCGTAGCCCTGATATTTGCGTCCCAGTTCCGCGGCCCATTGATGCACGTCTTGCAGGGGCATACGCGACACGGAATAGTCCAGCAGCGTTTCCATGACCGCCATCTGCTCAGGCTCGAATGAAACGCTGCCATCGGCGTTGATCGCGCGAATGCCATCCTGTTGCTGGCCGCGCTGGTTGATCGCAATGGCCTCGGTGCGTGCCACGCCGTAGGGCAAACTCAGCATTACCCGGCCCAGACCGACGCTGACCGGATAACCGCCCGGCAAACCACCCGGTGCCGGTGCATGGGCCTGCACCTCGTAGTCGGCAAACAGGTTTCCGATAACTTTGGTTGCTGAGGTTGCCGTCAGGAACTGCCCATCGACGCCGCCCAGACGGCGAAACTGGGTACGCACACTTTCGAAGATCAGGGCATCGTCAAATGCCCCCGTACAATCCTTGCCGTTGACGCGATAGTGCAGCGAATAGTTGGCGTTCGCCGGAAGTCCGGCGCGAGGCACGTAGTGGCTGAAGAAATGCGAAGCGATCAGCCTGACCTGCACCGCTTCGGGAGAACACATGGCCAGTCGTGCGATGGCCATGCGGGTGGCAGGAACCAGATTGGCGACATTGCCAATGCCGGTATCCGGCGCCATGCCCGCCTTGTCCAGCACCACATTCACAGCGTCAGGAAAAGCGCAGTTGACCACAATGGCCCGGCTCGCCGAATGTTTGACAGCGCGCATCAATTCGTAGGCCGGCGCCAGGTGCATCGGCAACCATGGACCGAGCTGCGCCTGATCCAGAGCCTGAAAAGCAGCAGCTGGCAATTGGGTAATCACTCGCCAGGATTGCAGTGAGGCGCAGTTGAGGATGATGTCTGGATGAATGCGGCTGATGATCGCGGAGTTCTCTTCGACGTTGCCTTCGCCAAGATTCATTTCCAAGGGGTGAATCGTACACAGCGTATTCATCTGCAGGCAGCTCAGTCGTACGAGATTGCAACTGCGGGTAGCTTTTTCCAGGTCGCGACTGGCAACGTAGAACATAAAATCGTTGCGTGGCGCCATGATCTGGAGAATCTGCAGGCAAAGGTTCCCGCCACCCACAATCAGTATTTTTTTCTTTTCCATGAATATCTCCCTATCGACAGACTGAAGCTCACGAAGGCTCAAGGCATCCTGGCCGCTAACGCGGATAAGCGCCGTTATCTACAGCGATAACTTGACCGGTCAGATGCCGGCTTTTTTCTCCCAGCAGGAAGACGATCACATCCGCAACGCCGGATGGCTGGATCGGTTCCCTGAGGATCTCCTGACGTTCGTACTCCCGGCGTCGATGCTCAGGAATACGGTCGAAAATCGAGGTATCGCGCACCAGCGCGGGCGACACCGCGTTGACGCGAATCGAGGGTGCGAAATTCCAGGCGTTGGCTTTGGTCAGGCCGATGACGCCCGCCTTGCTTGCCCCATACACTGCGTCGAAACTGCCCACCTCCCCGGCCACTGAAGTGACATTGACAATGCAGCGAGGGCCACCGATGGACATTTCTCGCCGGGCGAAATCCCGAGACAGGTAGATCAGCGACTTCAGATTCAGCGTATACATCTCATCAACCTGGGCATCGCTGTAATCAAAGACACTTAGCCCCTGATAAAGACCGGCGTTATTGACCAGCCCATAGAGCGACTCGTGGCGGGAATAAAGTTGCGGAACAAACGCCTTTATTGTCGAAAAATCCGCGAAGTCGGCACAGACGACTTCGAGCCGATCACGGCCGGCTTCGGCAAGCAAAGATGCCAACCCTGCCATGTCCTTGTCAGCGGCAATCACATAAAAATCTTCCGCCAGGCAGGCCATTGCCGCAGCCCTGCCAATACCATTGGCCGCGCCAGTGATAACCACTTTCTTTTTCATATTGCCCCTGACGTGCTCGCGAACTGATTCATGCGCTCGAAATAAGGTCGGTGAAAACGGTAGTAGCCACTCAGTCGTAAGTTTTCAGTAAGTTGACTGCCATCGAAATCCGAAGAAACCCCGGAATTAATCTGCGTACTGTTCTCTGCGGCCTTATGCCAATTACGCCAGGGCAGCCATTGCCGTGGGCACTCCTTGTTCCAATCGAGTGCGCCTGGCAAAAACGGCAGCTGCAAATAATCACACAACGTTTGAATGGTTATTAACGGATTCCGTGCAAGTTCATCGGCATTGATCACATAGGGAATACGCCCCGTCAGCCGAGTTACTTCGCAGAAAATTTCGTACTGCGCCTTGTATCCAATGGATTGGAGCGGCATCTGCGGATAAATCGCAAAATGGGAAAGAATAGAACTCGCGGGCTCGCGGATGATAAAGATATTCTCCTGCTCCAGGAGGAACTGCGCATCCGCTTTCAATTCAGGCAGGCAGTGGTAACACATATCCTTATGAAACACGGCGCGCTGTTGCCGCGCCTCACGCAACAGCGCCTTGACCCCCTCATAAGACGTCGGCAAACCGCAGTCCAGATTCTCCGACGGGATCGGCGAATCCTGACCAAAGGCCACATGGGAAAAGGGTTCGTGGAAGACCTCGAAATCCTGACGCTCGATGAACACCCGCTCCAACACGGTTGATCGCGAGCGAGGGTGAGCCCATAACGCTATCATCCGGTTCATGTCCGCCCACCGGCACAAGCTCGCAGGGCGTTGACCGGCCTCTGCGGCAGATCCATTCCCAGCGACTCGATGAAGCCGTCCAGTTCCGCCCGTGCACCACAGGCATACTGCAGAGCAGTGACAAACGCCGGGTGTTGCGCAAACCTTTCAGGTTCGAGGCCACCCAATTGATAGGCCTGCTTGAAGTAGTCGATGCGCAGCAGCTTGTCCAGAACCTGAACCGGGATCGCCAGACGCGCGGCAGGCAGTACCGGGCGGCCTGCGCGCTCGCGGCGCAACAAAAACTCAATGATTGGCGCCGGCAAGGTATAGAGCGTGGTGCGTTCCCCGGTGCGTTCCAGGTGCCAGCAATGCTCACCGTCCTGCCCCTCGCCATCAATCTTGATGCTGGCGATCAGCAGGCGAACCGGACTTGGCGTGGCAGTCAGCAATGTCTGGATCGCATCGTAAACCGCCAGTTCAGCCCATCGTTTATCTTCAGTGGACAAGCCGATCCCAAGCGCCCGGGCCTGACGATCAAACGCTTCGTCGGCACCGAAACGGCCAATCATGAAGGAGATGACATACCGCGCCTGGGCAATATCCACGCCGAGACGACGCGCTTTCGCCCGCCCGCGCTCCACAGCCGCAAGCCCTGCGGCAAATTGCGATACGGTAAAGCAGAACGTGTTATTGATCGAGCACCCCTGGGCGACAAGTTGTTCTATCGCCAGATACCCGGCTTGACTACCGGGAATCTTGATCATGATGTTGGGTGCCAGCCTGGACAGTTCCAGGCCGTGTTTGACAATTGCCGAAGTGTCTTCGCCAAGAAACGGATCAACTTGAGCGGACAACCAGCCGAAACGCTTACTGGAAGCGTGCCACATGGCCACTAGTTGCCGGGCTGCATCCCGAACAAGCTGGCTGTAGATAGTACGGCGATGTTGCGCAGCATCCGGCCAATTAGTCCGACTATAAATAGTGCGTCGAACCGAGTACTGGTGAGTGTGTAAGAAAGCCGTGTTGATTAACCGGGGATTAGTCGTAACGCCCGTTATCCCGGAAAAATTTGCCGCTAACGGCTCCGGCATTAGAGAATCGATAACAGTTCTCAATTCATGATAGCGTTCCAACATTGTCGACTTGAAAACTCCATAGCAGGAAGGTGAACCATCCCACCAAACTTCAGACTCCGGATTAGCATCTTTCAGCATGCGAACATATCTCAAACCAGCCATTAGCGGCTCCAATGAGCAGTCAACTTAGAGTTCTCGGTGCCGGTGCGCAGAGCACCGAGAAAATGCATTATTAGTATCGGACGCGAAGCTGCCTTAGTATTGCCCTAAAGATGGATCCCATATTTAAACCTGTCAAACGGCCAGCGGCGGTTTACTGAGCACGATTTGAAATAAGAACCTCAGGTTTAATTGCGAGCACGGGGTAATTGGCGCTGTCGCCGCCACAAGCATCCCAATCCGGTATGCCAGGCTCGCTATGTTCAACCCAGGGATATAAGCGTCCGCGCAAGCCAGGTGCGTCTGCCGGTAAAGACTCGCTACGTTGCCCCCGTCCCGGGAAGTCTCCTATGCTAGAGCGGTTAAGACCCGCGACGTGAGCTAGCCGCATGCTTGCGTTAGCCAATCGCCATTGTGCGAGGCTCAATGAATAACAACGGCCGCAGAGCTGAAGCCCCGCCAGGAACCCGAGAAAAACACCGTGAATACAGCCTCCGACCGCTACACCTACAAAGCCCGCTGGTTTCACTGGGCTATGGCCCTCCTGATCGTACTGGCCTATGCGCTGATCTTGAGTCGCACGCAGTTCGAACGCGGCTCGCCGTTGCGAATCTTCGTGGTGCAAAGCCACTTCTGGGTCGGCATTGTGGTGCTGATCATGGCGTTCTTTCGTATCGCCGAGCGTCACCGACATACACCGCCAGGCATCACGCCGCCCCTCGAAGGCATTCTGCGCACTGCCGCCACACTTTCTCACTACCTGTTGTATGCGTTCCTGTTCGTCCAGCCGGTGCTTGGGCTGCTCACCGTATTGATCGAAAAGGGATCCCTGCCGATTCCCCTGACTCAGTTGCTGATTCCGTCACCCTTCCCGGTATCCGAGGAATTGGCCGAATCCCTGGAAGACATCCACAAGCTGCTCGGAACCATCTTCTATTACGTGATTGGCCTGCATGTGGTCGCTGCGATCTGGCATCACGTTGTGCGCAAAGACAACACGGTCAAACGCATGGTCTGACGTGAAGCCCGATTAATCGTCGCTCCAACAGAAACAAATATTTTGTTACGCCTCCCGCGTCCTGTCGGAGGCGGCGAGGTATGATCCCGGCGCTCGCCTATGGGTCTCTGGATTAAGGATTTTCCATGCATAACCGCTTGCTGACGTCCCTGGCACTTGTCGTGGGTTCCACCGTTTGTGTCCAGGCTCAGGCCAGCAGCGACGATTCCTGCTACCCGAACTGGTCAATTCTCAATAACGATCTGGATGTCTGCAGTAACCTGCCCTTTCTCAGCCCCGGCAACGACAGCTCGGTCAACCTGCGACTGTTGCTGGCCAATGCCGGGCGCCTGGAGCTGACGCCAGCGGCGCTTAACAAAGAGGATCTGGCTGAAGGCTATGGCGAGGTGCCATTCGCCTTTTACCGTCTGGCGCCAGTCGCAGGCGGCACCGAGGAAGAGCTGCCGGAGGGCGCTGCGGAGAATGCAGACAATGGCGTGGTCGGCTTGCAGGCGATGCTCGACACGCTGGGCGTCAAGCGCGAAACCACGGACGTGGCCGGCGATTCGCTGGTCGATGGTGAAGGCAGCCGTTGCCGCAGCAACAACGAAGCCAGCGCCGGCGACTTCATTCGCCAGGTGGTCAACACCCCTGAACTCAACCCGGCCGAACGCGCATCCCTGGCCAGCAGCCGCGTTCAAATGCTTTCCGCCTGTGCCTGGGAACCGGATCAACTGAACAACCTGCTGCCGGGTGACATCAAGTCGCCCATGGGCAAGGCTTTTCTCGGCTACCTCACTGCAGCGGGTGATTTTTACAGCGGGCGCTTCATTGACGCGACCAAGGCTTTCACCCTGCTCGCTGATAACCCGCAGCAATGGCTCAAAGACACGGCGCTGTACATGATCGGCCGTAGCGAGTTGAGCCTGGCTCAGGACAAGGCGTTCGAGTACGGCGAGTTGAAGGTCGAACGTGTCGATCAGGCCGCTGCACTGCGTGCCGAGAGCGCCTTCCTCAACTACGTCGATGCCAATCCGTTCGGCCGCTACTCGACGAGCGCAACAGGCTTGTTGCGCCGGGTTCACTGGCTGATGAACGACAACGCCAGGCTCGCGGCCGACTACAACACGCTGTTTTTCTCAGACAGCGAGGATTTCAAACTCGACGCCGCCGGCTATGAGCCGCTGATTCGCGAGTCCGACCTGAAAATGATCACAGTGAATACCAAGGCTCTCAAGACGCCCTTGTTCGCGGCGGTCAACGATTTGATGTGGATGCGCGGCCAGTCGAAAAACAAACTGACCAAAGCCGCCCTGCTTGCACAAAAAGACACCTTCGCCCAGCAGCCCGAACTGTTTACCTATTTGCAGGCCGCCTTCGCGTTGTATGTGGAGAACGACGCGGTTAGTGCGCTGCAATTGCTGCCCAGCTCCATACCGGACGAACTGAATTACCTCGCGTTCAGCCAGCAGATGCTGCGCGGCCTGGCTTTGCAAGCCGATCAGGAATGGAAAGAAGCACAAACCCTGTGGCTGCAATTGATCCCGCTGGCGAAGCTGCCACTGCAACGCGAGCAGCTCGAACTGGCACTGGCGATGAGCTACGAACGAGACCAGCAGCTGGCCAAAGTCTTTGCTGCGGACTCGCCGATCACGTCGGAAAAGGTCCGTTATATCCTGCTCAGCCACACCGCCGACGCCGATCTGCTGCGCCAGCAAATTACCCAGGGCCGGAACGACACCGAACGTAATACCGCGCTGTTCGTGTTGCTCTACAAAGAACTGCTGCGCAGCCAGTTTGCGGCGTTTGCCGAGGACATCAAGCAGCTGCCGCAAGCGCCTTCGCCAGACAAACTGAGTTACAGCCTCAGCTACACCTACAATCAGGGTCAGCCGCTGACCCTGTTCCGCTGGACAGGCGACAAGGCCGAGTCCGGTTACCTGTGCCCAAGCATCGTCGAAACGGCGGCCGCCCTGCAAAGCGATGGCAAAAACCCGCAAGCTCTGAACTGCCTGGGTGAGTTCATCCTGCGCAACAATCTGGACAGCATGCCGCTGGATCAGGCACGGCATGCCGACCTGCTCGGCGGCACAGCGCCAGGCTTTGCTGGCGAAGTTTTCTCCCGCCAGACCGGCTATCAAACCGTTATCGCCAATCCGAAAGCGGGCCATGAAGACAAGGCTTATGCGCTGTTTCGCGCCATCAACTGCTATGCGCCTTCCGGCAATAACGGTTGCGGTGGCAAGGAGGTGACTCCGGCCGCCCGCAAAGCCTGGTTCAAGCAACTCAAAAGCGGTTTCGCCGACACGCGCTGGG
This sequence comes from Pseudomonas sp. CFII64, assembly GCF_000416235.1. GTDB lineage: Bacteria > Pseudomonadota > Gammaproteobacteria > Pseudomonadales > Pseudomonadaceae > Aquipseudomonas. The sequence continues at coordinate 35,090 of NZ_ATLO01000031.1, read as the reverse complement.
GTAAATCCCTGCAGTATTACTGGTAAGTCGCAATGCGATTCTGGCTGGCAATATTCTGCTTGCTGCAGATTACTGCGGCCAATGCTGCGGTGAACGCCGACGACTATGAAGCGTTCTGGTTGTGGGGCGGCGTGTCTTCCCAGCCGGTGCTGAACAAAGCCAGGACGTTGTATGTGCTGCAAGGGCAGATCAGCAGCGCCCGAAGCGAGCAGCATCGGCGAGTCAACTTCGTCGCCCAGGGCATGCCGGTTGCGAAGCTGCCTCAGGCTGAGGTCTGGGTGGTGTATCGCGCCCACACCCTGCGCTGGCCCGAGCCGGTCTATCGACAGTTGTTGGGACAGGTAGACCGCTGGCGGCGGGCCGGCAACAACGTGATCGGTATCCAGATCGACTTCGACGCGCGCACCCGCTATCTCAACGAATACGTCGATTTCCTGCGCGACCTGCGCCAACGCCTGCCGCAGAACTATCGCCTGAGCATCACCGGCCTGCTGGACTGGAGCAGCAACGCCGACGTCGAGGTCATCGGCCAGCTCAAAGGGGTCATCGATGAAGTGGTGGTGCAAACCTATCAGGGCCGTCAAAGCATCGCCGATTACGCCGCTTATCTGCCGCGCATGAATCGTCTCGGGCTGCCGTTCAGGATCGGCCTGATCCAGGGCGGCGAATGGCAGGCAGCGGAATATTTGCAGGACAGCCCTTGGTTCAGAGGTTATGTGGTGTTTCTGCAGAACCCGTGAGGATTTCGTCTGTGGCCAGCACCGTGGCGTATTCGCCATGCAGATTACCCAAGGACATGGCGTGGACCTCTTCGGCGCTGTGAGGCGTGCCGAAAAAATCCGCCTGATCGAAGGTAAAGCAGGCGTCATGGACCACGACTACGTCGAAACCGAGGTTGCCGCCGCTGCGAGCAGTGGACTCCACCGAGTTATTGGTGGCGACCCCAACGATCACCAGTTGATTGATTGAGCCGGTTCGCAGCCACTCTTCCAGCGACGTCCCGCAAAAGGCGTCGGGCACCTGTTTCTGGATTTCCGCTTCACCGTTGAGCGGCAGAAACTCCGGCTGATATTCCACGCCCGACTGTTCGGGCCAGAACACTGAAGTGGGCGTGCGGGAAAAATGCCGCACATGAATCACCGGCCGCTGACTGCTGCGCCAGCCTTGCAACAACCGGAGCATGTTGGCATCGGCCTCGGGGTTGTTGCGACGGCCGAGTTTCGGGTGCTGAATGCCTTGTTGCATGTCGATGATGAGCAATGCGGCATTGGCGAGAATATCCATAAAAGCCCTGGCTCCGTTTGAAAAGGGTTAGATCGCGCTGAACAACTGAGCCAGATTCTGCCGGGCAAACTGTTCGATGACAAAATCGACAAAGGCCCGGGTCTTGCCTGGTAACAACTTGTGCTCGCTGTAATACAACGAAATGTTGCCGTCATCCACATACCAGTCCGGCAACACGCGCTGCAATGCGCCGCTGCGCAGGTAAGGCACAGCGAACGGCATGCTGACGAGCGCGATCCCCAGGCCTTGCTCAGCCGCCGCACAGGCGGCTTCCGAGTCACTCATGGTCATGCGGGCCTTGAGGCTTAGCGGGCTGTGTTCCTGATTGCGATGGGTCAGCGGCCAACTGCGGATCCGGCCGGTCTGCGGCGAGCGAATCAAAATCCCCGGATGGTCGTGCAGGTCTTCGGGATGCCGGATATCCCGGTGCTCGGCGAGATAATCCGGCGACGCCACCAGCACGCGATGTGCCGGGGCCAGCTTGCGCGCGACAACCCCTTGGGGCAGATCGAAACCGCCACCAATCGCTGCATCGAAGCCCTGCCCGATCAGATCCACCTGACGATTATCAAAATGCCAGTCTGGCGTTATGGCCGGATAGCGCTGCAGAAATTCGCCCAACAACGGCAGGATATACAGGCGACCGAACACCGTGCCCATGCTGACCTTGAGCGTGCCGGTCGGTTGCCCTTCGGCGCTGGCCAGGTTGGCGACGGCATTCTGGATGGTGTTGAGGCTGGCGCTGACCTCGCCGAGAAATCGCCGGCCGGCTTCCGTCAATGTCAGGCTGCGCGTACTACGCTGGAACAACCGCACGCCCAGGCGCGCTTCGAGCTTGGCGACGCTCTTGCCTACGGCTGCGGGCGTCAGGCTCAGACGCCGCGCAGCCTCGGCAAAGCTGCCGACTTCGGCGCTGCGCACAAAGCATTCGATACTGCTGAAATTTTCCATGACCGGCGATTCTAAACTTTTGGTTTACACAGACTATCGCAATTACCCGCTACTCACGATGCAATCGACACCGGATACTGGCCCCATCAAATCAACTCCCCAACGATCTGGAGAACCTCATGACTCAGCAAACCATCCTCAGCGGTAAAGTTGCACTCGTTCAAGGCGGCTCACGCGGTATCGGCGCGGCCATCGTCAAACGCCTGGCCGAACAAGGCGCAGCCGTTGCCTTCACCTTTGTCAGCTCCGAAGCCAAGGCCCGCGAACTGCAAGACAGCATCACCGCCAACGGCGGCAAGGCCTTGGCCATACACGCGGACAGCGCCGACGCCGAAGCCATCCGTGCGGCTGTGGACAACACCGTAAAAACCTTCGGCCGCCTGGACATCCTGGTCAACAACGCCGGCGTGCTGGCGATCGGCCCTCTGGAAGAGTTCAGCCTGGAAGACTTCGACCGGACCCTGAGCATCAACGTGCGCAGCGTGTTCATCGCGACTCAGGAAGCCGCGCGGCACATGGGCGACGGTGGCCGGATCATCAACATCGGCAGCACCAACGCCGACCGCATGCCCTTCGCTGGCGGCGGCGTGTACGCCATGAGCAAATCGGCACTGGTCGGCCTGACCAAAGGCCTGGCTCGCGACCTCGGTCCACGGGGCATCACCATCAACAACGTGCAGCCCGGCCCGGTTGATACTGACATGAACCCCGCCAGCGGCGACTTCGCCGAATCGCTGATCCCGCTGATGGCCGTTGGACGCTACGGACACGTAGAAGAAATCGCCAGCTTCGTCGCTTACCTGGCAGGCCCGGAAGCCGGCTACATCACCGGCGCCAGCCTGACCATCGACGGCGGCTTCGGCGCCTGATCCGAGCGGTCTGCTACTTCAGGAGTCGGCCGCACACCACCCGCACCCGCGGCCAACTCCCGGTATTTGCTTAAGCACATGAAAATTCTGAAAAAACCTTTGCGTTCGGCTAAGCCTTCGACTACATTAGCGCGCCTCGACAGACCAACGGTGTGACGAGATTCGGTGAGGTGTCCGAGAGGCTTAAGGAGCACGCCTGGAAAGTGTGTATACAAGAAATTGTATCGAGGGTTCGAATCCCTCCCTCACCGCCATATTTGAAATAACGCAAACCCTTGATATTCCTAGCGAATGTCAGGGGTTTTGTGGTTTCTGGGGTTTGAAAAAAGGCCCATGGGACGCTCCATGGGACAGATATGGGACAGTGAGCTGTTGTCTCGCCGGTTCTGGCGCTCCATTAGCGTGCGAACCGTGCTTGCTGATTCGCCAGTCGCGATGCTTCACGCTCGATTCCTAGCAACTCAGAAGGCGCCATCACTCGACTGAGTGGAGATGCCGATGTGATCATTTCGATTGAACGCGTGTTACTTGCCGCTAGTCAGAAAACGATATAGAGGTCAGGAATATTCGGACTAAGCCTCTAATCTTAATAAATCAGATAATGGTTAGAGCGCGACATGCACAAAGTAAGGACGCCTCAAGAGGCTAGGGAATGGTTGGTGGCACAGGGAATTAGCGTGGCAGACTTTGCTCGGGATCACGATCTCGATCCTGCCACGACGTATCAGATTCTGTCGGGAAATAAAAAGGGACTTAGAGGGATGGCCCATAAGGCGGCAGTCGCACTAGGTGTCAAAGCCGCCTTTGATGCATCAACCGAGCCCTAGCGAAACCTTCAGGCACGAACTAGCGGTGCATGTCGAGCTGAGATTCAGTCAACCACCTGATAGTCAGGCTAGCCTTAGAGCGTGCTCCAGGATACTGATGACATCAGGACCGCCCTCATTGATCCAGGTCCCGTAATGTTTACGAATCATGTTTCCGTTAGTGTGCCCCATCTGTTCTGCGATCCAGTCAATCGAAGCGACTCCACTGCTAAGCAGTTGGCTCGCGTACGTATGCCGGCATTGGCCAGGGCCACGGTAACGCACACCCGCATGCGCCAAATGGGTTTTAAAGAACCGGTCACGGATGGTGAAATCGCTGACATGAGGTGCGCCGCTCGACGTATTAAGGAACACACTCACCGCCATATTAGAAACACGCTAAGGCCCCGACTTTTCTTGTGAAAGTCGGGGCTTTTTCGTTTCTGAAGGTTCCGTCGGGGCCGGTGTGAGTTCATGCCGCGCTCTGGCCCCACGCATAAAAAAAACCGCTCAAGGCGGCCCGGATATTCTGGCTGGGTAGTTCGACTACGTTTTGCCCTGAACCTGCCAGGGCATACGAGTTATTGGGTGATCATGATCCGGGTCGTTTTGTCGTTGTCGACTTTAATACGGTGGGCAATGACGCCACCCTGTTTTTCCAGACCGCCACCGTATCCTGTTGGGGCAAACCAGGTCACCTCGGCATCAATGAAATAGGGGCCAGGCGGTATATCGGTGAACTTGAATGTACCGGTGCCGTCAGCCTGAGTAGTCCGGATATACTTGTCGTGCTTCGGGTCGGGAGCGGCGATAGGTTTCATTTCAATCTGAGTTAAACGCCACCATTGTTCGCTGTAGCTGGTTACCGGGAACAAGTAAACCGTAGAGCCTGCGCCGTATTTAACCTCCCCTCCCAGTGTTTTCAGAAATGCCTGGCCCTCAATCACGCCCGTACCCACCTGAGGAAGACGCTGATATTCCGAATCATTGAGTGGCACTCGGGGCACTGGGGGCGAAGTCATGCAGCCACCCAGCATCGATACCACAACCACAGCAAATGCAAACTTCCCTAACTTCATGACACGACTCCAAAAATGAGCGGTAACTTTACCACTGTAAATAATGTGCCACCACACGACTTCCAACGTATCCAATCAAACATTCACCTTATTACGCGAGTTTTAATGGGCGATAGGCTGCTGGCAATGTAGAATCACCGTATCACTCACGAAATGGAATTTGCAGATGCGCTTGATTCGAACACTTTTAACCTTGGCTGCAATTGCCAGCCTGACCGGCTGCGCGCTGACGTCGGAAACAATCGATCTGCACTACACACAGCAACAGGGGGTTGCCCAAGTACCTGGCGCGGGAAGCTCGGTAGTCTCGGTTGTGGTAACCGACGCTAGGATCGACAAAACCAAAGTAAGCAGTAAGAAGAATGGCTACGGGATGGAAATGGCACCGATAACCTCCAACGAGGATGTGACAGTTACCGTGAGCCGTGCCATCGAGCAAGAGGTACGAGCCAGAGGCTTCAAGGCAGGTACGGGTGCCGCTGACATCAAGCTGGCCGCCGAGATAAATCGATTCTACAACGACCATAAGACCGGTTTTTTCTCAGGCGATGCGGTCGCCGATCTGAGCTTGTCTGTGCGTGTTTCGAATGCTGCGAACAAGCTCTTGTATTCCCGCACGATCATGTCTCAAGGCAAGGAAGAGAACACTCAGTTGGCAACCGGTAACAACGCGGGCCTTGCGCTTGATAAGGCTTTGGCTGCTGGCATGAAGGATCTGTTCAATGATCCGTCGTTTATTTCGGCACTGAAGAAAGGCGCCGAATAAGAAGATTGAAGCATCAAGACCCAATAAGGGCTTCTCTATCCGGTTACGGCCGCTGAGCGCAAAGCGGTCGCTGCCGGGCACCAGGCCCGGGCTAAAAGTTAGAAGCCCTCGCCTCTTCTTAGAAACGCGTGAAAGCGCTGATACTTCTTTCAAAAAAAGTCGGAACTTTTACGCTTGTTAAAGTTCAATCAGCGTCAAGCTCGATATACCAACCCGCCGTCGACTAAGCCAGACGAGATTCGGCCAGGCGTGGCTCTGTAAATTTGACGGTCGGCTTTCTGTTGATGTAGCGATGCCACTTCTCGAACGCATGTTCCTGACGTGACCGAGCGATTTGCCACTCACTGCTTCCGACATCACCGATAGTGAAAGACATCATCTCGGCGGTGGCGGTGTTCAAGTCATTCAGGAGATCACCGCTTCCTTCTGAAACGATTTTGAGACAGGACATGTTCAGGGTCTTCTTGAATTGATACATCTCAGACCACGATTTTGCGGTTTTAGCACCTTCTATTTTTTCCGGTCCTGACGACTGGTCAGTCACAAAATGTCCCATTGGATCGATAACACTGGCGCACAAAGCCTTGCTGATCCAGCATTAAAAATATCCCCAGCCACTTTGGCTCAAGCCACTGCAAGTGGTGTCGACACCAATGACGATTGGTTCAATGTCCAACGTCCAGTGCCAGTTAACTATCCGTATCTTCGTGACAAGAGTTGTTTTATCCTCCAATGAAACTGTCAATTCAATGAGACTGGCTGACAATAATAATCGGACAGGAAACAGTAATGGGGACGTCTGCTGTGCAGGAAAACTTCGCTTATTGGTGGGGAACGCAGGGACCATGGGTGGAAGAACCCAACATACGACGCAGCGGCACCAGCGGGGTTCAGCGAGTCGTTCATAACGGGACCGTCGTCTACGTAAAACGTCAGACCGGCCACCTTTATCGCAGCCCCCGCTATCCGTTCGGCAGGCCGACGGTCCTGCGCGAAGGACGTGCGCTGACCAAACTTGACCAGCTCGATGTGGCAGCGCCCAAGCCGATTTTTTATGGTGCCCGCAAAGTTGATGGCGTTTGGCAGGGCGTGCTGGTTACGCAGGACCTCAACGGGTTTCAGGACCTGGATTCCTGGTATGCGGATGGCGCTCGCGAACGGTATACGCCCGACGAACATCTGCGCTTGTTCGAGCGACTGGCGTTTCTGTTGTCGCGTCTGCACCTCGGTTACTGGCAACACAGCTGCATGCGATCCAAACATATTTTCGTCAAAGTCGTTACCTCCATCGACGGCCCGCAATTTGAGCTGGCGCTGCTCGATCTGGAAAAATCCCACCGCCGGATTACATCCCTGGGAGCTGCACGCCACGACCTGCGTCAATTGCGCCGTCATTCGTCCTGGACGGATACCGAGTGGGCGTATTTCCTCAAGGTGTATCACGCCGAGTTTGGCAGGGCTGTGTAGCGGGAGCAGGTTGACCCACTTCGAACGGCATTTAAACGCCGACTCTGTTGGAGGGAGGCGGCGTTGCGGTCCGAAGCTTTGTAGCCGCCAGCCACGCGGCGCAATCTCCTACAAACCTTTCCGTAATTTCGGATTTATCCGTAAAGCCAATTGCGTTGCACTGGAAGCCAGCCGGGGTATCGCGCACAATCGCGCCTTGCCGTCGACTCTGCAACTGCGCAGTTCGACCTTCTTCGACTCGATCCAAACCTGCAGGAGTACCGCATGAACCTACTTGAATGGAACGACGTCGCCCTGGCGAAATACCTTACGACCAACCCGGACCTCAAGACCGAGATCCAGGATCTGAGCGCCGAAGAACAGAAGCAGCAGACCCAATGGGCATTCGAAGATGAAGCCGAAGCCCTCGACATCGAACCCTGGGAACTGGCGTTGCAACTGGTTGCGGAATCCCCTGAGCATCTCCAGTCCATGCGCCTGGAAGCCCATCAGCAGGTAGCCGAGACGCTGGGCATGGATTGGGATGAATATCGCAAGCTCAATGACATCGAGGAATGAACCCCATGACCCAGTCGTCTCAAGCCGGTGCTGCTGTCTATTCGCCCCTGACCTTGAAGCTCTATGACGGCTGGGTATTGGGAGTTTCCAATCGATTTGCCTGGCAGTGTCCAACCAGGAAAGTGCTCCAGCCTTTTTTCAATCGGCACGTTGGCGCGCGCCATCTGGATGTTGGCGTTGGCACAGGTTATTACCTGGCCAACGCCAACCTGCCTGCCACTACCCAAGTGACCTTGCTCGACCTGAACCCCAGCAGCCTTGAAGCCGCACGTCAACGTCTCGGCCGTCCAGACACCCGAGTCGTGCAGCACGACGTATTCCAGCCGTTGAATGAAGAACAAGTCGCGGTCTGTGATTCGATATCGCTGTTCTACCTGCTGCATTGCCTGCCTGGCACCATGGCCGACAAGGCGGTGGTTTTTGGCAATCTCAAATCCCGGCTGGCTGACAACGGCGTCCTGTTCGGTGCAACGATTCTGGGCGACGAAGCCAACCATAATGGCTTTGGCAGCAAACTGATGGCGGTCTACAACAAGAAGGGTATTTTTGGTAATCGCCACGACACGCTTGCCGGACTGCGTAGCGCGCTGGCTCAGCACTTCGCGGATGTCAGCGTTGAATTGGTCGGCAAAGTGGCGTTGTTCAGCGCACGTTCGGCGCTTCGATAATCCGCAATCACAGCGCCGCGCAGTTTCTTCGAGCGATTGCGAACTGACCCGGTAGTCAGCGCTTTACCTCACCGTTGCGGGTGAGTAACTTCTGCTGACTTCAATAAAAAGGAATCGCGACATGAGTGATTTGATCTCGTACCACCTGGAAGACGGCGTCGCCACGCTGACCTTGAGCAACGGCAAGGTCAACGCCATTTCTCCTGACGTGGTCGCGGCATTCAACGCTGCGCTGGATCAAGCCGAGAAAGATCGCGCCGTGGTGATCATCACCGGCCAGCCGGGGATTCTGTCCGGCGGCTATGACCTTAAGGTCATGACGTCCAGCGCCGAAGCGGCCATCAACCTGGTCAAGCACGGCTCGACCCTGGCGCGGCGCATGCTTGCACACCCCTTCCCTATCGTCATTGCCTGCCCGGGGCACGCGGTCGCCAAAGGTGCGTTCCTGCTGCTGTCGGCCGATTACCGGATTGGCGTCGAAGGGCCATTCAGCATCGGCCTGAACGAAGTCCAGATCGGCATGACCATGCACCATGCCGGCATTGCGCTCGCGCGGGATCGTCTGCGTAAATCAGCCTTTCATCGCTCGGTTATCAACGGTGAGATGTTCGATCCCAAAGGCGCGCTGGAAGCCGGTTTTCTCGACAAGCTGGTCAGCGTCGAAGAGTTGCAGGACGCCGCCCGCACTGCCGCGCTGCAATTGAAAAAAATCAACATGAACGCGCACAAGAATACCAAGCTCAAAGTGCGCAAGGCGCTGCTGGATACCCTGGACGCGGCCATCGTTGCCGATCAGCAGCATTCGCTGTAAGCCAGACCCAGGACGTGAAGCCCGCCGCAGCGGGCTTTTCCCGGTCGGCGAACTCGTGCCGGGTTGCCTGATCTGATGCAGTAGAGCGCCCAATCGCGCCAATAACAGCACACTATAAAGAAGCGAAACCAACATGGGCCGAGTCGTCGCTGCCGCGGTTTACAGTGCAGGCAAAAAAGTCACCAATATCACCCTCGATGAAGGTGCTGCCTGGGCGGCCAAGCCGGGCCACTTCGTCTGGATCGGCCTGGAGCAGCCTGACGCCAGCGAACTGGCCAGCCTGAAAAAGCAGTTCAACCTGCATGAACTGGCCATCGAAGACGCCATGGAGGTACACAGCCGTCCCAAGCTGGAAACCTTTGGTGACGCGCTGTTTATCGTGACTTACGCGCCGGTGCGCGAGAACGGCAAGCTCGAATTCATCGAAACCCATATCTTCGCCGGCAAGGGCTACATCATCACCTCACGCAACGGCCATTCGAAGTCTTACGGGCTGGTGCGGCAACGCTGTGAGGCAAGGCCGCTGCTGCTCGAACATGGCGAGGACTTCGTGCTGTATGCACTGCTGGATTTCGTCACCGAGAACTACCAGCCGGTGACCGAAGCGATCCACTGCGAACTCGAAGATCTGGAACACAATGTGCTGAATGGCTCCCTGAACGAATCCGACATTCAGCGCATCCACAGCCTGCGCCGCGATCTGCTGCGTTTGCGGCGCTATGTATCGCCAATGGTGGAAGTGGGCGAAGAGTTGCAGCGGCTGGATTTCCCGTTCATCGACAAGAACATGCGGCCGTACTTTCGCGACGTGGAAATTCACGTCAAACGCCAGATGGAAGACCTGGGCAATCTGCGCGATATCGCCAGTCAGACCATTGAAATCGGCTTGCTGCTGGAGTCATCCCGGCAAAGCATCGTGCAGCGCAAGTTCGCCGCATGGGCTGCGATCCTGGCTTTCCCCACGGCGATTGCCGGGATCTACGGCATGAACTTCGAGAACATGCCTGAGCTGACCTGGCATTACGGTTATTTCACCGTGCTGGGCGTCATTGTCGGCGGCTGCACAGCGCTGTTCGCCAGCTTCAAGCGGTCGGGGTGGCTTTGAGGCAGCGTCAAGCTGCGAGCCTCAAGCTGCAAGCAGAGTTGATCCACTTGTAGCTTGCAGCTTGCAACTAGACCGCTGCTTTGTGTGCCACAAACCGCATCATCCACTCGGCCACCGTTGCGCCGTTGTGCTCGTAGTCCAGGCTGGCAATGCCCTGCTGATAGATGTGTTCACCCAAACATTGCTGACGGATGTCCAGCAAGGTACGGGAGTAATCGTGGATGAATTCCGGATGGCCCTGGAAGCACAGCACCTGATCGTTGATGTGATACGCGGCGAACGGACAGAACTCACTTGAGGCAATGACCGTGGCGTTGGCCGGCAGCGCGGTGACCTGATCCTGGTGACTGATCAACAAGGTCAGCTTGTCCATCGCCGGGCTCATCCATGGCGTTGCAGGCGCCAGGGTGTAGTTGTGAATACCCACGCCCCAACCTTGCGTCGCCCGTTCGCTCTTGCCGCCCAGCAGCAAGGCCAGCAATTGATGGCCGAAACAGATGCCCAACAACTTGTCGCCGCGATTGTAGAGCTCGAGCAGGTAAGTTCTGAGGGTTTCGATCCACGGGTCGGTACCGAACGAGTCAGCCTTGCTGCCCGTCACCAGATAGGCATCGAAACGCTGGTCTTCAGGCGGATAAGTGCCCTGCATCACGTTGTAGACGCTGAACTCGGCGGCAATCGGTTGCTGCGCAAAAAGCAGTTCGAACATCCGCCCGTAACCGTGAAATTGCTCGACCAGTTCTGGGCGAAGGACGTCGGTTTCCAGAATGCAGATGCGTAACGGCATAAGAAAAAGTACCTGAAGCGTTAAAGGCGATAATGCACCGACAAAGCCTGCCTTGAACCAGCCCTGCAAGGCAAGGGGCGATTCGTCCATCGGTGCTTTATTACCTGAACCTTTGCTGTACTGATTCGCAGTCGCGCCGCCGCTCGCAGCCTTTAGAACAACTCGCCCTTGAGTGCCTTGTCGAGCAACAGTGCAGGTGGTTCGAAGCGCTCACCGTAGCGTTCGGCCAGATAGCGCGCCCGGTCAATAAACGCCTGGATGCCGTACTGGTTGATGAACTGCAACGCGCCGCCGGTCCAGCCCGCAAAACCGATACCGAAGATCGAGCCGATGTCGGCGTCGGCCACCGACAGCAGAACGCCCTCCTCCAGGCAGCGTACGGTTTCGATGGCCTGAATGAACAACAGGCGATCACGCACGTCTTGCCCGCAGATCTGCACCTGCGCTTGCTCGAAGCGACTTTTCAGTTCCGGCCACAACCGCTTGGGCTCGCCCTCGGGATAATCGTAGAACCCGGCACCCGCCGCTTTGCCGACGCGTTTGTATTCGTTGACCAGCAGATCAACGACAGCAAAGGCCGGATGCTGCGGAACAGATTTGCCTTCAGCGGACAAATCCTTGATCGCTTGCTGGCGGATATGGCTCATCAGACTCAACGACACCTCATCAGAGATCGCCAGCGGCCCGACCGGCATTCCGGCCTTGCGCGCTTCGGTCTCGATCATCGCCGCCGAAATACCCTCGCCCAGCATGGCGATGCCTTCGTGGGTGAAGGTCGCGAACACCCGGGAAGTGAAAAAGCCCCGGCTGTCTGCCACGACAATGGGGATTTTCTTGATTTGCAGCACGAAATCAAAAGCCCGAGCCAGCGTCGCAGCACTGGTACGCTGCCCCTTGATGATTTCCACCAGTTGCATCTTTTCAACCGGGCTGAAGAAATGCAGCCCGATAAAACGCTCAGGCCGGGACACCGCCTGTGCCAGCCCGGTAATCGGCAGCGTCGAAGTGTTCGACGCAATCACTGCATTGTGCAGCGCGAACTGCTCCGCGGCGGCGCTGACCTTGGCCTTGAGTTCCCGGTCTTCGTACACCGCTTCAATGATCAGGTCACAGCCTTCCAGATCAGAATCGCGCCCGGTGGGATGAATACGCGCAAGGGTCGCGTCACGCTTCTGGGCATCCATGCGTCCAGCTGCAAACTGCTTGTCCAGCAGCTTGCCAGAGTGCTCCTTGCCCTTTTGCGCGGCGGCGAAATTCACGTCTTTAAGGACTACCGCAATACCCGCGCAGGCACAGACATAAGCAATGCCCGCGCCCATCATGCCGGCGCCCAGAATCCCGACTTTACGGGCGGTGAAAGGCGGTGGGCCTTGAGGGCGCGATCGACCGGCGTTGATTTCGTTAAGCTGAAACCAGAAGGTGCCAATCATGTTCTTGGCGATCTGGCCGGTGACCAGCTCGGTGAAGTATCGCGTCTCGATCACCAGCGCGGTGTCGAAATTCACCTGCGCGCCTTCCACCGCCGCGCAGAGAATTTTCTCCGGTGCCGGGTAGCAACCCTGGGTTTTGTTGCGCAGGATCGAGGGTGCGATAGCCAGCATTTGCGCAGCGTTCGGCTGCCCCGGCGTACCGCCGGGAAGCTGATAGCCCGGCGTATCCCAAGGCTGGCGGGCGCCGGGATTGGCCATGATCCATTGCCTGGCCAATGCCAGCATTTCATCGCTGTTGGCGGCAAGCTGATCGATCAGTCCGGCCTGCAGGGCTTGCTGCGCCCCAAGTTTCTTGCCTTCGAGCAGATACGGCAGCGCCTTTTCCAGCCCTAACATGCGCACCATGCGCACCACGCCGCCGCCACCCGGCAACAAGCCCAGGGTGACTTCCGGCAGGCCAATAGCAATACGGCCGGTATTCAATGCAATGCGATGATGGCAAGCCAGGCAGATTTCCCAGCCGCCACCCAACGCTGCGCCATTGATTGCCGCGACCACCGGTTTGCCCAGCGTTTCCAGGCTGCGCAATTGCGCCTTGAGCTCAGTGACCATCGCCTGGAACCACTGCGCGCGGTCCTTGCCGACCTGGATCAATTCATTCAAGTCACCGCCGGCAAAGAACGTCGGCTTTGCCGAGGTGATGATCACCCCGGCAATCGACCCGTGTTCGTCCTGCAGACGGGCAACGGTGACGGCCATGGCATCGCGATAGACCGCGTTCATGGTATTGGCACTTTGTCCCGGCATGTCGATGGTCAGAACAACAATCTGGTCCTGGCCTTTTTCATAGCGAATGGCATCGGTCATAACAGGTGATCTCAACGAACCCACAAGAAGGAAAGCATCAGCAGCTCAGTAACACTCGATGATGGTCGCAATGCCCATGCCGCCGCCGACACACAACGTGGCCAGGCCATAGCGCAACTGTCGCGCCTCAAGCTCGTCGAGCAAGGTGCCGAGTATCATGCAGCCGGTCGCCCCAAGAGGATGTCCCATGGCGATGGAACCGCCGTTGACATTGACCTTGTCGGGATCAACCGCCATGTCCTTGATGAACTTGAGCACCACCGAAGCGAAGGCCTCGTTGACTTCGAACAGGTCGATGTCATCAACCGTCAAACCTGCCTTGGCCAGTGCCTTGCGGGTTGCCGGGGCCGGCCCGGTGAGCATGATCGTCGGGTCGGTGCTGGTGACCGCCGTCGCCACGATCCGCCCTCGTGCCTGCAACCCCAGGGCCTTGCCCTTGGCAGCCGAGCCGATGAGCATGACCGCCGCGCCGTCGACGATGCCGGAACTGTTGCCCGGCGTGTGCACGTGGTTGATACGCTCTACGTGGCTGTAGACCCGCAGAGCGGTGGCGTCAAAGCCCATCCGGCCGATCATTTCAAAGCTCGGCTTGAGATTGCCCAGCCCCTCGAGCGTCGACTCGGCGCGAATGAATTCATCGTGGTCCAGCAACAAGGTGCCGTTCTGGTCCCGCACCGGCACCAGCGATCTGGCAAACGCCCCCGCCTGTCGCGCCCGAGCGGCTTTTTGCTGCGAATGCAGCGCATAGGCGTCCACATCCTGGCGGGTGAAACCTTCCAGCGTGGCGATCAGGTCTGCGCCAATGCCCTGGGGCGTGAAGTGACACTGCAGGTTGGTCTGCGGATCCAGCACCCAGGCACCGCCATCGCTGCCCATGGGCACCCGCGACATGGACTCCACACCACCGACCACTACGAGGTCTTCAAAGCCGGAGCGAATCTTCATCGCCCCGAGGTTCACCGCTTCAAGACCCGACGCGCAAAACCGATTGATCTGTACCCCCGCCACGCTCACATCCCAACCCGCTACCAGCGCAGCTGTCTTGGCAATGTCCGCGCCCTGCTCTCCCACCGGAGTGACACAGCCGAGGACGATGTCGTCGACCTGAGCGGTATCCAGATGGTTGCGCAACTGCAAGGCCCCCAACAACCCGGCGATCAGGTTCACGGGCTTGACACTGTAAAGCGCTCCATCGGATTTGCCCTTGCCGCGCGGGGTGCGTACCGCATCGAAAATCAGCGCTTCAGTCATGTGTCTTCCGGGCCTTAATTATTGTTGGAATAAATACTGTGCTGACACCTTAGCTTCACTCCAGCGGTATTCAATGAGCAAATCAATGAACTGTTTTGCGCAAATGTAGGAATTATCCGAGCCAGACGAACGGTAACGCATAAAACGAATCGTCTCAGGTAGTCCGAAAGCGTCTAGCTGGCTAGCGTCCGCTGGATATACGAAGTTCATAGACGTTTTTAAGATGAAAGTCCTAGCCGGTTATACGTAATAGTTCTAAATGGCATAGCACCTGGACTCTAAGGTTAAGTCTGTAGCAATGGGCGCCACAACAATCAAGACCAGCGCCTCGGTTGACGGCAAGCTTGCCGCACCAGTTGCTCAACGCAATCACCTTTGCCAGCTGCCCGAACATTCAATAACGAATTCGGTGAGCTTTTGTAGCTCTGGAATAACAAAAAAGGCAGACAGCCATGTTCAAGCATTCAAAATTCCGTCAGGCCGGACTTATCGTCTTCGCCACTACACTGCTTCTCATCCTGCCGAATATGACCCGTCTATTCGGCTGATGGTCGCGTATTGCATCGCAAGCCGCGCCTTTTGAGCGGGTTTTCGAACCGAGCACACCCGTGCCAGCCTTTCTATTCGAATGAATGGAGGCTAGCGTGTGTGCAAAGGGTTGAGGTTGACGCTGAGTGCGGCTGCGGGAAGTGTCCCGTTGTGGGAGAGTCTGGATTGTTCTGCCACATGGCACAGCGGATGATTTCAAGCCTCCAACGGTGATTCAGTGACCAGCCGTTGGAGTAAGTGGCTCTACTGATGCTGCGCCTGCATCATGATTTTCGGCGCGTCGACCATTGGTGACACCAGGACTTTGGCGTGCATCTGCTCGCTGCCGCCACCACGGCGCATGCCGCGCACCGGGCAGGCATCCAGGTAATCCAGCCCCACTGCCAGTTTCAGGTGGCGTTCCGGGATGGCCAATTCGTTGGTTACGTCGAAACTGTACCAGGCGTCATCGATCCACGCCTCGGCCCAGGCATGGCTGGCCAGGTGTTCGCTGTCTTCGCTATACAAGTAACCCGACGCATAACGCGCCGGAATCCCCAGGCTGCGCGCACAGGCCAGAAACGCGTGCGTGTGGTCCTGACAGACACCGGTGCGACCGGCGAACGCCTGAACCGCGCAGGTATCGACTTCGGTAGAACCCGGCGTGTAAGTGATGTGCTGATTCAGCGCGTGCATCAGGTCGATCAGCGCACTGCGATCTTTACGCTTGCGGCATTGTCTGGCAGCAAAGGTGCGGATCGCTTCGTCGGGTTCAGTCAGACGCGTGAAACGCAGGAACGGCAGCGGCGACTGGCTTTCGTGCTCAGCCTCGCGCTTCTCGTCGATCTCGACCTGGCCGCGGGCACCGATGATGATCGCTTCATGGGGCTCGTCCATGGTCAGCACGTGCAGGATATTGCCGAACGGATCCACTTGCGCACGCACCGGGCGCGGCAGGGTCAGTTGCCAGCTGAGCACTTGCTGGCGCTCGCTGTCGTGTGGCGTCAGACGTAAATACTGGATACTGGCGCGGACCTGATCCTCGTAGTGATAGGTGGTCTCGTGGCTAACTGAAAGTCTCATGCAGCCTCCAGATAAGAAGTGTGTATGGCGTTACCCAATTGGGCTACCAATGGAATGAATTCGTTCAACCACTCGTGCAGGCCTTCCTCCAGTATTTCGTCGATCCCGGTATAGCGCAGGCGTGCATCAAGTTCCGCCGCCAGACGCTGGGCGGGACGCCCGTTGGCCCCCGGCAGGCTGGCAAGGATCAGGTCGAGCTCTTCCAGACAGGCGCTCAGCGAACGCGGAATGTCCGGGCGCAGCAACAGCAATTCGGCGACTTGCCGCGCGCCGGGTGCATCGCGGTACAGCTCGGTGTACGCCTCGAACGACGACAGCGCACGCAGCAACGCGCTCCACTGGTAATACCCATGGGCAGAGCTGTCGGAAACCTGATGGGTATCGCGACCACGCAGCTCAAGCATTTCGTAGCGCGCATCCAGCAGGCGAAGCGTGTTGTCGGCGCGTTCGATGAAAGTGCCCAGACGAATGAAACGGAAGGCATCGTGGCGCATGATGGTGCCGTAAGTGGCGCCGCGAAACAGGTGCGAGCGTTCCTTGACCCACTCGCAGAAGCGGCTCATGCCATAACGGCTCAAGCCTTGCTCAGCGATACCGCGAATTTCCAGCCAGGTTGCGTTGATGTTTTCCCACATATCGGCGGTGATTCGCCCACGAACCGCATGGGCGCTGGCCCGCGCGGCACCCAGACAGCTGTAGATGCTGGCCGGGTTGCTCGCATCCAGAGCGAAAAAATGCAGCAAGCGCTCGGCGTGCAGCTCGCCGTGGCGCTCAAGATAATGGTCCAGCGTGCCGGTAATCAGCAACGGCATGGCCAGTTCATCCAGCCCGTCGCCCCGCCCGTCCTGAGGCATCAGTGACAGCGAGTAGCTGACGTCGAGCATGCGCGCGAGATTCTCCGCTCGCTCCAGATAACGCGACATCCAGTATAAATCCGAGGCAGTTCTACTTAGCATTGGCAGGCATCCTTAATCCTCAACCACCCAGGTGTCTTTGGTTCCGCCACCTTGCGACGAGTTCACCACGAGCGAGCCTTCACGCAGCGCAACCCGGGTCAGCCCGCCGGGTACGACGCGGGTTTCACGGCCGGACAGGACAAATGGACGCAAGTCGATGTGGCGCGGGGCAATACCGTTCTCGACAAAGGTCGGGCAGGTCGACAGGCACAGCGTGGGCTGGGCGATATAAGCGTGGGGCTTGGCTTTGATTCTGGCCCGGAACGACTCGATTTCCGCAGCGGTCGATGCAGGTCCCACCAACATGCCGTAGCCACCGGAACCCTGGGTTTCCTTGACGACCAGATCGCCAAGATTAGCCAGCACATGAGACAGCTCTTCCGGCTTGCGGCACTGGAAAGTCGGCACGTTCTTGAGGATCGGCTCTTCATCCAGATAGAAACGAATCATGTCGGTCACATACGGATAGACCGACTTGTCATCCGCCACGCCGGTACCGATGGCGTTGGCCAGCACGACATTGCCCGAACGATAGGCCGACAGCAGGCCAGGCACGCCGAGCATCGAATCGGGATTGAACGCCAGCGGATCCAGAAACGCGTCGTCCAGGCGGCGATAGATCACATCGACAGCCTTGGGACCATCGGTAGTGCGCATGAATACCCGATCATCACGCACGAACAGGTCAGCACCTTCGACCAACTCCACGCCCATCTCACGCGCCAGAAAGGCGTGTTCGAAAAAGGCGCTGTTGAAGCGGCCTGGCGTCAGCACCACGACACTTGGATTGTCGATCGGGCTTGAGCTTTTCAGGGTATCGAGCAGCAGGTTGGGATAATGATCGATCGGCGCAATGCGCTGCGCGGCGAACAGCTCCGGGAACAGTCGCATCATCATCTTGCGGTCTTCGAGCATGTAGCTCACCCCGCTCGGGGTCCGCAAGTTGTCTTCCAGTACGTAATACGTGCCGTCACCGTCACGCACCAGATCGACACCGGAGATATGCGAATACAGATCCCGGTGCAGATTCAGGCCTTGCATCGCTATCTGGTATTGCTCGTTGGCCAACACCTGCTCGGCGGGAATAATCCCGGCCTTGATGATGCGTTGCTCGTGATAAAGATCGGCGAGAAACATATTCAACGCTTTCACGCGCTGAATGCAGCCTCGCTCAACCACCCGCCACTCACTGGCAGGGATGCTGCGCGGAATCGTATCAAAAGGGATCAGGCGCTCTGTCCCCTGCTCGTCACCGTACAGCGTGAACGTGATCCCGGCGCGATGAAACAATAGGTCGGCTTCACGTCGACGCTGAGCCAGCAGCTCAGGCGGCGTTTCACCCAGCCAGCGGGCAAATTCCCGATAATGCGGGCGGACCAGGCCACCGGCATCGTACATCTCATCATAAAAGGTGCGGATCATGCCGTACTCCTTGTCACCACGGACACCAAGGGCCTTCGCAAGGCCCGTGCCATCGGCATAAACGCTTAAATATCAACTGGTTACATAAATACGCGAGGATGACCGCACCATTCCTGTGCAATATCCTTCCTAACCAATTCTCCTACGCCTCATTCGGAAGCGTCCTTCAACTACGAAAGCTATCACCAGCATAGCCAGAGTTGATTTCACGAGTCGATATTGTTTCCCGATAATCCCTTGCATCCGGGCGATCACTCATTTGGATGCCCTGTTTCAAGTCGTTGTCGAAAAACACCGCAGCGTTTGCAACAACCGAATTTTCGAACTTCCCTTTGAGCCACTCTCTTGAGTGGCTTTTTTTTGGCCTGCCCTTTGGTCAGCGGCACGGCGCATATTCGTTCAGCGTTCCAGAGTCCACAAACCAAAACCGGCCGAGCCCGAGGAGTGTTCCTCTGAGTCGACCGGTCGTTCAACGCACTAATGACATCTCATGCGTTGGGAGCCTCTGATTTCCTGTGTAACGCCCCAACCCTCGACTTCACCATCAAGCGCTTCGATTGCGGTCTGGAAGTCTTGCTCGAAATCACCGATTCCGTCGTAAGTGGCATACATGACCTTGCTCAACTGCAAATGCCACGCGCCGTCATCTCTGATGTTGATCTGGGTATTAAAGGATTCGCCACGAAATCGTCCCGCAGCCTGCCGTGCCCGCTCCTCATCCGGGAAAATGGCATAAAACTCGATAGGGTGAATACGCGCAAAATCAAAACCGCCCTCTTTCATGCGGCGCAGTACGTTACTGCTGATGTCCTCTTGATAGGCTGTGCTCATGAAACGTCCTCCTATGCAACGATAGATAGAGTTTCAACGCTCCCCGAATGACGCTCCGACCGGAGTTCGTCACACGGCAGACACTCTGCCGCGCGGGAATCAAGCATGTAGCTGACAAGGCCACGCCTGCTGGGCAGGCGAGGCATCGACATGACGAGGCTGGAGAAACGCTTCACCAGCCTCAATTGCAGAGTAACCCCATCATCGGCGTTATGCCAATTCGGGGCGGGGGATTTTTTTCAGGCGCTCAGGATGCTTCGGTGATGGAGATGATCTGCACCGCATTCTGGTCTTTCAAGGATTTCACGGCAGGCTCGGCCGTGCGACCTTCGAGGTCATTCAGGTCAAGTTCATCGGCCACAGGGAACAAGATCGGTCGCAGCCGACGAGCCACCTCCTCTTCGCTGGGACGCTGTTCGGCATCCAGATCCAGGCTTTGCTGCACACCATCTTTATCCAGATACGAAATGGTCCACTGTTTCATCGATGTCTCCTCAGCAGCCGAAAACGCGGCTTACCTGATCTTGACCTTTTGGGGTGGTCATTCGTTCAAACGAGTTAGCCGGATAAACCCGCCAAAACCTAGCGCTGGTTACGGATCCAGACGGGAGCCGAAAATGCAAAAAGCCCCTGGAACAGGGGCTTTTCGTGTCGCAACCGAGCGATCAGTTCTTGTTCTTGCTTGCCTCTACGCCAGCAGTGTTATCCAAAAGGCTCTTGGTTGCGGTTTGCAGGAAGCTATCAAGCTTGTTACGCAGTTCCTGGGTGTCGGGCGCATCCGGGATGACCTCGGCATGAGGTGTCCGACCCAATGTGTACGACAGTACTTTCGGGTCCATGTCCTTGGGTTCGATCAGGATCCGGTCGCCGGTCACCAGCGCGACGGTCTGCTCGCTGCCCGACGGCTTGATCACGCCAAAACCCTTGTCGCCTTGCGGCAGGTTCAGCAAGTCGCGACCCCAGCACTGGTTGCGGTTTTCCCCGCCCAGGCGACCCATGATGGTCGGTACGATATCGATCTGGGTGCCGACGATGCTGCTGCGCTGGCCAAATTTCTGCTGCACGCCCGGACCAATCATCAGCATTGGCACGTTGAAACGGCCCAGGTCCATCTCGGTGATTTGCTGGTTGTTGCCAAAACCGTGGTCGCCGACAACGATGAACAGCGTTTCCTTGTAGTACGGCTCTTTCTTGGCCTTCTCGAAGAACTGCCCGAGTGCCCAGTCGGAGTAGCGCATGGCAGTCATGTGTTCGTTCAGTGAGCCCTGATCCGTCACGCGCTCAACCGGCAGATCGGCTGGCAGTGCGTACGGCGTGTGGTTCGACAAGGTTTGCAACAAGGCATAGAACGGCTTGCCGTTTTCGCCCCGAGTCTTCAGTTCCTGAGCGCCACGATCAAACATGTCCTGGTCGGAAACACCCCAGGTTGGATCGGAGAACACCGGATTGACGAAGTCATTGCGACCAATGAAGTTGGTCATGCCCTGATTGCTGAAGAAACCCGACTGGTTGTCCCAGGCAAAGTCGCCGTTATAGACGTAAACGTCGTCGTAACCACGGGCGCTGAGCAATTGCGGCAAACCCGACAGCTTATGACTGCCTTCCGGCGTCTGCATCAGGTATTCGAAACCCGGCAGGTTCGGGAAGCACGCCATGGTGGCGAACATGCCTTGGTGAGTGTGCGTCCCGTTGGAGAAGAACCGGTCGAACAGCAGGCCTTCCTTGGACAGCTTGTCGAAGTACGGTGTGATATTCGCCTCGTCGCCCAGCGCGCCGGTCGAGTGGCCAGCGAAACTCTCCATCAGGATGATCACGACGTTCTTGATCGGCAGGGTATTTTCTGCGGGCGGCATGGAATCGCGACGCACTGCCGCGATCTCTGGATCGACCAGTTTGTCGTGGGACGTGAGCAACATGTCACGTACGGTCTGCTGCGCCTGAGGCTGCGGCAGAGTCGCCTTCCAGATGTTGTCGCGATCTTCCGACATGCGGCTTTTCGCAGCAGCGATCAGGGTCAGAGTACCGTTCAGGCCCAGCGTGTTGGCGAAGTTCGATTCGGTGGTGTAAGCATCGCCCCAACGCAGCGGCGGGCCTTGACGCAACGTGCCACGAGCCGCGACAACCGCAATCAGCAGGCAAACCACGAAGACACCGATCCGGGCATACCATGGGGCAATCGAGCGTTGGCTCGAAGTGCCGCCAGCCACGGAGCGACGCGGCCGGGTGGCGCGATCCACACCTTTGAACACCAGGCTCAACAACCAGGTGACGAAAGCCCAGGCCAACAGATAGCGAACCACCGGGAAGCCGTACCACAACATGCTCAGGACGGTCTTCGGATCTTCCTTGACGTACTGGAACACCAGGCCGTTCAGGCGCTGGTGAAACTCGCGATAGAAGTCCATCTCCATCAGGCCAAAGAACAGCGTCAGGCTGGCGACCAGTGTCAGCCAGAAACGAAAGAACCCGCGCATCGCCATGATTCGTGCACTGAACAGCGCCAGAATCAGGGGAATAAGCAGGTAAACCGTCAGCCGCAGGTCAAAGCGCATGCCGTTGAGCATCGCTTCGACAAATGCCGATGCCGGCGTGTCGCCGATCATTTCCCGGTTGTAGACCAGCAGTGCAATACGCAGCAGCGTATAGAGCACCATCAGGACCAAGCCGCTTAACAGCGTGTACGCCAGATGCGATTTGACGGTAGGTTGCATCGAGCGCGACGAGGCGGGCTGATGACTCAGGGCGTCCGTTATGGCCATGTCGTTCTAGGATCCGTTGGATTCAAAAAGGGGTTCAAAAGTCTGTGCGCCAAGCGACGTTTTCACATCAAGCAAACCGCGGGGGGCAAATCTTACGTGATCATTCACTGATAAACACCGATGGCTGTACGATGTTTCATCTTGAACCGTACGAAATCGGCGGCATCATCGCTCTGCAATCAGGGTTCACAGCCAATAACGCATTATTAAGCGCGGCAGATTTTCAGCGACATAACGTGAAAATTTCGTCGTTCATGGCGTCAGGATTCAGCTGAAAGACTGGCTGTAAAGGCTCAGGCTGTACTCGATTGCCTCGAAAACGCCTGGCGCGTCACTGGCAAATTCGGCGTTGTCGCGTAACGACGCCTGCACCGCCGCGATCAGCTTTTGCAAGCGTTGCCGGGGCTTGACGACATCACAGACCTGCGCCAGGGCAATGATCCCCAATCGGGAGGCGAACAGGCTTTTCGACCCGTCGAGGCTCAGCGCCAGCGAATCCTCTTTTATGTAAGCAGTTGTGTTGACGATGTCGTAGGCCGGCGCCAAGGCGGCATCACGGCCCAAAGGGTCGCAACGCGTGGGCGCTGTAGACTGTGTCACGCACGGGCATGGTCAGGCTGATTTGCGTTCGCGGATCGGCAGCAATGCCCTAACGAAACAGGTAGTCCGCAGTATCTTGCGAAGACAGTTCGCCACTTTCGCCCTCTCGCGTAACGATGCGCACACGATCCAGGGCTTTCATCGAAAGACCTCCTGCAACTCTTCAAACACAGGACGCCGTGCAGGAACAACTTGCAGCTCGGCACCCAGGGCGGCGAGGACTTTGGCATAAAAGTTGATAGAAACCGTGGGGCTGCCCTTTTCGATTTCAGCGAGCTTTTGCCGGGTAACGCCGGAGCGTGCGGCCAGCTCGACCAGCGTCAGGCCGCGTGCCTTGCGCATGTTTGCGATCTGCTGGGCCAGCCGATCGACAACAAGAACAGTGTCCATGGTTATGCCTGCGTAACATTTCAGTAAAAATGTAATGTATACGTAACATGGACACTCGACAACTGAATGTTACGTGTACATAACTTTTCCGATGAAATGTTATGTGCACGCAACTTGTTAAACGATCAGTCGTTGCTAGGCTTGTTGACTGCCTGCAGCACGTATTGCGGCAGGGCGAACGCGCCGATGTGGACTTCCGGGTTGTAATAACGGGTCAAGATGCCGCTGCCTGCGAAACGCTGACGCAAGGTTTCCAGCGGCAGTTTGCGATAGGCCGTGTTGGTCGCGCCCCAGGCGAAGGTCATGGCGCCGCCGATGTAAGTAGGGATTGCGGCCTGATAGAAATGCCAGTCAGCAAACAATCCGCGCATCCGTCCGGCGGTGGTCTGGACGCCGCTCAGCTGCATGAAAGGCGTGCCGTTCTGGGTGACCAGAATGCCGCCTTCGTTCAGGCAGCGATGGCAGGCCTGATAGAAATTCTCCGAGAACAGCACTTCGCCCGGACCAATCGGGTCCGTGGAGTCGGAAATGATCACGTCGAATTTTTCTTCGGTGGTGGCGACAAAGCGCATGCCGTCATCAATCACCAGATTCAGGCGTGGATCTTCGAACGCACCCTTGGAGTGGTTCGGCAGAAACTCTTTGCACATCTCGACCACGGTGCCGTCGATTTCAACCATGGTGATGTGCTCGACACTGCGGTGCTTGGCCACTTCCCGCAACATGCCGCCATCGCCACCGCCGATGATCAACACCCGGCGGGCAGCGCCGTGGGCCAGGATCGGCACGTGAGTCAGCATCTCGTGGTAGATGAACTCATCGGCTTCAGTGGTCTGAATCACGCCATCCAGAGCCATGACACGGCCCATGCGCGGGTTCTGGAAGATCACCAGGTGCTGATGCTCGGTGCGCACTTCGTGCAGCAGTTTTTCCATGCGAAAACGCTGGCCATAACCTTCGTACAACGTTTCTTGATAATCGCTCATGGGTAAGTCCCTGATAAATGCGGATGGCAGGACGGCAGGCCGCCCATAAGAATGGCGCGCATTCTACGTCGAGGAACATGACAGGTCGAACCTCGATTGCCCCATGCCGCTATCATCAGGCCAACCAAGCTGAAATCCACGCAAAAAAAAACGCCTGAATGCCGGGGAGCAATCAAGCGTATTGATGCAGAGCCAGATCAGCGTTACCGATCAGATCCGCACATTGCCGCGCGGACCGGCGATAGCCCAGATGATCAGCCCCAGCACCGGCAGCAGCGCAATCAGCAATACCCAGAGGATCTTCATCCCGGTTTCGGCACCACTTTTCAGAACGTTGATGATGGCCCAGATATCGAGGGCAAGAATGATCAGCCCTACCAAACCATTGAAAGTGGAACCCATGGTGTCGCTCCTGATTGTTCCGAATGAATACATGCCTGCTTAGGATAGTCGCAGTCTTCAAGGGTTCCGTTGAACCATCGGCATATTTTCAGGCTCCGACTTGATATGTAAGGCATATCGGCGCAAATTTTTTACTAACTCCGCAAAGGTCAGGCACTCATGCAAACTCCCGCACAACCGCGAACGTTGTGGGCGACATGGTTCGCTCAGGCACAATCAACGCCCTTGCTCAGTCTCAGTTTCCTGGTGGTGTTGCTGGTGGTGCTCGGGCTGCTGATCGCCAGTGGCTACAACGCTATCTACGGCACTAATCAGCAGAACCTGCATTACGCCTTGCTAGGCGGCACTGCTGGATTCGGCGCGACGGCATTGGGTGCGGTGATGGCCGTGGCAATGCGCGACATCAAGCAGCGCAGCCAGGACATCATGCTTGGTTTCGCGGCGGGCATGATGCTCGCGGCGAGTTCTTTTTCCCTGATCCTTCCCGGCCTGGCCGCTGCAAGAGAAGTCACCGGAAGCGGACCCTTTGCAGCCGCAACCGTAGTGTTGGGACTCGGACTGGGCGTGCTGTTGATGCTCGGCCTGGACAAATTCACCCCCCACGAACATGCAAGCGTCGGTCGTCAGGGGCCGCACTCCGAACGTATCAATCGGGTCTGGTTATTCGTCCTGGCAATCACCCTGCACAACCTCCCGGAAGGCATGGCCATCGGCGTCGGCTTCGCCAATGGCGACATGAATGTCGGCCTGCCGCTGGCGACCGCGATTTCGATTCAGGATATTCCGGAAGGCCTGGCGATTGCCCTGGCTTTGCGCGTCACCGGGCTTTCAGCTTTCAAAGCGATGCTGGTGGCGATCGGTTCGGGGCTGATGGAACCGATCGGTTCGCTGATCGGTTTGGGAATTTCCAGCGGCTTCGCCATCGCCTACCCGGTCAGCCTGGGGCTGGCAGCGGGCGCCATGTTGTTCGTGGTATCCCATGAGGTCATTCCGGAAACCCACCGCAACGGCCATCAAACCCCGGCAACCCTGGGCTTGATGGGCGGTTTCGCGGTCATGATGTTTCTCGATACCGCGCTGGGTTGATCAGCTTGATGCCTTCAGCGCCTGCAGTGCAGGCGCTGCTTGGATGCCGACCGCAGCGCACAGCTCAAGCACGCGCGCCTGATCATTGCCATAGACCAGCACGGCCTGCAGCTCGTCATCCAGAGGCTGGCTGAAGTTCATCAGCACATAGCCGCCCATTTCCTTGTTCATGGCACCCAGCTGAATCTGGATCCGGTTGAGCGCGGTCAGCGGCTCGACTTTCGCCAATTGCCTGGGCTTGATGTTGAACGTGACGTCCGGCCCGAACGACTCGACGATTTGCGCGAACAGGTCCTCGTAGGTATCGGCCTGAAACAGCACGGTCTCTGGCAAGCTGCCCACCACCACCCACTCGCCCAATGCAATGGGGAAAGTCTCGTCGTAGTTGATGTCCGGATTAGCGGCCAGGAACGCCTGAGGATCGGCGTACGCCTGGGCCGCTTCGTCGGCGATGCGCTCGATATCCTGCTCGCCCATGCAACCCGAACTGATTTTGCCGATTAATTCGATAAGTTGATTCTTCATGGGGCGATCCTGATCACAAGCAAAAATAAAGGCGCGAAGGATAACGGCAAATCCTGCGCGCCTCTATATCAGTTGGGCAGATCAGTTCAGCTCATTGGCATTCAGTCGGCGAGTTTGCTCAATTGTGCGGCGGTATCTGCCGCGCCCATGGTTTGCGCAGCGGCCAACGGAGTTACGCCTTTGGCGTCCCGCACGTGAGGATTAGCACCCTTGCTGATCAGGTAATCGACGATTTCCGTGCGATTGAACATGGCCGCCATCATCAATGCAGTGCGGCCGTCTGCTGAAGCGCCCTCCACGTCGGCGCCACCTTCAATGAGCAATTTAACGACCGCCATGTCGCCCTTGAACGCAGCACCCGCTACCGGACTCTGGCCGTTGTCGTTACGAATTTCAGGATCGGCCTGGTGTTTGAGCAACACCTGAACGGCGTCCTGATGGCCGTGATAGCTGGCCAGCATCAACAACGTGTCGCCTTTGTGGTTACGCAGGTTCGGTGTCAGGCCTTTTTCAAGAAGCTTGTCGAGCATGACCGCATCGCCACGGCGGGCCACGTCAAACACCTGCTCGGCGAATTCGAGGGCTTCGTCATCAGTCATCCGTACAGGTTCGGAAGGTGTCATCGTTGGATCTGACATCAAGTATCTCCTCGCAGGCGGTTCGCACGCGGCATCAATAAGTTTCAGGGCAGCTGTCTGGTAATGACCGCAACTGTGCGCAGCCGTTCGAATCGGGTCAAGGCAAAGCCGCCTATCAAGGTCATTGATAAATAGACGGAATAGTTTTCTGGCGGGCTCGAATAATTCCCGAAAAACGTGGTCAGAGCGTGCAGGTGTATTCGCACCTTCAGCCGGTTCTGCCAGAACCCGGATTTTCGCTTAAGTTCCACACGTGCCCCGCCCGACCGTGAAAAAACCCGCAAAATGCAGGATGCACGATGGGCCTTCATGCAAATTGCACGAGCCGCGAAAAGTCATAAATTTGTAAGTCATTGATTTTAAAAGACTAAAATTATATCCAAATACTGGCACAGTCACTGCACTAGTAATTCCAAGCTTGTTATCCCATGAGCAATGGAGCCGCTAGACATGACTTTTATTCAAGAAAAATTCGCTTCCGTCTTTTCCGAATTCGACGTAACCACTCAGGCCCGCCCTGACGGTGGTGTACTTCTTTCTTTGCGTAACAGTGAAGGCAAACAGATCCGTCGCTCCGTGTCCTATGCGCAGCTCCACACTCCGGTTCAGCTGGAATGGGTAATCAGCGCCATTCGCCGCGACCTCGCAGCACAAGCCAGCGAACTGCCGGCTATCTCGATGCTGCAAAGCCAACACCGTTTTGATTTGCCGACTTACCACACTCGCTGAGTATTGGTCAGGCCGACTGCACGATTCACGCTGTACTGATTCACCCGCTCTCTCATCCTTTGTTTTTTTGCCGCGACTGCCGAAAGGCTTTCGCGGCTTTTTTTTGGCGTAGGACCGGCTTTAGCCGGTCCTACGGGCCTACTTGATAATCCCTTGGGACAAAGCCTCCCCTACCGCCTGCGCGCGATTGGAAACGCCCAGTTTGTTGTAAATGCTCTTCAGGTGATACTTCACGGTTGGCGCGGCTATTTGCCGGATCGATGCAATCTCGGAAGTGGTCTTGCCTTCCCTGACCCATTCCAATACTTCAATCTCCTTCTCGCTAAGCCCTCTGGATCGTAATTTTGCGCCTCTGCCCACCATGTGCAGGACCGGCACCAGACTGGACAGCAAGTATTTATCCGCACCGGTGAGGCTTCTGGTCAAACCGTTTAGCGAGCAGATAGAGGTCACGCCCTGAAAGCCCTGACCCTGGTGGCTATAGCCATAAGAACAACCTGGATTCAGCTGATGACTGGCAACGGCCTCGCTGTAGGTGCTCGACGGCGGATCTAACTGGAATGCCTGGCGCCAGTCGAGAAATCCCAGTTGCTCCCGGTAATACCTGACCACCGGATCTTCCAGCAGCATTCGGTTGCGGCGGTACATATGCCGCCAGTTGCTGTCGACATTGGACGTCACAATGGTCAGCAGCATCGAACCCCGGAACTGATAAAACAGTGCCCGTTCGCAATTACATTGGCGTCGCAACCAGATCAATGCACTTTCAATCGCAAACTCGCTGTCCAGCTCGGTAATGCTGCTGACCATTTGCTGGATGAGCGGATCGAGATTCGCGTTTCGTGACTTGGCAGTTTCCATCGTGGCTAGCTCCTTATCCAGCCGGCCACTGTTTTATGGTGTTCAAGCAATATTGATCGGCGATGGCTGGATGGGCAAAAACTACACGAATAAACGCGCTGAAAAGCCAAAGCGGAAACAAACAGTCATCGCCGACTTATATCAAGGCTGCGTCCCACAGCGCATTCAGAAAAGACTGACTAAAGTTCTGCGGATAACTAACGAGGCAGGCGATTTTACTGACGGCAGTCGCGGTTGCGGCCCGCGACTTCCGGGGGAAAAGCAATCAGAAGCGGGTCAGATCAATCACGGCGAAACTGGCAACGTTGCTGTGCCCGACCAGTTCCCCACCATTACGAAGCAGGCCACAGGTCTGCATACCGGCAGCCTGTGCGGCGTCCAGCTCCTCGACGATGTCGGACAGAAACACGATTTGCTCGGGAGGCAAGCCGATGGCGGCGGTAATATTCTTGTAGGACTGCGGATCGCGCTTGGCGCCGGAAGTGGTATCGAAATAGCCACTGAACAGCCCGGACAAATCGCCCGCCTCAGAACAGCCGAAAATCAGTTGCTGCGCCTGAATCGACCCGGACGAATAAACGTACAGCGCGTAGCCTTCCTGATACCAGCGCCTGAGTGCTTCCACGGCGTCGGGATAGACGTGACCCTTGAGCTGACCGGCCTTGTAGCCCTGCTCCCAGACCATACCTTGCAACGCTTTGAGCGGCGTGGCTTTGCGGTCCTCGGCGATCCATTGCAGCAGGATTTCGACAACCTGCTCCACCGAAGCATCCGGCTCGTTGCTGTCGGCGCGCACCGCTTGCAACTGCGCGGCAACGGCAGGCTCGGTGGCGTGCTGGAGCACGAAGTCCGGCAGATGTTTCGCGGCGAAAGGGAACAGCACTTCCAGGACAAAACTTACGGCGCTGGTAGTGCCTTCGATATCGGTCAGGACAGCTTTAATCGTCATCGGTATCCGGTCCTATAAATCGTCGAGCTGGGGAAAGCTGCGGGCGATGCTTTCGCCGGTGAAGTTGGCGACCCAGCCTTCCGGATTGTTGAACAGGCGAATGGCCACGAAATGCGGGTTCTCGCCCATGTCGAACCAATGCCGGGTGCCCGCCGGAACGGAGATCAGGTCGTTCTTTTCGCACAGTACGGCATAGACATAGTCGTCGATGTGCAACGTAAACAGCCCACGACCAGCAACGAAAAATCTTACTTCGTCTTCCCCATGACGATGTTCGTCGAGGAATTTGGCGCGCAGTTCGGCTTTTTGCGGATGGTCACTGTTGAGGCTGATCACGTCGACAGTGACATAGCCCCGTTCGGTCATCAGCTTGTCGATCTGCACCCGATAGGCACTGATGACTTCTTCCTGGGTGGCACCGGGCGTAATGGGCGTGGCCGCCTGCCAACGATCAAAACCGACGCCGTGTTCGGCCAGGGTCGAGGCGATGTCTTCGACGTGGGTCAGGACTTTGTTGGGCTGGTCAGGGCTGGACTCGTGATAAACGAACAGGCTGCTCATGGGGCAATTCCTCGGTTTTTGGTGAACCCTGCGGCGGATTTTAATAATGAGAACGCCAGGCCGCTGCGGGTAAATCTGTTATCGATTCAATATCGCCAGGGTTTTCAGCTCGCATTCAAACAGAAACTCGAACGCTTCGATCTGACGCAACGCATCGCTCATTCGCGCACCCCAGGTATACAGACCGTGGCCGCGAATCAGATAACCGGCGCAGTCTGGATGGGCATCGAGCCAGGGCTGGACCCTGGCGGCCAGTCGGGCGATGTCCTGATCGTTGTCGAAGATCGGCACCACAACCCGGGATTCATGAGTGACGACGCCGCTGAAGGCCTTTTGCAGCTCGTAGTCCTCGAACACCAGATGATCGGCAGCGGTGAGACGAGACAATACCGTAGCGTTCACCGAATGGGTGTGCAGCACCGCGCCGACGTCCGGCCTGCAGCTGTAAAGCTGAGTATGCAGCAGGGTTTCCGCTGAAGGCTTCTTGCCCGGTTCCAGGCTGATGCCGGCCAGGTCGGTCGCCAACACGTCGTCCGGCCCCAGCTCGCCCTTGTGCTTGCCGGAAACGGTCAGCAGCACTTCGGTGGCGCTCAGTCGCGCGGAATAATTGCTGCTGGTGGCGGGCGACCAGCCCCGCGCATATAAAAAGCGCCCGGCGTTAATAATTGCCTGGCTTAGCTGTTCGCGGCTCATGCGCGCTCCTCTTTCATTCTTGATCCTGTGATGACGGCGGCGGCCAATGCCGCAATGCCGGCGATGCTGAACGTCCAGCCCGGGCCCAGCAGATTCCAGCTGTAGCCTGCATACAAAGCCCCCAACGCGCCGCCGGTGCCGGACAACGCCGCATAAAGCGCCTGACCCTGACCTTGTTGTTGCGGCCCGAAACTACGTTGCACGAAATGAATGGCAGCGGCGTGAAAACTGCCGAACGTCGCTGCATGCATGAGTTGAGCAACCAGCAGCACGCCTAAATATTCGGCAAAACTTCCCAGCAACACCCAGCGCAATGCTGCCAGCAGGAAACTCGCCAGCAACACCTGACGCACAGTAAAACGCTTCAGCATCCGGCTCATGGCCATGAACATCAGCACTTCAGCCACCACGCCCACGGACCAGAGCAGACCGATGATGCCGCGACTGTAACCCAGGCTTTCGAGGTGCAGGGTCAGGAAGGTGTAATACGGGCCGTGGCTCAACTGCATCAGCCCGACGCTGACATAAAACGCCAGCACCCCGGGCCGGGTCAGTTGCCGGAAAAAACCTCCGGCGCCCAGGCGCGCGGCCGAAAGCACCGGCTGGGCATTGGGCACCCACCAACTGCTGGCGACAATACCGAGCAGGATCACCAGCAAAGCCTGGGGATAAAGGTCGAGGCTGAACCCTTCAAAAAGCCTGCCCAAGGCGACCACGGCGAGAATGAAGCCCACTGAACCCCAGAGGCGAATCTGGCTGTAGCGTGAAGTTTGCCCTTGCAGGTGCGCCAGGGTAATGACTTCGAACTGCGGTAATACTGCGTGCCAGAAGAAGGCGTGCAACGCCATGACCATCGCCAGCCAGGCATAGCTTTTGTCGAACAGAATCAGCGAAAACGTCAGCAGCGTGCAGACTGCGCCGAAGCGCACGATGGTCAGGCGGCGTCCGGTGTAATCGCCGAGCCAGCCCCAGATATTGGGCGCGATACAGCGCATCAGCATGGGGATTGCCACCAGCTCGCCAATCCGCGCGCTGGAGAAACCCAGGTGATGAAAATACAGCGCCAGATACGGCGCCGTGGAGCCGAGCAAGGCGAAGTAGAACAGGTAGAAACTGGATAGCCGCCAATACGGCAGCGGCCCGGCCGAAACTGGCGCCACGCTAGCAGGCTGCGCTGGCAGCGGCGCCATTGATCATCAGAGCTGACCCAGCACAGGCGTGCTGACCTGCACACCGGCGTTTTGCCCGCGATGGCGCAGCAAGTGGTCCAGCAACACGATGGCCATCATCGCCTCGGCAATCGGCGTGGCGCGAATGCCGACGCACGGGTCATGACGACCCTTGGTGATCACATCCACCGGATTGCCGTTGACGTCGATGGAACGTCCCGGCGTGGTGATGCTGGAAGTCGGCTTCAGCGCCAGATGCGCAACAATGGGTTGCCCGGAAGAAATGCCGCCCAGAATGCCGCCGGCATTGTTGGAGAGGAAACCTTCAGGTGTCAGTTCGTCGCGATGCTCGGTGCCGCGTTGGGCGACACAGGCAAAACCGGCGCCGATCTCGACGCCCTTGACGGCATTGATGCTCATCAGCGCGTGGGCCAGCTCGGCATCCAGACGATCAAAGATCGGCTCGCCCAGCCCCGGCATCACGCCTTCGGCGACCACGGTAATCTTCGCGCCGACTGAATCCTGATCGCGACGCAGCTGGTCCATATAGGCTTCCAGCTCCGGGACTTTGTCCGGGTCGGGGCAGAAAAAGGCGTTGTCCTCAACCGAGTCCCAGGTTTTGAACGGAATGTCGATCGGGCCCAGCTGGCTCATGTAACCGCGCACCACGATGCCCAGGCTCGCCAGGTATTTCTTGGCGATGGCGCCGGCCGCGACGCGCATGGCGGTTTCCCGCGCCGAGCTGCGACCGCCGCCACGGTAGTCGCGAATGCCATATTTATGGTGATAGGTGTAATCGGCATGGGCCGGGCGGAACAGGTCCTGAATCGCCGAATAGTCCTTGGACTTCTGATCGGTGTTGCGAATCAGCAAGCCAATGGACGCCCCTGTGGTCTTGCCTTCGAAGACACCTGAGAGGATTTCCACCTCGTCGGCTTCCTGACGCTGGGTGGTGTGACGGCTGGTGCCGGGCTTGCGCCGGTCGAGGTCACGTTGCAGGTCTTGCAGCGACAGCTCAAGGCCCGGCGGGCAGCCGTCAACGATAGCAACCAGCGCCGGGCCATGGCTTTCGCCAGCGGTGGTGACAGTGAACAGCTTGCCGAAAGTGTTGCCGGACATGCGGGCGCTCCGAGAAGTCAGCGAAAAAAGCGAGATCGAGAAAAACCAGATCAATAAAAACCAGGCGCGCCAGTATACGCAGGCTGGTCGTGTAGTTCATCCTCGAACCTTATTCGTCTGGCCGCGTCCAATCGGCACCCAAACAGATAGTGGCCCAACGATGTTAAGAGTTATTGCCTTGATACTTCCCTTGCTCACCGGGCTTGCCTACGCTGGCGAACCAGTTGTCCTGCAACGTCCGATCAGTCTCGACACCGGTTCCGGTGAACTGTTTGGCACCTTGCTGCTGCCCAAATCCGCAGCGCCAGTGCCGGTGGTACTGATCATTGCAGGCTCCGGCCCGACGGACAGAGACGGCAACAACCCCGATGGTGGGCGCAACGACAGCATGAAACGTCTGGCGCGCATCCTCGCCAAACACAATATTGCCAGCGTGCGTTACGACAAGCGCGGGATCGCCGCCAGCAAACCGGCCACACCGGACGAACGCAACCTGAGCATCGAAGGCTATGTGGCGGATGCCGAGGCCTGGGGTCGCAAGCTCAAGGCTGATCCACGCCTGGGCCAGTTGATTTTGCTGGGCCACAGCGAAGGCGCGCTGGTTGCCTCGCTGGCTGCCGAGAAAGCCGGCGCCGCTGCCGTGATTTCCGTGGCCGGCACCGGTCGCCCGGTTGACCAGGTGCTGCGCGAACAGCTTCAGTACCGTCTGCCGCCTGCGCTGCTGGCGCGCAGCAATCAGCTGATCGATGAAATCAAGGCCGGCAAGACCGACGACGATGTGCCCGCCGAGCTGGAGGTGGTATTTCGGCCCAGCGTGCAGCCGTACCTGACCTCGCTGTTCCGCCAGGATCCGGCCGCTGCCTTCGGCAAGTTGCAGGTTCCGGCGCTGATCATTCAGGGGCGTCACGACATCCAGGTCGGCGTGGGCGACGCGCAGCTTTTGCAGCAAGCCAAGCCTGATGCTGAACTGGCTTTGATCGATGGCATGAACCACGTGCTGCGCATCGTGCCCAACGACATCAAACGCCAGCTGGCCTCGTACAAAGATCCGCAGTTGCCGCTGGCCAGCGAATTGACCACGCGCATTCTGCGTTTCATCGCCGCCCTGCCCGCCGCTTGAGCACTTTTGACGCCATTACACGCGAAACACCCTTCAGGACTGGCAAAAACGGCCGATAGGGTGCTACTGGCAGCGTGTTTGCATAACTGTGCTGGCGACATAGTGATCTTGGACAGGATCGGCGGAAATGACTGAAACGAATGCTCTGAACACTGTTGCGGAAAAAACCGACACTGCTGAGGTACCGGCGGTGGCGCAGCCGTGGGAAGAGGTTCAGCCGGAAACCTTCCTGATGTTGCGGTTGGCACCGCTGCCGACTGACCGGGCGACCGGCGCCCGCCCACTGCGCTTCGTCCAGTTCGGTCGCGCCGAACGCCACAGCAAGGAGCTGAGCCTGCTGCGCCTGGCCATCCAGCTGCCAGGACAACGGGTCCGGCGCGAACAAAATCATCTGGACGTGTGGGTCGATCACGAAAAGCGCCTGGTCCGTATGGGCCCTGATTCCGGCCTGCAGATCGAACCGTGGAATCGCGGCATCGGTCGCTTCCTGGCCGCCCAAGGCATTCTTTGGGCGCAGAAAAAATGGTCCACCTACAAGATTGAAAGCGTAGCCCTGGCCAGCAAAGACGGCCTGAACGAAGACACCCGACTGCGCCGCGACCACTTTTTGCGTACCCAGGGCTTTGAAGTCGCCTACGCCGATGCCCAGCATATGAAAGGCAGCGTCAAGGATGTCCAGGTCGGCAATCTGCACAGCACCTGGAATATCGAAAAAATTCAGATCATCGAAATCCTCGAAGCCTCGCAAATGCTGGAGAACGCCGAGAAAAAAATGATCGAGCAGGAAGTGCTGATACGCCAGCACGAAGACCGGGTGAGCAAATACAAGCGTGAGGACAGCGGCTTGCGCTTCACGATTGCCTGCCTGGTGACCTTCGCGGTATTCCAGGCAGGGTTGCTGATCTGGATTGCGACGCATCGGTGACCGGCATTCATTAATGCCGCAGCTGTGCTGGCTCGGTAGGACCGGACTTGTCCGGGAAG
>NZ_ATLO01000030.1 GCF_000416235.1 Pseudomonas sp. CFII64 | reverse complement strand
AAACAAGGACCTTCGGGTCCTTTTTTCGTTCCAGCGGGAATCACTGAAATCCAGCACCATCCAGTGTGTTTAAGTCCTGAATGAGAGTCTTGAATTCGGACGCGCATTGAATCGGTTTGTTGCTGGAGCAGCTTGGATAGCGAGATGAGCATCTGGCCCTGACTCTGATCAGGAGCTCGCTATGGCACTCTCGGATACCACCGTTCGGCAAGCCAGAATTACCGGCAACGATTACTCCCTCGGCGATACGGATGGGCTTGCGCTCAATGTGACGGCCCGCGGGGGAAAGATCTGGTATTTCAGGTACTACTGGGCAGGCAAGCAGAAGCGCATGTCCCTGGGTAGTTACCCGCAGATCAGTCTCAAAGAGGCACGGGGACGCCGTGATGAGGCGCGTGCCTTGGTTGCTCAAGGCATCAATCCTTATGAGCATCGTAAACAGCAACGTCGCTCTGTGCGTAATGCGGCAGAGCACACCTTTGAGGCGGTATTTGATCAGTGGGTCGCGTTCCGCAGGCTTAGCCTGAAGGAGGGGCGCCAGAGCACCCTCTCGCAGATTTTGAGAATCTTCAAAAAAGACGTTCTGCCAACGCTTGGCCGGCGGTCCATCTACGACATCAATCGCCACGACTTGATGCACTTACTGAGCGGAATCGAACAACGCAAGGCGTTAACGACAGCGGAAAAATGTCGGACCTGGTTCAAGCAATTGTTCCGATACGCCCTGGTGAAGGTGGAGGGGCTTGACCAGAATCCCGCATCGGACCTTGATGTGGTAGCTCTTCCCAGGCCCCCTGTCGCACACAATCCTTTTCTCCGTATGGACGAGTTACCTGCGTTGCTAGCTGCGCTTCGTGCCTATGGTGGCGCACTCCAAACACGACTAGGTCTTCGCTTGTTGTTGCTCACGGGGGTGCGTACCGGCGAGCTGCGCTTGGCGACACCCGACCAGTTTGATCTCGAGCGGGGGCTGTGGATCATCCCGCCGGAAGTGGTAAAGCAGCTCCAGATGGGGATGCGCAAGGCGGGGAAGCAGACTTCGAACATACCGCCTTACATCGTGCCATTGTCGGTTCAGGCGCTTGAAATAGTGCGCCAAATGCTGAGCCAAGTTGTACCCGCGCAGCGTTATTTGTTCGCGCACCGGAGCGACCTAAGCAAGCGCATTAGCGAGAACACCTTGAATGGAGGGTTGCGTCGAATGGGGTATGCCGACCAACTGACCGGTCATGGGATGAGGGCGACGATTTCGACGGCGCTTAATGAGATTGGCTACCCCAAGGTATGGGTCGATGCGCAGCTTTCTCATGCGGATCCGGACAAGGTGAGTGCGGCCTACAATCACGCGGAATACGTCGAGCAGCGCCGGACCATGATGCAGGATTGGGCAAATAGATTGGATCTTTGGGGGCAGGGGAAACCGAAAGCAGCAAGTTCTCCCCTGACCATTCGTTTAGAGGGCGCAGCTTCGCTGCCCTCACTGGAAAACGCCAAGGGAAATGCCGTTCTGTACAGCAGCAGCTTTGCACCGGCGACCGTCCCATCGACGATGCTGGTCAGTAGCGAGAAAGACCCCATTGGGCTCAACCAATCGCCTGTCGTGCCCGTTCCAATACGCACTGAAAAATCTCACAAATCTCATGTGTCTGACATTCAGCGTGAACGGGCCGAAATGTTGGCCACGTTTGAAGCTTCGAGTAACTTGCCGCTGCTGGTTTTCGCCAGACTGGCAGGTAAATCTCGCGATCAGATCAATCGTGATATCAAGGCTCGACGTCTTCTGTCCCTGAGCTTGGGGAATCGTGGTCAGCGCATTCCCGATTGGCAGCTTGATCCGTTACGGCACAAGTTGGTGCTCACCGTATTAACGCGGTCTCCGGATGTGGATGCATGGAGGCTATATCGGACGCTGTGTAAACCTCATGAGCGACTAAAAGGTCTTTCGCCAATCGATGGACTCACCATGGATAATTTCGAAATTACCGCGCGGGTTGTCTGCAGGGCCCTGCGCTCGATCTAATGTTCCATCTTCGAGTGCTGACGGGCTTGCCACTGATTTGATTACGTTCGACGAGCTCCCGTTGTAACCCGGGTGCTCGTTGGCGGGAGGGCGCTAAGCGGTCAATGTTTCGCAGCAAGTCAAAATGTCCGAAAAACATTTTGACTAGGCTCTAGGGCGGTAGTTACAGCCTGAAAAAATAGAATTGTGCCCCCAGTTTTGCCCCCATTGTTTGACCGCAGCCGGCCAAAGACAGAAAGTTTCAGCAAGTGCTTTAGATCACTGGCTCGCGGCTAAAGCAGCAGCTCACATAGGGCAAATCCTTGTTCAGGCATGCCAAGCGCGCACCGTCCCTGGAGTCGGAAGGTGCAAGCGAGCGCCATATGACGAGAGCGCATGTGCCCACGAGAAGAGTCAACAGACCATGCCTGGAAGTGACTAGGCGCTTGAGCCGGACCGCGCTAGATTGATGAAAATGTCTGCCGCTCCGAGAACCACTCCAGAGCCTTTACTTTGAATGCTTCGGCCGCAGGTGTTAGAGGATAACGCTGGTCATAAGCAAGGACGATTCGCTGGGGAGGAAGTACCTGCTTGATGGGGCGACAGACCAGAGGCAAGCCATCGTAGCTTCGGTCACCGAAGGGCCTGGTATAGGTCAGCGCTACACCAAACCCGTTGGCTACCAGACTGCGCTGAAATTCGAAGCTATGAGCCCGGGTGACGTTCTCGGGGACAAGGCCGAAGATATTGAACAGATCCAGCACGTGCTGCCAGCTGTGAGTCTGATCTGTCACCACCAGATTGCATGCGCTGAGTGCCTCCATACTGACGTGGGACCCAGTGGCTAATGGGTGATCGGCGGCCAGCAGCGCGTGGGCAGTCAACTGGCAGAGTTCCAAGCGTTCAGTATGGGGGGGGCAGGCCCAGATCGTAAGTCAGCGCCAGCTCCAATGTCCCTTCGCCGAGCCGCTTTCCAAGGTATTCAAAACCACCTTCGCGCATGTCGACCAAGACGCGAGGACACTCGAGTTGGAGACGCTTGAGGATCTGCGGAAGGCAGTAAGGTGCCAGGTCTGCGTAGCAACCGATTACCAATTCTCCAGCGAGATCGCTGCCTTCACTTCCGATGTCTGCAAAGCCTTGCGCCTCTGCCAGTACGCGCTTTGCCTGAGTCATCACAGTACGACCAAAGGGCGTCAGCGATACGCCCAACCCGCGCTGACGAACGAACAAAGGTTGCCCAAAAAGACCTTCAAGCTCGGTAATCGCCGTGGATATAGATGGCTGGGAAACATGCAGTTCCTCGGCTGCGAGCGTGAGATTGCTGTGTTTGGCCGCAGCGATTGCATAGCGCAATTGTCGGAGTGTGAAGTTCATAAGTTTTTCTTGGGTGATAAATCAATACATATTATTTTATCTTAACTGATACTCATGGAATATTTGTCCTGTGCCCACCTTTTTTCCAGGGAGTCTCAGGTCATGACGCACAGTGAATACACCGTTGATCAACAGGACATCGAAGCTTTTCAGCGCGATGGCGCGGTGTGCCTAAGGGGCATTTTCAGTGGCTGGATAGACCGGATCGCAGCGGGCATCGAGCAGAATCTCGCCGAGCCTGGTGTTTATGCGAGCCGGTATGTCGAGCAGGGCGATGCATCAGGTGGTTTTTTCGACGACTACTGCAACTGGGAGCGCATCGAGGGCTTTCGTGAGATGGTTGAGGAGTCGCCCGCTGCTTCGATTGCCGCCCAGGTGATGCGATCCTCTAGCGCACAGTTCTTTCACGACCATGTCCTGGTAAAGGAGCCTGGTGCGCAGAAAGCGACACCCTGGCATCAGGATATTCCGTATTACTTTCTCGACGGCAGCCAGTCTGTAAGCTTCTGGATTCCTGTCGATCCGGTACGTGAATCGACGTTGAGGCTGCTGCCCGGTTCGCATCGCTGGGAGAAAGGGATCAGGCCGGTGCACTGGGCTGATCAAAGTGATTTCTACAAAGGTGCCGAGGGTTACCGGGACGCCCCTGATCCTGATGCCGAAGAAGGAATGCCGGTGCTGGAGTGGGAAATGCAGCCGGGGGACGCCGTGCTTTTCGATTTTCGTACCGTGCACGGCGCCAGGGGTAATGGGGCAGCGCAGCGGCGGCGCGTGCTCTCGTTGCGTTGGGTAGGTGATGATATTCGTTACCTGGAGCGGCCGGGGCGTACATCTCCGCCGTATCCAGGACATGAAATGCAGACCGGCCAACGGCTACGCGAAGACTGGTTTCCAACAATATATAAATCTTCCTGACCTTTTTCGCTCGCAGCCGCTGCACTGCTGATTGAGCCTGTTTTGCTGACATCTGCCCACACCTGGTTTGATTATTTCAGTGCATAGGAGCGCCGATGATGACGATGAAAAACAGCGTGAAGGCTTGTCTGCTGTCTATGGGGTTGGTAATGGGTAGCGCCTCGACCTACGCTGCTGGTTGGTGTGATTCAGGCAAGCCTGTGAAATTTGCCGGACTCAATTGGGAGAGTGGCATGCTCCTGACCGATGTATTACAGACGATTCTCAAGGAAGGGTACGGCTGCCAGGTCGACACCATTCCGGGGAACTCCATCACCATGGAAAGTGCGTTGAGCAGCAACGACATCCAGGTTCTGGCCGAAGAGTGGGTGGGGCGAAGTGAGGTCTGGAACAAGGCGGCCCAAAGCGGAAAAGTTGTTGGCGTTGGCGCGCCGATCATTGGTGCGACTGAGGGCTGGTATGTCCCCCGATATCTAGTCGAGGGGGATGCCAAACGCAATATCAAAGCCAAGGCGCCTGACCTCAAAAAAATTGCCGACCTGACCCGCTATACCGAGCTGTTCAAGGATCAGGAGGAACCGGGCAAAGGACGCTTTTATAACTGCCCGGCCGGCTGGACCTGTGAGCTTGAAAATACCGAGATGCTGAAAAGCTATGGTCTCGAAGGGAGTTACACCAACTTCCGCCCCGGCACCGGTCCGGCTCTGGATGCGGCCGTGCTGTCGAGCTACAAGCGTGCGGAACCAATCCTTTTCTACTACTGGACTCCGACGCCTTTAATGGGACAAGTCGATCTGGTGAAGCTGGAAGAGAAGCCTGGTGTCGACAAGAAAATCAGTATTCAGGTCGGGTTGTCGAAAGCCTTTCACGAGCAGGCACCAGAGCTGGTAGCGGTTTTAGAGAAGGTTAATCTGCCCATCGACTTGCTCAACCAGAACCTGGCGCGAATGACCAAGGAGCATATCGACTCTCCGAAGCTGGCCAAGATTTTCTTCAAGGAGCATCCGGAAATCTGGCATGGCTGGGTAAGCGAAGCAGCTGCAAAGAAAATCGCAGCGACACTGTAAGCTGATCGAAATTGCAGATGCGACGCCTGACGTCGCATCTGCTTTTCTTGCCGGCATTTACCGACGATATTAAGCTAGCCTGCCTGCAAAGCTGGGAGGAGGGGGGCGATGACACCAAGCCTAGGCGTTATTGGCACACCCCAAAAGAAAATTGCCATTACCGCTCGCACCTAGTGAAGGTATCTTCGTCTCATCCTTCAGATCCACGCCTGAAAGCTGACGTCGACACGCCTCAGTCATCAGGTACATGAGACGAAAAGCAGCATTCCTATACGC
The DNA here is from genome assembly GCF_000416235.1 of Pseudomonas sp. CFII64. Taxonomy (GTDB): domain Bacteria; phylum Pseudomonadota; class Gammaproteobacteria; order Pseudomonadales; family Pseudomonadaceae; genus Aquipseudomonas. The sequence continues at coordinate 36,078 of NZ_ATLO01000030.1, read as the reverse complement.
CATCCCTTCTAAGCGTACATTCGATATGCAATTGCGGCTTGCATCTGTAGGCGATGAACATGAATCGGTAGCAGGTCAGACTCGTACCGCACTATCACGCGTCGATGCACGGCACGGTATGCATTGGCGCATTGCCTCTCGGACGAACGCGAATCTTGCCAGAGGCGATTGCTCGGTTGCTATCCATGCACCCGGGCATACGAGTAGTTACTAACGAAAGTCCTTTCGACGTGCTTGCACTTGAGTTAAGGGCGGGCGATCTCGATTTCATCTTTGGCGCACTACGGCCCGCTAGCTATGCCAGTGATCTGGCGGGAGAGGAGTTGCTGACCGAGGAGATGGTCGTGGTGGCAGGCCCCGGCCATCCGTTTCTCGGGAAGGCTCTTGAAATCGAGGACCTCATACATGCGCATTGGATATTACCTCGCGCGCTTTCGCCCGCCAGAGAGCTCTTCGAAGGGAATTTTCACCGAACAGGATATGAAGCGCCGGTAGCGGTGGTCGAGACCGGGGATCTGGCAATAATCCGAGGCTTGTTGATGCGCACTCCTATGCTGGCGGTTGTATCAGAACACCAGTTGGAGCACGAAATTTCATCGTCTGACCTTGTCAGGCTATCGGTGAAGCTGACAAACACTTTCCGCCCGATTGGGCTGATCATGAGGGCTAATGGGCTGCACTCACCGACGGCCGATGCGTTGATGGCTGCGATTCGCACAACCGTAGGTGAATTCTGAATTGACTGGCATGGGGTAAGCGTGCTGGTGCTCAGTTCTTAATACAGTTTGCACATATTGAATTCAGGTATGGGATACACCGGAGGGCGGCAAACGTCACAACACTTTATCATCTACGAGGTCATGGTGCAGAAGGTCGATAGCTTATGGTGAGAAGTCTATAAATCGGTTTTAGAGCAACGCTTTTCTCGCAGGACGAACTGGTGATCAGGGTTTCGACGACTGAGGTGATGGAACAGCGACCGGCTCGCTACGCTCTTAGCGTTGCCCGGTGTGGGGGCGGGCCGCTCGCGGTATGAGCGTTGAAGTCTTCAGATACATCTCGTCATAGCACTAAAACCTCACTGAGCTAACTGTGAGGGTGTTGCGAGGGACCCGGAAGGATTTTTTATGGGAGGTGGGCAGTGGGGCAAATTGGCTCGCTTATCACGTGGCTGTGACTGTCGCCCTTCAAAAGCTATTCATGCGGACCCCCGATCATCCAGCTCCTCATCTGTTAGTTTATGACTAACCTAGCCAGGTTCACTTTCCGAACAGAACGATAGTTGAGACTGTCAAGCCTTCTGAGTTATTCATGGACGAAGATCGCGAGGCCGTTCGTAAGGTTTTCAATTTGCTCAGTGAGGAGACAGTACTGGCCTCCGGAAGACTTCAGGCCATGGTGCTTAACCACGCTGACGATGAAATTTGGTCGGGATTAGAGGGTGCTGTCCTTGTAGAAGAATGGCGGAACGGGAAAAACTGGTACCTATGAGCTGGCTTTAGAATGTCATGACTTCATCATGAAGGGCTCGACGGTTTGATTCCAAATCCATCTAGGGTGGTGCCTTCTAGGGCGCTACTCGTTCCAGAGGAGGTTATATGTCTTTCGCCAGCAAGGCGTCGTAAAAGGCAATCAAGCATTCAAGATCCCTAGCTCCTACATGCACGTGACTGAACATAAGTATCCTCCGCAGAAAGGGACGTATCGCCTTATGATAATTCGACTGTTGTCTCGCTCAGATCCATATTTAGGCGCCAAAGAATAGTCGCTATATATGCGAAATAGGCCTGATCTCCATTGAGGTATGGCAAGTCTTGGCTAGAATTAAACATTGCCGATGCCGAGGTTACAATGATGACCCTAGCCCAAGTCCTTCTGTTTCTTCGCGCAGCAGCAATCGTTGCCGTCTCACCAGGCGCCAACAACCTGCTTGCATTCGCAAACGGCAGCAGGCTAGGTTTGATACCTGCAGTGGTCGCTCTGTCAGGTAGGTGTATGGCGTTTGTGATCGCGGTGGTGATTGTCGGTTTGGGCGCATTGCTCGAAGCGTCTGAACCCGCTTTCCAGTTTCTTAAGTGGGCAGGTGTCCTTTATCTCGCCTATCTCGGCGTAAAAATGATGATAGGCCGTGACTGTCACGAAGATGGGGTTTCGGGCTTAGTGCGTCCTGTCGATGCCTACTCGTTGGCACGCCGAGAGTTCGTGACTGCCGTGACCAACCCCAAGGCGATCTTGCTCTTTACTGCTTTTGTTCCCCAATTCATTGTTTCTGATGCTGGCGCCTCCTTTGCTGCCCAGTTCGTCGTTCACAGCGCAATCTACGTTGCGGTTGAGTTCGTCGCGGCTATGAGCTGGGCCTTCGCTGGCAGCATCATTCGATCTCTGCACCCTTCGGAACGGAAATTGTCGATCCTCAATCGCGTAACGGGGGGCATGATGCTCGGGGCAGCCGTCGTACTGGCTACTGCCAGACGAGCTTAAGTGCGTACGTCCGGGGGAAGCGTATGGCGAACCCATCTTGTAGGCAGCTGCGGTTAGGCATGTGACTAGGTCACATGTTGGCGCATCTAGCTAATCAAAATAGGGTTCCAATACACTCTCAATCCAAGTCATGAAGGCTCGGACGCGTGGGGAAAGGTTACGCCGATGCGCGACTACGAGCGACGCCGATAGCGGCTCGGGTCGTAGATCGGGCAGAATTTCCACCAGATCGCCGCTTTTGATGTGGTGCGCAAGGGCCAGATAACCGGCCCAATCAGTCCAATCCCCGCCAGACCCGCAGCATGATAGGTCTGCACGTTGTTGACCTGCATCGCGCCTGGCAGAGCAATTGATTTATAGCCATTTTTCTCCAGTGGCGAAGCGCTTGCGGGGTACCACCGGTGGCAGCGGCGAGCTCTGCCACAGATCTTTTAGGGGCTGCATCATCTTTTGAACGGCCCAGTCTTTAAACTCAGCGCCATAACGAATTGCCATTGCTAAATACCTTCGCCCCTTGAGTGGTTGAGTCAATCAACGGGGCGACAGGTAGGCTGACACAGGGGGAGGCCGTAAAGACAGTACCGTCTGCGAATGCCAATGCCAATGCCAATGCCAATGCCAATGCCAATGTGTAAGTAACGCTAACGTTAGATTCTGACTACCCATGTCGGAGCACTTATTTTGAAACCTGGTGGATTTTTTGCGCGTCGGCGACTCTGAGCCGTGCTTAAATCGGAAAGTTCAGTTCGACCTTCATGACGTTTCGCGCTGCACAGGAAATTTGAATGCATGTGGCGCGAAAGGGTATTTTGCGAAATTCAGACCTCCTAAAGCACGCATGCCTAACTGCTCGGTATGTTATCAGACGAAACTGATAACATTAATACCTGTCCTTTTGGTACCGACGTATGGGAAAAATAACATTTGATTTTTATTGATGCGGATATTTTGATAAGCCATTATGTTGATCGTGGCAGGCGGTGTTTCGATCCTTTGTTCACGGTACGATTTTACAAGATTACGTTAGTTACCTAAAGAGATCCTACTGCCTATGCCGACCTCTCTCTCCGCTCATCTATCTGCAACCACCAGAAAAACCACCGTCTTCGCGATCGTGATCGGTAACGGCCTGGTGATATACGATTTCACCGTTTACAGCTTCTCAGCCGTGATCATAGGAAAACTTTTTTTTCCAGCAGAAAGTTCGCTCTCTTCTCTGCTTTTTTCGCTACTGACTTTCGGCATCGGTTTCACCATGAGGCCATTGGGGGCCTTGGTGATCGGTCATATCGCGGACAGCAAAGGTCGCAAAGCAGGCCTGAATATGTCCAATCTGCTGATGGCTTCAGGCACAGCACTGATTGCATTCATGCCGACTTATGAGTCGATTGGCGTTTCAGCCACGTTGCTTATCGTCATCGCTCGTTTGCTGCAGGGTTTTGCCGCCGGTGGCGAGATTGGCGTTGCTTCTGCGGTCTTGATGGAGTTGGCCCCTGCGGGGAAACGCTGCTATTTGGTCAGTTGGCGCTCTGCCAGTCAGGCTGCGGCGGCGCTGGTAGGTGCTCTGGTGGGCGCTTGCACTACTTCTTTGCTGACACCTGAACAGTTAATGGCCTGGGGCTGGCGTATCCCTTTCATTTTGGGATTATTGATTGGTCCGATCGGCTGGTGGATTCGACGCACTATGATCGAAAACGTACAGCCTGTTGTCCCGAGGCCCTCTTTTAAAGTTTTGTTTAACCTGCATCGCTCTCCGCTTCTTCTCGGGATATTGCTAATGGCTTCACCCACGGCAAGCATTTATTTGATGGTGTTGTACATGCCCACCTATCTGACGCGAAACCTAGGGATGTCGCCCACCATCAGCCTGCTTTCATCGTGCCTGGCGAGTGCGATGCTATTCATTGCCGCACCTTTATTTGCGCGCGTCGCGGATCGTTATCGTCAGCGAAAACCTGCTCAGTATGTGACGATGCTCGTGAGTATCGGGTCCGTTTACCCCGTATTTCTTGCTTTGACTGAGGGTGTCGGCGAAGGGCTATCGCTTCTGATAATCGCCGTTTATGCGGTTGTGGCGATGGGAAACAATGGTGTGACTACTGTGATGATCATGGAGTCATTTCCACTGCATTGTCGTGGCATGGGCATGTCACTGGTTTACAGCCTTGGTGTGACTATTTTTGGAGCGTTCAGTCCGTTTTTTGTCACTTGGCTGATCAGTGTTACGCATAATCCGATGGCGCCTGCATGGTACTTGCTGGGTGCGATGCTGATTAGTTTGTTTGCTTTGAAAGCGTTTCCCGTGACGGGCAATGAACGTGATGCAGTTGAGCCAGTCCGGCAGAGGCTATAAGCATTTATCCAGTTTCTGAAGCGCCACAAAGCGATGGTCTTGTGGTGACATATCATAGTGTCGACGGAACGCTCGGGTGAAGTCTGAAGGGCTGTTAAATCCCAGACTGTAGGCGATTTCAATAATCTGTCTGTTGGGATAGCGCACTAGTTCGTCGGCGGCTTCACGCAAACGGCAGTTGATAATGTACCGGCCCAGTCCGCCTTCATGTTGGAACAGGCGATACAACGTCGCGCGTGGAAGTTGAAGTTTGACCAGCACACTTTCTGGCGTTAACCAAGGCTGATACAGGTTCTCTTTTACATAGCGTCTGGCTTGGTCAAAAATTGCACTGCGTGCTGCAGCCCGAACGTTCCCACTCAGTTTTGCCTGCTTGGCAAAGGATCCAAGCATCAACTGGACAGTTGTATCGAACGCTCGCGTGGCTTCACGTTCATTCATGCTCGCCAGACCTTTGGCCAATGCAACTGCGTGCTCAACTATCAGTCGGGTCAGCGGGTTGTTACTTTCGAAGACGCGGCCATGGATGGACTCGGCATTGGGCAGCACCGGTTCAACGATATGACGGGGGGCAAAAAAGCTCAGTACCCGGCAACGGCTGCGGTGCATGCGTATCGGCTGATTCAGGTCCAGAGCCATGATACTGGCAAGTCCAGGATTGCGGCTTTCCAGACCCGCCCCCTGAATGCATTCGATACCGCCTTCGGTATACACCTGAAACACGTAGTCCCGCTTATTGTCCGTGGAAATACGCGAGACCGAGCGATCAAGCACCAGATGGTCGCTGGCACAATCGCTGAAAATCCGGTCACCGAGGTCGTAACGGTCAATGGATGCGTTGAAGGGCTGGCTCACTGCGCTGGATGACGGAAGAACGTCGATCACATGTCCGACACGACGACGCCATGCCAGCAACTGATTGGCAGCGGGCTCAGCGCTGACATCGAAGTGATCGGGGCTCTGCGATGCACGGGCTTGGCTTAAGGATTCAATGAGCGTTGATTTATTCATAAATTAACAGCTGATCAGACGATCAAGTTTTTGTGACTCATTGATTGTGGTACGGGGGGCTGCGAATCCGTGCCAGGCCCAGTCGCGAAAAGGCGGCGGTTATCTCCTTGTGCGATCGCGCTGTTCGCAATGTACGGGGAATGCGGTGGTGCTGTCTAGGCATCCGGCTAGAGATACAGTGATTTTTAAATAAAGTTCAAAAACTGCAACGCAAGGTCAAGCCATGCGGCAGCGGTCTGATAAATTTCCTCAACAACAGGTAAAGGGTTGCCTTTGGTTCAGCGAGTTTATTACCGAAAAATAATGAATAGTCCAACCAAGTCAGGTGTTCGCCTGATAGTGCCAGCAGGGCGAATAGATCATTGTTATACCACTGATGAGCAAGACGGTTTGATTTGTAAGAGTAAAGGCATCGACGGCATTTTTTGCGCATATGACGTTGTACTCAGTAGTTGTGGTGTCGCAGGAATAACGTATGAGTTACCAGGATCAAGATTTAGGCTCGTTAGCCATTAGTGTGACTAGCCCATCGGGTGCTAATCCCCGTGAGAGCGCTGCTTTTGCACGGGCGCAAGCTGAGCTTGAGAAGCTGACCAATATCCACGCCGATACCGGAGTTGATTGGCACGCTGTTGCCGAATCCTGCACTCATGTTCTTCGCGTTGAGGGTAAAGATATCAATGCTGCGGTCTGGCTGTTATGTGCCTGGACCACAATCAGAGGCATACCCGGCCTGGTTACTGGCGTGCACGTCTTGCGCGAGATGCTTGAACTGTACTGGGACACCCTCACGCCACCTCCCGCCAGGCTGCGTGCCCGACGAAATCAGGCCGAATGGATGCTTGAGTGGCTTACCGCCAAAATCGAGGAAAGCTTTGAGCCTGTGCCCGGTGAGCAATTGGCGGCGCTGCTTGAAGACTGGGACGCGATAGACACTCAGTGGCGTGACCGTGATGCAGAAGGGCCGAGCTTCTTTGCGTTGCGTCGTCGTCTTTCACAGCTCCCTGTAGAGGCGGCAATCGTGTCGACGGTTGCATCACCCGAGGTGGTTTCGGCACCACCTGAACCGGTTCAGGCACCGGTCATAAAGCCCGCAACGCCGGTCGGCAAGGAACCGCCGACACTGGCAGCTGCTCAGCCCTTGGGCAGCCTGGAAGGCGATGAAGCGGTAGAAAATGCAGTCACCGGTGTCTTCACCTCGCTGATGCCTCTGGTGGGTTTTTGTCTAGAGTCCAAGGCAACGCTGCCGTTGTTGTTTCGCCTGAATCGCCAATTGGCCTGGATGACTTTGGAGCAGGCGCCGCCTGCACAAGGCACCACAACCCGTTTGCCAGCGCCCTCCGGGGCTGAGGTCGAGAGTTTCAATCGCTTGCAGAGCATCGGCGAGCCATTGGATGTCGTGCGCTTTTGCGAGGGCCGACTCAACACCTATCCATTCTGGCTGGACCTCAATCGAGCCAGTCACTTGGCACTCTCGCGCCTTGGCGCGGGAGCGGTGCAGGCCGCCATAAGTCTCGCGCTAGAAACCCGGCATTTGCTGGCGCGGCTGCCGACACTCGCGGAATTGACTTTCGCCAACGACCAACCGTTTGCCGATGGCGCGACGCGCAGTTGGCTGGAAGGCTTGGCGCCTGCGACACGTTCGGGTGGTACTGATGCCGTGCAAACCCTGATTGAAGGAGCGGCCCAAGGCGCCGCCGACGGTCAGCTGAGTAGCGCGCTGAACCACCTGCAGGACAACCTGCGTGAGGTCAGCAGCGGCCGAGACCGGTTTCGTCTGCGCTGCGCTCAATGTTTTTTGCTCAAGCGATTTGATCCTCATGCCCGGCTGCAAGTCGCGGTTGATGTCCTGCTGCAGGAAGCAACCGAGCAAGGGTTGGACCGCTGGGAGCCCGATCTTGTGCGCCCCTTGCTGGAGTTGGCGATGAGCTATGAAGACGGCGGTTCTAAAACAGCGTGGACGCAGCAACTGGCAGCAATGGATTTGCCTGCGTTCTGGCGCCTGGCCAGCCCGCAGGCCAATTGAAACAAGTCACATGCAATGCCCGACAGACATGTGCATATCCATGCCATGAGTTTTTCAACGGCAGCGTTGAGCGTGCCCGGTAACAGGAGTGGGAATGAATGGCTAGTGAAGGTTCGGTCGCGCCAAAAGAGCGCGTCAATATTGTTTACAGCTCCGACACCGGCGGCGCTCAAGAGCAGGTTGAACTGCCCTTGAAGCAGCTGGTAATTGGGGATTTCACCTTGCGTGATGACGATACGCCAGTTGAGGACATCAAGCCGATTCGCGTCGATAAGGACAACTTCACCGACGTGCTCAAAGGGCAGAACCTGAGTCTGCAACTGGCGGTGCCCAATCGGCTGTCGGAAAACGCGCCGGCAGATGAGCAGATACCCGTTTCGTTGACCTTCCAGTCAATTCGCGACTTCGAACCTGACGCCATTGTTGCCCAGGTTCCCGAGCTGCAGCAGCTGATCGCCCTGCGCGACTCGCTCAAGGCCTTGAAAGGCCCGATGGGCAACCTGCCTGAATTTCGCAAGCAACTTCAGGCCTTGATGAACGATGACGGTGCTCGCGAGCGTTTGCTCTCCGAGCTCGGCGTCAAGGACAAGGAGTAACCCATGAGTGAAGAAAAAAGCCAGGCAACGAGCGGCGTCGGGCAAGCCGTTGAGTCGGTTTCCCTGCTGGATCAGTTGGTAGAAGCCACCCGTGTCAAGCCCGGTGACGAGGCTTACGCCGTCACCCGTCAAGGGTTGGAAGCCTTCGTCACCGAACTGCTTGAACCGGCTCGCCAGACCGAGAAGGTCAGTGCCGGGCTGATCGACGACATGATCGCCACACTGGATGCCAAGCTCTGCCGTCAGGTGGACGCCATTATTCACAATGAGAAGTTTCAGAAGCTTGAATCTTCCTGGCGCTCGCTGAAGTTCCTCGTTGACCGTACTGATTTTCGCGAGAACAACAGGCTGGAAATCCTCAGCGTCTCCAAGGAAAAGCTACTCGAAGATTTCGAAGATGCGCCGGAAATCACTCGCTCGGGTCTGTACAAGGCGGTGTACACCGCTGAGTTCGGCCAGTTCGGTGGTCAGCCATTTGGTTCGATCATTGGTAACTACGAGTTTAATCCTGGGCCGCAGGACATGAAGTTGCTGCAATCAGTCGCGGCTATTTCGGCGATGTCCCACACGCCTTTCATCGCGTCGGCAGGCCCTCAGTTTTTTGGTATCGACAGCTTTGCCGATCTGCCAAATCTCAAAGACCTGCAAGCCGTCTTTGAGGGCCCGCAGTTCACTAAATGGAACGCCTTTCGCGAAAGTGACGATTCGCGCTTCGTCGGTTTGACGTTGCCCCACTTCCTGTTGCGCACGCCCTACGGCGAAGACACGATCCCGGCAAAAACCTTCCGCTATAACGAAAGCGTCAGTGGCGGGAACAAGGACTTTCTCTGGGGCAATGCTGCGTTTGCATTCGCTAGCCGTCTCTCTGACAGCTTTGCCCAGTATCGCTGGTGCGCCAACGTTATTGGTCCGCAGGGTGGCGGTACGGTTGGCGATCTGCCTGTCTACAACTACGAAGCGATGGGTGAAACCCAGACCAAGATCCCGACCGAAGTGCTTATCTCCGAGCGCCGCGAATTCGAGTTGGCTGAACAGGGCTTTATCGCACTGACCATGCGCAAGAACACCGATAACGCAGCATTCTTCTCTGCCAACTCGTGCCAGAAACCCAAGTACTTTGGCAATGACAAGGAAGGCAAAGAGGCCGAACTCAACTACAAGCTCGGCACCCAGCTGCCTTACATCTTTGTGGTCAGTCGCCTGGCGCACTACATCAAAGTCATCCAGCGCGAAAACATCGGCACCTGGAAAGAGCGTGGCGACCTGGAGTCGGAACTCAACACCTGGATTCGCCAATACGTGGCTGACATGGACAACCCGGCAGCCGGCGTGCGCAGCCGCCGTCCATTGCGTCAGGCAGACATTACGGTCAGTGATGTTGAAGGGGATCCAGGCTGGTACCGCGTGGGTTTGAAGGTTCGTCCGCACTTCAAGTACATGGGCGCTTCTTTCACGCTTTCGCTGGTGGGCAAGCTCGACAAGAGCTGATTTGCAGACTGAATGGGTGCCTCAATTGCACCCATTCAGGTGTTCACCCGAGGGTCATTGACTCGGTAATTTCATACGATGGATTCAACGCCGCGAGCCAGGGCCAAGTGTTCTGATCGGTGTTTGGAACCTAACTGATTTAACCCGGAGTACCTGTTATGCCAATGCCATGTTACTTGAGTATCGAAGGCCAGAACCAAGGCAAGATCGAAGGTTCCAGCACTGTTACCGGTCATGAAGGAATGATCCTTGTACAGGCCGTCGAACACCTGATCGATATTCCCAAAAACCCGCAAACCGGGCTGCCGGCCGGTAAGCGTGTCCACCAGGGCATGACCCTGACCAAGGAAATCGACAAGTCTTCTCCAAAGCTGCTGCAAGCTCTAACTTCCGGCGAGCAGCTCAAGTCCGTTGTGCTGGAGTTTTATCGGATCTCGCCTAAAGGCACCGAAGAAAAGTACTACACCATCACCCTGAGCAATGCCGTGCTCGTTTCGGCCCACACTTGGGTTCCGAACGTGTTGAACCCTGAGTTCAAACAAATGGGCCATATGGAAGACATCGGTATCACCTACGAAAAAATCGTATGGACCTGGGTTCCGGACGGTATTGAAGCCGAAGACTCGTGGTTGGCGCCAAAAGCGTAAGTCACGCTCGACTGTTCAACGCCGCCCTGGTCCAGGGCGGTGTTCTTGCCATGGCAGAAGGTACACCGCGTTGAGAGAAAAGCGATTACTGGAGCGCGTCAAAAGCCTGCAGGTCGAAACCGGTCGTACGCACCTTACCCAGGCGGAAGTGTTGACGGAGTCGATCATCCTGCATCTGCAACGCATCCTGAATACCCGGCGCGGCAGCGTGCCTATCGACGCTGAGTTTGGCGTACCCGATTTCACCAATCTGGCCGGTTCGTTTGCGACCGGAGAGACAACGCAAATAATCGAGAACATGACTCGCATGATCGCCCGCTATGAGCCTCGCTTGAAGTCGCCGCGCATCTTGGTCGCCGAAGGCGCTCAGGAAGTGTTGTCGCTGAGTTTCAGCCTTGAGGGTATGGTGTCGATCGACGACCGGGACATTCCCATTCACTTGGCAACGCGTGTGTCTTCGGATGGTCGCGTGTCCTTGGCGATGCACTAAGTCATGCTCAATAGCCACTATCAAAATGAACTCAACCAACTGCGGCGTCTGGCCGATGAGTTTGCTCGCCGCAACCCGGCCCTGGCGCCGCTGCTGGGCGTGGACTCGGCCAATGACCCGGATGTCGAGCGCTTGCTCGAAGGTGTGGCGTTTCTCACCGGGATGGTTCGCCAACGGCTGGACGACGAGTTTCCCGAGTTCATCCAAGAGTTGGCGCAGCTGCTCTATCCCCATTACCTACAACCCTTGCCTTGCCTGACGCTGCTGCAATTTCAGCCGCGTGGGGCATTGCAAGAGGTCTCACGTGTCGAGGCCGGCTGCGAAATTGCCTCGGTGCCGGTCGATGGCCAGCGGATGCGCTTCCGCAGTACCGCAGCGGTCGATCTGGAGCCGTTGCAACTGGTTGCAAGCCGCTGGGACGGCGGCGCTGGTGAAGAGCGCAGCTTGGTTCTGGACTTCGCTTTTACTACCGCCGATCCGAATAATTGGATGGCCGATAGCCTGCGTTTCTATTTGGGTGATGGCCTGGCTGATGGCTCAAAGTTGTTGCGTCTGCTGCATCTCAACTTGCGTGAGATTCGTATCACAGCACAAGAACAACCCATGACCGTACTGTCGGCCAGCCATTTGCGCGGCCTCGGATTTGATGCGAGCAACACCTTGCTGCCGTTTCCCGATACCGCGCACCCGGCCTATCGTTGCCTGCAGGAATACTTCGCATTGCCCGAGAAATTTTTGTTTATCGAGCTGCGCGGGTTCAAACAGTGGCGAGCAAGAGGTGCGGACGGGCGCTTCACCGTGCGCCTGATGTTCGAAAACTTGCCTGACTGGACGCCGAATCTCTCGGCCAACAGTTTCATGCTTGGTGTGACACCGGCCATCAATCTATTCACCCAGGAAGCACATCCGCTGCGCATCGACCACAAGCAAGTCGACTATCGCATCCAGCCTGCCGATCATGGCCAGCGCATGAGCATGCGGATTCATTCGGTGCTCAGCGTCAGCGCTTACACAGCTGGCGCAGGCGAGCGACCCCTTGAGCCGTTCAATACCTTTTCGCAAAACGACACTTACAATTTGCGAATCCGCTCTTCGAGTATCGACCCTCATGGGTACGACCATTATCTGAGCCTGCCTTACCGCGAAGGTAAAGTGCCAGCCGAAATGACCTTGTCTATCGGTTTGTTGTGCACCAACGGCAAGTTGCCTGAAAGTCTGCGGCCGGGGGATTTGAACCAGCCCACGGACAACACCCCACCCAGGATGGAGTTCAAGAGCATCCGGGGTGTCACCCCCTGCCAGCCACCGAAATTCGACGACAAATTGCTGTGGCGAATGCTCTCGCAGTTGAACGCTAATCACTTTCGCCTGGCTGATCGCGATTACTTGCGTGGCCTGCTGACGGCTTATCTGCCCAGTACCGGGGAGGGCGCACAAGACGCTAATCAGCGCCGTATCGATGCCATCGAAAACGTCACCGTCCTTCAAGAACGACGCTTTATCCGTGGGCTACCGATTGAAGGGAGTGTCATTCGGGTCGAGTGTCGCGGTGATCACTTTCTCAGCCCCGGCAATTTCTACCTGTTCGGTTGTGTACTCGACGAGTTTTTCGCTGGCTGTATGGCTGTCAACAGCTTTACCGCTTTCACGCTGTTCGACAGCGTTCACCACGAGACCTTGCAATGGCCAGCGAAGATCGGGCAGCAACGCCTGCTGTGAGCGATTCGTTGCTTGATGACAGCGGCGATTTCGGGTTTTTCCAGGCACTGCGCCTGTTGCGACTGCGTTTCCCCAGCGATAAATCGTTCGCTGAAAATGTGCGGGTCCGGCCGCGTCTGGGGCTGGGTTTCCCGCAGCGTGACATTGAGCAGATTGAGCAGGGCGAGGATGGTCGCTACCGCATAGAAGCCAATTTCTTCGGGTTGTATGGGGTGACTTCGCCGCTGCCTACGTTTTACACCGAGGATTTGATCGACGAGCAGTTGCAAGGGCACTCGGCGGGGCGCGACTTTCTCGACATTTTGCATGCCGCGCTCTATCCGCTGTTGTTCCGCGCTTGGGAAAAGCACCGCATCTGGATCGACATCACCGAGCGCCGTGACGTCAAGAGCCTGCGCCAACTGCAGGCCTTTATCGGTGTCGCTGATGCACGGCCTGAACTGCGCGACCAATCCCTGGATTTATTGCAATACGCAGGCCTGTTCAATCAGCACCCACGCTCGGCCCTAGGCCTGCAGCAGTTGGTGAAGGCGGTGCTCAACGATGGTTCTGTGGAGGTTGTGCCCTGTGTCGAAACACGGCTGCGTATCGACCGTCCAGCGCGTACTTACCTGGGCATGCAGTGCGGTGTCTTGGGCGAAGACAGCCTGCTCGGTCGAGAAGTGATGGACCGTAGCGGCATGCTGGATATTCGTCTGACTTCATTGAGTGCACAGCGTTTTCACGACCTGTTGCCGGGGCAGGCGCTGTACCAAAAGCTGGAAAGGCTGGTGGCGCTGTACTTGCAGACGCCGCTGCACAGTCGTTTGGTCATGATGCTTGCGCCACAGGAGCAGCGCTGCGCCTCGTTGGGTCAGGGCTGGCAACAACTGGGCCTGGATACCTGGCTCGGCGACACAAATGCGCAAGACGACGTTGTATTCATGTTAACCGCTGCAAACGGCTCGATGCCCGAAGTGAGGACGCTGCAATGATTCAGGTAGAACTCAAACCGCTGTTCGCGCGGCTCAATGTATATGGCACCAAAGCTCTGGAGAATGCGGCAGGGCTGACCCTGGCACGCACTCACTACGAGATTTCCGTTGAGCACTTGCTGCGTCAATTACTGGACGATACCAATGCTGACGTCACCCGCATCCTGACCCGCTTCGAGATTGATCCGTTGCGCTTGCGGGCGCTGCTTGACGACGGTTTGACGCAACTCAAGAACGGCAATCCTGGTCGTCCGGTGTTCGCCAGCCTGCTCACCGAGTTGATTCAGGATGCCTGGCTCGTCGCCTCGCTGGTGGTGGGCACTGGGCGCATTCGCGGTGGCTCGTTGCTGCTGGCGCTGGTCTCGCGCCTGGGCTATTACACCGCCGGGACGCGGTACGGCGAGATGCTCAAGCCGATCTCAACCGACGCCCTGACCGCTGAATTCAATCAACTGCTGAACGGTTCCAGCGAAGGTCCACTGGACAGCCTGCAAGTTGGCTCGACGGTTTCGACGGTCGCCAACGCTGGCGGTGTTGCAGCGGCAGCCGAAGACAATATCGCGCGCTTTTGCGAAGACCTCACCGCCAAGGCTGCGGCAGGGCGCATCGACCCGATTTTTGGTCGTGATGATGAAATCCGCCAGATGATCGACATCCTGGCCAGGCGTCGTAAAAACAACCCCATTGCCGTCGGCGAACCAGGGGTGGGCAAGTCGGCGGTCGTGGAAGGCCTGGCGTTGCTGATCAGCCAGAACGAAGTGCCGGACTTCCTCAAAAATACCCGCCTGCTCAGCCTGGATCTGGGTGCCCTGGAAGCCGGGGCCAGCGTCAAGGGCGAGTTTGAAAACCGTTTGCGCGGGGTCATCGAGGAGATCAAGGCGTCCGCCACGCCGGTCATTCTGTTTATCGATGAAGCGCACATGCTGATCGGCGCGGGCGGCGCAGCGGGCGGGTCCGATGCGGCCAACCTGCTCAAGCCGGCTCTGGCGCGTGGCGAGTTGCGCACCATCGCCGCCACCACCTGGTCGGAATATAAAAAGTATTTTGAAAAAGACCCAGCCCTGGCGCGCCGCTTCCAGTTGGTGAAGCTTGATGAACCGAGCGTCAAGACTGCGGTACTGATTTTGCGTGGCCTCAAGGGGCATTACGAAAAAGTCCACGGCGTCAGTGTGCGTGATGACGCGATCGTCGCTGCGGCCGAGTTGTCGGATCGCTACATCACCGGGCGTCTGCTGCCGGACAAGGCCGTGGACCTGCTCGACACCGCCAGCGCCCGCGTGCGGATTGGCCTGGGTATCAAGCCTGCCGCGCTGGAACGCATGGAGCGCCAGCTGTCCGGTCTGGCCCGCGAACTGGCAGCGCTGGAACGTGATCGCAACAACGGCTTCCCGGTGGAGGCGCAGCGTCTGGCTGATATTGCCGATGAACAGGCGAGTATCGAAGATCGCCGTGTGACGCTGGAAACCCGCTGGCTTGCCGAGCGCGAGGCCGCAGTTCGGGTTCTGGAGGCTCGCAAGCAAGTGGCCTTGAAAGAAGAAGATCTGCCCGTGCCTGCCGAGGGCGAAACGGCTCAGGTTCTGGCTTCGCTGACCGACCGTCAGGCGGAACTGGAGTCGGCTCGCCAGGCGCTGGCAACGCTGCAAGGCGACGAACCGTTGCTGTTCACCGAAGTCAATCCGGACGCCATCGCCAAGGTGGTCTCTGACTGGACCGGCGTGCCTTTGGGCAAAGTACTGCGGGACGCCGCTGGTGGTGTAATGGCCCTGGCCGCCAACATCAAGACGCGGATTCGCGGTCAGGACACCGCCGTCGAGCAAATCGCTGAAATCCTCAAGGCCGCGCAATCCGGCCTGCGTGATCCGCAACAGCCGCTGGGCGTGTTTCTGCTGGTCGGCCCATCGGGTGTCGGCAAAACCGAAACCGCCCTGGCCGTGGCCGAGCACTTGTTCGGCGGCGAGCAAGCGATGATCTCGGTGAACATGAGCGAGTATCAGGAAAAGCACACCGTCAGCCGTCTGGTGGGTTCTCCTGCCGGTTATGTCGGTTTCGGTGAAGGCGGCATGTTGACCGAAGCGGTCCGCAAGCGCCCTTATTCGGTGGTGCTGCTCGATGAGGTCGAGAAAGCCCACCTGGACGTGGTGAACATTTTCTACCAGGTCTTTGACAAGGGCAGCCTGTCCGATGGCGAAGGGCGGCAGATCGACTTCTCCAACACCGTGGTGCTGTTGACCAGCAACCTGGCCACCGACGAAATCCAGAACCTGTGCGCTGACGGTCGCCCGGACCCCGACACCCTTGCGGAGAAAATCCGCCCGACGCTTTCCAGGCATTTCAAGCCTGCATTACTGGCACGCATGACCATCGTGCCGTTCTTCACCCTGGGCGGTGAACAGCTGGCCGGTATCGTGCGCCTGAAACTGGCCCGGCTCAGCGAGCGGCTGCTGGCTTCATCGAAAGTGCGCCTGACCTTTGCCGACGAAGTGGCCGACGTCATCGCCGCACGCTGCACGGAAGTGGAGAGCGGGGCGCGCAACATCGACTTCATCCTGCGTAAAAGCCTGACCCCGCGTCTGTCGGACGTGTTGCTGGGGGCTATTGCCGATCAGCGGCCGCTGGCGCAGTTGCATGTGGCGGTGGGTGCTTCGGGGGAGTGGCTTATCAGCAACATCCTGGCAACCGAAAGCGGGTCTTCGGACCTGGCTGCCGCGCCGTTGGAAGAGTTGGTCTAAGCCATGAACCATACAACTTATGGACAGCCTCGTGTGCAGCCAACTGTGAACCCTGCAGCGACTGCGTCGAACCTCCGGGAGACTCGTCGTCATGCGCCTTGATTACGGTGATGCCAGCCTGTTATTGGTCGCTCGGAATCGTCTTGAACATAGTCCCTGCATGGTGGCGACTGTGGGGCTGTTGTACCAAGCTGATCAAACTATTGTCACGGCTGATCAGGCACAGCCATGGCTGGCCGAGCGCTTCGCCAAACAGCCGTTCGATCGTGGCTTGAAAAAGAACCATGGCACCTTTGCCGTTCACGGCAGCGCTTATCCTCTGAATACAGCGCAACAGGCAGGCATGGCGGTGCGGGTCAGCTTAGGTTCACTGAGCAAGACCCTGCATGTGCAGCCTCCTCGCCAGTGGCGTAAAGGTTTGCTGGGGTGGAATCCCGTTATCTGTGGTGCGCTGACAGTCGTTCCGCTGGACTTGCAGCATGCCTATGGCGGTGCCGACAGCCCGGATAACCCTCAAGGGATTGGCTACACCACTGACCCGGATGTCGCCGAAGGCCTGGCCTTGCCCCAGGTCGAGAGCCCACATATGCCCTTGCGTGCGCCTGGTAAATCTGTGCAGGTAGCCAGCTTGCTGCCATTGTTGCCTCACTCTCGGGAGCGCCGGGATTTTTTCGGTGTTTGTGATGAGGCCTGGGCATGTCAGCGTGCGCCTTTTGCGCCGTTGGACACAGACCCACGCTGGTTTGACGAAGTCGCCCAGGACCAGGTCCAACCGGACTATTGGGCAGGGAATGAGGCCTGGTCTGTTGCCGGTATGCATCCCTCTAAGTTGGAGGTAGTCGGGCGCTTGCCTGGCTTTCGTCCCCGGCTGTTTGTCGAGCGCGCTTCGATAGATTCGCAAGCGAAACCTGCATCGGCGGTCGATCGGGCTATCGAAGAGGTAAAACTTGAGCTGGACACCGTATGGCTGTTCCCGGATGTCGAACGGGTCCTGCTGGTTTATAGAGCGCAGATTCCGGTACGAGATATAGACGGCGAAGATCTTGCGGCGGTGGCTTTGCGCTGCGAGCGCGAAACGGACTCGTATAAGAGCCGTGATCAATGGATCGCAGAGTTGTGGCGGCAGAGTCACATTCCGTCCGCTGAATCGCAAGCGCAGCGGGGCAAAGCTGCGCCTGAGCAGGAAGAAAAACTCAATAAGCTTGGTGCGGATCTGATCGCTAACGCTACCGTCTTCCTCAAGGAGCAGGAACGTTTGCTAGGGTTTCCCTCAAGGTCGGTGGGCGTCGTTAATCCGATTTTGGGTATTCAGGCGGTTCAAGCGGATGAACGTAATCTGGCGTCATTGCTACCTAAACTGCAAGAGTCTTTAGCCGGTGCGCATGAATTATTGCCGGATGAGCAGCGTATCAATCCATCTACTTTAGAACGGTTGTTTAAGGGCACTCAGACAGCTACCGATGAGGAGGCCATCAATGCGGAGGTTGATGCCTTTGGAGGAGAGTCGCACATTGATCAAAGGCTTGTTCAGACGCAAGAGCACCTCCGGCAAGAGGTGGCTGCGTTGGCCAGCCTTGTTGGCCGTGACCCAGTGGCTCTGCTTGACGAAATCCATGCCGCGGCCAAGCCGCCCGATCCGCTGCTTGCGCAGGTGCAACTGGATGCTCTTCGGGCCGAAACAGATCTGCATGCCAATCTCGTCGAGCTGGAGGCTGGCCAGCAGCAGGAACTCGAGCAAATAGCTGGCGAGTTGGGGATACCCCTAGAGGACTTGATGGCCGAAATGCGTGCGCAGGATCCACTGTTACGCTTCAGCGTGCTTCAGGCTGACGCCCACCCGCTACCAGGTTCGATTGAAGCGGAGGAGGCCGCAGTACAGATCGAAGAAATTGAAACGCTGATCGCAGCCTTGAAAAACATTACTGTCGGATCGCTCTTGGCGGACATCCAGCCAGAATGGACCCGTGAACTCCTGCAAACCAGCCATGCCAATGGCCTGCGTCTGACCGGCGAGCACTTTGCATCTCTCGATTTATCCCATCTTGATTTGAGTGCGGCGGATTTGCAGAACTGCGTGTTCCAAAACTGCCAGTTGAGAGGTACGTCATTCAGCGGTGCGGACCTGAGTCATGGCCGCTTCATCGATTGCGAGCTTGATAATGTCGATATGACCAAAGCTTGCCTGGACGGTGCGTTCTTCGAGCGTAGCTCCATGAATGGCGCGCGGGCGAAAGAGGCGAGCTTTCATGCGGTTTACGCCAAACAGTGCGGGTTCGACAACGCCGACTTTTCTGGCTGTCATGGGCAGGATATCCAGTGGGTCGAGTGCAGCTTTACTGCCGCCAGTCTACAACGCGTTAATTGGCCGCGAGCGCGCTGGCAGCGTTGCAATCTTGGACAGGCGAGAATAGCCGATGCACAGTTGGTCAAGACACAGTTCTACGCCTGCCAACTGGACGCCGTTGAGTTGTCCAGGGCTGATTTGCAAGAAGCTTCATGGTCTTGCTGCGAGGGGGTCGAAGTTGATCTGAGCTGCGCTCTGTTGAAGCAATGGCGCCTTGAGCCAGGTTGTCGCCTTCCGGCTGTACGGTTGGACGGTGCTGACCTCAGCGACGCCAGTCTTCAGCACGCCTATCTGACGCACGCCAGCCTGAGCGGCGTAAATCTGTCCCGAGCCCTGGTTTCATGCTGCGATCTAAGTGATAGCAGTGGCTATCACCTGAGTGCTTGTAGTGCCGATTTCACTGGAAGTGATCTAAGTCGTGCCAGTTGGGTCGGTGCCAATCTGCTGGAAACAACCTTGCGCAAGGTCAATCTCAGCCAAACCGATCTGAGCGGCAGCAACCTGCATGGCAGCGTTACCGAGGGAGTCATAGGGGAGGGTACGAAGGTCTCCGGTGCCTTGATGACGCGTTGCCGACTGTCGAAGGACTTGGCCAATGCTTGATTACCCACTTCTAATTTCCAGAGGATTGTCTGATGGCCAATGATTTGATATTGCCAATGGATCCCTTGCCAGCGGCAGATAAACCTCTGTGCAGTTTCGTTAGCACGGCGTTGCCAAAAGCCGAATTTCTGGTCCTTGACTGGCAAGGCGAGGAAGCATTGTCGCGGCCATACCGTTTTGAGGTTCGAGTGGCGTCGCGCGATCCAGCACTTGATGACGAAGTCATGCTGGGAAGACGCGCAAGTTTGTATATAACTGACGCACAGGGCTTGGCACAGCCTTATCACGGCGTGGTGACAGATGTTGAACAATTGGACAGTCAAGGCGAGTACTTTTTCTTTCGCTTAGTGCTTGAGCCGCGCATGGTGCTGCTTCGTCAGTTTCAATTCTCAGATATATGGTTGGACAGCAGCCTACAGACCATAATCACTGACATATTGCGTGAAGTCGACATGATCAAGGCCGGTCTGGGCCAATTTACCAGCGAGGCAAATGACTACGACTTCGATCTGCGCGTACCCACTTCGGATAGCGCTTTCATTACGGCCAGCTTCACCTGTCAGTTTGAAGAGACGAGCTTTGCATTCTTTTCCCGACTGCTGGAGCATTACGGTGTCTACTATTACTTTGAACATGGGGTGAGCCAAGAGACCTTGGTGATGTGTGGCGATCGAGGGTTTCAGCCTCTGACCGCAACCCAGATTACATATCGCCATGTCGGCAGCAATCCGCATGTAGAGACGACCTTGGCAGTGGCAAATACATTCAGGCGCCGTTTGGTCAGTCAGGCCAATCAGGTGGTATTGCAGGATTTTTCGGCAACCAATGCGCAACTGAAGTTGCAGGCCGTCGCGTCGGTCGCTGACGCGAGTACACCCTTAAGTAATGGCCAGAATCCTGTCGATGTTGTCACGAAGCCAAGTGCGTTTCTTGGTGATTACGGATTGTACGGTCAGCACTTTGGTTCAACGCAAGAAGGTGCCTGGTTGGCTAAGCGTAGGGCTCAGATGCTCGGTTGTAGGCGTTGTGAATTCCACGGAAGTGGCCGCGCCACCGGGTTGCGCGCTGGCTATCCAATGGTTTTAGTCGACCATCCACGAAAGCCGCTAAATGTCCAGTATCAAGTCATTGAGGTCCAACATGCAGGTAGCCAGCCGTTGCCTTCCCTTCAATACAGCGATTCTGACCAGCGTGCCCAGTCCAGTACAAGCTTCGTCGCACTGCCCGCCGACGTGCAATACCGCGCACCCTGTAGCTCACCCAAGCCCAATATAAAAGGCGTCCTGAGTGCCATCGTCGATGGCGATGAAAGTGGCAAACCACTTCTCAACGAACATGGCTGCTATAAAGTCAACTTCCCGTTTATTCGCACACAGAAACCAGCCACACGTGGCTCTGCGTGGTTACGCATGGCAACCCTGTCCGCCGGTGCTGAGCATGGCATGCACTTTCCGTTGCTCAAGGGCGCCGAAGTTTTAGTATCATTTCTGGACGGAGATCCGGATCGTCCGATTATCACCGGGGCTGTTCCCAACTCTGAAAATCTTAACCGGGTCAATGAAAAAAATGTGACGCAAAGTGGGCTGTCCAGCCCCGGCGGCCACTTTGTGGTTATGGATGATCAGGACACCGGCGCGCAGATTACGATGGGTTCTCCCTTTGGCGCCTCCAAGCTCATCATGGGCGCGGCAGCCAATGGCATCCAGTTAACTACCAATGTTGATATGGAGTTGGACTCAGATGCTTACAGTCATTATGTCGGCGGCGTATACCGATCGCGCATAGGCCAAAGTTCGGATTTTGGTATGAAGGGTGTCGTCGATGAGCATAAAAAAGTCCGCAAGGACTCCTTTGTCGGCTTCGCCGGTTCACCGACCTTTAGCATCGACGTTGTCCTGTCAAGTTGGAAGGGAGGCGAGCATCTTCAGTTGGCTAGGCAGATAGGAGTAAATACATTTTCGGCCGAATTCAATGCCGTGGAACATCAGTGTACGGTCAGTGTCGGAGGAGAGAGTAGTAAACGCGAGGACTATACGGATCGCGACAGTGTCCTCAACTATAACAAGCGAGGGGTTAAAGCTGATGTGAATGAAGGTAATGGTTATTGCTATAACTATTACAAGAAGGATCAGTCAGCCGCGCAAACTATTAAGGCGACGAGTTATTCTGTTGATGCTGTCATTGCCACCATTGATACCTCGCAATTAGGGATTACGTCTGATATCGGAAAGTTGCGTGGAATTAATGCGCTTACTATAGTGGGTAATGACCACACTATTACCCTTAATAGTAAGGGGATTGTCATCAAGACGACGGGGGGAGCCCCAATTGTCCTCGATGGTAATGTCATTGTCGGTGGCAGTCTGCTAGTGAAAGAAACCCTCCAGGTCGAAGATAAATTATGCGCTCGAACATCCATAGTTACAGAGCTTTTGGTCAGTACCGAGGTTTCCGCTGACTCAGTAAAAGCAATAAGTGGAAGTTTGGCAACGGTGCTGACCACAGAGCCGGTTGCACTGCAACTGGAACAATTTACCGCTGAACATAAGCTTGTATTCTCGGATAAACGCAGTTCGCTGAAAAAAGCTCTTAATATGGCGGCGCAGATTAATAATATAGCGCTGAGTCTGGAGAATGCGCTGCTGCAGTACAAGGTGGGTAACGTAACTAGCCCAGTAAAGTTGTCGGCAGGAATGCAGGACCGGCTGTACGCCGCTCAAGAGCTGGCTAAGAAGGTTCTTCACGCAGGTCAGTTATCGATGGACGTCTTAAATCTGTATAAAAGTCGCGTTGCCAGGGCGTTGCCGGATAATACTCAGGCCGGACCCCTCATCAATGAAATAGAGAGCGGTTTCTCGGAGACCATTCCGGGTATGGCTGCTGCTAGCTTAGTGGCGTTAGCTGCGGTCGCTTCTACGGCCCAGTCCGTTCTGACGGCGGCCCGGGACGTGGTGGACGGTACTGGCGCTCACTCTTCTTCAACGCCTTCTGGCAGCGCTGACGGTAAAAGTGGAAATGCCTTTAAAGGGGGCAGCCATGAACCAAGCTGAGTTCAGTACTCTCGGCGAGCCCCTGACCGCCGAGGGTTTGCGCAGTCTGTTGATCAAAGGGGCACCTTTGCGCGACCTAAATATGGTCGGCGGTGACTATCGAGGTCTAGATCTAAGTCAAGTCCGTTTTGAGAGCGTGGATGCTCGCCGTGCTTCGTTTTCAGGTTCCAATATTACCGGCAGCCAATGGCGAGGGTGCCGGATGGGTTACGCCGATTTTTCTGGCTGTCAGCTTGAAGGGGTAACGTTGGTCGATTGCAATCTGGATCGAACCAGGCTCACCGGCGCCAGCCTGAGCGGTGGCCGCTGGCTGCGCACTCATAGTGTTGCACTGGATCTCAGTCTCGCGACTTTACGAAGCGTGAGTTTTATCGATTCAGTGTTCGATGATCTTGTATTGAGTAACGTGGACGTTTCGCAATGCCAATGGCAAGGCTGTAGTTTGCACAGCTTGCAGGCTCCGGGTTCGCAGTGGCAGCAAGTTCGGATGACCGAATGCCACTTCGAAAACCTTGATCTCGGCCAGGCGCGTCTTGAGCAATGTGCTTTCGATGAGTCGATATTTGTGAGGGCGGATTTCAGTGCCGTAGACACAGTGTCTATCTCTTTCTATCGCTGCAAGGGCGATCACATCAGCTTTGCTCGTGCAAAGCTCAACCAAGCAATTTTCAGCGAAGCGCAATTTCCGGCGGCTGACTTCACAGGTGCTTGCCTGGAGCGGGCAAATCTCAACAAGGCAGATGTCACGGGCAGCATATTCACCGGCGCGTCCCTGCAGTACGCCCAATGCCAGGCGATGAAAGCTGCCCAGGCTTCGTTCGTTAACGCCAATCTTGATGGCACGGACTTTCACGCTGCTGAACTCGAAGGCTGCGACTGGCGCGACGCCAACCGCGAATCCATTCGTCCCCAAGACAGCGAACGCCTCGCGGCGCAACGCTGGCAACCTACTTTATAGGCGTTCACCCCATGCATGAAGCTCTGCTGTTTCTTGATCAGCCCGCCATTTTGCGCCATGCGCGAATCAACGCCGTCGATGGCGAGCGCTTCGGAGTGGTCAGCGCCGAAGGTCATCGCTATTGGCTAAGCCCTGCATTGGGCTGTCTGTTGCAGCCGGCCATTGGGGACTACGTGCTGATTTCCCTGTCTGGCGATCAAGGCTACATCCTCAGCGTGCTGGAGCGCAGTCAGGCGCAGAGCAGTGAGCTGCGGGTGCCCGGCGATTTGTACCTGAACCTCCCCATGGGCGCACTGAATATTCAGGCGCGCAATGGTATCGCGCTGGATGCCGGGCCGAGCTTGAAGGTTGAAGCCCAAAGCAATTCGGCGCGCTTCAGCAAATCCGATATCAATGTTGATCGGTTGAGCGTTACCGGTGTGCGCTGCGACAGTCATTGGCAGGAGCTTAATGAACACGCAGAACGCCTCAGCCAACAGGTGACTCGACACGACGCTCAATACGGCGACAGCCGACGCCAGGTGCGAGGGCACGAAGACCTGCATGCCGGCTCGTTGCGCCAACGCATTGCTGGCGATTGGAGTGTGCGGGGCGAAACCCTGGATCTGTTCGCTGATGTGGCCGTTGCAATCGATGCGCAACGCATCAAGCTGGGTTAGGGAAAACACTATGTACATGCTCAACAATGGCGGCGCGATTGCTACCGCGTCGCAACCCGATGTATGTAACACGGCAACTCCAGCGGGGCCTGTTCCTATGCCCTATCCCAACATCGCCGATACCAGCATGGCCGATCCCGGCGGCCTGGTGAATGATGTGTTGATCGCCGGTTTGCCGGCGATGAATCAGATGAGCAAGGTGACCTCCAGCAGTGGTGATGAGGCGGGGGCACAGGGGGGCGTCGTTAGCGGCAAGATCATGGGCGAAATGACTTTTACCGATGGCAGCACCAAGGTCATGGTCGGTGGTAAACCCGCCGTTCGGGTCACCACGCAAACCCTGCAGAACGGTTCGCCCGGTAACACGATCGGTGTTGTATCGGCTGGTAGCCAGACCCTTGTCACGGTGATGTCATGAGGCAGGTTTGCGCGTATCTGCTCCCCCTTTGCGTGCTGCTCACCGCATGCAGCTCCCAGGAGCTCACCCCTGAGCAAAAGGCCCTCACCGAACTCAAGTGGGACTACACCGAAAACGCCATCGAGCTCACGTTTACCGCCGATAACGACCTCAATCAGTACGACGGTCAGGCGCACAACCTGCTGGTGGTGGTCGCGCAGTTCGATCAGATCAGTGCGTTTTCGGCTTACACCGGCAGCTCTCAGCAATTGAGCAGCCTGTTGCTGATGAACAGCGCACCGACCGGGATGATCGGCCTGACGCGGCTGTTCATCGAACCGGGTCAAAGCAAGCAGCTGCGTCTGCCAAGGCTGGAGGGCGCCAGGATGGTGGGTATCGCCGCAGGTTATGCCCACCTGGATCCGGCCCGCAGCGCCAAGCTTTATCAGGTGGGTGTGGACGTAACTTCCACGGGTTGGTTCAGCAAGACCTGGACCGCTACGCCCAGGCCGATTGCCATTGATTTATTGGCAGGGCCGGATGCGCTGCTGCGTGGCAAAGAAAGCCGCCTCGCGTTGCCCAAACCCGTGCAGCCCAGGGAAGGCGAGGTTCGTCTGCCGGGAGCCAGGGACTGATCCTTACGTCCTGAATGTCATCACCACTTTTTCCATCTTTTTGCACGAACGCGAGCCCTATGAATATCGATCAGTTGTTGTATTGGCATCAGGGCTTGTTCCTCCAGCCTCAGCATTTTCAGCACAATGATGCGCGGATTGAGCACCGTTTGAGGCGCACCACCGAGCTGAATCACCCTTACCCATGGGGCTTGATTTCGCTGAAGATCAACGAGTCGGCGCTGGCCGCCAAGCAGTGCTTGCTGGATCAGTTGTCGGTGCGCTTTCCCGAGGGCACGCTGGCGGAGTATCCGGGCAACGCCGTGCTGGAGTCGCGCACGCTCGACCTGAGCGACTTCAGCGGCGGGCGTACGTTGTATGTTGGTCTGCGTCGCTTGCTGCCCGGTGATGCCAACGCCCAAGTCTTCGAAACCCTGGCTGATGGAGTTCGGGCAGAAGCGCGCTTTGTCGTGGCTGCTGACCCGGAAGTCATCGCCGACCGTCTCGGTAACTCACCGGAAGCCCGCGTGCGTTCGATGTCGTATGTGCTGCGGTTGTTTTGGGAAGACGAACTGGAGCATTTGAGCGTTTATGAGTTGCTGCCCATCGCTCGTCTCGATCTCGATGGGGACCGGGTGCGAGTTGCGCAGCGCTACGTACCACCCTCGGTCAATCTGGCGGCATCGCCCATGCTCCTGCAAACGCTGCGCGAAGTACGCGACGAGTTGGTCGGCCGAGCCAGGCAGTTGTCGGTGTACAAGCAGCCAGGCGAATCGCGGCGCGGCGACGTCGACGGCGCGCAGATCAATCACCTGATGGCGCTGGCTGTACTGAATCGTTATGGTCCGCTGCTGACTCATTTGCTGGAAACACCGCAGGTATCGCCTTGGCAGCTTTACGGCACCCTGCGTCAGCTGGTGGGTGAGCTGAGTCTGTTTTCCGATATCTGCGACATGCTCGGTGAAACGCCGGATGACCGTGCGCTGGTCCCGCCTTATAAACATGAGGAGGCAGGGGCCGCGATCATTGCTCTGGTGGCGTTGATTGGCCAGCAACTCAATGAAATCAGCATCGGATCCGAGTTGCTGGTTCGTTTGCAACTGCACGATGGTTTTTATCAAGCCGAACTGCCGGATGCTTTTTTTGGCCCTCGCCACCGCTATTTTCTGGTGGCACGCAGTGCGGTCGATCCGACCTGGATGGCCGAGAACCTGCCGTTGGACGGCAAGCTGGGCGCCGCCAGCGTCATGCAAGGCCTGGTCAACCGTGCGCTGCCGGGTGTCGAGCTGATTTATCTGCAAGTCCCACCACAAGGTTTGCCGCGAGTTGCCGGTGCGCTGTACTTCCGCCTGGAAACGCTCAGTGATGGCTGGGAAGCGCTGCTCAAAGAGCGTCAGGCAGCGTTCTTTCTGCCCCAGCCGCCAGCTGACCTGGTGATTGATCTGGTGGTAGTGCGTTCATGAGCAATCGGCGACTTTCTCACTGCTGGGCGCCCGTTTTCGATGCCGCCAAGCGCGGCATCAGTGATCCCTCACAGACCTATGAAGGCCTGGCACCAGCGTTGATTGCGCTGCTTGATGCCGCCGCCAATCGTGCTCGCGAGTTGCAATTTGCCGAAGCTGAGGTTCGCGAGGCGTTGTTCGCCGTGGTGGCCTGGATTGACGAAACCGCCATGTCTCGCGAATGGCCGGGTTCTGCGCAATGGCGCCGGGCTCCGTTGCAGCGGCATTACTTCTCCACCAGTCGGGCAGGTGTCGAGTTCTTCCAGCGCCTGGAGGCGCTGCCTGAGGCTGCGGTGCAGGCTCGCGAAGTGTTCGGGCTGGCCTTGTTAAGTGGCTTTGAAGGTCGCTATGCGGCGCGTCCCGGTGGCGAACTGGCCCAGTATCGCAGGCTGCTTATGGAGCGGATCATTCTTGATCATCAGATGGTGGGGCTGGATGCCACCAGCCATCTTTTTTCGCAACCTGAAGACCTGCTGACCAGGCGCGCTCTTGTGGTACGTCGTGGTCTGCCGGGCATTTCCCTGCTGTTGCTGATCGGAATTCCTTTGATCGTGTTGACCGTGCTTTACATCAGTTTCGATCTCTCTTTGGGTCGGCAAGTCAGCCAAATACTGGAGATGCGCTGATGTTGAAGAAGGCAGGCGTTTTCTTGCTCTGGGTGCTGCTCCTGGCTGGGTTTGCAGTGCTGCTCTGGGCGCTGGTGCTCTACGAGGGCTGGCCGCTGTGGTACGTGCCGGTGATTTTTATCGCGACCCTGGCGCTGGTTGTGTTGGTCCGCTGGGTCGTGCGCCGCTGGTACGCATGGCGCTTGCGTGCGCGGATGAAAGGCGAGCTGCCGCAGAGTCGTCGGGATGAATCCCCTCATCTGGACCAAGACTGGAACCGTGGTGTGCGCGGGCTGCGCGATTCGCGCCTGAGCCGGCTGGGTTCACCGATGTATGTCCTGCCCTGGTTCCTGATGTTGGGCCAGAGCGGCTGTGGCAAGAGCAGCCTGTTGAACCACAGCGGTCTTACCTCTGCGTTGCGCTCGGCCAACCCGGGCAAGCAGGCGGCTGCTACCGGGACGCTGGATTGGTGGTTCCTGGAGCGCGCAGTGGTGATTGACCCTGCCGGACGCCTGTCTGAAGGTCATAGCGATGCAGGCCCTGAATGGCGGCGTTTGCTGTACTGGTTATTGCGCTCCCGGCGTCGCGAGCCGCTCAATGGCGTGTTGCTGGTGATCGACAGCAAACGCCTGCTGGCGGACTCCGATGAGGCTCTGGGCGAGCAGGGGCACCATTTGCGCCGTCGTCTGGATGATTTGGTGAAGGTCTTCGGTGCCCGTCTGCCGGTCTATTTCATCGTGACTCATGCCGAGGCTCTGCCAGGTTTCACACAATGGGGGGCAGCACTTACGCCGGTACAGCGCGAACAGCCCTTTGGCTTGCTCAGCCAGCAACGCACGGGTGCGGGCGTTTTTCTGGATGAAGTCTTCACAGGGCTTGCCCGACGCCTGTCTGATTTGCGCATAGAGCTGGGCGTGCGAGGCCTGCCCGACGAGCAGGCATTCAGCCTGCCGGAACGCATTGATGATTTGCGTCCGCGCCTTGAAAAACTGCTATCGCCCGCATTTGATGCCAGTCCCTACAGTGAGTCGCCGCTGCTGAGCGGGCTGTTTCTCAGCGCACAATCTACCGATGCAGAGGGGCGGGCAGAGGGTTGGTTCAGTCATGACCTGCTGGGGCAGCTGTTGCCGGGTCAGCGTTACGCGTATCAAGCCATTGACAGCTGGCATCGATGGCGACGTCTGCTGGTCCATGCCGCAGTGATTGCCTGGCTGGTAGTGTGCGTGGGGTTTGCTGCCTTGATGTTCTATGCCGATCGTCACACCCAAGGTGTACTCGCTCAAGCGCTTCATGAACCGCCTGCTGCCGCCGATTTCGCGGGTGGGCTGGAAACTGATCTGGATGCCTTGCGTCGTTACCGCCAGGCGTTGATCAATTTATCTGAGGCGCAGCAAGGCGGCTGGCGTTCCTTACTGCCGTTCTCACGGCATATTGAAGACGTGCAAGAGCACTATCGGGCCGATTACGTCAGCCTCTTCGATAGCGAAATACGTCACCCGGTTTTCGATGGATTCATTTCACAGAATTTGCGCACTGCGCTGAACAGCGGCGACCCGCGATTGATTGCCGCTTATGTGGAGTTCTTGGTCCGCAGGATTAATCTGCTCGACGCCCGACTGAATAATCAGTCATTGGAAAACCTGCCACTTCCCGGCTCCGAGGTGGGCTTTCTGAACCTGGCCTATGGCTCTAAACAGACCATAGGCGCAGGGCAGTTGGTGACCTTGGGGTCTACTTATCGCTCCTACCTGGAGTGGCAAACCGACATAGCGCAGATGCAGACTCAGCGGGCCGGCTTGTTAGGGCAGCTCGAAAGTATGGGGCTTGAAGGGCGCCCGTTGGTCTGGCTTACAGAGTGGGCAGATCTGCAGGGTAATTTGCCGCCGATCCAGCTCAGCGAATACTGGACCGACACCGATAACCCCAACCTGAGCCTGTCCGGTGCCTACACCGCGCAAGGGCACAGCGCAATTCTGGGCTTCATTGATGAACTGGGCCTGGCCAGCCGCGACCAGACCTTGTGGAAAGCGCAGCGGGTGAAGTTTCTAGAGCAATACCAGAGTGACACTCAGGACGCCTGGTACCGGTTTATCCAGGGCAGTTTGCTCAGCTCCCAGACACGTCTGAAAACCCGCAGTGACTGGCAACAGACGCTCAGTGTGGTGGGCACCTCCAACGACCCGTTTATCAGACTATTGCATCGCAGTGCTGCGCGCTTCGAGTTGATTCCGGTTGAGCACCGGGCGCCATGGGCCATTCGTGCGGTGGCGATGGATCGTCTGCTCAAGCTGGCGGCCAATAATGATCTGCACGCCGAACCCGGCCTGTTGGCCAATTTCAAGGTGACCAATGCGCTGGGCGGTGATGTGCTCAAAGGCATGGTCAATGGCGGATCAATCGAAAGCGGTGTCAGTGGGCTGCGCGATGAACTGACGCAGACCCGTGCGCTGGCCCGGTTTGGCCAGCTCATGAAAGGGGTAATTGCCGATCTGCAGAAAAATGACGCCCAGGCATTCCAAGTTGCACTCGACACCTGGGGCTTTGGTGCCGACCCGGCAGTCAAAGCGGCACCGCTCTGGGAAGCCGATAGCATTCGAACTGCATTGATCCAGGCGCTCAAAGGACCAGATCCGCGTGAAGATGTGGTCTGGTCGCTGGTGACCGGGCAATTGGATTTCTCTTCGCATTATGTCGCTGAGGTGGCCGCCTGCCGTCTGCAGAGTGACTGGAGTGGGCAGCTGCTCAGTTCAATCCAGGGTGTGCGCGATCCGGTGATGCTCAACGAGTTGCTGTACGGAGATCGCGGACAACTGCCCGCCTTTATGACCGGGCCGGTAAAGACCTTTGTGCAACGCGATGCGCAACGCTACAGCGGGCGTGAATCCTTGGGAGTCCAGATTCCGTTGACCGGGGCGTTCTATGCCTACGTCAGTCGCATGCAGCACGCGCAGAACGATCTGGTCAGCGCGCAACGACAGAGCCAGACCCAGCAAGCAACTGAGCAGCAAAGCAAACAGGCGCTGGACGCCGAGCAGAAAACCCTGACGGCGCAACGGGCTGAGCTCAAGCAAAGCATTGCGACGCTGCAGGCTACTGCTGCGGTGGTGGAGCTTTCGGCATCACCCTCCCAGGTCAACATCAGTGCTCGCTCTTTGCCTCAGCAGACGCGCCTGACGCTGCAATGCAGTGGCCGCTCCACGGTCTTGGATAACTTCAACTTCCCGACCAGCGCCAGTTTCGTCTGGGCGCCAGGGGCCTGTGCGGACGTTTCACTGGAGATCAGCTTTGCCAGCTTCAAGCTGACCCGACACTGGACCGGCGACCGCGCTTTCGTCGATTTCCTGCGATTGTTCAACGGCGGGCAACACACCTTCACGGCTGCCGATTTTCCGAGCCAGCGTAATTTGATGGGCAGCGAAAACCTGATTGGCATCCAGCTGACGTATCGCCAGGAAGGAGAGCAGGTGCTGCTTGAGAAGTACGCCAAAGCCGACGAGCTGCAGGTGCAGGTCGCGGTCCTGGATGAGCGCCTGAAAAGCATTGCCGAGCAACTCACGGCGATGGAAACTCAGGCCGCGGCACTGAACGTGAGCCTTTCGGCACTTGGTTCGCCGGCTCAGCAGGGCGTCGCCAACATTCAACCGCCTACACAGATCGCCTGGTGTTGGACACCACGGCCAGTCGATACCGGTTTGGCAGCTGGCGAAGGGTTGCGTCTGGACCTGGGTGTCTACGACAACGAAACGCGGATGAGAAACCTGGAGGCGCAATTGCGCACCCTGGGGCTTGCTACGCAACGGGAAGCTGCACAAACAGCCACTGGTGAAAAAGTGCAACGTTTGCTGGTGGTGTCGCTGCGCGACGATGCGGCTGCACAGCGGGCGATACGGGAAATTGCGCGCAAGATGGGGGTCGATTCAAAGCTAGATAGCACCGCTTCTGGCAAAGTCGGCGTGCGATGACGAGTTGGCGGAGATCGCTGGCGCTACGGATCACCTGTGTGCTGGCGCTGGTTCTGGCGTTGAGCTGGTGCGTAGCTGCAGGGCTCAGCGCCTGGCGAACCTTCGAGCAGCTGCAAAGTGAGGCTCTGAATGATCTGAGCCAGCGCATGCGTTTGCTTTCCAGTGTCGATAACGATGACTTTCGCGACGCACAAGAGGGTGCCAAGCGGCTGATGACGCGCTGGGAAAGTGGAGCTGCCAACGAGTTTGGCAGCAATATCTTCCAGCGCAGCACCATGCATTGGGTGCTTAACCCACCCTCGCCAGATGACGTCGACAACCGTGTCGCGATTGACAGGCTGGCGCGTGCAGCCTCTGCAGCCGAAGCGTTCGGCACTGCGGGGCAGGCTATGACCGTGGATACGTTTTTCTATTTTCCTGATGCGGGGGCCGCGTTCTCCACACAACTTGATATTCCGTCGGGGTTTGTGCAGAACCGTACCGTTCAATTGCGCGCTTTGTTCGACCAGTTGCCAGTCAATGGCCCGCAAGTGATCTGGTCAGGGCCGTATTACGATGCATTGCTCGATCAGCAGTTGCTCAGCGTGGCGGTGGTGTCCCGGGATGCCAACGGCAAACCGCTGTTCATGACCGGCTATGAGCTCAAGCTTAATGAACGGCTGACCCGCATCGAACAGCTATTGAGTGGTTACCCAAGTCTGTTGCTGGATGCCCAGGGACGAAGGGTTGCGGATCTCTCTGCAAGCTTGATGAGCTCTGTTCTTCAAGACGATCTGCAGAAACTGCTGGGCAGTTTTCCGGCCGGATCCGAGTTCCCTCGAATCGGTTTTTTTGACGGTTCGCCGATGGTGGTCGCCCACCTGAGTGAGCCGGACTGGTATCTGTTGACGCTTTATCCACAGGCGCAGTTACGGGCGGGCGCTTTGCGGCTGATTCTTAGCGAAGTGCCTTTTGCGCTGATTGGCTTTGTCCTGCTGACACTGGGCTTGCTGCTGGTATTGCGGCGCGAGCTGGCACGGCCATTGGCGTTGTTTGCCCAGGAAGTCGAACTCACCGTCGATGGTGATGATCTGTCGCGTCGGCTGCCAGCGACCCGTGAAGATGAGCTCGGGCGTTTTGCCAGGGCCTACAACACGCTGCTCGATGCCTTGGAAGCTCAGCAGGCGGGGCTGGAAGATCTGGTCAAAGTCCGGACCAATGAGTTGCAGGTCGCCCGGCTATCGGCCGAGCAGGCCAGCCAACTCAAAGGCCAGTTCCTGGCCAACATGAGTCATGAGATCCGTACCCCGATGAACGCGGTGATCGGCATGAATCATCTGTTGGCCGATACGCCACTGAGCGTTCAGCAGCAGCATTTTGTGGGCGCCATTCGGGAAAACTCCGAAGCGTTGTTGGCGCTGATCAATGACATTCTGGACCTTTCCAAAATTGAATCCGGCAACTTGAGCATTGAGCGGATCGAGTTTGATTTGATCGAGGTGGTCGAGGAGGTCATTGAACTATTGGCCCCGCGTGCTGCTGAAAAAGGTTTGCGCATGATTTGCCACATTGCCACCAATGTCCCGGAACAGGTGACGGGTGATCCCTGGAGGCTTCGGCAGATTCTGGTCAATCTTTTGAGCAATGCCGTGAAATTCACCGCGAGGGGAGCTGTTCGGCTGGAGGTCTGGTGTGGGGAGGGCGACCGGCTCGGATTCAAAGTGGTGGACACCGGAATCGGCATCGCGGGTTCTGCACAGGATGCTGTATTCGAAGCCTTTCTGCAGGCTGATGCATCGACTACCCGTAACTTCGGTGGAACCGGTCTGGGCCTGTCCATCAGCCAACGTCTGGCCGGGTTGATGGGCGGCAGTATTGAGTTGGAGAGTCAGGTCGACGTCGGGTCAACCTTCAGCCTGACGCTGCCGTTGCCGCGATCACCGGCCAGGATGGTCGAAGCTTCCCGGCTGTGGGGGCTGCGCACACTGGTGATTGACGAGCACAGTGAAGAGCGTGACGCGTTGATGGGCATGCTCGGCCACTGGCAGATGCTGTGCCAGGGCGCTTCGAATGCCGATGACGCGTTGCGGTTGATGCAGGAGCAGGCGCAACTGGGCGTCATGTTTGACCTGGTATTGGTCAACTGGCGCCTGCCGTTGGTTGATGGCATTGAGTTCGCAAGGATCTGCCGCGGCAATGCGTCGTTGTCTGCGGCGCGTATTGTACTGATGGCCTCGCACGTCGAGTCTCTGCCCGACGCGGCTCAACTCCAGGCATGGGGCCTAGCGGCGTGCGTGGTCAGGCCGCTGCGACGTCAGCCTTTCTATCGAACGCTGTGCCAAGTGCAAAGCGGAGCTACGCCGACACTCACTGGTGCGCCATCACCTTTGCGAGCGCTGGAGCGACACGACTACAGCCTGGATGTTCTGGTGGTAGACGACATCGCCACCAATCGCGAACTCACCCAACTGCTCCTGGAGCGTTTCGGTCACCGCGTAAGCCTGGCCTGCGATGGTATCGAAGCGTTGCAACTGCTTGGGCAGCAGGTGTTCGACGCGGTGCTGATGGACGGGCAGATGCCCCGAATGGATGGAATGGAGGCCGTCCGATTGCTGCGCTCCGGGCAGTCCGGCGCACTCGATGACGAGGTTTACGTGATCGCCCTGACGGCCAACGCCATGCGCGGTGATCGTGAGCGTTTCATCGAAGCAGGTGCCAATCACTACCTCGCCAAACCGGTCCTTCCGATGCAATTGTTTGATGCCATCACTACGGTGATTGGCTGGCAGCTGGGGCGCAACATGGAGCTGCGAGCGCCGGAGCCGCCTTCGGCACCGAGGGCGGCAGCCGTAGCGCCGGCATCAGTTCCCCATGACCCGCTGCGCTCGCCCCGTTTGCAGCGGTTATTCAGCGAGGATTGCCAGGCATTGCTGGCACGACTCAAGGCCGCCATTGGCTCGGCCGATCATGCTGAGGCCGCCCGTGTCGCCCATAGCCTCAAGGGCAGCACCGGACAATTTGGCGAAACTTCCATGGAGCAGGACGCGGCATTGATGGAGCAGGCTTGTCATGACGCTGACATCCCAACCATCAGCGCGATGCTACATCGGCTTGAACTGCACTGTTTGACCCTCGCTGCCCGTCAGTCTTGACCCCCACGCCCCGGATGATTTGAAGATGCCTGTATGCCGTTTATTGCTAGTCGATGATCACGCCATGATTCTTGAGGGCTTGCGTGCTCTGCTTGCTGATGAGAGCGAGTTGGAAATAGTCGGTGAGGCGCAGGACGGTCATCAAGCCATCAGTATGTGCCGCGCCTTGCAGCCGAACCTGGTGTTGATGGACTTGAATATGCCACTGCTTGATGGCGTCTCGGCACTTACCCTGATCAGCAAGCGTTGGCCCGAGATAAAGATCATCGCCCTGACCTCCAACGTCTCCGAACATAACGCCGCCCTGGCGTTTGAAGCGGGAGCGCTGGGGTACGTGCTTAAGCGAAGTCGCCGTGACGATCTCCTGAACGCAATCAGTCAGGTGCGCGCCGGGGATATCTACATAGATTCAGGCCTTGATGCCGCGCAAGTCGCTGCACTGCGAAGTGGCCAAGCGGTGAGCGGTATCACCCTGACCGAGCGCGAGCGGCAGGTCCTCAAACTTGTCGCCGAAGGCTCACGCAACCGTGACGTGG
The DNA here is from genome assembly GCF_000416235.1 of Pseudomonas sp. CFII64. Classification (GTDB taxonomy): domain Bacteria; phylum Pseudomonadota; class Gammaproteobacteria; order Pseudomonadales; family Pseudomonadaceae; genus Aquipseudomonas. Next base: position 1,203 of record NZ_ATLO01000030.1, on the reverse strand, counting down.
CGCAAATCCTGTGTATCAGCTTGAAAACGGTGGAAACACATCGGCTCAACTTGATGAAAAAACTCGATGCCCACAATGCTGCGGACATTGTGCAGTGGGCTTATCGTCTTGGTTTGCAAGGTGAGGATCGCTAGGCATCAATCAGGAATTCATGCTGTGACGCTGCTGATCCCACTTCTGAGGGTCGACTCCAGGTCTGCTCGGCAGATTGCTGGGTGTCACGGCTGGCTGCATCGGCCGATTCAGTTGAAAAGTCGAAATTTCAGACCGGAAGGCATTAAGGTTGGCCGTCACTTCAGAACCTGTTCACCACGTTGCGTGGTTTTCGGTTCGGCGTTGATCTTTGTAGCTTGGGCAGTGGGTTTATTTGAGGGTTTTTGCTGATTCCGGGCGTATCTATCCCGTAGTCGGCGGCCCTTGTGAGGTCAGTTTTGCCAGTCTTCTTAGATTCTGTACCGCAGCCGCCAAGGTGAATTCGTCGTTCGCGCCGGTCATTCCTCGTAGTCGCAACCGATCCAGTTTCAGGATTCGTTTGAGGTGAGCGAACAACATTTCGACCTTCTTGCGTTCGTGGCGAGAGCACACCGCCCGCTTTCTCAAGTCGACAGTTTGTTCTCGCCGATTAAGTCATCCACCGCCCCCAACATAAACTCAATCGTAGGCTCATCGACAAACAGGCCATCGCGAATTTTTTGATTGACCCCTGGAATGACGATTTACACCGCTACTCGCCTTCGCTCTTTCTGAGCAAGCCTCGAAATCGTGATGATTCGCAGGCTTGCTCGACTTGCCGAAGCCCCTCAATCAGGGCGCTCCACTGTGAAAGATGTTGCCAGCAGTGGTGCAACAATAAGGGCGGGCTCAAGCCCCGTAGCGAACGCGTAACGTTGCCTCAGGCAACTTGATCATTTCAAGCTGGAAACCTTCGAACATAATCCCGTCCTAGTGACCCCTGGTGACTCGGCATATTAGAGCAAGCATAGCGGCGAGCGTCCGCTTTGGATCCAGGCTGTGTGAAGAAGTCACGAGCTCTCTAAGGCCGGAACTGCCACCTCTCAGCATTGACTATGGGTAGGGTCCAGTAGCATGGCTTGGAATTGTTCCGTTTTTTGCTCTTGATACGCCCCAAAAATAAGTCCAGAATCAAGTCTTTTCCTGCTCCCGCAAGAAAAGAAACCCCTTATATTTCAATGGGTCGGACGC
>NZ_ATLO01000029.1 GCF_000416235.1 Pseudomonas sp. CFII64 | reverse complement strand
GCCAGCCATGAACTGCAAGGCGAAGAACACCACCTCACTCATGGCGGTCGCAAGACGCAAATCCTCGCGGACGATTCCCTGACAGTCGTAGGCAATCAGCACATCAGCGCGGCGAATCATCTGGTCAGTGCCGCCGGGCAAGTGCATCTGAGTTCGAAGATGCACGTCGTCATCGATGCCGGAATGACCGCGACCGTCAAGGCGGGCGGACAGTGGATCAATATCACGCCTTTAGGAATCTTCAGCAGCGTGCCGATGCTGCTCGGCGGGATACCGATGCCGGGGATGCCGGCGGTACCTGGAACGCCGCTGGCCGTTGCAAAACAGACCGCGCTTCCAGCGTCTGCTTCTTCGCCATCGGGCGGGCCAAGCGCCAGTGAGGCGTTGCCAGCGCTGCTCGCGGGTGATGCACCCATTGTCGAGTTATGCCAGAAACCGCAAGGCAAGACGCCTATGGAATGCCCTTTGCCGGACTGCCCATGTGCCCGTGCATTGGGCGTGGGAGGCAAGCAATGAACACATGGTTTTTGCTGGAACGCACTGAGCATCTGCTGCCCAACCTTTATCGGCAGGTAGCGCAACCTGACTTGACCCGGCTCTTCGATTCAACCTCATTGGCGGGCTATGACGAACAGAGCCCTTTGCTGGTCAAGGACGACGATTCGAAACTATCAGCCGCCATCCTGCAGGCTCCCGAGCAATGGCCGGGCCTGATGCTGCACAGCGACCATTCGACCGAGGCAGTGTTGGCTCACTTGCGGCAGATCCTGTTCGTCAACTTCGAGGAGAACCGCAAGGGCGTATTGCGTTACTCGAACCCCGCCACCGCGAGCTATTTCTTCCCCGCATGTACCGTCGATGAACTGAGGTTCTGGTTAGGACCACTGACGCGCCTGAGTTGGTATGGCGGCAGCTGGCCGGATAGAGCGACAGGGCAGATGCGTTGGCACGAGATGGAAAACCCGGCCGCCCACCAATGGCAGGCTTTAACTTTTGCTCATCAGGCAGCCCTGAGCAGCAACCAACAGCAAGCGCTGGAAACCCAGCAGCAAGAACACGTCCTCTACCTGCAATCCCATCTGCAGCAACCTTCGACCGGACAGGAGTCCTGACATGCCCAAACCCGTTGGCGTCCTGAGCCGTGGCCCGTGCTGCGAAATCAACAAACTCATCGTCCAGGTGGTCGGCCAGTATCACCCGCCCACTCAACGCCTGGCGTTCTACGAGAAAGACGCCAACACCCGGCTGGACGCACTCACCGCGCAGGATTGCACCGAAAACATCACCGCCTACATGTGCGCGCCCAGCCAGTTGCATGTCTGGGACTGGTCCGGCGAGCCCGCGCATCGGCTGATGCTGGAGATCGAAACCGAACGCGGCAAGCCGATCCTGCTGCCGCTCCCTGCAACCCGAATCACGCTAAGGCAAGTGGATCAGCAGTGGAATCAGATCGTCCCGGTGCTGCCATTTGTGGCCTTGCCGGGTGTCAACAGCGCCTACGATCACGGCACGCCGGTGTTGTGCCGCGCCGGGTTTATCTATGTCTTTATCGACGGCAAGTTGTGGCGGGAACTGGAGATTCGGGTCAGCGATGAACGCACCACTTATCACGATATTGAACTGAAGAAGTTCCGCGTGGGCGAGGGCTACGTTGATGACGCGCGCCTTGCCACCGGCAGGGCGCTGGACGACATCTGGCTGCCCGCCAAC
>NZ_ATLO01000028.1 GCF_000416235.1 Pseudomonas sp. CFII64 | reverse complement strand
GACGCCCACCCGACAAGCGATCCAGGGTCGCCGCCATGCGCGCCGACACCGTTGGGGAAATGATCCCTGGGCGGATCGCCACCAGATATTTCAGGCGTTCGGTCAGCGGCACCAGTGCCGAAGCGATCACCCATGAGTCTTCGCAGGAGCGCCCGGTGGGAATCAACACGCCGTGGTAACCGAGGTCGTCAGCGGCCTGGGCCACCTGTTTCAGGTAATTCAACGTGACCGGTCGCGCACCTTTGCTGGTGCCTAGATAGTGGCCGTCGCCGTGGGTGGGAAGAAACCAGAAAACATCCATGACAAATCCTTCAAGCTTTGAAAGCGCAGGTTGGAAAATGCATTTCTGGAATACAACGCATGCCGTGATAAACCGCTTGGCGTGCATCACCGATCCTGAAATACCAGACCAGCACTAGAGCAAGAGATGTACCACTTCGCTTATCCGCCTGTTTGGCGGCTCGCAGGCAAGACAAACACCAGGTGGGCTGTTGTTTAATTAGCGGAATGTTGAATAAGTGTGTCTGCAGCAACAGTTGCTGGCGAGTCAGTAGCGGGTCTCAATGGCGTGCTTGATGTCGTTGTTCCATCCATCAGATCAACAACAAGTTCGGCCATGATTATGGGGATGAGACGCTGCGTTGGGTCAGCGCTCAATGACAGGTTTGTTTAAGACCCTACGACCGATTGGCGATGATCATGGATTGATCAAAACGGCACGTCACCCTGTATCGTCGTGCGGTGCATGCGTCGGCGCAAATGGCTGGGGCAGCCGGTTGCCAGGTGGATCAGCGCTCGGTTATCCCAGAACAGCATGTCATGGGCTTGCCACTGATGGCGGTAGATGAGTTCGGGCTTGATGCTGTGGGCGTACAGCTTGGCAAGGACCTGTCTGCTTTCGGACTCGGGAAGATCAAGAATGTGTGTGGTGAAGTTTTCATTGACGAACAAACCCTTGCGTCCGGTTTCCGGATGGGTCCGCACCACCGGATGTACCACGGGTTTGACTTGCGCCAACTGTGATTGCGTCAGCGTTGGTCGACGGATGCCGCTGAATACTTCGTCGGCGTAACGGGCGGTATAGGAGTGCGCGGCGCGTTTGCCATCAATGAGCCGGCGCACCTCGAGGGGAAGGGTGTCATAGGCTGATTGCTGATTGGCAAACAGCGTATCGCCACCTTCGTCCGGAAGTTCTTGCGCCAGCAGCATGGCACCCAGGCTCGGGAGCTCAACGTAGGAAAGATCGGAGTGCCAGAATTTTCCGGCATCGCCAAGACCGATGGGCTGGCCGTTTTCTACGATATTGGAAATGATGAACACTTCAGGATGGTTGGGTAGCAAGAACTGCTTAAGCACGTGCACCTGTAGCGGACCGAAGCGACGGCTGAAATCGATCTGCTGCTCGGCGGTGATCCGTTGGTCGCGAAAGATCAACAGACCGTAGTCAAGCCAAGCGCGGTGGATGCGCTTGAGGTCGGTCTCGTTCAGCGATCGGCCAAGGTCCAGTCCGAGGACCTCAGCCCCCAGTGGCGCGGCCAGGGGCCGGACATCAAAATCCTGGGACGGGGCAGGGCTGAGATCAGTACTCAGGGATACAGCGGGCATGACGGTTACTCCACACGTTCGACGCCTAAGTTGCGCCTGATTGATAATCAGCGAAACAGATCGCTTGATTGAGTCGTGCGGCGCGCCGGTTGGCCGACATGTACGCATGGAACGATCTTAAAGGCGCATTAAAAGTATGGTCAATATTGTTCGGTACAAATAGATGAATGTGCGGCATCGTGCCGCGCCTGGGCCTTGTGAACTTTTGATCGGGTGACTTCAAGATGCCAGTCATGCAGCGAAGTCATCGTGACCCACCACCCGGCGATTGCTCACTTCGGCGCTGGCTGAGATCAGCAAAACATATCATTGCCACCGCAGCCAGCCAGAACCCGCCAAATACAGCGAGCAACGGCTTGAACCTAAGCACGGTCATCGGCCCCGTTTCGCACGCTCACCGCCAATGACGTCACGATCCGCTCGATGGCATCGCGATCATCGGGATCGTTCAAGCGAAAGTTCTTGATGACGACGTATTCATGATCGGACAGCTTGGTATTGGCCAATGGCCTGCGCATGCCGGTAATGATGTACTGCACATCAAACCCGGCGGCGTGGATCAGCGACAGGTAATCGGCAGGTGAGCGTTGCCCATTTTCGTAATGTCCCTGAGCGTTAGCCTGGATGTTGCTCATCGCCACCACCTCACGCTGCGACAGGCCCTGGGCTTGACGCTCACTTCGTAAACGGTGCCAGTGTTATGATTTCCCCCCCTTTCCTGGACGGGATAATGCCGGACCGACAAGTGCCAATGAAGGCTCGAATGAATTCAAAAAGCATAAAAAACCATCCAGCCGGATGATTTTTTTGACCTTTTGTGTTCAGCACGAAATTTGTGGCCAAAAAGCGTCTATCCCGACTCCCGCCGACCGGGTTTACGTCCCCTCTTTTTGCAGGTTCCGGGGTATCGCAAAGAATGCATGTAGCTCATGCGCCGTTGGTCTTTTGCAGGTGATCGGATTTTTTAGTACTAAAAGGATGACGCTTAGCGCACCCCGGAATCGCTGTCTAGAATCCTGGGTACTTCGATCTGTGTGGCATCGCTTGGCTGCTTCTGGGATCGGCCAGTCAATTGCACCCATGCCCGGTCAGGAGGAGATCATGCTCAGTTATTTGTACATAGGCGCTAACGACGTCGATGCTTTCGGACGTTTCTATGACGCGATTTTTTCACCCTTGAGTTATGAGAAAGAGGTGGCGCAAGAGCAATACTGTTTCTCGCTGCCGGATGTTGCCGACAAGTCGAATGGGCCAGGAACCATCCATGTCGCCCAACCCTTTGATGGCCGGCCAGCGACGGCTGGGAATGGCGTCATGCTGGCGTTTCGGGCTGATTCCAAGGCGCAGGTAGAAGCAGCTTATAAAGGCGGTCTGGCAAACGGAGGAATGGATGAAGGTGCTCAGGGTTACCGAGATGCCTACGAAGACGATTTCTATGTCGCCTACCTTCGTGATCCATTAGGAAACAAGGTCGCTGTATTCTTCATAGGTTGACAGACCGCCTGACAATCAACGCAGGGCGGCACAGAACGTGAGGATCGCCGCGCATGCCCGGCGCAATGATGCGTCATCCAGGGCATAGGCAATGCGAATGTACGGGCCAAGACCAAAAGGCTGCCGTGCACCACGGCCACATCCGCTTCGACGAGCAGTGCATGAACGACATCTTCGTCGGTGTGCTGGCGCATTTCGGTATTGAGCGCTTTCATCTGGTCGGCCACTCCATGGGCGGTCTGACTGCCTTGCTACTGGCCCATGAGTACCCGGACCGGGTGCTCAGCTTCGTCGATATCAAGGGTATCGCCTCGGAAGACTGCTTCCTCAGCCGCCAGATCGTCGACTACCCAACCAACGATCCCGAAACGTTTTCCGCCGCGTTCATCGAGCGCGCCCGACACGCGCCGGCCTATGCCAGCGCGCTCTATGCGGCGAGCCTGCGGCACAAGGTGCGAGCTGGCGCGGTGCGGGGGATTTTCCAGTCGATGGTGGACCTTTCCGATAATGCCGATCTGATGCGCAAATTCCTCGGCTTGAAGTGTCCACGAATGTTCATGTATGGCGAGCAAAACGCGTGGTTGTCTTACTTGCCGCATATTCAGGCTCTAGGCGTGCGCTTGGCACCGGTTGCGCATTGCGGGCATTTTCCCGATGTATTCCAACTCGAGCGCGATGTGGCAGCAGATCGCCGACTTCCAGTCGAGCAGCCTGAACGAGTAATGACTCTTCTTCTCCGGCAGCGAGGTTCGGGTGCAGCGGTGGCATGCTTCTATGTTTATTCCTAATCGGTATTTCACGGCTGCTACTTAAGCTAATTACCATCAGGTCATAACTCGTTATGACAAGTGACTCTGATGACCGAAACCACCAATGCCTTGCTGCCGTTCTCCAGCGTACCGCTGCACACCCAGCTGCGCGATCTGCTGCGCTCGCGAATACTCGATGGTGAATATCCGCAAAACAGCCAGATGCCCTCCGAAAGCGAGTTGGGAAGCATGTTCAAGGTCAGTCGGATCACGGTGCGCCAGGCATTGGGTGATCTGCAGAAGGAAGGGCTGATCTTCAGGATCCACGGCAAAGGTACCTTTGTTGCCAAGCTCAAGGCGTTCCAGAATGTCAGCACCTTGCAAGGCCTGGCCGAATCTCTGACCGGTCGCGGGTACGAGGTGATGAACCGCCTGCGTAGTTTCCGGTTTATTCCTGCTGACAAGTTGGTTGCCGAGCGTCTGCAAGTCCCTGACGGCGAGCTTGTGACGCAGATCAAACGGGTGCGTTTGCTCAATCGCGAGCCGATTTCCCTGGAAATTACTTACCTGCCCAAGGCCATCGGCGAGCGCCTTGAAAACGCTGATCTGGTGACCCGCGACATCTTTCTGATCCTGGAGAACGACTGCGGTTTGACACTCGGTCATGCCGATCTCGCCATTGACGCGGTGCTGGCCGACGACGACCTGACCCAGGCGCTGAACGTGGAATCCGGATCGCCGATCATGCGTATCGAACGTTTGACCCACACCGGCGATGGCCAGCCGGTGGACTTCGAGCATTTGTATTACCGTGGCGATGCGTTCCAGTACCGCCTGCGAATTGACCGCCAGCGAGGTACCGCGCAATGACCCGACAGACCCTTGAGCAGGAATACGACATCGTTGTGATCGGCGGTGGCACCGCTGGGCCGATGGCGGCGATCAAGGCCAAGGAAGCGAACCGCGACCTTCGAGTGCTGCTGGTCGACAAGGCCAATGTCAAGCGGAGCGGGGCGATCAGCATGGGCATGGACGGCTTGAACAACGCGATCATTCCCGGTCATTCGACCCCCGAGCAATACACGAAGGAAATCACTATCGCCAACGACGGTATCGTCAATCAGGCGGCAGTCTATGCCTATGCGACTCACAGCTTCGAGACCATCGAACAGCTGGATCGCTGGGGCGTGAAGTTCGAAAAGGATGAAACCGGCGACTATGCGGTGAAGAAGGTCCATCACATGGGCGCTTATGTGCTGCCGATGCCCGAAGGCCATGACATCAAGAAAGTCCTGTATCGCCAGCTCAAGCGGGCGCGGGTCTCGATCACCAATCGCCTGGTCTGCACCCGTTTGCTGACTGACGGCGACGGTACGGTGAATGGCGTCATGGGCTTTGATTGCCGCACAGCAGATTTCAGCGTGATCAGGGCCAAGGCGGTGATTCTTTGTTGCGGTGCTGCCGGACGCCTGGGTTTACCCGCGTCGGGCTACTTGATGGGAACCTATGAAAATCCCACCAATGCTGGCGATGGTTATGCCATGGCCTATCACGCCGGTGCGGAGCTGGCCAATCTGGAGTGCTTCCAGATCAACCCGCTGATCAAGGATTACAACGGTCCAGCCTGTGCCTACGTGACGGGGCCATTGGGCGGTTATACCGCCAATAACAAGGGCGAGCGTTTCATCGAGTGTGATTACTGGAGCGGCCAGATGATGTGGGAGTTCCACCAGGAACTCGAAAGCGGCAATGGTCCGGTATTCCTCAAACTCGATCACTTGGCCGAGGAAACCATCCAGAACATCGAAGAAATCCTGCACAGCAATGAGCGGCCCAGTCGTGGGCAGTTCCATGCCAATCGCGGCACCGATTACCGCAGCCAGATGGTGGAGATGCACATCTCGGAAATCGGTTTTTGCAGCGGGCACTCGGCTTCTGGCGTATGGGTCAACGAGCGTGCAGAGACGTCCGTCAAAGGCCTGTATTCCGCCGGGGATATGGCTGCAGTGCCGCACAACTACATGCTCGGGGCTTTTACCTATGGCTGGTTTGCGGGCACCAATGCCGCCGGCTACGTAGACGGGCGTGAGTTCTCGCCGCTGGATGCACAGCAGATCGAGCGGGAAAAAGCCCGGGTCTATGCGCCGCTTGACCGCGAGCACGGGCTGCCGCCAGCTCAGGTTGAATACAAACTGCGCCGCTTCGTCAACGACTACCTGCAACCGCCAAAAGTGACCAAGAAAATGCAGATTGGTCTGCAGCGTTTCGGCGAAATCGAGCACGACCTGGCACAGATGAAGGCAAGCAATGCCCATGAATTGATGCGCGCCATGGAGGTCAGCATGATTCGCGATTGTGCCGAAATGGCCGCCCGCGCTTCGCTGTATCGCGCCGAGAGTCGTTGGGGGCTTTACCACTATCGAGTCGATCATCCGCAACGCAATGACGCCGACTGGTTTTGTCACTGCCACCTGAAAAAAGGCGATGACGGGCAGATGTTCAGTTTCAAGAAACCGGTAGAACCCTACGTGATTCCCCTGGATGCGCAGGAAATGCAGGCTTACGACCGACTGCGGGTCGGTGCCGATGCGGCCTGAACCTGGCCGGTAATGCAGTTAGAGCAACACCCCCGACAGAGAGAGCTAAAAGCTCCGAGGACACCGTGCAATGGCTTATCAGCCCCAAGAAATTTTCTTTCGTTCCAATGCGCCGGTCACGGTGGATGAAGACAAATGTATCGCCCACAAGGGCTGTACGGTTTGCGTCGACGTCTGTCCGATGGACCTGTTGGCGATCAATCCCGCTACGCAGAAGGCCTACATGGCGTTCGACGAGTGCTGGTATTGCATGCCTTGCGAAAAGGATTGTCCCACCGGCGCGGTAAAGGTCGAAATCCCTTACTTGCTGCGTTGAGTCATGTTGCTCGTCCAGTCGATCCGCCTGGCCGTGCAAGAAGCTATCCGGCAACCCCCGGACGCCTGAGCAATCGCCCCCTCGTTTCCCACCGCGACCAGACCGTGGCGGAGACGAATAACTATCAAACTGATTCGAGGGGATACCCCATGTTATTGCGTGCAACGCTGGCCGGTTTTGTCCTGGCCTCATTGACCTGGTCTGTCCAGGCAGAAACCATCCGTATCGCTATCGGCACTCAGGACACCACCATCAACTGCGCCGCTGGCGGTTTGATGATTCGTGAGTTGGGGTTGCTGGAGAAATATCTACCCCACGATGGCCAATACAAGGACGCCAAGTATGAAATCGAATGGAAAAACTTTACCAGTGGCGCGCCGCTGACCAACGAAATGGTCGCCGGGAAGCTCGACTTCGGAGCCATGGCCGACTTCCCGGGTTCGTTCAACGGCGTGGCATTTGAGGCCGCAGGCAAACATAGCCTGTTCATCAGTGTGCTGTCCGGCAGCACCAAGGGCAGCGGCAACGGAATCGTGGTCCCGAATAACTCATCCGCACAATCGCTGGCTGACCTGAAAGGCAAAAGCATCTCGGTGCCGTTCGCCTCCACCGCCCATGGCATGTTGCTGCGGGCTGTTGCCGCTCAGGGTTGGGACCCGCTCAAAGACGTCAATATTATTGCCCAGGCACCGGAAGTCGCAGGTTCCGCGCTACAGGCGAACAAGATTGATGCCCACGCCGACTTCGTGCCTTTTGCCGAGTTGTTCCCGAATCGAGGGTTTGCTCGCAAGATTTACGACGGCTCGCAAGCGGCTGCCCCGACCATGCATGGTGCGCTGGTGGACGAAAGCTATGCCAGGAAATATCCGGAAGTTGTCGTCGCTTATTTGCGCGCCGGTATCGAGGCCAATCGACTGCTGGCCGCTGAACCAGAGAAGTACAGCGAACTGATCGAAAAGGTTGCCGGGATTGAAGCCGAAGTGAATTACTTGTTCCACGGTCCGCTGGGCGTACAGACCCGTGATCAGACCTGGAAGCCTGAATATCGTCAGGCGGTGGGAACAGCCATCGACACCTTGAAGCTGATGAAGAAGGCGGACCGTGGGCTGGACCTCGATAAATTCATTGACGATCAGTACATCCGTGTGGCGTTCAAGGAAGCGGGGCTGGACTACAACGCCCAGCTTGCCAACTATGCCCCGTCGCCGCTCAAGGCCAACGACGCCGGGACCGGCAAGCCCATTACTGACTTTACCCGCGTTGCGCAAATCTGGGTGAAAGGTGAGCCGAAGGTCCGTCATTACGCATCCCCCGAGGCCGCGTTCACAGCCCTTGAAGAGTTGAAGAAAGACAGCAAGGAAATTCGCGCCGTATACGCCCAGGCTCAGGACAGCGGCATCAAGCTGCTCGCCAATCAAGCATGGTTTGCCAGTGACAGCAAAGGCCAGCTCAACGCCTTCCTGCTTAAGGGGCAGGCGCAGCATTTCGCTCAGGCCCACGGTGGCAAGGTGGTTGATTTCAATCAGGCAATCGCTGCCCGGTAAACAGGGCCGGCAGCACCTGCAACAAGTCTGTTTGCTGCGCGAAGGTGCTGTCGGCAACAAGAGGGGGATGTATGAACGCATCACTGTTGCGCTGGATCCCGCGTGCGGGCTCTTTGCTGCTCTGCCTGGTGTTCTGGCAATTGGCAGCCAGCTATCACTGGAATTTGCTGCTGGTGACCTTCAGCAATGTGCCCACGCCATTGGCAGTTGTTCAAGCCGCCGTGGGATTGCTGGATTCCGGCAAGTTGGGCGAGCACCTGAGCGCCAGCCTGAGCCGGATTTTTGCCGGTTATGTGGCGGCACTGGTCATTGGTGTCAGTCTCGGCGTGGTGATCGGACGCTCGAAGTGGGCTGAAGATCTGTTGCTGCCGCCGCTAGAAGTGCTGCGGCCGATCCCGGCGGTGGCCTGGATCCCGCTGGCGATCCTGATGTTTCCCTCGTCGGAGTTGTCGATGGTGTTTATTACTTTCACTGGCGCTTTGTTCCCCATCCTGCTCAATACCATCCATGGCGTTGAAGGGGTGGACCCGCGTTTGGTTGCTTCGGCCAAAAGCCTTGGGGCAGGGCGCTGGGCCATGTTGCTTGAAGTGATTTTGCCGGGTGCTGCGCCCAGCATCATCACCGGCTTGGCGATTGGCATGGGCACGTCCTGGTTCTGTCTGGTCACTGCGGAAATGATCTCGGGTCAGTTCGGCATCGGTTACTACACCTGGGAGTCCTACACCCTCCAGAACTACGCCGATATCGTGGTCGGAATGTTGCTGATCGGCGTGCTCGGCATGGGCAGCAGCCTGCTGGTCAAACACTTGGGCGGCTTTTTTACCCCTTGGCAGCGTCCGCAAGGAAAAGCCTGATGAACTCACTGAACAATCCTGCCGGGCGGATCGATATCCGAGATTTGTCCATTGTGCTGGGCGAGCAAAAGCACGCTTTTGAAGCATTGAACGGGCTGGACTGCCAAGTCGCACCGGGCGAGTTTGTCTGCATTCTCGGGCCGTCCGGTTGTGGTAAATCGACCTTGCTGGGGGCTTTGGCCGGGCACCTGAAACCGCAGCAGGGCACCTTGCAAGTGGACGGTCAAACGGTGCTCGGGCCTTCGCCGCAAAGGGGCATGGTGTTCCAGCACCACACGCTGTTCCCCTGGCGCAGCGTGCGCGACAACATCGCTTTCGGGCTGAAAATGAGCGGTGTCAGCAAGGCCGAGCGCAGAGCCTCGGCCGATGAAATGCTCGCGCTGGTCGGGCTCGATGGATGTGGCGATCGCTGGCCCGATCAGTTGTCGGGCGGGATGCAACAGCGAGTCGAAATTGCCAGGGTGCTGATCAATCGTCCACGCCTGTTGTTGATGGACGAGCCATTCGGGGCCCTCGATGCGCTGACTCGCCTGAAGATGCAGGAATTGCTGTTGGACATCTGGTCGAGCATCCGCACCACTGTGGTATTTGTCACCCACGATATTGATGAAGCGTTGTTCCTGGCTGATCGCCTGTTGGTGATGAGCCCTCGGCCGGGGCGGATCATTGAAGATCTGCAACTGGATTTTCCGCGCCCGCGCCTCACCGAAATAGTTACCACGCCTGAATTTTCCCGCTTGAAGCGCCATTGCCTCGAGTTGCTGCGTCACGAAGAGGGCCGGGCGTTACCACGCCTGACCCCCCTCGGACTTCCCCTTGAAAACAACCGGCCGCGATTCGCCATATGACTGAACTGACTGATACACACCACATCCTTGATGATGTCGATAACCCGGATATTCAGGATCTGCGTTCGCGTCTGGAGGACCTTGATCCCGGGGTGCGGCGCATCGCATTGATCGATCTGGCAGATTTTGAGGATCCGGACGGCCTGGCCTGGCTGGTCAATCGGCTTCGTGTCGATACGGCTGCCGAAGTCCGGGGCGAAGCCGCGCGTTTGCTTGAGGCGTGGGAGGACATCGAGGTGGTTCAGGCGCTCTGCGAAGCGCTGACCGATCCAGAGCCAAGTGTCCGCGCTGCTGCCGCGCAAAGTCTGAGTGTGCTCAAGAGTGAAGATGCCGGGCGGGTGATTCTGCCGTGGGCGACGCATGCCGAAGCCGATGTGCGCGTCGCAGCGTTTCGTGCCTTGCGGGAGTTACGCCTGGGTGAAGCAGCGCCCGCTGCGATACAAGGCTTGCAGGATGCCGATGCCAGCGTGCGTCGTGAAGCGGTTGGCGTTCTGGGCTGGTTGAAAAATATCGACGCGTTGCAAGTGCTCGCACAACTGGCCAGCACCGATGCCGACACCGACGTACGCCGCGCCGCAACCGGCGCATTGGGGTTGGCCAGTGACGAGCGGGTTTTGCCCGCATTGCGCCAGGCCTTGCTGGACCAGGCTTGGCAGGTGCGCGAGGAAGCGGCAACGACGCTGGGCAAGGTCGGCCGACAGGAAGCGGGCCCCGCACTGGTTGCGGCCCTGACCGACGACTATTGGCAGGTGCGTTTGCGGGCGACGCGCAGCCTGGGGCGCTTGCGTTATCTCCCGGCGTTGGCGGCGCTGATCGAAACCTTGAGCCACAGCATCAGCAATCTGCGCAAGGAAGCTGCATTGTCGTTGGGAGAACTCGGCGACAAAGGCGCGCTGGCCGCACTGCACGCGGCGCAGGAAGACGGTGATCCGGAAGTGCGCAAAGCGGTACGCATCGCGCTGGCCCAACTGCAATGACCGCCGCCCCTGAAGCAATTGGCAATTCACAGCGTACTGGCCAACTGCGGCTGAACTGGCGTGAGGGTCAGGTTCAGTTGCTCGGCCATGCCCTGCTTCGACGTCACTGTCCGTGCTCGCAATGCCGGGCGTTCCGCCTCAGAGGCATGAATCCTCTGGTTTCGCCTGATATTCGTGTACTTGAGGTCAACCCCCAGGGATATGGCGTGCAACTGGTGTTCAGCGACCAACACGAGCGGGGCATCTATCCTTGGGCATATTTGCAGGCTTTGAGGCAGGAGCCAGAATGACGCGGAGTTCACTGTCGCGTTAATCAGCCAAATGGGCTTTTAACAGTTCCTCAGCCAATCAATCGCCAGCGTGACGCTGGTGTGCGCAGCACAAAGCCTGAGTGAATAGTCAAACGGCCCCGCAGAAACGACTGTAATGGTAACGATTTGCGTTTGAGGTGCGCGCGTCCGCCGCACCCGTTCATGGGTTTTTGCTTTTTGACAGTCTGAGGCGTTTCATGTTGCTCCATGAAACCGATTCGATCGTTTCTCTCGATCTTTTGTATGGCCCTCATCGCGGTTGGCCGCAGGGCTGGTTGCGACGCTCGATTGAGTGCTCCCAGCAGGCGGCGGATCTGGCCCGTCTGTTGGAGCACGGTCAGCCGATCAGCGCCCATGCACCGCGTGCGCTGTTGGTGCGTATCGCCCGGGATCTGATGATCGACCCTGGCATCGCGACGCATTGGAACGAGCCTATCTTGAGGCACTGACGCAGTTGCCCGAGGCCAGCCATCCATTACCTGAGGTCCCCATGAGGCGTTGCAGTGCGTGGAGCGCATTGCGCGTTGCTTGACGGTCTCAAGCCGGCGGTGCGCGAAGTATTTCTCCTGTATAAGCTGGGTGACCTGAGCCATGCCCAAGTGGCTCAGACGCTGGGCGTTTCCAGTCGTACCGTTGAGCGGCATGTGGCGAGCGCCCTGATGCATTGCTATCGAGTGTGCTTTGAGGCGCCGCAATGAGTGCGGCTGCCAAGCGCCTGCCGGAGGAGGGAATCATCCGCACGGCCATCGAGCGGCAGATGCGGTTGCGGGCCAACGCCAGCAGCGCCGAGTTGCATAAGCAGTTGCACGAATGGCGACGTCGCGACGCCCGGTATGAGCTGGCATGACAATGCTTGCAGCAGATTGGTGACTTGTTTCAGGGCAGCCAGTTGCCTGATGCCGCGTGCACTATTCCGCTCTTACGATGGGCCAAAGCTGATTTGACCCGTCGACACATACTGAAATTGCTCGACCTCGGTTTGGCTGCGGGTGGTACAACGCTGTTGATTACGACAGTGGCGCTGGCTTGACGCAGCGACTTTGTCACAACCACTGGCGAGCGTCGTCGGGTCGCTTTGGATGGTGCTGAGCTGGTTCTACACGCCGGCAGTGCCGTGGACGTCCCGGGGCGCGAGTGGCTGCCGCGATCGGGCAAGGTGCTGGTGAACGGCGCCGACTGGCTTGTGCGCTGTCGTTTCGCTGGGTGTCAGGCGACGCAGGCGAGGGCAGTGCCGCGTGAGCGCGGTGGCTACAGTGAAATCCATGTCGAGAGCGGCTAGGTGTTGATTTCCACCCATTCGGGCAACGCCGTCGGCAGGTATGCAAAGGGTCGGCACTTAAGCAACGCAGATGACGGTGTTGGGCAAAGGGCCGCTTGGCCCTTTCGCCTGGACTCGGGGCCTGTTGCTGGTCAACGATATTCGTCTGGTCGATTTCCTCGCTGAGGCGGGTCGTTATCGCCAAGGTTGGTTGGGCTTCGATATACGCCCCTTGGTGAAAATGCAGCTGCTGCGAAAATCTCTATCTTACGAGTGACCAAGAAACATGCATGTTAGAACCGTGGTATACGATCTTATACAACAAAGAAAAGACACACATGGGCTGCTAGGCTCTGTTCACTCTGACAGTGATGTCTAGCGTCAAGATCTGGAGCAAATTTGGCACCGTCAGTAGATTTTGAACATCCGGCCAAAAGATAAATTCCAGATCACTCATATCCCCCTCGGAAGCCTCGTATTATTGAGTTTCTTCTGTTGGGAAAAAATTTCGATAACTTCCTTTTCTCTTTAGGCTTTGGATTTCCTGTCAACGGCTAATCTCGCTGCGCCTGGCACAGTCAAGGTGGATACGTTCAGTAGAACCGAAACCGAAGTAATGAGCGACTTGGCTCTCCCCCTCAGGCCAGGTTGGGTACCGACGGATCTAGCGTTTGTTCCGACGGTGAACCTCGCCGACCACGGCTCCATCTTAGAATCCCGGAGGAGTCGGCATACACCCTTCACTATTTGGCGAATCGCGGACCTGTCTCAGGCTCGACGGGGCTGCTAAGGCGAAGAACAGGATAACCTCGGACTCTATCTGCAAGCCGTCCTTAGCATGGGGGAAGTCGCGCGGACTGACGCACTGATTGCCATCTCCGGCCTGTCCGAGCCGATTGACCGCTATTACACACGCCTTGATGCCGGAGTAAGCCTGCCGAAGCCAACGCCGCTGTTACCCGACACGCTGCGTTATATGAACCTGAAGGCACAGTGCCGCCACCGGTGGACGACAGTCACTCTTACGCAGTTGGACATCGCTTTCCACGCTAGTGACAGCCTGGACGATGGGCTACTGGCGATTAAGCAGGATGTTGCGGCGAACCCGCATGATCCCAAAGCCGCGAGGGCTCGCTGTCTTCGCGACGCCCTACAGCGATAGCGTGGTGGCGTTCTATGTCTTCCGCGCATGCTCTCCAGCACGCGCAATGAAGTGGCTGGTCGGTTCGCTCAGGGCATACCGGCGCAGACTGGCAAGCCCGCTGCGTTGTCGTGAGGCGCATGATAGAAGCGTGGCAGCAGCCCTACAACTTCACCGCCATCGTGTTCCCGGGCTGAGGCCGGATTTCCCATGGGTCCAGTATGTGGGGCGGCGCGAATCAACACGCTGTAGTGGAGCGTTCAGTCGGCGTGCCAACGACTGACGTGCTTCCAGCCGTCAACCGGCAGCGGATTGACGGCCTTACCCAGCACATAGGCCGATTCGGGCAGCCGCACGATGCCGTGCCCACGAGCATCACAGCGTGCAACAATGATCGCGCCGACCTGACTTGTGGACCCGGTGGCACGTTTCGCACCATGAACCAACCCATGCTCTAAGCTGGCCGATACTGCGGCTTTGACCTTCTTTTCCTGTTCAGTGGGTGCGGATATCGACGCCGTGAGTCGGGTTCCAGCGTTGCAATCTGTCGCGGCCTTAGAGTCACCATTGATGGGTTGACTGTGGGCGCAGAACATTGCCGACACACCCGGATAGTGGCTTGGCGGCCGTAAGTATCTCTCGACGTGCATGATCAATCAGCCTGTGCGGGTCTGGACTTGAAGACGCCACTGAGGACAAAGGCATAACGTTCTGGGCGGATGTAAAAGGTCGTACGGTCACAGCAGCGGCCGTCGGCAAAGTAAGAGGTGCGCTCCATGACCAGCAGCGCGGCGCCGCGTTTGACGTTCAACGCGCTGGCCAGACTTCTGTCGGCTTCTTGCGCACGAATCGCCAGGTCAGCGCGGGTGACCGCCAGGCCGGTGGTCGATTCCAGAATCGAGTAGATCGGTTGATGTTCGACTTCAGTCCACACCACGCTGGCCAACTCGACGGGTAGATGGCTGCGTCCCAGGGCGATGGGCTCGTCATCAACGAAATGCAGTCGCTCCAGCAGCAGGCAATCGTCCGCTGCGTCAAACAAACCGCGCAATGCCTCCGGGATGGGCTGCAGCTTATGGCTGATTACCTGCATGCTCGGTTCGAGTCCTTGCAGTAACAGCGCCTCATGAAAACTGCGCAACGCATCCAGGCCGTGCCGAACCTGTTTGGCAGCAACGAAGGTGCCTTTGCCTTGCTTGCGCTCCACCACGCCGTCGTCGCTGAGCTTACCCACCGCAAGGCGCACCGTGACGCGGCTGACGCCAAAGCGTTCGCCCAGTTCGGCTTCTGAAGGCAACTTGCCGTTGGGCTCGTAGTCGCCGCGTTGAATCTCTGCCAACAGCTGATGGGCGATCTGTTCGTAAAGCGAGGTCGTGCTGTCGCGAAGAATGGACGTGGACACTGTCAGTTTTCCATGGCCTTGGAGTTGGGCGGCGCGCCTTCACTTCTAAGGTTATAAGAATAGGTTATTGGGATAACATGTATTAATACGTATTATATCAGGCATTCCTATTGTAATCGACCTGACGACACTTGCCATGCCCGAAACCACTTCTTACGCACCGCAGCAAGCCGATGCGCTGACAGTCGATGACATCAGCTTCAGCTACCCCAACGGGCATCGGGTGTTTACCTCTTTCAGTCTGAACGCCAAGCCCGGCGAGTTCGTTGCGATCCTGGGGCCCTCCGGCTGCGGAAAAACCACGTTGCTTAATTTGTTGTCAGGCTTCCAGCAACCACAGAGCGGTCAGATCAGTATCAATCAGACGGCGGTGTGTCCGGAGCGTTCGGAGTTGGGGTATGTGTTTCAGGCGCCGCAGTTGTTTCCCTGGTTGAGCACTCTGGAAAACGTTCGTTTTGGCCTACGCATGACGGCCCGACTCAGCGAGGAGCAACAGCGTGCGCAAGCGTTGCAGTATTTGCGCCTGGTTGGTCTGGAAGGTGCGGCACAGCGCTTGCCCCATCAGCTGTCGGGCGGCATGCAGCAACGCGTCTCCCTCGCCAGGACATTGGCATTGGAGCCCAGCGTATTGCTGATGGACGAACCCTTCGCCGCGCTGGATGCCATCAGCCGCAACAGCATGAATGAAGAGACTCTGCGGATCTGGGCCGAGCTGGGCCAGACGGTGCTGTTCATCACCCACGACATCGACGAAGCGGTCTTTTTGGCCGATCGGGTCATCGTGCTCAACATCGCCCCGGGCGGTATCCATAGCGAACTGGATATTCATTTGCCGCGCCCGCGTTCCAACCTGAAGACCCGTCGCCTGCCGGCCTTTCTCGATTACCGCAATGAGCTGATGGAGCGCATTTCCCACGTCATGGGAGCGCCTGAAGCCATCGCTAACCCCACACGTCAACCCGAGTTAACCGCATGATCAAACGTTCGCTGCTTGCTCTTTCCTTGTCTGTTGCCGCATTGGCAAGCAGCACATTTGCCGTGGCCACTGAGGAGAAAACCCTGCGTGTGGGTTATGTCTTCGCCATGGCCAATGCGCCTGCGTTGATCGCCGACAAGCAGGGCTACTACCGCGAGGAAGGCTTGAATGTCGACCTCAAGGCCTTGGGCGATGGCCCGGTGATCCAGCAGGCACTGGCTGCGGGTGAATTGGATGTTGCCTATGTCGGTACGCCGCCGGTGTACCAATGGTTCTCCCGAGGCCTGCAAAGCCGGATTCTGGCCAAGGTCAATTACGGGCAAGCTGCGGTGATTGTCGACGCCAAGAGTCCGATCAACAACCTGGAGCAGCTCAAGGGCAAAAAACTCGCTGGGGTCAAGAAGGGCAGTGGCATGGACGTGCTGTTGCGCGGCTATGTGCTGAAAGAAAAAGGCGGGCTCAACCCTGACAAGGACCTGGACATCATTGACATGCCGCCCGGCAATATGAACGCGGCACTTGAGCGTGGCATTGTCGATGCGGCGTTTACCTGGGAACCCTTCGTCAGCCAGGCGTTGCTGCGTGGGTCGAGCCGGATTCTGCTCGACGTCAATCAGGCGCTGCCGAATTACCCGTGGTACGTGGTGATCGCGCTGCCCAAAACCTTGCAGGAACGACCGGACGACGTGGTCAAGCTGCTGCGTGCCCACCGCAAGGCCATCGCGTTCCTCAACGAACATCCCGACGAGTCGAATCGCATCATCGCCCAAGCATTCAAGCTTGAAGCGGTACAAGGTGCCGATGGCAAGACCATTGCCCCGGAGACCATCGTCGCCCAGGCGCGGACGCGATTGGGCTGGTCGGCTGACTTGCAGGTTGCGGACATCCAATTCATCCAGCGTCTGATGAATTACTCCCACGACCTGGGCTTTATCGACACCACGCTCAAGACCGAGCAGATCGTGGATACCTCCTACCTGGAAAAAGCCTCGCGCTGAGTCAGAGCCTGTCATGTCCTTGCCAAAACCGAATTGGGGATGGGCCTCGCTGCCAGTCCTGCTGTTGATCTGGATGGCCCTGGCCAGCCGTTTTCCCACTTACATCCTGCCGCAGCCCTGGGATGTCGCGCGCGAAGCCATGCGCTGGTTCGGCGACAGTTCGCTGTGGCAGCACCTCTGGGCGAGTGTTCTTGAAGAGGTTGGCGGTTTTTGCGCAGCGGTGATCGTCGCGATTCTGTTGGGCACGGCCGGAGGCTTGTCTTCGCGGTTTCGCGATTTCATCTCGCCGCTCAACAGCCTGTTCATGGCGATCCCTCCGATTGCCTGGGCGCCGTTGATCATGATCATTTTCGGCCTGGGTTATGTCTCCATCGTGCTGGTGATTTTCATCGCAGCGGTGTTTCCCATGGCGGTGACCATTCAGGAGGGCGTCCAGAGTATTCGCGGCGGCGAAGTCCGCGCGGCGCGCACCTTGGGCGCAAATCCCTGGCAACTGCTGGCTCACGTTTATCTACCCGCCTCACTGCCGTTCGTGACGGCGGCCTTGCGCATCGGTTTCAGCCAGGGCTGGCGGGCATTGGTCGCCGCAGAAATGATCGGCGCCTCCCAGGGCATTGGCTGGATGGTCTCCACCGGCGGGCAGATCGGCAACAGCAGCCAGGTGCTGCTGGGCATCGTGCTGATCGGCCTGATTGCCTGGCTGATGGAGAGTTTTGTGTTCCGGCGCATCGAGCGCCACTACCAGAAATGGCGCGTGCAGTAAGCATCGTCCTTTGCCTTCGATCCCCTTCAAACCTTCAGTGGACCACTGCGCGAGGTGTCATGTGAGTAACGTTTTCGATCCCCGGGAAGCCGGGTATTACATCGCCCCCCAAGGCCTCTATGAGCGCAACAAGAAACGCCCGTTCCTGGGTAGCATTGATTGTGACCGGCACACGCTGATTGCCGGGCAATGGGATGAAATTACTCTGGTCTACGAGGTCGGCGGCAGCGGTCTGGCGGATGGCGCCTGGTTGAAACTGGCGTTCAAGTTCTACTCCGATTGGGCACTGTTCCAGACTTCGAATCCGGCCGGTCCCAACTACGTCAGCGCCGAGTATCAGGCGGGTGAACTGGTGCCCGGGCAGAGCCAGGCCACCGTGCAGCACCTGAAAGTACGCTTCGACCAGAAGGGCCATGAACGGCCGTTTCAGAAAGCAATCATCATCGACATCATCGACGGCTATCTGAATCCGGGAGACAAAATCACCATTCGTTTGGGTGATCGTCGTCAGGGCGGCGCGGGGACGCGGGTGCAGAGTTTCGTCGAGAAAGACTTCCGATTCCGGCTATTCATCGACCCGCTAGGCAGCTCGAAATTTGCCGAGGTGCCAGGCGATCCGTTGCTGAATATCGTGCCGGGACCGGCACAGAGTGTGCAGCTGATTGTGCCGCGCCTGGTCAGCGCCGGTGAGGCGTTCGATGTGTTGCTGCGGGTGGACGATGCCTGGGGCAACACTTGCCGCAACCTGCCGCTCAATGGTGTCCTGACCCTGGTGGCTCCTGAAGGTGGCGAGCGACAACAACCGTTTACCCTGGCAAATGAGGGTTGGGCGACGGTGCGGCTCAAGGGTTTTGACCTGGCGGCCGTAGGTGAGTGGCGATTGTCCGCCGAGGTGCAGACGCCTGGAGTGCGTGGTGCACAGGCTTTTGTCACCGTCGATCCGGCGGGCACCGCATTGCGCCCGCTGTACGCCGACCTGCATGTGCACTCCGATGACACCGTGGGCACCAACGACACGCTCTACAACCTCAGTTATGGTCGCGATGTCGCCGGCCTCGATGTGCTTGGCTATACCGCCAACGACTTCAATATCACGGAGCAACGCTGGGATCAGGCGGTAAATCTGATTCACGAACTCAACGAACCCGGCCGCTTCGTTTGTTATCCCGGCACCGAATGGTGCGGCAACTCCTGCGCCGGCGGCGACCGCAATGTAGTGTTCCTGCATGATCGAAAGCCCGAGTTTCCTTTCGACAATCAAGGGCGGTTGGTGCGGTCTTTTGAGTGGAACGAGTTTACTGCCGGCACCATCAAACCGGGCGCCTGGCCGGTGGACGAGTTGTACGCCGCCTATGCCAAGGACCCCGAAGGCCATCTGATGATGCCTCACGTCGGTGGGCGCCGTTGCAACCTCGACTGGCATCACCCGGAGCTGGAGCGCTTGATTGAAGTCGGCTCGGCCTGGGGGCAGTTCCATTGGGTCTACGCCGAAGCGCTGCAGCGTGGCTATCGCGTCGGTGCCGCCGCTAATAGCGATGAGCACCAAGGCCGTTGCGGCGGCGGGGTTCCCGCCACTGCCGTGTTTGGTTCTCGCGGCGGGCTGACCGGTGTCGTTGCCGATTCGTTCGATCGATCAAGTGTCGGTAAGGCACTTCGCGCACGTCGCACCTTCGCCACCACCGGCGAGCGTTCATTTGCCAGCCTGAGTCAGGGGCAGCACTTTATGGGTGAAGTCTTCACGGCCGATTCGGATGCCACGTTGGACTATCGATTGCTCGGCGAGGCGGGCTGGGAGCAGGTAGATCTGTTCGATGGCGATAAACTGCTCTGGTCGCGCAATCTGCATCAGGAGCTGGGTTTTTCCGCCCAACGCATCAGGCTGCGTCTGGGGGGCGCACGAATCAAGGACCGTTATCGCGGCGCTTACTGGACCGGCGAGATTCGGGTGACGGGCGCGGTCATCAACGGCTTTCGTGCTTTGGGTCTGGATCATCCCGAGCAAACTGTCTGGCGCAAGGACGCCACGAGCCTGGCCTTTCGCACCGACACCAACGGCGACACCGACAGTATCGAAATCGACCTGTCACAACTGGCCGGCGCGACGTTGCAGATCTGCAGCCGCATCGACAACTACATCAAGGTCGGCGACCCCTCCGAGCCGCAACCCTACGTGCACGCGCCGACGGTACGGATGGAGCTGTCCGGCGAAGAGCTGCTGGCGCAATCACAAGTGATCGAAGAGTTGCCGGGGGCCGAGTTGAAGGTTTCTCTTGAAAGAACCACCGCTGCGCCACTGCCCCGTGATCTGCAAGGGAAGATCGAACTGGCGGAGTTGAATCTGCAACCGGGTCGCGAACATCCCTTGTTCATCTGTGCGCGTCAGCGGGATCAGTCCAGAGTATGGACTTCGGCGTTGTTCCTGACGCTTGCCTAATGTCGCAGTTGAGGACAATACCGCCGTTGGCGGTTGCGGTTGGCGATATTCGGCGGTTGGGAGTTGGCGGGTGATTGGAGGCGGTTGAAAGTAACCGTCCAGCCCGCACGCCATCGATGAAGCAGTCGAAGCCGATAGGCTCCGAATACCCTGGGTATAAGCCTGAAGACCTTCCTGCTGAGTTTGCCAAACACCATGTACACGTCAAAGTCAGCCTCACGCTGCACCTTGCTTCCAGGGATGCAGCGTGATTTATCAGGCGCGATTTCAAGACTTGAAATAGATCTCGGCCGCGTTGCTTCCCAAACCTTCGGCGCCGACAAAAAAATTGTTCACGCGCTTATCGTGGACTATCGGGTTGACCACAGTCGAGATGCCCAGATCCGGCAGATCCTCCACAATGATTTTTTGAAACTCGGCGAACAGTGCAAAGCGCTGCTGCACATCGGTCTCCACCGCAGCGGCTTCCAGCAACTGGTCCACCTTTGGATTGCTGTAATGAGCGCCGTTGGAGAACGGTACGCCTGGCTGGAAATTCTTCGACCAGTACAGACGCTGCACACCCACCGTTGGATCGAACAGATTGCTCATGCCATTGAGGGTGAAGTCGAAATCGCGGTCGGTGTAGACGCGTTTGACGTAGGTCGCGAAGTCCTGCGAACGCAGGGTGACTTGAATCCCGATTTTGGCCAGTGCCTGCTTGATGTAGTCAGCGGTACGCCGGTAAGTTTCCGGACCGGGCAGCGGGTCGAGTGTCAGTTTGAAGCGAGTCCCGTTGCTGTCGCGTGGCAGGCCTGCGTCGTCGAGAAGTTGATTGGCCTTGGCAACGTCGAACGCATAGCGCGGCAGGTCGGCGACGTGGAAGTTTTTCATCTCCGGGCTGATCGGCCCGTACAGGGGTTGGCCATAGCCGAGGAAGATGGTCTTGCGAATGAACTCCAGGTTGATCGCGTGGGCGATGGCGGCGCGTACCGGTTGCTTTTGCAGATACTGATTGTCGAGGTTGAATTCCACGCGGGTAATGCCGTTGGTATACGGTTCGCCGCGATCTTCGATGGCCAGGCGCGGGTTGGTTTTGATCCGCTCGATGTCGCCGAGCGGAACGCCCCCGGTGGAGATGTCGATTTCTCCGGCTTCCAGGGCGGCCACGGTCGCTGCCGAGTCGGCGATGAAGCGCACGATGATGCGGTCCAGGTAGGGCTTTGGTGCGTCCCAGTAATGAGGATTGCGTTCGAGTATCACATGGCTGCCGCGCACCCATTCCTTGAACACGAAAGGCCCCGTACCAATGGGCGCGGTGGCATTGGGGTGAGTTTCCGGACGTGCATCGCCATAGATGTGTCTGGCGACAATGGGTGATTCGCAGGCCGCCAGTGCGGTGAGCAGGTAGGGCGCCGGTTTGCTTAGCTTCAGCTGCACCAGATAGGGGTTGATGGCAGTCACGCTGGCGAGGTTGGCAAAGGTCGCCCGACCTCTGGGGTTCGAGGCCTTGAGTGTCTGCAACGAGTACACAACGTCATCGGCAGTGAAGTCCTTGCCATCGTGCCATTTCACGCCCTGGCGCAGGCTGAACGTGTATTCCAGGCCGTCGTCGCTCTCGGTCCAGGCGGTGGCGAGTTGTGGCTTGGGCTTGAGGTCCAGATCGTAAGTCAGCAGGCCCTCGGTGACTTTGCCGGTGATGTACACCGCCGCTCCGGCGGTATGGGTCAGGTTGACCAGGATCGGCGGCTCGATGGCGATGTGCAGTTTCAGCGTGCCGCCGCGCACCGGCGGCTCGTCGGCGAAGGAGAATCCTGGGGTCAGCTGCAAAAGCGTAGTAGTGGCGCTGGCGTAGACCAGCAGCTGGCGTCGGGTCAGGCTCATGACAGGTTCCGGTTCAGTTATGGGGCCGGGAGCCGGACCCATGGTGCGAGAAAGAGGGTTAGCGCGGGGTGCGGCCTTCCACCGGGTGGCCCGGGTCGGTGAAACCCAGAGTCGAGGTGTGGCCGGGGCTGACCAGACTGTCGACGAAAGCCTCGTCTTCGGCGCCGATTTTTACTTGAAGCGCACGTAGATACTGGTCCCAATGGGCTTCGGTCCTCGGTCCTGCAATGGCCGAGGTCACCTGCTGATTATTGAGTACCCACGCCAGGGCGAAGTCCGCCGGGGTAATGTCACGTCCGTTCAGGTGTTCCTGAATTCGTTGCGCCACGACCAACGATTCAGGCCGCCATTCGGTTTCCAGTACGCGCTTGTCGCTGCGACCGACCCGTGAGTCTGCGGACGGCGCCACATCGGGCTGGTACTTGGCGGTCAGCACGCCACGGGCCAGCGGGCTGTAGGTCACCACGCCAAGGCCGAAGTGATTTGCCGCCGGAATCTGCTCGGCTTCGGCGGTGCGGTTGACGATGTTGTACAGCGGCTGGCTGGCCACCGGGCGGTCGATCCCCAGTTCATCCGCCAGTTGCGCGACTTCGGCAATGCGCCAGCCGCGAAAGTTTGATACGCCGAAGTGGCGCAGTTTGCCTTGATGGATCAGATCGGCGATGGCACGTACGCCTTCGCCTAAGGGGGCATCAAAGGTGGCGTGATGAAAGTACAGCACGTCGATGTAATCAGTACCCAATCGACGCAGACTGTCCTCAACCGACTGAATGATCCATTTGCGTGACTGGCCGCCGACATTCGGCCGTCCTGCGCGGGAGTAACCGAATTTGGTGGCCACCACCCAGTCGTGACGATTGGCCTGGATGGCCCGGCCCACTACGCTTTCTGACTGGCCGTCGTGATACACGTCAGCGGTGTCGATGAAGTTGATCCCTTGATCGAAGGCCTTGGCGATGATGCGATGTGAGGTTGCTTCATCGGTCGGGCCACCGAACATCATGCTGCCCAGCGTAAGGGGGGAAACCTTCAGGGCGCTGCGGCCCAGATAGCGATATTGCATGTCGTGCACTCCTTGAAAAGCGGGATTACTTGCGGCCTTGGGCCTGGGTGGGATTGAACGCGTCGGTCAGGCCGTCGCCGATCAGATTGAAAGCCAACACGGTGAGAAAGATCGCCAGGCCTGGAATGGCGGTCAGGTACCACGCGGTGCGTATCTGCTCGCGGCCGCTGCCGATCATGCTGCCCCAGCTCACCTGATTCGGATCGCCCAGGCCCATGAATGAAAGTGCCGACTCCATCAACACCGCCGAAGCCACCATGATCGAGGCAGTGACGATCAAGGTTGGCAAGATGTTGGGCAGCACCTCGCGCAGGATGATGCGCACATGGGTATAGCCGACGCTGCGAGCCGCGAGAATGTATTCACGTTCGCGGATCGAGCGCACTTCGGCCCGCACCAGTCGCGCGACCGTGGGCCAGGAAATGATGCCGATGGCGAAAATCAGGGTCGGCACCGATGGTTGGGCAATAGCCACCAACGCCACCAGCAGCACAAAGCTGGGCATGGTCTGGAAAATCTCGATCAACCGTTGCAGCGAATAATCGATCCTGCCACCGAAGTAACCGGCTGCCGCACCAATGGCCAGCCCAAGGCTGACGCCGAACAGGCTGGCGAGAATCCCGACTTGCAAGGAAACACGGCCGCCATGCACCACGCCTGCCATGACGTCGCGGCCCAAGGCATCAGTGCCCAGCGGGTAATGCCAGTCCTGTCCCGGCCATAACAGCGCATCGGCCTCCATGCCCAGTGGATCGTCGGGATAGAACAGCGGAGCGGTCAGGGCCAACAAGACGATGGCGATCAGGAAAATCAACCCGCCCAGCGCAGTCCGATTGCGTAAGAAGCGTCGCAGCGCCTGGCTGCGGCTCGCGCTCATCGACGGCTCCGGATGCGCGGATCGAGCCCGGCTTGCAGCAGGTCCACCAGAATGTTGGTAATGATCACCAGCAACGAAGAAATCAGCAGAATTCCCAGCAACACGTTGTAGTCCCGGGCCATCACCGCGTCATACGCCAGCCGGCCCAGGCCTGGCAGACTGAACACGGTTTCGATGACCACCGCGCCCCCGAGCATGCCGCCAAAGTGCAGGCCGGCCATGGTGGTGATGGGCAGCAAGGCATTGCGCAGCACATGCTTGAAGGTGATGACCCAGGGCGACAGGCCTTTGGCGGCTGCCGTGCGCACGTAGTCCTGCGCACCTGCTTCGAGCATCGATGCGCGTGTCAGGCGTGCATAGATCGCAATGTAGATCAGCGCCAGGGAGCTTGCCGGAAGCGCCATGTAGCGTAGGCTGTCGAGCAACGCTGGCCAGCCCTGCAAGTCCGAGCCAATGGTGCCCGCGCCCCCCGTTGGCAACCAGCCAAGCTTGACCGAAAACACCACGATCAGCATCAGTCCAATCCAGAAACCCGGGACCGAATAGAAAAACTGGGAACACACCGATAGCACGCGATCCGGCCAGCGCCCGTGCCAGTTGGCCATCATCATGCCCAAAGCGATACCCACCACCAGCGAGAAAAACAGCGCGAGCAGCATCAGGGTCAGAGTGGTGCCCAGCCGTTGCGAAATAAGCGCTTCCACGCTGGAGCCGTAGCGCGGCGAGTAACCCAGATTGAAGTGCGCCAGATTATTCAGGTAGGTCCAGAGCTGCACCGGTATCGTTTGGTCCAGGCCAAACTGCGAACGCAGGGCTGCCAGGCTTTCCTGGGTTGCCGAGCCTGATTCACCCGCCATTACATCGGCGGCATCGCCCGGGGCCAGTTGCAGCAGGAGAAAGTTGATCAGGAGAATGCCGAGCATGGTCGGCAAGGTATGCAACAGCGTGCGCCAAAGTGCGCCGCCGAATGTCAGCAAAGTCTTCATTGAGTATTTCCATCAAGTGCGACGCTATTAACCGATTGCTTATAACCTTTGTCAATAAGCGAAGAAGTTATAAGGTTATGCGCGTCTGGGTATATATGCATAGATAAAAAAGATATACGCCGCGAAAGTCTCCGTGATTGACGGCTTGGGGGCGGATGATTACTGTCGCTACCACGTTGATGGCAAATGTGTAGTTAGATGCGTTTATACCCGATGGTTATAGCGACTGCCCGAAAGGGCGAGGCGATTTATCTGATTAGTTAGATGAGGCAAGTGTGGCGCTCAATCAAAGTATTAATATCGGTTCTTCTGCAATCGACAGGTCAGATGTTTTAGGCGTGCTGCTGGCGCGTATTCCTGCTTTGGTCAAGGAAATTGCCAGAGACGCCTCCAGACGCGATCTGGAGCGTGAGTTGCCATTTGCCGCATTCGCCCTGATCCGCGAGGCCGGTCTTGGCGCCTTGCGCATTCCACGTCAATGGGGCGGGCCGGGTGGCAGTGTTGTCGATTACATCGATCTGATCGCGACACTGGCCAGCGCCGATCCCAATGTCGCCCATGCACTGCGTTCGCATTTCAATTTTACCGAAGCGGTCATCCACAGCGCGGACAGTGCGGAAAAGCGCGATTACATCAGCAAGATTCTCGATGGCAAGCTGTTCGCCGGGGCCCACACCGAAGTCGGTGCGCCGCTGGGTACAATCCTTACCCGTCTGACACGCGTCGGTGATCATTACCGTTTGAGCGGGAAGAAGTGGTATGCCACCGGCTCCGCTTACTCTGACTTTCTGTCTTTTTCCGCCATCGATGACGACGGCAAGATGGTCTCTGTGCTGTTGCCCGCCGACCGTCCGGGGATCAATGTGCTCGATGATTGGGACGGCATGGGTCAACGCCTGACCGCCAGCGGCGGCATTTTGCTGGACAACGTCGAAGTGCTCGCCAGTGAACTCAAGACCCGCAGCACTCACGCCGATGTCGGGCGACATTGCTCAAGCCTGCGCCAGTTGCATCTGGCGGCCTGTGCGGCCGGTGTGGTGCGTAATATTCGCGAGGACGCTATTGATTACGTGCGCAAACAAGCGAGGGCGGCGATGCACAGTTCCGCGCAAATTGCCCGGGATGATCCGTTCGTCCAGCAAGTGGTGGGAGAAATCGCCGCCAATGCCTATGCCGTTGATGGGTTGATCGCTACGACTTCACGTATTCTCGACGACAGTTCGCAAGCGTTGTTAGCGACTGCCGAAAACCTGGATCAGCAACTGATTGATGCCTCGATCAGTAATGCGCAAATGCAAGTGGTCATTGCAAAACTTGCTCTGCGCTCGGCAGAGATATTGTTTGAAGTTGGCGGTGGTTCTGCCACTTCCCGAAAATATAACTTTGACCGTCACTGGCGAAATATCCGCACTGTATTGAACCACAATCCGTTGTTGCATAAAGCTCGTGTGGTGGGTGACTTCTATCTCAACGAAACCACTACACACCTCCGAGAAGGACTGGTGTTTTAAGTCCCTGTCGCACGATGAGTAACACCGACACTATTACGCGCAAGGCCTTACACGGTAGCGCTTTTCATAATCCTTGTTCAATGGCCAGGAACAACCACCACGCCAGCAATAATTAGATTTTTGCAGGTAGTCGCATGAATGCTCGTTTGAATTCCCCACGTTCGCCCCTCGCTTCAATGGTGTCTATTGGCGTGATGACGCTGTGCGCAAGTGCAGCAGTGCATGCCGAAGATTCAACGGCCGCGCCCAACACCGCGCAAGCCAACCAGAGCACCGATGCGCTGGAAACAGTGGTGGTGACCGGATCACGTGCCGAAAAACGCACCGTTGCGCAAAGCCTGGCACCGATCGATGTGATCAGCGCCGACGACCTGGCGCGCTCAGGCAAGCAGAACTTGCGTGATGCGCTGGCTGCGCAAGTACCTTCCTACACCAACGATGCAGGCTTTACCGGCGCTACGGGCATTGCGGTGAAGTCGGCCACCCTGCGTGGCTTGGGCGGCAATGCGGTGCTGGTGCTGATCAATGGCAAACGCCGGCATAACACGGCGCAAATTTTTCACCAGTCGTCTTCGACCTCCAATGGCCAGTCCCCGGTGGACCTCGATCTGATCCCGGTCAGTGCCGTTGACCACATCGAGGTACTGCGCGACGGCGCCGCCGCGCAGTACGGGTCCGACGCCATTGCCGGGGTGATCAATATCATCCTCAAACGCAATAAAACGGGTGGCCAGGCGACTGCAATCTACGGTCAATACGGCCAGCGTGAAGGAGGCAAGGGCAACTTCGGCGCTACGGGTGAAACCTTGATCAACCAAGGCTTCGAGCTGCCAAATGATGGCTTCTTCACCCTCAGCGGAGACGTCAAGGTTCAGGAGACCAGCAACGTCGCTGGCGCGGTGCCTGATCGGACCAAAATCTATTCCGGCAACGACCCTCGGGAATACGGTGAAAGTCGTAATCGGCAAATCATGGGTCAGCCCCGTGCCCAGACTTACAACTTTGCTTACAACGCCGAGTTGCCGCTCAACGATGAGCTCGACTTCTACTCCTTTTCCACGTTCAGCCATCGCGACTCGACAGGCTTCGGCACCTACCGTACGGCCAACTCGGCGCAGAACATTCCGGAAGTCTATCCGGACGGTTTTCTACCCAAGTTCCGTTCAGTGGAAGATGACCTGCAAGGTGTATTCGGGATCAAAGGCAAGGACGTATTGGGTTGGGATTGGGATCTGTCCACCAGTTATGGCCGCAACGACGTCCAGTACCACAATGACGACTCGCTGAACGCTTCTTTCGGTCCGGCCAGCCCTACAGACATCGACAACGGTCAGGCGATTTTCACCCAGTGGACCAACAACCTCGACATCAACCGCGCATTTGATACCGGTCTGTTTGACAACCCGCTGCATGTGGCCAGTGGTCTCGAGTACCGGGTCGACGGCTACCAGATCCGCAAAGGCGAGTACGCTTCCTACGCCGACGGCGGCTACGTCTACCCGGTGGGTTCGCCCAATGCGGGCAAGCGGCCAAGTTCGGGATCGGCCGGGTGGGGCGGTTTCAGTCCTCAGGCAGCAGGCAGCTGGGATCGCAGCAACACCGCGGGTTATGTCGACTTCACGCAAAAACTCACTGACAAATGGGAGTTGAGCCTGGCCGGACGTTTCGAGCACTACAGTGATGTCGGTGACACCACCAGCGGCAAGCTGTCCACCCGTTATCAACTGACACCGACCTTCGCGCTACGCGGCGCCATCAACAATGGTTTCCGCGCGCCGTCGCTACAGCAACAGTACTTTTCGTCGAGCACATCGGCGTGGAGCGCAAACCCGGTTACCGGCGTGCTGAGCCAGAACATCACGACCTACGCACCGCCAGGTTCGGCAGCGGCTACGGCGCTGGGTTCCAAGGATCTGAAACCGGAGAAGTCGCGTAACTACAGCGTTGGCTTTGTCGCCACGCCGGCGAAGAATCTCGACGTTACGGTCGACTTCTATCAGATCGATATCAAAGACCGCATCCTGCAGACCAGCGCCTTGAGCGGGGTGAATGACGCCAGTATCGCGCGGCTGCTGGCCAACGCCGGGCTGGACACTAACCAGAGCGTCGCCTACTACGGCAACCTCGCCGATACCCGTACACGCGGTATCGATCTGGTGGCCGACTACCGTACCGCGTACGGGGCTTATGGTCGTGGCAAATGGACCCTGACCAGCACCCAGAGCCTGCAGGAAATCAAAGGCATCAAGGAACCCGATTCCCTGGCTGGCACCGGAGTACAGGTCCTGGGTCGCGACAAGCAGGGCAACCTGACCAGCGCGTTTCCGAAGAACAAGACTGCTTTATCCCACACTTGGTATATCGACGATTTCGAAGTCTCGCTCAAGGAAACCCGCTACTCGGCAGTCACCGGCAAGAGCTACTACAACGCCAATCGTGACGAGAAGGTCAAGGCTGCGTTCATCACCGACCTGGACGTTGGCTACAACGTCACCGATCAGCTCAAGGTTTCGGTGGGTGGCTTGAACATTTTAAACGAGCGTCCGGAACAACTGAGCGAGCAGGCCAAGCTGTATTACTTCATGCCGGTGGATAACCCGGCGTTGAGTTGGTACTCGCCCTACGGCGTAGACGGCGGCTACTACTACGCCCGGCTGGATTATTTCTGGTAAGTGCGGTTCTCGTAAGCGCGGTGGCGGGCAGCCATTTCAAATGGCTGTGCGCCCAGCCTTTCATTCGCCTGATAACAAGGACACCGAAATGGCTCAGCCACATCTCAACCCTGAGTTCGAACGCTCGGCATTTCCCACGCCTCTGGACTTCGCCGACAGCCCATTGAGCAAGGCTCTCAAGCAACCCTTGTTGCTGGGGGTGTTTCTCAACATGCAGGACATTCGCCTGACTAATTACCCGACGTCCAATACCTGGACCTTTGATTACAACGCCAGGATTGTGCAACAAGCCGAAGCCTTGGGTTTCGAGCTGGCGTTCAGCCGAACCCAGTGGCTGCCCAAAGGCGGCTACGACGGCGAAGCTTCACTGGATTCGTTCATTGCGTTGGGCGCCATGGCGGCGATTACCAAAAGCATCATGTTGGTGTCCACCATCCACGTGCTGTACGGACCTCTGCATCCGCTGCACATTGCCAAGTACGGCGCCACCCTGGACCACATCGCCAAGGGTCGATGGGGTATCAATATCGTGACCGGTCACCGTCCCGTCGAGCACGAGATGTTCGGTCGGCCACAGATCGAACACGATGAGCGCTATCAACTGGCGGGTGAGCTGTTCGACGTGCTCAATACCCTCTGGAGCAGCCGCGAGAATTTCACCTACGAAGGCCAGCACGGCTGGAAGATCAAGGATGGCTACATCACGCCCAAACCCTTGTACGGGCGTCCGGTGCTGGTCACTGCCACCGGTTCCGAAGCGGGTATCGATTTTGCGGCCAGTCAGTCCGATCTGATCTTCATCACTAATTCATCGGGCGCCGGCATTCGCGAAACACTGGAAGACATCCCGGCCCACGTCCACAAGATAAAAGCGCGCGCCAGTCAATTTGGTCGTGATGTGCGCACCATCATCAATCCGATCATTGTCAGTCGCGATACCGAAGAAGAGACCCGGCAATACCTGGAAGCCATCGTCGGCAACAAGGTCCCCGGCACTTTTGGCAACCACAAGGCCTATGCCAGTGACGCCCATGCCTGGCGTGGCCGCGCAGAAGGTTCGCGCAATACCGGACTGGGCCTGGGCGGCAACATCGAAATCATCGGCACCCCCGAACAAGTGGTCGAGCAACTGGTGGCGCTCAAGGCCGCCGGTATTGATGGTGTGCAACTCAACTTTCACGATTTCGCCGTGGACCTCGCGCATTTCGGCGAACGCATCTTGCCGCTGTTAAAAGAAGCCGGCCTGCGCGTCTGACGCGCGCCATAACCCCATCAGGAGCAGACATGAGTCTGGAATTCATTGGCCACACCAGTAGCCGCAGTGGCGCCGAAGTGATCGAAGCCAGTGGCCCGATCATCGACAAAGCCTACATCAGGCACATGGCCCATACCGCTGAAGCCAACGGTTTTGACCGGCTGTTGATTGGTAGCTTCGCCACCTGGCCGGACAACAATCAGGTAGCCGCTTATGTGCTGCACAACACCGAGCGGTTGGGCGTCATGCTTGCCCACCGTCCCGGATTTGTCGCGCCCACAGTGGCGGCCCGGCAGCTGGCAACCCTGGATCAGTTCAGCGACGGGCGTCTGGCCGTGCACATCATCAGTGGCGGCACCGATGCCGACCAGCAACGTGATGGTGATTTCCTCGCCCATGACGAACGCTATGCACGCACCGCCGAATACTTGACGGTGGTCAAAAAGGTCTGGAACAGCGATGAGCCCTTCGATCATCAGGGCGACTATTACCGGGTAAAAGGCGCGCAGTCCTCGGTCAAGCCGTGGCGGGCGTCAGGTGTGCCGATTTTCTTTGGTGGATCATCGGCCGCAGCCTTCGAGGTCGCAGGACAACATGCCGAGGTTTATGCCTTGTGGGGCGAGTCCCTGGCGCAGACCGCCGAAACCATCGCCAATGTGCGCAGGGCCGCCGCTAGATATGGGCGGGAAGAGCAAATCAAATTCCTGCTGGCATTCCGGCCGTTGGTGGCAGACACCGAAGAAGCAGCGTGGGCTCGCAGCCGTGACCTGCTCGCGGCGGCGAAGGCCAAGTACCCGGCGACGCCAGTCCTGAATGAAAACGTCGGCTCTCAGCGTTTGCGTGAGGCGGCAGCCCAGGGCGCGGTTCTGGATCAGCGTCTGTGGACCGAGTTTGCTGCGGTCACTGGCGCCCATGGAAATTCCACAGCTTTGGTCGGCACCCCGCAGCAGGTGGCTGATGCGTTATTTGAGTACCACAAGCTGGGTGTCGATAAGTTCCTCATTCGCGGTTTCGATCCGGTGCCGGACACGCTGATTTTCGGCCGCGATGTGATTCCGCTGGTGCGCGCCGCCGTGGCCCGTGATGCCTGATCCACGACTGATCCAGCGGTTGTTCGGCGTAGGTGGCTTGCAAGTCGACAGCACTGGCTTCCCGTCACAGATCAGGGTCGAACATGGTCTTCTGAGCCGGCTACCGGAGCTGTTTCAGCAAGCCCTGCTGCAGGATATTGGGCAACTGGCCGATCGCTATCGCGGACCTTTGTCCTTCGGGCGTGGGTTACGCTCGCCCCAGACATTCGACAGTCAGGCCAACGCTGCGGGCTTGTTGCAGTTGGGGCTGACGGTATTCTTTCAGGATGTCAGCGGCACCTTGCCCGGCGCAGTACCTTTTTTGCGCGAGTTGGAGCGCGAGTTGGGGGTGGTGGAGGGCAGCGCCAGGCTCAGCGCCTTTGCTTCGCCCGAAGATGACGGCGTGTCCTGCCATTACGATGCCGAGGAGGTTATCTCCATTCAACTGGTGGGCAAAAAAACCTTTTACGTCGCACCCATGACCGAGATTGAACGGCCTTACGGTGCGCAGTTCGGCCCAGACATGGTGGCGGTAGAAAACCTCTTCGAACAGGCCCGGCAGGGTTTTCCTGATGCCTGCGGGGTTACCTTCGAGCGCCATGAGATGCTTGCGGGCTCTGTGCTGTTCCTGCCCCGCGGAACCTGGCACCGCACCGAAGCGCTGGAGCCCTCGCTGGCGTTGAGCATTGTGATCCGCCCGCCGGTGCTGGCCGACGCAGTGTTGCGCTGGCTGAAACCCTGGCTGTTGGGCGATGCACGCTGGCGTTTGCCCTTGTACGGCAAGGCCGATCCACAGGACACCGGGCTGAACGTCTTGTTAGGCGAATTGGCCACACGCCTCAGCCGCGAAGCCGACACGCCGTCCCTGAGTTGGAACTCGGCACCGTCGGTAGACACCACCGAGCTGCTGCGGATTCCAGGCTCGGGCCTGACCTGGCAGGAGCTGCCAACGTCCGGGCAATCGGCGCCGCGTCTGCGTCTGCAAGGCACGGCGCTGGATCAGGACTGGCGCGAGCGCCTTACTCTGGACACTGAAATACCTGGGCTTCTATTGCCTGCCCTCGGCTGGTTGCAACAGTGCAGCCGCGCGTTTGATCTGGACGCTATCAGCGAGCATCTGCCGCACATCGCCAGGAGCGATCTTCGGCAGTTGCTGGATTTGCTGGTCAAGTCCCATGTGTTGCGCCAGTTGGTGCAGCGTTAGCCCAAACGAACTTCTGACAGATTGCCGATGAAACCGCCACCGGTGGAATCGGTGAGGTTGAGGACGTTGCTGCGGGACAGCAGCGCGTCTTCGCTGGAAATTATCGGGATGCGCGGCAAGTCCTCCAATACTTTGCTCTGGACCGTCTGATACAGATCCCAGCGGCGTTGCGGGTCGTTGTCCACTTGGGCCTGTTCCAGCAGGGCATCGACTTCGGGACTGCTGTAATGGGTGGCGTTGGAATAGGCGACGCCGGCATGGATGTTCTTTGACCAGTAAAAACGCTGCAGGCCGATTGCCGGGTCCGGCGCGGTGGAGGCGGGCGACAGGTTGGTGTCGAAGTCATAGCGACCGTAGATGCGGTCGATGAACTGCGCGTAGTCCTGATTGCGGATTTCCAGTTTCACACCGATCTTGGCGAATGTGCTGCGCAAGAAATTGGCGGTTTGCTGGTACACCGCTGACGGACTTGGATCGTTCTTGATCCGCAACCGAATGCCGTCCTTGTCCTTCTTGAGGCCTGCCGCTTCCAGCAGCGCTTCGGCGCGTTTCAGATCGAAGGGGTACTGCGGCACATCGGCGCTGTAGAACTGCGGGAAGTTCTTCGGGATCGGTGAGTCGGCCGTTGTGCCCTGGCCGAGGAGAATGTTCTTGAGGATAAATTCCTTGTCGATGGCGTGGGCGAACGCCTGGCGCACCCGCACGTCCTGAAACTCGGCACGCTGCAGGTTGAATTCCAGAGCCATGATGCCAGTGCCGCCATAGGTATTGAGGCGGTCGTGGACGGTCAAGGCTGGATTGTTTTTCAGCCGTTTGATTTCGCTGTTGGACAGCGTATCGGCGTAGGCAACGTGTACCGCGCCGGTCTCCAGCGCCGCCGATACCGAAGACGGATCAGCGATGAAGCGGTACACCACTTGATCCAGCAGCGGCTTGCCGGTCTGCCAGTAATCGGGGTTGCGTTCCAGGGTCAGGTAGTTGCCGCGCACCCATTCCTTGAGGCGAAAGGGACCGGTTCCCACCGGCGCGGTATTGGCCGGGTTATTGAGGATGTCAGTACCCGCATAAAGGTGGCGCGGCAGTACCTGGGAGTCGCGGGCATTCAGAGCGCTGAGCAGATAGGGTGTGGGCCTGGACAGGTTCCATACTGCCGTCAGCGGATCCGGCGTATCGACGCTTTCCACGTTGGGAAACGCCGAACGACCTCGGGAGCTGTATTTTTTCCATACCTCCATTACCGAAAACGCAACGTCCGCGGAGGTGAACGGTTTGCCATCGTGCCATTTCACCCCGGGGCGCAGCTTGAACGTGACCTGCAGGCCATCGGGGCTGAAAACCCAGCTTTCGGCCAGCTGTGGTTGCGGACCATTGGTGGGGCTGAGGTAGAGCAGGCCGTCAAAGATTTTCGGCGAGATGAGTTGCGTGGCCGGTGCCGTGGTCAGGCCGGTGGTCAACACCGTGGGCTCGGGGTTTTGCGCAATAATCAGCGTCCCGCCGGTGCTGCCGGCAAAGGCCGGGCGCTGGCCAGTCAGGCCGTAGGCGGCGGTGGCCGCCAGTGAGTAGCCGATAAATGTACGCCGCGTAACCATGTCGGTTTGTTCCTTTTCAAAGTCAGTGCGCAGACAGTTGGCTGAAATCCGTTGCAGTGAGACACGCCCGCGATTAGGTAGATGCAACAAGGCAGACCTACCGTGCTATCGGTCTTCGCGGGCAAGCCTCAGTCCAACAGTGGGGCGACCGCGCGGCCTTACCAGTCGTAACTC
This sequence comes from Pseudomonas sp. CFII64, assembly GCF_000416235.1. Taxonomy (GTDB): domain Bacteria; phylum Pseudomonadota; class Gammaproteobacteria; order Pseudomonadales; family Pseudomonadaceae; genus Aquipseudomonas. The sequence continues at coordinate 202,956 of NZ_ATLO01000028.1, read as the reverse complement.
ATCCGCGCGTAATAGAACCCGCCGCCGATGCCATAAGGCGTGTTGCGGTTGGCGTAAGGGTCTTCATGGTTGATGATGGAAGCCAGGCTGTCGGGCTGATCCGGCGCGCGTTTATTGAACAGGTTGTTGGCCCCCAGCGTCGCCTTGAGGTTGTCGGTCACCAGATAACTGAGGGCGGCATCGGTGATGAACGAGTCGCTGGTGGTCGAGTCTTGCGCGCTATTGAGCACGTTGTTCACGGCACGGGTCTTGGAGTAGTAGTGCTGAGTCAGTTGCACACCGAATTTGCCCAGTTGCCAGTCCAGCGCGCCGCGCACAATGTTTTGCGGCAACGCCTCTTCCAGCAGCGTAATGCGTTCGCGATCGAGCAGGCTCAGCCCGGCATTGCTCAACACCGCCGGGTTGTCGACACTTTTGACTTCGTTCTTGTTGCGCGCATATGACAAGCCCCAATGGGCGCGGCCGAACTGGTTGTAGTTGGCGTCATAGTCGAGCTTGAACTCGACGCCTCGGGTCTGGGTGTCACCGAAATTGGTGAAGTAGCGCACTTGTTGCTGACTGGTCAGTCCTGCACTGGTCAGCGCTCGTGCAACGGCTGCGTTGTTGAAGCCGTTGAAGGCTCCGGTGAGAAAGATCCGGTCACGAATGTCGATCTGGTACACATCGATCGATGCGGACAGACGATCAGTTGGCGTAAACACCAGTCCGAAGCTGACGTTGGTGGATTTCTCGGCCTTGAGTTTCTTCGCCCCCAATGCCTGTGCGGCGGGTGAATCCGGTCGCAAGGTGTCGTAGTAGTAGGAAATGTATGAAGTGTTGGTAATCGGGTCGTTGACCGGCTGCACCGTTGCGCTTTGGTAATTCTGTTCGGCCAGGGACGGGGCGCGGAATCCGTTGCTGAACGTACCGCGCAGCGCCACCAGATCATTGAACTGGTAGCGGTTCGAGAACTTACCCGCGACCGCCGAGCCGAAGTCCGAATAGTCTTCGTAACGAATGGCCAGGCCGCTGTCCCATTTGTCGGTGACCTTCTGGGCAAAATCGATGTAGAACGCAGTATTGTGCCGCGACTCGTCGAACTCGAATTGCGGGCTGAACCCGGTCAGAAACGCTGAACCTGCCCCGGCCAGGGTGCCGCGCAAGTTGGGCGCCGGATAGTCCGCTGGATAGCGATAGCCGCCGCCCGCGTACGAATAGTATTCGCCAGAGCCCAGTTCCAGGCTGTTGTAGCGATATTCGGTGCCCACCGTCACGTTCAGCGGCGAGGCGAACAGGCCTGTGTCGAAGGCATGCTGGCCGGAAAGCGAAAGGATGCTTTCGGCAAACTTCAGATCCCCCGCATGCAGATTTTGCAATGGCAGCAGGGCGCCGAACGACGGGTTAGTGGTGTTGAGAATGTTAATGTCGGCGCGGTTTTGGCCGTAGCTCAGGCCAGCGTCCCAACTCCAGCCGAGAATGTCTTCGGCCTTGATACCCAGGTTGAGTTGCAGGTCTTGTTCCTTGGTCTGCAGTCGCGAACTGTAGCCGCCCGGTGTGGTGATCACGTTGGAAGTAGCGTTGGTTTCCGAGCGAAACGAGCCTTTGGCCTCCGAAGTGCGCGGGCTGTAGGTGGCGAAGGAATACAGGGACAGGTTGTCGTTGAGCGGCAAGCCGAGGTTGTAGGCAAAGCTGGTGCTTTCCTGGATCGGCACCACCTCATAGTTTTCCGGTACGTTGCGGTCGGCCGAAGCTTCGCGCGGATCGTTAGGGGCCGCATAGATTTGCCAGATCGACCGCGAAGGATTCTTCCAGGGTCCGACTGTGTGGCTGTCGCCGGTTTTCAGGTACGACAGGCTGAGGTTGGCAAAACCACCGTTCTCACCCAGCGCGAACCCTGAGTTGAGGCCGCCGGTATAAGTGGCACCAGCGTCACCCAGATTGCCGACTTTGGAAACGTCATGATTGTATTCACCGTAGGACACGTCTGCCGAACCGCCGGAGGAGGCCGATTTCAGGATCACGTTGATCACACCCGCAATAGCGTCCGAGCCATATTGCGCTGCGGCGCCATCGGTCAGCACCTCGACGCGTTCGACCGCCGAAATCGGAATCAGGCCCAGGTCTGCCGCGGACGATCCCAACGTGGCGCCGCCACTGTTGTTGATCATCGAAGTGCCGTGGCGCCGTTTACCGTTGACCAGCACCAACACCTGGTTGCCTGACAGGCCGCGCAGTGAAGAACCGCCCACGTTTTTCGACAGGGCGCCGCCGTTGCTGTTGATATTGATGTAGGACGGAGCGACTTGTGACAGCGCGCGGCGCAGATCGCTGGCGCCGGTTGCGCGCAGGGCCTCGCCCTTGATCAACTGGACCGGAGCCAGGGCTTTGAGGGCTGTGGTCTCGACCCGCGACCCGGTCACGATCACGGTTTCAAGGCGGTCTTTTTCGTAGTCGGTTTCAGCTTTGAGCGCCTCCACGGGCGCAAGGCTGACGGTACCCATGGAAAACATTAGACCGAGGGTATGGCGTCGGGACTGAAGTGATGACATGCGTGAATGCCTGGTAATGCCTCTGCAATCTTCGAAGTGTGTGCAGGAGTGATTGGTCGCTGGCTGGTTCTAGCCTGGCAGATGGGGTACAGCTGCTTTGCCCGTGTTCATGTGTGTTTTCCGGTGATTGTTTACCTCCCTGGATTGAAGCGCCGATCCGCAAGTTGTGATCCCCAATGAAACCGGACTTTATTCCCCTCCCAGTAAATGAAACTTGCCGATCAGGTTGAACTTCCAGGCCACCGGGTCGTGCACCGTGTGCGTCCGGGCGTTGCGCCAGTGGCGGTCGAAACCGTATTCCAGGCGCGTGGAGCTCGCGCCGCCGAGCTGGAATAGTTTGTTGCTGGCCAGCAGCGCCGCTTCGGTGGTGAGGATCTTGGCCGTGGCCAGTGCCGAGGAGACTTTCGCCGAGGGCCCCGGTCCGTTTTCAGCGGTGACTTGGTCAAACAGCGAAGCCGCGCGTTCCAGCACCGCTTCCCCGGCATGAATGCGCGTGTGCAAATCGCCGATGATCTCCAGTGTGTAAGGGTCTTCGGTCACGTCGGTGACCCCGGTGCGGGCGTATGGCCGAGCATGATTGCGCACGTACTCCAGCGTGTCGTTGAATGCTGCACGAGCGATGCCCAAGTCCAGAGCGCTGTGGAACAAGTCCGGAATGCCGTAGCTGTTGGCGGTGGTTTTACCCAGTTCAGAGTTCAGCACATGACTGTTTTCGACCCACACATTGTCCAGCAGCAGCGTGCCGCTGGCCGTGGTGCGCTGGCCGAATCCGTCCCAGTCATCAATGATGGTCAGACCCGGCGCATGACGGTCCAGTACTGCGGTTTTATAGAGGCCGTCTTCGTCCACACAGCCGATGGAAATCAGCTGCGAAAACAGCGCCCCGGTGGAGTAGGCCTTGGAACCGTTGACCCGGTAGTGATCGCCTTCTCGGGTGATCTGCGTGCGGGTGGTACCTGCGGGCAGGCTGCCACCTTCCGCGTGGCCGTTGCCCCAGCGGTAGCCCTGCAGAATCATGCCGAAGAACAGCTGCTTCTGTTCCTCGCGACCCACCGCCTCGATAACGCTGCAAGCCAGAATGATGCTCAGCAGTAACTGTCCGATGGAGGCGTCGGCTTCACCGATGATCGCCACCACCCGGGTCAAGGTCAGGTAGGAAATCTCGGCGCCGCCGTAGGCGCGGGGCACCCTGACAGCCAGCAACCCGCTGCGGGCGCAGTCTTCCAGTTCCTGCCACGGCAACTGCCGTTCGACGTCCCGCCGTTGGGCGCTGGCCTTGAATATCACCGCCAGCCGCGTGGCCACGTCAATGGCTTGCTGGTCGCTGGCAATCACATGGGCCGCGCTGGTGGGCGCCGCTACGGTTCGATGCGGCGGGGTTAGTGTGGTATCGGTCATGGATAAGTCCTTTTCCTTGGGAGCGAGGTTAATTTCGCCTGGTCAATCTCAGGCCTGATAAACCGCATCAGCGAAATTGCCGTAGAGCGCTTCTGAGGAATTGAAGAAATTCTTCAGCTGTTTTTGCGTGACCACGACCACCGTGGGCGAAACGATGGGGATCTTCGGCAGATCAGTCAGCACAATCTGCTGGAATTGCGCATACCAGGCCTTGCGCTTGACCGGATCGACTTCGCCCTGGCCAAGGTCCAGCAGCTCGTCGACTCGGGGGTTGGCGTAGCGCGCACCGTTGGAGAACGCAATGCCCGGTTTGAAGTTGGCAGAATAGTAGAAACGCTGGGTGCCCATCACCGGATCTGGGCCGGCGGTGGCGCTGATCAGTGTGGTGTCGAAGTCGCGGCGGGTGTAGACCCGGTTGACGTACTCCGGGAAATCCTGCGAGCGAATCACCAGCTTCACCCCGATTTTCGCCAGATTGCTGCGCAGATAATGCGCGATCTGCAAGGTCTCATTGGCCGGGTTGGGGTCGTTGAACAGGGTCAGACGCAGGCCGTCGGCTCCCTTCTTCAGGCCGGCTTCCTCAAGCAATGCTTCTGCTTTGGCCAGATCGAAGGGGTAACGCGGAACGCTGTCGTCGTAGAAATCGCTCATGCTCGCGGGGATTGCACTGAAAGCCGGTTGGGCGAAGCCGAAGTAGATATTTTTGACGATGAAGTCACGGTCAATGGCGTGGGCAAAGGCCTGGCGCACGCGCACGTCCTGAAACACCGGCTTTTCCAGGTTGAACTCAAAACCCACCAGGCCGGGGGAGTAGGGCGCGCTTATTTCGCTCACCTGTAACTGCGGTACGCCGCGCAGGCGCTTGACGTTGCTCAGGGCCACGGACGCCAACTGGACGGCCTGGGTTTCCAGCGCTGCGGACGCTGCGGTGAGGTCAGGAATGATGCGAAAGATCAGCGCGTCCAGATGCGGCTTGCCAGCGTCCCAGTACTGCTCGTTCCTGACCAGGTTGATCGATACGCCACGGTCCCATCGATCAAACTTGAAGGGGCCGGTACCGATGGGTTTGATGTTGTGCGGGTTGGTTAGCGGGTTACCGCTGTCATACAAGTGCTGCGGCAGAACCTGAGCGTCGGTGGAAGACAGCGCGCTGAGCAGATACGGCGCAGGTGTCGACAGGGTCAGCACCACTTGCAGCGGCGTCGGGGTTTCAACCTTGCTCACCGGGGCGAAGGTGGTAATACCCCGCGAGTTGAATTTGCGCCAGATGCTTTGCAGTGAAAACGCCACATCTTCAGCGCCGAATGGATGGCCGTCATGCCAGGTAACGCCCTGGCGCAGGTTGAAGGTGTAGACCAGGCCGTTGTCGCTGACGTGCCAATCCGTCGCCAGGCGCGGCACCGGTTTGCGTTGCGCGTCGTAAGACAGCAGGCCGTCGAACAGTTTGCTGGTGACGGTGTAGATGGTCCCGTCGGTGGTCAGCGCGTTGGTCAGAATCGTCGGTTCCGGGAATTGGGATACGACCAGTGTCTGCTTGCCATCGACGGCGGCGAATATCCCGGATGCATTGCCCGCCAATCCGGCGCCTGCGGCCAGGATCATGGAATCTTTGATAAACGTCCTTCGGCTTAACGGCATGCTGCACCTTTGCTGTACAAAAAAATAACAGGTTCAGAAAATAACGACCCACTGACAATGGGTTCCAGAGTTAGAACTCATGAGGCGTTTTTTTAATAGGGGTTCAAAGGTGTTCTGTTGGGGGGCAGAACAGAACCACGAGCCTAGCGGAAATTTTCTCAAATGTTCAAGTGCGCACTTATAACGTTAAACGCAGTTGCAATTACCGGCGTGATAATAAGTTTAGAACGTTTTCGTCGGTGTTTACCCAGAACAATTGCTGTATTAGTAATCGCCCTTGAAACAGCACTCGTTCAATCCGATTGTTTGCAGAGAACCCGATGCCGGTCAGCACTTTCTATCAGCGTATTACTCAGCTCCTGCATTCAGGATTTCGTGGCCCCCTCATTCGTGCCGTCCCGACCGCCGTCGGGGTGATCGTCCTCAACTTCGTTTTGCTGCAAATGGTGCCGGGCGATGCTGTCGATGCCTTGGTGGCAGAAGCAGGCTCGGCCACGGCCGAAACCACGGCCCTGCTGCGTCAGCAATACGGGTTGGATAAGTCTTCTCTGGCACAGTTTGGCGATTACATTGGGCAACTCGCCCATTTGAGCCTCGGCGACTCGCCGCGCTATGGCATCCCGGTTCTGGATGTCATCACTCAACGCCTGCCTAACACGCTGTTGTTGATGGGGCTGGCGCTGGTGATCTCGCTGGCGGTTGGGGTTGGCCTAGGTGTGGTAATGGCGTTGTGGAAAGGCAAATGGCCTGATCGTGTGCTGTCCTCCATTGCCTTTGTGCTGTATTCAACTCCCGGTTTCTGGATCGGTCTGATGGCCATTGTGCTATTCGCGGTCAAACTCGAATGGCTGCCCAGCGGCGGCGATGGCACCATCGGAGCAGGTTTGACCGGCGCTGAAAAATTCGTCGACAAACTGCAGTACGCGATTTTGCCGGCCCTGACGCTGGCCAGTTTTTTCATCGCCATCTATGCCCGGCTCACTCGCGCATCGGTTCTTGAAGTGCTGACCCAGGATTATGTCCGCACCGCCCGGGCTAAAGGTTTGTCGCCCTGGCGGATTACTTGGCGGCATGTGCTGCGCAATGCACTTTTGCCTCTGACCACCGTCGCCGGTGCGCACCTTGGCGGTCTGCTTGGCGGCGCAGCGGTGGCGGAAACAGTGTTTGGCTGGCCTGGTATCGGCCGTCTGACCCTCGAAGCCGTCCAGGCTCGGGAGTACAAAGTGCTTCTGGGCATTCTGTTGATGTCGTCTTTCATTGTCATCGCGGCCAATATTCTGGTGGACTTGCTGCATGCCAGACTCGATCCGCGGATCGCCGCTCGTGCCAAGGGGCGCTGAAACATGAGCGTCCAAGCCTCCGATTCAACTTCGACTGTTCATCCTGTGCGTCCGGTGCTGCCTGAATCTTCCTGGCGCCAGCAATTGTGCGTCGCGCTGCTGGGACGTTTCAGCTCGGCGGTCAAACCCTTGGCCGCGGACGATCCAGCGCTGCCGGAAACCTCATTGGCCCCCCGCAGCCGCTGGCCGGTTACCCGGGCGCTGTTGAGTTCGCCCGGCGCCGTTACTGGTATCAGCGTATTGCTGTTGATTGTGCTGGTGGCGCTCGGCGCCGGTTATCTTTATCCGGGCGATCCTCTGGATATGGTGGCCCAGCCGCTGCTGGCGCCGGCTGAAGACTGGCAATTCCCGTTAGGAACCGACGCTTTGGGTCGGGATCTGGCTGCGGGGCTTGCCCACGGCGCTCGGGTGTCATTGCTGGTGGGCATCACCGCTGCGCTCGTCAGTGTGTTGATCGGTACGCTGATCGGCGCGCTGGCCGGTTACTTTGGCGGCCGCATTGATCGCGCGCTGACGTGGCTGATCGAGATTTTCCAGACCACCCCTTCATTTCTGCTGGTGGTCGTGGTGGTGTCCATTACCCAATCCACGGTGACGATCATCGCCGTGGTCATCGGGCTGACGTCCTGGGATACCGTAGCGCGACTGGTCCGGGCGGAGTTTCGTGCATTGCTCAGTGCCGATTTCGTTCTGGCTGCACGCAGTGTCGGCTACAGCACGCGCTGGATCATCTTTCGTGAAGTACTGCCCAACGCCTTGCCCCCCATCATCATCACCGCGTCGGTAATAGTAGCCTCGGCAATTCTTACCGAATCCTCGTTGTCGTTTCTTGGCGTCGGCGACCCAAACAAAGTCAGTTGGGGCAGCATGATCGGCACAGGCCGCGACATGCTGCGCAGCGCGCTTTACCTGACCGCGATCCCTGGCCTGACGCTGGTGATTACCGTTTTTAGCCTGAACCTGGTAGGCGACGCCTTGATCAGTGCCCTGAACCCAAGATTGCGCGGGAGAACAGCATGAACGCTGTAGCCAATATCGATGACTCCAGTCAACCATTGCTGAATGTCTCAGACCTGCGGGTCAACTACGGCGATTATCAGGCGGTCAAGGGCGTGAATTTCACCGTCGCCTGTGGGGAAACCCTGGCGTTGGTGGGGGAGTCCGGTTGTGGTAAATCCACCACCGCCATGGCCATCATGCGCCTGCTCGGCGGCCAGGCCGACATTGGCGGGCAAGTAGCTTTCGACGGGCTGGATCTCTCGAAAATCAGCGATCCGGTGATGCGCGGGCTGCGTGGCAATGACATCTCCATGGTGTTTCAGGATCCTATGACCTCACTCAACCCGGTGCTCAGCGTCGGCGAACAGATCGGCGAGGTGCTGCGCCGACATCGTGGCCTGTCGCGCAAGGATGCCCGGTTCGAAGCGTTGAATCTGCTGAAGAAGGTGCGCATTCCCAATGCGGCGGCACGTCTGGACGACTTTCCCCATAACCTGTCCGGCGGCCAGCGGCAGCGGGTGATGATCGCCATCGCCGTAGCCTGTAACCCACGGTTACTGATCGCTGATGAACCGACCACTGCGTTGGATGTGACGGTGCAGGCGCACATTCTGCAGTTGCTCAAAGATCTGAGCGAAGAATACGCCATGGGTTTGCTGTTGATTACCCACGACCTGGGGGTGGTTGGGCAGTGGGCGGATCGTGTGGCGGTGATGTACGACGGGCTCATTGTCGAGTCGGGCACCACCGAAGCCATTTTCACCGCGCCGCAGCATCCTTATACCCAAGGCTTGTTGGGTGCTTCGCTGCGCATGGATACACCTTTGCATTACGCGAACGCCTCTCTGCCGGAAATCAATGTGCGCCGGGCGTCCAACGGCATCATAGAGTTTGATCTGCAGAGCCATGCACGTAACCGGACCGCCCGCGAGGCCAATGTCGGCGCTCCCGATCAGCCGATTCTCGAGGTGCGTAATCTGCGCGCAGAGTACAAGACCAGCCGGGGGCCGGTGACTGCCGTTGACGACGTGTCATTTCAGATCCTGCCAGGTGAAACCTTGGGCCTGGTGGGTGAGTCCGGCTGCGGCAAATCCACACTGAGTAAAACCATTTTGCGGCTGATCAAGTCCAGCTCCGGGCAGATCCTGCTCAATGGCACCGATATCGCCGCACTGGATGAAAAACAACTGCGCGTCCACCGGCCTTTCGTTCAGATGGTCTTTCAGGACCCATACGGCTCACTCAATCCCAAGCACAGCGTGTACCGGATTCTCGAAGGCGTGCTGAAAAACCACGGGGAAAAAGACGCCCAGGCGCGCAGTAAGCGAATATTCGACATCATTCATCGCGTCGGCCTGCCGCAATCGGCGGTGTGGAAATACCCCCACGAATTTTCCGGCGGCCAGCGTCAGCGCATCGGGGTCGCGCGGGCGTTGATCCTGCGACCTTCGCTGGTGATCCTCGACGAAGCCGTGTCCTCGCTGGACGTGTCCGTGCGGGCGCAGATTCTCAATCTGCTGGCTGATTTGAAAGAAGAGTTCGGCCTGTCTTACCTGTTCATTTCCCACGACCTGTCGGTGGTCAAGTACATGGCCGACCGGGTGTTGGTGATGCATGACGGCAAAATAGTTGAAGAGGGCGCCCACGACTCGATCTGGAAGAACGCGCGTCATGACTACACCCGAAAGCTCATCGGCTCGGTGCCGGTCCCGCGCTACGCGGCGGCCGACGACGAGTCGGTGCCCTATGCCGATTCGGCCTGGCAGGAGTTGCCAGTCGCCATGTTGTTATCGCGCTTTGCCATCTAGCGGCGCTGTATAAATACCAAGAGGAGTGAAATATGAGCAGCATTGAATACCGCAATCTGGGCCGCAATGGAATCAAGGTTTCACCCATTACGTTGGGCACCATGATGTTCGGCGGGCAGACCGATGACAGCGTCGCCCGGCGCATCGTCGACAAAGCCTTCGAGCAGGGGATCAACTTCATCGACACCGCTAACGGCTACAACGGCGGCAAGTCCGAGGAGACTGTCGGTCGTCTGATTGCCGAACAGCGTTCGCAGTGGGTGCTGTCGACCAAGTTCGTCAACCCCAACCCTGGCGCGCAAGGCCCCAATGATCGCGGTGCATCGCGGCACAATGTGATCCAGTCGGTGGAGGCCAGCCTCAAGCGCTTGAATACCGATTACATCGACCTGTTCTATCTTCATCGCGAGGATCACACCACACCCGTTGAAGAAACCCTGCGCGCGCTGTCGGATTTGATTCGCGCCGGCAAGATCCGTTCTTACGGGCTGTCCAACCATCGCGGCTGGAAACTCGCCGAATTCAGCCGCACGGCAGATCTGCTGGGCATCGAGCGCCCGGCTGCCACTCAGCCGCTGTATAACCTCGCCAACCGTCAGATTGAAGTCGAGCACCTGCCAGCCGCCGAGTATTACGGGATTGGTGTTGTTTCCTACAGTCCGTTGGCTCGTGGCGTACTCACCGCCAAGTACGATCCTACGCAGCCGCCTTCGGAAGGCACCCGGGCAGGTCGCAATGACAAGCGTCTACAGCAGACCGAATGGCGCCCTGAGTCGTTGAACCTCGCCCAGCGCGTCAAGGAGCACGCCGAGGCGCGTGGTATCACCCCAGGACAGTTTGCTCTGGCCTGGGTGCTCAACAATCGCCTGATCACCTCGGCTATCGCCGGACCGCGTACCGAGGAGCAGTGGAACGATTACGTGCCTGCGCTCAACTATGCGTTTACTGCCGAAGACGAAGCCTTCATTGATGATCTGGTCATCTCCGGCCACTCTTCGACGCCGGGCTACAACGACCCAAGCCATCCATTCGCCGGCCGTAGGTCTCGCGTCTGACCTGCCGCGCTGATCGCATGCCGGTCAGCGCGTTGCCGTGTTCAGTTCAGGTTTTCAGTTCTTTGCCAGATTCCAGCCGCGCCACTGCGGTTGTGCCAAAAGCACGCTGGCGATCGTGACCGCCACCAGACCCCACAAGGCAATGGTGGTGGACACACCCAGGCGGTCGGCAATGTAGCCGCCGAGCAGGGTAATCAGGGGCTGCAAGCCAAATCCGATAATGCTGAACAGTCCCATCAGACGCCCGCGCATGGCCGGCGGCGAAAGAATCTGCACCATGCTGGTACAGGTCACCATGGCTTGTGAGGTCGCCAGTCCGAACAAGAACAGCGCGACCAGTTGCAGTGCCAGCCAATGGGTCAACGCCGACACGACCAGCCAGCCGCCCATCCAGATCAGGGTCAACGACAGGGTCAGGCCCATACGCTTGATGTGGCTGACGACCGGCGACAGGAAAAACGCATAAACCAGCGATCCCGCAGCGGCGGCGCCCAGCAGCAGTCCGGCGCGTTGCGGATCTCCGTGAGCCACTGCTGGCAGTAACGCTAAAGTGCCAAGGCCGAACATGGTCAGCGCTGCGCAACAAATGTACAGGTTGCGTAAGTTAGGCGTGCTGCGGATATAGCCAACAGCTTCGGCGAGCGACACCTGTTCTCCGGCGTTGGGGCGCTTTTGCTCGATGGCATGCAGCGACAGCAGAGAGAAAATTACCACCCAATACGACATGCCGTTAGCCCAAAAGGCTGCTGACATGCCAACCTGCGCCACCAGATAACCGGCCAATGTGGGGCCCAGCGTCCGGCACACGTTGAGGATCATCGAGTTGATGCTGATCAGCTTGCGGATGTTATCCATGCCCGCAAGATCGAACAGAAAGGCTTGCTGTGTAGGGAAATACACCGAGTTGACGCAGCCCATCAAGAAAGCAAACACGTAGATGTGCGCCAGTTGCACCTGTTCTGTGTGGATCAGCGCAGCAATGACAAACGTCAGGGCGATTTCCACCAAGTGGCAACCGATCAGCAGTTTACGCCGATCATAGCGGTCGGCCAGGCCACCGGCGAACATACTCAACAACAGGATCGGAACGCTGGAACATAAGGCACTGACCCCCAACGCAAATGCCTGTCCTCCGGACAATTGGTAAACGAGCAAGGCCATCGCCGTTTGCTGCAACCAGATGCCGATCATGGACACGGCCTGGCCCGAAAGGTAAATGCGTGTATGGGAAGAGCGTAGCGGGGAAAAATTATTCAGCCACACAGACAGGGCAGACATAAATAGAAGAGATCCGGCTATTGTGAATTATTGGAAGTCGCCCAAGGTCGGCAGCGGTATCGATTGACGGATAAGTGCACCAAAACGCGCGGCACAGATTGATCATTACGCTGGATACTGTCAAACGGCGCTCAGTCATAAACTCAGAACTTAATGATCTATAAGCTGGATGCTGTTTGCATTACACTCGACGAACCTCGCACAGGGTCTTTTAAATCCATATATTTGTTTTATCCTATTGAATGTCGTGCGACCACGTCCGCCATTAATAAAGTTTCTAAAGTTTAAGAGCGCCTTCATTGACGGCGTGATGTCATCTTTATGCACTCGTTTTTAATTAATGGCGAACTCATGACCGACTTGAGTCTTTGGTACACCCGCTGCCCGACACCGACACCTCTTGGATTGGCGGTGAAACTGGGCTATCTGGAATCGGCGCTGGCGCAATCGTCGGTACGGGTTCAAGCGTTGCAAAGTTCCCCGGACGAAAAAGTTCGTGCCAGTCATTTCGATCATTCGCAACCCTGGTCCTTTCGCCAGGGCGGTAATATCCCGCCGATTCATGCCAGGGCCAGCGGTCGCGACACGCGGCTGGTGGGCATCACCTGGATTGACGAATTTCAGGCGGTGATTACCTTGCCGTCATCGGGTGTACGGGATGTTTCGCAACTGGTGGGCAAACGCCTGGGATTGCCGAGGCAACAGCCAGGAACCATTGATTTCCAGCGCGCGACCTCGCTCAAAGGCCTGTTGTCGACGCTTGAAGTCGCGGGCATTTCACGTGATCAAGTGCTCTTCGTGGATGTGGTGACGCCGACGCCGCAACTGGGCGGCGCGACTGCAGGTTACCCGGCCGAACTTAAACGCCGGTTGCCCTACGCTGCCGAGTTCACCCAATTGATCAAAGGTGATATCGACGCGTTTTTCGTCAAGGGTGCAGAGGGGCTCAGCGTCGCCCACCAGTTCGGCGCGGTGATTCTCAGTGAGACCGGAAGCCACAGCGATCCGGCAATTCGCATCAATAACGGCACGCCGCGCCTGTTGACAGTCGACGGCACCCTCGCAGACCAACGTCCGGACCTGGTGAAAACCCTGCTGGAATCCGTGCATGAGGCCGGTCACTGGGCTGCGCAGAATCCCGATCTGACCAGACGTTTCGTCGCTCAGGAGATTGGCGTGTCGGAAGAGTCGGTGGAAGCGGCGTTCGGACCCGAACTGCACCTGAAATTCACCACCGCACTGAACGCGCCGGGCCTGCAGGCCATTGATTCATTCAAGGCGTTCCTGCTCGCTGAAGGTTTCATCGACGCCGACTTCTCCCTGAAGGCCTGGCTGCATGTCTGAGCAAACCGGGGTTTGGGACGTTATCGTGTTGGGCGGTGGCGCGGCGGGTCTGGTGGCGGCGTTTCATGCGCGACAGGCCGGGGCTTCGGTGCTGGTAGTCAACAAAGGTCTGGTGGGCCGTAGCGGCGCGACCATCACGTCCGGTGGTGGCGTGTCAGTGGCGGGTGAAAGTCTGCGGGCGATAGGCCTTGATGCTGACGCCAGCGACACCGAGGAACGCTTCCTCAGTGACACCATCAGTGCCGGCTCCTGGCTCAACGATCAGCACCTGGTGCAAAGTATGGTCAGCGGCATCGGCACGGAATTGAGCCGGCTGGTGGACTGGGGGATCAAATTCACAGTCAACAAGCGCGCTCCAGGTCACAGCAGCGGACGCGGCGTACACATCAGCGGCGTCGATATGCAGCGCGCGTTAACCCGGATCGCCGTGCAGGCGGGGAGTCAGCTTTCGCGAGGATTTTCAATCCAGCCAGTTGCTGAAAAGAGGCAATGAAGTGGTCGGGGTGCTCGGTCTGGACCGACGTGGCGGCACAGTCGACAGCATTTATGCACACAGCACCGTGCTGGCCACCGGCGGCGCCACCTCCAATTGGAGTCTGCGCACGGCGCCCGAAGAGTTGTCGGGGGAAGGCCAGCGCATGGCAGTGGAGGCAGGCGCCACCTTGATCGATATGGAAATGATGCATTTTTTGCCGTGCTGCCGTGCTGCCTGGCTGCTCCTGCCATCTGGCGCGGCCTGCAATTCCCGTGGATTCTCGGCCCGCAAAGCGGCGTGCACGCCTGGCTGATGAACCGTTTTGGCGAGCGCTTCATGGCGCGCTGGGACCCGGTCCGTATGGAGCTGGCTACTCGCGATATGGTCTCGGCGGCCTGTGCGACCGAAGTCTATGAAGGGCGCGGCAGCCCCAACGGCGGGGTTTACCTGTCGTGGAAGCATCTGCCTAACGACATTATCGATAACTTTCCGGCGACCTCGCGCGCCATCAGTGCCGGGTGGCAGTGGGAGGGCTTCGACATGACGCCGCTTGTTGAGCGAATCAAACAGGGCTATGCCATTGAAGTAGCACCCGCTGCGCATTTTTCCCTTGGCGGAGTGCGTGTCGATGCACAGGCTGGCACCGGAGTTGCCGGGCTGTTCGCCTGCGGTGAAGTCACCGGGGCCATGCATGGCGCCAATCGCTTGTCCGGCAACGCCGGTGCGCAAGTGCTGGTCCAGGGGCGCATTGCCGGTCAGGCTGCTGCGGCCGACGCTGGTATTCGACGCGCCCGTGACCGTATTGCCGACAACTACGGATTTGCCCTCGCGCAGACCGAGGCACCTTTTCGCCGTAGCAGCGGCATCGCACCGTTCGAACTAAAGGAAAGTCTGTCGCAGCTGGCGGAGAAATCCCTCGGACCAGTGCGCACCGCTGCCGCCTTGCAGGAAGGGCTCACTTCGTTGGCAGACCTGAAAGACAACGTTTTGCCGCAGCTGGCCTGCCGCACTCAGGATCGTATGTGGAATCGTGACTGGAGCGATGCGTTGGAATGTCAGGCCGCATTCAGCGTTATCGAGTCAGCATTGCTCGGTGCAGCCGGACGCGAGCATTCCATTGGTGCCCATCAGCGTCATGATCACAAGGCCGGTATCAGTGGCGAGTTGACCCATTCGTTGGTCAGCCTCAACGCCGGGGTGCTGGTACGACACACCACGCCGGTGGCCTTTCCGTTTTTGGCGCGTCCATGAACCAGTGCCCGATGGCGACCTTTAAATGCTGATCCACCTGACGTTGTTCCGGGATGGCGAATTCCGTCAGCTGGATATCCGGCTGCCACCCCCGACCGGGCTGGGGTTGGGTATCGACCATTGGGAGGGCGCTTCGGTCAGCACCGCGTTGCAATATGCGCAACGCGTGTTTGAGCCCAATCTCGGTTATTCGCTGTCCTGCCGCCGCGGGCTTTGCAAGCTCTGCGCGATGCGCATCGATGGCGAGGTCAAACTGGCCTGCACCGTCGCGCTGCATGACGGAATTCGTATTGAACCCGCCAAGCCCAAATTGGCCCTGCACGACACCGTGGTGGAGCTCAGTCTGGTTCGGGTCAAAACCGACAAAACCAAGCCCCAGCGAGCCTGACTGTGAACATCCAACCTGATCCAGCCATCGGCTTGCCCGACCAGCGTCTAACCACAACAACCACCTGACTGCTTGTCGGGCTTGCCTTTCCAATCGCCAAGCGAATCCATTCAGGAGTTTTTGATCATGTCTGAAGCACTGTTGAAACAAGCACCACAGACCTCAAGCAATACCACGCCCTCGGCGATCTGGTACACCCGTTGCCCGGTGCCGACCACTTCCGGTATCGCCCAGCACAAGCAGTGGTTGCAAAACGAATTTGCTCGTCACGGCATTACCCTGGATTCGATCCGGGCGTCCCAGGATCGCGCGGTGCGGGAGTCACACTTTCGCCACAGTCTGGCCGGCAGCTTCCGGGAGGGTGGCAATGTGCCGCCGATCTGGGCCAAGGCGCAGGGGCAGGACACCGTGGTCGTCGGTATAACCTGGGTCGATGAAGAACAACTGGTATTCGTGCGTGGCGACAGCGATATCCACACCGTCGCCGACCTTCGTGGACGCAAGCTTGGCGTAGTCCGTAAGGCCGCCAGTGATCTGGTGGACGTCGGCCGTGCCGAAGGCCAGCGCGGATTGCTGACCGCATTGCACCTGGGCGGCGTGCCACGCGAGACCGTCGAGTTCGTCGATATCGCCGCACCCGAGTGGGATCTCAAGGAGGTTTCCAGGACCCGTGAAGATCATCACGCCATTCCAACCCTGGCGTTGCTCAACGGCACCGTCGACGCGATTTTTATCAAAGGTGCAGGCAGCGCACGCGCCTTGGCCCAGGGACTGCGTCCGATCATCAACATCAACGATCAGGAAGACCCATTGCTGCGCCTCAGTGCCGGTTCGCCGCGACCCATTACGGTCGACCGGAAAACCTTGCTCGACTCACCCGAAATCGTAGTGCGCTACCTCGCAGTGCTGTTGAAAACCTTTGAATGGGCAAAAGCCCATCCAGAAGAGGTCCTGAGCATCATTGCCGCCGAAACCGCGACCGACGAAGACAGCGTCTTGCTGGCATTCGGTAACAAACTGCATTTGTCGTTTGAACCTAAGCTTTCCGATATCTACGTCGAAGGTTTGCGTCGGCAAAAAAACTTCCTGCTGGCGGAGGGATTTATTGATATTGATTTTGATGTCGACACCTGGATCGATCCCTCGCCGTTGCAAAAAGCGTGGTTGCTCAAAGACCAGATCGTTCTTGGCTGAACATTCGAAAAGCCGACACCGCCAGGGCATTGGTCGGCCGAATCCATAATCGGAACCACGCTCACCGATTATGTCGTTCGCGAGGTTGTAACCAATGCCCGGCAAACCTTTCCCTATCTGTTGTCTGAGAAGCCATGAACAACGTGGAATCCGATCAGCTCAGCTTGAACACAGTTTCGAAGTAACGCGGCGACATCCCTCACACTCATAAAAGCAGCGACGTCCTTGGGGCTGTGAACTTCAACCCGGATGAAATTCGTTTACGTTGGCAATGCGCACGGCGATGGTCGTCATCTCACCCTCGTTCGCATACAACGATGCCAGTGCTTCACCAAACGCTTTGCCCACACCGTAGAGGTTACAGGGTAAATCGACAGTCCCGGGCCGACCAGGACAGCGCGTTCGTGGACCGGCATCGCCACGGAATGATCGTCGGGCCCGGGCGGGCTATTTGAATGCTCCACATTGACGGTGGGGCTGGCGCTCATGATGCCCGAGACCTGTTACCCCTATCACCAACACCCGCCTGCCGAGTTCTATCTAGCTCTGTCGCCGGGCGGATGGTATCGGGAGGACGTGGGGTGGTGGAGTCCTGGGGCAGGGGGCTTGGTTTTCAACTCCCCATCCTGCGTCCATGCAATGAAGTCGCCGGGTGTCCCGCTTTTGGCACTGTGGGGGCTGATGCTTTAGCGCCTCGTTATAAGAGTACAGGTGCTTGCCGTCCGATGGCCTGCGGCCTTCCTCTTCTGCCGTCGTACATCAATCTGTCGTTACTCGCGCCGCATTTTGCCGCAACTGGTCTAAGTAGTTCGCCCAGTGCTGAGCAGCCTCCCGGCGTTGCACTAGCAGTTGAGCGCGCGCATACACAGCCCCTAGCGCACCAGGCATTCGGTGGGATAAAGACAGTTCAAGCACGATAGGATCAATACCCAAATGCTCATGTGCGATCGTCCTGTAGGTGGCGCGAAAGCCGTGAGCAGTGATGTCATACTCCGGCCAGATGCGCTGAAAGGACTTGAGCATAGAGGTCGGGTTTATGGGACGTCCCGGATAGACCGGCGAGACGAACACCCAGCCTTTGCCTTCGTCATCAACCACGCGGGTTTTCCGTAGCTCGCGTAACAGAACCAAGGCTTGCTCAGGCAACGGCACGATGTGTTTGCTCTTGTCCAAATGCTTGGTCTTGCTCACCACATAACGCCAATCGGCGCCCACCAGGTCGACATCTTCCCAGCGCATCTGAACCAGTTCGCCTGGGCGGACCGGCAACATGACCAGCAGGCGCATTGCGCTGGCAACGCTGCCGTCGTTGCAGTCATCAAGACGTAGAAGAAACCTGCCCAGGTCGGATGGCCTTTCGATCGCCGGGTTGCTGGTCACGATGTGGCGAATCTTCAACTCCTCAATGTTGCTGAGCGCCACGTTGCGCTCCACCCAGCCGCGACCTTCGGCAAAGCCCAGAACGGCACGTATGATGGTGCGCACGCGCCGGGCCATGGCCATGGTGCGCTGGCGGCGCAACTCAGTGATGATCGTAGGATTCTCTACCGAATCTGCTGCTCATCTCTTTCTCAAGAACTCTTTTAACGCCCGAACGATGTCGAGCGCCGATTGATCCGCGATGCGCCCTGTAACTGGGTCGAACATATGCGGTTCGCCAGGATAGACATGAAGTTCCATGGCAACCCCTGCGCGAGACAGCCTCATTGCAAAATCAACGTCTTCCTCGAGGAACAGGTCCTGTGAGCCGACTGAGATGAAAGTAGGGGGCAGGTCGCGAAGGTCTGGCTGCAGGGCCGGCGAAAACAGGCCGATACGAGCAACTGTGCCTCGACCTTGGCGGTCTTGGCCTTGAGCGGAGCGGAGCGGTGTGGTTAGCCACGTCGCGGCGTGCGCCTCGGGCAATGTCGCGCGCCTCCTTGAGGCTAATGTCGGGGTAAGCGCCGATGGAGAAGCGGTTTTCCTTCCCATGCAGCCGATACTTCAATCGCCAAACCTTGGAAGGGGATTTGCCGACCTTACTCGACGCCCTCACCTCCAAGTAGAGGCCAGGAACTTCGCCATCGGCGTGTTTGCCAGGTTCGGTCAGTGAGCGGATCAAGGCATCGCTGAGTTTTCGTTTGAAAACAACCGCATTATCTGGGGGCATCGGTGGGGGCATCCTCTTTAAGGAGCCGGAATTTGCCCCCAATTATGCCCCCATGGGTCGTGGAATCCATTGGATTTAGACAGACGGCCATGGACGTAATTGGCAAATAACTTGTTGTTATTAAACGGTTTTATGGAATTTAGTGGAATTCCATTACAGGCTATCGGGGTCCCCAAAAAACATCTGAATCCGAGACCTGAGCCAGCGCTCCCCCGGATCATTGTCTTGTGAGCCGCGCCAGGCCATGTGCAGCTCGAAGGTCTGCGATTCGATCGGCAGTTCCTCGGCGCGTACGCCGCCTGCCGCCGTCAATACTGCGGCGGCATAATCCGGTACGGTGGCAATGATATCGGTGCCCGCCAGCAATGTTGCCAGGCCGTTGAACTGCGGTACCGCCAGCACGACATGCCGTTTGCGGTCGACTTTTTCCAGGATGCCATCGATGAAGCCACTCAAGTCCCCCGCGAAGGACACCAGTGCGTGCGGGCGTGAGCAGAAATCTTCCAGGCTCAACGCGCCGGGCATTGAGTCGGCACGCAGCAACATCGGCTTGCTGCGGCGCAGCACTTTGCGCTTGGCGTTGGCGGGCAGGTCGTTGGTGTAGCTGACGCCGATTGAAATTTCACCGGAGGCCAGCAGCGCCGGCATCAATATATAGTTGACGCGACGCACCACCAGCACGATGCCGGGCGCTTCGGAGCGCAGCCGCTTGAGCAGCGCGGGCAGCAGGGCGAATTCCGCATCATCGGAAAGCCCGATGCGAAAAACGGCGGTGCTGGTTGCCGGGTCGAACTCGGAAGCACGGCTGACAGCGGTGGAAATCGAATCCAGGGCAGGTGAGAGCAGGCCGAAGATTTCCGTCGCCCGGGCGGTTGGCTCCATGCTGCGACCCGTGCGCACGAACAGCGGATCATCAAACAGCCCGCGCAGCCGCGACAGGGCGGCACTGATTGCCGGTTGCCCCAGGAACAGCTTCTCTGCGGCGCGTGTCACGCTGCGTTCATGCATCAGGGTTTCGAAAACAATCAGCAAATTGAGGTCGACGCGACGCAGGTCGTTGCGATTCATGGCAGGTGATCTCGGGGCATTTGTCGAAGCAGCGGGCAGCCAGCAGAAAGCCGGTGTGTTCAACGCTGGCGTGAATAGTACGAGCAAATACGCAGTTTGCGCATGCATAAATTCATCGCGAGATCAGATACCTGCAATCGTACGCGCGAAAAAGCCTGCAAATTCATTGAACGTGCGGCCATGCCCGGTGGCCCAATACCCAGCAGCGCAGCGCAATTTTGCGTCTGCCTGTCCGAAGGGCGGAAGATGAAACATTCCATGGGTTGCAATGTACGTGCGACATGCGAACAATGGCCGCCCATGACCACAGAGGCAGTCTGTGATTTGTCACAAGGCGATAAGCCTACGGAATGTGATGACAATCGATGACAGACATGTCGACTATTAATAGCCACTGATAGTGTTCCCGGCAGCGTCCGGATAGAGTTCATGGCATCAAGGTTCATTAGGCGAGGTTCGAAATGTCCCGCACGATTCGTTTTCATCAGTTTGGCCCAGCAGAGGTGCTCAAGATTGAAGAGCATCCTGCCGCGTTGCCTGGACCCGGTGAGGTACAAGTACGTGTCCAGGCGATAGGCATCAGCTGGTATGACGTCCTCTGGCGGCAAAACCTGGCGTCTTCCCAGGCGCGACTCCCTGCGGGCATGGGCCATGAAATGGCTGGCGTTGTCACCGCATTGGGTGAAGGCGTCGATGATTTTGCTGTGGGCGACAAGGTTGCCAGCTTCCCGTCGGCAGATCCGAATCAGCATCCGGTATACGGCGAAGTTGTGGTGCTGCCACAGTCTGCGTTGACACGTTACCCCGACGTGTTGACGCCACTGGAAGCGAGCGTGCATTACACGCCGCTGCTGGTTGCCTATTTTGCCTATATGGACCTGGCGCGTATCAAACCCGGGCAGACCGCGTTGGTGACTGATGCCAGTCACTGCGCCGGCCCGGCGTTTGTCCAGTTGGGCAAAGCATTGGGTGTGCGAGTCATCGCTGCCACCAAGACTGACGATGCACGGGATTACCTGTTGTCGCTGGGAGCCGATAAAGTCGTGGTCACCGAAGAGCAGGACTTGCTCATGGCGATCAATAAATACACTGAAAACCGTGGTGTCGATGCCGTGTTCGACGGTCTCGGCGGTCCGCAGATGTCAATCATGGGCGACGTCCTGGCGCCACGCGGCAGCCTGATACTTTATGGTCTGCAAGGTGGCAATCAGACTCCGTTCCCGGCATGTGCCGCTTTCCAGAAGAACATTCAGTTCTTTGTGCATTGCCTGGGCAACTTTACCGGCAAGCCGGAATTGGGCATCTCTCAGGATGAAGCTGCGCTGCAGCGTGCGCTGCGCGACATCAATCAGTTGACCGCAGATCGGGTGCTGGTGCCGCTGAAAATGCGAGTATTCCCGTTCAGCGAAGTGGTCCAGGCTCACCGCTATATGGATGGCTGCCCGATTGGCGGGCGAGCAGTCCTTGAAGTGGAGCCTGTCTGATCGCCTCCTGAGAAGTGCTGCAATAGCACTTCCGTCTCCTCGACGCCTCCAGCCAGGCGTCGACGTAACTTCCCACTTTTCAGTTTCAAACTTCGTTAGCTGATCGGCATTCGACTGCTCAGCATTGCGGATATAAACCTGCGGCGCATTATAGCCTCAAACGATAAGTGTGAACGCTCGCAAAGTTCAATCCTCGGCATTTAACAGGTTTGAAGTTGAAACGATACAGTTTTACAAAAATATGAATAAACGTAGCTTGATATTTCTCGGAAGTATCGCCTGAGCAGGTTTATTATCACCCCGCTCTCAGGGATTTATAACCAACAGCGCGTCCGTACTGCGTGCTGTGAAATACAGTCCTTTCTTGCGCTCGCGCCGAAAATCTCCCAGCAGGCCGAGCAGGGCCATGTGCTGCGGGCCTGGCCGGTAAAAATGCACTCGGAAACGCCATCCACTTAAACAACAAAATTAAACCGGCGTGTTTAGTTGTTTATGTTTAAAGCCACTTCGGTGCGCCGCATTCCATGACTTATCTGTACCTTGTAATTGCTGGATTAATCTTGATAATAGTTGGGTAATTATTACTCAGGGAATGAGTCATGGTCGATTATTCATCCAGATGGCTGCACGATGTAAATACAATCTGCACATCCTCGCACGCTCATATGCAGGCAGGTGAAACACGATGAGCTCTATACACGAGCAAGCGATGAGTTATGTGTATCAGCAAGTGCTGCAACGCTTGCTGGGTCACTTCACACGCGCCGAGCGGACCGCCTTGCAGTTATTGATTCAGCGTTTGATCGTGGCCGCAGGTGGCATCGAGCGGATTGCCAGCTTCAAGGTCATGGTGGCATTCAGCGGTGGCAAGGACAGTGCCTATACAGTCGCGTTCCTGCGCGCCGCGCAGCTGAGCATTGCTGGCAGATCACCCGCGACATTCAATCTGCGCATTGCCACCATGCGTCATGCGGGCATGACGCCTGCGGTCATGGGCAACATTCAGCGCACCTATTCGGGACTGTTCCTCCACGACGACCCCCGAGTCGAATTGTTGGTGGTGGATAACCAGTACGTGCAGGTCTTCGAGCCTGATCTGCCATTTTCCCAGGCGGGGCGCGAGCAAAATCGGTCTGACATGCTGCTCAGTGGACACCTGTCGGCAGGGGATGGACGAACCACCTTCTGCAACAGCTGCTATTTGGGGATCGCGGAGTTTTTCGGGCGTGCCGCCGCTTGGGGCACTGGTGTGGATGCCCTGGTCAGCGGCGACTCACGCAAGGAACAAAAGCAATATATCGCCTGGATCATGCGTCTGGTGCCACGCAACGCACAGCGTTTCAGTGATTGGGGCAATCAGAATTTCAACGGGGTATTGCGCACCATCGACAGTATTGGTCAGGCGTACTATCAGGAATTGTACGGCGATGGCAGCGAAACGGCTGGACGCGTTGTTCGTCCGCTGGGCTTTCCAAATAAATCCGTGGTCCCGTCCTACATCACCATTTCTGATCTGATGCACAGCAACGTGGAAGAGCACTGGAATTTGCTCACCGAATTTCTTGGCTTTCGTTTCGATGATCTGGCGTTCAGCTTCAGTGAGTCAGACTGCGCCAATCCGTTGCTGATGGCACATATGCGCGGCCTGAAAGCCCAATACGTGCAAGGCCGCGCCTATGCCGATGGCATTGCCGAATACCTTGAACTGGCCAAAACAATGATGCGCAGGAAACAAATGCCTCAGCGCTTGATCGATCAGGCGTTGGGCGCATATGTCGGCGAGGCGCGATTGCAGGCCCGTCGGGAATTGGCTGCAGCCTTTGCTCTGGAGGGGTTCGGCCTGAATGAAGCGCAACTGGTGTGTCTGCTCTTTTCACCCTTCGTCGATGAAGGGCGAGACCTGGAGATCTTCCTTCGCCGCTGTCATCCGGGGATGTTGGTCGCACTGCCGGACCTGCATAAGGCTCTGGCAGGCGTTAGCGCCCCCGAGCAAGTCATTCAGTGGTTGATCGATATCAGCGGTTTGAGTATCAAAGGCCTGCAGAATCTCTATCTGAAACAGCGGGTTGATTTCAGCCAGCAACATTCGATCATTGCCCGGGTGCGCGCCGCCGATCCTGATAAACGAAAGATCTCGACGGTCGACTCAGTCACTGGCGAAGCGGTTACGGAAATGATATCCGGCCGCTGATCCATCATCTGGATCGGCAGCGGCCTGGTCCGCCATGTCATGCACATCATCAGTCAACGAGAAATTTTGGCCCCAGCGTTTTGCGCATGGGCGGGTGTCGCTCATGAAAAATAAACCTGATTTCGCCTATCACACGGTGTACCGCTACCTGGTGGGACTGATCAATGATGCGCCGGGCGGGCCTCCTACCCGGCTGCCATCGCTGCGGCAACTGGCGGTGCGTTTGAAGGTTTCGATTTCGACGGTGCAGAACGCCTATTCATTGCTGGAAAAGGAAGGGCGGGTCTGCTCTGTGCCCAAGTCGGGCTACTTCGCCCAGCCCAATGGACGCAGCGACTGCACGCCAGACAGCTCGGAAGAATCGAAAGGCCTGCTGGAAGCCTTGTATAACAGCGCTCGCCGACCCGGCATGCTGGTGCTGGGCAACGATCAGCCCACCCAGGCGGAGTCGTTGGAGAGCCCGCTTTTGCTCATTGAGCGTGAGCTGGTCCGTCAGTATCCCGGGCCACTGGATCCGAACTTCCAGCCCTTTGGTGACGTAGAGCTTCGATCTGCGTTGGCAGCCCACTACACGGTATCGACGCAGCGCAGCTGGCTGCCAGAAGATGCCTTTGTCGGGCCTGATCTGTTGGCCATGATGAAAGTCGTCCTTGAAACCCTGGCGCTTCGCGGCAGTACGGTGCTGGTTGAATCACCCTGCACCTGGACGCTTTTGCGGCTCTTGCAGTCATTCAACATCCGGGTTATCGAGTTGCCCGTGGATCAGGCCGGTTGTATCAATATCCCCGCACTGGATCAGATCTTGCTAAATGAGGGTGTGGGACTCGCCTTGCTGCCCTCGTTCCTCAACGCGGTAAGAGGCAGTGGTCTGCCTGCTCATAATCGTCAGGCGGTCGCCGATCTGTTGAACCGTTACCGAGTCTGGGTTCTGGAGAATGACAGTCATGGCGAACTCAGCTTCGAGGCGCCCCTTTGCAGGTTGCGGGACTTGATCGATCCTGAACGCCTGCTGATCATCGGGTCGTTCGAGAAAATACTGGGCGCGGAGGCACCCTATGGCTACCTGCTGAGCAGGTCTTTCCATCCACAATGGCAGCAATATTTCCTGCTGCAGGCGTTCAACCTGCCACCACTGCGGCAGAAGGCGATTGCGCGGCTCTACAGTAGCGGGCGACTGGATCAGCATCTGGGCGAGCTACGCCGGGTTCTGGAACAACGGATGCTGGCAATGACATCGCTGATCGATCAACACCTTGGACGCTTGCTGCACTATGAAACGCCCCAGGGCGGAGCGGTTATCTGGGCCCAAAGCGCCTATTGCGTTGACATGCGCCAGGTATTCGATCAGTTGTTGCAGGAACGCATTGTCATCGCTCCCGGCGAACTGTTCAGCCTGCAGGGTTTGCATCGCCAAAACCTGCGCATCAGTTATGCCATCGGCGAACATTTGCCCATCGAGACTACACTCGCGACATTGCGTCGCGCTTTGTCCGAAGCCCGTTGCGCTTGAGGCCCGGGACATTCGGGCCGTCGATCCATTTAGATTTGCCAGACTGGCGACAGACTGATATCTGTACACCCATCCAGTATTGGCAATCGATGGTTCGTCCCGGCAGTGACTTCAGTTCCTGATTCAACCCCTCTCAGCGATGCGCTCGTGCCCGATGGCGCGTCGACCTCGGTCTATGTCGTGGCGGTCCGCGCGCTGTGCGAGTTTACGGCGAAGGCCGGCGACCTCGACCTGCGTTTCACTCCGGCGCCGACGGCTCAACAAGGTATTGCCGGGCATCGTACCGTTGCGGCGCGGCGCGGGCCGGATTACCAGTCTGAAGTACCGCTATCGGGTGAGTACCAACAGTTGAAAGTCCGGGGCAGGGCGGACGGTTATGATCCGCAGCGCAATCAGCTTGAAGAGGTGAAGACTTACCGTGGCGATTTTGCCGCCATTCCCGACAACCATCGGCAGCTGCATTGGGCCCAGGCAAAAATTTACGGTTGGTTGTTGTGCCAGCAATTGCAGCTGAGTGAAGTGAATCTGGCGCTGGTGTATTTCAACATCATCAGCGAAGAGGAGACACTGATTCGTGAACGGCACACTGCTGATGAACTGCGGGCATTTTTCGACAAGCATTGCGGGATATTCCTGCAGTGGGCGCGCCAGGAATTGGCTCACAGTCACCAGCGCAATGACGTGCTGCGGGGCTTGCAATTCCCCCACGCAGGCTTTCGTATTGGCCAGCGGCATCTGGCCGAATCCGTCTACAAAGCGGTCAGCACCGGTCGCTGCCTGATGGCCCAGGCACCCACCGGCATCGGCAAAACCATCGGCACCTTGTTCCCCATGCTCAAGGCCGCGCCGAGCCAGCAACTCGACAAGTTATTCTTCCTGACCGCCAAAACACCGGGGCGCAAGCTGGCCCTGGACGCACTGGGAGTGATCCGGCACAGCGCCCCGGAGCTTGAATTGCGCGTGCTGGAACTGGTGGCTCGTGACAAGGCCTGTGAGCATCCGGACAAAGCCTGCAATGGCGACTCATGCCCGCTGGCCCGGGGTTTTTATGATCGACTCCCGGCCGCGCGCAGTGCCGCGTTGACCGCGCCGTGGCTGGATCAGGCCGGTTTGCGCCAGGTGGCGCTGGAGCATCAAGTCTGTCCGTACTACCTCAGTCAGGAAATGGCGCGCTGGTCGGACGTGGTGATCGCCGACTACAACTACTATTTCGACCTGAGCGCCTTGCTGTTTGGTCTGGCGCAGTTCAATCAATGGCGCGTCGCGGTGCTGGTTGATGAGGCGCACAACATGGTCGAGCGCGCCCGGCAGATGTACAGCGCCAGCCTTGACCAGCAGAGCATGAACGCCATCCGCGACGTTGCCCCCGCGCCTTTGAAAAAATCACTGCAACGGCTGAATCGCGACTGGAATGCGCTGCACAAGGAGCAAATCGCGGCGTATCAAGCCTATCCCGGTACACCGGGCAAGCTGCTGCAAAGTCTCAACCTGTGCGTAACGGCCATGGGCGATTACTTCAATGAGCATCCCGACGCCATCGATGGCCCGCTGCAAAACTTTTATTTCGAAGCGATTGCCTTTGTTCGCATCGCTGAACTGTTCGACGAGCATTTCGTCTTCGACATCAGCAAGCGCGAACCAAGGGGCAAGCGCAGCAGCTTGTCCCGGCTCTGCCTGCGCAACGTGGTGCCAGCCAATTTCATTCGTCCGAGGTTGACCGCCGCGCGCAGCAGCGTGCTGTTTTCCGCCACCCTCAGCCCTCGGCACTACTACGCCGACTTGCTCGGTTTGCCTGTCGATACGGCATGGATCGATGTCGAATCGCCCTTTAATCGCCAGCAACTGGACGTGCGGATCGTCAGCCAGATATCCACCCGTTTTACTCATCGCCAGGCTTCCCTGGCGCCCATCGTCGAGTTGATGGCCGAGCAGTTTGCATCGCGCCCGGGCAATTATCTGGCCTTCTTCAGCAGCTTCGATTATCTGCAACAAGTCGCACAGTTGATGCAGGCCTGCCATCCACAGGTGCCGATCTGGCAGCAGGCGCGCGGCATGAGCGAAGCTGACCGCCACGGCTTTCTTGCGCGCTTTACCCTTGAAAGCCAGGGCATTGGCTTTGCGGTACTGGGCGGCGCATTCGGTGAGGGGATCGATTTGCCCGGCGCGCGGCTGATCGGTGCGTTCATTGCGACGTTGGGCCTGGCTCAGCTGAACCCGGTCAATGAACAACTTAAACAGCGCATGGCTGCGCTGTTTGGCGCAGGCTACGATTACACCTACCTTTATCCAGGGCTGCAAAAAGTCGTGCAGGCCGCAGGCCGGGTGATCCGCAGCCAGGACGACCGTGGCGTCGTGATGCTGATCGATGACCGTTTCGCCGAGCGCAAGGTGCAACAGTTGCTTCCAAAATGGTGGCAGCTTTGATGCTCAAGGGTTTAGGGATCGATAGCCGAGCGCAGTGGTCAAACTGCCAGTAAACTGCCGCGCCGCTGCTATTTTTTATTCAAGCCCTACAGCTGCCTGCGTTATTTCCATTTCCTGTCTCCATGGAGGTTGTATGAGTCTGAGTCCTTTCGCCGGCAAGCTGGCACCCGCCGAATTGCTGGTCGATGTTCCCCGATTGGTAACCGCCTATTACACTGGCCAGCCGGACGCTTCTGTCGCGACCCAACGGGTCGCGTTCGGCACCTCCGGGCACCGTGGCAGTTCTTTTGATTTGAGTTTCAACGAATGGCACGTTCTGGCCATCAGCCAGGCCATCTGCCTGTACCGTCAGCTGAACGGCATCGACGGCCCGCTGTTTCTCGGCGCCGACACCCACGCCTTGTCGACGCCCGCCAGTGCCACCGCCCTGGAAGTCCTGGCCGCCAATGGCGTGCACGTGATGATTTCCGAAGGCGACGAATACACACCGACCCCAGCGATTTCCCACGCGATCATCTGCTACAACCGGGGCCGCACGTCGGGCCTGGCCGATGGCATTGTCATCACGCCTTCGCACAACCCGCCGGAAAGCGGCGGCTTCAAATACAACCCGCCCAATGGCGGCCCGGCTGACAGCCACATCACCAAGTGGATTGAGGCCAAGGCCAACGAACTGCTGGCCGAGAAGATTCTGGGCGTGACGCGCATGAGTCACGACCGAGCGTTGCGCGCTGACACGACCCATCGCCATGACTACCTCAACACTTACGTCGCGGACCTGAAAAACGTCATCGACATGGATGCCATCCGCAACGCCAATCTGCGCCTGGGCGTCGATCCGCTGGGCGGAGCAGGGGTGCGCTACTGGTCGGCGATCGGCGAGCACTACGGCCTGAATCTGGATGTGGTGAACAAGTTCGTCGATCCAACGTTCCGCTTCATGAGCGTCGACTGGGACGGCCAGATCCGCATGGACCCGTCGTCCAATTTCGCCATGCAGGGCCTGATCGGTCTCAAGGACAAATATCAGGTCGCCTTTGCCTGCGACCCGGACCATGACCGCCACGGCATCGTCACGCCAAGCGGTGGCCTGCTCGCGCCGAACAATTACCTGGCAGTGTCCATCGATTATCTGTTCCAGAACCGTCCGGACTGGCGTGCCGATGCGGCCGTAGGCAAGACCGTGGTCAGCAGCGGCATGATTGATCGGGTTGCCGCCCGTCTGGGGCGTCGTTTGTATGAAGTGCCAGTGGGCTTCAAGTTCTTCGCCGAAGGGCTGTTCGACGGTTCCCTGGGTTTTGGTGGCGAAGAAAGTGCTGGCGCGTCGTTCCTGCGCAGGGATGGCACGGTCTGGACCACCGACAAGGATGGGCTGATTCCGGCCTTGCTGGCGGCTGAGATCACGGCGCGAAAAGGCCGTGATCCGAGTGAGATCTATCAGGCGTTGACCGAGGAATTGGGCGAACCGTTTTCGACGCGCGTTGAAGCCAAGGCCAATCCTGAACAGAAAGCGTTACTCGGCAAGCTGTCGCCCGATCAGGTGAAGTCCACCGAATTGGCCGGCGAACCGATCCTCAACGTGCTCAGTCATGCGCCGGGGAACAATCAGGCTATCGGCGGCCTCAAGGTCATGACCGAGAATGGCTGGTTCGCGGCGCGCCCATCCGGTACCGAGGACATCTACAAGATCTACGCCGAAAGTTTCGTGGGCGAAGATCACCTCAAGCGACTGGTCGCTGAAGCGCAGGTTCTGGTGGATGCGGCGATCGCGCCTGACTGATCCTCTTCTCTGCTAAGCAAAAAAGCCCCGACTCTTGCGAGCCGGGGCTTTTGTGTATCTGCATGAAGTAGCTTGTTACGCGACGTCTACCAGCACGATTTCACTGTCTTCGATGGCAGTGACGCGCAGTACTTGCTCATCTTCAACGGCGATGCCGTCGCGGGCCACAGCGTGCAGGCCGTTGACCTCGATGCTGCCGGTCGCCGGGACCAGATACGCACGACGACCTGCGTCCAGACGGTATTCCGCGGTTTCACCGGCTTTCAGGTTGGCCGCTACCAGACGTGCATCGGCGCGGATGCGCAGGCTGACGTCATCGCCATTCTTGCCGCTGGCCAGGGTCACAAAGCCTTCCCGCTCACCTTTTGGAAAGGGTTTGGCGCCCCATGAAGGTGCCGCACCGGTTTCGTTGGGCATGATCCATATCTGGAAGATCCGGGTCGCGGTGGATTCCATGTTGTACTCGCTGTGGGCAATCCCGGTGCCAGCACTCATTACCTGTACGTCGCCTGCTTCGGTACGGCCCTTGTTACCCAGATTGTCTTCATGGGTAATCGCGCCTTCACGAACGTAGGTGATGATTTCCATGTCGCGGTGCGAGTGTTTCGGGAAACCGGTGCCGGCTTCGATCACATCGTCGTTCCAGACCCGCAGCTGACCCCAGTTCATGCGTTTCGGGTCGTAGTAGTCAGCGAACGAGAAGTGGTGGTGTGCGTCCAGCCAGCCGTGGTTGGCGCCGCCCAAAGTGTTGAAAGGTCGTAATTGCAGCATGGTGTGGCCTCCTGAGCAGTGCCGGGCAATGTGCGAACGTCCGGGCTGCTGAACGATGATTCGTGGTTGATGGAGCAATGATCTATCAAATACACATCGGTAAAAAGCGACTATTTTGGCTAGTTACTATCTGATTAATTGATGTATCGAGCGGTTCCAATTCTCCAATTCACCTGCAATTGATCGGCTAATGGCTTGATCGCCAAGCTTTTCACTGGAGCTCAAGCACGAATAGCGCGACCATGGCGCCTTCGCTCATCTGTTTACTGCTGGAGCCTGCGTGCCGGACACCGATCTTCATCCCCATGCCGAGCTGGAACTGACGCCAGCGGATCATCTGCCTTTCTTCAAACGCCTGATGGCCCGGCTGCTGGGCAAATCCCTGACACGACTGGGCTCGCAACACAGCCCTTCCTGGTCCCAGGGCCATGCAGACGGCTATCTGAATGGCCATTTGCAAGGCGTTGACGAGGGTTACGCCGAAGGGCATCTCGACGGCATTGAGCAAGGTCGGCAGGTGCTGGTGATCCGCGACACGCGCCCCAGCGAACATCGCGGGCCGAAAGTGGACGATCATCTGTTCGACGATTGGCGCCTGCCGCTGAGCGCTGAATTGAAGAAAACGATCAAGACCGATGTCGCCCTCAAGCTGCCGCCGCATGCGCAGCCCAGTGCGGCGCAGTGGAAGATGATCTTCAGCGACACGCCCTCAACCTACGTGATTGCCGGCGCAGGCGCGGGTAAATCCACTTCGTTGGTACTGCGGGTGCTGGTCCTCAGTCATTACCTGGGGTTCGAGCTGGACTCGATGACCGTAGTGACCTTCACCCGCGAGTCGCGCAAGGACTTCGTCAACAAACTGATCGAGATTTTCGGCTTCTGGGGCCATGACCTGAGTCAGAAGCAGGCGCGCGAACTGGTGCGAACCTTCCATTCGCGGATCTTGCCCCTGGTGCGCAGCCTGCCGGGTTTCGAACAGCTGGCAGCGTTCGAGAATCTCGGTAGCCAGTCGAGCGTCGGCCTGGAAGAGGGCGCTGACAGCAACCCTTTCGATTTGCGCATCAATGACGCGCAACGTCAGCAACTCAACCTGTGTTATCGCGACCTGTACGCCAGCAACGAGCGGTTTCGCGAAGTCATGGCGCCGCTGTATCGCCAGGCGTTGCAACTCAAGGAGCTGGAACGCGACCATCCGGATGTGCAGAAACGTGTCACCGTCACCGAGCTTTCGGCCAAGCGCGATGAAGAATTGTGCGACACCATTGAAGACCTGTGGATTCGCGCCAAGGCATGGCCGATCAAAGGCATCGAGCCCATGCGCCAGACGGTTGAGATCAACGGTTTCGGTTTTCACCTGCACGGGTATATCGCCGAACTGGACGCTTGGGTGGTGCTGGGCTTCGATCCATCGGAAGATCAGCAGCTCAAACGTGCCGGGGCTAAATTGCCGGTCTGGGCCGAATGGGTTATCAAACGCACCCTGTTTCAAGCTTTCTGCCGTAAGCCCTTGATCTGGCTGGAAAGCTATGAGGCTGGAGGCCGGGTTCTGCAGTCGCTTTCCGGAGCCGCTGTTGCCGGGCCGGGCTTTGATTACAAGGTCAAAGGCGAGCTTGGCGCTGCGCCGCTGCTGGACAGTTTCGTGGCGGCGGCGAGTTTTATCGAAAACCTGGCGCTCGACGTTCCGGCTGCTGTGGCACAAATGAGCTTTGCCAACGACGACCCGGATCGATATTTCTTCGAGGCACTGAGCCTGTTCTGGAAAGCCTTCGAAAACCACCTGCTGGCGCAGACGCCGCCGGTCATGACCTATAACCGGATGTTTGCCCTGTTTGGCGAGAATTCTCCGGAAAACCTGAAAGTGGTTACTGATGCGCAGCTCAGGCCCCTGTCGCACTTGATGATCGATGAATTTCAGGACGTATCGCCACAGATCGTTTCCTGGGTTCGGGCAAGCCTGCGGGAAATTCGCCGAAGAGGACCGGCATTGCATATCGGCCGAAAGGCACAGCACGGCTCACTGTTGTGTGTCGGCGACGACTGGCAATCCATCTACGGCTGGCGCGGCAGCTCACCCAAGTTCTTCATGGAATTCCCCAAAGAGTTTTCCTCGCCGGCGACCACCAAGGTGATGCTCAGCGAGAACTATCGTAGCCACCAGCACATCATCGATGCTGCCGAGCATATCGTCCGCGCCGCGCCAGCCATCCCCGGCAAAAAAGCCCGCGCCTGCGGTGCTGCTCAGGAACTGCTGCCGGTCACTGTGCTGAATCGGGAAGATCAGGCCCTTGAAGAACGGCTGATGGAGCATTACCAGGACGGCGATTCGATTTTATTGCTTTATAGAAAAAGCAGTGAAAAAGCGTCTTTATCCAAAGGCTTACAGGCACTTATTAATGCAGATTATGCGCAATCGCCCGAGAAGCGTCGCTTCAAGCAATTGACCTATCACAGCGCAAAAGGGCTACAAGCCGATGCGGTGTTTCTGCTGGGCGATTGCCAGCATCTGACCCATTCGCCTTACAAAAATCAGCTGTATCGCCTGGCCGGGCTGGGTAATGCCGGGGATACAGATGCATTTGATAATGCACAAAAAGATGAAGTCATGCGTCTGGCCTATGTCGCGATCACCCGCGCTGTCCGGCATTGCTACTGGTTTATCGATGGCAGCGGGAAGGAGGGCGTGAACGTGACCAGAGCGTCGGATCGGATCGACGCTGGAAAGGTCTTTTTCGAGGATTTGCGCCACAACACCTAAGGCTCAGGACGCATTCAACACTCTGGGTGGGCGGAACGACTCCAGTTCCGCTTCGATGGCCTCGATAATCAGTTCCACCTCCGTTGCATTCATCACCGTTGCGCAAGGCAGGCCTGCGATGGCAATGACTGTTTCGCCGCTGGCCCGATCGAACAATCGGGCAACCATGCTGCTGGGTGCGTCCATGGTGGCTTCGAAGCCGACCGGGTGGAAGTACCAGCGCATCAGCTGGCAAGCGTTGGGGAACGTGACTTTGTTCATTCAGCCCACCTCGTCTACATCGGCACTGGCGATATCTCCAATGGGTAGGGAAGGACCGGTCGAGATGGCCAGCGAAAGCACTGGTGGACCTGGAGGTGGGGTCTTGGGGAAGATTCCCACGATGGTCGGGGCGCTTTCCTGATAAGAAATCTGAACAGTCCTATCGAGAAACAAAAATAGCACTGCATCGGTTACAAACAGAAAACTTTTTTCCCAAAAGGGCGAAGTTTTGTATTTTTATGATCCAGGTCATGTTGGTTATTCCTTAAACATCTTTCAGAACGGGCCAGCGGCCCATTCTGGCTTGAAGCCTGCGCTAGATCGTTGGAGGCTTGCCCGCGAAGAGGTCTTTAGCGCTGAGCCTCCCAACCCTTCGGATTAACCAGATTCGTCGGCCTCTCGCCCTTGAGCACACTGATGAGATTGTCCACCGCGCAGCGGGCCATGGCCTCACGGGTTTCGTGGGTTGCCGAGCCCATGTGCGGCGTCGCCACGACATTCTTCAGCCTGAGCAATGGCGAATCGGTGGCCAGCGGTTCACGCTCGAACACATCGAGTCCCGCCCCGCGTATCCGGCCGCTCTGCAGCGCCTCGATGAGCGCCTGCTCGTCCACCACCTTGCCCCGGGCGATATTGATCAGGATGCTTTGCGGGCGCATCAACGCCAGTTGCTCCTTGCCGATCAAGCCCTCGGTTTCAGCGGTCAGCGGCACCGTCAGGCAAACAAAGTCGGCTTCACGCAACAACGCCTCAAGGCTGCGATAGCCCGCATTGAAACGGGCTTCCACGGCCGGTTTTGCCGAGTGACTGTGATACAGCACCGGCATGCCAAAACCAAAATGGCCGCGTTGGGCCAGTGCCTCACCGATCCGGCCCATGCCGATGATGCCTAGCGTCTTGCCATGCACATCGCTGCCGAAATGCGCCGCGCCGATGTTCTGCTTCCAGTCGCCACTGCGCACCATATTGGCCAGTTCCACCACCCGCCGAGCCGTGGCCATGATCAGGGCAAAGCCGGTGTCGGCGGTGGTTTCCGTCAGCACGTCCGGGGTGTTGCACAGCGCAATACCACGCCGGTCCAGATCCTCGATGTCGTAATTGTCCACGCCCACCGAAACAGTGGCGATCGCCTCCAGTTGCGGCGCGAGGTCCAGCAAAGTTGCATCCAGCTTGATGCTCGCGCCCAAAAGCCCCTGCGCATCAGGCAAGGCCGCGCGCAATCGGGCGAAATCGTCACGCTTGGGATCGTCGATAAAGGTGGCTTCAGCGTGAGCCTGCAAACGCTCCATGAGCGCAGGCGAGAGTTGCTTGTAGAGAACGACATGCTTTTTCATCGTAGACATTTCCCTTTCAAGGATGGGCCGGGGCGCGGGGTGCATTGCGCGGGTCAGCGACAGGCTTGGTTTTGTTGTCTGGTTTGAGCATCAGGGTCAGGAATACCGACAGCAACAGCGAGCCGCTCATGAACAGATACGAAGCGCTCAGGGTTCCGGTCACGCCATTGAGGTAACCCACCAGATACGAGCCGGCAAAAGAACCCAAGGCGCCGAGACTGTTGATCAGCGCCATGGCGCCACCGGCCACATTCGACGGCAGGATTTCCGGAACGATGGCAAAGAACGGCCCGTAGGGCGCATACATACAGGCACCGGCAATCACCAGCAGGGAATAGGACCACCAGAAATGTTCAGTGCCCAAGGCATAGGAACCGTAGAAGGCAATCGCGGCCAGCAGCAGCGGCGGCCAGACAAACAACTTACGTTTTTGCAGTTTGTCCGACGCCCAGGACACCACAATCATGCCGATCACCGCAGCCAGATAAGGCAAGGCCGACAACCAACCGGCCTCGACCATGTCCATCTGCATGCCTTTTTTCAGGATGGTCGGCAGCCACAGCACGAAGCCGTACACGCCGATGCTCCAGCAGAAATACTGCGCGGCGAGCAGCAACACTTTTGGCGAGCGAAACGCCTCGGCGTAGTTCTTC
Organism: Pseudomonas sp. CFII64; assembly: GCF_000416235.1. Lineage (GTDB taxonomy): Bacteria > Pseudomonadota > Gammaproteobacteria > Pseudomonadales > Pseudomonadaceae > Aquipseudomonas. The sequence goes on along the minus strand of NZ_ATLO01000028.1, from coordinate 167,880 downwards.
ACCGGTTTGATGCCGACTTGCTCGGCGTCCAGGCGCGCCTGCAGTTCGGTTTTCTCGGCTTCGCTCAGCCACTTGGCCTGGGCAGGGCGCTCGTCCACCAGACGCCACCAGATAAACGCCCAGATAACGGCTGGCAAGCCTTCGACGATAAACATCCAGCGCCAACTGAAATGGGCTACGAGATAACCGGAAACCACTGACATCCAGAGCATGGTCACCGGGTTACCGAGAATCAGCACGGTATTGGCCCGGGAGCGCTCGGCGCGAGTGAACCAGTAGCAGAGATAGACCAGCATGGCGGGCATTACCGCAGCTTCAACCACGCCGAGCATGAAGCGGATGCCGATCAGCATGTAGGCATTGGAAACAATGCCGGTCAGCGTCGCGAGGCTGCCCCATAGGATCAGGCTGACAAAGATCAGCTTTTTAACGCTTTTCTTCTGTGCGTAGATTGCACCGGGAACCTGAAAGAAGAAGTAGCCGAGAAAAAACAGGGCGCCCAGCAACGACGACATGCCTGGGGTGATGTGCAGGTCTTCGGCCATGCCCGAGGCGGCGGCAAAACCATAGTTGGCCCGATCCAGATAGGCCAGGCTGTAGGTGATGAAGACGATGGGCATGATCAACAGCCAGCGACGTTTCAAACCGCTGGTTTTAACGCTATCGAGTAACTTTTCCATTTCGATCTCCTGAGCTTTTTGTTGTTGTCGCAGCAGGTACTGTTATTCAGTGGAGCAGGGGTGGTTCAGGCCAGTTCCGTCAGTTTTCGGCTGATGGGCAGCGCCGCGTCGAGGGCCGCGCGCGATGGCAGGCCTTCCATATCGCCACGGCTTTGCACGGCCTGACTGCCGATCCAGTTGCCCCGGGCCACGGCCTGGGCAAAACCCTGGTTTTCCAGCAGGGCGCTGATCATGCCGACGGCGAAACCATCTCCGGCGCCGACGGTGTCAACCACTTGGCTGACCGGTACGCCAGCGACAAACCCCTGGTCGTTTTGCGTGCGGTAATACGCGCCGTTAGCCCCGAGTTTGATCACCACCGCTTCGACGCCCTGGTCCAGGTAGAACGCGGCAATGTCCGGTGGATCTTCATAGCCGGTAAGCACCAGACCTTCGGCCAGACCTGGAAACACCCAGTGCGCCAGGCTGGCGAGGTAATTGATCTCGTTGACCATGCGCGCCTGATTCGGCCACAGGGATGGGCGCAAGTTAGGGTCGAACGACACACTGCGTCCGGCGCTATGCATGCAGGTCATCAATTCCCGGGACAGGTCACGGCAGCTGTTCGACAGCGCAGCCGGGATGCCGGTGGCGTGCAAATGCCGCGCGGTGAGCAGGCGCGGATCGATGTCCTTGAGCGACAGGCGACTGGCCGCCGAACCCTTGCGGAAATACTCAACAACAGGATCTGCGCCCTCCAGCTCCCGGGACTTGAGCTGAAAACCGGTGGGGTGCAGCGGATCCACGGTCACGTGCTGACAACTCACGCCTTCGCGTTGCAGGCTGTCAACGACGAAACGGCCCAGGGAGTCATCGCCGACGCGGCTCAACCATTCAACCTTGAACCCCAGCCGCGCCAGGCCGATGGCAACATTGCTGTCGGCACCGGCAATGCGTTTCTCAAAATGACTGACCTGTGCCAGGTCGCCGGGCTGCTCGGCGACGAACATCGCCATGGTTTCGCCAAATGAAAGGATATCGATCTCAGACATGGCTCAATGCCTCCCGCGGCTGAATCTGCGAATCCGCAACGAGGCGCGCCAGGATGTCCACCTGCTGGCGGGTGATCGCCAGCAGATCTTCGCCTTGCAACGGGTATTCGATGGCACGCGGGACGGCGTTCGGCATATACGCCAGCAGTTGACGCCAGGCGGGCAGGTCAGCCTCGGTCGGCGGGATCGCAACCAGCTTGTCACTGGCGTTGCGGGTCACAGCCTTGAAATGCACGTACTGCACAAAGCGGCCCAGCTGCTGCGCGGCACTGAGCACATTCTGGTCCTGCCATTGCCAATTGCCGACGTCGAAGGTCATGCCAATGTTCAGTTTCAGGGCCTCTACCTGCGCGAAGAAACCGCAGAAGGGCGCGATTATTCCGCCGTGGGCCGTCTGGTCATTTTCCACCAGCAGTTGCACATCGTGGTGACCCAGTTCTTTGCTCAGCGCCTGTAGATCACAGGCTTGAGTGAAATGGCCGAGGGAAACTTTCAGCCACTTCGCGCCGCAGGCATGGGCTCGTTGCAGGGTGACTGCCAGCTCGGGATTGGGCTGCGTCTGATCAGCCAGCCACAATTCCAGCGGCGCCGAATACAGGCACTCCAGGCCTTGGACCTGAATCGCCAGGGCCAGGGCGGGAAAATCCTCAAACGTGAACAGCTCTTCGCGCAACTCGATGCGCGAAACATGGCTATCAACCAGCAATGGAATAAAGGCGGCTTGCCCGCGCTGGCGAACCAGATCGGCGCCGAAGCTGGAAAGACTGATGGAGACGGGATTCATGTGCATTATTTTTATCCTCTGAAACCGGTTTCATTTTTACGTAAAAGTTGAATCGAACAGCGGTCGTTCGTGTCAGGAGCGCAGTCGAGTCGAGCCGCGCACAATCAATTTGGCTGGAAAGTCGAACAGCCTGCTGGGTGCCTGATCGCCACGCAGCCGGTTGAGCAGGCATTCGAATGCGGTAATGCCGATGTCATGGGTGGGTTGGGCGAGGGAAGTGATGCCACTGCCCACCAAGGGATACCAGTCCAGTTCATCCAGGGCGATCAGGCCGATATCGTCGAAAAGATCACAACCAAGTTCACGAAGCAGTCGGGTGGATGTCAGCGTCGCCACGCCATTGGCAGTGAACAGCGCCTTGGGGCCTGGGCCCGGTGCGGCGAGAAAGGTGCGCAGACTGTCGGCCAATTGCTCGTCGGTTTGCGTGACCTGGCCACGAAGCCCGGGTCGCTGCTCTATCAGGCGGGTGAAGGCTTCAGTTCGTTCAAGGCGGGTGCTGGTGCCGTCCTGCTGTTCGCTGACCAGCAGAATGTCGCGGTAGCCGCAGCTTTGAAGATGATCGATGGCTTGCTGCACCGCTGCGCTGTTGTCCAGTCCGACCAGATCGCTGTCCAGTTGGTCAACCCGGCGATCCACCAGAACCATGGGCAATTCGCGATGCAGATCGCGCAGTTCATCCAGATGATGCCCGAGGGTATTCACGATCAAACCCTCGATGTTGTAGGAACGCAGCGCCGCCAGATGCAGGCGTTCCTGCTCGTCATCGCGATCGGTATTGCACACCACAAGGCTGTAACCGTGCCGTCGGCAGGCGGTTTCGACACCGTGCATGACTGCGATGGAATAGGGGTTGCGAATATCAGCGACGAGCATGCCGATCAATCGCGTACGACCGCGTTTCAGGCCACGGGCCATTTGATTGGGGCGATAACCGAGGGTTTCGATGGCTTGTTCGATGCGCAAGGCGATGGCATCGGAGAGTAATTGCCGGTCGTCGCCGATAAAACGCGAGACGCTGGCCTTGGATACACCGGCCAGATCAGCAACATCATTCATGGTCACGCGCGCACGCGCCGACGGAGGAAAACTACTCACATTGAACACCCTGTTGGATTTATTGGCGGGCTGTTTTTACGGGCTATTTTCGGGCTCTGAAAACGGTTTCAGAAGACACCAAAGCCGCGCTCACGTCAACACAGCGCCGGATGAAAGGCAGTATTTGTGGGTCTGACGCCGAAGTGTAAATGGCCTTTTTATTGCTCAACCCCCAATCCCGCCCGGACCCGTGCCGTGACAGTTTTATGAAAGAAGAGTTGTCAGGCCGCATTCCAGAGCCTCATGCTGCACGTCCGTTTTGTAACCGGCTGTTTCTCGAAATGTCTGCGGTTAAACCTTCCGTTGATGCTGCCTCTCGTCGTTCGGCAATAGTCCTGGCGCTGTGTTTACCCAGTGACGTGTTGTTGTACCTGCTGTTACCCATGCATGTGCAGGCATTTGGAATCAGCCTGGCCCAGGCCGGAGTGCTGCTGGCGGCCAATCGGTTGGTGAGGATTTTTGGTTACAGCTACGTGGTGCGGTACTACGCACGCCATGGTGATCGTCCTACAGTCATGCTGGCTGCGGCGACAGCGACGGTATGCGCACTGGGCAATGCAGTCCTTTCCGGATTCTGGTTGCTGTTGGTCCTGCGCCTGGGTTGGGGATTGGCCTATGCGGCGCTCAATTTGTCGACTCAGGTTCTGGCCACCTCGGAACCAGCAGGGGCAGCGCATCGCTCAGGTCGTTCTCGGGCCTATATCGCGATCGGCCCAATGCTGGCCTTGCCGCTGGGGGCATTGCTCAGTATCCAGTTCGGCCCCCGGCCGGTGTTTATTGTGCTGGCCCTGGCGGCGCTGCTCGGTTGCTGGGTGGCCCGTGGCTTGCCAGGCCTCGCACATGTCATGCCCACCGCTTCGGGCCGCCGTTTCAAGGTGCCGGACAGTGTTGCCATCTGGTCATTTGTTGAAGGCGTCGCGCTGGACGGGCTGTTCATTTTTGGCTTGTCGCTGCAGGCGCAAGCCGTGATGGGCACCAATGCCGTTCTGGTTGCGGGTGTGTTACTGGCCTTGCGTTATGTCTCGGAAATGCTCTTGAGCCCATTGGGCGGTCGCCTTGCAGATCATGTCGGCGCGGTGAACATGCTGGTGGTGTGCTCGGTGCTGACCTGCATCGCACTCACGGCGTTTGGTTCCCATTGGTTGATTCTCGGGGCGGCCAGCGTGTTGATCTTGCGCGCGGTGCAACTGCCCTTGGTGACCACGCTGGTTGCGCAACGCAACCCTGGACCGGGTCGAGTGCAGGCCTTGGCCGCCAACGCTGTCTGGCGAGACATCGGTGCCGGACTCGGCCCATTGTTGGCGGGGGTGTTATTGCCGGTGGCGTCTGCCACATGGGTGTATGCTGGCGCCGGTCTTGCGATCGCGATAAGCGCCATTATCTGCGGGCTTCGCAAGTAGCTTTCGAGTCATCGTCGTCAGGTCTCTCTCTTACGAGACAATTCTTTAGTCATTGATAGTTCGAGTATTTATGCGCCTGAATGCAACCTTCAGGCCTTATTCGACTCTTATCGTCACATTCTTTAAATCGACACATTGGACAACTAGCCTGTGAGCAGTCATCACAGCCAGCCGGATGCTGATCGAAACATGGAGTTGCGGGGTGCGAACCCAGTCAGGGAAGCATATTCGCAGTGGCGATCGGCGCTATATCTCCAATAATGCGTACCAGAATCCGAGAATAATGAAAATTTTCAAAGCGCCCCTCATCAGCCGATTCCAGCGTCGCTGTGCATTCTTCGTTCTCCCTGTCTTGCTTGTAGCGTCCTCGGCGGTTTTGTTCAGCGTGGGCAAAGGCGTGCATGCCGAACCCAAAAACGGTACCCAGACGCTGGTCTTCATGCGCCACGCGGAAAAGCCGTCCATGGGCCTGGGGCAGTTGAACTGTCAGGGCCTGAATCGCGCCATCGATCTGTCGGAACTGCTGCCCAAGGAATTCGGCAAGGCCAATTTCATCTTTGCCGCCAACCCCAGCCGTCATGTTGAAGAAGGCGAGGGCGATCATTCCTACAGCTATCTGCGTCCCTTGATGACGGTTGGGCCCAGCGCGATAAAGCTTGGCCTGCCCATCAATATCGACTTCGCCGCCAATGACACCAGCGATCTGGCCGACGAGTTGATGAATGACAAGTACCGCGATGCGACTATTTATACGGCCTGGTCCCACGGCTATCTGCCTGAGTTGATCAACAAGGTGGCAGAGGAAGCGTCCGGGCAAAAAATGAAACTTGTAGACGACTGGACGGGCGATGATTTTGACTCGTTATCCGTGCTGACCCTCAAGTGGACCAACGGCAAAGCAACGCTTGAGTACGAGAACTACAAGCAAGGGCTGAACGACGGTGCCGAAGGCTGTCCGACCTGATTCAGCCTTAGCCGGTCGCTGATTTCGAGTCTGGCGACCAAATGCTCTAGGCAACAAAAGCGCAAAGGAGTACAAATGTACTCCATGAGCACATTATCTCCCCGCCGTAGCGCAATTCTTACCTTCATTCGCGATCGCATCGCGCAGCAGGGCCAATCACCGAGCCTTGCGGAAATCTCCGAAGCCTTCGGTTTTGCCTCGCGCAGCGTGGCACGCAAACACATTCTGGCCTTGACCGAGGCCGGTCTGATCGAAGTCATGCCCAATCAGGCCAGAGGCATTCGCCTCATACAGACCGCCCCGCGTCCCGAGCTGCTGGAAATCCCGGTCATGGGCCGCGTGGCCGCTGGCATGCCGATCGGTCCGGATGTCGGCACCCACGATACCCTGCTGCTCGACCGCGCCACGTTTTCCCGCGTGCCGGACTATCTGCTGCGGGTGCAGGGCGACTCGATGATCGAGGACGGCATCCTTGATGGTGATCTGGTCGGCGTCCATCGAAGCAGCGAAGCACATGACGGACAGATCGTGGTTGCGCGGCTGGACGGCGAAGTCACCATCAAACGCCTGCAAACCGGGCAGAACCAATTTCTCCTGCTGCCGCGTAACCCGGCTTATGCGCCGATTGTGGTCGAGCCTCATCAGGATTTCGCCATCGAAGGCGTGTTCTGCGGCCTGGTCAGGCGTGAATGATGGGCACCGTGGTCAGCCTCGATGCGTTGCTGGACGAGCGACGAGTCTGGAAAGGCCGGCAAAGTACGCCTCCGGTCAGTCCCCAGCCCACCGGCCATTCAGCCCTGGATGCCGCGCTGCCTAGCGGTGGCTGGCCCGCCTCGGCGCTCAGTGAAATCCTGATCCCGGCCGATGGCAGTGGCGAGTTGCGTCTGTTATGGCCAACCCTGGCGCGGCTGGCTGACAAGGGTGAGCGTATCGTTCTGGTTGCACCGCCGTTCATTCCTTATCCCCAGGCGTGGGAAGCGGCCGGCGTCGATCTACGCTGGCTGGCGGTGATTCAGGCCAGCGAGCGCGACGGTTTGTGGGCGGTCGAGCAATGCTTGCGCTCCGGCAGTTGTGGTGCGGTGGTGTGCTGGCCCCGGCAAGCAGATGACCGGGCGCTGCGTCGTTTGCAAGTGGCCGCTGAAACCGGGCAGACCCTGGCCTTTGCCTGCCGCCCCATATTGGCCGCAGCCAATCCGTCGCCCGCTGCGCTGCGCATTGCCATTGACACCCGGCCCCTGCAATTGCGGGTGCTCAAATGTCGGGGCGGTATGGCGCCGGCAGTTCCCATCCCTTTCACGACAGACGCTTGAGGTTCTTATGTTGTGGGCCTGTGTCTTGCTGCCGCAACTGGCGCTCGACGGCGTTATGCGTCGTCGCACCAATGCCGATGAACCGCTGGCACTGCTGAGCGGTACGCCGCAAAGACGGATATTGCAGGCGGTCAATCCGGCTGCCCGAGCCTTGGGGCTGCGGCCCGGTCAATCCTTGACCAGTGCCCATGCCATGGTCCGGGATTTCGCTACCGCTGAATTCGACCCGGCGGAAACCGAGCGCTGGCATCGTCTGCTGGCAGCCTGGGCGTATCGCTTCAGTTCGCAAGTCAGTCTGAAATACCCGCGCGTATTGATGATGGAAGTCGAATCAAGCCTGGGGTTGTACGGACCGTGGCCAGTGTTCGAGGCCCGGCTGCGTGCCGAGTTGAACGCCTTGGGGTTTTCCCACCGAATCGTCGTGGCGCCCAATCCGGTGGCTGCGCGCATGCTGGCCAATGTCCATGACGGACTGGCGGTCACCTGCAGCGACAGCTTGAAACGGGTTCTGGAGCAGATGCCAGTAGATCGCATCGGCCTGACCCGCGAGACGGCAACGGCCTTCACGCGCATGGGCCTGCGCAATCTGCAGCAGGTTCTCGGACTGCAACGTAACAGCCTGGCCCGGCGTTTTCCGGCGCAGGTCCTGCAGCATCTGGATACCTTGCTCGGTGAGCGGCCCGTGGCGCTGGAGTTTTATACGCCGCCGGACTATTTCGATGTGCGTATCGAGCTCAATTTTGACGTCGAGTCGCATCAGGCCTTGCTGTTTCCCCTGAAACGGTTGGTTTCCGATCTGGCGATGTTTCTTGGCGGACGGGACAGTGGCGTCCAGCGCTTCAACCTGCATCTGGAACATGTCGAAGGCGCTGACACGCTGGTGCCGGTCGGGCTGCTCAGCGCAGAACGCGATAGCGCCATGTTGTTTGAACTGGCGCGTGGCCGCCTGGAGCAGATTCAGGTGCCGTCCCCGGTGCGGGCAGTGCGCTTGCACGCCCGGGATTTGCCGCCATTTGTCCCGGCTCATCGGGAGCTGTTTGATGAGCGCCCCCAGCAATCACTGCCGTGGGAACAATTACGCGAACGGCTGCGCGCCCGGTTGGGGGACGAGTCAGTCAGTGGCTTGCGCCTGCGCGCCGATCACCGGCCTGAATGTGCCTGGCAAACGGACCCTGAAACCAGAGTCAGGCCTTCTGCGCCTAAAGTGCCGCGTCCTGGTTGGCTGTTGAGTCAGCCATCGCCGCTGCCGGAGGCGGGTACGCGAATCCTCGCCGGGCCTGAGCGCATCGAGTCGGGTTGGTGGGACGGCGGCGACGTTCGGCGCGACTATTTCCTGGTGGAAACCCGCACCGGTCAACGCGGCTGGGCCTATCGAACAGTGGGTGAGGGCGGCGACCTGTTGCTGCATGGCTGGTTCGCATGAGCAGCCCTTATGCTGAACTGCATTGCCTGTCGAATTTCAGCTTCCAGCGCGGGGCCTCCAGCGCAGCAGAGTTGTTCAAGCGCGCCAAGGAGCACGAATACCAGGCTTTGGCGATCACAGACGAATGCACATTGGCTGGCATCGTACGCGCCTGGCAGGCGGCGATGGATAACGATCTTGCGCTGATCATCGGCAGTGAGATCAGCGTCGTCGATGGCCCCAAAGTCGTGCTGCTGGTGGAAAACCTCAGTGGCTATCAGGCGCTGTGCCGGTTGATAACCCTGGCCCGGCGCAGGGCCAAGAAAGGTGAATACCTGTCGTTGCGTGAAGATTTCCCGGAGGCGGGCAGCGGCCTGTTGGCGTTATGGCTGCCGGATCCCGAATTGCCAGCGGCAACGCTTGAGAACCACGGGCAGTGGCTGGCAAAACTATTTCCCGATGCAACGTGGCTGGCGGTTGAACTGCATCGTGGTCCGGATGATCGACGGCGACTCGATCAACTCCAGGCACTGGCGCACACATTGAATATCCCGCTGGTCGCCAGTGGCGATGTGCACATGCATGCCCGCGGACGTCGTGCCCTGCAAGACACCATGACCGCCATCCGCTATCACACCACCGTGGCTGAGGCCGGGCATCGGCTGTTCGCCAATGGTGAGCGCTACCTGCGTCCGCGCAGCGCCTTGCTTGAGCTGTATCCCGAGCAGCTATTGGCGCAAACGCTGTTAATCGCTGCGCGCTGCACCTTCGACTTGAGCCAGTTACGTTATGAATACCCCCACGAGTTGGTGCCAGCAGCACATACGCCGGGCTCATGGCTGCGGGAAATGACTGAGCAAGGCGTGCGCAAGCGCTGGCCTCAAGGGCTGAAGCCAGCGACCCGGATGCAGATCGAAAAGGAATTGCAGCTGATTGGCGAGATGAAGTTCGAGAGTTATTTCCTCACGGTCCACGACATCGTCTGCTTTGCCCGCAGTCGCGATATTTTGTGTCAGGGCCGGGGTTCTGCGGCCAATTCGGTGGTCTGTTTCGCCCTGGGCATCACCGAATTGAATCCCGAAAAAAGCAATCTGCTATTCGAGCGGTTCATTTCCAGGGAACGCAACGAGCCGCCGGATATTGACGTGGATTTCGAGCATGAGCGCCGCGAGGAGGTTTTGCAGTACGTTTTCAAACGTTATGGCCGGGGTAGGGCGGCACTGACGGCCGTTGCCAGTACCTATCACGGCACTGGAGCGGTGCGCGATGTGGCCAAGGTGCTGGGCTTGCCGTCGGACCAGATCAACGCACTCGCGGAATGTTTCAGCCGCTGGAGCGATGAAATGCCTCCTGTGGAACGTCTGCGCGAAAACGGCTTTGACCCCGAGGCGCCGATTCTACGCCGGGTGCTGGCGTTGACGGACACGCTGATCGGTTTTCCCCGGCATTTGTCCCAGCATCCTGGCGGTTTTGTCATTTCCGAGCATCCGCTGGAGACACTGGTGCCGGTGGAAAATGCGGCAATGGCCGAACGCACCATTATTCAGTGGGACAAGAATGATCTGGATCTGGTGGGCCTGCTCAAGGTCGACATCCTCGCCCTCGGCATGCTCAGTGCGTTGCGGCGTACTTTCGATCTGGTGCGTACTTATCGAGGCCAGCAATGGACCCTGGCGTCAGTGCCGGAAGAAGATCCTGCCACTTATGAAATGATCGGCCGGGCAGACACCATCGGGGTCTTCCAGATCGAATCCCGAGCGCAGATGGCCATGTTGCCGCGTCTCCAACCCAAGACTTTTTACGATCTGGTCATCGAAGTGGCCATCGTCCGGCCGGGGCCGATTCAGGGTGACATGGTTCATCCCTACCTGCGCAGGCGCAACAATGAGGAAGCGGTCACTTACCCGCCAAGGCTGAAAAAGGTGTTCGAGCGCACCCTTGGCGTCCCTCTGTTCCAGGAACAGGTGATGGAAGTCGCGATCCTGGCGGCCGATTACACCCCCGGTGAAGCCGATGAGCTGCGCCGCTCCATGGCTGCCTGGAAACGTCATGGCGGGCTGGAGCCGCACCGCCTGCGTCTAGCGCAGCGCATGAAGGCCAATGGGTATGAGCAAGAGTTCATCACCCGGATTTTCGAGCAGATCAAGGGTTTCGGCAGTTATGGTTTTCCGGAATCCCATGCGGCCAGCTTCGCCTTGCTGACGTACGCCAGTTGCTGGCTCAAATGCCACGAGCCAGCGGCCTTTGCCTGCGCGCTGATCAACAGCTGGCCCATGGGGTTTTACAGCCCCGACCAGATACTTCAGGACGCGCGGCGTCACCACATCGAAATTCGCCCCGTGGATGTGCGCTACAGCGATTGGGATTGCTCACTGGAGCCTGTCGAACATCAGGAGCGCCACCGAACCCTTGCGATTCGCATGGGCCTGCGCATGATTCGCGGTTTTCGTGAAGAGGATGCCCGGCAAATCGAGTCCGCCAGGGTGAACAGGACATTTGTCGATGCCACCGACCTGAGCCTGCGCGCAGCGCTGGACAACCGTGCACTGGAGTCATTGGCCGATGCGGGTGCGTTGCGCGGGCTGATCGGTCATCGTCATCGGGCACGCTGGGAAGTCGCCGGCGTCGAAGCGCAACGTCCGCTGTTTGGCCCGGAGCACACTGTAGAAGAGGCACAAATCGCCTTGCCTTTACCGACAGTGGCGCAGGATGTGTTCACAGATTACGCCATGACCGGAACCACATTGGGCCCTCATCCACTGGCCATGTTGCGCCGCCAACTGGCCGCCAAACGCTTTCGCAGTTCACACGATCTACTCGATATCGAGCATGGGTGCATGATCAGTGTCGCCGGGCTGGTAGTGGGACGCCAACGTCCGGGTACTGCCAGTGGCGTGACCTTTGTGACTCTGGAAGATGAGTTCGGCATGATCAATGTCGTGGTCTGGCTCGACCTGGCTCAACGTCAACGCAAGGTTCTGGTGGGGTCCCGGTTGATGCAGGTGTTCGGACGGTTGGAGTCGCAGAAAGGCGTACGGCATGTGATCGCGCAGCGCCTGTTCGATTTGACTCCGCTGCTCGCCGGACTGGATGTTCGCAGTCGTGACTTTAAATGAGGAGGCGGGAAGCAAAGCCTGGCAGCAGACAAGTACCTGTCGGTAGTGGGCGCACAGGCTTAAGGCATTAGCGGGGGATGTTGCTCATCGATTCCAGTGGGCTGTTGACCCGGTCAAGTTGCGCCATTACACCGTTGAGCAGCTGGGTAATTGTCCAGGGCTTGGCGATAAACAGCACGTCAGGCTTGATCTGATCGCTGCCAGGCGTACCGTGCCCGGACATGATCACGACGGGTATGTCGACCCATTTCTCAGCCACCAGATTAGCCAGGGCGATGCCATCCATAGTGCCAGGCATACGTACGTCGGTCAGCAGCAAGGCGACTTCGTTGCCATGCGCATTGAGGTAGTCGACAGCCTTGTCAGCGTTCTCGACGGCTTTGGTTTTAAGCCCTTCTTCAGTCAGGATTTCGCACACGAAGTCCCGAATCATTGGCTCATCTTCAACAACAAGCACCAGACTCATTGTGGTTCGGGCCTCTTCGTACTGCGGTGATTGAGTCATTTTTGGTTCCCTCAGCCTGCACATTAAAAATCCGGGAGCACTGCAACGTTGGATCCATTTTTGTTGTTCCCACACATCTGAGCGAAATCAAACGGAAAAAATTCATTTTTAAATAAAAAGCGATGAGTTCCAGACGACCGGCACTAAGCCCCGGACCGCACGTCATCCGGTCCTGAGCATTGATTCAGATCAATTCCCGAGTTTGCAACTCTGCAAAAATAGCTGTCTGCCAGCCTCAATCCAGCCCTATGGCCACTTACTTCTTAAATCTGTGCTTCAACGGCTCGTTCAAAAGAGGCACGGCGTCAGTGAAAGTTTTAATAACCCGGCTACGCTTGTTTATCACCTCTGCGTCACTGCTAGTTCTGATCGCTGTACACGTCGTCACTCAACAACTCAACTTCCCCAATACTTCGCCAAGACGGTTTTCAGATTGCCTATAGCAATCGATAGCGATGTGATGCGCTCTTAGAACAGGAAGTTTTAATATGCCTCGTAAACAGCAAGCCCGCTTGGGCATGAAAGCCCTGCTCATTCATGAAGATCTCACGGCGTTGACGGCGGCTGGCAGGGCCGTCAGAGAAATGGCTGAGGTGCTGGAGCAGCGCCAGGTTGAAGTGATTCTCGCGCAAAGTGCGCTGGATGCCATAGCCATTATCAACGCCGATCCCATGGTGCAATGCGTCCTGCTGGACTGGGACCTCGACCTGGACGATGGCCATGAAAAGGCAATGACTGTGCTGGATGCCGTCCGCGCCCGCAGTGAAGCTTTGCCTATTTTCCTGTTGGCTGATCGCAGCAGTGCCGCCACTGTTCCATTGGAAGCCATGCAGAAGTCCGATGACTTTATCTGGCTACTCGAAGACACCATCGCCTTTATTGGCGGGCGTATCGTCGCGGCCATCCAGCGTTATCGGGAAGCGGTACTGCCGCCCATGTTCTCGGCATTGGTAAAGTTTTCCCAGATATATGAGTACTCGTGGCACACGCCGGGGCATACCGGCGGTACTGCATTCCTGAAATCCACCGCCGGGCGGGCCTTTTTCGATTATTTCGGCGAAAACCTGTTCCGCTCCGATCTGTCGATTTCCGTCGGCGAGCTGGGGTCGCTGCTCGATCATTCCGGCCCCATCGGCGCCAGCGAAGTGTATGCGGCACGCGTCTTCGGCGCCCATCGCACGTACCACGTCACCAACGGTTCATCGACCTCCAATCGAGTGATTCTGATGGCCAGCGTCACCCGCGATCAGGTGACGCTGTGTGATCGCAATTGCCACAAGTCGGTCGAACACGCCATGACTATGTCTGGCGCCATCCCGACCTACCTGATCCCGTCGCGCAACCATTACGGCCTGATCGGGCCGATTCCGCCAGAACGCCTGAGCGCCAGTTACATCAGCGAATCCATCGCCAATAATCCGCTGGTACACAGCGGGATCGATCCGACGCCGATGCACGCGATCATCACCAACTCAACCTACGACGGGCTTTGCTACAACGTGCGGCGGGTCGAAGAGCTGCTGGGTGAGAGCGTCGACCGGTTGCATTTTGATGAGGCCTGGTTTGGTTACGCGCGTTTCAACCCGATGTACCACGAGCGTTTTGCCATGCATGGCGAACCGGCCAGTCACACCCCGGATCGGCCGACGGTTTTCGCCACCCAGTCCACTCACAAACTGCTCGCCGCGTTGTCCCAGGCGTCGATGATTCACATCCGCGATGGCCGTCGCCCGATTGATCACGCCCGTTTCAACGAGGCGTTCATGATGCATGCCTCGACGTCGCCCAATTACGCGATCATCGCCTCCAATGATGTCAGCGCCGCCATGATGGAAGGCCCGGGCGGCAAAGCGTTGACCGACGATTCGATCCGCGAGGCGGTCTCGTTCCGGCGCATGCTGGCGCGCCTCAATGCTGAGTTCCTGGAGAAGGGCGAGTGGTTCTTCAGTGTCTGGCAGCCGGATACTGTATTCGATCCGGAGCAAGGCAAAGACATTGCGTTTCATACTGCCAGCGATGATCTGCTGGCCAGCGAACCTGCCTGCTGGGTACTCAAGCCCAATGCAGCCTGGCACGGATTTGGTGACATCGAGGACGGTTATTGCCTGCTGGACCCGATCAAGGTCTCGATCACTTCGCCTGGCATTCTCGCCGGCGGCGGCATGAGCGGGCAGGGTATTCCTGCCCAGGTGTTGACGGCTTATCTGGATCGGCAAGGCATCGTCGCCGAGAAAACCACTGATTTCACCATTCTGTTCCTGTTCTCCATCGGCGTGACCAAAGGCAAGTGGGGCACGCTGGTCAATGCATTGCTCGACTTCAAGCGTGACTTCGACAGCAACGCACCGCTGGAAATGGTGCTGCCAGCCTTGATGGCCGCCCATGGCGCGCGCTATCGCGGTCTGGGCCTGCGCGATCTGTGCGAAACCATGTTCGCCAGCATGGCGCAACTGGACACCACCGCCGCAATGTCCCGGGGTTTCTCGACCTTGCCGGTTCCAGACTTGAGCCCGGTGCGCGCTTACGAGCAGCTGGTTCGCGGCAACGTCGAAGTCGTGAGCCTTGAGCAAATGGCGGGGCGCACTGTGGCCACTGGCGTGGTGCCCTATCCACCTGGCATTCCGTTACTGATGCCCGGCGAAAACGCCGGCCCCGCAGACGGCCCGCTGCTCGGTTATCTCAAGGCGCTGGAAGCCTTTGATCATCGATTCCCGGGCTTCACCCACGACACCCATGGCGTGGAAGTGGAGGACGGTCTTTACAAAGTTCGCTGCCTGACAACGCCCAGCGCCACCCCATCCGTAGCAGAGGTTACCCAGTGAATCGTTTGAAAATTGCGGCCAGTCTCGCCAGCCGCAGCAGTTTCGCCACCTCGCGAACAGTTTTGGAGTTCAACGAAACCGACCTGACGGACATTGCAGCAGCGGTCATCAGTGCCGACGATGTGCGCAACGGGCTGCTGGAAGTCATCCGCACCTCGGGGTTCGATATCCCGATTTTCTTCGCGGTCACCGCCAAAGACCAACTGACCCCGGAGAACTTGCCGAGCATTGAACATGTGCTGCTGCAAATCAGCGGCGTGTTTGACCTTGGCGTCGATGATGCGCAATTCTACGGCGACAAACTCGAAACCGCCGCAGCCCAGTATGAAGAAGCCTTGTTGCCGCCGTTCTTCGGGGCGTTGAAGCACTATGTGGAGCGCGGCAATTCGACGTTTGCTTGTCCGGGCCACCAAGGCGGTCAGTTCTTTCGCAAACATCCGGCCGGTCGCCAGTTCGTCGAGTTTTTCGGCCCGACCCTGTTCCGCGCCGACCGCTGCAATGCCGATGTCGAGATGGGTGACCTGCTGATCCACGAAGGCGCCCCGCTGGAAGCACAGAAACGCGCGGCCAAGGTGTACAACGCCGACAAGACCTACTTCGTGCTCAACGGTACCTCGGCGTCGAACAAGGTGGTGACCAATGCCTTGCTGACCCCTGGGGACGTGGTGCTGTTCGACCGCAACAACCACAAGTCCGTGCATCAGGGAGCCTTGTTTCAGGCTGGCGCGACACCGTTGTATCTGGAAACCGCGCGCAATCCCTACGGTTTTATCGGCGGTATCGACGCCCACTGCTTTAACGAAGACTATTTGCGCGAACAACTGCGCACCGTAGCGCCGCATAAAGCCGATCAGCCTCGGCCGTTCCGCCTCGCGGTCATCCAATTGGGCACCTACGACGGCACGATCTATAACGCCCGGCAGGTGGTGGATCGCATCGGGCATTTGTGTGACTACATTTTGTTCGACTCCGCCTGGGTCGGGTACGAGCAGTTCATCCCGATGATGAAAGACTGCTCACCGATGCTGCTGGAGCTGGGCCCGGAAGATCCTGGCATTTTCGTGACCCAGTCGATCCACAAGCAACAAGCCGGCTTTTCCCAGGCATCGCAGATCCATAAGAAAGACCGGCACATCAAGGGCCAGGATCGCTACTGCAATCACCATCGCCTGAACAATGCCTTCATGGCTCAAGCGTCAACCAGCCCGTTTTACCCGCTGTTCGCCTCGCTGGACGTCAACGCCCGCATGCACAGCGGACGCAGCGGCCTGCGTCTGTGGAGCGAGTGCGTTCATGCTGGCATCGAGGCGCGCAAGCTGGTCATGGACAACTGCACCTTGATTCGGCCGTTCGTGCCGCCAACCATCGACGGTCGTTATTGGCAGGACTACCCGACGGACGTGATTGCCAACGACCTGCGCTTTTTCAAGTTTCACCCCGATGAGCGTTGGCACGCATTCGAGGGCTATACCGACGATCAATACTTCATCGATCCGTGCAAGCTGCTGTTCACCACGCCGGGTATCGACGCCGTGACCGGCGCCTATACCGAGTTCGGCGTGCATGCCGGGATATTGGCGACTTTCTTGCGCCAGTACGGCATCGTGCCGGAAAAAAGCGACCTGAACTCCATTCTGTTCCTGCTGACGCCCGCTGAAGGCAAAGCGAAGATGCAGCATCTGGTGGCGCAGATCGCGCGTTTCGAGCGCTTTATTCATGACGATGCGCTCCTCTCTGAAGTGCTGCCCAATCTGTATCAGGCCAATCAGGTGCGTTACCACGACTACACCATCGGCCAACTGTGTCGCGAAATGCACCAGCTGTACGTGCGCCATGACGTCAAGCGTTTGCAGAAGGAGATGTTCCGCAAGGTCAGCATGCCGCCGATTGAGCTCAACCCACGGGATGCTCACCTGGAATTTGTGCGCGGGCATTGCGAATTGATCGCCTTGCAAGACGCCAAGGGCCGGATCGCGGCCGAAGGCGCCTTGCCGTATCCGCCGGGTTTGCTCTGCGTGGTGCCCGGCGAGGTCTGGCAAGGCCCGGTCCTGGAATACTTCCTGGCCCTCGAAGACGCAATCAATCACTTCCCTGGCTTCAACCCCGAGTTGCAAGGTGTGTATCTGCGCGTCGAAGACGACGGCCGAACTCGCGCCTACGGTTATGTCATCAAGCAGTGATCCATCTTGAGGGGCGCCGGCAAACCCTTGTCGGCGTTTTCACTGGAATACCGCGCTTTGTAGAAGGCGCAGGAGTGCAACATGGTTAGCGCAGTCAAGAAAATGAACGTGGTCCAGCTGACGGTGCTGACGGCGATCAACATGCTGGGCTCGGGGATTGTCCTGTTGCCGTCCAAGCTGGCGCAGGTGGGGACGATCTCGATTTTTTCCTGGATCGTCACCGCGCTGGGTTCCCTGGCGCTGGCCTATGCCTTTGCCAAGTGCGGACGGTTCAGCCGCAAGCCTGGCGGCATGGGCGGCTATGCCGAATATGCGTTTGGCCGGTCCGGCAACTTCATGTCCAACTATACCTATGGCGTATCGTTGCTGATTGCCAACGTGGCCATTGCGATCACCGCCGTGGGCTACGCAACGGTGCTGTTCAACATGACGCTGACCCCGATTGGCGTCGCAATGGCTACCGCAGGCCTTCTGGTGTTGACCACCGTGGCCAACTTCGGTGGCGCGCGGATTACCGGCCAAATCGGCAACGTGACGATTTGGGGCGTAGTCATTCCGGTCCTGGGCGTTTCGGTGCTGGGTTGGTTCTGGTTCGATAAATCGCTATACGTTGCAGCCTGGAACCCCCATGACATGCCGCTCTTTGAAGCCGTGGGCGCCTCGATTTCAATCACCCTGTGGGCGTTTCTCGGTCTGGAATCTGCGTGTGCCAACACCGATGCGGTGGAGAACCCCGAGCGCAATGTGCCAATCGCCGTATTGGGTGGCACCCTTGGGTCGGCGGTGATTTACATCGTGTCCACCAACGTGATCGCCGGGATCGTCCCCAACATGGACCTGGCGGCCTCCAATGCGCCGTTTGGCCTGGCGTTCGCCACCATGTTCACCCCCATCGTGGGGCAGATCATCATGGGCTTGATGGTGATCGCCTGCATCGGTTCGCTGCTGGGTTGGCAGTTCACCATCGCCCAGGTGTTCAAGAGCTCTGCAGATGTGGGCTACTTCCTCAAGCTGTTCGCCAAAACCACTGCCAAAGACGTGCCTATCGTCGGCATGCTGGTGCTGTTGGCCTGCCAGGTGGCGCTGACCCTCATGACCATCAGCCCGGACCTGAGCAAGCAGTTCGACATGATCGTCAATCTGGCGGTGGTCACCAACCTGGTTCCCTATCTGATGTCCATGGCCGCACTGATGACCATGCAGAAAGTCGCGGGTGTGACGCCGCGCGATGCCATGTTCACCAATGCAATTGCCTATATCGCCGCAGCGTATAGCTATTACGCGCTGTACAGCGCGGGCGCCAACGCAATGATGCTGGGCGGGATCGTCACCATGCTGGGCTGGACGCTTTATGGCACGGTCAGCCGCCGGTTCATGACGATTGACGCCATTGTGGTGTCAGATCCGGTGATAAACGCGGATGCGGGGACGGCAAGAGGCCAGTAGACTGAGCGCCGGATAATCCACGGCGATCAACGTCGGTCACTCGGACAACAGCAGATCAATGAGACGTATCGTCAACGCTTTAACCGGGCTCGCCATGCTGGCGAGCCTCGCCGGTTGTATTTCCGCGCCGATTTCGTTGACCGCAGAGACGTCCCAGCGTCTCCAGTCACAAGCCCCGATCCGGTTTTTGCTGACCTTTGACGATGGTCCAAGCGCGTCGGGGTTCGCCAATCCAACCCTGACGGTTCTGGACAGCCTGAAGAGCAATCCAGTGCAGCCGAACATAAAGGCCGTGTTTTTTGTGCAAACCGGCGCGGCGCGAGCAGGCGGCAGCGAGCGCGGCCAGCGGGTGATGCGTCGGGAAAACGCGGCAGGGCATATCCTGGCGTTCCATACCGCAACGCCCAGGCACACCAATCATCGATCCTTGTCGCCTGAAGCCCTTGAGCAATCCCTGAGCGCTGGCAGTGCTGCCATCGCTGCGATCACGGGTGCGCCGCCTGCGCTGGTTCGCCCGCCGTTCTGGAATTACGACAAACGCACCTTTGCCGCTTATCAGCGTCACGGCCTGCAGGTTTTGCTGACCGACGTAAGCGCCAATGACGGAAAAATCTGGGGTTTCAATGCCAGCCCGCGCAGGCGCGCCAATATGCTCAGGCAACTTTCCGAAGTTCGCCAGCGCATCGCAGCCGGTGAGCTGCCCACGGTGGATGGCGTGGTTCCGGTAGTAGTGACCTTCCATGACCTGAATCGCTATTCAGCCCGGCACGCTCGGGAATACCTGCAGATTTTGCTCGACAGCGCCAAGGCAACAGGGGTGAGGACTGCCGACAAGCCGTTTTACGATGAACAGTCGGGATTGTTGCGCGCAGCACTGGCGCGCACCGTTCAGAACGGCGACGAGCCGGTGCATTTGCCAGGGATGTGGAACTGGATCTGGGGCGCCAATTCGCAGTGATGCAAAGATTACAGCTGTGAAAAAGGCGACCTGTTGGTCGCCTTTTTGTTTGATGCCGCTCGCTGTCAGTAACGTTCTAGCCAATGAGCGTAAGGGGCGGGCAATGTCCAGGAAGCGCGTTCCACACCCAGTTCCTTGGCAGCGAAATAGGCCCAGTGCGGGTTCGCCAAGTGAGCACGGCCAACCATGACCAGATCCAGTTGCCCGTCCTTGACCACTTGCTCGGCGATTGCCGGAGTGCCGAAGCCCCATGCCGAGGACACCGGAATACCCGCTTCACGACGCACACGTTCGGCAATCGGGCCCATGAACGCTGGCGCCCAGGGAATATTGGTTTCAGGGATCGTGAAGCCGATGCTGACGCTGAGCATGTCCAGGCCGGCGGCTTTGAACTGACGCGTCAATTCGATGGACTCCACCAGGGTTTGCTCGTCGCGGCCATCGAACTCAAGCACACCGAAACGGGCGGTCAACGGCAGGTTTTCCGGCCAGACATCGCGCACTGCCGCCAGCGTTTCCAGCAGGAAGCGGCTGCGGTTTTCGAAACTGCCGCCGTAAGCGTCTTCACGATGATTGGAGTGCTCGGAGAAGAACGTCTGCGCCAGGTAGCCGTGGGCGAAGTGCAGTTCCAGCCACTCGAAACCTGCATCCCGCGCACGACGGGCCGCCGCGACGAAATCGTCACGAACACGGGCGATATCGTCCAGAGTCATTGCTTTGGGTTGTTTCGGCAGATTGGCACCGAAGGCGATGGAAGAGGGCGCAATGGTGTCCCAACCGCGCGCATCATCGGCGGCAATATGATCGTCGCCTTCCCATGGACGGTTGGCGCTGGCCTTGCGACCGGCGTGGGCGATCTGGATGCCCGGCACCGATCCGGCAGCCTTGATCGCTTGCACCACCGGCACGAACGCCTGGGCCAGTTCGTCGTTCCAGATGCCGGTGCAGCCCGGCGTGATACGGCCTTCAGGGGCAACCGCCGTGGCTTCCACGATGACCAGGCCCGCGCCGCCGCGAGCGATGGCGGCCAGATGCACCTGGTGCCATTCGTTGATCAAGCCATCGACAGCGGTGTATTGGCACATGGGCGGCACGGCAATGCGATTGCGCAGCGTGACGTCTTTGAGGGTGTAGGGTTGGAACAAAGCAGACATGGTCAGACCTCAGGTCAATTGAAAATTCGGTTGTTCGATACTATTCGAACAATGGCCGTCTGGCAAATCCCTGTGTATGATCCGCCCATGCGACCATTCAAACATCCTCCAGTGACTGATTTCAGCCTCGAACGGGTCTTCTATGCCCTGAGCGATCCCGTGCGCCTGGAAATCGTTCGCCACCTCGGCCGGGTCATCGATGCCAGTTGTGGCGAACTGGACGGCGGAAGACCCAAGTCAAGCATGTCCCACCACTTTCGTGTATTGCGCGACGCTGGCCTGGTCAGGACCCAAAGCGTGGGGACCACCCACATGAACTCACTGCGCAGGGAAGAACTGGACAGTCGCTTTCCGGGTTTACTGGCGGTGATATTGGCGCAGCAGAGCTGATTCGACCTCCGTTTCGATGGCATAGGGTTCGAATGCCGGTTTTGCTCAGTTTGCGATCAGACAACATTTAAGATCTGCGCAAGAAAGCACAGGCAGGTTTTCGTGCATATGCCTTGCATAGGCTTTGGCGTCTTACTACAATGCATAGGTCAGACATATGTAGAGGAAGCGATGTTATGCGGACGGTCTCAATTTTCAAAAACGGCAAAAATCAAGCGATCCGCTTGCCCAATGACATGGCCTATGACGGTGTAGGCGAGCTGGAAATTACTCGCGTGGGTGACACGATTACCCTGCGCCCGGTGCGTCCAAGCTGGACATCTCTAGCCGAACTACCCAAGGCGGACGTGGATTATCTAAACGAGCGGCCGAGTATTGTCAGTGATGAAGGCAGGTTCAATCTGTGACAACGTACATGCTCGATACCTGCATTTGCTCTTTCATCATGCGCGAGCGGCCAGAGTCTGTTCTGCAGCGTCTGGCAGCCGAAGTAGCGCGCAATAACCGGATCGTTATATCTGCAATCACTTACGCCGAAATGCGTTACGGGCAGATCGGCAAAAAGGCGTCGCCCAGACATAAAACACTGGTTGATGAATTTGTGACGCGACTGGACGAGGTCTTACCCTGGAATCGAAGCGCAGTAGACGCCACGATTGAGGTCAAGCAAATTCTCACTCAGTCAGGGCAGGGCATTGGTGATAACGACACCGCTATTGCCGGCCATGCGATTGCTATGGGCTGCACGTTGGTCACAAACAACGTGCGCGAGTTCAGTCGCGTGGAGGGACTCTCTTACGAAGACTGGGTTCATTAATCATCGATGTGGTCGTTTTGTGGACGGTATGAGTTGTTTGCCAATTTTGAAAGGGCTTGTTCAACCCCCTGAAACGACGAAAGCCGCGCAGTGCGCGGCTTTCAAGAATGGTGCCCCGAGCCGGGGTCGAACCGGCACGTCCTAGAACGAGGGATTTTAAGTCCCTTGCGTCTACCAATTTCGCCATCGGGGCGGTCTTGCAGAAGAGCAGCGAGGATATACATCCAGCTCCCTTGAAGCAAGCTTGCAGACCCCTTATCTGCAACAGAATCTTGCCAGGTCACCAAAATAAAACGCTTGAGAATCATGGCTCTACGCGGCTTGTCCATGATAGCCAAGCCGAGGCAAACGTGATCTGCGTCTGATAATGAGCATTGACTTCGTCCTCTCGGCACGGACATTGCGCTGTTTTGTTTTGGATCTCGGTGGTGTATAGCTTGGACTCCATTTTGTGTAGCACGGAGGCAACAATGACAGACGCACGCCAGAACCAGCAGTCGGATACGTCAGCCAGCGGTGAAATCGAGGACGCGCTTTCGCATTTGAAGTGGCAGGGCAAACAGATCGATTGGCTGCTGCAGTGGCTGGTCAAATTTGTCGCAAACACCAAGGTCGAGATGGGCATCACGCTAACTGTCGGTGGCAACCTTGTCTCAGGTCAGCTGATTTCCCACGACGCCTATTTTGAGCAATTGGCAGCCGATATTTCTGCGCCCTTTGCCCAGTTCAACAACGGTACCGACGCCTCGATGAAGGAAATGATTCTGTCGTTTCGCCCAGGCGAATCCTCGGACGATACCCCGGAGTTCCACTTCATTCATTTGAAGGACTGCAAGACTTACTCAAACGAGCAGAACCCCATCTGCGCAGAAGGTGTGCTGTGGCGTGGGAAAATTGCCTCGGTGACCGGATTCACGATCGGGCTCATTGCTCGTAAATAAGCGCCAATCTCCCAAGGCCCCGATTCAAGCGGGGCCTGTCATCATCCCTGGACCTTTCAGTGTCCAGCGAGCAGCTTCAATACCGTCAGGTTGCGTGGGGCAGGCCGTGGTTCTACAGGCCGTGTGATTGAGATCACTTTCCCTATTCCCGATCCCTCTGCAACGCACTCGCTCTGGATAGCTTCCAGGAGAGTTTTAGCCAGGATAGTAGCGCCATAAGGCCCCCTATAATCCGCTGGCCGGATACCGGACACGCCATAAACAGCCTGTGTGTAAGCGTGTGTTAACACGAGCGAGATCACGTTGTTATCGGTTCCTTTACACGAAACTTTATAATCCCGAAGTCGGGCTTCAAGAACATTGCTTATCTGATGATTGGACAGCAGCTTCATAACGACTCCTCTTCCTTAGAGTACGAAAGGCATTGCCTGTGCTTAATTGTTATCCATTGAACATTCGTGTTGCATCGATCCCGTCATGGAATGCAACTCTACGCGCTTCAGGGCTATCGTTCACAAAGCCATTCAAGCGGAATAGAAGATGCTCCATGAGTTGTCTGTCAATACCCCCTATATTCCGATAGGCCGCGATGAATACTCGTTCGTGGCCGACGAGTTGCGACAGTCCGACCGAGCGTTTTCCTGTGAGAATGAACAGCAGGTCGATGCCGGTGCTGGCAATTGCAGCCAGATAGTCACCCCGGGGCAGCCGACGCCCGCTCTCGTACTTGACCTGCGCGTTAGGCTTGACGCCGCCTATCGCTGCAAAGGAGTACTGAGGCATACCGACCCGGATCCGCTCGTCGCGCAACCTGACATGCAAAGTGTTCATACGCCGAACAGAGAAAAGCCCGCAGTGGGCACCGGATTTTTTACAGAGCGACGCTCTGTCTTGCGCTGACGGGTTGCAGGCAAAGCGCCAGAATTCAGAAGACTCCACCTTTGACATGTTTCAATTTCGGACAATAAAAAACCGGCCAGCCGGGTCACGGCAAGCGTATTGAAGTAATTCATTTTAGCGATCCCTGAAATAGCGTATGTTTCACGACTGTCAATGTGAGTTAACACTAACTCTAATGTTCCATTCTTGAGAAATTTACACTGAACCCTGTAATGCTGCAGACGAGCGCCGAGTGCTTTTGCCAAATAAGCGGATGCTAATGAAATCATGTCATAAGTCCGAGCCATTTGCTGATAACTTAGCAAGACAGGTTTTACGAGTAAACAGCGCTGATAAACAAATGCAGTTCGAGTTAACCGCTATGGACTGGATAAGGTCTCTAGCGTGGGCATCAAAGTGGGTGGGGCGTTATAAAAATATTACGTCATGCTTGATAAGTCCGGACTATGAACTATCCATTTGAGTGCGAGACTTTCTCTATGTTGCGCGTTTGGATGCAGCAGCAAGCCGGAGCAATCTTTAGTTGAGGACTGCCAGATCCATGTGGCGGGACGTCTGACAGGTCAGGCTCTGTTTCAGTGCCTTACCAGTCCGCTCCGGCAGGCCGGAGCGGACAAGCTAAAGATCAGTTACGA
Source organism: Pseudomonas sp. CFII64 (assembly GCF_000416235.1). Classification (GTDB taxonomy): domain Bacteria; phylum Pseudomonadota; class Gammaproteobacteria; order Pseudomonadales; family Pseudomonadaceae; genus Aquipseudomonas. Next base: position 143,350 of record NZ_ATLO01000028.1, on the reverse strand, counting down.
CGATGATTACGCTTGTTCTTATGCTTGCGGGAATGGCCTTTGTCGTTGCCACTGCTGCCAATGTTGTTACCCACTGCACCGCCTGCCGCGCCACCCAGGCCAGCGCCGATGGTCGAGCCCGTGCTGCCGCCCAATTGGTTGCCAATCAACGAACCACCCGCAGAACCGATACCGCCACCAATGGCTGCCTCGGTCTTGCTGCCTTTGCGAGCGCCTACCGCACTGCCCGCAGCGCCGCCGACGCCTGCGCCTACCGCCGCGCCGGTGCTGCCGCCCATTTGTTGGCCAATGACATTACCCAGCGCGCCGCCCAGGCCGCCGCCAATTGCTGCGGTACCGTCGCCGGCCGCCATCGCGCCTTGGGTGATCAGAAAACTCAGTGCCAATGTTGGAAAGATAAAACGCATGCCGTGAACCTCAGAAATACACACTGCGTGTAGTGGCGTCCTGATGGCTACCACTGTACAGGCCGCCACTCTATCACCAACTGACCGCAAGGCATCTCCGATCAGATGGAATGCGGGTGTTGACGCACAACGGGACTGCCGACCGCTTTCAATTGCGGCCAGCGAATTCACTCGTTAATGACCCAATAATGGCTTGAGAAACGGTGCGGTCCGACTCTTCCTGACCTTGGCGACGGTTGCCGGAGTGCCGCAGGCAACGATGCGGCCACCTTCGTCTCCCGCGCCTGGGCCGATATCGATGACCCAATCACTCTGCGCAACCACGCGCATCTCGTGTTCGACGACGATGACCGTATTGCCGGCATCCACCAGCGTGTTGAGTTGTATGAGCAGCCGATCGACGTCGGTCGGGTGAAGACCCGTAGTGGGTTCATCCAGAACGTATAACGTCGCACCGCGTTGCGTGCGCTGTAACTCGGTGGCCAGTTTGATGCGCTGCGCTTCGCCGCCAGACAATTCAGTTGCCGGCTGACCTAAACGTAAATACCCCAGACCGATATCGCGCAGCACTTCGAGGGCCCGAAGCACCGCCGGCTCACCGGCGAACTGAATCACAGCTTGATCAACCGTCAGCTGCAGGACCTGCGCAATGTTAAGCCCTTGCCACGTCACTGTCAGGGTCTGCGGGTTGTAGCGCGCGCCGCGACACGTCGGGCAGGGCGCGTAGACGCTGGGCATGAACAGCAATTCAACGCTGACAAAACCTTCCCCTTCACAGATAGGGCAGCGACCCTTGGCGACGTTAAAAGAAAACTGCCCAGCATCGTATCCTTGGCTTTGAGCCTGGGGTGTTGCAGCGAAGATCTTCCGGACCTGATCAAATAACCCGGTATAGGTCGCGAGGTTGGAGCGCGGCGTGCGCCCGATAGGTTTCTGATCGACCTGTACCAGACGACGAATGCCTTCAAGCCCTTCCGTGACTCTGCCGTCGCTGGTCTGCCGTGCGTCGTCTTCGAGGCTGGGCGTTTCCTGGGCTTGCTCCTGAGCGGGACGCCCCAGATGTGCGCCAACAAGCTCCAGAAGTGCATGACTGACCAGACTGGATTTGCCGGAACCTGAAATTCCCGTCACGGCGGTAAAGCAGCCCAGCGGAAATTCAGCGCTAAGGTCGTTCAGGTTATTTCGCGTAACACCTTCCAGACGTAACCAGCCCGAGGGTTCACGTCGGGCATGAGCCTGGGGTTGGTGTTCGGCAAACAGGTGCAGCCGGGTCTGCGAGGCTTCGACCTCGGCCAGTCCTGCAGGAGGGCCGCTGTACAGAATGCGGCCACCTTGCTCACCCGCCGCCGGGCCGACATCAATCAGCCAATCAGCCCGGCGCATGGTCTCCAGATCATGCTCCACGACAAATAACGAGTTGCCTGCGGCTTTCAGACGTTGCAAAGCGCTGAACAACGCTTCGCCGTCAGCCGGATGCAAGCCTGCGGATGGCTCGTCAAGGACGTAGATCACGCCAAACAGTTGTGAACCCAGTTGAGTGGCCAGGCGCAGGCGCTGCAATTCCCCGGATGACAGCGTCGGGGTGCTGCGGTCCAGTGAAAGGTACCCGAGCCCCAACTCGGTGAGGGTGCTGACTCGGGCCAGCAGATCTTCGGCGATACGTTGTGCGGCCAAACGTTTTTCGATGGAAAGGCTGGGGGTCAGCCTGACGTCCGGCGCCGCCGAATGATCAGATTTGCCTTGGGCCGCGCGCTGTTCACGGGTCCGTCTGGACTCCTCGGGAGTCAGGACATCACCCTCGCCAAGGTTCTGGGCGAGGAATTTCTCGTCAGCCACGGGCTTCAACACCTGGGCCAGCTGCAATAACGGCATGCGCGACAGCTCGCCGATGTCCAGGCCGGCAAAGGTTACCGACAGCGCCGCGCGGGTGAGGCGTTTGCCGTCACACAGCGAGCACGGGCTGCCGATCATGAATTGCGCTACACGCTTCTTCATCAGCGCACTTTGCGAATGGCTGAACGTGTGCAGCACATAGCGCCGGGCACCGGTAAACGTCCCTTGATAGCTCGGTTCGAGTTTGCGTTTGAGCGCGACTCGGGTCTCTTCCGGCGTCAGGCCTGCGTAGACCGGAACCGTTGGCTGCTCGTCGGTAAACAGGATCCAGTCGCGCTGCTTTCTCGGCAGATCGCGCCACGGAGTGTCCACGTCGTAACCCATGGTGACGAGAATGTCGCGCAGGTTCTGGCCCTGCCAGGCGGTCGGCCAGGAGGCGATGGCGCGCTGGCGAATGGTCAGCGAATCATCCGGCACCATGGTTTGCTCTGTGACTTCGTAAACCCGGCCCAGCCCATGGCATTGCGGGCATGCGCCCTGCGGGGTGTTGGGTGAAAAATCCTCGGCGTAGAGCATCGGCTGCCCAGGCGGATAACTGCCGGCCCGGGAGTAGAGCATGCGGATCAGGCTGGAAAGCGTGGTCACGCTGCCAACGGAAGACCGGGCGCTGGGCGAACCCCGTTGTTGTTGCAGCGCCACAGCAGGCGGCAACCCTTCGATGGCGTCCACATCCGGCACGCCGACCTGATCAATCAGACGCCTGGCATACGGTGCTACTGATTCGAAGTAACGACGCTGTGCCTCGGCATACAAGGTTGAGAACGCCAACGACGATTTGCCGGACCCCGAGACGCCGGTGAACACCACCAATGCGTCACGGGGTATGTCGACATCGACGTTCTTTAGATTGTGCTCACGTGCACCCCGCACCCGCACGAAACCTGTGTGATTCGTTACCGGCAGAGTAGACAGGGCGTGGTTGTCTGGCATGTTGCGCTGTGAGGTCATCGTCCAGCCTTGTACAAATGCATAAACGGGCAAGACGCCGTAACGTCAGTGTAAGTGCGAGAGGGTCCGGTCAGCGAGGATTGGTCGAGTCCGGCACCTTGGGGGCGTGGCCCTGATCATCGTGATCACCGCCGGTTTGCTCTTGCTCCTGGCGGGTTTCTTCAGTGCGTTGTTGATGGTCAGCGATGTCGGCCGGGCTCGCATCGGGGTCGTTGATGTTGTCGCCGCGAACGGTGCGTTTGTCGTGTGCCATCGCAAATGTCTCCTTGGGTTGATAGGACTACGATCCGGCAACAGGTCGGATCGTTCAGTCCATATCAGCAACCTCAGGGCAACACTACGGCTTGAGCGGCGGGTCCAGTCGGCGAAAGCTCACCACCCAGACCCAGGGATTTTCGTTCCATGAATCACTGCCATGCAGGCGCTGCCAATACAGGGCGAAGGCAATCACCGCCGTGATACTCATGCCGGTGCTGGGATGGGGCAGGTGATTGACGAAATACATGTGGACACCGTCATGCATCGGCGAAAACCCCTCCGCCCGCGCCTGTTCATCGGTGATATCACGCAAGCGCTCGATGCGTATGTCGGTGACTTCCAGGTCAACTCGGGAAGCGCGACGGGGCATGAACAGGCTTGGCCGCAGCCACCATGTCGGGCCTGGATCGTTGCGTGAGGTCTTGACGTAGCGCGCGGGCTCTTCGAAGCAATAATCGTGGCCGGACTGGAGGGTCATATCGATAAAGCGCCAGACATCACGGCCGCGTTTCGTACTTGGATGCTTTTCCCAACGACCAAAGGCATAAAACGCCTCTTTGAGCCACAGCCTGGTGCCCGCATCTCCGTAAGGGCAAAGACCAGCGGCACCTTCCGCGAAATGACTTTGCAGGTCAATTTGTGCCGGGCTATCGTCCGATTCCCGCTGCATGCCGCCTCCGTAGTGCGTCTCAGGGCCGGGCTGATCCTTGGAAACCATCGGACGCAGAGGAAATTTAACGATGCGACGAGTTACGTTTTTCTTGCCGGCCAGAATCGCATTGACCATGGGGGCACTAAAGATGATAGGGCGTTCAGTCACAAGCTTTCCTTGAAGCGATAAACCACGTTTATCAAGTTTTAAGTTTCAATAGCCCTTATTTAATACTGCAGCCAACGGCGCGAGGGCCATCAGAAAAATGAGAAGGGTTGGCACTGGAACAGCTAACACTACTGTTGTAGCGTAGGAAATGGCTTATTGCCAAGTGCGAATTGTCCTACGGTAATGTTTGGTATCTGGAAAGCCCGACAGACCATTTTAATCCGTCGTATTTTTTGAGAAACTTGCGACTCGTGATGGCGGGAGTATCCAGATCCATGAGTGAAATAGGCACAAGACTGAGAGAAGAACGCAAGCGCCTGGGTTTGTCTCAGCGGGAAATGGGCCAGCTGGGCGGGGTGGCTGCGAATGCTCAAGGCAAGTACGAAAGTGGGGAGCGCGTGCCCAAGGCTGACTATCTTGCAGCGTTGGCGAGCATCGGTGTTGACGTCTTGTATGTACTGACCAGTCGCCGCGCTACGGGGCTTGGCGTAGACAATTTGTTCAGCCGGTTTGAAAACCCAGCTGTGCAATCGGATGTCCTACTGACCGAGGTCCAACACGCGGTCAAGCATTTCCTTGCCACGATCGAGGAGCTGTCCAATACCTACGACGTCAACGGCAAACAGAGCAACGTCGGCGCTTGATATGTCGCGAGACCCCGTCAGGAAACGATGAAAAGCTAACTAACTAACTAACTAACTGGCCAGTGAGCGGACGCAAACCACTCACCGGCCCGGACAGGCCCCGCGCTCAATCACCCGGCACAACCAGTGCTGCGGCTTTATCCATAAGGTTCTGCAGGAAACACGCCAGCGCCACCTCTTCGGCGCGCAGTCCCTTGCGCTGTCGGCTGCGCGGCAACTTGGCAAGCTCACCCTGTAGAAACCCTTCCATGACGGCGGGATGGATATAACATTTCCGACAAATGGCAGGTGTGTTGCCCAGCTGTCGGGAGACCGCCTTCACCATGTCGACAATATGCTTCTTCGCATCACCCTCCGGCTCCCAATCAAGCTTGCGCAACGTCGCCAGTGCCAATGCGCTTCCGGCCCAGGTGCGATAGTCCTTCGCGGTGAAATCCGCCCCGGTCAGGCTTTGCAGATACGCATTGATGTCCGATGAACTCACGGTGTGGCGCTCGCCGTTGTCATCCAGGTACTGGAACAGGTTCTGGCCCGGCAGTTCCATGCAGCGCTTTATCACTCTGGCCAGACGCCGGTCGGTCACGCTGATCTTATGCTCGACGCCACTTTTGCCGCGAAACTCGAACAGGATCGAATTGCCACGCACGGCCACGTGCTTGTTGCGCAGGGTCGTCAATCCATACGAACGGTTATCCCGTGCATATTGACTGTTGCCGATGCGGATCAGGGTTGCATCGAGCAGTGAAATCACTGTCGCCATCACCTTGTCCCGACCAATACCCGGCTGCGCGAGTTGCGCTTCGATTTTCTTGCGTACCTTAGGCAGGGCCAGACCGAACTGGACCATGCGTGAATACTTGTTCTGATCCCGAACTTCCCGCCAGCGCGGGTGATAGCGATATTGTTTGCGCCCCCGTGCGTCGCGCCCGGTCGCTTGTAGGTGACCCTGCGGATCGGCGCAGATCCACACGTCGGTGTAGGCGGGCGGTATCACCAGCGCATTGATGCGTTTGATTTCAGCTTGATCTTTGATGCGTTGGCCTTGCGCGTCGAAATAGACAAATTTGCCCCGCAGGATCTTCCGGCTCAGGCCAGCCTGGGTATCTTCAACGTAGTGCAGGTCAGAGGGAAGTTGTGCAATGACGGTGGTGTCGGGCATGGCAATCGGTCCGTAAGGCAGTTAAATCCATTGACCGCAGCCTTGCTCAGTGGTGCCGACTATTTACAACGCCCGAGGCGCCGCTTGATCAGGCAAGCACCGCCACCGATTTGATTTGCGCCCATAACTGCTGGCCCACAGACAGCTGCAACTGGTCGCGAGAATAACGGGTAATTCGCGCCAGTAATGGCGTGCCGGCAGCATCGAGACGTACCAATACATGCGCAGTGTTGTCCGCTGCAACTTCGCTGATCACCGTGACGGGCAAACGATTGAGGATGCTGCTGTGCTCGTCCGGTTGCCGGGTGAGGCTGACGTCACGGGCCTGGACCTTGAAACGCAGCGACGTGCCGGTTGCCAGCGGCGTATGAGCGACGCGCATCAATAGATCACTGCCAGGCAGGCGCAGGCTCAGCAACTGGTAGCCCGCGTCATAGGCGCTGACCAAACCCTGAACGACGACGCCCGCGTCGTCGCCCATGGCCAGCGGCAGGTCGAGTCTGGCCAGGGTTTCGCCAATCGGCCCACTGGCCAACGCTCGACCTTCGCTGAGTAACACCAGATGGTCGGCCAGGCGCGCGACTTCGTCCTGGGAGTGGCTGACATAGAGCATGGGGATGTCCAGCTCGTCATGCAGCCGCTCGAGATACGGCAGGATTTCACTTTTGCGTTTGGCGTCCAATGCGGCCAGCGGCTCGTCGAGCAACAGCAGGCGAGGGCTGGTGAGCAACGCCCGGGCAATGCCGACTCGTTGCCGTTCACCTCCGGAAAGCTTGTCAGGCCGACGTCCCAGCAGATGCTCGATGCCTAATAGCTGTGTGGCTTGAGTCAGATCGATGCGGCGCTCGGCTTTGCGGATCCGCCGCATGCCGAATTCGAGATTGTCCTGCACCGACAGATGCGCAAACAGGCTGGCTTCTTGAAACACATAACCCAGCGCGCGTTTATGCGGTGGCAGAAACACGCCGTTGACGCTGTCCTGCCAGACCTCGCCGTTGATGTTGATGTAACCACCTTGAGCTTTTTCAAGACCGGCAATGCAGCGCAGGCAAGTGGTCTTGCCGGAACCGGAATGACCGAACAGCGCGGTAACGCCTTTGCCCGGCAGGGCCAGATCTACGTCGACGGAAAACTCCGGGTAGGCAACCTGCAAGCGCACCTGTATTTGCGACGTCATCACTCAGCTCCAGCCAGATTGGGTCTTGCCGCTGGAGTAGAGCGCCAGAAGAACCAGGAAAGAAAACACCACCATCGCACCCGCCAGCCAGTGGGCTTGCAGGTACTCCATGGATTCCACGTGATCGAAGATCTGCACGGAGACCACACGGGTTTTCTCGGGAATATTGCCGCCAATCATCAGTACCACGCCAAACTCGCCGACCGTATGGGCAAAGCCGAGAATGGCACCGGTGATAAAGCCTGGTTTGGCCAAGGGCAAAACCACACTGAAAAAGGTGTCCCATGGATTGGCCCGCAAGGTTGCGGCCACTTCCAGCGGCCGTGGGCCAATCGCAGCGAAGGCGTTTTGCAGCGGCTGCACCACGAACGGCATGGAGTACAACACCGAACCAATCACCAGACCCGGAAAGCTGAAGGTCAGCGTGCCGATGCCCAGGTACTGGGTGAATTGACCTACCGCGCCGTTCGGGCCCAGCAGCAGCAACAGATAGAAACCGATGACCGTCGGTGGCAACACCAGCGGCAGCGCGACAATCGCCCCGATCGGGCCTTTGAGCCACGAGCGGGTGTGCGCCAGCCATAACGCAATGGGCGTGCCGATCACCAGCAAGATAGCCGTGGTCAGGGACGCCAGTTGCAGCGTCAGCCAGATGGCAGCAAGGTCAGAGGCGTCCAGTGGCATTTACAACTGGTACCCGAACGATTTGATCACGGCTGCGGCTTTCGGTCCTTTGAGGTATTCGATCAACGCCTTGGCCGCTGGGTTGTCCTTGCCCTTGTTCAGGATGACGGCGTCCTGTTTGATCGGTTCATGCAGGTTGGCCGGTACGATCCAGGCCGATCCGCTGGTGAGTTTGCCATCCTTGAAAACCTGCGAAAGCGCAACGAAACCGAGCTCGGCATTGCCGGTGGAGACGAATTGGTACGCCTGCGTGATGCTTTGGCCTTCAACAATCTTCGGCTTGGTGGCGTCGGTCAGGCCCAGCTTGGCGAGCACCTGAGTCGCTGCCAGCCCATAAGGTGCAGCCTTGGGATTGGCGATGGACAGATGTTCGAACGAGTTGCCCTTGAGCACTTCACCCTTGTCATCGACATAACCTTCCCTGGCCGACCACAACGCCAAAGTGCCGATTGCATAGGTGAAACGCGAGCCCTTGACGCTGTCGCCTTCCTGTTCAAGCCTGGCAGGCGTGGTGTCGTCGGCAGAGAGGAATACTTCGAAAGGCGCGCCGTTCTTGATCTGGGTATAGAACTGCCCGGTTGCTCCGAACGAAGCCACCAACTTGTGGCCGGTGTCCTGTTCGAAATCTTTGGCAATGGCCTGGATCGGCGCGGTGAAGTTGGCGGCGACGGCCACTTGCACCTCATCGGCGAAAGCACTGCCCATTGCCAGTGCGGCAAGCATGCCAGCCAGGGATTTGAACGCAACACTTGTGGAGGGAAAACCCATTGAACAGCTCCGAATGCAGAGACACGCTGAATGACTGGCCGGATGCTACCGGCCATTCGCTATATATCGAAATATATAGCGTCAGGTCGTATCAGGGGAAGCGGAGTTTCAACGGCCTACAAGTTTTTCCAGCGCTTGCTGCGCCATGGTTTCGGTCAGCTGCGCGGCCGAATACTGATGTTTGATGCCCACGGCCTGTCCCGCCCAGAGGCTCATGAAGTCAGGATTGCCCTGCGGTTCGGCAATCGCTCGCAGTGGAATCAACGGACCGCCCGCCAGCGGAAATGCCGAGGCAATCGGGCTGATAGGCCCCAATTCACGCATCACCCGGTTAACGATGCCGCGCGCAGGACGCCCGGTGAAGATATTGGTGAGGGCAGTCTGGCTTTCGTCGGCGGTGCGCAGTGCTTCCCGATGCAGTTTGTTGGTGGTGGATTCCGGGCAGAACAAATATGCCGTACCCACTTGCACCGCCGACGCACCGAGGATGAACGCCGCCGCCATCGTACGACCATCGGCAATCCCGCCGGCAGCGATCACCGGCAGACTCACGGCGTCGACGATTTGCGGCACCAGGGCCAGCGTGCCGACTTGCGAATACAGCTCTTCGCTGAGGAACATGCCACGATGCCCGCCAGCTTCGTAGCCCATGGCGATGATGGCGTCGCAACCGTGCTGTTCCAGCCAGATCGCCTCGGCGACGGTGGTTGCTGATGAAAGCACTTTGGCCCCAGTGGCTTTGACGCGCGCCAGCAGCGCGGCATCCGGCAGCCCAAAATGGAAACTGACCACCTCTGGCTTAAGCTCTTCCACCAGTTCGCAACTGGCCGGATCAAACGGCGCGCGGCTGGACACCGGCGAGGGCGCGGCAAAATCGACGCCCAGTTCCTGGTAGTAAGGCTGCAGCGCGTCTTTCCAGCCAGCCACTCGCTGTGGGTCATCGGCGGGCGGTTGGTGACAGAAGAAATTGAGATTCAGCGGTGCCTGGCTGTGCTGACGAAAAAGCGCGACTTCATCGCGGATCTGTTGATGGCTCAACATCGCGCAGGGCAATGAGGCCAGACCTCCTGCGTTGCCAACTGCGATTGCCAGCGCCGAACCACTGGCACCCGCCATGGGGGCTTCCAGAATCGGAAGCTGGATATCGAACAGTTCAAGAATGCGACGATCAGGCCAGGCAGTCATGTGTGCTCCGTTGCGCGCGAAATGTGAAGTCACTATTGAGCGTGGATTCCGGCCGTTTGGCAACCTGAGCAAAGGGCGTATTGACATAAAAGACGATCGGTCTAATATCCAGTTCATGACGACAGAAGCTCACCACACAGACGTCCGGAAAATCCGCCGCCCAGGCCGTCCACCCAAAGTGGATCGGGAAAACTTCGAAACCCGCGCGGCACTGATCCGCTGCGGCACGGAAGTGTTCACCGAGCAGGGGTTCATGGCGACCGGCATCGATTACATTCTCAAGCAGGTGGGCGTGCCGAAAGGTTCGTTCTATCACTACTTCGAGAGCAAAGAGGCATTCGGGCGCGCGGTGCTGGACAACTACGCCGAGTATTTCGCGCAAATGCTGGATCGCTGGCTGCTCAACGAAACCCTGACTCCGCTGGAGCGGCTGGTGGGTTTCGTGCAGAACGCCAAGGCCGGGATGGCCAGGCATGACTATCGACGTGGCTGCATGGTGGGCAACCTGGGGCAGGAAGTCGGCATGCTCCCTGAAGGTTTTCGAGAGACGCTGGAAACGATCTTTGTCGCCTGGCAAGCGCGTTTGAGCCAATGCCTGCGAGCGGCCCAGCGGGCCGGAGAGCTTGCCCGAGACGCTGACTGCGACGAATTGGCCGCGTTTTTCTGGATCGGCTGGGAAGGGGCGGTACTGCGCGCCCGGCTGGTCAAAAGCGATGTTCCCCTAAATACATTCATCAGCGGATTTCTGCGCGGACTGCCGCAGTGATTCTTTCGGCATATTTAAAGACGATCGGTCTAAACAGGAGGCACCATGGTCAACGGTACTGAGTTCAGAGGCATTTTGATCGAAAAAGACGACCCGGCCAGCCGTGACATGGCGGGCTACCGCGTTTCCCTGGCGAAGCTCAACGAGGATTCGCTACCGCAGGGCGACGTCAACGTCGACGTTTCCTACAGCACGCTGAACTATAAAGACGCCCTGGCGATTACCGGCGCAGGCCCCATCGTGCGCAGCTTTCCCATGGTGCCGGGTGTCGATCTGGTCGGCACGGTCAGCGCCAGCAGCGATGCTGATTTTGCCATTGGTGACGCCGTGCTGCTCAATGGTTGGGGCGTGGGTGAAGGGCATTGGGGCGGACTGGCGGAAAAAGCGCGCTTGCAAGGCAAATGGCTGATCCCGCTGCCGAAAGCGTTCACGCCTGCTCAATCCATGGCCATCGGCACCGCTGGCTACACCGCGATGCTGGCGGTGATGGCGCTGGAGAGCAATGGCGTAACCCCCGACAAGGGCGACATTCTGGTCACCGGCGCCAATGGCGGCGTGGGCAGCTTCGCCGTGGCCATTCTGGCCCGCTTGGGTTATCGAGTCGTTGCCTCCACCGGACGCTTGAACGAGAGCGCTTACCTTGAAAAACTCGGAGCGGCTGAAGTCATCGACCGGGCAACCTTGTCCGAGCCAGGCAAGCCGTTGACCAAGGAACGCTGGGCGGGCGCCATCGATTCCATCGGCAGCCACACCCTGGCCAACGTCTGCGCTGCCATGCGTTATCGCGGCACCGTCGCAGCCTGCGGGCTTGCCCAAGGCATGGATTTTCCCGGTTCTGTGGCACCCTTCATTTTGCGCGGCGTCACCCTGGCGGGTATCGACAGCGTGACCCGGCCTCGCGTCGACCGTATCGAAGCCTGGGATCGGCTGGCTCGCGACCTGGACCTGTTGCTGCTGCCGCTGATCAGCCATGAAATCGGCTTGAGCGAAGTGATCGAAACCGCTGCGCAACTGCTCAAAGGTGAAGTTCGGGGCCGGGTGGTGGTCGATGTCAGGCGTTGAGGGGTGGCGTCGGGGCCGATCTGGCTTCCCGATCCAGCAACTCCCGTTTGCGCTCCACGCCCCAGCGATAGCCTGAAAGATTGCCGTCGCTGCGTACCACCCGATGACACGGAATAGCCACGGCCAGGCGATTGGCGCCGCAGGCCTGGGCCACGGCGCGAAACGACGTGGGCGCGCCAATTCGCTGGGCAATCTCGGCATAACTGGCCGTGGTGCCTGGCGCAATGTCTTGCAAGGCGCTCCAGACTCGCTGCTGGAAGGCCGTGCCGCGCAGGTCCAGCGGCAAATCAAGGCCCTTGGACGGAGCCTCGACGAAACCCACGACCTGAGCCACCAGCCATTCAAAATCGGGGTCGGCGCCGATCAGTGCGGCGTTACGAAACTGGTGCTGGAAGTCATCGATCAAGGTGTGCGGATCTTCACCCAGCAGGATCGCGCAGACACCCAAGGCGCTTTGCGCGACCAGAATCGCCCCCAACGAACATTCCCCCACCGCAAAGCGGATTTCAGTATTGGCCCCTGCGTCACGATACTGCCCGGGTTTCATGCCCAATAGCGTGCCGGACGCTTCGTAGAAACGGCTGTTGGAGTTGAAGCCTGCGTCATAGAGCGCATCGGTAATGGAGCCGCTGGCGGACAATCTCTGCCGGACTTTCTGGCCTCGATGCGCATTGGCGTAGCCTTTGGGCGTCAGGCCGGTTACGGCCTTGAATACCCGGTGAAAATGATAAGGGCTCAGCCCGCCGACCTCCGCCAACTGCTTGAGGCTCGGCAGTTGTTCAGCCTGTTCGATGGCGCGGCAAGCGTTGGCGACCAGCACCGCGTGCTGCGCTGCAACCAGGGTTTGATCGGCCGCAGCGCGTTTGCTCGGGCGATATCCGGCGGCCTCGGCGTCGGCCGCGCTGTCGAAAAACACGACGTTTTCCCGGCGTGGCAAGCGGGAAAGGCTGCTGGGCCGGCAGTACACGCCGGTGGTGCGCACCGCATAGACAAATTGCTCATCTGCCGAGGCATCCCGAGCCTGCACGGCAATCCAGCGCGGATCGTCTTCAGCAAGGGGATTGGTCATCGCAAGGAGGCTGTTCATGGCTCGGTTACCTGTGACTGAACTCGAATGACCTTAGAGTAGGGCGCTGCGAGTCCAGGAGAACTCCGAGTCTTGCGCTCAAACTCGAAAAACTCAAGCAGCCAGCATGGGCGGTAACGTACCCAGCAACGATACGGCAGCAACGGCCGCGAAGCCGAATGCACACTCCAACGCAATGCTGATGCGTAGCCTGTCCAGACGAACGTCACCGCCGCGCAGCAGCATCCTGTTCAGAGCCGCCAGCAACACCATGCACAGTACCAGGCCGACTTTGATGGCGAGGATCAAGCCAAATCCGGAAAACGCCGGGATTGGCCAGGGAGCCCCACTCAAGACCCGAACGTTGATCAGTCCAGTGGCGATAATCAGTGCCACCAATCCATAACCGATGCCGCTGAACCTCAGCAGCAGCGCGCGCACATCCAGCGTTCCAGGCCGTAAAACCAGGGCCAGCAACAAACACAATGCGCCGAGCCAGGCAGCCACGGCACCCAGGTGCAGCGTCTGATTGAGGATCAGCAATTGGCCAAACACGCCGCTGAACATGGCGCCATGGCCAACCGGAGCAAGCGTTGCCAACAGCAGCGCGCTGACCATCAGCCTCAGGCCGGGAAACCCTGTGGTCGAACGCGCCAGCGCAAGAATCATCAGCACGCCAAGGCTCAAATGCCAGACCCAGACCTTGCCGAAAAACGTATTGCCCAGCACCAGCAGCAAGGTCTGCGAATCAACCGCATCCCGCCAATTCCCGGCCATGCTCGCGGCGGTGAGCGACAACCACACCACAGCGCTGGCCAGCCCCAACGCCGCAAGCCATGACAGGACGCGGCGCAACTGGCGGTCCAGCAAGGTGAGACGCGCCGAAACCAGGCTGGAACGGAAAATAACGTCTCGCGACAGACACAGACCGAACAACACCAGCACCACCGAAAAATGCACGAATCGGCACAGGATCAGCGCGGTCGCCATGAAGTTAAGGGCTTACCGTGAAGCGGTAAGTGCCTTCGCTTTTATGGGTGTCGACCGAAACCGCGTGCCATTCGATTTTGTATTCGCCAGCGTTCAACGGGGCGACCGGGGTAACGATCAGGACTTTGTTATTGGCAGGGTCGGTGGCAATTTCGGGAACCGCTTCAACCATGGTCTTGCCGCCGGCAGCAGTGGACGTGATGCTGACTTTGGTGAATTTCTCTTCGACGCCTTCGGAAAACTGCAGGCGAAGTTCCTTGGGCGCAGGGACCGTGCTGTCTGCGGCGGGCAGTTGACTTTCCAGATGAGCGTGGGCAAAAACCAGGCTGGACAGGGACGCCGAGGCGAGAAGGCTGAGGGAGAGGGCGATGTTTTTGAAGCGCAGGGCAGACATTGAAGGTACCTGTTTGCTTGAACTGAATTGGTGCGTGAACGGCAGTTAAGCGGGCTACTAGACCAGAAACTGCCGATCGACTCCAGTGTTCAGGTCAAGAACAGGGCAACAAAAGCGAGCACAATCCTCCGAGCCGGGCTGTAGGACTGTGCTCGTATCTGCGCAAACCTGGACTTAAACCTTGAAGAAACTTACCCGTTCGGTCAGCACATCGGCCAGGGTCGACAGCTCTTTGCTGGAGCGTGCCACCTGATGGGAACCTTCGGCAGTTTCAATCGCTGAGTCGTGAATACGATTGATATTCAGGCTGACGTCCTGGGCCGCAACGCCTTGTTGCGCGGCCGCCGTGGCGATTTGCGCATTCATGTCATTGATGGCCGCGACCTCGTGACGAATCTGAATCAAGGCAGCTTCCGCCAGATGGGTTTGCTCCACAGTGTGCCGTGCCATCTCACGACTATCACGCATCAAATCTGCCGTTTTGCCCGCGCCAGCCTGCAACTGGCCGACCATCTCGCGAATTTCTCGAGTGGAATCCTGGGTCCGCGTCGCCAGCGAGCGAACCTCGTCCGCCACAACCGCGAAGCCACGACCGAACTCACCGGCGCGGGCAGCTTCGATGGCTGCGTTCAGCGCCAGAAGGTTGGTGCGCTCGGCAATCGAATTGATCACCGCGACGATGGTTTCGATCTGCTGGCTGTCTTGCGCCACCTGGCCAACCGATTGCGCAGCGTTTTCCAGAACATGCGCCAATTCGTCCATCGCCAGCGCCGTACCTTCCACCACGCGCTTACCTTTCTCGACTTCCTGATCGGCGGCCTGGGATGCGTTCGCGGCCCGGCTCGCATAACCTGCAACTTCATGAACCGTAACGGTCATCTGAGCGATTGCCGACGCCATGCGTTCGGTTTCGCTGCTTTGCAGACGCATTTGCTCACTGTTGCTGTCGGAACTGGCCCGCAGACGGGATGAAGAACCCATCAACTCCATTGCCGCCGAACGAACCTGAGTGATTGTGCCCGACAAGTGCGTGGCAGTTGTTTTCAGCGCACCCATGACGCTGTCCGGGTAGCGGGTGTCGATTTTGTCGTTGAGCTCACCGCTGGCCAACCGGCGAATCAGTCGTGCGACTTCGTTGGGTTCGGCACCCAGGGTCGACTTGATGCTGTTGATGATCAGTAACGAAGCGATGATGCCAATCGCCACGGCCACCGCGGTTGCCAGCGACATCAACCAGGCGAAATTGGCGGCAGTCACCCGCACGAAACTGACATCGCTACCGATGGCGGCTTCTTCGTTATCAATGAGCGCGTTGATCCGCTTCAGCCATTCCTTGTAGGCAGGCGACACATCGGTCATCAGCAAAGCTTGAGCGCCAGCCAGATCGCCCTGTTGGCGCAGGGTCAACAGCCGCGCGGTCAGGGTAAGCGTGGTCCGTTCGCTGCTTTTGATGTCCTCCAGCAGGCGTTTTTCGTCGGCGTTGGCATCTTTGCTGGCGTAGATCTGGTCAAGGCCCGTCGCCGAGATCTGGTACAGGCCGTTGAGCCGTTCAATATCACGCAGCTGAATCGCCAGGTTTTGATCATCCTGCACCAGCACCGCATCGCGAATGGCAATCGCCCGGTCGTGGACGCTGCCACGGAAGTTGATCGCATAACGCTGTTTGACAGTGGCGTCTTCGCTGACCCGTGTGAGGCTGTTTTCAATCAACCCCACACGCTGCACGCCGATGGCAGCCACCGCGATCATCAAGGCCAGCACCAGGCCGAATCCCAGCCCAAGGCGTTTCGCTATTGTAAGTTGTCCGAGCATGACGAATTTCCTGAACCGAGAAGGCGGGGCTCCATGTGATATCACACGGCTACTATTGGTTCAGTTTGCACTAACAACTGTGAATGTCTGTCGTCGTTTGGATTAATGATGGCTATATAAATTAGTGATGGGCGGGTGAGCGCCCTGAGGTTTACTGGATATCCATACAGCCCTGCTGTAAAGTTGCGTTTTTTTGAGCGATTCGCGATCCATTGAATATCACCGATTGCATTTCTCCAGGCCAACCGCCGTCGTCCTTGACGCTCTACCTGGCGCGACTGGCCCCTTCGAGCCGTGTGACCATGACTTATGTGCTGCAGGACGCTGCGGATCGGCTGGGCATGGCCGACATCGACATTCACGACGTTCCCTGGCATTGCGTTGAACCGGGGCATGTGACGGCACTGGTGGCAACCTTGCGCGCCGACGATTACGCGCCCAACACCACGTCGCTGTACGTCAACGCCATTCGCGGCGTCATGAATGAAGCGTGGCGCCAGAACCTGATCAGCCATGATCAGCTGCTGAAGATCCGCTCGGTCAAGCCAGTCAGCGGCACCCGGTTGTCCAAGGGCAAGAATATCCGCCGCACACTGATCCGCGAACTGATGGAAGTCTGCGCCGCTGACCCGCGTCCCCAAGGACGGCGCGATGCTGCCATCATCGCCATTCTGTATGGCTCGGGGATGCGTAAAAGCGAGTCGGTCAACGTGAACCTGGCGCAGGTCGATTTCGTCGAACGCAGCCTGCAGGTGCTGGGCAAAGGCAATAAACAGTTGATCAAATACGCCCCTGCATGGGCATTCGACACCCTCAACCAATGGCTCGAACTGCGCCGGTCAGTTTTGCCGGCAGGGCAGGACGACGACCCGTTTCTGTTCAACCGGATCCGTCGCGGCAACCACATCACTCGTGAGCGCATCACCAAACACGCCATCTATTTCATCGCCAAACAGCGCGGCCGACAGATCGGCGTGGAGATCATGCCTCACGATTTCCGACGTTCTTTCATCACGCGGGTAATCGAGGAGTTTGATCTTTCCATTGCCCAGAAACTCGCGCACCACACCAACATCGCCACCACGGCGGCCTACGACATGCGCGGCGACAATGAACGACGGCGGGTGGTGGACCGATTCGACCTTTAATCAATCGGCAGCAGGACGCTGCGGTTGATCGAACCTGAGGTTTTCCTTAAGGTTCGGCCTTTGCCGACGCCGCGCCGTCGGCTCATTCATTGAGCAGGGAGCCATGGATATGCGCTTTTCACCTCTGGTTGACCGGATTGCCGGCCATGGCGTTGCAGCCTGGGACATTCATTACGCGGCCTGTGAGGCACAGGAGCGCGGCGAGGATGTGATCCTGCTCAGCGTCGGCGACCCGGATTTCGCAACCCCGGACTTTATTACCGAGGCCGCAATCACTGCACTGCGCGCCGGCGATACCCATTACACCCACATTGCCGGGCGTACCGAGTTGCGTCGGGCGATTGCCGCACGCTACGCGAAATCCCTTGGCCGCGAGGTGCTTGCGGAAAATGTGATCACCATGGCCGGGGCGCAGAACGCCTTGTTCGTCGCATCCCTGTGTTTGCTGCAGGCAGGGGACGAAGTGATTTCCCTGGACCCGATGTATGTCACCTATGAGGCAACGCTCAGGGCTTCCGGTGCCACCTTGGTGCGAGTCGCCTGTGATCCGGACTCTGGATTTCGCCTTGATGCTGCACGGCTGGCCGCTGCAGTTACCCCGCGAACCCGGGCGATATTTGTTTCCAATCCGAACAATCCGACGGGCGTGATGCTTGATGTTGCCGAGCTGCAAACCATCGCCGACCTGGCGATTGCTCACGACTTGTGGGTCGTTGTCGACGAAGTCTATGAAAGCCTCTGCTATGAGCATGAGTACGTCAGCCTGGCCAGTTTGCCGGGCATGGCCGAGCGCTGCGTCGTGGTCAGCAGCCTGTCCAAGTCGCACGCGATGACTGGCTGGCGTATGGGTTGGATAGTCGCCACGCCCGCACTGATCCGCCATGCGGAAAATCTGTCGTTGAGCATGGTGTATGGCTTGCCCGGTTTCGTCATGGAGGCCGCTTTGGTGGCAGTGACGGCCCACGCTGAAGTGACGCTTGGCATGCGCAAGATTTACCGGCGCCGGCGTGACCTGGTGGTGGCTGAGTTGCAGGACTGCCCGGCGATCACCGTGCTCAAGCCCGATGCTGGCATGTTCGTGCTGCTGGACGTTCGCGCCACGGGGCTCAGCTCGCTGGAGTTCGCCTGGCGATTATTGCGCGAGAGCGGTGTCTCGGTACTCGATGCCGCAGCATTCGGTGAGCCGTCGCAAGGTTTCGTGCGGCTGGCCTTCACCGTCAGCGACAAACATCTAACTCAGGCATGCCAGCGTATCAAGACCTTCGTGGGCAGCCTGGCGCTGTAGACCGCGCAAAAAAAAGCCACCGCACTAACGTGTGGTGGCTATAAAGTTCTAACCAAAGGAATGATGAAGTGGAGCAAAGTATTCGATTGCTTTCCGATGCGGAGTCGGAAAGTGATGGAAACGTTGTGCTTCATCGCCGCAAACAGTAACACCGGATCATAGGGTCCAACTATTACAATAATCGATAATGACTATTATCAAACTAACATGATGGCACTTGGCGAAAAATGCTAAAAAATCCGGGCATGGGAGCACACCGTGCACAGTAGAGCGGAGCGGGCTATTGAAGCGGATCGCTAGAATCATTGCTCAATCCTGCCTTGTCAACCTTATACACCCTTAAGTAATCCTGCCGATCACATGCTCATTTATCGTTGAATTCGGTGGAGTCCGGAGTGAACCCGCAACTCGCGAATTGCAACGATAAAAATTATTCGAGATACAGGGGAAAACAATGAAGTTTGTAAAGTGCAATATCTTGACGCTAGCCGTTTCAGTGGGCGTGAGTCAACTCGCCGCTGCGGCGGCGGTCAGTGATCAGGCCGAAGCCACCGGTTTCGTCGAAGGCAGCAGCCTGAACGTCCACCTCAAGAATTACTACTTCAATCGCGACGGCAAGAACGGCGGTGGCGATCGCAAGGACTGGACACAGGGCGTACTGGGTAACTTCAGTTCCGGCTTTACCCAAGGCACCGTCGGTTTCGGCGTCGATGCTTATGGCTACTGGGGCATCAAGCTGGACGGCGGAGCAGGCACCTCCGGCACCGGCAACCTGCCGGTGCGTAACGATGGCTCACCCGAAGACGAATACGGTACGGCTGGCGGTTCGGTGAAAGTACGGCTGTCCAAAACAGAGCTGCATTGGGGCAACCTGCAACCCACAGCCCCGGTATTTGCTGCTGGCGGCTCGCGCCTGTTTCCGCAAACGGCCACAGGCTTCAACCTGTTGAGCAGTGAAATTCAAGGCCTGGACCTGGATGCTGGGCATTTCACCAGCAGCAACGGCCCGGTCACCACCAACAACAGCCAGGAACTTTACGCCTCTTATGCGGGTGTAACGGCCAAGAGCATCGACTACGCCGGTGGCAAGTACGCTATCAACGATAACCTTACCGTCAGCCTGTACGGTTCGGACCTGGAAGATGTCTGGAACCAGTACTACGCCAATACCAACTTCACGCTGCCATTGTCTGATCAACAGTCACTGAATCTGGATTTCAATATCTACCGCACCAATGATTCGGGTCAGTCGAAGGCGGGGGATATCAGCAACACCACCTGGTCGCTGGCGGCTGCTTATTCTTTCCTGACTGCGCATACCGTGACCCTGGCATTCCAGAAAGTTAATGGCGATACGCCATTTGATTATGTTGCCTTCGGCCATAATGGGCCAGGTGACACTGCCGACTCCATATTCGTCGCCAACTCCGTGCAGTATTCTGACTTCAACGGGCCGGGCGAGAAATCCTGGCAGGCTCGCTACGATTTGAACATGGCCAGTTATGGCGCGCCGGGCCTTAGTTTCATGGCACGCTATATCACCGGTGATGATATCGACGGCAGCCATATGGACGCTAACAGCCCGTATCGCAACTACGGCTATGGTGATGACGGTAAACACCACGAAACCGATATTGAAGCCAAATACGTGGTGCAATCCGGACCGGTCAAGGATTTGGCATTGCGCATGCGGCAGTCCTTTCACCGAGGCAATGCGGATCAGGCGGAAGGGGATAACAACGAACTGCGCCTGATCGCCGATTATCCGATCAACATTTTCTGATCGGCTAAACGTGATCGGCTGCACTTGATCATTTGAAGACAGCCAGGCCGCTTGCAATGAGCGGCCTGGCTCGATGGCTTGCTATCTATCAATCCTCGCGAATCGAAAAGTTCGCCATGTGCTCCAACCCCTTGATCAACGCCGAGTGGTCCCACTGGCTGCCGCCCAAGGCCGCGCAGGTGCTGAACACTTGCTGAGCATTGGCGGTGTTGGGCAGGTTCAGGTTCAGTTCACGCGCCCCTTCCAGCGCCAGATTCAGATCCTTCTGATGCAGGGCAATGCGGAATCCGGGGTTGAATGTGCCCTTGATCATCCGCTCCCCATGCACTTCGAGAATCTTCGAACCGGCAAATCCCCCCATCAATGCCTCACGAACCTTGGCCGGGTCAGCGCCATTCTTCGCGGCGAACAGCAACGCTTCGGCAACCGCCTGAATGTTCAGGGCGACGATAATCTGGTTGGCGACCTTGGCGGTCTGGCCATCACCGTTGCCACCTACCAGCGTGATGTTTTTGCCCATGGCTTGCAGCAAGGGCAGGGCGCGCTCGAAGGTGTCCTGATCCCCGCCAACCATGATGCTCAAGGTCGCGGCCTTGGCCCCGACTTCACCGCCCGACACCGGCGCATCCAGGTAACGGGCGCCCGTGGCATTGATCTTCTCGGCAAAAGCCTTGGTTGCCGAAGGGGAGATAGAACTCATGTCGATAACGACTTTACCTTCAGCGCAGCCGAGAGCGATGCCGTCTTCGCCGAATAACACCAGGTCCACATCGGGTGTATTGGGCAACATGACGATGATGAATTCAGCCGCCTGCGCCACCGCCTTGGGGCTGTGCAGTACGTGCGCGCCGCTGTCTCTCAAAGATTCTGGGGCGGGCGAGTGATGGTCGGAAAGCAGCAGGCTGTGCCCGGCCTTGATCAGGTTGAGGGCCATGGGCAAGCCCATGATGCCGGTGCCGATAAATCCGATAGTAGCCATGGAATTGTTCCTTATTGGAGTGATTGAACAGGCTGGCGATCAAAGAACGTTATGGGCTTTCATCCAGCCCAGGCCCGCTTCGGTGCTGGTCAACGGCTTGTATTCGCAGCCAACCCAGCCTCGATAACCGATGCGGTCCAGATGGCCGAACAGGAAGTGATAGTTGATCTCGCCTGTGCCTGGCTCGTGGCGGCCGGGGTTGTCGGCCAGCTGCACGTGCTGGATCACCGACAGGTTGTTTTCAAGGGTTCGGGTCAGATCGCCTTCCATGATTTGCATGTGATAGATGTCGTATTGCAGCGCCAGATTGCTGCTGCCAACCTGCTCCAGAATGTCCAGAGCTTGCCGCGTGGTGGTGAGGTAGAAGCCCGGAATATCCCGGGTATTGATCATCTCCATGATCAGGCGAATGCCCGCCGCTTGCAGTTTGTCCGCCGCGAACTTGAGGTTGTTGACGAATGTCTGCTCGGTCAGCCTGGCACTGGCTCCGGGCACAGGAATCCCGGCCAGGCAATTGACCTGGGTGTTGCCCAGCACCTTGGCGTAGGCGATGGCCAGATCGACCCCGGAACGAAACTCCTCGACCCGATCCGGGTGGCAGGCGATGCCGCGCTCGCCCTTGGCCCAATCGCCAGCCGGTAAATTGAACAGCACCTGGGTCAGCCCATGGGCGTCCAGTTCTGCCTTGATCTGTGCCGAGCTGAATTCATACGGAAACAGGTACTCGACGCCGCTGAAGCCGGCACGGGACGCCGCTTCGAAACGTTGCAGAAAGTCCACTTCAGTGAACAGCATGGATAGGTTGGCGCAAAGACGTGGCATGGCAGTTCCTCGTGTAGTTGGCGTCAGTCCATCAGGCTGACGGAAGTCGGTGCATCGGCGCGGGTTTCGGCCAGCGCTTCGAATTCGTTGATGGCATTGATCTCGGTGCCCATGGATATATTGGTGACGCGCTCCAGAATGACCTCGACGATCACCGGCACGCGGTGCAGCTGCATGAGCGACCGGGCTTCGGCGAAGGCGGCTTGCAGATGGGCCGGATCGGTCACCCGAATCGCCTTGCAACCCAGCCCTTCGGCCACCGCCACGTGGTCAACGCCATAACCTTCCAGCTCGGGGGCGTTGATATTGTCGAACGCCAGTTGCACGCAGAAATCCATGTCAAAGCCGCGCTGGGCCTGGCGAATCAGGCCCAGATACGAGTTGTTTACCACCACATGGATGTACGGCAGCTTGAATTGCGCGCCAACGGCCAGCTCCTCGATCATGAACTGGAAATCATAGTCGCCGGATAACGCCACCACGTTACGGCCCGGATCAGCCTTGACCACGCCCAGCGCGGCGGGAATGGTCCAGCCCAGCGGACCGGCCTGGCCGCAGTTGATCCAGTGCCGAGGCTTGTAGACGTGCAGGAATTGCGCGCCGGCGATCTGCGACAGGCCGATGGTGCTGATGTAGCAGGTGTCCTTGCCGAAGAAACGATTCATCTCTTCGTAAACCCGCTGCGGCTTGACCGGCATGTCGTCGAAGTGGGTCTTGCGTTGCAGGGTGCGTTTGCGTTGCTGACAGCTGGCCAGCCAGGCGCTGCGGTTTTTCAGCTTGCCGGCGGTGTGCCATTCACGGGCGACCTCAATGAACATGTCCAGCGCCGCGCCTGCGTCGGAGACAATACCCAGGTCAGGCATGAGCACGCGGCCGATCTGGGTCGGCTCGATATCGATATGGATGAACTGCCGACCTTCGCTGTACACCGATACCGTACCGGTGTGGCGATTGGCCCAGCGATTGCCGATGCCCAGCACCAGATCCGATTCCAGCAGCGTGGCGTTGCCGTAGCGATGAGACGTCTGCAAACCGACCATGCCAGCCATCTGCGGGTGATCGTCGGGGATCGTGCCCCAACCCATCAACGTCGGGATTACCGGAATGCCAGTCAGCTCGGCGAATTCCACCAAAGCCGACGATGCGTCGGCGTTGATGATGCCGCCGCCCGCCACGATCAATGGGCGTTCGGCAGCGTTGAGCATCGCCAAGGCTTTTTCGATCTGCTTGCGACTGGCCTGCGGCTTGACGATGGGCAGCGGTTCGTAGGCGTCGATATCGAATTCGATTTCCGCCATCTGCACGTCAAACGGCAAGTCGATCAGGACCGGGCCGGGGCGACCGCTGCGCATCAGCTGGAAGGCTTTCTGAAAAACATAGGGCACCTGACCCGGCTCCATGACCGTCGTGGCCCATTTGCAAACCGGCGCGGCGATACTCGCAATGTCCACGGCCTGGAAATCTTCCTTGTGCATTCGCGCACGCGGCGCCTGGCCGGTGATGCACAGGATCGGAATCGAGTCCGCCGAAGCCGAATACAGGCCGGTGATCATGTCGGTTCCGGCTGGGCCGGAAGTGCCGATGCACACGCCGATATTGCCTGCCACCGCGCGGGTATATCCCTCGGCCATATGCGACGCGCCTTCAACGTGGCGGGCCAGCACATGCTCGATGCCGCCGATTTTTTTCAGCGCGGCGTATAACGGGTTGATGGCCGCGCCAGGAATACCGAACGCACTGTCGATACCTTCGCGACGCATGACCAGTACAGCGGCTTCGATGGCTCTCATGATGGTCATTTGTTAGTCTCCTGAGCTCGATAGTTTTTGTATGGGCCTAGACTGCTTTCAATCCATATCCAAGGGAATTGCAGCGCCGGGCATTTCTGTCGGTATCAGGAGTATCGAATGGATCGTTATATCGAACTGCGCAGCTACGTCCTGGTCGCCACCCAGGGCAGCTTTGCCGCAGCCGCTCTGGTCGAGGGTGTGACGCCGGTCATCATGGGCCGGCGCTTGAGTGCGCTGGAGGCAAGGTTGGGCGTGAAGTTGATTCACCGCTCGACTCGCGGCCTGACCCTGACTGAGTTGGGCGAGTCGTATCTGGAGAACGCCAGGGCGTTGTTGCGCCACTTCGATGAACTGGATGCCAGCGTCAGCGAGCACGAAAGTGCGGTGCGCGGGCACTTGGTGGTGTCAGCTCCAGCCGGTTTCGGGCGGCGGCATGTCGCGCCCCATGCCCCGGAATTCCAGGCACGGTTCCCCGAGCTGAACCTGTCGTTCAACCTCACCGACAACGTGATTGATCTGGTGCGGGAGGGCTATGACATGAGCATTCGCATTGGCGAAGTGCTCGATCCCAACTATGTGGCCATCAAGCTGTATGAAAACCAGCGAGTGGTCTGTGGTGCGCCGTCGTATTTTGCCGCCCACGGCTATCCGCAAACCCTGGAAGAGCTGACGGAGCACAATTGTCTGGCGTTCAACCTGCAAGGCGGGCAGCACCGAGGCTGGACGTTTCAACGCGATGGCAGGCAGGTCGCGGTAAAAGTCGCGGGGAATTTGTACTGCAACGATGGCGAGCTGTTATTCGATTGGGCCAAACGCGGCCTGGGATTGAGTTGGCGTTCAGTATGGGAAATACAGAATGAGTTAAAGACCGGCGAACTGGTCACTGTGCTGGATGAATTCGCGCTGCCCAACTACGACATTCAAGGCGTGTATCCGCAACAGCATTATCTTCCGGCCAAGGTCAGGTTCTTTATTGCGTTTCTTAAAGAAGTTTATAACCGACCGGGTTACTGGACTCAGCAATAACGAACCTGCAGGCGACTACGGTAGTTGATCGCTCAACCATTCTGGCAACCGTTGCCAGCGCGGGTGTATTCAAGATTGTGGCGAACGCCCTGGCTGTCGAGGTAGATCATGTGTGCATCCACCTGGCCGCAGACGTTGTCATTGTTTGGCGTAATCTTGATAACTTTCGCGATATCAAGGTGTTGTGAATAGTTGTATTGGACGGCCGGAGTCGTTTGCTGTGCGGCGTTATTGGCATCAGCCACCTGGCCGTTGGCCGAGGCAAATACCGAGAACAACGATAACGCTGCGAACATTGCATAAGTTTTCATGAGTAGCTCCAAAGTATTAAATGAACAGGTCTGCAAAGCTTCAAGGTTGCTTTGCTGTTGCCGTGAATTCTAGGCGTCAATCCACTCGCGCTGAAATGGTGGTTATCAATACACGTCATCATTGGCAGTGATGCACATTAAAAAAATCGATACGTGACGCGGGTTATATCTATGGATGAGATAGCCGGAAACTATCACTGATTGCATGCTGGCGGCCATCTAAAACGCACGGGCCAAACCATGCATAAGTTCGCCATACACCGATCAACCGATTTCGACGGCCTCGTTCATGAGTACGGTCTGGACGGCAGCCGCCTGTTGCCGTGGCCGGGCTATCCAATGCCGTTTGCCGGCGGCTGGTGCGTGGTGCGTCCGGGAACACGCAGCGAAGCGCACACGCAGATTGATCAGGAAATATTCATCGCCATCAAAGGCCGAGCCCGATTGATCGTTGGCGAACGTGAACTTGAGTTCAGTGTCGGTGATATCGCTGCAATTCCCAAACATACCAACCATTACATCATCAACGACTCGGATGACGATTTTCATTTCTACGTCATCTGGTGGGACATGAACTACGTCAACGACTTCGTGGCCCAGCACGACGAAACAACGGGGTGTCTGGATGACTAAGTACATCGTCACCATCACGCCGCCGACGCCGAACGGCGACCTGCACATCGGCCATATCGCCGGGCCTTTTCTCGCCGCCGATGTTTTTACCCGTGTGCAGCGCCAGCGCGGTCATGATTGCGTGCTGGTTTCCTACTCCGACGACTATCAGTCGTACATGCTGCGCAAAGGTCTGGAGCAGGGCGTCGATCCGATGCTGCTCGCCAGCCGTAATTCAGACCGCATTCAAGCGTCCCTGGCAGCGATCAATATTGCGCCGGACAACTGGCTGCGGCCGTACCAGAACGCTTTTTTCGCAGACGCCGTGCGAGAAGTGTTCGACAAGGCTCGGAACGCCGGGGCCATCGAATTTCGGGATTCCCAGGAAGCCTATTGCCCGGACTGCGCGGTCTGGGGCTATGAGGCATTTGCCCGGGGCCTCTGCAATTACTGTGGCGTGGAGTCCGACGCCAGCCAGTGCGAGAACTGCGCCCAGGCGCCGGATGCGCCACTGATGGCTGATTTGCGCTGCAAACTGTGCGGCCAGCCTGTGCAGTGGCGAAACGCGCATCGCGGTTTTCTCAAGCTGGCGCAGTTGAAACCAGCGTTGCGCGATGTGTTGCTCAATCACCAATGGCGCCAGCCGCTGGATGCCTGGCTGGTCGACACCCTTGAACATCTGCATGACTGGGGTGTGACCCGCCCCGGCGATGCCGGGCTGGATCTCGCCGCCGATGGCTCGTGCCGGATTCATACCTGGTTCATGGGGCTGGCCGGATACATGGCGGCTTTTCGCGAATATGCCGCGCAAGTCGGCAAACCGGAGCTGTATCAGCAGTATTGGCAATCGGGGCAGGGCACGCTGGTGCACTTTCTGGGTTTCGATTGCGTGTTCAGTCACGCCATCGTTTATCCGGCGCTGCTGTCGACGATGGATGACCTGCGCGTCAGCCAACATTTCGTGCCGAATCAGTTCCTCAAGCTGGACGGTCTGAACCTGTCCACCAGTCGCGATCACGCCATATGGGTTGCGGACCTGGCGCGTCAGGCCTGCGCCGACAGCGCACGCTTGTATCTGGCCAGCATCGCCCCGGAAGAAAGCGAAGGCGATTTCCGTTTACAGCAGTTCCTGACGTGGCGTGCAGAGGTGTTCGGCGGATTCTTCCCGGCGTTGCTCAGCGCTGGTGCGGCAAGCGCGGAAAGTTGGTGGAGCGGCATGTGCGGTCCCGACGCCGCGCTGCTCGAAGCCCTGCGTCTGCGCTGGCTTGAAGCGTCCCGGCCAGAAAGGTTCTCCATGAAAGGCATGGCCTCGGTGCTGCTCGACGTGATCGCGATCACTCGACCGCGCCTGGCCGAAGGTCGAGCGCTCAGCCATTTCGCCGCGTTCATCGCGGTCATCGGCCTGGCGCTGATCCCGGACACCGCGCAGCGCGTCGCCGAGGCGTTTTCGCTGCAAATGGATCGGGTCAACGCCACGATTCTCAACGGCTGCGCACCCGATTACTCCATCTGACAGGTTGGAACGCGATGTTCATGGATTACCAGGTTGCCGTGATAGGTGCCGGCATTATCGGCGCGAGTATCGCGGCCAGGCTGTGCCGCGCCGGAATTTCCGTGGCATTGATTGACAAGGACGGCAGCGCGGCCAGCGGCGCCAGTGCGTTATCCGGTGGTCTGGTGCGTTTATACGACCCGGATCCGCTGCTGATGGAGTTGGCCGCCTATTCCATTGGGTTGATGCGCGAGGGGATTTTCGCCCGCACTTATGCCCGCGCCTTGCGTCGCAGCGGCGTGCTGTATCGAGCGGGGCTGGACCAGCAGGAGCGGATTTCCCGGGCCATTGAAGAGCACGCCAGCGCGCACTATCCGATGCGTCTGATCTCCAGTGAAGAGCTCAGCAATGAGCATTTTCCCCAGGCTGCGAGCATGGAACGGGTGAATCTGTATGAACCCCAGGCGTGCGTCGGCAATGTTCGCCTGGCAACCGCGTTGCTGGCCGATTGCGTACGCCGGGACGGTTTGTTGCTGGAGCACTGCGCGGTCAAGGCCATTGAATGTCGCTCGCGGCACCAGGCCCATGTTGATCTGGGCGCTGCAACGTTGCGCTGTCAGGCGGTGGTGGTTGCCGCAGGCGCCTGGAGCCGACGTCTCGTGCCCGAACTGCAATTGCAAACCCGCTCGATTCCCTTGGCGCGGGTCGTCACCGCCAGCGGTTGCAGCATGCCGATCATCGACAGCGAAACCCAGGCATATGCCATTCCGCTGAGTCGCCATCTGGTGCAAGCCGGATGTGGATTGCGCGAGCTGGGCGAGTTTCCTGAACATCTCGGGCGGCCCGATGTTCGCAATCAGCAAGACGCACGGGAGCGGGTGCAACACCTGCTTGGCACCAACGACCCAGCGGTGCTCGACGTGCTGCCAGGCTTCGACAGCTACAGCGTGGACGGTCGGCCGCTGGTGGGCTTTTGCAACGAGCAAAGCCCGATTTATCTGGCAACAGGCTTGTGTGGCCTGGGCTTCAAACTGGCGCCGGGAATCGCGCAGATTGCCTTCGAGCAGCTGCAGCGGCACTTGCGCCATCAGGACGCGGATGGCAGCTGGTCGGCGTTGTCGCCGAATCGAGCGATGGGCCGCGCGGGCAGCTTGTCGAGCGTGCAGCCATGAGCCGGTTCAAGGTTGGCGTCAGCGCGCTGTTCGATCCAGCGGACACCCCCCACGCCCGAACCTTTCTGCGGGCGATGAGCGTGGCGCGCAACGGCATACCGGGTTTTGACCGGGTGCACTGGCAGTTTTGCGATGACGGCGCCAATGCCGAACGCGCAGCGCAAGTGGCCCGGCAAATGGTCGCTGCCAAAGTGGATCTGGTTATCGGGCACTTTTCCTCCGACGCGGCCATGGTGGCTGCGGATATCTATCGGCAGGCCGGCATCGGCTTGCTAAGCCCGGCAGCCACCATTGATTGCCTGACCCTGGACAATCCCAATGTCTTTCGCTTTTGCCCTGCGGACCGGCATTTGGCCAAAGATCTGGTCGCCTGGCTCAGGCGCAGGCAATGGAACTGCGTGCATATCGACGCTGACCCCAGCGCCCACGGGCAAGCGCTGGCCAAAGTCATTGCTCAAGCCGCCAGCGATGCCGGGATACGTCGCACCATCGCCCGCGAACAAGCGCAGGTGGAAGTGTTTGCCGGACGTCTGGCCAGCAGCCGCGAGCACTGGCATGCACGGCGCCGCAGCGGCAGCCAGCGAGCACTGGTGCTCACCGACGACGCCGCTTCGCCTTATCTGGGCAACGCCGCAGCACAGGACGCCAATACCTACGTGATTGGTTTCGGTGCGTCCCGGTCTTCGGCCAGCGAATCCATCGCGCACCATGCGCTGTTCGGCGCTGCACCGGAAACCTACTGGCGCGAAAGCCTGCTGATGTTTCACGTATTGGCCCAATTGGCCCGGCGCGCATGGCGACCGACCGAACTGCTGCATGCCTTGAATCACCAGACGTTTACGACGCCGCTGGGCCCGGTCAGCTTCGATCAGGGCGAATACCGGGGCGCTCGCACCCGCCTTTGGCAGGTCGGCCCGACAGGACTAATGCCCATCGCCGACTGACGTTGCTCTGACTTTCGATAACAGCACCAAAACAATTCCAACTCTATGGATGGGTACTTCATATGTCTGATTCACCCGCTGGCGCCGTTCATGCGGACGCCCTATGTATTGGCTTCGGACCCGCTGGCATCGCGCTGTCCTGCGTCTTCGCCGACGCGCAGGAAGTGGACGCGCCGCTGGCAAAGCTGTCAGTGCGCTATCTGGAAGCCGCGCACGATACCCAGTGGCACCGCGAGCTTTTGCTGGCTGGCACCGACATCAATCATCACGTTTTTCGTGATCTGGTAACGCCGCGCAACCCCCGCAGCCGGTTCTCGTTTGCCATGTACCTGAAAGCACGCGGGCGTCTGTTCGACTTCGGCTTGCTCGGTCGCCCGGCCAGCCGTCACGAATGGTCGGACTACGTCAGCTGGGTCGCAGAGCAGGTCAACAGCCACACCCACTTCGACACGCCGGTGAGTGAAATCCTGCCGATCATTCGCGAAGGCCGCCTGAGCCAGGTCCGCATTGAAACCGCGCAGGGCAGCTTCATAACGCGCAATGTCGTGCTGTCGAGCGGCACCGCGCCACGCGTACCGGAGCAATTTCAGGCGCTGTTGGGGCCAACGCTGTTTCATACCTCGCAGTTTCTGACCCGTCTGCAAGCCTTTGGCCAGACATTGCCCAAACGCTGGATGGTGATCGGCTCGGGGCAAAGCGCGAGTGAATCGGTGCTGGAACTGACCGGCCGTGACAACGCCATCCAAGTGCATTCCGTACATCGCTCGGCGGGATTCAAGCTGACCCAACTGGGGCAGTTTCCCAACCGGGTATTCGCCCCGGATCACGTGGACTATTTCCATAGCCTCGATGCCGCGGCCCGACATCAGTTCCTCGCCTGGAGCCGCTCCACCAACTATGCCGGAATTGATCCGGATGAAAGCCAGAAGCTGTTCTCGCTGATATACGAAGACTCCATCGTCGGCCGCCAACGTCTTCACAGCTACGCCTACCGCGCGATTACCAACGTCGAACACGGCGAAGCGGGTTATCGCGTGACCCTGACCGATACCTTCAGCCAGCGCAGTGAAATGCTGGAAGTCGACGTCATCGTGCTCGGCACCGGGTATCAGCAGTATCTGATGCCGCCGCTGCTGAGCAACCTGCAACCCTGGCTCAAGGCCGACGTGGACGACGGGCTGGTGATCGATCGCGATTACAACGTCGCCACCCAAGGCAATTGCGACGTGAGCCTGTGGGTCAACGGCCTTTCCGAACGCAGCCACGGCATCAGCGACAGCCAGTCGTTCTCACTCATGGCCTTGCGCGCCGAGCGTATCGCCAATGGCCTGCACCAGGCTGTTCAGGCGCAAAACCATCCTCAACCTGCGCTGGCTCAGTGAGTGATCGCCATGGACGAAAGCATGTACGAAAACATCTCCGATATCGTTCACGACCAGGCTTTTCTTAAAGTCTCGGGGCTGGGCCAACCGTTTTTCCTGAAGATGGAATCGCTTAACCCGGCGGGCTCCATCAAGCTCAAGACCGCCGTCGGCCTGATCGATGATTTGCAGGGCAGGGGGCTTATCACGGCGGATACCCGGCTGATCGAATCGTCATCCGGCAATCTGGGCGTGGCGCTGGCGATGATCTGCGCCGAACGCGGCATCAGCTTTACCTGCGTGGTCGACCCCAATAGTTCCGATCACAACATCCGCATGATGCGTTGTTACGGCGCTGATGTTATCCAGGTGGACGAGCCGGACGCCAACGGCGGGTTCCTCGGCACGCGCATCGCGCTGATTCGCAGCATGCTCGGCACCGATCCCCGGCTGGTCTGGCTCAATCAATACGAAAACGCCGCCAATCCCCGAGTCCATGCGCGCACCACGGCGCGTTCCATTGCCCAGCGTTTCGGCCATGTGGACTATCTGTTCATCGGCGCAGGAACCACCGGCACGCTGATGGGGTGTGTGCAGTATTTCCAGAAGCATCATCCGACTACGACGATCATTGCCGTCGACAGTGTGGGCTCGGTGACCTTCGACACGCCGCCCAGCCGCCGTTTCATCCCCGGTTTGGGCACCAGTCAGCGACCGCCGATCTTCAGCGCTGAAGGTATTGATTATCTGGAGATGGTTCCTGAAGCGCGCACCGTGGCTATGTGTCGGCTGTTGGCGCGCCACAAGGGGCTTTTGGTCGGCGGCTCTACAGCGACGGTGATCTGTGCCGTGCATGCCTGGCGCGAGCGAATCGAGCCGGGTTCCGTGGTGGTGGCCTTGTCGCCGGATTGGGGCGAGCGCTATCTCGACACCCTGTATGACGATCAATGGGTCGAGCAGCGTTTTGGCAAAGCGGTGTTGCAAACCAGGCTGGATGACTTGCACATCGAATCCGGCTGGACCACTGACCTGCGCGCCGCGCGTATCAGGCAGGCACCTTTCCATGTGGTGGACGGCAAAGTGGTGGCACAGATTCTGGCGGCTGATCCCTGCGCCTGCATTGAAGATGTCGAACGCGCTTATCTGGAGCACCAAGCCGGGCGTTCGATCAACCCGGACAGCTACTTCTTGCGGTTCCCCGAGGCACCGGCGAATCGGATCATTGCCTTGCCCGCCAGCGTCTCGGGCGCCCAGCCGGTGAGTGGCATCAAGTGGATTTCCAGCTTTCCGGGCAATCTAGACTCCGGCCTGCAACGGGCGTCGGCGGTGCTCATCCTCAATCGGCCGGATACCGGTTACGCCTACGCCTGCCTTGAAGCCTCGCGCATCAGCGCTATGCGCACGGCGGCGTCGGCGGTATTGGCGGCGCGCTGGCTGAACCGGCACCCACGTAAAGTCGGTCGTCTGGCTATCGTCGGCGCGGGTTTTATCTCCCGGACCATTCTCGACCTGTTTGTCAGCGATGGCTGGGAGATTGGCGCGGTGCAGGTGTGTGATCTGCACGCAGAATCGGCGGACGCGCTGTTGCTGCATGTCAGCACCCAGCATCAGTTGCCCGCTGAGCGCGTCGAACTGCAAGAGGCCTTGCTTGCCGACATGGTGCTGTTCGCGACGACCGCGCCCGCGCCATATGTGCTGCAGCACAGGTTTCGCCCTGACCAACTGGTACTGAACATTTCTCTGCGTGATCTCGGGCCGGGCATCATCGCCCAGGCCAATAACGTTCTGGACGACATCGAGCACTGCCTCAAGGCCCAGACCTCGCCGCACCTGGCTGTGCAGCAGTATGAAGATCGCTCGTTCATCACCGGCACCCTGGCGCAATTGATGCTCGGCCAGGTGGAACTCAGCCCTGATCGACCGACGATCTTTTCACCCTTTGGCCTCGGCGTGCTGGATCTGGCGGTGGGCAAGCGGGTTTACGATTCGGCCATCGCCCAAGGCAAGGCGCTGCCGGTTGCGGACTTCTTCTTTGAGTCGAACCGCTGGTGAGCGCCCTGCATGCAGTGCGCAACGTCCAGCGTGTGGCGATCGTCGGCATGGGTTCCCGAGGCCTGAGCATCCTGGAACAGCTGATTGGTCTGGCGCACAGAAATCCCCAGCGACGACTGCTGGTCGAGGTATTCGATCCGCAGACACCCGGCAGCGGCCTGCATCGGCCAGAACAGCCGGATTACCTGATGCTCAACACCATGGCCGGGCAGATTTCGGCGTTCTCCGCCGCATTCCCTGCCTCACTGCCGGATCAACCCGCAGGCCTGACATTCCTGCAATGGTGCGCCACTCACAACGTGCGACTCGATGAGCGCGGGCACCTGGACGCGGCGGGCAGGCCGGTCGAGTTTGGTGACTTCGCGCCGCGTCGGTTGCTCGGGCGCTATTTGCAGGACAGCTACCGCTACTTGCTGGCGTTATGTCCGGCCCATGTCCAGGTACGTCATCACCGGGAATCAATAGTCGGTTGCTGCCCGAGCGCGGGGGAGCCTGGCTTTCAGCTGACCTGCGGCAATGGACAGCAAATGGCTGTCGATGGTGTGTTCCTCACCACCGGCCATGCGCCGCGCGAGTGTGAGGCGGTGACTGGACGGCGCGTCGCCATCGAAGGCCTGGGCCTGACGGCGATGGACACTCTGGCAGAGCTGACCCAGGGACTCGGCGGGCGCTATGTCCGGGACAACAGCGTCTGCGGCTGGCGGTATCAGCCTTCGGGCCGCGAGCCACAGATCTATCTGTTCTCGCGCAGCGGCCTGCCGTTTCATGCACGGCCGCAATGGCAGCCCGGTCAACCTGCGCCTGCACCGCCAAGGTTTTTTACCCCGGCGGCGATCCGCGCCTTGAGACGGGAAAGCCTCGAT
Organism: Pseudomonas sp. CFII64; assembly: GCF_000416235.1. Lineage (GTDB taxonomy): Bacteria > Pseudomonadota > Gammaproteobacteria > Pseudomonadales > Pseudomonadaceae > Aquipseudomonas. Next base: position 109,677 of record NZ_ATLO01000028.1, on the reverse strand, counting down.
GGGCGTCTGGATTTCGTGAAGCAAGTGCTGCCACTGATTGAGGCCGAAATGCGCAGCAGGTGCGGGTCGTTCGATCCCAAAATTCATTTGCAGATCGAGCCCTGGCAGGGCGAGCCTGGCGCTTATGAGCAATGGTTTCGCCAGTGGATCGAAGCCGATCTGCTGCGCAGTCGCCAAGGCACGGCCGCGAGCCCGCTGACGCAAGCGCTGGAAGTGTGGCGCGACTGTCGGGATGTGTTGCGTCTGGCAGTCGACCACAAAGGCCTGACGGACGCCTCGATCCAAGCCTTTTATAACCAATGGGCGGCGCTGGGTAATCGTCTGGTGGGCGGTCCGCAGCAGGAACGCTACGAAGATTTGCTCGCACTGATGGACGCCGGGATTGTGAGGGTGCTTGCGCCCCTGCAAATCCATGGGCCGGGAATTACGTTCGATGCGCTGATCAAGGCGCGGACTGCACACAGCGGACTTTCAGGCGGCCGGTCGGCGCTGCTCGATGACTTGCTCAGGCAAGGACGGGTGCGCCGGGCCCATCCGTATCCCGCCGACGGCATCGAAGTCGACCGGCAAAACCGCGCGATTGGCAGCGACGGCCGTGTCGAGCCGCGTCTGTGGGTTCTGGGACCGACGGTGGAGGGCAGCACGTTCTACAACCATTACGTGCCGACGCCAGATCCCGCCTGCCAGGCATTGCTGCAAGCGCGTAGCGCGGTTGAGTCGTGCCTCGCCGCCCTGGAGGTCGACCTCGCCTGCGAACAACTCACCACCTGACTGAACTCCCGTACCGCAATCAACTTAAACCCTACCCGAAAGGATCATCTCCATGTCCGAGATCACGTTGCTGACGGCGCTCGCCGGCGCTTTCATTGTCTTGATTATCAGTCCCGGCCCGAATTTCCTGGTCATCACCCAACTGTCGTTCAGTCAGTCCCGGCAGCAGGGGATCTGCGCCGGGCTTGGCGTTGCCTCGGGCAGCATTATCTGGGCACTGCTGGCGGCAACAGGTCTGGGCCTGATGTTTCAGCAGTTGCCCTGGCTGCAACCGGCCCTGCAACTGCTGGGCGGGATTTATCTGACCTGGCTGGGCAGCAAAAGCCTGCGCAACGCTGGCAGCCAGCCCGCACCGCGCAACATTGCCGCGCTCGGCATTGGCAGCCTGCGCCGGGCCTATCACTTCGGGCTGCTGACCAACCTGACCAACCCCAAGGCGCTGGCGTTTTACACCAGCGTGTTCACCACCGTGACCACGCCAGGCCTGCCGATGTGGGTGCGCACGGCCGGGGTATCGATCATCGCCGTGCTGGCGATTTCCTGGTTTGTCTTGCTGGCGACGCTGTTCTCTATTCCGGCGGTGCAACAGCGTTATCAGCGCATGAAAAAGGCCATCGACATCATTACCGGCCTGTTCATGATCGCGTTCGGCTTGCGCCTGCTGATCGGTTTATTGCCTGCCTGATGCCAGCAACTTCATCCAATCGATTCAAGGACCACGACGATGCACAGTAATGACTGGAATTACCCCACCTCCATGCGTGTCGGCGCAGGACGAGCGAGCGAACTGGCCCAGGCGTGCCAGAGTATTGGCATCCGCCGACCGCTGCTGGTCACCGACCGGTTTCTGGGGACCACCGACATGATTCAGAGCGCGCTGGCTGACTGCCGCGCAACCCTGGGCGACTGCGGCTTTTTCGATCAGGTCAAAGGCAACCCGACCGGGCGCAATGTGGCCGAGGGTTTGGCGGTTTACCAGGCTGGCGCCTACGACGGCGTCATCGCCTTTGGCGGTGGATCGGCGCTGGACGCCGCCAAAGCGATTGCCTTGATGTCGGGGCAGAACCGGCCATTGTGGGATTTCGAGGACATTGGCCAGAACCACTTGCGCGCTGACCCAACAGGAATCGCGCCGATCATTGCCTTGCCGACCACAGCGGGCACCGGCTCCGAGGTGGGCCGCGCGTCGGTGATCACCGATGAGCAGGCGCGGGTCAAGCGCACCATTCTGCACAGCAGGATGATGCCGAGGATTGCGATTCTCGATCCCCATCTGACGCTGGACCTGCCCAAACACCTTACGGCGGCCACCGGCATCGATGCCTTGACGCATTGCATGGAGGCTTATTGCTCGCCGGTTTATCACCCCATGGCAGAGGCCGTGGCGGTCAAAGGCATGCAACTGATCAAGCAGTTCCTGCCGTTGGCGGTTGCCGACGGCTCCGACCTGCATGCGCGTCAGGAAATGCTTGTCGCTTCAAGCCTCGGCGCAGTGGCATTCCAGCGCGGCCTGGGTGGCGTGCATGCCATCGCTCAGACCTTGGGCGCTCTGTACGATCAGCATCACGGCCTGCTCAATGCGATTCTGTTGCCTTATGTGCTGCAGGCCAATCAGACAGCGCTCGGCCCGCAGATGCAGGCGCTGTCCATTGCCCTTGGTTTGCCCGGGTCAGGATTCAACGCTGTGCTGGACTGGATTCTGGCCTTGCGCGAGCAGCTCGGCATCCCACACACCTTGAGTGCGCTGGGCATTGATGATCACGATGCAGAACTGGTTGGGCGTATGGCCTTTGCCGATGGCTGTTCGCACACTAATCCGATACGGCATTCGGCGCAGACTTACGCCGGGATCTTCTGTCGCGCCGTCGCGGGCGACTGAGCCATGGCGATGATCGACGCCGCGAGGGTCAAGCGACTTGCTAGGGTCTGGCAGGATTACGTCGAATCGGGACGCATCGTTGGCGGGATGTTACTGGTTGCCGAGCAGGGCGAATTGCGCTTCGCCTCGGCGCGGGGCTGGGCGGATCGGGAAAACCGGCGCAGAGTGACGCCACACACGCAGTTTCGCCTGGCGTCTTTGACCAAGCTGCTGACCTCGGTGCTGGCGCTAAGGCTCTGTGAATCGGGGCGGTTGACGCTGGACGAGCCCGTCACACGCTGGCTCGCGGACTTCCGGCCACGCCTGGCCGATGGCGCAGAAGCGACCATCACCTTGCGCCACTTGCTGTCGCACACGGCGGGCTTGTCCTACGGTTTCGAGCAACCCGTTGGCAATGCCTATGAAAGGGCAGGGGTGTCGGACGGGCTGGACCACGTCGGCTTTGACCTGCAACACAATCTGACCCGTCTGGCTGGCCTGCCATTGTTGTTCAAACCCGGAGAGGCCTGGGGTTATTCCCTGGCCACTGATGTGGTCGGCGCGATTATCGAGCAGGCCAGTGGCGTGTCACTGCCGCAAGCCATTGCACGCTGGGTGACGCAGCCGTTGGCGATGAGTGCGACGGGGTTCGTTGCCAGAGATGATCAATCGCTGGCGGTTGCTTATCGGGATGCCTCCAGCGAGCCGCTGCGCATCGGCCGTGCTGATGTCCTCAAACTCGACAGTGGCCAAGCCCGGCTGTCAGCAACGCGCGTGGCTGATCCGCAGGCTTACCCATCTGGAGGCGCGGGCTTGATCGGCACGGCTGCGGATTACCTGAAGTTGCTGGAATGCCTGCGGGCAGGCGGCGCGCCGTTGTTGAGTCCGGCCAGTACCGCCAGCTTGTTGAGCAATGCCATTGGCGACTTGCCAATCAGCAACCGGGGGCCCGGTTGGAAGTTTGCTTTGGGCCCGATGGTGCTCACCGATCCGGGGCTGGCCAGGCACAAGCAGGGGAGCGGAACCTGGTCGTGGTGCGGATTGTATGGCTGTCATTATTGGGTCGATCCCGCCGCTGGCATCAGCCTGGTCGCGCTGACCAATACCGCTGTGACCGGCGCCTGGGGCGGGTTTGCCGATGCACTGGTCGATGCGCTGTACGACGCAGAATAAACCTCAGACCCTGGCGAATTGCTTGCGATAGCTGGTGGGGCTGACACCAACCAGATTGCGAAAGTGTCGACGAAACGATTCTTCGGAACCGAAACCGGCAACGTCCACCAGCTCGGCCAAACGCATGTTGGAAGATTCCAGCAACTCTTTGGCATAGGCGATTCGTTCGCCCAGAATCCAGTCATACGGTGTCAAACCGGTGCTTTCCATAAAGGTTCGGTGCAGCGTGCGCGTGCTGATGGCTGCCCGATCCGCCATTTCCTTGATGCTATGGGCGTGTTTGAGATCGCCGCGAATCCAGTCCATCAGGTTCGAGATCGGCCCGTCACTGGCCGACACCAGCTGGCGCGATGCATATTGCGATTGCCCGCCTTCCCGATGGGGCGGAATTACCATGCGCTGCGCGACCATGTTGGCCACCCGGGCACCGTGATCGGTGCGCACCAGGTGCAACATCATGTCCAGACCCGCCGCCGAGCCAGCCGCCGTCACGATCTGGCCTTGGTCGACATACAACTCATTAGGCTGGATGGTCAGCTCGGGATACATGCTGGCCAGCATGTCGGTATAGCGCCAGTGCGTGGTGACCCGCTTTCCATGCAGCAATCCGGCAGCGGCCAGCACGAACGCGCCGGTGCAGATCGAGCAGATCCGCGCGCCCCGCGCATGGGCCGCCTGCAATTGCGCGATTAACTTGGGCGGTACTTCGCAGTCCACGCCACGCCAGCCCGGCACGATGATGGTATCGGCGTTTTCCAGCAGCACTTCGCCCGGCGTCGGCACGATGGTGATGCCGCCAGCAGCCGTGATCGCGCCTTCATCCACCGAATAGGTTGCGAACTCGTACCAGGTCACGCCCAGCTCGGGCCTTTTCAAGGCAAACACTTCGACCGTGCAGCCAAATTCAAAGGTGCACAGCTGGTTATAGATAAGCGCGACGACAAGATGATTTTTCATGGCGCGATGTTACCGGATATTGGCATTTCCGACAGTAGTTCAGTGCAAATGGACTGGTTAACCTGAGGGCTGCAATCAGGCCAGAACCTGACCCTTTTTCAAGGTCGCACACGCCGCCCGGGAGTCCTTTTTCGTGACAATCAACATCGGTATCTACGTCTACGACGACGTTGAAGTCCTCGACTTCGCAGGCCCTTACGAAGTATTCACCACCGCCGCCCGCATGCACCAGCGCAAAAGCCGCGAAGAGCGTCCGCTGTTCACGGTTTTCACCATCGGCCGCACCTTGTCGTCGGTCCGCGCGCGTGCCGGTTTGAAAGTTGATCCGGATTACACCATCAACGATCACCCGGTCATGGATTGCCTGGTGGTCCCAGGCGGAGTAATCACCTCCGAAATGGAAAAACCTGACGTGATCCGCTGGATCAGCGGCCAGGCCGTGCCGGAGCGAGTGATCGCAGCCGTCTGCACCGGCGCATTCCTGGTGGCCAAGACCGGCAAGCTGGCGGGCAAGCAGGTCACTACGCATTGGGAAGACATCAACGACCTCAAGGAAATGTTCCCGGCCGTGGATGTGTTGAGCACCTTGCGTTGGGTCGATGAGGGCGCGTTCGTGACTTCTGCGGGCATTTCGGCGGGTATTGACATGAGCCTGCACATGGTCGAGCGCCTGCACAGCCGCGAACTGGCGGAGCGTACCGCCTTGCAGCTGGACTTCGACTGGACTGAAAACGACTGATTGATCAGTCATTGATCCACGAGGCTGACAGGGACCGCCAGCCGGTGGATTGATCGGGAAAACCTTACCCGATGAATTCATGACTTCCGATCCGCCTCACGTTTCCCACCGTTTTTTCGGAAAGTGCCGGTCTGAATGCTTGCCGCCGCTGACAGTCGTACTGCGTTCGCCGCGCTATCTATGGCTCTGGTACGGAGCGAGACGGTCTGTCAGCCATTAAATCAGCGCGCAAGTCTCTGCTGATAACTCCCCGACCTGCCGAAACAATTCCAGTCCGCCGTTCCTTTCTGGCGGCACCTGGGGGCTGGAAACGTGACCTGCGCCTCGTGCAATCGCGCCCGCGCCAACCATCGCTCACGCCAGAGTTCAGGAAAATGAAAACCCACTTCTTCAAAGTCGTCCAGACCGTCGCCGTGCAGGGATCTTTTTCGGAGGCCGCCGCTATCCTGGGTTGCAGCCAATCGAACATCAGTTACGCCATCAAGGAAGTCGAGACGTTTTTCAACAAACGTCTGTTCGTACGCAGCCGTACCGGCTGCACGCTGACTCCGGATGGACACGTCATCACGCGTACTCTGGAAACGATGCTGGCAACCCTTGAGCAACTAAAAAAAATGAGATCAATGGCCGCGTAACGGTCCACTATTTCACCCACATTCAAGAAACCACGCTGGCGGCGTGCATTGCATCCCTTGGCAAACTTCACCCACAAGTCTCACTGACCGCAGTGCACGGCAGCGAGCAAAACCCTTCGCTGGATAATCTGAAACGGGACGTGGCTGACATTGTGATCATGCCGGGTACGGTGCTCGACGAGCATTATCTGGAGCACCTGCACTGGGCGGATACCTACATGTTGGTGACAGCAAAACACGCGTCCGGCATTCAGCCGACCTTTACTCAACTGGCGGAAACCGTGCGTTATGTGGCCTGGCGGCATGCGGGCGTCGAGGCGCTGCACCATCAGTTGCATTGCGCTCAGGTCCGGCTCAGCCATCGTGGCGAACTCAGCTGTGTCGATACGCTTCTGGATCTGGTCAGGAAAGGGCATTGCATGTCGATCCTGCCGCGCACGCTGTTGCCGCTCAACGACGGCAGTTTTGATTGCATACCGCTGCCCGTGACGGTAGCGCGGCGGATCAGCGTCATTGCCCGGCCAGTCTCGCTGATGTCCAACGCGGCGAACGCGGTGCTTGATGCGCTGAGGCAAGCCACGCGCCCGCAGGGTTGAAAACTAAAATGCAACGTTTGGCGCCGACAAGGCTCATAGCAATAGGTATTTGGCAGCAGAATCGCAGTTTCGGCGCGGTTCACTTGAAGCGGATGATTGGAATTTATGACCACACCGGATAAGCAATACGTGGATTGGCTGGTAGAGCAATCGATGCTGAACGCGGCAAAACAACGGGCCAAATTGTATTCGGGGCAGGGCAGGCTCTGGCAGCGCCCCTTCGCCGAGGCCCGGCCGCGCGACGCTTCAGCCATCGCCTCTGTATGGTTCACAGCCTATCCGGCGTCCATTGTCACCCGCGAAGGGGGTTCGGTTCTGGAAGCCCTGGGTGATGAAACCTTGTGGCACGCGCTGTCCGAGATCGGCATTCAAGGCATTCATAACGGTCCGCTGAAAACCTCTGGCGGCCTGCAGGGCCGCCAGCGTACGCCAAGTATCGACGGTAACTTCGACCGCATCAGCTTTGGCATCGATCCGGACCTGGGCACCGAAGCGCAGCTGTTGAGCCTCAGCCGCATCGCTGCCGCGCACAACGCGGTGATGATCGATGACGTGATTCCGTCGCACACCGGCAAGGGCGCGGATTTCCGCCTCGCGGAAATGGCCTACGAGGATTACCCCGGCCTTTACCACATGGTCGAGATTCGCGAGGAAGACTGGCACTTGCTGCCTGATATTCCAGCAGGTCGCGATGCGGTCAACCTGATGCCTGAAGTCGTCGATCAGCTGAAAGACAAGCACTACATCGTTGGCCAGCTGCAGCGGGTGATCTTTTTCGAGCCCGGCGTCAAAGAGACCGACTGGAGTGCGACCAGCATCGTCCAGGGCGTCGATGGCAAGGCGCGGCGCTGGGTGTATCTGCATTATTTCAAGGACGGCCAGCCTTCATTGAACTGGCTCGACCCAAGTTTTACCGCGCAGCAGATGATCATCGGCGATGCCTTGCATGCCATCGACGTCATGGGCGCGCGGGTATTGCGTCTGGACGCCAACGGCTTTCTCGGCGTGGAGCGCAAGGCCGAAGGTAATGCCTGGTCGGAAAGCCATCCGCTGTCCATTACCGGCAATCAACTGCTGGGTGGTGCGATTCGCAAGGCGGGCGGCTTCAGCTTCCAGGAGTTGAACCTGACCCTGGATGACATCGCGTCCATGTCCCATGGCGGCGCGGATCTGTCCTACGACTTCATCACGCGTCCGGCCTACCAGCACGCCTTGCTGACCGGCAATACCGAGTTTCTGCGCCTGATGCTGCGTCAGGTGCATGCCTTTGGCATTGATCCGGCGTCACTGATTCATGCGTTGCAAAACCATGATGAGCTGACCCTGGAACTGGTGCATTTCTGGACGCTGCATGCCCATGACACCTATCACTACCAAGGCCAGACCTTCCCCGGCAACATCTTGCGCGAGCACATTCGCGAAGAGATGTACGAACGCCTGACCGGCGAGCACGCGCCTTACAACCTTAAGTTCGTCACCAATGGCGTGGCGTGCACCACGGCGAGCATTATCACTGCCGCGCTGGGCATTCGCGATCTGGACACCATCACCGACGCGGACGTCCTGAAGATCCAGCACATTCACCTGTTGCTGGTGATGTTCAACGCCATGCAGCCCGGTGTTTTTGCCTTGTCCGGCTGGGACCTGGTGGGCGCGCTGACGCTGCCAGCCGAGCAGGTTCAGCACCTGATGCAGGATGGCGATACGCGCTGGATCCATCGCGGCGCCTACGATCTGGTGGACCTGGACCCTGAAGCCGAGTTTTCCGCCGGCAATATGCCGCGTCCGAAAACGCTTTATGGCAGCCTTGTGGATCAGCTCCAGCGTCCGGACTCGTTCGCTTCACAGCTCAAGAAAATCCTAGCCGTGCGCCGCGCCTATGATATTGCGGCGAGCAAGCAGATCCTGATTCCGGATGTGCAGCATCCAGGCTTGCTGATCATGGTCCATGAGCTGCCGGCCGGCAAAGGTACGCAAATTACCGCGCTGAACTTCAGCTCCGAGCCCGTCGTCGAGACGCTGCATCTGACTGACGTCGCGCCGGGACCGGTGGTGGATATCATCAACGAGCGGGTCGAAGGCGACTTGACCGAGCAGGGTGAGTTCACCATCACGCTGGACGCTTATGAAGGTCTGGCACTGCGCGTGGTCAGTGCGCTGCCTATCTGAAGTGCGTCAGCAGCGCGGTCTCAGTGTCCACTGAGCCGCGTCTGCCAGCCAAAATTCATGCGTTGACGAAAAAACGACATTCTCCCTCTGATAATGCGCGCCTTGGTTTGTGCCCAAGCGGCATGCATTGATCGGAAATTTCATGGATATCAAACACAGTCTCAAACAGCGGATCGTGATCGTATTCACGCTGATGAGCACACTGGTGGCGGTCGTCTTCGCCGCCGGCATCGTGGTAACCGTTCACTTTGTCGAGAAAAAGCTCACTGTTCTCTCCCTTGACGGCGATTTGCATCGCCTCTTAGTCATGGACGATGTTGCCAACTGGAGCCATCGTCCCGACAAGCTTTCGCTGTTCTACGTCGAAGGCGGGGCAGGTGATCTGGCCATGGCCGATGACCTCAAACGGCTGACGCCAGGTTTCCACACCTTTGTGCGGGGTAAGAACGCTTACTACGCCATGGTCGACTCGGTCGACGGGCGCAGCTATGTGTTGTTGCGTGACCAACGCAGCAGCGTGAAGCGCGAACGAATTCTCTTTGGCGTGGTGCTGGTGGGCTTTGTGCTCAGCGTATTGCTGGCCTTGCTGCTTGGACGCTTGTTGGCACAACGCGTCATGGCGCCGGTCGTCAAGCTGGCCGGACAGGTGCGCCAACGGGATCAGCTTCTTGAGGTAGCGCCTTCCCTGGCTCCCGAATATGGCAACGACGAAGTCGGCGAACTTGCCGTTTCCTTTGATGAAACGCTGGGCCGACTGCGCGCCGCACTGGGCCGCGAAAAACTGTTCACCAGCGATGTCAGCCATGAACTGCGCACGCCACTGATGGTGCTGGCCAGCTCCTGCGAACTGCTCCTGGAAAACCCCAACCTGGACCCACGCTCACACGCCCAGGTGACCCGCATTGCCCGCGCCAGCGAAGGCATGCGCCAGCTTGTGGAAACCTTTCTGTTATTGGCACGAATCGAGAGCGATCAAGCCGGACGGGGGCCGCGCTCCACTGTTAAAGCGACGGCCGACGAGCTGGTGGACATGTGGCGCAAACCTATTGAAGAAAAGGGCATTGTTCTGCGCTACGAGCCGGGAGAACCGTTGCCTGATCTGTACAACGCGACGTTGCTGCATTCGGTCATGGGTAATCTGTTGCGCAATGCCTGGCATTACACGGACGAGGGCTTCATTTGCCTGACGCTCGACTCGCACGGCTTCAGCGTTCAGGACAGTGGCATTGGCATTCCGCTGGAGAAACAGCAGGCCATGTTCCAGCCCTTCGTGCGCGGCGATGAACAACGTGGAGAGGGCCTCGGACTGGGGCTTTCCCTGGTGCAACGCATTTGCGTTCATCAGGGCTGGAGCGTGACGCTGCATAGCCGCGTTCCTCATGGCTGCTGTTTCGACGTTCGGCTTTAAACGCTCCCGGTTATAGCAAGGCGAACCTGAAAGATCGCCTTCGCGGGCAAGCCTCCAACGGGTCAGTGCCTGCTGCGCGCAAATCACTTCGTTGGAGGCTTGCCCGCGAAGAACGATGACGCGGTGGATCTGACGGTAGCGCCAACCAAACAACCACTCGAAATCACTTCCAGATAAAAGGTCGATAATCGTCGCGAAGGCTCAAGCCCGGTGCTTGTAGCGTCGCGCCTGTCAATCCGTCAGGAATTGTCCAGTCGTCATACCATCATCCCAGTATACAAATGAAAAAACCCATGCTAAAAATTCAGCCAGGTCAGATCGCATCGCTCGGAACTGACTCAGGTTTGGAGGCTGCCTTATAGCGTCCATAATAAGAAATCATCTCATCACATAAGCCTTGAACCGCGCTTGCGACAGGCCGTAGATGAGCCGGAGAAATGACATGCCCACGGTCTCCGCATCTCCCAGTATCGAGAAATCAGCTATCCGCAAAATCTCACTGCGACTGGTTCCGTTTGTTGCTTTGATGTTCTTCATTAACTTCCTCGACCGCACCGCCATTTCCTTCGCTGGCCCCAACGGCATGACCCAGGATCTGGGGCTGACCATTGCTCAGTTCGGCCTTGCATCCGGGATCTTTTTTATCGGCTACATCCTGCTGGAAGTGCCGAGCAACCTGGCATTGCACAAGTTCGGCGCGCGCAAGTGGCTGGCCCGGATCATGGTGTCCTGGGGCGTCGTGTCGCTGTTGTTCACTTGGGTCAGCAGTCTGGAAGGGCTGTACACGCTGCGCTTCCTGCTGGGGATTGCCGAAGCCGGTTTCTTTCCGGGCGCGATCCTGTTTTTAAGCCTGTGGGTGCCTTCACGCTATCGCAGCAAGATTCTGGCGCTGTTCTATCTGGCCCAACCGTTGACCGTGGTGATCGGCGCGCCGCTGGCGGCCTGGTTGATCGGTCACGATGGTTTGTTTGGTCTGGCGGGCTGGCGAGTGATGTTCCTTGGCGTATCGCTACCGGCGATTCTGGTCGGGTTCATTGCCTGGTTCTATCTGGTTGACCGTCCTGCCGAGGCCAAATGGCTGAACGCGGAAGAGAAAAAATGGCTGGTGGCTGAACTGGAAGCCGAACAGCAGCAGACCCAGGCCAAATCCAGCCATCTCAGCGTCGGCCGCGCCATGCTCAATGGTCGGGTGTGGGTGCTGTGTTTCATCTACTTCGGCTTTATCTACGGCCTGTATGCACTGGCGTTCTTCCTGCCGACCATCATCGGCGGCTTCCAGGCGCAGTTCGGAACCACGTTTACCGTGTTCGAGAAAGGCCTGATCACAGCGATTCCTTATTTGCCGGCTGCCGTCGCCTTGTACCTCTGGTCCCGGGACGCAACACGCCGCGGTTGCCGCACCTGGCACATCGCGCTGCCCGCATTGACCGGTGCCGTCAGCATTCCCTTGGCGCTGGCGATGGGTTCGCCAACTGCCACGGTGGCCGTCGTCACCATCACCGCGTGCTCTATTTTCGCCGCGCTGCCGAATTTCTGGACGCTGCCTACCCAGTTTCTGACTGGCGCATCGGCCGCAGCCGCAGTGGCGTTGATCAATACCGTGGGCAACGTTGCCGGGTTCTCGGCCGGTTTTATCACCGGCGCGCTCAAGGAATCGACCGGCAGTTACACCGTGCCGATGTTCGTGGTTGGCGGTTTGATGCTCATGTCTGCGGTGCTGATGGTTGCCCTGGGCAGCCAGCGTCGTTTATCGGTTGATGGGCTGACGCCAGCACGCCCGGCACAGCAATAAGGAGCTTCCAATGACTCGTTTATTCAATCAGCCTTCTGCGTTTGCCGGCGAGCTTGTCGAAGGGTTTGTCGCCGCTCACGCGAGTATGGTGCGCCAGGTCCCCGGTGGCGTGGTGCGCAATACTCGCAGCACTGAAGGCAGCGTAGCCGTCGTCATTGGTGGCGGCTCCGGCCACTATCCCGCGTTCGCCGGGCTGGTCGGACAAGGCCTGGCTCACGCCGCAGTCATGGGCAATCTATTCGCATCGCCTTCGGCGCAGCAGATCTACGGCGTCGCCAAACTGGCCCAGCGCGGCGGCGGTGTTCTGCTTGGCTATGGCAACTATGCGGGAGATGTCCTGCACTTTGGCCTGGCCAAAGACCGTCTCAACGCTGAAGGCATTCCCTGCGAAGTCATCGCGGTGACCGACGATATTTCCAGCGCGGCAGTTGAAGAGATTCACAAAAGACGCGGCATCGCCGGTGATCTGGTGGTCTTCAAGGCGGCGAGTGCAGCGGCAGAAGCAGGTTATGGGTTCACCGACGTCGTGCGCATCGCGCGGCATGCCAACGAGAGAACCCGCTCGCTGGGCGTGGCCTTTTCCGGCTGCACCTTGCCGGGCGCGGAACAGCCGTTATTCGAAGTGCCCCTCGGCAAGATGGCGTTGGGCATGGGTATTCACGGTGAGCCGGGTATCGATGAGGGTCCGGTGCCAACGGCTGATGAACTGGCTGAATTGCTGGTCGGTGAGCTGCTCAAGGAATTGCCGATAGGCGTCACTCAACCTCAAGGCCAGCGAGTTGCGGTAATCCTCAATGGGTTGGGCAGCGTCAAGTACGAAGAACTGTTCGTGGTTTACCGGCGTGTGGCGCAGTTGCTGGCCAACGTCGGGCTGATGGTGATCGAGCCGGAAGTGGGCGAACTGGTCACCAGTTTCGACATGGCCGGCGTCTCGCTGACCTTGTGCTGGCTCGACGACGAGCTGGAACGCTTCTGGCGCGCTCCCACCTCAACACCGGCTTACCGCAAGGGCAGTCTGCAAATTGCCGAAGCCTTGAATGAACTCGACTTGCAACCCACCGAGCAGCAAATCATTCCTCAGGCCAGTGCCCGATCCAAACGTTCGGCACGCTGCGTGGTGCAAGTCCTGGATATCGCAAAGCACACGGTTTTGACCCATGTCGACGAGTTAGGCCGCATCGATGCCGTCGCCGGTGATGGCGACCATGGCATCGGTATGCAGCGCGGCGTATGTGCAGCAGTGGCCAAAGCCTACGAAGTCCTGGAATTGGGCGCAGGCGCCGGCACAGTCCTGCGTTTTGCCGCCGATGCCTGGGCGGACAAGGCGGGGGGGACGTCCGGAGCGATCTGGGGCGTTGCACTGACTGCGCTGGGCAATTCTCTTGGCGATGTGCGCAGCCCGGACGCGTCATCGGTGGCCGAGGGAATCCGCAAGGCCAGCGAAGGCATCATGCATTTCGGCAAAGCCCAAGTGGGCGACAAGACGCTGGTCGACGTCCTCGTGCCGTTCTCCCAATCACTGGTGGACTCTGCTGCGCAAGGTCTGGAACTGCCGGAAGCCTGGAACATCGCAGCCGGAGTTGCCGAACAAGCCGCCGCCGATACCGCTCAATTGCGCCCCAGGATCGGTCGCGCCCGGCCGTTGGCAGAAAAAAGCCTGGGCACTGTCGACGCCGGCGCGTTTTCCCTTTCCCTGATTATCAATGCGATCAAGCCGGCAATGCTGGCTGGCGCGCCTGCCGCTTCCAGCCGCATCAAGGAGACAGTCCATGAGTGACAAACTACGAATCGTGATCGGCTGTGACGACGCCGGCTTTGAATACAAAGAAGCGCTCAAGCGTGATTTGCTCAGCAATCCGTTGGTGGAATTGGTCAAGGATGTGGGCGTGGACAGCCAAAGCCATACGTCCTACCCATTGGTCGCCATCGCCGCAGCCGAGATGGTCGCCGCCGGCGATGCAGACCGGGCGCTGTTGATCTGCGGCACCGGCCTGGGTGTCGCCATTGCCGCGAACAAGGTGCACGGCATCCGCGCAGTGACCGCCCACGACAGTTTTTCCGTGGAACGTGCCATTTTGAGCAATAACGCTCAGGTGCTGACATTCGGCCAGCGCGTCATCGGCCTGGAACTCGCGCGCCGTCTGCTCAAAGAATGGCTGACTTATCGCTTTGACGAGGGCTCGGCTTCTGCGCAAAAAGTGCAGACGTTGAACGACTACGAGCGAGTCAGCGCCCGATGAACGCGCCCATCGTCACGCTGGGCGTTAGCCTGAAGATGTATTTCGGCTACCAGCAGACTCTGCAATGGTGCCAATCCATTGCGGCGCTGCTGGAGCAAGAGCCGAGTGTGCGCAATGGCCAGGTCCAGGTGTTTGTGATCCCCAGCTTTCCGATGCTGGCTCCTGCTCTGGAAATATTTGAAGGGTTGGCACTGGTGGGTGCGCAGAATCTGTTTTGGGAAGACAAGGGCGCCTATACCGGGGAAGTGAGCCCCGAAGTCCTCAAGGAGATGGGCTGCAACGTGGTGGAAATCGGCCATGCCGAGCGCCGTCGGTATTTTGCCGAAAGCGACCGGCAGATTGCCGACAAAACCGCAGCCGCCTGGCGCAATGGCTTGATTCCGGTGTTGTGCATTGGCGAAGACCGTCAATGTTTGCCCGCCGAGGCCGCCAGACTGTGCGCGCAACAACTCACTGCGGCTTTGGACCGCGCTCAAGGCGCGGGTCTGTCGGGTGATTTGGTCGTTGCTTACGAACCCCAGTGGGCGATTGGTGCGGCACAACCCGCATCCCCACAGTACATCGGCGCGGTGTGCACGGCGCTGCGTCAGCACTGCATCGATACCGACTTGCAAAATACCCGGGTGATTTATGGCGGCAGCGCCGGGCCGGGCCTGCTGACGCGGCTCGGTGATCACGTCGATGGCCTGTTTCTCGGCCGTTTTGCCCACGAACCCGAAGCCTTTGCAGCGATTCTCGGTGAAGCGCGGTCGCTGGCGCAGTCACGGTTGGCATCGATAGAGGAGGGCGTCCAATGGCAATCGGCCTGAGCACCTATTCGTTCTTCTGGCGCGCCAGCGAGCGGGTGGCAAATCCGCTCGATCTGCCCGCGATGCTGGAACAGACCGCAGCGCTGGGCGCGACTGTTTTCCAGATATGCGACTACAAAGGGCTGGAAACTTTTTCGGTCAGTCAACTTCGTGACCTGAAGCAGCAAGCCGACGCGCTTGGCCTGACACTGGAGCTGGGCACGCGCGGACTGGAAACGTCCCATCTGCGCAAATACCTTGAATACGCAGCGATTCTCGATGCTCGTCTGCTGCGCAGCATGTTCAACAGCAACACCAGCAAGCCGACGCCGAATCAGGCTTTCGCGCTGCTGGAGGCGATCATGCCGGCGTTTGTCGAGCAAAACGTCAAGCTCGCCCTGGAAACCTATGAACAGGTTCCGACCCGCACCATTCTTGATGCGGTCGAACGGGTTGATAGCCCATGGCTGGGCATTTGTCTTGACCCCGGCAACTGTGTTGCGGCGCTTGAGCACCCGACCCAGGTCATCGACATGACGGCCAATCGGGTGCTGAACCTGCACGTCAAGGATTTCAGTTTTTCCCGGCGCGACGGTTGGGTCGGCTTCACCTTCGCCGGCTGCCCGATGGGCGAGGGGTTGCTGGACTACGACTACATGAAAGCCAGGGTTCGGCCGAACGAACGACAGATCAATCAGATCATCGAGCACTGGCTGCCCTGGCAGCAGGATGCGGCGACTACCTGCGCGCTCGAAGATCAATGGACTCGACACAACCTGAACTATCTAAATACAAAACAGAGTGAGGAGTGACCCCATGACATACGAACTCAAGAAAATTGCCATTGTTGGCGCTGGCGGCAAGATGGGCATGCGCATTTCCGCCAATCTGCAAACCAGTCATTACAGCGTGACCTACTGCGAGAACTTGCCGCGAGCGCAGGAACAAATCGTGGCGGCAGGACGCGAACTTTCCGTCACCAATGAAGTGGTGCCACAAGCCGACGTGGTGATCCTTGCTGTTCCGGATATCGCCCTTGAGACCGTTTCAGCGCAAATCGTGCCGCAGATGAAAAGCGGGGCGATTTTGCTGACCCTTGATCCAGCCGCTTCTTACGCGGGTTTGTTGGCGCAACGGGAAAACATCCATCAAGCGGTCGCGCATCCCTGCCATCCTTCGGTATTTCTGGAGCGCACCACCAAAGAAGAACATGCCGATGCCTTCGGCGGAAATGCCGCCGTGCAGGACGTTTGCGCGGCATTTGAAAGCGGCAATGATAAACAGCGTTCGGAATTGGCCAACATCATCGCGGTCATGTACGGGCCGGTCGGTGTCGTGCATTGGGTGACGGTCAAACAATTGGCGTATCTTGAGCCCACTCTGGTGGAGACAGTCGCTTGTATGGTCGGCACCTTCATGAAAGAAGCGCTGGATGAAACCATCAACCGCATCGGCGTTCCCGAAGCCGCTGCAAAAGCCATGCTTTACGGGCATATCCAGATTGCCCTGGCCGTTGCATTTCGCAGCACCAATCCGTTCTCCGATGCATGCATGATTGCCATCGACTACGGCCGCGAAAAGATCATCAAACCCGACTGGAAAAGCATTTTTGATGAGGAAGAACTGGACCTCATCATTGCGCGCATGCTGAAAATTGACGCCGTGCGCAAGGTCAAAGCTGACGCGGCTTGATCCAGTTAGTCAGGCCTGACACCACTCGGCCAGATACGGTTTCTACAGGGCCGGGTGGTGATTGACTGCAATGCTGTGCTCAAGGCTGGCTTATAATGGTGGCCGTCGTGTCTACCGTCATGCCTTTGCCTGGAGCTACTTTTCGCAATGCCCGAGATTAAAAAGCGCCTGATTCAACGCAAGAAGCTCTCCGATGTAGTCTTTGAGCAGCTGCTTAGCCTGATCGAGGAAGACAATCTTCAGCCTGGCGATCAAATGCCCGCCGAGCGAGAACTCATGGAGACATTCGGAGTAGGGCGCCCGGTGGTTCGTGAAGCAATGCAGCGTCTGGCGGGCATGGGCATGATCACTATCCAGCATGGCGAGCGGGCCAAAGTCGGCCAGGTCGACATGCACTCGATGATTGGCCAGATCGATCTCGCGGCACGCCATTTGTTGTCGAGCTCGGCATCCAATGTCGACCACCTTCGTCAGGCACGGACATTTTTTGAGACCGGCCTGGTCAAAATTGCCGCACAGAAGGCCTCACCAGCGGACATCTCCCGCTTGGAAGCCATCGTCGCCAACATGCACAAGCTAAAAGACAGCCCGGACTTCATTACCATCGATATGGAGTTCCACGGTGAAATCGCGCGTATTTCCGGCAACCCCATCTATTCGGCAATATCCCGCGCCATTCTTGAATGGATGGCTGATTATCGCCAGGAAATGCTCAGAGCCAAGGCCCGCGAACTGACCATCGCTGAACATGAGGAAATCCTCAAGTTCATCAAGCAAGGCGATGCCAGCGGTGCAGAGCAGGCGATGCATGATCATTTGGTGACGCACGTCGGCGAGTGAGCCGGATACATGCACTTCACCGGTGATCCGGGTCGCATTAGCAGGAGAAAGCCCCGGCCGCACACGCAGCCGGGTCTTCGTTTTAGAGATTGATCGGGTACTGTGTGATAAACCTCACGTCATCGATATCGCCATTGAACGAGTTGCGATAGGTCGCCTGACGCACCCGGAACGAGAGGTTTTTCATTGGTCCGCTCTGGATTACATAAGCAGCTTCCAGGTCGCGTTCCCATTCGTTCTGGTTACTGGCACCGCTGGCCAGACTGATGTTGTTGCCTTTGATATAGCGGGCGAAGACGTCCAGCCCGGGCACGCCGAAGGCGGCGAAGTTAAAATCGTAGCGGGCTTGCCACGAGCGTTCGTCTTCACGGGTGAATTCAGCATACTGCACGTAGTTGGCCAAGTAATCGGTGTTGCCACCGTCGGTGTAAAACACATAGCCGT
Organism: Pseudomonas sp. CFII64; assembly: GCF_000416235.1. Lineage (GTDB taxonomy): Bacteria > Pseudomonadota > Gammaproteobacteria > Pseudomonadales > Pseudomonadaceae > Aquipseudomonas. The sequence continues at coordinate 91,575 of NZ_ATLO01000028.1, read as the reverse complement.
TTTTACCGGTGATAGCCTGATAGGCCAGGGTTACTTTGTGGGAGCCGTAGGCGTAAGCGCCTTTGATGCTGAACGAGTTGCTGTCGATATCACCGCCATTTTCCGCCCCGGTACTCTTCTGGTTGTAGAAGCGAAAATCAGTGGAGAACGTCTGTTTGGCATCAATCGGTTTGACCCAACTGAGCCCCACGTACTTCTTCTTCCATAGATCTTCGACATCCGAAGCATAAAGTGCGCCGGTGAGGTTGGGGGTGAAGTTGTAGGTGGCACCCAGTACGTCGGCTTTTGTCATACCTCCGGCGTTATGGGCACTCTGGTTGTAGACACTCAGGGACGTCAGGTGCGCTACATCCACTCTTAGATTGTCGATTTCCTTACTGCTCAAGTAGAAACCTTCGGTGGTCTCTGGCAACAGACGACTATCACCAGTGGAATAAACCGGCAAGTTGAGGGTTTGCTGACCGTATTTGAGCACGGTCTTTGAAACCCTGATTTTTACCGCACCGGCGGCCCGCGAATAATCATCCGCAGCGTGGTCGACACCAGCCACGTGATTACCGCTGCTGGGCAGCAGGCCGCTGCCAATTCGGTCAGAGCTGCTGTCGAGCTTCATGCCGTAAAGGCCGATTGCATCAACACCAAAGCCAACGGTCCCAGGGGTGAAGCCCGAAGTGAATGTACCGATGAAGCCCTGCGCCCACTCTTCGCGATAGCTCTGCGCGTTGGGCGCTGCATTACGGAAATCGCGATTGAAATAGAAGTTACGCGCGACAACCTGAGTGGTGCTGTCTTTGAAAAACGGATTGCTGAGAATGTCATCCCCGAACGCTGCGCCTGAAATTGCCGCGCACAGCGTTGCACTGCCAAACATGAAAGTTGACCGCATGGTGAGTACCCTTATCAAGTAATAATCAGCAGATGGTGAAGGAGTAGACGTGCTGTTTTTTATTATTGGCATCCCTGCCTTTTATTTATAAGTTCAGAGTTCTCCGGCAACTTCGCAAACGCTGAGAATGGCCAGAATGTAGACGCGCACCATGTCCAGGTAATCGCGTACGTGCACGCGCTCGTCCGGCATGGTGTTGAACTTGCCGCCCGGCCCGCAGACCACGCCTTGCATACCCAGGCGCTGGTAAAAGTGTGCAGCGTCAGTGCCGAAATAAGCGGGTGGAGTGATGATGCCGGTAGGCTGCGGCTCGCCACGAACCTGCAGATAGGCAGCGTTGACGGCCCTGACGATCAGCGAGTCATGGGACACCTCGAATGGAGGCATCAGCGGCTGGTTGTGACTGTCATTGATCAGGGTTGCCTGCAGACCGGGAAATTGCTCGCAGAGCTGGTCCAGCAGATGCTGCAAATCGGCTAGCACTGACTCCACCGTTTGGCCTGGGGTGTAGCGCGCCGAACCGCGCAAACGCAGGAAGTCCGCAACCTGTGGCGGACGCCATTCTTCAAGATCGCGACCCAGGGCGCCACGGACTACACCAATGTGGCCACGATTGACTTTGGCGTGTTCCGGCGAGCGTGCACCGCTGAATGTGATGCCGTTGATCTGTGGAATCAGTTGCACGGCGGCGGTGATGACGTCTACGGCCTCCTCGCGTTTAGACAGATGACGGGTATCGCCAGTCAGCTCAATGACAAACATCAAGGAGCCCACATGCAGGGTAACGGCCTGCAGGTCGGTGGGTTCGGAGTTAATGAAGTAGTCAGCCTTCACACCTTGCTCGATGGCCGCAATGGTCCCGATGCCACCCTGCAATTCGCCCACCACGTAGGTGAGAATTACATCGCCCTTGAGCTTGATGCCTGCATCGATGAGGGTTTTAAGCGCGCAGAAATAGGCGGCGTCACCCGCCTTCATGTTGGAGACGCCGATGCCGTAGATGAACTCGTCGTCAATCTTTCCACCCCAGGGATCTACGGTCCAGCCTTCGGTCACCGGGTTGGTGTCCAGGTGGCCGTTGAACAGCAGGCTGTGGCCGCCACCTTGGCCCTTGAGAGTGCCGATGGCATTCAGCCGCTCGCCGGGAACCGGCATCAGTTCAGCGTCCAGACCAAGCTCGCGCATTTGCCCCGCCATGTACTCGGCCAATTGCCGTTCTTCGGGGGTGGCGCTGTAGCTTTTGTGCTGCACCATGCGCGCAAGAAAATTCAGGCAGTATGCCTCGTCAATGCGGTCGATTAGCGCTTCAGGCGTCATCAAGGGACTCCAATTCATTCAAAGGCTGCGGCACTGCGTCGAGCAGGGCGCGGGTATAGGGGTGGGTCGCCTGAGCGGCCATGTCCACGGCGGGCAGAATTTCCAGCAGATCGCCGCGGTACATCACGGCAATACGGTGGGCGATCTGCCGGATCAGGTTGAGGTCATGAGTAATGAACAGGTACGCGGTGCCGTGCTGGCGTCGAAGTTCCAGTAAAAGCTCGATGACCGTAGCCTGTACCGAAACGTCCAATGCAGCGGTAATTTCATCGCAGATCACCAGTTCCGGGCGGGCGGCAAAAGCGCGGGCGATGGCGACACGTTGCTTTTGTCCACCTGACAACTCGTGGGGAAAGCGACTGGCAAAGTCTTCTGGCAAACGCACTTCGCGCAGCAGACGAGCGATGGCCTCCGCTTCGGATTCGCCCTCCGTCAGGCCATACAGGCGCAATGGCCGGGAAAGAATCTGGCCAATCGTCTGCCGTGGATTAAGCGACGCATCCGGGTGCTGAAAGATGATTTGCACCTTGCGCCGGTAGTCGCGATCCATCTGCGCAGGGCCGGAGATCGGTGCGCCATCGAAATACACCGCACCGGTGAACGGCGTCAAACCGGTCAGGGCCTTGGCCAGGGTGGATTTACCTGATCCGGATTCGCCGATAATGCCAAGAATCTCCCCGCGCACCATGCTCAGGTTCATGTCGCGAGCACCCATGGACGGCACAGACTTGCGCCTCAAAAGACTGTCCAGCATGCCCGGGCGTCCATATCGCACATTAAGATCGCAGACTTGCAGCAGAGCGGGCCCGACAGGTCTTTTTTCATCCAGCAGACGCTTGTCGGCGGCAGGCACCGCAGCCACCAGACGTTGCGTATAAGGGTCGCTCGGTGCGCTAAAAATACGCCCGCCGCGCGCCTGCTCGACGATGCGTCCCTGGTTGAGCACGCAAACCCGATCCGCGACTCGCGATACCAACGCCAGATCATGGGAAATATATAAAGAAGCAACGCCCGTTTCTTCGCGCAGACGACGGAACAATTGCAGGATCTGCGCCGAGCTGATCACGTCGAGCGCGGTAGTCGGCTCATCGAAAATCAAACACTGCGGGCGACAAGCGAAGGCGGTAGCAATCAGCACGCGTTGTTTTTCCCCCCCCGAGGCCTCATGGGGAAAGCGCTTCATCATTGCCGCCGGGTCTTTAAGGTCCACATCGGCAAGCAACTGTTCGCCCAAGGCCCAGGCCTCGCGATAACCCAGATCCCGATGACGGGTGAGGACTTCGACGACTTGTTCGCCGAGGCTTAGCGTTGGATTCAGCGAAGCGCTGGGGTCCTGAAAGATCATCCCCAAACGCCCCCCGCGCAGTTTTGCTATCTGACGCGGGGGCATTTGCAGCAGGTTTTCGCCTTGCAGGCTGATGCTGCCGCCGATTTCCCGGGCGTTTCCGGCCAGATAACGCATGATTGCCCAGCCAAGGGTGGTCTTGCCCGAGCCGGACTCGCCAACCAGACCGACCACTTCGCCGGCAGCGACGCTGAAATCGATGTTTTGCAGGACGTGCAGGGCGCCGCTGGGCAATTGGTAATCGAGGCTGTAATCAGCCACTTTCAAGACTGTATTCATGAGCGATGTCCCTTTGGATTGAGGGCATCGCGCAAGCCATCACCCAACAGATTGAAGCCGATTGCGACGATGGCGATAGCCAACCCCGGCATGAGCATCATCCACGGAGCCTGAAAGAAATAGCGCCGCGCTTCGGCGACCATCAAGCCCCACTCCGACTGCGGCGGTTGTGCGCCCAGTCCCAGGAAACTGAGGGTGGCGAACAGCATGATGGCGAAGGCTACGCGGATGGTCGCTTCGACGATGATTGGCGCGACGATATTAGGCAGCATCTCGCGCACCACGATGTAGGCCGTCGATTCGCCACGGGCGATGGCCGCATTGACGTAATCCTGACGACGGGCGGCGAGGGCGACACTACGGGCGATGCGGGCCATGCCGGGAACGAAAGCAATAGTGATCGCCAGTACCGCGTTGAAATCGCTCCTGCCAAGCGTGCTGACGATCAGCAGGGCGAAAAGCAGGGTAGGGATGGACATCACCGCATCAAGGGTACGCATCAATGCTTCGTCGATGCGCCCTCCGAGGTAGCCGCTGACAGTGCCGAGCAAAGCACCGATGAGCATCGCCATCGCGGTGGCCAGTACCGACAGCGAGATCGTCGCACGGGCACCGATCAGTAGACGGCTAAGGATGTCGCGGCCCAGTTGGTCGGTGCCCAGCCAGTGCAACAGACTCGGCGCCTTGTAACGCGCGAGGATCGAAATGGCTTCCGGGTCAAACGGTGCCAGAGCCGGTCCCGCAAACACCAGCACCACGGCCAGCATCAGGATCAGACTGCCCAGCAGGCCCTGGGGAGTACCCAGTAAGCGGTAGAAAATATCACGCATATTGAATCCGCCGGTCGAGATAGGCATAGGTCAGGTCAGCCACGAAGTTGACCACGCAATAAGTAGCGGCAAGGATCAGCACACCACCCTGAATCGCCGGCAAGTCGCGAGCGGCGACAGCCACCAGCAGTTCGCGGCCAATGCCGGGGATGTTGAAAATCTCCTCGACCACAACGATGCCGCCCAACAGGTAACCGACGTCCAGGGCGACGATAGTGATGGTGGGCAGCAGGCCGTTGCGTAGCGCATGGCGAAGCAACACCCGGCGCCGCGACAGGCCCTTGAGGCGTGCGGCTCGAATGTAGTCAGTCTCCAGCACGTCGATCATTTCCGAGCGCACCATTCGCGAGACGTGGGCGACCATGATCATCGACACCGTGAGAGTCGGCAGAATCAGGTGGCGGATGCCTTCGACAAAGTTGTCGCCAAGTGGCACGTAGCCTGTAGCCGGAAGTAGTTGCCAGACATCTGCAAAGAGCAGAATCAGCAGCGTGGCGGTGACGAACTCCGGTAACGACACGCCGATATACGACAACACGCCGATGATCAGGTCCACCGGACGACCCCGACGCACAGCGGCGATGATCCCCAGGGGAATCGCTACCGCCAGCATCAGCAGCAAGGAGCAGCTCGCCAGCAACAATGAGCGGCCCAGCGCATCAACCAGCGAGCCAAGTACCGGCTGGCCATTGCGCATCGACACACCCAGATCGCCTTGCAGTACCGCCATCAGCCAATGGCTGAATTGCAGCCACGCGGGCTGATCGAGACCGAGGTTGGCGCGCAGGGCGGCCAATGCCTCGGGAGTGGCACTCTGACCCAATAACGTCACCGCAGCATCCGCCGGTAACAACTGTGTGATGGCAAAGACCAGCAATGAAACGATCAGCAGGGTGTACACGACCAACAGCAAACGCTTGGTCAGATAAGCAGCAGTCACAGGTTTATCCTCGGTTCATCCACGCTTCGGCGCGCTGTCGTCCAGCCAGGCCTGATCCAGACGGAATACCGCGCCGCGCGGGTGCAGTTGGTAGCCCTGCACGTAGTTGCGCTGGGCGGCCAGTACGTCGAAGAAGGTCGGGATCAGCGACGGAACCTGCTCGTGCATCAGCTTTTGCGCAGTGGCGTACAGTGCCGCGCGCTTGACCGGGTCGTCGGTGCCACGGGCGGCGGCTACGGCGGTGTCGAACTCGGCGTTGTTCCAGCGGGTTTCGTTCCAGGCAGCGTTCGACGTGTACAGCAGCGAGAACACGGCGTCGGCCGAGGGCTGCATGTTGTAGAAACCCACGTAGAAGTTGCCCTTCTTCCAGACCTGATCCAGGTAAGTGCTGTTGGCCATGGTGGCGACGTTGATATTGAAACCGGCAGGTTTGGCCATTTCGCGTACGGCTATGCCCAGCTGTGTTCGGGTCGACGGCTTATCCGAGGCAACCAGGGTAATGTCCAGACCGTTCGGGTAACCGGCGTCGGCGAGCAATTTTTTCGCCTGCTCGATATTGGCCTCTCGCAATGCGATATCGGTGTAATAGCGGTAAGCGGCATTGAGCGGCGTGTCGTTGCCGGGGGTACCAAAACCCTCAGCGACAAAGTCCACGAGGGCGGCGCGGTCGACGCACAGGGACAGCGCCTGGCGAACACGAACGTCGTTGAACGGTGGCTGGTCGCACGCCATGTTGATATTCAGGAACTGTCCGGACGCGACGCGCAGGCCCTTTACGCCGCTAGCGCCGCTGAGACGGCTGAACTCGGTGGCCTGAGCCGAAAGCATCAGGTCGATGTCGCCGGACATCAGCGCCGAGCTTTCCGAAGAAGGATCGGGGTAGACCCGGATTTCAATGCGCTCCAGATGCGGACGTTGCGGGTCGTAGAAGTGTTCGTTGCGGGCAACCACGACCATGCGTTCCGGCTCGAACGACACCAGTTTGAATGGACCGGTGCCTACTGCCTCGCGGGACAATCGAGAAAGGTCGCCTTGCAAAATAGCCGCCGGGACGATCTTGGCGTCCGGGTAGGCCAGGCTCACTGGCAGGTCGGCATATGGGGCGCTGGTGGTCAGCTTGACGCGCAAGTCATCCAGGGCCTCGACAGTTTGAATCGGGCCGATGTTGCGTAAGCCGGGCGAAGCGGTTTTCGGGTCAAGGATCGCTTGCAGGCTCGCGGCGACGTCCTTGGCGGTGCAGGCGCTGCCATCGTGGAATCGCAGGTTGCTGCGCAGCGTGAAGGTCCATTCGGTGAGGGTGTCGTTATGGATCCAGGACTGCGCAAGATCCGGTTCGGCCTGCATGTCCTGACTCAGGCGGGTCAGGCCGTTATAGAGCAGCTCGCTGAGCAGATACTCGGGGTTGACCCTCGCCAGCAGCGGGTTAAGCATGCCTACCGCCTGGTCGACGCTGATGCGCAGCGTGCCACCTTTGCGAGCGGAAGCGGCAGCCCAAAGCGTGCCGGAAAACGGCAGCATGGCAGCGCCCGTCACAATGGCGGAGGTGGTCAGGAAACGACGGCGGTTGAGTCTGAAAACTGTAGTCATGGCGATACTTCACTTTGCAATGAGTGGGCGTAGGGCAGCCAGATAAAAAGCCGATAACCAGTCTTGATGCCGATCTTCGGTGTTTCCAGTGTTCAGTCAGTTGGCGCGTTAGCGGGCACTGTCGGAATGAAATCAGCCGCCAGATAAGCCAGGATCGATTGCGCCAAAGCGATCAGGTCGCTGCGCGTGGTGTATTCATCGGCGGCATGGATTCGGCTTTCCGGGCGGATCAGCCCACCCAGCAAAATCTCCTGGATCCCCGCTTGCTGTACCCAGCCCATGTCCGAGCTGCTCGACGAGCCGTAGCACTGAAACTGCTCCGGGGTGAAACCAAAACCAACACCCAAAGCGGCCTGCCAGCGTGGCCAGTGTGGACCTGTCGGGTCGGCAACCGGCGCCAGATGGCCAATCACTTCATGCTCGACGCACAACGCTTCGCTATCCGCCATGGCGGTATCAATGCAGTTTTGCAGTTCGGCCATGACCTGTTCGTATGGCTCCTGAGGTGCGTAACGACGATTGATCAGGATCTCGAACTGCGCCGGCACGGTTGATCCCTTGCTGCCACCGTGCGCTGCGGCCAGAGTCATGCGTGAAATCAGCGGGGCACCGTTGTAGTGAGGCGGTGCGGGCATCGGCCAGGCCCGTTTTTGTACTTCGAGTTTAAGACCGTGCAGCGCATTCAGCAGTGGCAGGCTTTGTTCGATGGCATTGATTGCGTTGACCGGTTCACCCGAATGAGAGGAGCGACCTTTGACAGTAATCTTCAGATCAATGCTGCCGAAGCAACCCGCCCAGATGCGTGGCGCCGCGCCACCGTTGAAGCTGAGAATATGGCCCTCTACCAACTGCTGTTCAGCCAGATAACGGATGCCGGGGTACAGACCGCCTTCTTCGTCAGTACACAGCAGTAGCGATGGGCAATAGCGCAGCGGCAGGTTGAAACGCTGTGCCGCGCGCAAGGCGGCGAGGGTGGAGGCGATGCTGCCTTTCATGTCAGCGGTGCCACGCCCGATCAGTTTGCCCTCGACCTCGGTCAGTTGCAGCGGCGGGTGAGTCCAGCCATCGCCCGGCGGCACGGTGTCGGTGTGGAAATAAAGGCTGCAGACTTCCTGATCACCGGGCTGGCGGGCAACAAGGTTGACGCGTTCGCCATAGGCTTCGCCGCTGCGGGTCTGCCATAGCACCTCGGGCACATTGACGCGCCGGGTATTCATCCCCAGCGCAGTGACCAGTTCATCCATGAGGTCGGCAAAGGCGCCGTAGCCCGCCCCAGGCGGAAAACAGGTATCCACAGCGATCATTCGTTGCAGATCATTGATTAGCGAATCATGATCCGCCTCGATCGACTCGAGTGCCTGTTTCAGCGTCGCATTCGTCGTCATTTTTGCTCTCGATGTATTTCTATATAGTTTATAGTTAAGTATCCACGCACGGCTCGTCAAGGAAAAAAGATGACAGATAGCAATTCGCCGCTCGCAACCGGGAATTTCTCGAGGTTGAGCGAGAACGACAGCGCGCCGCTTTATGAGGTGGTCAAACGGCATATTTCTGAGGCGATCCTGCTCGGCGAATGGACCAGCGGAACCGTGATCCCCAGTGAAAATGCATTGGCGGCTGATTTCGGCGTGTCAGTCGGAACCATCCGCCGCGCATTGGCCGAACTGGTGTCCGAAGGGATGCTGATGCGCCGCCGCAAGACAGGCACCGTGGTTACCGGCTGGGCACCGCTGCATAACTTGCGTTACTTCTTCCAGTATTTCCGTTTGCACAATAAGGAAGGTGCATTGCTGAAGTCGCGCACCGCCTTACTCGACTACCAACTCGGCGAGGCCACTGCGTTGGACGCCGAGAAGTTGCTGATCGAAGAGGGTGGCCCGGTTTATCGTCTGCACCGGTTGCGTAGCATCGATGGCGTAGCTGCAATGCACGAGCGTTTCACCGTGGTAGCCAGCAAGGTTCCGGACTTCCCAGGGCCAGACGAGCTGCCGGAACTGCTTTATCGCTATCTGCTTGACCAATACGGTCTGCGTGTAGCCGCAGTACGCGAGCAGTTGACTGCGGGATTGGCCAATGCCGAGGATTGCCGCCTGCTGGAGCTGACTGCGCCCCATGCGGTGATGATTATCGATGCAGTATCTTTCGATCAGTCTGCAACGCCGGTAATGATGACCCACCAGCGTGTCAGCACCGAGCACTTCATGTACGTCAACGAAATACGCTGAAGGACGCCGAGCCCCGTTGCACCTGCAAGGTTGGCAGAGGTTTACGCTCAAACGGGTGACAGAACTCGATCAAGGTGACGGTACTTACTCTGCCAACAACACCGCCGCATCAAACCCCATGCGCAGGTTGCCCCAATGGCGGCCGTCGAAGAAGAACGGCACGTCGATCTCGGTCATGATTTCCCCGGTGTCGCGCAGGTAAGTCTGGAGCAGGAAGCGCTGTTCATTACTCGCTGCACGCAGGCCGATCGGGTCGCTGAACATCCGTTTGTTACGGCAGACCGGCAGGTCGACGGCGTGGTCGCCGGTTGGCTGTTTCGAAACCCAGCTGTTGTTGACCGGGCAATAGCCCTTGTTGTCGACGATGAACGAAACCTTGCCACCCTTTGTGCCCTTGGTCAGCTTGTCGCATTCTTCCTGACATACCTGCGCGAAGCGTTCGGTGTAGCTGGTCATGTACTGCTTGGGATCAGTGTTGGGGATCAGTTTATAACTCTGGTCGAACAGATTGAGCCCTTCGCGTTGCAGCACCGCCAGGCGCTGCTGAAGGCTATCGCGGCAGTCGCTCGCCCGGGTAATCGCCGCGTCCAGCGCGCCATGGCCCAGGACAAATTTGCCGAGCATCGTCTGCACCCGTTCGGCAACGCCTAACAGGTCGCGGGTCGCCGTGGCTGAAAGCACCATGCGCTGATCAATGGACTGGCTGTCGGCATAGATCTGAGTGACGCGCTCGTTGATTCCGGTATTGCTCTCGGCGAACTGCTGAATGTGTTCGGCGATGTCGGCAAGCTTGCCGTTGGTGGACTCGAAGTCGCCGATCATGGTCTCGAAATGGCCAGAGGCGCGCTCGACGACCTTGCGGGTTTCCCTTGCGCTATGGCTGATGTGGGCGGTTTGCTCATGAGTCGAGCCGACTTCCAGCAGCATGGCATCGATGTTCTGGGAGATATCGTCAGTGGCTTTGCTGACATTCTGCGCCAGGGTGCGCACTTCATCCGCAACAACCGCGAAACCGCGTCCGCTTTCACCTGCGCGTGCGGCTTCAATCGCAGCGTTGAGCGCCAAGAGGTTGGTTTGCGAGGAAATCTTCTGGATCAGACCGACGATGGATTTGATGCTCGACGAACGCTGGTTCAAGGCGGAGACCAGCGTGCTGAATTCGTTGAGGTTGTTGGAGATTTCACTGATGTTGCCGGTGACTTCCAGCAATTCGGCGTAAGAGTTGCGGGCCATGCTCAGGTTCTGGGCCGTGGTGCTGGAGATCCCTTGAGTCTGTTGCGAGACCTCCTGGATATTGCCCACCGCCGTGTTGCTTTGGTCCATCACTTCCTTGGCGAAGCGTGCCTGGTGGGTCGCGCTGTCGCTGGAGTCGCTGATGTTTTTCAGGGAACGAGCCGACTCGACGGCAATTTGCACCGTCAAGGCCTGGATCGTACTGATGATTTCCCGTTGCTTGCCCAGAAAGCGGTTGCAGGTGCTGGCCAGTCCGCGAATTTCGTCATGGGTCAGCAGCGGCAGGTCTTTGGACAGGTCGCCGCTGCCGCTGGCAATTTCCTCAAGGACCTGAGTCATATGGGTGACCGGACGCACGATCAGGTGGCGAAAATACCAGACCAGAAAGCTGACCATGCACAGCGTGAATAACGTGCTGAACAAAATCGCGTGGTTGAGCGAGTTCAGGCTGCCTTCAATCTGGGCCAGTACGGTCGCATCCAGCTGCGAATTTCGCAGTTGCTGAACGATATCGGCACGGATGCTCAAAGCTACCCAGTAGAGCAGGGCGCTGACGACGACAAGCAGGAAAAGGCTTGAGAGCTTTTTGGTGAGTGAATCGAAAAATTGCATTTCGATGGACTCATACAAAGCCTTGAACATCCGCATGCCGCTGCTCCTTCGCAAGATCATAAAAACCGTTCTTCAATGGGTAGTCGTCGACCGCAAAAGGGAAAGCTTTAATTAAAGCCGCTACCTCACAATGATGCGCGGGAACGGTCACCCCGCACTGAGGCACAAAATCGACGTCGATCGTCTGAAAGTGATCGTTAATCGCACGCTTTTAGAGCTCGCGCCATCAAAAATCTATTTGGATGTTGACCGAATTAACCGGTTAGTACATTTTTAACCGCACACCTGGGCCATCATCGCCAGGAAAACAATAAAAATATAAGAGGCCCTCCCATGCAGCAGCCCTTGCTCATGCTCCATCTTCCCCGTTCTGTCCCGCGTTCTATCAGGCAGCACGTTCCCCGACGCGGCCCCGAGCCCGCAGATTTGTCTTAACGCAGCCACAAGGGCACAGACACTCACAGAGTCAGAGCTGTTTGCCTTGGCGGCATCGCGTCAAGCGTTTCGGTTTCGGGGCATTTACGAGGTAGACAATGACAAGAATCGTTGGTCTGTATTTCAAACTGCTGAAGTTGCTGATTGTGCTGTGCATGGTCGCAATGATCGTGCTGGTCTTCGGCAACGTAATACTGCGTTATGCGTTCAACTCCGGGATCAGCGTCTCTGAAGAGCTGTCGCGCTGGTTTTTTGTCTGGATGATTTTTCTCGGCTCGCTGGTCGCGCTGAAAGATCGCGCGCATATGGGCCTGGACAGCCTGGTCAGGCGCTTGCCCCCTGGCGGCAAGCGCATTTGTCTGGTGATCGGTCATTTCTTGATGCTGTACATCTGCTGGTTGGTGTTCAGCGGCAGTTGGCAGCAGGCGGTCATCAACCTGGACGTCGTGGCACCCGCATCAGGATTGTCCATGGCGCTGTTTTATGCGGCAGGCCTGGTGTTTGGCGCCAGCGCTGGCGCAATTCTCTTGTACGAGTTGTACCTGGTGGTCAGCGGCAAGCTGGGCGATGACGAGTTGGTGATGGTCAGGGACAGTGACGCGGCCGAGGAAATCGACGCTATCCAGAAACAGCAGTCCACTACCAAGAGAACGCACCCATGACTCTGGCCATATTCCTCGGTTCGCTGATTGGCACCATGGCGTTGGGTATCCCGATCGCCTTTGCCTTGTTGCTGGTCAGTGTCGCCCTGATGCTCCAACTAGACCTGTTCGATGCGCAGATCATCGCGCAGAACCTGCTCAACGGTGCGGACAGTTTCCCGCTGATGGCTGTGCCGTTTTTCATGCTGGCTGGCGAGATCATGAATGCCGGCGGCTTGTCCAAACGCATCGTCAACATTGCCATGGCGTTAGTTGGCCATAAGCGCGGCGGCCTGGGCTACGTGGCGATTATTGCCTCGTGCCTGCTGGCGTCCTTGTCAGGCTCGGCGGTGGCCGATGCGGCCGCGCTCGCCGCGCTGCTGGTGCCGATGATGGTCCAGGCCGGGCATAACCGTGCGCATTCGGCAGGACTCATCGCTGCCGGCGGGATCATCGCGCCAGTGATTCCCCCAAGCATTGGTTTCATCGTCTTCGGCGTCGCTTCCGGCGTATCGATCTCCAAGCTGTTCCTGGCCGGAATCGTGCCCGGGCTCATGCTTGGCGTCGCGCTCGCCGTGGCCTGGTGGTTTGTTTCCCGTCGCGAGAACATTGCCCCCCCCGCTAAACAAAGCCTTGCCCAAGTCATGCGTGCCCTGGTCGAAGGCAGCTGGGCGCTGGGTTTGCCGTTGATCATCGTTTTTGGCCTGAAGTTCGGCATTTTTACCCCCACTGAGGCGGCCGTGGTTGCCGCGGTTTACGCACTGTTCGTATCGCTGGTGATCTACCGGGAGCTGAAGATCGACCAACTGTATGGCCTGATTCTTACGTCGGCCAAGACCACATCGGTGGTGATGTTTCTGGTGGCGGCGGCCATGGTGTCGTCGTGGCTGGTGACCATTGCCGAGTTGCCTCAGCAACTGGCGGGGGTACTCGAACCCTTCATGGATAACCCGACGATGTTGTTGATGGTCATCATGCTGCTGGTGATTCTGGTCGGCACGGCGATGGATATGACTCCGACCATCCTGCTGCTGACGCCGGTGTTGATGCCGGCCGTCGTCATGGCAGGCATTGATCCGGTCTACTTCGGCGTGCTGTTTTTGATCAATTGCGCCATTGGCTTGATCACACCCCCCGTCGGTACGGTGCTCAACGTGGTGTGTGGCGTCTCAAAGATAAGCATGGACGAGATCATCCGCGGTGTCTGGCCGTTCATGCTTGCCCAGTTCGCAGTGCTGTTTCTGCTTGTGCTGTTTCCTTCGCTGGTTCTCGTGCCGTTGAAGTTTTTCACCGGTTGATCTCGGCGAGCATCCCAGTAACTCGACTTCTAAAAACAATATGGAGAGTGACATGCAAAAAATCATCAAATCCCTGCTGGCGGGAGCCTGCGCAACAAGCTTGTTGCTGGGCAGCATGGCCGGCCACGCGGCGGAGATTCGCGAGCGAACCCTGCGCTTTGCGTTCCAGAACGTTCAAGAACATCCGCAAGGGCAGGGCGCCAAGAAGTTTGCCGAGTTGGTTCGTGACAAAAGCGGCGGCAAGATAAAAGTGACGCTTTTCCCGGGTGGGACCCTGGGGGGTGATGTGCAAACCGTTTCTTCGTTGCAAGGCGGTACGCTGGACCTGACTGTGCTCAACTCCGGCATCCTGGCAGCCCAGGCCAAAGACTTCGCGATGCTCGACTTCCCATTCCTGTTCAACAACGTCGAAGAAGCTCACGCGGTGATCGATGGTCCAGTAGGCCAGAAGCTGGCCGCGCAACTGGACAGCAAAGGGTTGATCAACCTGGGTTACTGGGACCTGGGTTTTCGCAACATCACCAACAGCAAACGGCCCATTAACAAACTGGAGGACATGCAAGGCCTGAAACTGCGGGTGATTCAGTCGCCGATCTACCTGGAAACGTTTTCTGCATTGGGCGCCAACCCTGTGCCGATGGCTTTCCCTGAGGTGTATACCGGCCTGGAGCAGCACACGATTGATGGCCAGGAAAACCCGTTTACGGTGATCGAAGGCAGCAAGTTCTACGAAGTACAAAAGTACCTGTCGGTGACTGGACACATCTTCAATCCACAGTCTTTCATCATCGGCAAGAAAACATGGGATCGTCTTAATAATGACGAGAAGCAGATCATAAAAGACGCTGCGGCAGAGGCTCAGGTGTTTCAACGCGAGGTCACTGCGCAGAGCATGGAAAAAGCGCGAGGCAATCTCGAGAAACACGTCGCGGTTAACGACATCTCACCTGAAGAGAAAGACCGTTTTCGTCAACGTGTGCAGCCGGTAATCGAGAAGTTCTCCAAAGAACTTGATGGCAGCCTGGTGAAAATGATGTACGACGAAATCGCCAAGGTTCGCGCAGCGCAGTAAAAGGCTTGAGGGCCGTGACGAATTGCGAGTGGTCGAAGCCGACAGAGCCTGTAATGGGTGCCTTGCTGGACATGCCACAGTCCAGGCAACGGCAGTTGATGGCTGCGGACTTCGACCACTCAGGCGATGATCTCAATTGCTCCCGGGAGCATTGGGATAATCATCGTCAATCGTTCTAGACGCTTCTACCTGATCGTCAGCAAACTGCTCGGCTGCTACAGGCGCACCAGGATGCATCGAATGTGAACCGCTTCTTCCGACGGGCTGGACATATTCATTTGCCTTGTCGTAGTTGCCGACAGGCGCTGAGTATGCAGACGAAGGTTGGGAAGTCGTTTCGCTGACGGTGTTGTTCCCGGTGTGTTTTCTCGGTGGGTCTGCAAGCGCCGTCACGCAAGCTGCGGCCAGCAGCATTGCAGTAACTGCGCTCAGTCTAGTGTTGCTCATTGTTGTACGCCTCCTTTTAGAGTCGCACTATAAAGTTTGGACTCTCTGCCAAAACCAGCCTGAATTGGCGACCGACGGTGTCACAAAAAGCAGGGCAGCGGTCACCCAGGAAAGTTTGGTGAAGCGCAGATATACATGGGGTGCATCCATTCGATTGGCCGATCCATTCAATAACTAAACTAAAGAGACATTTAGTATAGTTATAATTTTATCGAATATAAAAAAAAGGGGTAGAGCACTGCAAACCTTTCCAGTCAAGACAACCACTCAATACTTCGGGCTTCCACACTCCCACCGGCCACAGCCGCTTGCACACCATTGAGGTTGCTCGCCAGACAGGCTGAGATCCACTCACGCCCGACCGAGGCCATCGCTTCAATCATGATTGCTCGATAACGCTATGAGCTACAACTGGAATTGGTGGACTTTTTCGAGCCCTATGTGGATGCCACACAGACCTACCTGGAAACGCGGATCTGGGCTGCCGGTTGGCCCATCGCTACGGCGCGGGCCGCTTTTACCATCGCGTTGGCGCTGGACTCGATTGTCGGCGTAGCGCGTACTTCGCTGCTGACCTGGATGCGTGCCAGCAAAACCAACGGGGCTGGATTGACTTTCCTCTCAAGCAACGAGATCACCTGAATCAGTGTGTCGGGTCGCGGGCAAGCCGAGTGCTGAGTCGCCAACTGGCACGCTTCTAGGAGGAGGGATGCCCATGCTTTCCGATGGCGATTTGAATTGAAGCGATGTTTATGGCTGTTATCCCAAAGAGGGTAATCGGACTTTCCCCGACGCCTTATAGGATCCACTGATGATAATCCGTCGTTCGACCATACAGTTTATACATTCTTAAGCAAATCATGCCTATACCACGAGATGCCGAGGTGGAAATTTGTAGTTATCAGCCTGAGCGTCGGAGCTACTCTAAAGATAACTGAAGACCGCCATGGCGGTGACAGCCGCCCTCAGGAGGTTGGAATGGAATTGATGAAAAAATAACCCGCTAAAGCGGCTTCTTTTATGCCTGCCGTGACAATTATTCACCAGGTCAAGACGCTAAATTACGAACGGCTGGAATCTGCCCATGCCGTGTGAAACCGCCGGTAATTGTCCAACATCCTTGAAGTAGCGTTTTGAGTGATAGAGCGCCGATAGTGACGGTCACAGCCGGTCGCTATCGGCCCACATATGCTTTGCTAGATGATCACACCGTGTAAGGAAGTGCTTTTCAACGCGTCATCTCGGTCCTGAGCAATATATGCGCAGGCTTGACCACCAAGCTCAAAGCTTATTCCACATGTTCGAACTCGGCCTTTTCACCTTTGTCGGGAATTGACAAGGGTGTTCCCTCCACGCCCGAGTAGGTCACTATGACAACAGCTTCTTTGTCACCCGTCACGCCGCGATGACTGGAGTTTACCGATTCAGCGAACCCCTGCCCGGCGCTTACCCTATGAGATTTACCGGATACTCTGTCCTCTACTGTCAAGTCTCCAGATACCACGTAAGCCGCATTGGGTATCGGATGTTGATGCCAGGGTAACGCCGTGTGGGGCGGTATGGTGATTTCAAGGATGGTCAACTGTGGCTGGCCGGTTGGGTAGGACTTATAGGGCGTGCCCTCCCAAGAGGCCACTTCCTTAATGGCGACCTTTGCCTTGATCTCGGGCGGGTCCCCTGCGTATGCGGCGCTGGCGAATACCGCGGTCAAGGCGAGCAAGCGGGTGTTGATATCAAGTATCTTCATGACGTTCCTCGTAGCTATTGTTTTTATTGTGTGCCGGTAGTGTCGGATGTTCGACTGAACGCGGTATTGAATAATTCTGCGTTTCTGTTGAACGATTCTTCCATGCCCTTTTGCTCCGAATAGCCAGTGGAATTGGTAGGGAGTCGGGAAAGTCATTTTCTTCAATGAACCGCGACAAATATTCAATACTCCTGCGGTCCGGCCTCACATGATCAAGGCTCAAAAATAAAAACAATGACCTGAGGAGATAGCTATGGTCCCTTCAAGCGATAGAACCTTGGTGATGTCAGATGGGCCTGCTGCGGCACTCTACCAACCTGGGCGGATCGGCACGATGCAGCTGCGCAACAGGTTCGTCCAGGCCCCTATCTTCACCCAGTTCGCCAGTACCTTTGGCGAAGTCGACGACAAGCTGATCGACTACCACCGAGCGCGCGCCCGGGGCGGGGTCGGTTTGATCATTACTGAAAACACCTCCATCGACTGGGAAGTAGGGCGCACTGTCGGCCACCCGATCCGCATCGATCACGATCGGTTCATCGGCGGGCTCAGCAACTTGGTAGATGCCGTGCACGGCGAAGGTGGGAAGATAGCCGTGCAACTGCACCATACGGGGCGCCAGAACTCAAAAGGCAATACCGAGCGAAACGAGCCACCGCTGGCACCTACTGCGGGGATCACCAGCGCATTCGGTACAGCACCGCGCGCTATCGAGGAGCATGAGATTCCAGGTTTGATAGACAAGTACGTCCAGGGTGCTCGTCGCGCAGTGGCAGCCGGCTTCGACGCTGTGGAACTGCATGGCGCCCACGGTTACCTGCTTGGCCAATTTCTATCGCCTTTCACCAACAAGCGCACGGATAGCTGGGGGGGATCCCTGGAGAATCGCGCGCGCTTTGCCCTCGAGGTGGTTCGTGGCATACGCGCCGAGGTCGGTCCTGACTATCCAGTGTTGTATCGGCTCAGCGTGGTCGAACCTTATGAAGGCGGGCTTTCGCTCGAGGACGGGCTGGCGTTCTGTGAAATGCTTGAGCCTCATGTAGATGCCTTGGATGTCAGCGCTGGCAATTACGATACAGCGATGACGCTATTACCGATGATCGCCCCCGGTTCGTTGGTCAATTATGCCAAGGCCGTGAAGCAGAGGGTGTCGATACCCGTCATTGGCGTAGGCCGCTTGACCTGGCTACTCGACGAAATGTCCCAAGCGGTATCGGCAGGCGAGCTGGATTTTGTCGCGTTCGGGCGATCGGGACTTGCTGACCCCGATACGGTGATCAAGACTCAGCGTGGACAGCCTCAAAGCGTGCGCCGTTGCTTGGCCGTCAATGAGTGCATATCGCGCTGGATGTTCAACGGTAAAGGCACGCAGTGCGTTATCAACCCCACCTTGGGCCAAGAGCGGCGTGCCGAGCAGGCCCGCCGTCCTGCCGCCAGCAAACAGCGGGTATTAGTGATCGGCGCAGGACCTTCCGGCTGTGAGGCGGCGATCCTCGCCGCTCAACGCGGCCACAGCGTCACTCTGCTCGAACGCGATGGGCGGCTTGGCGGACAACTTTGGGCCTGGGCATCGGCCAGCCCGTTTCGTATGGAGGTCATCAACATGATCAATTTTTACGCAAGTGAACTCGATCGCGTAGGGGTCACGGTCCACCTGCACTCCGATGGCAAGGACGTTAATCCGCACCTGTGGGATACGGTGCTGCTTGCCACCGGAACCGAGTCTGCGGATCCCAGCACAGATGTGACCCAGATGATGTCCAGTGGCATTCTCCCGACGGCGAGCGAGGTCATGGTGTTTGGCGAGACTGAAGTTGCTCTTTTCGCAGCACTTTGGCTGGCTGAGAACGGAAAAAACGTCAGCTTGCTATCCCCGGCAGTTAGCGTCGGTATGGATACCAACGACATGCAGCGCGGCCATCTTACGGAGCTCTTGCAAAACCTTGGCGCCAAGATTGTCACCAACGCCATCCTACCCGCGGATGGCCAGGTCATTATGGCCAGCGCGCGCATGGCGTCGACACTGCATGCCGGACTGGTCGATGACTATCGCGTGCAAAGCATTGGCACGCGCGCTCGAGGAGGGAGGATGTACGAAGCCACGCAATCAGGTTTTTGGTCAGCCGCACGTATAGGAGAAGCACTATGAATGTTCGCGCTATCGAGCATGTCGGAATTACCGTGCCGGACATGCAGGAGGCTACCCGTTTCTTTGAAGAGGCGTTTGGTGCGCAGGTGCTCTATGACATGCTGGACAAGCCACTGGGTGGCCCGGCAGTGGAGGCAGGGCTTGGAATCGCGCAAGGCGCGGTGATCCAGGTCATCCGCATGCTAAGGCTTGGCAACGGCCCCAATCTAGAGCTGTTTTCGTATTCTGGCGTGGCGCAGGCGAATCCCGTGGTCCCGAGTGACCTTGGTATCCAGCACATTTGCATCTATGTCGACGACATCGACGCTGCCGCTGATCGGTTAGCGAAGGCGGGCGGCACCTTGTTGAGCCAGCCAGGAGAACTTCCGGGACTTGATGCCGGTGCGGGCAATCGCTACGTGTATACCAGAACGCCTTGGGGCAGTACGATTGAGCTGGTCACCTATCCAACAGCCCAAGCTTATGAGCGCCAGACGGATCTTCGCCGCTGGAGGCCCAGCGACACCACAGAAGACGACCTCAACAAACAGTCTCGGTGATGCTCGTGACGTGACGCTGACGGGGCCTAGCTCATGCTGACAATGAGCCGGGCTCGGTCGCACTTTGGCATGTGCTATTTTTAGAAGCCCGTACACGCATCCGGTCAGGTGACTGGCGGGTCCGCGACTGTGAAAAAACTCCACTACTTAATGACAATAAAGGAGTTGTGATGAGTCTGATTCTATTGGCGCCAGAGAAAATGCTCGAGGTGATACCAGGCGAAATCACTATCAAAGGTACAGTGGATACGGTGCCGAACAAGGGTATGTCAGTCCGAGGTTATCGTTTCTATAAAACCGAGGTAGATATACCCTGCATGAGGGACTATGAGCTGGTTCGCTGGAAAAAGGGAACTTCCAATCTCGGGTTTCACGACGGCTCCCGATGGCGAAAGAATGCCGTACATGAGGATGATGTAACGATACTCACTCGTGGCGAGTCATCGCGCTGGTATTGGATGAATGATATAGAAGTCAGCCATATCTACATTTCACAAGCGCTCATGGCCAAGGTCGCCAGCGAAATTTTTCACAAGGACATCGATCGCACCTTCGTTGACCACTATCCGATCGTCAACGACGCTGCGCTATCCACGCTCATGGGGTGCTATGAGGCAGAAGCGCTGAGTGAGGAACCTGGCAGCGATCTTTTCTCGCAGTCGTTGGAAATACAGCTATGCATTCACCTCATGCGCAAATACATAAAATGTGATGGTCAGGACGAAACCGTATCACGTATTTCCAGAGCCCGTCTCGACACCTTACAGCGCTATATCATGACCCACCTCTCGGGCACCATATCGGTAAAGGACATGGCCGCCATCGTCGATTTGAGCCCTTCGCATTTCGTTCGGTTGTTTGCAACTGTGTTTGGCGTTTCACCGCATCAATATGTGCAGGCACAACGGCTCAAGCGAGCCGAACGGTTGCTTTCGACTCTGCACAATGTGCCGCTCAAGGCCGTGGCGATGGATTGCGGCTTTGCTGACCAAAGCCATATGACCAGATTATTCAAAGAAAAGCTGTCAATGACGCCTAAAGAATATCGAGAAAAAAATGCCTTAGGGTTGTTCTGTTCCCTCACCGTCCAGTGATCGACCAGCGAATATACCTATAATGGGGCCTAGAGTGAGGCCTCATTTATGGGGTCCCGGCTAAGGTGAAGTGCGCCCCAAATGTTGGACGGCTTCTTCCTCTCCCGTTGTACCGTGGTGAGTATCGTCGACAGGTTCCGGAAATGCCTATCCGGCTTTAATGGTTAGAGTGCGGCCTGTGACGAGCTCTTCAACGGTCATTTGCCCGGAAAGAATGTACGCCGCATTTGGCATCGGGTGTGTGCCATGGCAATGAAGTTCTTGCTGGAATGGTCATATGAACGACCGTCAGCTGCGGGACGCCGTGAGGATATTTTTCATATTTCTTCCCATTCCAGGACTCTTCGCTGCGGACCAGCATTTTGGATTAATGCGCGCATCCACATGCTTCTGATGTCACAGGAGCTCCATAGGATAAGTAGTTACCTGACTTTTGTGTCGAGTGCGCAGCGACAGGTTCAATCCGTGGCACGGATCGCCTGCAAAACTCAGTCGCTGAAAAGATCAAACATCAACTGCCGGAACCAGCGATTGGCCGGGTCTCGAACGCATCGGGCGTGCCAAAACAGGTTGATTGCGATTTCTGGCAGAGGCATCGGTAAGGGCAGGATGGTGAGACCGAAGGGCTCTGTACAACTGGTTGCGAAACGCTCAGGTACCGTGGCTATGAGATCCGTATTCTGCAGGATTTGACCGACTGCGACGAAGTGTGGCACTTCCAGTTTTATGTCTCGATGCAGGCCAGCGCGCTGCATGACCCCATCTATTTCTCCGTGACCTGTACTTGCCGCGATAACCCTGACATGGCCGAACTCACAGTAACGCTCCCGGGTCATGGCGTGCCGTGTGATGGGGTGTCCCTTCCTGCACAAGCCTACGTAGCGGTGGTGAAAAAGTCGGCGCTGATAAAAACCTGCCTGCAGATCCGGCAAGAGTCCTACCGCCAGATCAACGCTGCCGTTGGCCAACGCCTCGGATAAACCGACATGGCTGCGCAGCGTCCTCACCGACACACCCGGCGCCAGCTTGAGCAGGGTCTGGATCAACTTCGGCATGAAGTAGATCTCGCCAATGTCTGTCATCGCAATCACGAAACGTTTTTGCGTTGTTGCTGGATCGAAATCGTCAAGACGATTCAACGCACCGTGCAGCGTGCCAATTGCGTTGGCCACGGGCTCAGCCAACTGCATTGCGTACGGAGTGGGCTGCATCCCCTGATTCGTACGTACGAACAGGTCGTCATTGAGCGCTGTTCGCAATCGTTTCAGCGCATTGCTCATCGCAGGTTGCGTGAGCTCAAGGTTCTGAGCGGCGATAGACACACTTCTGTCTAGCAACAACTGGTGGAAGATCACCAGCAAATTTAAATCCAGATCGCGTAAGTGCATTGCGGTCCCCTTGGGGCCTGAGGCTAGAGCCAATATTCATGATGGTGATAGTTTCTATGTTTTTTGCACCATTTATCAATGGAGATCTGCGTTGCATTATCGGGATATTCCAAAAACAAGACGCAAGGTTGTCCCCATGAGCAGTCTTCAATCGAAGCTACAAATAGCCATCGTTGGTGGTGGTATCGCAGGCGTGGCCCTGGCATTGGATCTGTGTCGCCATGCTCATCTCAACATCCAGCTATTCGAAGCGGCACCTGCATTTGGCGAGGTCGGGGCAGGGGTCTCATTTGGTGCCAACGCCGTTCGTGCAATTGAAGGGTTAGGCATTGGCCGGCCTTATCAACTCATTGCCGACCGTACCCCGGAGCCTTGGCAGGACATCTGGTTTGAATGGCGTCGTGGCGTAGATGCGGCTTATCTGGGAGCGAGTATCGCGCCGGGTGTAGGCCAGTCATCCGTACATAGAGCCGATTTTCTTGACGCCTTGGCGCAGCAGTTGCCAGCTGGAATCGCTTGTTTTGACAAACGTGCGATGAGGGTCGAAGAAACAGCTGAGCGGGTTCGGGTTCGTTTCACCGACGGAACCGAACACGCGTGCGACCTGCTGATCGCTGCAGACGGTATCAAGTCCTCGATTCGCGATTATGTTTTGCAAGGCTTGGGTCATCCTGCCGTGGCTCCTCGGTTCAGTGGCACCTGCGCTTATCGCGGAATGATTGATAGCGAAACACTGCGTGCGGCTTATCGCGCAGCCGATATCGACGAGCATTTGATTAACGTTCCGCAGATGTATCTAGGCCTTGACGGGCACATCCTCACATTCCCGGTCAAAAAGGGCCGACTGATCAATGTCGTGGCCTTCGTCTCTGATCGCAGCCGCCAAGACCCGAAATGGCCCCAGGATAAACCCTGGGTAAAAAACACCACACAAGCCGAGATGCTGGACGCGTTTTCGAGCTGGGGCGACGCGGTTCGGGTCCTGCTCGAGTGCATTCCTGCGCCCACCCTCTGGGCCCTTCATGAATTGGAAGAGCTGCCTGGCTATGTGCATGGTCGCGTGGGCCTGATCGGTGACGCAGCGCACGCCATGCTACCCCATCAAGGGGCTGGCGCTGGCCAAGGCCTTGAAGATGCCTGGTTGCTCGCCCGTTTGTTGGCAGATCCTCAGGTCGATGCCGGGAACGTCAAACGTGTGCTCGAGGTTTACGACCAAGTGCGCAGGCCACGTGCGTGCCGGGTCCAGCGAACCTCGTGGGAAGCCGGCGAGCTGTATGAATATCGTGATCGTCAGGTCGGCGATGACCAGTCCCTTCTATCAACGACTCTGGCCAACCGGTTCGACTGGCTGTGGAACCACGACATGGAAATTGATCTGGCAAGCGCGCGCGCTCAGCTCGGATGGCAATAACGCGGCTGGATTGCCGCCGTGTCGGATCAATTGCAGAAACATCAACAATAAAAAAGGAGCCACATCATGACCGTCAGCATTACAAACACACCTCAGGTTCTTGAGTTTCTCAAGGAGGCTGCGGGATTGAAAAACACCGCTGGCAGTGCCCGAAACAAGCAGATTGTTTTTCGCCTGCTGCAGGAGACCACTCGGCTGATCGAAGAGCTGGACGTCAGCGACGACGAGTTCTGGTCAGCTGTCGAATACCTCAACCGTTTAGGTGCAAGTAATGAGGCGGGGCTGTTGGTCGCGGGGCTTGGCATTGAACACTTCCTCGATCTGCGCAACGACGCCAGACAGGCAGAAGCCGGACGAACCGGCGGAACGCCACGCACCATCGAAGGCCCACTCTACGTCGCCGGAGCTCCTCTTTGTGAGGGCTACGCTCGGCTGGATGACGGGGCCGAGGGAGATGCCGCAACGGTTATGTTCGTGGAGGGCCAGGTGCTGGACCTGCAAGGGCAGCCAGTCGCTGGAGCCTTGGTCGACGTCTGGCAAGCGGACAGTAAGGGTAACTACTCGCACTTTGACAAAAGCCAGTCTGAATACAACCTGCGCCGCCGGATAGTGGTTGATGAGCAGGGACGTTATCGGTTTCGAAGCATTGTTCCGTCTGGCTATGGCTGCAATCCGTCAGGTCCTACTCAGGAATGCCTGAACCAGCTCGGTCGTCATGGTCAGCGTCCGGCACACATTCATTTTTTCGTGTCGGCACCGGGATATGAGCATCTGACCACCCAGATAAATCTTTCGAATGATGCACACCTTTGGGACGACTTCGCTTACGCCACTCGTGATGGATTGATCGGCGAAGTTCACTTTGTTGAAAACCCTGAGGCGGTCCAAGAACGCGGAGTTGCGCCGCGGTTTGCCGAGATGACTTTCGACTTCCAGTTGCGCCAGGCAGCTGATCGCGCAGCCGAGCAACGGAGTAATCGTCCGCGGGCGCTGCAGGCCTCGTAAAACAGCATTACATACCATCAATCGAAAATGAAAAAAGAGGATAACCGCATGTCCCTGAGTAATTTGAAACCCATTGAAGTCACTGTCGCTGTCTTGCGTGAGGCGGGTGCAAAGCTGCAGGTAGAGCGCGCTGAGTTGGGTGTTCCACGTCCCGACGAAGTCCGCGTACGCGTTGTTGCAACCGGCGTCTGCCACACGGATATGGTCGTTCGTGACCAGCTATTCCCGACGCCGCTGCCTATCGTTCTGGGGCACGAAGGTGCAGGTGTGGTCGAGTCAGTAGGATCGGCCGTTACCACTATCGTGCCCGGCGACCATGTCGTGATGACTTACATGTCCTGCGGGCTATGCCTGCCGTGTGAGACCGGACACCCTGCCCATTGCTCACATATGCACCCACTGAATTTTGGTGGTGGCCGTTTGGATGGCAGCACGTCAACGTGCAGTTGTGAAGGTAATGCGCCTATCCATGACCATTTTTTCGGTCAGTCATCCTTTTCGACCTACGTCGTCGCCAATGAACGCAATGTAGTCAAGGTCTCGAAGAAGGCACCGCTTGAACTCCTGGGCCCACTGGGTTGCGGTATTCAGACAGGGGCTGGCTCGGTACTCAAGGCTATGAAAGTCGAGGCGGGCGCAAGCTTCGCCGCATTTGGTTCCGGTGCTGTCGGGCTGGCTGCGGTCATGGCAGCAAAAGTAGCGGGTGCGACCACTATTATCGCGGTCGACGTAACCCCAAGTCGCCTGGAGCTGGCACTTGAGCTGGGCGCGACTCATGTCATCAACAGCCGCCAAGAGGACCCGGTAGCGCGCATCCGTGAAATTACCGGCGGTGGCGTCAACTACAGCCTGGAGTGTTCGGGGCGCGCAGAAGTGTTGCGCCAGGCTATCGATGCGGTCACCACATTGGGCACTTGCGGCATCGTCGGCGCGACGAAGATGGGCACCGAAGTGGCCTTCAACATTAACGACGTCATGATTCCCGGCAAGCGAATCATGGGCATCGTTCAAGGCGATGTCGTCGCCAATGCGTTCATTCCCACCCTGGTCGATCTGTACCTGCAGGGCCGTTTTCCGTTCGACAAACTGTGTCGTTTCTACACCTTCGATCAGATCAACGAGGCCATGGCTGATAGCGAAAGCGGCATCACCATCAAACCGATTCTGCGCATGCCGACTGCGACTGACCTGGCTTGAATTCCCGACTGATAAAGGTAGCGAAAAGATGAATGTTCAACTGGTAATCGACAACGAGAAGCAGAATGCCGCAGGCGGCAAGACTTATCAGAGACTGGACCCGGTCAGCGCTCGGCTGATCACCGAGGGGGCTGCATGCAGCGTCGAAGATGCCCTGCGCGCAGCGGCGTCCTCCCAGGCCGCGTTCAAGACCTGGTCCAAAGTCGGGCCTACGGAGCGTCGTCGCCTGCTGCTCGCCGCCGCTGATGTGCTGGAGAGCAAAATGGCGACGTTCTGCACGGTCATGGCAGAGGAAATCGGCGCCTCGCAGCTATGGGCGCAGTTTAACGTGGGCGCTTCGGCGAACCTGCTGCGTGAGGCGGCCGCGCTGACCACCCAGATCAAGGGTGAAACCATCCCCACCGACAAGGCCAAGACCCTGTCGATGACCCTTCGCCAGCCGGTTGGCACGGTGTTGAGCATCGTGCCCTGGAACGGTCCGGTGGTGTTGGGCGCCCGGGCCATTGCCTATCCGCTGGCCTGTGGCAACACCGTCATTTTCAAAGGCTCGGAAAACAGCCCCAGAACACATGAGCTACTGGCTGAAGCCTTCTATGAGGCGGGGTTTCCTGCGGGGGTGTTGAACTTCATCATCTCGGCACCCGAGGACGCATCGGCCGTCACCGAAGCGTTGATCAGCCACGATACGGTGCGGCGGATCAACTTCACTGGCTCCACCAAGGTCGGGCGAATGATTGCTCAGACCAGCGCCAAATACCTCAAACGCTGCCTGTTGGAGTTGGGCGGTAAAGCGCCCTTTATCGTGCTCGATGATGCTGACCTGAATGGCGCGGTGAATGCGGCGGTGTTTGGTGCTTTCCTGTATCAGGGGCAGATCTGCATGTCGACCGAGCGCTTTGTTGTCGACGAATCGATCGCTGACCAATTCGTGGAGATGTTCGCTAAGCGTGTGAGCAGTCTGGAGGTGGCAAGTCCTGTGTCATCGCCTGCCTGCGTGATTGGGCCGATGATTTCCCAGGGCTCGGTACAGCGCATCAATCAATTGCTCGACGATGCCATCAGCAAAGGCGCGAAAATCGTTGCCGGTGGTCTGGCGGAGCAGGCACTGATGGACGCCACGCTGGTGGATCACGTCAGCTCGTCGATGGACATCTACGATGAAGAAACCTTCGGGCCGGTTACCACTGTGGTCCGAGTCAAAGGCGCGGAGCAGGCTCTGGCGGTTGCCAACGACACCGCTTATGGCCTTTCTTCATCAATCTTCAGTCGAGATGTCAGCCGTGCCCTTGAACTGGCCAGTCGTCTGGACGCCGGTTGCGTGCATATCAATGGGGCGACGGTACAAAACGAACCTCAAGCGCCCTACGGCGGCATGAAAAATAGTGGTTACGGCCGGTTCGATGGTAGCGCCGTCATCGAGGAATTCACCGAAGTGAAATGGGTGACTGTGGAGCCGGCCGACCAGCCTTATCCGTTCTAAGTCATACCCGAAACCAAGCTAAGACAAACGTAGAACAGCCCTGGGGGTAATCAATTCCCAGGGCTATCGCGTGTCCACACATCATGGTTGCGAACAATGAATAATAAAAAATCGTATGCACCCGCAAGCCTGTTCAAAAACTTTCACTATTTGTTGGTGGGCTCCGCACTGGTTGTGGCGCTGCCGGATGCCCAGGCCACTGAAGGAGGTGGGTCTTCTTATCCCATGGGGGCTGAGAACTACATGACTGGAGCGATGCCGCCTCCGGGGTTCTACAGCCAGATATTCGCCGAGAGCTATAGGGCGGACGATTTACGTGACAACCGTGGCGGCAAGGCGGTCGATGATTTTCAGTTAAAGGCAGATGTTATTGCCCCGCGACTGATCTGGGTGACTGAGCAGAAAGTACTGGACGGAGCGCTGGCATTTCACCTGAACGTTCCGCTGGTTGAACTGCGGGTCGATGTCAACGGCCAGCATCAAAGCAAGAAAGGCATGGGCGATATCATCTTTGGTCCGGCACTCGGATATCACTACAGCGAAAAACTTCACGCCATTTACGCACTGGATATTTTCGCGCCAACCGGGCGCTATGAACGGGGTGATCTGGCCAACATCGGTCGGAACTATTGGGCGTTCGAGCCGATTGCTGCGTTTTCTTACGTGGATCCCGTCGGGCTCAACGCTGACATCAAGATGATGTACGACTTCAATCTGCGTAACTCCGACACCGACTATCGATCGGGGCAGGAACTGCATGCGGACTACTCCCTGGGTTGGGGCGTCGGTCACGGCTGGGTCCTGGGCGTCGGCGGATATATCTATCGCCAGACAACCGATGATCGCCAGGACGGCGATCGGGTGGAAGACAACAAGGGGCGTGCTTTTGCGATCGGTCCTGCGATCAAATACAGCAGTTCGTCTGGCTGGTTTGTCACTGCAAAGTGGCAAAAGGAAAGCGAAGTACGCAACCGTCCCGAGGGGGAAGCGTACTGGATCAAGCTGACCGTGCCCCTTTAACCGGAAGGCACCTTCAATGAGTGCGGCCTGAGGTCATCCCAATAAGCAGGACGGGAACATCAACAGGAGGTAACACAGCGGCTTGCGAAGTCGCTGTGTTTACGATCCAGCCCAACGATCAACGATGCCTTCACTCAATGAAGTTTGAGGCGAGGTTTAGTACCGCTACCCAGAATATTGCCAATCATCGAGAAGCCGGTGCGGAGGATGCCGTGCAGTGCAACTTGGTGCATTCGATACAGGGATATATAAAACATCCGCGCCAGCCAGCCTTCGAGGAACACGCTGCCGCTGAAGTTACCCATCAGGTTGCCCACTGCCGTGAACGTCGACAGGGAAACGAGTGAACCGTAATCCCGGTATTTGAACACTGGAAGAGGTTTGCCAGCCATCCGCGCCTTGATTGCCTTGGCGATCAGGGACGCTTGCTGGTGTGCCGCTTGAGCCCGTGGCGGCACGTTGCGACCGGTTCGCTCATCCAGGCAGGCGGCGCAGTCGCCCAGGGCGAAAATGGACTCATCCCTGCTGCTCTGCAGGGTGGGTAACACCACCAGTTGGTTCAGGTTGTTGGTCTCCAGCCCGCCAATGTCTTTGAGGAAATGAGGTGCCCTGATGCCAGCGGCCCACACCTTCAAATCGGCGTTGATTGTCACCCCGTCGCGGGTGGTCAGGGAATGTTCGGTAATTTCAGAGACTGAAGCCCCGACGATAACCGCGACCCCGAGTTTTTCCAGGGCGGTATGTACCGATTTGCTGATGCGCTCAGGCAGGGCGGGCAATATGCGCGGTCCTGCTTCAATCAGGGTGATGTTCAGGTTTTCCGGGCGGACCTGGCCAAGGCCATAGTCAGACAACTCCTGTGCCGAATGCCGTAACTCCGCTGCCAATTCGACGCCTGTTGCACCACCACCGACAATCGCCACGGAAATTGTGCCCTGAGGACCGTGGGCAGCTGCGCCGCTGCTCAGGTAAGCATTGAGGAGCTTGCGGTGGAAACGCTCTGCTTGCTGCCGGGTGTCGAGGAAAACACAGTGCTCCTTGGCACCCTGGATACCAAAGTCGTTCGAGGTACTGCCGACCGCAATGACTAACGTGTCATAACTGACGGTTCGCTCGGCCAGTACTTGCTTGCCGTCTTCATCCAGTACGGCCTCCAGTGACAGGTATTTCTCACTTCTGTTGAGGTCTTTCATTCTGCCAAGCTGGAATAAAAAATGGTTCCATTTGGCTTGAGCCAGGTAATTAAGCTCGTCCGCAGTCGCGTTCAATGATCCGGCTGCCACTTCATGCAGAAGTGGCTTCCAGATATGCGTCAGGTTGCCGTCCACCAACGTCACGCTTGCTTTGTCAGAGCCCTTGAACTGGTTGCCAAGTTGGGTGGCAAGCTCCAGGCCGCCCGCACCTCCGCCCACAACAACAATCTTGTGTGTCATATGTACTCTCAAATAAAAGTGTGAATTTTGGAAAAAATAAAAGGTAACAACCGTTCGCCTGTATGTTTTCAACAGGCGAACGGGTACAGCCAACAGTACTGGGTACTGTTGAAGAACAGCGGTATCAATAAGGCTGAATTAACTCAGTATTACTTGAGAACACCGTTTTGCTTCGCGACGTGTGCAGCCAGAGCATCCATCAGTGCCGGGGAAAGGCAGTCGTAAGGCGGCAGACCAATGGCGTTGAAGCGAGCGCGGATAGCGTCCATTTCAGTTGGCGGGGTGCCCGTTTCAATAACCGACGATACGAACGCGGCAAAGCCAGGAGCGGCCCAACCGGTCTGAGGAGACAGTTCGGTGTGTACGAAGTCCAGGCCATGGAAAGCATGGTTCTGGTTTTCGATGCGGCCATACAAGTGTGCCCCACAGTCTTTGCAGGCATGACGCTGGATGGTTGCGCTTTCATCAACAATGGCCAGTTTCGCCGCGTTGGCGGTAACGCTGACTTTGTCGCGTGGTACGACAGCGATGACGGCAAATTTGGCGCCCGCTGGTTTCCAGCACTTGCTGCAGCCACAAGCGTGGTTATGCAGGGTCTGCGCGTCGATTTTTACCTCAACCTTATTGGTCGAGCACAGGCACTGCAGAGTGCCGCCTGCGAAATCGGCAGCAGCCGGTTTGATGCCGTTATCCAGCACGGGATGAAGTTTTACTTCGCTCACGGTGTATCTCCAGATCGATGGGTGATTTGGAATGAGTTCCGGGGCAATCGCCCCAGAACAGGAACTGCATCAGTATTTGATGACAGTACGGATCGACTTGCCTTCGTGCATCAAGTCAAACGCTTCGTTGATGCGATCCAGGCTCATGGTATGGGTGACAAAAGGTGCCAGTTCAATCTCGCCTTTCATCGAGTCTTCAACCATCTTCGGCAACTGGCTACGGCCTTTGACGCCGCCGAACGCCGAGCCTTTCCAGGTACGACCGGTTACCAGCTGGAAGGGACGGGTGGAGATTTCCTGACCGGCACCGGCAACACCGATGACGATCGATTGGCCCCAACCGCGGTGCGCGCACTCGAGAGCAGCACGCATCACATGTACGTTACCGATACATTCGAAGGAGTGATCAACACCCCAGCCGGTCATCTCGATGATCACCTGCTGGATTGGCTGTTCGTGGTCCTTTGGGTTCACACAGTCGGTGGCGCCAAATGACCGGGCCAGTTCGAATTTCGCCGGGTTGGTGTCGATGGCAATGATGCGGCCTGCTTTTGCCTGACGAGCACCTTGAATCGCCGCCAGACCGATACCGCCCAGGCCGAAAATGGCGACGGTGTCACCCGGCTGGACTTTCGCCGTGTTGTGCACGGCGCCAATACCGGTGGTCACTCCGCAGCCCAGCAGGCAAACGTGCTCTGGGTTGGCATCAGGGTTGATCTTGGCGACAGAAACTTCGGCGACAACCGTGTATTCGCTGAAGGTCGAGCAGCCCATGTAGTGATACAGCGGCTGGCCATTGTAGGAGAAGCGCGAAGTGCCGTCCGGCATGACGCCTTTGCCCTGAGTGGCACGTACTGCGGTGCACAGGTTGGTTTTGCCGGACTTACAGAACAGACATTCGCCACACTCGGCGGTGTACAGCGGGATGACGTGGTCGCCAACCTTTACGCTGGTCACGCCTTCGCCGACTTCCACCACAGTACCGGCGCCTTCATGGCCCAGCACCACCGGGAACAGGCCTTCCGGATCATCACCCGAGAGGGTGAAGGCATCGGTATGGCATACGCCGGTGTCGGTAATCTTGATCAGCACTTCACCTTTGCGCGGCGGCTCAACGTCGATCTCGACGATTTGGAGCGGCTTGCCAGGTTCGAATGCAACTGCAGCACGAGACTTCATATGATTTTCTCCAAGTGATGATGCTCATTGACCAAGGCAGTAAGCCGCGCCGATATCAGAGTAAAGCGGCTATTTAAGGTACGTGCGCACCAACGAAACCACTTCATCAATCGACGAGCGCTGCGCCTCGGTCGTTTCTACTAGATTGGTAAATTCTTCTCTGAGATGGCTTTCCAGAACCCCGGCCATCAACCCGTTCACAGCTCCGCGTATGGCGGCAATCTGTTGCAGGACCGGGCCGCATTCGGAGCCCTTTTCAAGTGCCGCTTCGAGGGCATCCAGTTGTCCTCTGACGCGCCGAACTCTTCCCAGTACGCGTTTTTTCTCAGCAGGTGAATGGGGCATTCATATTCTCCAGGTGTGTACGAGAATCGAATTGTACACGGGTACTGGTAGGGGGTATCTCTAGGTACTGGTGGGGAGTATATGCACATACTGGTGGGGAGTATATATAAATGCCTGTGTCTTGCTGTCGCAGGGGCTTGCGGCGGCTGGGTTCTCATATTCGTTTGATCAGGTGCCAAGGAGCTTAGCCCTGAAAACCGAGGGCAAAAACAGCCGAAGGAGTTCGAGACTCCCGTCGTTCTGTTTGCAATCGAAGTGCTGAGGAGGTTCTCAGACGACCGCACAAGCCCCGTCGAAGGCGGCTTCAGGCCGTGTACACAGGGTCCCGGCAACGGCTGTAAAAGTGCAGATGTGGAGGCGTGTGACGCCGGTGAAACAAAAAGAAATAAAACCAGGTCGCCGCAAAGCCCCTGGAATATGGCAGGTGATCAGTTTGCGTTGGATAGAACGGCCGCCGCCTTTTGAGCAAAGGCTCCATCATCGGGTGATAAACCACCTGCCACACCGATGGCACCGGCCAGCTGTCCATTGATCATCACAGGTACGCCGCCCTCCATGGGCAAGCTGCCTGGCAAGTTGCTGAAGCCTGGGTGGCCCTCAAGAATCTGCTGCTCAAGTGCTTTAGTCGTCACCCCATAACCGGCGGCCGTTTTAGCTTTCATGATTGAGGCTTCAACCATGGCGCTGGGCACACCGTCGGTGCGTTCCAGATAAATCAGATGCCCACCATCGTCGACGACACTGATAACAAATGGAGCCTTGCGTTGCTGCGAGTCCTCCCCGGCGGAGGCAACCGCGAGCTTTGCCGCAGATAATGTGATCGCCGGTTTGCTTGGCGCTGGAGCGGCAAACATTGAGCCTGCATAAATGCACGGCACAATGGCCGCGATACGAATAAGTGTTTTCATGAGATACCCATTGCGAGACGAATTTGGATCGTTGCTTATTCAATTGTCTCAAGCGCCACAACGATTTATGCGTCAATAATCAGCGGGTTATCTTCAAGAAAATCGATACTTCTAAAATCAGCGGTGGCTGAGCTATTCAGAAGTGTTCACCTTGTAAATGCGCAGTGAGCAGTTGTTTGAAGGTTTGGATCGCGTTTTCATTTCGGTGGTAGAAATGAACATTTCCTTTTTTGTTCAGATTGATCAGTCCGGATCTTTTAAGCGAATCCATGTGCACTGACACGGTCGATTGAGACAGGCTGCATCTGAGGGTTACCTGGCCAAAGCACACTCCGAAATCCTGACCATACGTCTGGTCTGGAAAATACAGTTGTGGATCCTTCAGCCAGACCAGAATCTGACGCCTGAGGGGATGGGAAATTGCTCTGATGCAGGCATCGAATTGCTGGGTTTGTGTCGAATTCTGCTCTGTATTGTGTGCCATGGGACGCTCTCGAAGGGTGAGGCTCTGGGTCTGGGAGAGGCTCGGTTAATCAGTCGTCAGCGATCGATTCAGCGGCAATCTCGTAGGAAGTACAGCGTGCCGCACCGTCGTAGATCCGGGCATCAATGATTATTTCATCTGCCTGAGTCGTCGCGATGAACTCACGCAACCAACTGCCCACATCTTCTTGGTCGCCGACCGCAGTACATGACATCGCCTGTGCGAGGTTATGTCGTTCAAAATCAGAAAGTCCCTCCATGTAGCCTTCGACGGGCTTAGGCAGCGGGCCAGGTTTGCCAGCATAGAGCCTGCTCACCCATTGACGGTGAGAGCTGGCCAGGTATTCAGCTTCGCCGCGGGTTGCTGCTGCGAACACGTTGGCACCGGCGATTACGTAAGGCTGCTTTAGCGTCGATGACGGTTGGAAATTCGCCCGATAGTGCGCGATTGCGTCCATCAGAAAGCGCGGTGCGAAGTGTGAGGCAAACGCGTAGGGCATGCCCCGTCGGGCAGCCAGATCTGCGCTGTTGGGGCTGGAGCCCAATAACCAGATCGGCAGACTGTGATTACCTGGTATCGCCCGGACCGGCTGGCGGCCTTCGTCTGCCAGATAATCTGCAAGCTCCTGGATGTCTTGTTCGAAATCCCGTTCGCTGGCATCGCCCCGCAATGCGCGAATAGCAGGACCTGCGGACCCGGGCGCTCGGCCGACACCCAGGTCGATACGACCCGGGAACAGGGTGTCCAGAGTGCCGAATTGCTCGGCAATGCTGAGTATCGAATGGTTGGGTAACATGATGCCGCCTGAGCCTACGCGCAACGTGCTGGTCGCGGCGGCGAGGTGCTGGATCAACAACGTTGTGGCCGAAGAGGCAATGCCCGGCAGGTCGTGGTGCTCTGCTACCCAATACCGTTTATAGCCATGTTTTTCAACGTGCCGAGCCAAGGTAGCGGCTTCATCGACGGTGTGGGCGAAGGTTTTGCCGTCGCCAATCATCATGAGGTCAAGAACTGAAAGCGCCGTCATGGGCTGCTCCTGTATAAGGTGTTAGGGAAGGGCGAGCGCGTTATTTCAACGGGAAGGCGGCCCAGCCCGGATGGGCGTCCAGGCGTCGGTCGATATCTTTGAGCGCGCTCAGGCACCGCTGCAGCTTCAGGTAGATGTCTCCACCGTAATCCCAGCCAAGCACGCCAATACTGCCGGCGTAACCAATGCGGTCCAGTGCGGCGATCAGCGCGAAGTTGTCCATTTCGCCGCGATCCAGCGGTTCCATGGTGGCTACGCCACCCCAGCCAAGCTGTGAGAGTGCGCTACCGGAAGTCACTACTTGCATGAGCCAGGGCTTCATCGCCTGCAGACGCTTTTCAAGTTCACCTTCCTGGCTCGCGTACCAGTGATAGCCGTTGAACGATGCGCCCAGTCGGGGATGGTTGAAGTGCTCGCAGATTTGCACAACCTCAGTGGTGGTCTGGGTCACGTGATGCAGGTGCGGATAGAGCGCAATGCGCAATCCGCGGCGCTCGGCAATGGGCAAAAGCGATTCGATAAAACCCAGGATCGCGGCACTGCCGTTGACTGACGTCTGTACCGCCAACTCGATAAGCTCTACGCCCTCGA
Organism: Pseudomonas sp. CFII64; assembly: GCF_000416235.1. Taxonomy (GTDB): domain Bacteria; phylum Pseudomonadota; class Gammaproteobacteria; order Pseudomonadales; family Pseudomonadaceae; genus Aquipseudomonas. The sequence goes on along the minus strand of NZ_ATLO01000028.1, from coordinate 56,709 downwards.
TGGTTTCCACGATGCGTCGCAGTACGGCGTCATTGCGTCCCTCGTGCAGCACGGTATAGAGCGCATCCACTTTCAGGCCGTGGTTGGCTTTCACGCTGGGCAGTAATGTCAGATCAGTGAGGGGGGTACCTCCCCAGGCTGAAACGGTGATTCCGTCATAGCCCAGCTCCGCCAGCATCTCGCATTGTGTCTGGAACTCGTAGACCCCCATTGATGAGTAGAAGAAGGAGTCCAGCGCATGGATTGGATGAGCCATTAATTGTCTCCCGCGCCTAGTAGGGCAAAGTATTCAGGACTGCCCATTCAGGGTGGGCGGCGAGCCGCTGCTCCATGGCCCGGAATGCAATCTTTGATCGGCGCAGGTTGCCGTAGACATCGCCGCCCATGCTTTCCCAGCCCAGAACACCCACACGCCCATCAAAACCACGACGCTCCAACGCACCAAGCAAGAAGAAGTTATCCATTTCCCCCTCATCCAGCGGTTCGATGGTTGCCAGGCCACCCCAGCCCAAAGGCGAGCGTCTGCAGCCGGCGATATTCACCTGATTGAGCCATGGCCAAAGCGCGTCGAGTCGTTGCTCCAGGTCTTTTTCCTGATTGGCGTACCAGTGATAACCGTTGAACACGATACTCAGGCGCGGGTGCTTGAACTCTTCACACAGCGCGACGGCTTCAGAGGTGGTTTGCATGCCGTATCGCGCATGGTGGTACAGGGCGATGTTCAGTCCGCGCCGTTCGCAAATGGGCAGCAAGTGTTCCAGCATCCTGCGGTCCCGGTCGGTGACTTCTTCACCTGAGTGCAGCGCCAGTTCAATGGTCGAGCAGCCTTCAAGGGTTTCAAAGACATTAGTCACGAAAGACTCAAGCCCTGGGCGATAAATCAGGTAGACCGCGCCCACATCCAGCCCCCATTGGGGCTTGATCAGCGGGATCGATTTCAGATTCTCGCTCCACGCCGACATGGTCAGGCCCTGGTAGTCGAGTTCAGCCAGCATCTCGCATTGAGCCGCCAGCGGATAAGTGCCCAGGGCTGTCTGAAAAATGAAATCCATGTGATGGAGGGGCCGTTTCATCGGTGCATCTCCGGGTTTGATGAATTGGGTATCGACAGGCTTGGGAAGTGTGGCAAGAGGTATTCGCCTAACTCGTCGATGACCTCTGAAGCGTGGCGCCGCTGAGGCTTGAAATGCAGGGCAACGTGTCCAACACCCTGGTCCTGCTGGCGTTTCCAGAGATCGATCAATGCGTTGCGACCTGCGCGCAATACCCTCCCTGGCTGGACGGGGCAATCAGGATCACGATCAAGGTCGAACAGGGTGCCGTAGCCATAGGGCTTGTAGCCGTTTGCCCCGCACGCAGTACGCCAGCGCTCAATGGTCTGAGGCATGAGTGCCGGGTTTGAGATGTAGGACAAAATGCCGTCGGTGTGTTCGGCAATCCACTCCAGGGTCTGCCCCGACTGACCGATGACAATGTTGGGAATTCGTGGGCCGACCGGTTTGGGGATCAGGTCGATGGATCCATCAAGCGCCCCATAAAACTGCGATGCATGCTTTGCCCAGTGCTGCTCAGTCGCCGCGCGAATCAGCGCCAGCGCATCGCGAAAGCGGGCGGCGCGGCTTTCGAACTCAATGCCGAATGCCGGATATTCGATAGGGCGATCCCCGGTAGCCAGGCCAAGAATAAAACGGCCACCCAGCAACTGATCAATACTGGCTGCCTGCTTGGCAACGATCAGTGGATCTCGCAATGGAAGAACAATACCGGCAGTACCGATAGTGATTTGTCGAGTGACGCCAGCAAGAAAACCGGCATAAATCAGCGGATCGAGAATTTGGCCGACATCACCGAAGGTGGGGTCCCAAAATGGCACATCACGCAGCCAGATGGCCGCGAATCCGGCCTCGTCGACTTTTCTGGCCATTGCAAGGTGATCCTGCAAGTTTGGACCGGGGGTATTGGGATAGCTTTCCAGCGGGGCGATAAAACCGAAGGTCAAATGACCGGGCTGGAATACCCGAGAGTAGCCGCGGTGTTGCTCAAGTTCCTGGGTAAGTCTGTCGAGCGGGTTTGTGGATGTCATTCAAAAAGGTCTCGCATAAAAGGATGCGGTGATGCATCCAGATTCAACGGCGCTAATTCGCTATGACGAGGACTATAAGTGGGATGACTGCAAAGAAAAACAGGATAGAATTCCGATCATTCCGGAATTAAATGCTCGCATAGATATAGGTTGAACATGGATCACTTTGGCGCACTCAGCGCATTCGTTCAGGCTGCACAAACACGCAGTTTCACCGAGGCGGGTCGTCGGACGGGCGTGTCGTCATCGGCAGTAGGAAAAGCTGTCGCACGCTTGGAGCAGGACCTGGGGGTGAGGCTGTTTCATCGCTCAACTCGGGCGATCACCCTGACTGCCGAGGGCAGTCTGTTTCTGGAACGCTGCAACCGGATTTTTGCCGAGTTCGAAGTTGCCAAGCGTGAGCTCACTCAGGCCGCTGGCAAACCCCAGGGTAAATTGAGAGTGGGCCTGCCGCAATTGGGCATGAGCCTGATGGGGCACTTGATTGCTTTTCAGCAGACTTATCCTGAGGTTGAACTTGAGCTGGAATTCAGTGACAGGCTGGTCAATGTCATCGAAGAAGGATTTGATGCGGTCATGCGCATCGGTGAGGTGGAGGATTCGCGACTCACCAGGCGCAGGCTCAATGGCTACAGCCATCGGTTGGTGGCTTCCCCGTCATACCTTTCGGAACGAGGCACTCCAGCCCGGCCGTCGGAACTCCCCATGCATTCTTGCCTGCGCTATCGATACCCCACCAGCGGAAAACTCGATCCTTGGCCGCTTGTTCTGAAAGGCGACCCCGTCAGCGTGGACGTACCCACTTCGGCAACAGCAAATGCGATCGAGGCGCTGCTGGGGATGGCCGAGGCCGGATTGGGCATTGCCTGCCTACCCGATTTTTTTGTAGAAGAGGCCGTCGCCCAAGGACGTTTGATCCCTGTTTTGGAGCGTTACGTTCACGACCATCGCACCATCAGCCTTCTTTGGCCATCAAGCCGTCAGCAGCTACCCAAGATCAAGGCGTTCGTTGAGTTCATGGCTATGCGCTTGTCGTAGATCTGCTATCTGGGCTGGTCCTTTTATCCGGATTGGCGCCGTTCTGTTGTGACTGAGCAAATGATTCAGGGTTTATCTATCCGGACCTGATCCCTATGGTGGTACTCACGGCTGTGTGCGCGGCAACGTGTTGCGCGACATCTCTGACACTCACTCAGTATGGAGGATCAGCATGTCGACCCTTGCGGGCAAAAAAGCGTTGATTACCCACTCAGGCGACGGGCTTGGATTTGCCATTGCCGTTGCGCTGGCTCAGCAGCAGGCAGAGCTTATCGTTCATGATCGCAGCCCTGCTGTTGCAGGGGTGGCGGTTGAACGCTTGAAATTGGCAATTCCCGGTGTGACGGCGACCGCCATCACCGGTGATCTGGCGACTGAATCGGGAAGGCAGCAACTGCTGGACTCGGCTGGCTCGATAGACATCGTGGTCAGTGACGCAGTTGGGCAAGGTGCCACCGATTTCGCTCATGTGTCCGAGGCTCAAAAAGAGGGCGGGCAATCAGCTTCTTCACGGGACAGTGAGGCGCTGGCAGGACTGTTCGCCCAGGCCATGAGCGGGCGGGGCTGGGGCCGGATATTTCTGGTCACCTCGGTAGCTGCCGAAGCGGGTTTTACCTCGGCTGAACCCTCTGAACAAGCTCCCCGGTTACTGCCCTATAAACTTGCAGCTCCAGGCTCGGGCATCGGTGTAAAGGCTTTCCGTTTACACATTGCAAGCCTCATCCTGGAACCCGTCGCGGACGTCATGAAATCCGAGGTGATGCGAACCGGTGATTCATTGAAGGAAGTAGCGGCGCAAATGGCGCGCGATCATCGACCGCTTGGTATTCAGAAGGCAGCCCGCGACATTGCGGTGCTGACCCACCTCATCACGGATGCCTGTCTGACCTGAAACGCAAAAAGCCCTGGATCGAGATCCAGAGCTTTTTCATCTGTCAGGCTAGCGTTGATTACGCTCTGGATGGCTTGACAGCGAAAGCGCCATCACCCAGCAAAGCGACAACCAAAGCCGTTACGGACAAATAGATTGGATATTCCCAACCGCCATTAGCATTGGTAAAGCTCCAGCCATTACCGAAGTGCACGGTCGCCGCAACAAACAATTGCACTACCGCGAGTGCAGCCACCCAGCGAGCGTAGACGCCCAGAACCAGCATCAAACCGCCAATCACTTCGAAGGCCATGACCGGATACGCCAGGAAGCCTGGAAACCCGATGGACTCGAAAAAGCCAGCGGTACCTGCCGGAGTGAAGACCAACACTTTGGTCAGGCCATGGGCGATGAACATGATGCCCAGTGCCAGACGCATAACGAGTGCGGCGTAAGGAGCGGTGCGAGAATCAATCATTGTGAATTCCTTTGTTAAATCAGTTTTTAGTTAGAAAGCGAAAGTGTCTGGTCCAGCCATTGCGAGAAATCAGCCAGTTCTTCAGGGATGATCTCGTGGGCCATGTCGTAAAAATGAGCCTGGTGTTCCACACCGATCCGGCTGAGCCAGGCGTCTGCTTCATGTGCCCAGTCGATGGGCAGCACGTTGTCGTGGCGACCATGAGCAATGAATGCTGAGACGCTTTTCAGCTGGTCCGGTGATGCAATCAGCGGTTCGATTTCCCGTAGCATCCGGCCGCTCAGCAGCGCAAAACCTGCCACAAGCTCAGGTTGCGTAACCCCAACACTGGAACTCATGATTCCGCCCTGGCTGAAGCCGGCGATCACGGTCGGAAGCGGCGGGAGTGCCTCGATGAACTGGATCAACAACCGGCGGCTGGCCTCAGCCTGTTCCTGGTTGAACGACGGCCCGTTGCTGGTGAAATTAACCTGGTACCAAGCGAAGCCTTGAGGGCCAACCTGTAGCGGCCCACGAAGCAACAGAACCTCGATTTCCTCTGGCAGGGACGCTGCCAGGCTGGCCAGATTCGCTTCGTTCGAACCTACGCCGTGCAGCAGCAGCAGCCGTGCTTTGGGGGTCGCAGTGTTGCACGCCTTACGGAAAAAAATACCTGACTCGGACTCGCGTGCAGGTTCAGAAAAATTGATGTTTTGCATGACGTTATTTCACACCTTCAACGGGTTGAACTGACTCGAACCCTTCGTTATCCATCGAGGTAAACAGGTAGCTGTCCATGGCCAGTACGCCGTGGGTGATGCCGCCGTCCAGGACCATCGTCTGATAGCTTTTACCGGCTGCGCCCAGCGCAATGAACAACGGTAAAAAATGCTCATCGGTCGGATGGGCGCGTTCGGCGGAAGGTGCGTACTGCTTATAGTCCAGCAACTGATCAATGTTTCCAGCCTGCAGGGTCCTGGCGGTCCAGGCTGCAAACTGTTTGACGTAGTCGGCACCGTGGGTCGTAGCACCGCGGAACTCGTACAGGTTATGGGTAAGGCTGCCGGACGCGACGATCAACACATTCATCTCTCGCAGTGGCTTGAGTGCCAGGCCAAGTTGCCACGCGCTGCGTGTATCAAGCGTTGCAGGCATGGATACCTGAACCACTGGGATATCTGCTTCGGGTGCCAGGTACAGAAGCGGTACCCATGCGCCGTGATCCAGGCCACGAACCGGATCAAGCCGGGATTTCCAGCCCGCCGTCTGCAGCAGGCCGACAATATGACTGGCTAACTCTGGCGCGCCCGGAGCCGGGTAGGACACTTGATACAAAGCGTCCGGAAAACCGCCAAAGTCATGAATGGTTTTAGGTGCGGTGCTCGCCGTAACACTGACTTCGCCACGGGTCATCCAGTGCGGCGAGAGGACCACGATGGCGTCAGGTTTTGGCAGTTCGCGACCGAGCTCGGCCAGTTTTGGACCAGCCTGACCAGGCTCGATTGCGAACGTAGGAGCACCATGAGACACAAACAGCAGGGGGAATGAAGTGTTCATGGTGACTATTCCTGTGTGATTACTGATTGATTACTTGCTCAGCCAGACCGGAGCGACCGAAGTGCCCAGACCTGCGCCGTAGCCAAGGTAGATGTTGAAACCAGCCAGCGGCTCCAGGTAGCGAGCATTCACCAGACCGCCAGCATCGACGGTGTTCCAGCCCAGGCTGCGAGCCAGTGCAATTGCAGTTTGCTTGGCGCGCTCACTGTCGCTGGCAACAAATACGCTGCCGGTCTGGTCGTTGGCGAACTTAGGACCATCAGCGAGCACTTGAGCGAACAGGGTATTGAACGCTTTCACCACATTGGCTTGTGGTACAGCCTTGGCGATTTCTTCTGAGGCGCTGGTCACGTGGCCAATAGTCAGCGACATGTAGTCGGCGCTCAGCGGGTTGGTGATGTCGATGACCACTTTGCCGGTCAGATCACCCAGGCTTTTCAGCGCTGTGGCTGCATCGTCGTAGGCGGTAGCTACCACGATCGCGTCACTGTCGCCCAAGGCTTCGGCTGCCGCGTAAGCGCTGACATTCGTGTACTGGTCAGCCAGGGCTTGGGCCTTGCTAATGTCGCGGCCCGTGATGCGGACGCTGTGCCCTGCGGCGGAAAGCTGTTTCGCAAAAGCTGAACCCATATTGCCGGTACCAATTACTGTGATTTTCATAACTACCTCTTCTTGAGTTGAGTTGAGTTGCGTTTCGATGGGCTCAGTTTATAGATTGCCTCGTAGGGATAAACCGGGCTAAATGTGATGAATAGTTCCACTAGGTGAGACAATCATGGATCGTGCTCTGGAAATGCAGGTCTTCTGCACCGTTGTCGATAAAGGCAGTTTCGTCGGAGCGGCCGAGCCACTCGATATGTCAAAAGCTGCCATATCGCGCTACGTGAGTGGGCTGGAGGAGCGGTTGGGGGCCCGGTTACTGCACCGCACCACTCGGCGGCTTTCCCTGACGGATGAGGGGCGTCAGTTCTATCACCAGGCCCGTGAAGTGCTGGCGATGATGGATGAGGCAGAGGAGGCCGTGTCATCCGCGTCACCCGAGGCGAGCGGAGTCCTTCGGGTGAATGCCCCGGTCAGTTTTGGCGTGCTGCACCTGGCACCTATCTGGGCCGATTTCATGAGCGCCTACCCCAAGGTTGAGCTGGAGATCAGCTTGAGTGATCGCTTGGTAGACCTGGTGGACGAAGGGATTGATGTCGCCGTGCGCATTGCACGCATGGAAAACTCGTCGTTGGTGGGGCGACGCCTGGCCAGTACGCGGATGTGCCTGTGCGCATCACCAGCGTACTTGGCTAGTCATGCACCTATTCGTAAATTGTCTGATGTGGCGGAGCATGGTGTGGTTGCATACAGCAACTTTGCCAGTGGGGACGAATGGCAGTTCGAAGGGCCACAGGGTAGCGAAAGCATTCATACCCGCTCGGTGGTTCGCTGTAATAACGGGGATACCTGTCGAGCCATCACGCTAGCCGGTGGGGGTGTTTCGTTGCAGCCGAGTTTCATGGTGGCGCAGGATTTACGCCGAGGCGATTTGGTGGAGATACTGCCTGAGTACCGATCGGTCGAACTGGGTATTTACGTGGTCTATCCAACCCGCAAACATCTGCCGACGAAGGTCCGGACGCTGATCAGCTTTCTGGTGGAGCGATTCGCCCATCCGTCCTGGGAGGGGTGACACACCCTCATCAAAAAACCGGCTGATAAAAGGGGAGTTGAAGTCATCAGCCGGATAAAACGGAGCGCTGTGTTACGAACCATATGGCTCAGCAAAGCTATCCAGGCGAGCGTTTAGCCCATACCTAGTGTTCTTGCAAAAAACTGCGCAGATCTGTTGCGAACTGCTCCGGGTTCTTGAATGCCAGGAAATGGTCGCCTTGCTCGGCTTTTGAGTACACATGAAGCGCCGAGTCCTGGATAACCGAACTCATCCAGCGCTGGCTCTCCAGCCAGTCGCTGTACTCACCGGTGAAGATCGCCGTCGGAACATTGATCTTTGACCGGATCACATCACGCCAGTCGTTGGTGGCGTGATCGAAAAGCACTTGTGCGGTGAATGCCATGTCATCTTTGACCACCTCTTGCACAAGGCTGATGACGTTATGGAAGTAGGGCGAGTCCATCGCCATTGCCCGCTCGACAACCCGGCTGCCTGAAACCAGCAGGTTGGTGGCGGTGCCTTGCGCATAGGACGCAATCATTCGCTCGGGTGACGTCGTAAAGGCGCCGGCCTCCAACCGCTCTTGCTCCGTCCAGTCGGCGTGGCAGTAAATCGATGGCGCCTGATCAATGATGGTCAGTGTGCGAATGCCTTGGGTGCCGAACAGGTCAATGTAGGCCCACATCACCGATGCGCCCATGGACCAGCCGCAGTAGTTGGCCTGGGACACGCCTAAATGGTCGGCAAACTCCTTCACGTCCATGGCGAAGCGGGCAATACGATTACCGAAGGTTACCCGTTCGGAAAGACCCTGATTCCTGACGTCCAGCACGTACACATGGTAGTGCTTGCTCAAGATGTGCATCAGGTGGAAGTACATTGCACCGTTGGCAGACCAGCCGGGGATGAAAATCAACGGTTGTCCAGCGCCTGCTTCCCAATAGCTGAGGTTGACGGCATCGCTGGTGATGAAGCTGCTTATCTTCAGATCAGCAAAGTCAGAGGTGCGAAAGGGCTGGCCAATGATCTCATGGGGGAAGTAAAAATCTTCATCAAGCAGTGTGTTGAGCGGTAAAGCTTTCATTGGGTATTTCAAGAAGGGGCGCCTGCAAAATTTAGACGGCGATTGACATGACTGGCACTACTTTGGCCTTGCCAAGCAGTGTGCTCCAGACCTTCGCCTGCGAGAGTCAATGATAGGGGGCCAGAATAGGGCTTGAACTCTATTAGGATAAATACTCAAAATGGGGCGACATTCGAAACGGATCATTTTTAATGGATCGGCTAAGCAGTATGGCGGCGTTCGTCAAGGCAGTTGAGATGGGCTCGTTCAGTGCGGCCGGGGACTCCATGCAGATGTCTGCGCAGTTGATTGGCAAGCATGTGCATCATCTGGAACAGCATCTGGGCGTGCGGTTGTTGAATCGAACCACCCGGCGACAGAGCCTCACCGACTTCGGACGCGAGTTTTATGAGCGTTGCAAGATCATCCTTGCGGAAGTTGAAACCGCTGAAAACATGGCGGCTGAGACACAAGCGACGCCTACCGGGCGACTCCGTGTGAACGCGCCAGTCAGTTTTGGGATGCAGTCCCTCGCCCCCAAATTGCCAGGGTTCATGAAAGCCAACCCCATGATCAGTGTTGAGCTGACCTTGGCTAACCGTGCCGTTGACGTTATCGATGAAGGTTTTGACGTGGTGTTCAGGGTCGGCCAGCTTTCCGACAGTGGCCTGGTGGCTCGTCCTCTGGCGCCTTATCAACTGGTGCTGTGCGCGTCGCCTTCTTATCTGCGTGACAAGCCGCCCATCAAGACCCCTTGGGACCTTCAGGATCACGAATGCCTTGGCTTTTCTCACACAGAATTACGGACTCATTGGACGTTCGATGGGCCCGAAGGCAAGGTAATCGTCCCCGTAAATAGCCGACTGATGGCTGATCACGGTGAGCCGCTTCTGTGCGCTGCGCTGGCGGGGTTGGGGATATTGCTGCAGCCAGTAGAACTGGTGCGTCAGTCACTGCTGGTGGGGGACCTTGTTCCGCTGCTACCAACGTATCCTATTCCTTCGCGGCCATTGCATGTCTTGTATGCGCCTGACCGCCGATTGACGCCCAAGCTGCGCAGCTTTTTGGATTTTGCACTGATGACATTTGGTCCTGAAGCCGTGAATCCTCTGGTGTTTTGAAACGCTGCGTTTTGAATGCATCTCCAGAACGGACATTTATCCAGCGGCTTCAACCCTCTAAGGTGGTTGATTGCTTCTATAGATGCTGTGGAAGCTCCAAATAGGGTGGGTTACGCCTACCCGATCATGATGGAGTGAAGATGAAAATTCAGTTGAATACCAAACGGGCGCTGGTCACCGCTTCGACTGGCGGTATAGGTTTCGCGATTGCCAAAGGGCTCGCCGAGGCCGGCGCAGACGTGGTGATCAATGGGCGCAGCGAAGGCTCTGTAAAAGATGCCGTCGCCAGACTCTCAAGCGCAGTACCCGGTGTAACCATTACCGGCGTAGCCGCAGACCTGAGCTCCGCACACGGCGTTGAAACTCTGCTCCAGGGTGCCGGGCATATCGATGTGCTAGTAAACAATGCCGGGATATATGGCACCCAGGATTTCTTTGAAACCGAAGACGACGTCTGGGACAGCTATTGGCAGACCAATGTCATGTCAGGTGTGCGCCTGAGCCGCGCACTGTTGCCAGCCATGGTGGAGAAGAACTGGGGCAGGGTAGTGTTCGTGGCTTCCGAGTCTGCACGCAATATCCCGGCAGACATGATCCACTATGGTGTCTCCAAAACCGCCCAGTTGGCATTGGCCCGTGGCCTGGCCAAGCGCGTTGCCGGTAGCGGCGTGACCGTCAATAGCGTCCTGCCAGGGCCGACCTTGTCCGATGGCGTGGCTGGCATGATGCAAAGCGAAGTCGAGCGTACGGGCAAATCCCTTGAGGAAGTTGCCAAGGCTTTCATCGCAGAGCATCGCCCAAGCTCGATCATCCAGCGGGCTGCAACTGTTGAAGAAGTCGCCAACATGATCGTTTACGTTTGCTCGCCTCAAGCGTCAGCCACCACGGGCGCGGCGCTCAGGGTTGATGGCGGCGTGGTCGATGACATCGTTTAACCTCATCGGTTGAAATGGCGAACCAGGGTCAATGGCAGAGTTGCCATCGATCCTGGTGCATGCTTACGAATTCGCGTTCAGGAAATCGACATGAAACTGAAGCCATTGCTTGCTCTAGCCACCTTGTCAGCGGCGTCTGGGCTTGCCGCTGCAGAGAGCCCCGCGAAATACTCGACCCCTGAAGAGTTTCGGCTTTCTGGCGTTTCGTTGGTTGAAGGGCGTTATAAGGGGGAGTCTGCACTCGAAATAAAAATGCCATCATCCTCCTATCAGGATCAAGGCCGTGAGCGTTTACTCGATAGGGATTTCATGGCCTGGCTGCCTATGGATTTCACGGACGGGACGATTGAAGTGGACGTTGCGAGTGATCTAGCGTCCGACGCTCCCGATTATGCTCGCGGTTTCATAGGGGTATCGTTCCGAATTGACGCCCAGTCGCGCTTCGAAAGCATCTACCTGCGTCCGACCAATAGTCAGGCGGATGATCAGGAGCGACGCAACCACAGCGTTCAATACGCGGGCTATCCTGATTTCAGATTTGATCAACTGCGCAAAGAGAGCCCCGAGCAATATGAAACCTACGCTGATCTCGAACTAGGGCGCTGGATTCATATGAAAGTGGTCGTCGAGGGGGCAAAAGCCCGCTTGTATCTTGATCACGCTGCGAAGCCAGCATTTCTGGTGAACGATCTCAAGTATGGGGCAGGGCAGCATGGGGGCATTGGTATCTGGATCGAGTCCGGGACGGTCGCGCATTTCAAGAACTTGAAAGTGACCCACGGCAATAGCTTGTAGGATCGTGGCTGCGCTGTAGTGCTCCTTCCTGAAGAACTCAAACAGTGCTGCGAGTTTTGGCGGCCATGTTGTTGTGACTGGAGTGGCGACAGTCATATGGCCGCGGTTCGTCCGGGTCCTAGTTTACAGTGGATCGGTCGCGGTGGGTGCCAGTGAAGGAGAGGCCTTAAATCGCTATTGAATCGTGCAGATCAATGCTGCTTCGCTCCGCCATCCGCTGACGATACGCCTCGACAGCAGGCGGGTACTCGATGCCACGCACGATGGACATGCTGCGCAAGTTCGCGAACAGGTGGACGTCATCTTCGGACAGTTCGCCGTTCACCGCAGCGGACGATTTGATCAACGGTTCAAGGGCCAGCAGATGACGGTTCAGCTTAGCGATATAGTCGGGGCTGGCCGCCATATGCTCCTCGAAGCTACCGATCATGCGCTCCTTGTTGCGGGTGAAGTATGCACGTGCGGAAGTCGTGGAGAACTCTTCGAGATCTGCCGCCGCCCAGCGTGGAAGTGCCAGCGAAAATAGAGGACCAGATACGTCACTGTTCCACTGTGCCACGGCCGGATTGAGAGGGCCGGACAAGATCCTCTCGCCGGAAAGGCCATCGATATAACCGACGATATCCATACTCTCGGCCAGGTAGCTTCCGTCGTGCTCCAGGATGGGCGCCATTTTCTTGCCGATCATGCGGGTTGGGGTGGCTTCATCGTCGTTCAGGAGAATGACGAGATCGAAAGCGATGTTCTTGAAGCCAAAAATCGTCCGCGCTTTTACACAGAAGGGGCAGTGATCGTAGACGTAGAGTTTCATAGGACTTTAATTCCAAAAAAGTGCTGCTGCGGATTGTCTTGCGCGGTGTGCGCTGAGCCCTCTATTTAATGGGCTACGCAGGGTATTTGAAGTGGCCTGTTGGTGGTAAGGAGCAGGCATCAGGCGAATGTGATAACGCGTACTTTCATTTCTTCAGCTTGAGTAAGCACCAAAGAAGTTAATCTCGGGCTTACCCACCATTAAATGTTCGGCGTCGCGCTCGAAGGCGTGGAAATGAGGTTGCGTGAGATGTAAGTCAAACGCTGCGCGGTCGCGATAGCTCTCATCATCTTCTGGAACCAGGATATTGAAAGCGATACATCCCGCTTCCTTGGCTAGAGAATCACGTGCGTCTGCGGCTGCTACGGGAAGGAAGGCAGCGCGCGCCCCAGGATGCAATACGATCCTGGCGATCACGACAAAGGTAGATACCGACATTCTGGATCTCCATTCACAAAAGAAATCAAACGATTGACAGGATGTCGCTTGTTGCCTTACGTGGCTTTTGTGGCCAGTTAGTCGTGCCCGCCCGACCCACCGTGATCATCATCACCGGAATCTCACGATCTTCCAGATTGAACGCCGCAGCGACGCCCGGCTGGTCGAAGCCAATCATTGGCGTAGAGGCCAGGCCACGTTCAGTTGCAACCATCATCAGTGTCATTGCAGCCAGAGATGCCGACCGAACGGCCTCGTCACGTTGCATCGCAGGATTTTGCGCATACATTCCTTCCACCGCGCCCACCCAGCCTGTGAAGGTCGCTTCGTCCAGAATTCCCGCGTCTACCGCCGGGCGCAACGAAGCGGAAATGGTCTTATGGGGATCAAGTGCCCCACAGACGATAAAGGTTACTGCTGCATCGACCACCTTTTGCTGTCCGTAGGCCAGAGGCAATAGCTTCGTTTTTGCTTCGTTCGTGTGCACGGCAATAAAGCGCCAGTTTTGCAAATTAAAGGCGGAGGGTGCGTGGCGGGCCAGATCGATCAGGTCAGCAATTTCCTGCGTCGATAGGGCGTGAGTTGGATCATAGCTATGAGCCGAGAAACGTGACTGGATGGCTTCAGTGACCGTTGGCATGTTTATTCCCTTGTCTATAGAAACATTAAGCCCACTTTAGGTTGTGCATGATTGAAAGGGAATGCCCGCCAATGAGACTATGCGTTTCATAAATGAGAGGGGTGAGCATGGATCTCAATGCGGTGCAGATGCTGGTAACGATCGTCCAGGCCGGAAGCATGACCGCTGGCGCTGAACGTCTGGGGGTCCCGCTGCCCACCGCAAGTCGAAGGATACGAGCCCTTGAGCAGGCGCTGAAGGTCGAATTGCTGGAGCGCTCAGCCAGGGGCGTGAAACTGACCGAAGCCGGTGCACGCCTGTTTGAGCATGCCAGCCGTGGCCTGGAGCTCTTGCAAGAAGCCCAGGACGCAGTCGTGAGTGACCAAGCCCACGTTAAAGGTAAGTTGCGTCTTTCAGTTCCCCCATCATTCTCGCCATGGTGGCAGTTGATTTCGGACTTTCAGAAGGATCATCCCGACATCCGCGTTCATCTGCTTTCGACGGAGCGTCGTGTTCACCCTGTCGAGGACGGCATAGACGTGGCGCTTCGCGTCGGCAAGCTGGAGCACGAAGCCTTGATCGCCAGGCACCTGCTCGATTATCGACATATCTTGGTCGCCAGCCCTCAATATCTTGCATCTCACGGTATGCCTAGTCATCCAAATGATTTAAGTGATTTTCCCTGTGCAACATGGAGCCTCGGCACCAATACCAGCGGTGTCTGGCGGTTCCCGGAAGTGTCAGTGATGCCCAACACCGTGTTGTCGACAAATGACAGCATGCATCTTTTGCACAGTGCATTAGCGGGGGAGGTTATGACGGAACTTCCCCCCTTTATCGTCAAGGATGCGATCCAGAGCGGCCTGCTTGTGCCTTTGCTGCCAGATTGCCCATTGCCAGAATCTTCCTTGAGTCTTTTATATCCCGCGCATCGGCACCGCTCTGCGGTTGTTCACACTTACCTGGAGTATTGCAGCCGACGTATTCCTTGGCTGGTAGAGGCTTGTACTGCTGTCACCAGAGCCGCGTAGGCATCAGTTATCGCAATTGTCGATGCAGTTTCCGCCTGCGTCGAATAGCGGCCTAGTCTGCAATGAACCGCTGAGCCAGACTCAGTTGAGAGCGCGCTAGCCCACTCAGGGTATTGCTAATTTCCTCGCTTTGTCCGGCATGGCTGCGGCTGGTGGCGGTCAGCCCGGCAATCTCGACAATCTGCTGATTAACCTGCTCAGTGACCTGGCCCTGCTCTTCGATGGCTGTCGCCATCTGTTGGCTCATGGCGCTAATCTGTCCTACCTCGTCACAAATGCGCAGCAGAGCCATACCCGCTTGTGCGACGTCGGTCTGGGAACGCTTGGCCGCTTGCTGGCCGCGTTCGACAGTGTCGATAGCCTGTTGACTATCAGCGCGCAACCCATTGATCGATTGTTGGATCTGGCGGGTCGAGCCGGCGGTGCGCGAGGCGAGGCTTCGCACCTCATCGGCCACGACGGCAAAGCCGCGACCCGACTCCCCGGCGCGAGCGGCTTCAATCGCCGCATTGAGTGCCAGCAAGTTGGTTTGTTCGGCAATGCTCTGGATAACCTGGGCGATACCGCTAATCGATTCAATAGCGCTAGCCAGACGATTTACCGCTTCACCGATGCTGCGGACTTCAAGCCCGGTGCTGTCCATAGAGACCTGACACTGCTCTGACAATCGTTGACCTTCGCGCGCCAGGCTATCAGTGCGGGTAGCAGCTTCAGCGGTCTGCTGAAGGTCGCGAGACAAGTCCTGCAGCGTAGCGCTCATCTGATTTATGGCGGCCGCCGACTGTTCGGTCTTGGCGGCCTGGCCATTCAGCTGGGTAACATTGTCGTGCACCACATCGGTTGCGGCTTCGGATTGCTGGCGCAGTATCTCACTGTTGATGCAGAGCCTTGTCATGACGGCGTTCATACGCACACGTTGGCTATCAAAGGCCATGGCCAGCAGTGCAGCCGAACCGGGCTTGCCGCTGAATAGCGGTGTCAATAATGGGTCGGCGAATGCGGTGTTTTGAAGTGCCAGCAGTTTGCGGTTGAGTCGCTGTTGTCGCCAATGCGGTTGTGCGCTGGATGCCAGTGCGACACCGGCAAGCAAGGTGGCGGTGCCCAGGCTCAGCCAACTCAGTGACGCAGCGGCAAACCCGGCTGCCGCAAACGCCAATGAGACTCCATGTGCCTGCAGGTGCTCACTCACTCGCACGGTCAACGGCCAAGGTGAGCTGCCTTTGTTCAGCCGTTGATAAAGCTGGCGTGCGCGAACTAGCGCGTCCCCGTGCAACGGAAAATAGAGAGTGCCCAAAGCTGAAAGACGTTTCTGTTCATCCAGCAGGGGCATGACATAGAGCAGGTTCCAGTACTCTCTGCCATCTTTGTGCCGACCCTGCAGCGGAGCTGTCCAGGGCAATCCTTTAGCCAAGGTGCGCCACATTCCTTGAATCACTGGTTTGGGCATTAGCGCATGATTGATCAGCTCGAATGATTTGTCCTTGAGTTCATGCTCTTGATAGCCACTCATCTGCAAGTAAGCCGGGTTGCACTCGATAAGTTTTCCCGTGGGGGTAAGTAGGGAAATCGGCGGCTCCTGAAAGGCTTCAGGTAGTGCAGCAGCATGCATAGAGTTGCTCCAGGGTGACCAGGCCAAAGGCGCTGTATCTTTCTTATGCAGCAAAACGCTGCCAGTGTTCGACCTGAGCTATGTTTGCATTTGCTGTGCCACTGCTGGTCACAGCAGTGACCACGATTAGTTAGCGTGGAGGCACGATAGTGATAGTGTGATGACTCCGTATCATCCTTTAAATACGGGGGTGCGAGCGAAGCTGCGAGCAGGCTGATGAACTTTCTTAAATTATCGGTCAGCTTTAATGAAAAATAAAAGTTCCGATTTCGAAAGTTAGCAATATCTCAAAGCTGTAAGTATGATTGGGTTTTAAGGTGGTCATGGACTGATGTTTCATAGATGCAATGAGATCTTGCATGGCGTTCGGCTTGATCGGGTAACTTTGGCTAGAGAGGTGCTCAAATTTAATGCTGAAAATAGGAGGCGCACCAAATTGACGCTCTCTGTAAACAGTCGCTGATTTCGAAACCGTCTATTGGGCATGTTCCAGAAGGCTCAATACCCACCCAGCCCGTAGGCATGGAAAGGCATGAAGCCCAGACAGATTCGTGCACGCGCCAACCTTTCATGCAGGTACTGATGTTTCACTAACGGCTCCGAGGAACAACGCACCGATCAATCTCATCCCTTGATCCAGTTCCCATCCACTTGTGCATCAATGGTGATGTCGAAGGTCTGGATGTAGCCCGATAACATCCGATAGTAACCAATTACGATAATTGCATCGCTCAATTCCTGAAGCGAAAAGTGCTCTTGGGCATGTTTGAACAGCACACCCGGTGCCTTACCTTTGTCGAGGATGGCTTGGCCAAACCGCAGCAGCACGCGTTCGTCTTCTTTAAATGCTTGGGTATCCTCCAGGCGACCCTCGGCGATGGCGACAAACTGGTCCGGGCGGACGCCCGCAGCCTGCGCGATGGAGACGTGCTGCTCCCATTCGTAGGCGACATTTTCATGTGCAGCCAAGAGTAAAACCATCAGCTCCTTATGATAGTCGGAGATGGTCAGATCCCTGAATATCGCATTGGTCAGATCAATCATCGGATTGAATGCTCCAGGGCTGTAACCCAGCATCCGGAAGAAGTTGACCTTCGTCGGTAGCTTTTCGAACTTGTCTGACACGTGATCAGGCAGATTCGTAAAATCCGGGTAATCGATTTCTACCTTTGAACTGATTTTGTCATTGGAACCGCTTGGGTTGGCCACAAGGCACTCCTGTTAACTAAGGTTGATGGCTGAAAGGTTGATCTAAAATCAGGTGCTGACGGGTAGCCGGAATGTGCGGCTGACCCAATGATTCACTGCGATACAGACCAGTAAAACCAACGCCGAGACGATCATTGCAGTCGATAAGCCCTGGGAAAAAGCGGCTGGTTCGGTGCTGGTAATCAGGGCCCCAAACACAGCAACACCAATCACACCCCCCAATTGCCGAGCTGATGCCATCAACCCCGACGCCATGCCGGCGTCCTGAGAAGACACCGACGACAGCATCGAATTAGTAATCGAGGGCACGGACGACGCACTGCCGATACCCACTACCATCAAGGCGATATTCAGGTACCAGAGCGATGTTTCTGGCGTGACGCGGGCCAGCGCCATGAAGCCAACTGCCTGAATCAAGAAGCCAGTGGTTATGATACGTTTTGCACTGATGTGCTTGGCAATCCGGGAGGAGACCATTGTGGAGATCGTCAGGACTGCCGTTAGCGGTATGAACGCCAGGCCGGTTCTAAAAGCGTCGTAGTGCAGAAACGACTGGAAGTAGATGCTGAATACAAACACGGTACCGTAGAAGGTGAGATTGATGGCCGCGCCAGCCAATGCAGTGGTTGCCAGGGTCTTGTTCTGGGCCAAGCGACTGGGGAGCATGGGGTTCTTTACCCGGCGCTCAATCAAGACGAACGCAATTGCGCAAAACACCGCGACGGCCATAGTCGAGATGGTTTCAGTTACCCAGCCTTTGGAACTTGATTCGGTCAGCGCGTAGGTCAATGACGCCAAGCAGATACCAATACTGATTTGCCCCGGTAAGTCGAATTTTTTATCAATGCGTGGGGAGGGCGGTGCATAACGCACGATCAACCCAATCGCGAGAATGCCTATGGGGACGTTGAGTAGAAAAACACTCTGCCATCCGAGCCACTCAATGAGCAGGCCACCCATGACTGGTCCCGCCGCCAAGGCGATTCCTCCACAAGCGCCCCACATTGCCACGGCTGATCGCCGTTTGGCAGGATCGTCGAATGCCAGTCTTATCAATGTCAGGGAGGTAGGCACCAAGAGGGCTGCACCCACACCTTGAACAACCCGCATACCGATCAGCATGCTCATGCTGTTAGACAGGCCGCAGCCTATGGAAGCCAACGTAAATAGGGCAAACCCCGACGCGAATACGGTTCTGGCACCAAACTTGTCACCCCCCGCGCCCCCTAGGATTAACAGCGCCGAGAACGCCAGTGCATAGCTGTTGATGACCCACTGCAGACCAGTCAGGTTAGTATCGAATGCGGTTTTCAAAGCGCCGAGCCCGACGTTGACGACGCTGACATCAAGTTGGACGACTAGAAAACCTAAGCATGCCGCGATCTGGATTGCGGCTAGTGATGTGGTTTTGGGCGGGGCGTTGGACATGATTTTGGGGTCGCAAGTGTTAGATCAATGATGTAGACGGTAACGGTTGACAACTTATGCGTAAATACTAGAATTTGCACACATTCACTGCATAAACGCATAGCTCATGGACTGGGAAGATCTAAGATTCTTTTTGGCAATTGCTACGGCAGGCAGCCTGTCGGGGGCTGCACGTGCGCTCGACGTCAATCAAGCCACGGTGAGCCGACGGCTGGCCGCACTTGAGGCCCAACTCAATGTCCGCCTGATCGATCGACTCCCGCGTGAGTCGCGTCTGACTGCCATTGGCCAGCAGATCATGCAGGATGTTTTGGACATTGAAGAAAAGGCTTTCGCCGTTGAGCGTAAGTGTTTGTCGTCCAGGTCGGCCATGAGGGCGAAGGTCACCATCACCGCGCCTCCTATTCTTGCCAGGCACTTCCTGACCCCAAACCTGGCTGAGCTGGCCAGAATGTCTCCGATGGTGCAGCTTTCAATTCTGAGTGAACCTCATTTCGTCTCCCTGTCGCGTCTGGAGGCAGACCTGGCATTGCGTCTTTCGCCACCTATTGAAGATACGGACATCGTCAAAAAGGTGGGCAAGATGCAGTTCGCTCTCTATGCGCAACGAGACTATGTGAATACGCTGGATGAACAAAAATGGGAGTTCGTCGGTTACACCGACCGGCAAGGCGACTTTGCGCACAAGCGTTGGCTTTACGAAGTCATCGCTACGAGGCGGGTTGCCTGCGAGGTCACTGATTTGAGCCACCAATACGAAGCAGCTTGTACAGGCGTTGGCGTCGCGGGACTGCCTTGCTTCATCGGTGATCGTGACGATCGCCTGGTCAAGCTCGACAACAATCTTCCTATGCTCAGCCTCGACATTTGGGTCGCAATGCATCCTGATCGTCGCAACGACAAGGTGGTGCGCAAAACCGCCGATGAAATCTTGCAGTTGCTTGAACCCAATGGGTTGGGGTTGCCCTCAAATGCCAGTTGAACCCGGCTGTATCGAGGCCCCAATTGCCCGTGACAGCACCTGGTTCTCTATCGGATTGTTCTCGATAGGCACGGCACCTGCCCACCACCTAATGGTTGCCAGTCTCGGACAGGGAGCATAAGCGCAGCCTCAATTTCTTGCTGTCGAGTCTGCGCAGACTTACTCGATCAGCGGCTGAAGCCATCGAACGGCGTCATGTAGACAGCACCGAACGGATCCAGACGTTTGCGAATCTCTGCATCTGGAGTGCCGTACACGACCAGGCTGGTGATGGTGCACAGTTCCAGGAAGCGCTTGCCGAACGGAGCAAATGTCTCGTCCACGTGGCTGACTACGGATTCGACGTTGTAACGCTCTAGAATATGCGCAACGCTTTGGTCTTCGTTGACGCTGTACTCGTAAACCAGTGTGCCCGGTTCAAGCTTGGTCGCAGGAACGATCTGAGCAATCAGCGCTTTAAACTCTGGAAAGTCGCCGGGTTTGATTGCAAGGGTGAACAGGCAGGAAATATGGGGATGCATGAGGATCTCTTCCATCGGCGGCGTCAGAAGACGTCAGGGGAGGATGCATCGCTGACTCAGCCGATGCATTCGATGCAGTGTTCAGGTTCAGGACTTCTCGGGTGCTTCGCCGAACAACTTGCCCGAACCTGCCCAATCCGATGGCGCTACGTCTTCAAAAATAACGTAGATGTATTCGGCAGGGGTGCCGGTGTTTTTAACGATGCTTTCGGTAATCTCAGCAGCAACGGTGGCTTTCTGAGCGTGCTCTTTACCTTCGAACCAGCTAACGCGTACTACGGGCATGATGTATTCCTCATGGGATAAATAACGCGGTCTGAAGTGATCAGGCCGTGACATACAACAATCCTAGAGTAGAAGAGCCTAGCGATAAACAGCCTAAAACTATAAAGTGGGTAGCGTTTATATCTACAGTCAAAGGCGTTTATGATTCCCATCGATTCGTTTCAAGGTGTTCTCACCTTCGTCATGGCGGCGCGCTCCAATAGCTTTACCGAGGCGGCCGCGCGATTGGGGATCTCTAAATCAGCCGTCGGTAAGTCCATTGCACGCCTTGAGGAACGCTTGGGGGTGCAACTGTTTCATCGATCCACGCGACGGATCTCCCTGACTGCTGATGGAGATGCGTATTTCATCGCGTGCTCAAACGCACTCGAAGAAATCGGCGCTGCAGAGAGCGGACTGGGTCCGGGAACCCGCGAGCCCTCTGGCCGATTGCGCGTAGACATACCCGTCGCATTCGGCCGCAGGGTTGTCGCGCCCTTGTTATTTGAAATCGCTAATAAGTATCCCGCGTTGCAATTGAACATGACTTTTTCTGACCATCTGGTCGATCCAATCGAAGAGGGCATCGACCTACTGGTTCGCTTTGGAGAACTCAAAGACACCAGTGGCCTCGTGGCCCGCCGTCTCGCACGACAACGTTGGGCTATCTGTGCCGCGCCGAGTTACCTGGATCGTTTCGGCGTACCTGGCACGCTGGAAGATCTAAATCGTCACCACTGCATCGTTGGGCATCGACGGGGCCAGCCACTCTCTTGGCGAGTCAGGGAGGGGCAAAACACCGTTCGCTACGCGCCACCTTTTACTCACCAGATAGGCGACGGAGAGGCAATGATCCTCGCAGCAGTGGCGGGCATTGGTCTCTGCCAGATGCCGCGCTGCCTCTTCAAGGATGATATTGATGCAGGCGGGCTGGTAGAGGTGCTGGGAGACTACGAGCCTGAGCCGGTTGAGGTCCATGCTGTATGGCCCAAGGTATCGCATCTGCGGCCCAAAGTGAGGTACGTGGTTGATGAGTTGGTACGGTTGTGTGAGCACTGGCAGTAGCGTTAGCGAGGACACACAACGCCCAGCTTCTTCTGTAGATATAAAGTTTACACACTTGATCTTTCGGGATTATTTATCGAGCCGCGCTTCCACTATAGGATTGTGGAGCGCGGCCTGATGCCAGATTTCATTCAAGGTAGGCAGTTGGCGCAGTCCGATAAGTCAGCGAAGAAGACCGCCATGAAAAACACGACCATTTCCGGTTACACCAGCCCCGCCAAGTGGCTGCATTGGGGCATGGCGTTGCTCTGGATTTGCAGTTGGGGAGTGGGCATCTTGGCCACCCACTGGCGCGACGAGCTGAACCCACATCATCAACTGACTATCCTGCATAAGGCGGTGGCCAGCACGCTGCTTTTTCTGATCGTTCTGCGCGTGACCTGGCGGTTAATGAATCGTCCTCCTGAGTTGCCAGCAAGCATGAGTCCGTTGATGAAGCGCGGCGCAATGATTGGCCACCTGCTGCTTTACGTCGTCGCTCTCATCGCGCTGCCTATGTCCGGCTGGTACTGGAGTTCAGTTGCAGACAAAGCCATTCTCGTCGCCGGGCTGTTTCTTTTGCCGCCTCTGGTTACACCTGATCCTGAACTCTACGACCTGGCGAAATACATCCATACTTGGACAGCCTGGTGCTGCGGCGCGCTGGTGGGCGGGCATGCGCTGGTTGCTTTGAAGCACCACTTCATTGACAAGGACGAGACTCTGATCGGCATGTTGCCGGGTAACGGGAAGTAGTTCGCTGGATGGCGCGTGCTCGTTTAGACCGGCCTTCCTGATGACCTGCTCAGGCTCAAGGGGTCAGAAACTTACTTGTGCTACGACGCGCTTCGCGGGGTGGATGGCCATAATATTTCTTGAACGCTGTCGAGAAGCTGGCTTGGTTGCTGTAGCCAATGGCCTTGGCGACTTCAGCGGCTGAAACCCCGTCCTTGGTCAGCAGGCTCATGGCATGCGCCATTCGTTGCCTTAGCCCATAGTCGAAAACAGTCATGCCATAGATGGCTTTGAATCCTGATTTGAGTTTGTTCGTGTTGGTACCGACCGCGCGTGACAGCATGTCAACGGTGGGTGCCGGATTGAATTGCGACTCCAGGATCTGTCGGGCCTGATCGAACATCTTCAGATCGCGCGCATTGAAGCGCAGATCGACATCCTTGAAGTTCGAAGACTTTATGATCTCCTGTGTGGACAGGCAAAGCAGCTCCCAACATTTCGCATGGTAGAAGCGCAGGCGCGAGCCTTGTTTGAACTGATTTTCGAGGATCAGTTTGACTGCGTTGAAGATGTCCACGTGCATGGATATTTGTTGGAATACGATTTGATCAGCCTGGGTTACGAAGAGAGCTTTTTGTTGCTCGTCCAGTTTTTCAAAATCAATATCGAACTGGCTGAGCAGGATAGCGGGGTGAATGTAGATGCTCACCAGCCGTCGCGGTCCAGGCGGGCAAAAAACGCTGTAATTGGTGCCGCGATCCTGACGGCACAATAACATTAGGGATTCGCCTAGCTCGATGTCATCGCTGTTGGTTTCATCGATGCTCAAGCGAGTCTCGCCACCGATGTTGTAGTGAAATTCCAGGAAGCTTTCCCCTGGAACCACTTCTTCATGCGCCTGGCCATAGACGCAGTTGGTCACGACCATGTGCAGACCAGGACCGAAGGTACACATTTCCCAGAATTGATCTTCTTGCTCTCCAGGTACGGGCACTTCAACACAGAGCAAATCACCCTTGCGGATGATGTTGGTACACCCGGAAATATGCACTGACTCCAGATTGGCGAAGGCGTTTGTAAGTGTCGAACCCTTGCCACCCACGGCACTTCTAAACAAACCAGGTATCGCCGTTGTTGGGGCAAGCATATTTCCGGGGCTCCTCATCAGTGAACCGTTGTCATCATGAGCGGATAAGCGACCACATCAAGCCCGCGATGGCCAGTGGTGAGGCGTAGCATAGCGCGAATCGCCACAGTGGGTAGATGCGACTGGTAGAGCTGAATTCGGCTCTGGTGCTGGCTTTGTTGATGACCCAGCCAGCAAACAGCGCGATTAACAAGCCGTTCAACGGCAACATGACGTTTGCGATGCCAAAGTCGAGGATATCGAAAACAGTCTTGCCCTTGAGGAACGGAATGAAGTTCAGTGGGAATACATCCTTAAGTACGTTGAATGACAGCAGAGAAGGCAGGCTGACCAGCCATACTGCCAAGGCTGCTCTGAAAGCCGCGCGGCGTCGGCTCCACTGTGTGCGTTCCATAACCCAGGCAACCACTGGTTCCAGCAAACCAACAGCACTGGTGAACGCCGCCAAGGCAAACAGACAGAAGAACACGATAGCGATGAAATGGCCGCCAGGCATTTGCGCAAAAGCAATAGGCATAGTGACAAAAATCAGGTTTGGGCCTTCAGCTGGCGCCAGGCCGAAGTGCAGCACTGTCGGGAAGATCGCAAGTCCAGCAAGCAGCGCAACTGCAACAACCGCGATGGACAACAGAATGCCTGACTGTGGCAGCGAGATGCCCTTTGGCAGATAGGCGCTGTAAGTCATCAGTACGCCAACGCCTATCCCCGTCGAGAAAAGTGCCTGACCAAAGGCAGCAAGCACGCCCACACTGGTCATTTTTGAAAAGTCCGGTTTGAACATGAACTCGATGCTCGGCATCAGCCCGACCGAGAGCGCGTTGTAGGCGACGATTCCCAGCAGCACAATGAACAGCGCGGTCATTTTGATACGCGAAATGCGTTCAATACCAGCGTGAAGTCCTTTGCCTACCACCCACGCCACGGCGACGATGAACAAGGACTGGACCAATAATTGATGGGCGGGCGTAGATACCAAATTGGTGAAAATAGCTTTGGAACTTTCAGCATCGACACCATCAAAACCCTGGAAAATAGAAAGCCGTGCGTACTCGACGCACCAGCCAGCAATGACGCTGTACATGCTCAAGCCAAAGAAAGGAATCAGAAGGCTTATCCACCCGATCGCCCTCCATTTGCCATTTGCATTTTCACTAGCCACCAGATTTTTCAGGCTGGCTACCGTACTGCCGCCGCCTTTTTTGCCGATCACCATCTCTGCAATGATGATCGGCGCGCAGAGCAGTGCGATGAACAGGATATAGAGCAGTACAAATGCGCCGCCACCGTTGGTACCTGCTACGTAGGGAAACCGCCAAAGGCTGCCTAGCCCGATGGATGCGGCCGCCGCCGAAATCAGAAAAGCGAACCGCGAGGTCCAGATATTTACTTCTTGCTTCATGTCATTTTCGCTCTGCGTTGTCGATTGCGTGTGACCCGCCTGATAGTGGCGAGGCATTCCGTTGGCATAGTTATTAAGGTTCTTTACGCCCGGTCAGATGTCGACGGGCATAACTATACTGTCGCTGACGTTTATCGCCCCCTCATATTGCTATATGTTGGGGCGTCAGCTAGAGTTATGCACCTTCATTGTGCTTTTTTAAAGTTATATCGACTGTGATTCAGGGTTTGAAGTCTAAACTGTTGTTTGTATTGCGAAACTCATTCCATCTACCTCTCGCCCCCCTTCTTTTATGTGTTATGCCGAGGTGCAGCCGCAAGGCCTTGCCTACGAAATTACCTATTTGAAAAGTAATTTTGCAGATTACGAAACTCAGACGGCTGTCTAATCGCAAAAAATCCCTTAGTCTGAACTCGCCGCAACTTGAGTGGTGAGAGTCGCCGAAGAGCGAGTCAGGTTTTTATAAATTTAATGTCATGTTATCTGTCCGAGCGTGATAGCTATTTTCGATCTCTGCCGTATTTTTCTTATTTGATGGGGATGCAACACATGAAGATAGACCGCAGACACTATTTACTCTCCCTGGCCGTTGCTTGTGCTGTTCCTGCAGGTGCACAAGCTGACCAGTCAGAAGCCAAAGGGTTCGTGGAGGACAGCTCGCTCAGCGTGTTTGCTCGAAACGCCTACTTTGGCCGGGATCGTAAAGGCGGCGCGCACGATAAGGCGGAATGGGGACAGTCGTTCGTGGGCAAGTTCCAGTCGGGTTTTACCCAGGGGCAAGTAGGTGTAGGCCTTGACGTGCTAGGCCAATATGCATTGAAACTGGACACCGGTCGAGGCCGGAATAACAGTGGCATCGCGTTCTTTCCAGTGAAGGGATATGACCCTGAAACGGGTACCAACGATGGTTCTGAGTCCGATATCGCGAAAGCCGGCGCGGCCATCAAGTTCCGGGTGTCAAATACCGTTTTGACCTACGGTGATCAGCTTCCTGCGCTACCTGTGGTGCATTACGACCCTACGCGTCTGCTGCCGGAGACCTTCACAGGGACGTCGGTAAAAAGCGACGAAATCAAGGACTTACACCTTGATTTCGGTCGTTTTACGCGCGACTCCGGCAAGAATGCAAGTGGTCGCGATAGCGTACGGCTAAAAAGTATCAGCTTTGCTGGCGGCACCTATAATTTCACCCCAAACCTGACCACGGCGCTGTATTTCTCCGATATTGAGGATGTGGCACGGAAGAAATACGTCAACGTCAATTACGTCTATGCGCTGGATAAAACACAGTCGGTTGTCTTCGATTTCAACATGTACGACACCCGCTATGACGGCGAGTACACCAAAGACGGTTCGCAGAAAAACAACATCTGGAGCATGGCAACCACTTACAACCTGGGGGGCCACTCGGTCTCGGTTTCGTACCAGAAGAACACCGGTAGCCGTGGGTACGACTACAGCATTGGTGATGGTGGCACCATCTACATGGCCAACTCATATTTCTCCGACTTCAACCTCGAAGACGAGCGCTCCTGGCAACTCAGCTATCAATATGACTTCGTCGGTTTGGGCATGCCTGGGCTGGTTTATAAAACGGCCTTCGTACGGGGTGATAATATCACCACGACCAATGCAACCGGAGGGCGTGAGCGAGAGTTCTATAATCAGGTTTCGTACACGGTCCAGAGCGGTCCAGCAAAAAATCTGGCGCTTCGTTTGCGCTCTTCGATATACCGTGCAGATGATGCGGTCAACGGTTATTACAGTCCCGATATGAATGAAGTGCGAGTGTTTGCCGATTACCCGATCAATATATTTTAATAATTGTCAGGCTGGATAGTGGCCATGTTGGATGGTCGATGATTTGCGTAATCGGTTTAATTTTTTTTCAAATTAGCACTATCCGGCGCCACTGTCCTTTGTGTAGAAATGGCTGTGGTAGCCTTCTGGTTATCACAGTTAGGTGAGCAGTATGAAGACATATCTAGAGACGCTTAAAGAAAATAATTGTTTGTCAGTAGTTGATCGTGAAGTCGATCCTCAACATGAGTTGGCGGCAGTTATTGTGGCTTCTCAGCGGGTTAATGAGCACGCTCTATTGTTTAACAATGTGCGCGGCAGCGATTTCCCAGTGCTGGCCAATGTGTTCGGTAGCCACGAACGTTTGTGCGAAATGGTTGGTGCGCAAGCTCAGACCTTCGTTGAGCGTTGGCTCGCATTGACCGAGCAGGGCGCCAGCAACCCGGCGCAACCGATCCCGGAATTCGTCGAGCATGAAGAAGGGGTTCTGAGTGACCTTCCACTCATTACCTATCATGCGCGTGATGCCGGTCCGTATTTCACTTCGGCTATTTACCTGGCCAAGGACCCCGACAGTGGCGTTGCCAATCTGTCGTTCCATCGCTCGATGTATGTTGATGATAAGGAGCTAAGGGTACGATTGGGTTCTTCCCATGACCTGGCTCGTTATCAGCGTGCCGCGGAAGGACGTGGCGAGGCTCTCGAAGCAGCACTGATTCTCAGTGCGCCACCGGCTGTCTTTCTGGCTGCCTGTGCGTCTTTGCCAATCGAGGAAAGCGAGCTCGATCTGGCCGGCCGGATCGCCGGACGACCGCTACCGATGCGCCGATGCCGCACCATCGACCTTGAGGTGCCGGAAGAAGCCGACATCGTGGTCGAAGGACGTTTTCTGCCCAACGTTCGTCGTGAAGAAGGTCCCTTTGGCGAGTTCATGGGCAACTATGTCGAAGCCGGCCTGAACCACGTCTTCGAAGTGACCGCCGTTACCTACCGACCTGGTGCCGTGTTCCATGGTCTGGTGTGTGGCTCGCCGGAAGACCTGAGGCCTTTGGAGGCCACCACGGCGGCGCGCATCTATCGTCACCTCAAGAACACAGTTCCGGGCGTGCTGGATGTTTGCTGCCGTCCCAACGTGATGATCACCATCGTGAAAATCAAGAAGTCCTACGACGGCCATGGCAAACACGTGCTGCTGGCGGCGCTGGGGTCATACCTTGATTACAACAAAGTGGTGTTCGTGGTCGACGAGGACGTTGATATCTATAACCTCGAAGACGTCATGTGGGCCTATATGACTCGTGGCCGCGCTGATACGCGCGCAATGATTCTGAACGACATCCCGGGTTTCTATCGCGATGACAAGAAGGATCACTGGGGACGTCTGGCCATCGACGCCACCTTGCCCTGGGGCCGTGAAGACGAGTTCGCCAGGAAGTCCGTACCGGGCGTGGATGACATCGACCTGGCGGCGTACATCGTATGAATGCCAGTCGTCGTGTAATCGTGGGTATCAGCGGGGCATCCGGTGCCATTTACGGCGTGCGCATGGTCGAAGCGCTGCATGCCCTGGGTTATGAGTCCCATGTGGTGATCTCTGATGCCGGCAAACGCACGCTTGCTGAAGAGACCGATGACGGCCTGCTGCGCATTCGTGAAGTCGCCACCAAGATCTACCCGACCGGCGATATCGGTGCGTCGATTGCCAGCGGATCATTTCGCGCCCTGGGAATGGTGATCGCCCCCTGTTCGATCCGCAGTGCTGCAGAGGTTGCGACGGGGACCACCTCGACCTTGTTGGCCCGTGCTGCAGATGTGACGCTCAAGGAGCGGCGCAGACTAATCATGATGGTCCGCGAAACCCCTTTGCATACCGGACATTTGCGTACCTTGACCACGCTTTCCGAGATCGGCGCAATCATCGCGCCGCCGGTTCCTGCGTTTTACATCCGACCCACCAGCCTCGACGACATCATTGACCACAGTGTCGGTCGTGTACTGGACCTACTCGACATCGATAACACGCTGGCGCATCGCTGGCGTGACCAACCTTGAATCCCTGACTACACCTTTTCCCAGACTTTTTTAAGGAAGCAAGCTGAATGACACATCTCAATGCAATCAACCCAAGGACCGGTGTGTCCGACTATTCGTTCGAGGCGGCCAGCGTCGCTCAGGTTAAGCAGGTCGTGCAGACAGGCCGCGCCGCCCAGAAAGCCTGGGCTGCCAGCAGCCTTGAGCACCGTGTGCGGGTGATGAACCTGTTTGCAGACTCTCTGGTGGTTTTCGGTGACCGCATTCGCGAAGCACTGACCATCGACACCGGCCGCAAGAAGATCTCTGCAGAAGAAGTCGATGCGGTGTTCCACATGACTCACGGTCATGCAGCCAACGCGCCGAAGATTCTCGCTGAAGTCAGCGGCCCTTCGAGCAATGTCGCAGACGTCGATTTCATCCAGCAGTACGTTGCCTATGGCGTCGTCGGCGTTATCAGCCCGTGGAACTTCCCGATGGTGCTGTCGTTCATCGATGCGTTGCCCGCCTTGTTGGCGGGTAACACTGTCGTGATCAAGCCCAGCGAAGTCACCCCGCGTTTTGTCGATCCGCTCGTTGAGGCTATCGCGTCGGTGCCTGAACTTGCCGGTGTGATTTCCGTGGTTCGTGGTGGTGCCGAGACAGGCCAGGCCCTGATCGAAAACGTTGATCTGGTGGTCTTTACCGGTTCGATTCCAACCGGACGCAAGATTGCTGAAGCAGCAGCCCGTCAGCTGATTCCTTGCTTCCTAGAGCTGGGCGGCAAAGATGCTGCCATCGTACTTGAGGGTGCTGACCTCGACCGCGCCGCGACCTCCATCGTGCGCAGTGCGGTCTACAACACCGGGCAAGTCTGCTACGCCATCGAGCGTGTCTACGTCGATGCCAAAGTCCACGATGAGCTGGTGCAGAAGCTGCAGGAAAAGTGCGATTCGTTGACGCTGAACTTTCCAAGCGTCTCCAGTGGTGACATTGGCCCGTTCATCTTTCCACAGCAGGCGCAGATCGTTGCCAGTCAGCTCAACGATGCAGTGTCAAAAGGCGCCCGTATTGTCACCGGCGGCGAATTAGTCACTCACGATGGCGGCACCTGGATGGGCGCCACTGTCGTTGCGAACGTCGATCACAGCATGGCGCTGATGACCGAAGAAACTTTCGGTCCAGTGATTCCGGTCATGCGCTTCAGCACTGAAGCCGAAGGTGTTGAGCTGGTCAATGACACCGTATTCGGCCTCAGCGGCGCTGTGTTCGCCAAGGACATCGAGAAGGGCACCGAGATTGCTTCGCTGATGAATGCTGGCGGTGTCAGCATCAACGACACTGAACTGCCTCGGGCAATTACCCTGGACGCAGAAAAGAATGCGTTCGGCCAATCCGGCATCGGCGGTTCACGTTATGGTGCAGGCACCATGCTGCGCTACGTGCGCAAGAAAGCATTGATTCGTAACCACGGCGAAGTCAAACCACTGACTGCGTTGGCAGAAGAGTAAGCCGTACATGTCCAGCACCAGTAACGCGAAGAAAGTAATCGTAGTCGGCGGCGGTATCGCAGGTCTGACATCGGCCTGGCATTTGTCCAAGGCAGGGTTCGATGTCCAGGTGTTGGACGCCGGCAATACGCCGGGGGGCCGGTGTCGTGAAATCGTCCTCGATGGCGTGCCAGTACGTGCCGGCGCGCGGATGCTCTACAGCTTTTACAGTGGCGTGATGACACTGATCGACGAGCTGGGTATTGCCGACGAGATGGTCAAGCTCGGCCACGCAAGTATCCAGTGCGAATCGACAACCAAGCGCTACCCGATCACCTTCGGTCCCTCCAAAGATCTGCTTTTTGGCGGCTCGATGTCTCTGCGTACATTGCTGCGCTTGCGCAAGCTGGTGCCGGATCTGGTTAAGGCCCGGCGTTCCGGCAACCCGGACGATGTGGCTTCGCTCAGTGAGTTCGATCATTTGACGCTGGCTGAATACTTGCGCGAGAAAGGGCTGGAGGAATTCGATTCCAATGTGGTTCAGCCCTTGTTCCGCGGGGCGCGGAACTGGAATACCCAAGACGTTTCACCCAGTTTCTTCCTGTTGACCACGGCCTTCATGGCCGGTCACTACGCATTTACCTTCAAACAGGGCATCGGCTATCTGGCTCAGAAGCTGGCCGAGCGGTTACAGGTACGCAGCGGTGTGCGGGTTTCGACTATCGAAGAAACGGCAACCGGCGTGCGCGTGCTGGCCAATGGCGCCGCAGGTGAAGCCTTGGAGCTTGATGCCGACCTGGTGGTGTGTGCCACAGAGGGAGACGCAGCACTGCATCTGTTGAAGGGGCCGCAACCTTACGTAACCGAGTTCCTGGGCGGCGTGCGGTACAACCCGCTGAATATCAATTACGCCGTGCTGGAAAATGCACCTGGCAGGACCCTGGATTTTTATGGGGAAGGTCACCCCTGTGGTCTGGCGATCATGGAGTGTGTACCGGGATCGGGCCGTGCCGAAGATCCGCCCAAGATTTTCTGTGAGTCGGGCCCGGAACAATCCAACGCCCGTCTGGGTGGGCTGGAAAACAGCCAGTTGCTCCCGGGCCTGGAACAGCATATCGGCAAAGCCGCACCCGGAGCGGTCGTGCAACGCTGGGTCAATCAGTGGATTCCTTCAATGTTGCCAGTACCGTATCCAGGTTATATCGCAACGCTTAAAAAATTTCGTAGCGAGCAGGCTGTTCAACCGCGCAAAGTTTATTTCGCGGGGGATTATCTGGGTACCGCGTTAGTGGGAGGTGCTTGTGCAAACGCCGGTGACACTGCGCAATTAATTAAA
This sequence comes from Pseudomonas sp. CFII64, assembly GCF_000416235.1. Lineage (GTDB taxonomy): Bacteria > Pseudomonadota > Gammaproteobacteria > Pseudomonadales > Pseudomonadaceae > Aquipseudomonas. The sequence continues at coordinate 25,259 of NZ_ATLO01000028.1, read as the reverse complement.
TCTCACTGGGCCTGAGTGCCCGGTGAACATCTGGAATATTAGTTATGTCTGAAGCATTGAAAGTGAACGGTGCGCGTCGTCGCGCCAAAGACTATGTACACCCGAATATGGCCAACGCCTACACCTTCGCCCATTGCCCTTCGGCGATCGAAGTTGATGGCTGGGTTTATCTGACTGGCGTCGTGGCAGCACCCACCGCAGAGGAGGGCGCAGACCTGAAACCCGCGTTTGAGCGCGCATTCACGCAGATCGGCGAAGTGCTGGCGATGAGCGGCTGCACGTGGGATGACGTGATCAAGCTGACCTCGTTTCACCTGGATATTTCCAGCGAGTTGACGACGATGGCTGAGGTCAAGGATCGCTACATCACCGAGGCTCCTTATCCTGCGTGGAGTGTGCTCGGTGCGGGCAGTCTGGCCAATCCGCTGGGTGTTTGCGAGATTGAAGTAATCGCCCGTAAGACAGCTGTTTCCAAGTAGTCGCCCTGTTTTATATAAGCAGTCGTTACTGAGCTAAAACCTGAAAGTTTCACTGTTGACGCGGTGCAGAGTTGCATCGGCGAGCCCCTGCGCCCGCCGATCGTGTCGACGGCTGGGCGGAGTATAAAAGTTGACGATATTCAACGAATTAAATCTATTGCCTGATGACCCTATTCTGGGACTTATCGATTTGTACCTGCGTGATGAGCGCGCGGACAAAATTGACCTCGGTGTGGGTATCTACAAAGACGCCGGCGGCAATGCTCCGGTGATGGCTGCAGTGAAGAGAGCCGAAGCATGGTTGCTGGCGAGCCAGAAGACCAAAGCCTACACGCCAACCGAAGGCGCTCCGGGTTTTACCGAAGCGTTGTCAACGCTGGTCTTCGGTACGCCAACAGGCCAATGGGCTACCGAAGGCGTCCAGACCCCCGGTGGCACCGGAGCCGTTCGACTGGCCGCAGAGTTTGCTCGTCGTGCCGGCGTACGCAATGTGTTGATCGGTACGCCAACCTGGGCGATTCACCAAAGCATCTTCGCCAGTGCGTCAGTGGCCACACCTGGCTATGACCACCTTGACGTGCAAGGGGCTTTCAATCTGCAAGCCTTGCTGGCCGGCATGTCCGACTTGAAGCCCGGTGAAATGGTGCTGCTGCAGGCGTCCTGTCATAACCCGACCGGTATCGATCCGACCCTGGAGCAGTGGCGCGCTATCCTCGCCCAGGTGCAAGCCCAAGGCCTGGTACCGGTCTTTGACCTGGCGTACCAGGGCTTCGGTGACGGTCTTGTCGAAGACGCCGAGGCAGTGCGGCTGTTTGCTGCGCAACTGCCGTTGGTATTGGTCGCCGTTTCCTGCTCGAAAAATTTTGGTCTGTACCGCGAACGTACCGGGGCGCTGTTTATTGCGGGCAGCAATGCACCCCGTATGGCGGTCATCAAATCCCATCTGGTGGATCTGGCGCGTTGCATCTGGTCCATGCCACCGGCTCACGGTGCCGAAGTGGTCAGCCTGATCCTGCACAGCGTGGAGCTGACCAGCATTTGGCGTGATGAAGTCGGAGCCATGCGCCAGCGCATTGTCATGCTGCGGGCCGCGCTTATCGAAGCGCTGCATCGCCAGGGGGTGGATGCGTTCACTCAGTTGCCTTTGCAGCGAGGCATGTTTTCCAACCTCGGCTGTGCCACGTCGCTGGTCGAGGCCCTGAGAAAGGAACATGCCGTCTATGCCGTGGGGTCCGGACGTTTGAATGTTTCGGGACTTTCAATGGCCAACGTGGATGTGGTTGCCCAGGCATTGCGCGATGCACTTCGCGCTTGATTCAAGCAGACATGCGGGAGGTCTCTGATATGAACGCAGAAAACAAACGTCGCGTCTGCATCGTCGGCGCGGGCGCAATTGGCTCCACGCTGGCGGTACGGCTGAGTCTGGGTGGTCAACACGTCAGCGTGCTGGCACGGGGCGAAACGCTCTCTGCAATCAGGCAAAAGGGCATCACGCTGCACGACCTTGAGGGCACCCACTGCGTTCAGGTCAACGCCAGCGATGAACCTGCCGAACTCGGGATTCAGGACGTGGTGTTCATTTGCACCAAGGCCGATGCCCTGCGTCACCTGCTGCCTACCCTAGCTCCGTTGCTGGGCCCGGACACCATCGTGATCCCGGCAGTCAATGGCGTGCCGTGGTGGTATTTCAGCTACCAGAGCGGTCGCTTCGCCGGTCAGCACATCGAAGCGGTGGACCCGGCCGGTGAACTCAGCGCGGCAATGGACGCGCAACACCTGATCGGCGCAGTGGTGTTCATCACCGCCCAGGTGGAGCGCCCGGCTGTGGTTCGATCCACCAACCCTCATCTGATGATCTTTGGTGAGCCCAGAGACGAGATCACCGAGCGTCTTCAAGGGCTGTGCTCAATGATGGAAGTGGCAGGGGTCCAGGCCCGTGCCACCGACCGGATTCGTGACACGTTGTGGACCAAGATTATTGCCAACCTCACGTCCAATCCTCTGTCAGTGGTCACTGGCGCGACCCTGCAGCAGATCTACGGGCGCGACGAACTGGTCCCAGGCGTCCTGAACGTGTTGCACGAAGCACTGCTTGTGGCTGCTGCGTATGGGGTACGGGTTTCCCATGATCCGCAGACTTTTCTGCGCATGGGTGAAGGCATGGGCGCTGTGCGCACTTCCATGCTTCAAGACTTCGATGCGGGCAAACCGCTGGAACTGGCTGCTATCGGTGACGCGGTTGTGGAGCTTGCCGAACTACAAGGTCTTTCGATGCCACACACTCGGAACATTCTGAGTCTGGCCCGTTTCCGCTCGGCTGCCCACAAGGCTGCCCATTAAAAGCGAGTCAATAACCATGACTGATCATCTGCAAGATCCATCCTCGGCCTCTTACAGCGAAGGTGAATGGGAACTTCGGGTCAAGCTGGCCCATTGTTACCACCTGGTAGATTTCTTCGGCTGGACCGAGACCATCTTCAATCACATTTCTGCACGGCTTCCGGGCCCTGATAATCACTATCTGGTGAACCCGTTCGGGCTCAACTACAGCGAAGTGACCCCGCAGAATCTGCTCAAGGTCGATCTGCAGGGCAATAAGCTGCAGGCCTCTGAATTCGATGCAAACCCGGCTGGATTCGCGCTGCACAGTGCGGTGCATGGCGCCCGCGATGACATCCATTGCCTGATCCATACCCACACGACAGCCGTGTCAGCCGTAGCTCAGAAGCGCTCAGGGTTCACCCATGACAGTTTCTATGGTGCCCAACTGACCGGTCGCATTGGCTATCACCCGTTCGAAGGCATCACCCTGTTTGCCGACGAAAAAGAACGCATGCTCAACAGCCTGGGTGACAAGCACATTCTGGTGTTGCAGAACCATGGTATTGCAGTCGGCGAGAAGGATATCGAGCGCGCCTTCTTCCTGCTCTGGACCGTACAGCGCGCCGCAGAGATTCAGGCCCTGGCGTCTTCCATGCAGGGTGAGAACACCCCTTTGCCCCCGGCAGTCAGCGAGCGCTGTGCTGATCTGACCGCGATGCTGATCCGTGACAGCGGCTTCGCCGAGAAATTCTTCAACGCCATGGTGCGCAAAATGAAGGAGAAGAATGCCGGGGCGAGGGCCGAACGATGACCATCGTCGTACAGGCGCTGGAGCTCGGCGGCTCAGGCCCGACAGTCATGGTTAAAGACACCATGGATGTCGCGGGGTATCCCACTCGTGCATCCAGCCAATCGCTGCAGGATGCTCCACCCGCTACCGTGCACGCGACCGTCGTGCAGTCGGTGTTGGACGCCGGGTGTCGTTTGACCGGGAAAACCAGCCTGCATGAGTTGGCCTTTGGGACTACAGGGATCAACCACTGGACCGGTACCGCGCTGAACCCGCGCTTCCCCGACCGTATACCGGGCGGTTCTTCAAGCGGTTCAGCGGCCGCTGTCGCCGCAGGCCTGGTGGATTTCGCACTGGGGACCGACACCGGTGGCTCGGTTCGCATACCTGCGTGCTGCTGTGGGGTATTTGGTTTCAAACCGACGTTTGGCAGGGTCAGTCGTGCCGGGGTAATGCCCGCACACAGCAGCCTTGATTGTGTCGGACCGATCGCCGCCAGCTTGCCCATGGTGGTGACGGCGATGGAGTCCATTGATCCAACCTTCAAACGCCTGGCAGGGGTTGAAATTCCTCGACTCAAGGTACTGCAGATAACGTGCAGCCCTGAGGTGCGTGAAGTCTTCGAGCGTGCAGTCGCGGCGATGGATCTCGCCACTGAACCGCTGGCGCTGGCTCACATGCAGGCCGCGTATGGCGCGGGGATGACGGTGATCAACCGCGAAACCTGGATTGCCTGCGCCCATCTGCTGGAAACCGGTGCCGTCGGTGCCGATATCCGGGGCCGGTTGATGGCTGCGGGAGAGACCAGTGATGCAGCCCTTGCTACGGCGGAAGAAGTGAGAGTGTTGTTCACCGCGGAGATCGACAGGGCCGTCGCTGACGGTGCAGTGCTGTTGCTACCTACGATGCCTGATTTGCCGCTACGCCTGTCCGAGGCCAGCGACACCCGTGCGGTGCTGGGCATGACCGCGTTTGTACGACCATTCAATCTGTCCGGCCACCCGGCGCTGACCATTCCCTTGACCGGCGCCGAAGGCCTGCCCGTCGGGCTGCAATTGGTCGCGGCCAAAGGTGCAGACGAACACCTGCTGGCCGTCGCCGAGACGCTGATCAATCGCCTTTACAGCAACACCGCATGGAGCTCGTTATGAGTGCTTTGAACGCGTTTTCGGCCCCGGCCGACGCACCAATAATTAATGAGACGAGCTTCGCGGCGTTACTCGAAGACATCCGTACCCGCGCCCGTCAGGGTGAGTTTGACCGCCAGCGACACATCTCGCCGGACGTAATCGACGCCTTCAAAGCCCAAGGCATCTACCGGGCACTGGTACCCAAGCGCTTTGGTGGTAATGAATGCTCGCCGGCAGCGTTCTGCCAGATGATCGAGCGTATCAGTCATGCGGACGGCTCCGCGGGTTGGGTCGCCAGTTTTGGTATGAGCCCGATGTATCTGGCAGCGCTGCCTGTGGCCACTTTGGCCAAGGTGTACAGCAACGGCCCAGACGTGGTGTTCGCGGGCGGTATCTTTCCGCCACAGCCGGCCGATCTGGTTGAAGGTGGTTTCAAGGTCAAGGGCCGCTGGAAATACTCCAGTGGCTCCCTGGGCGCCGAGTTGATTGGCGTCGGCATCATCCCGCGTAACGGCGAAACACTCGACCTGCCACGGCTGGCCGTCATGCCCCGGAGCGCAGCACGCATCGAGCAGACCTGGGACACCGTCGGCCTTGCTGGCACCGGCAGCCATGATGTGGTTGTTGATGACGTCACCGTTCTCGAAGAATGGACGTTCATAAGGGGCGGAAAATCCAATCTGGACGAGCCATTCTTCCGCTATCCCTCGCTATCGTTTGCGACCCAAGTGCTTTCGGTGGTCGGGTTGGGCGTTGCCCGGGCAGCGCTGGACGAACTCCGCGGCATGGCCAGCGGACGTATTTCAGTGACTGGCGCGCCAGCCCTGGCTGACCGTCCACTGGCCCAGGTAGAAATCGCCAAGGCCGAGGCTGCGCTGTTGGCTGCCCGGGCCTTCTTTTACGAATCCATTGATCGTGCCTGGCTGCAGGTGCTGGCTGGCGACCCGGTGCCGCAGGAGGTGACCAATCTTCTGCGCCTGTCCTCGACCCACGCCAGTCGCGTTTCGGCCGATGTTGCTCGCACCGCGCAAATGCTTTCTGGCATGACCGGCGTGTCTGTCGACAGCCCTCTGGCGCGCTGCGTCAACGATGCCAACGTGGTGACACAGCATGCCTTCATGGGCGACGTCACGTACCAGAACGCCGGCGCGATCTTTTTCGGCAAGCCACCTTTGCCAGGCTACCTCTAAGCACTTTCTCTAGGAGTTTTTCATGACTGATAAAAAACCGTTGCGCGTGCTGTTTTGCATGGGCATCAATCAGAACTTTTTCGACGCCCCACGTGAGGAGCAACTGGAGGTCTGGGCCGCGTTTAGCGCCATGTGGAACGGCATTCACGACCTGCCGGGTGTGAAGGTATTCGGCAACATGGACGACGATCAGAGCATGGTCGGCCCGTCTACTGGCTATCCATGGACCACCTACCTGCTGGCCGATGTGCCGGACATCGAATCCGTCAACGCGGCATGCAACCTGTTCCGCAGCACGCCGGTGGGCGAGGGCCCTTACAAACTCTGGAAGTACGCCAAGGTCGAGGCCCGTACCGGCCGCGAACTGATTATCCAGCGCTGATTCCTGCCAGTTTAAAGAGCCTGTCGCCATGAACCACGAACTTCGCCTCGAGCAGCTTGAACAGCGCCTTGCGCAGCTGGAAAGCGAAAACGCCGTCCGCGCCTGCATGAACCGCTACATGGTGCTGTGTGACGAGCTGGGAGTGGATTCGCCCCTTGATGAACTGGCTGATCTGTTCACTGAAGACGCTATCTGGGAAGGCAAGGGTGCCAAGTACCAGAACGCCTTTGGTGGCTATCGGGGTCGGGATTCGATCAGGGCGATGTTCGCGACCTACATGGTCGAACCGGCGCACTTTGCCCTCAACGTGCACTTCCTGACCAGCGAGCTGATCCGCGTTGAAGGTGATCGTGCCAGCGGCAGCTGGGTGATGTTACAGACCTCGACTTTCGCCAGTGGTGCTTCGCATTTGAACAGTGCCCGGCTGAGCGTCGAGTTCCAGCAAGAGCCCGAAACAGGCGTGTGGCGCATGGCGCACTTTGTCACCGAGAACCTGTTCAGTCGGCCGGTAGACACATGGAACAGCAACGCACACCTGCCGGTGCCTGATAAGTCGGGCCAGTGACAGTAACAATTTCTGAGAGTCGGCGAGCAATGCCGACGAGGAGCCACCGTGACTCATCTGATCAACGCCGTGAACCTGGATGTCAGCCCCGCCGAGCTGATCAAGCACGACCGCGTGCATACCTCGCTGTACACCGACGCCAAGCTGTTTGACGTCGAGCTGGAAAAGATTTTCTACAGCACTTGGGTCTGGGTCGCGCACGTCAGCGAAATCCCTGATTCGGGCAGTTACAAAAGCACGTACATCGGCAAGCAGCCGGTGATCGTGGTCCGCGACCGCAAGAAGCAGGTCCATGTGCACCTCAACCGCTGCCGCCATCGTGGCGCCACGGTCTGCGAACACAAGAAGGGCAAGACCAACAGCTTCGTCTGCCCGTACCACGGCTGGAGCTACGCGCTGGATGGTTCGTTGCGCGGCGTGCCAAGCCCGGAAAGCTACGGCGATTGCCTGGACAAAGCCGAGCTGCCACTGGTGAGCCTGCGCGTCGAAGAATACGCGGGCATGTTGTTCGCCACCTTCAAGGACGACATCGAACCGTTGGTGGATTTCCTCGGCCCGGCCAAAAAGTGGATGGACCTGTTCATGAAGCAGGGCGCCGGTTACCCGATCAAGGTCCCGGGCGAACACCGTTTCCGTTTCCCGGGCAACTGGAAGATCCAGCTGGAAAACACCACCGACGCCTATCACTTCCCGCTGGTGCACAAGTCGTTCCTGTCTTCGGTGGATGAAGAAACCCTCAAGCTGTTCGATTTTGTCGAAGGCCCGGGCTACGTCGAAGACCTGGGCAACGGCCACAGCGTGATGGTGATGATTCCTGATCTGGTGGATCTGGAAGCCGATCTCGACAAGCCGATCCCTGAGCGTTTCGAAGCCCTAGCTGTGGAGTTGCGTGATGAAGGCATCGAAGAGCAGCAAGTGCGGCGCATCGTCCGCGCCGTGGGTGGTTCGGGTTTCAACCTCAACCTGTTCCCCAACGTCGCGTGCTCCATGGCGTTCTTCCGGGTGCTGCAACCGATCTCCGTAACCGAGACTGAAATCCACCACTCGGTGATCACCATGGACGGCGGCCCGGCGGTAGCCAACCGCTATCGCCTGCGCCTGCACGAACACTTCCAGGGCCCGATGGGCTTCGGCACACCGGACGATTCCGAGGCGTGGGAGCGCGTGCAGAAGGGCGCCAAGGCCGGCGAAGACCTGTGGATCATGCTCAACCGTGGCCTGCCTGGCGAGATGCCAAGCGAAGACGGTCTGGTCAGCGACGTGAGCGCCGAGACTGGCATGCGCGCTGCCTACCAACAGTGGAAAAAGATGATGTCGGCGGAGACCAAGTAGATGAACCTGAAATTACTGAACCAAGTCACCGCTTTCATCTGGGCCGAAGGCGACATGCTCGACCATGGCGAGTTCGAGACCTGGATGAACCTGTGGACCGAAAAGGGCACCTACATCATCCCTATCGACCCCAAAGAAGAAGACTTCGAGAACACCCTGAACTACGCCTATGACGACCATCACATGCGCAAATTGCGGGTGCAGCGTCTGACCGGTGGTGAGTCGATCTCCACCAGCCCGCAGCCACGGACCGTGCGCACCTTGTCGCGTTTTCGGGTGCTGTTCGAGAGCGATGAGCACGTCACCGTGCGTTGCGCACAGAACCTGCGTGAGTTCCGCAAGGACTCGCTCAAGCACTACAGCGCTGACATCGTTTACGAACTGGAGCGTGCCGGTGAAAGCTTCAAGATCCAGCGCAAGCTGGTTCGCCTGATCAACTCCGACGATGCGCTTGCCGGTCTCGGCTACATCCTCTGAGGAGCTGAACATGACTCATATTGCATTGGTCACTGGCGCGGGGCAGGGGTTGGGATACGCCATCGCCGAATGCCTGCTGAGCGCGGGTTATCGGGTCGTCATCAGCGATCGTTCGCTGGAAGCTGCTCAGGCAGCTGCGCAGGCATTGGATGGCGGTTGCAAGCGTACCTTGGCCGTCCAACTCGACGTCGGCATCAAGGCCGATTTCGAGATGGCGTTGGACACGGTGCTCGGCCATTGGGGAGCGTTGCATGTGTTGGTCAACAATGCGGCGGTCACCAAAACCACGCCCGTGATGCAGATCAGCCCGGAAGAGTTCGACGCAGTGGTTGGTCTAAATCTGCGCAGCGTATTTGTCGGCTGTCAGGTGATCGGTGCCTATATGGCCGCTGCCGGTTACGGCCGGATTATCAACATGGCCTCACTGGCCGGGCAGAACGGCGGCACCGCGACAGGCGCGCATTACGCGGCGTCCAAAGGCGCCATCGTCACCCTGACCAAGATTTTCGCCAAGGAACTGGCGGCCAGCGGCGTGACCGTCAACGCCATCGCACCGGGGCCTATCGAATCTCCCGCAGTGCGTGCAGCCGTGCCGCCGGAGCGTCTGGAAAAGCTCATCGAAGGCATCCCGGTCAAGCGTCTGGGGGACGCTGGTTTCCTCGGCAAACTGGTTGTGCAACTGGCCGGTGAAGATGCGTATTTCACTACCGGGGCGACCTGGGATGTGAACGGCGGGCTGTTTATGCGCTGAAGGCTCTTCATGCGCTGAAGGCTTAAGGCTTGGCAATACCGGGCTGCCACGGCGGTCCGGACTTAACGAAACAATGAAACACAATGCGGGATGCTCGGATATGAGTGATCAAATGTTGAAAGTCGTGGTGCGCAAGCGTGAAGAGCAGGGCGACGGTGTGGTGGTCCTCGATCTGAGAGACCCCTTTGGTAATCCGTTGCCGGCCTTCGAAGCCGGTGCCCACGTGGATATTCACGTCAAGACCGGTCTGGTGCGCCAGTACTCGTTGTGCGGCAACCCGGCCAATGCGGGTGTTTATCGCCTGGGCGTGCTCAAGGACCCGGCTTCCCGGGGTGGCTCGCTGGCTGTACATGAGTTCCTGCACGAAGGTCAGGAAATAGAAATCAGCGCGCCGCGCAATCTGTTTCCACTGGCAACCGATGCCACTCGTTCGATCCTGATCGGTGGCGGGATTGGCATCACGCCAATGATCGCCATGGCCTATGCGCTGGAGTCGATCGAAAGCGATTTTGAGCTGCATTACTGTGGCCGCTCACGTAGCCGTAGCGCCTTCCTTGAAGAACTGGAAAGCGCCGACTATGCCCGCCACGTCTTCACCCATTTCGATGATGAAGACGCGGCGCAAAAACTGGATCTGTCCGCCGTACTGGGCGCTCCGGCCACTGGTGTGCATGTGTATGTCTGCGGTCCGGCAGGCTTCATGGACTGGGTCATCGCCGAGGCCTTGAAGGCTGGGTATGCCGACGATCATGTACACCGCGAATACTTCCAGGTGGAAGTCGATGGGTCCGGTGCCGGTTTCGAAGTGGTCGCCGAGCGCAGCGGCAAGACCGTTCAGGTCGCCGAAGGCCAGAGCATCGTCGATGCCTTGTCAGCCGTGGGCATCAAAATCGAAATTTCCTGTGAGCAGGGCGTCTGCGGCACTTGTCTGTGCGACGTACTGGAAGGCGAGCCCGATCACCGCGACGTTTACCTCACCGACGATGAAAAGGCCGCCAACGACCAGATCCTGGTGTGTTGCTCGCGGGCCAAATCAAAAAAGCTGGTTTTGGATATCTGATCCAACGGAGGCAACACCATGGTCGATTTGACTGGATTTCGTAACGCGATGGCGCTGTTGGGCGGCGCCGTTTCGGTCATTACCACGGACGGCCCTGCAGGCCGTTTCGGGTTCACCGCTTCGGCGGTCTGCAGCGTCACCGATTCGCCGCCCACCTTGCTGGTGTGCATGAATCGTTCGTCACATTCCAATGTGCATTTCAAAACCAACGGCGTGCTCAGCGTCAATGTGCTGACTGCCGAGCACCAAGATATTTCCGGGGTGTTCGCCAACCGGGAGATGGACGCCGAACAACGTTTCGCCAGCGCCCAATGGCACACCATGGAAAGCGGTGCGCCGATGCTGGACCAGGCATTGGTCAGTTTCGATTGCCGGATTGCCCAGGCCCATGAAGTGGGTTCACACACGATTTTCTACTGTGAAATTCTCGACCTGTGCATGGGTGCTTCTCAAGAAGGGTTGGTGTATTTCAATCGCGCCTATCACCGTTTGAGTGAAGCCTCCTCGGCGCAGAAGGCCTACAAGGCTGTCGCCTCATAACGCCTGAGGCCGACTTGCGCTGCGGCGCTGATCTGCAAAAACTCCTTTGGTCAGGCCTACTCAGCCTGGCTTTTTTTATCCAGTGTTAAGCAAGGTGCGAGCGCCTTGTTAATGCTGTGAGCCAGGCCCGGGCATTAAATGAAACTCTATGAATTGATCACCTTCACCTTACGTGTCCGTACACCCGCATCCGCACTGGACATCCTCGAAGGCACCCTGGCGCTACCTGGCGTGGGCGGCACATTGATGGGCTGCTGGGTATCGGAGATTGGCCCGTTGAATCAAGTATTGGTGTTTCGTGGTTTCAGCGATGAGTTCGCGAGGCAGAACGAGCGTGAGCGTTATTTGCTGGCGGCTGACGCCTTCGGAATCGAAGCATTGATGCTCGACATGACCGTCGAAATTACACGATATTTCCCTTTATCAAACCCTTGAAGCCAGGAAAGTACGGGCCATTCTACGAGTTGCGTCAATACAACCTGATCCCCTCGGGGCTGACACCAACGCTGGCGGGTTGGGAGAAATCGGCAGGGCCAAGAACGGCTTCAACCTACTCGCCGGTTTACGGCGCGTTTTACGCGACTGATGGCCGCACACCGCGCTATCTACATATCTGGCCGTACGCAACGCTGGAGCAACGTCTTGATGTGCGAGGTCGTGCGGTCGCTGATGGCGTTTGGCCCCCGGAAAACTCCGGGCCTCAATTGCTGGAGATGCGTTCAACCGTTTGCCTGCCGGCAGGCTTTTCTCCGCTGAATTGATGGCTGTCGACACAGCGGTGCACTGATCATTAAAGACAGCCAGCGCCCCATCAGCGGGAAGTCGTGATACCTTGTTTGCCGATAAGGATAGGGTAGGGGGGTATAGTATGGGTCACCTGACTGCTAACAAAGACGATCTGCTCAAGCGCGTAAAGCGCATTGCCGGGCAGATCCAGGCGGTGCAACGGGCTTTGGAGTCTGATGACGATTGCGCCAAGACACTGCACTTGGTCGCAGCTACTCGCGGTGCGATCAACGGCTTGATGGACGAAATCATCGAAGACCACGCCCGAGAGCATGTTGCCAACCCGAGCCTCAGCGATGAGGAGCGTAACAAGGGTGTCGAAGAGCTACTTGAGGCGATCCGACGCTATTCCAAGTGATGCCGCAGGCGTGATTTTATGAACAGTAGCAATAGCTATACCCATGAGCACTTCTACCTAGGCTCGGCTCACGATGAAAATGCCAAACGCACTCTCTGGGTGGTGATGCTCACTGTCGCCATGATGGTGGGTGAGATAGCTGCCGGATACATGACCGGATCCATGGCGTTGCTCGCGGATGGGTTTCATATGGCCACCCATGCAGGGGCGCTGGGCATTGCCGCTGCCGCCTACGCCTATGCAAAGCGTAACGCCAAGAGCCAGCGTTACAGCTTCGGCACCGGAAAGGTCGGAGATCTGGGCGGCTTCGCATCGGCCTTGATACTCGGGCTGGTTTCTTTGGGAATCGGCGTGGAGTCGGTTATCCGTCTGTTCCAGCCAACCGAGGTCGAGTTCGGCACCGCTACGCTCATCGCTGTTGTCGGTTTGCTGGTCAATATTGTCAGCGCATTGTTGCTGGGTCATGGTCACAGCCAAAGCCACTCACACGAACCGGGTCACGAGCATAGCCATCATGGCCACGATAACAACTTGAGGTCGGCATACGTTCACGTGGTTGCTGATGCCCTGACATCGGTGCTTGCCATTGCGGCGCTGCTTGCAGGGCGTTATCTGGGTTGGATCTGGCTTGATCCGGTGATGGGTATCGTTGGTGCAGTTGTGATTGCCCGCTGGGCATGGCTTTTGATGGCGGCGACCGCAGGCGTCTTGCTGGATCAGACTGATGAGCATGTCGCGCAGGAAATTCGTGAGCTGGTGGAGCAGGCGGGTGATGCGACTATCACGGATTTGCACGTCTGGCGCGTGGGGCCAGAGGCTCATGCGGCTATCGTGAGTGTTCTGGGTAACTCGACAACGAATGCCGATACGATTCGCGAGCGCCTCAAGCCGGTCCACGAAGTGAGCCACTTGACCATAGAGTTTCGCGCTGTTGCTGTAACCTGATTTCTAAGATGGGCTCTGGAGCCGATCGATTCATTAGTTCTTCAGCCAACCAAAGCCCTTGCTGCAACAGTTTTCTGCTTATAGCGTTCACTCGCAAGTTATTGGGCGCGAAAGTCTGCCACGACTTCCTCGGTGCCAGCAGTGGTCAACCCGATGATCTGGTAACCGCTGCGCCGGCCACCGGATTCCATGCCAGGCGATCCCATGGGCATGCCGGGTGCGGCGAGGCCAATCAAATCCGCTCGTCTGCTGAGCTCTGCTATTTGCTCTACAGGCACGTGACCTTCCACAAATTTCCCATTCACCACACCGGTATGACAAGACCCGAGTTGCGCGGGCACACCCAGCTTTTCCTTCACCAGGCTCATGTTGTCTTCGAGATGATCGACCACGGTGTAGCCGTGATCCTGCAGGTAGGCGATCCATTTGCTACAGCAGCCACAATTGGGATCCCGATGAACATCAATGGACAACTGCGGCGCTGCCTGTAGAACGGAAGCGAAACCGATTATTGTCGCGGCGGTGAGGATGAAAGCTTGGCGTTTAGCTGAAAGCAGGCGCATTGATTGTACTCACAGAAATTAAGGGAACGCATGAACTGATCCAGCTCGTGGCAAGGCTACACGACTTAATCTCCGGTTATGTTAGGTCTCGTGGCTGCGAGAGCTGAAGGCATGCATAAGGGGCAGCAACAGAAGACTGCCCCTTATACGATTACTTTAGTTTTTTAGGCAAGGCGAAGGCAATCATGAAGTCACCATGGTCTGGTGCCGCACGTGCGCCGTTGGCGGTGACCACGACAAACTGCCGTCCATCCTCGGGCGAGATGAACACCAGAGGTGTGGCGCCCGCGCCAACTGGCAATGGACTTTTCCAGACTACTTCGCCTGTCAGGCTGTTCAGTGCCCGCAGGTAGTAGTCAGAGGTTGCGGAGAAGAAGATCAGCCCCGAACCGGTTGGCGTCGAGCCACCCAGGGTAGGCATGCCCAGCTCGATTGGAAGATGCGTGCGCATCCCCAGCGGGCCGAACTGCTCTGGTGTACCCAGGGAGCGGTGCCAGAGCACCTTTTGCGTTTTCATGTCGATGGCGGCCATCGTACCGAATGGCGGGGTAGTGCATGGCACGCCAAGGAACGACTGGACCATACCGCGCTCAGCACCGTACGGCGTATTGTTCATTGGCACCACACCACCCACGCTGTGAGAACCTTTGCCAGTGAGGGCGGCGCGAGCCATCTGGTCTTCGCGAGTCAGCAGACGAGCCTTCATCATGACCCGCATGTCGTTGACGATCATGAGGTCATGCTGCTTGTCGATGGACTGACCACCCCAGTTGGTGGTGCCGTACCAGGACGGGTTCTGCAAGTACCAATCCATCTGCGGCGGCGTGTAGTCGCCCGCGTAGTAAAGGCCCTTGAACTGAACGCGGCAGTTCAACTGGTCAATCGGCGTAATGCCCCACATCATGGCTTCGTTCAGGACGGCATCACGCATCTGCGGCATGCCGACTGAATAAGGCTGGGTCTTGGAAAGGTTTTCGCCTTTGACGCCGTTGGTAGGCACCGCACGCTCTTCGACCTTGGTGATCGGCACCCCGGTGCGGCGATCGAGCATAAAGATCTCGCCGTTTTTGCTTGCCTGGACCAGAGCAGGAATCCGCCCACCTTTACCGTCAGGCATGTCATAAAGCACAGGCTTGGACGGCAGGTCGTAATCCCAGACATCATGATGCACGAGCTGGAATACCCAGCGCTCCTGGCCGGTGGTGGCGTCCACGGCGACTACCGAGGTGCTGACGCGATCAGTCGCTGCTGAACGCATGCCACCGAACAGGTCAGGGGTGCCATTGCCGGTCGGCAGGTACACCATGTTCAGTTCGGCATCGTAGGTCGGAGTCGCCCACGTATTGGGGGTGCTGCGTGTGTAGCTTTTGCCTTCTGCCGGTGGATTCGGCTCGCCAGGGCGACCCACATCCCACGCCCAGGTGAATTGACCCGTTACCGCGTCGAATGCCCGGACAACGCCGGAAGGCTCGTCAGTTGACTGATTATCCATCACCCAGCCGCCAACGATGAGATTCTTGCCTGCCAGCAGCGGGCCGGAAGTCGGGTTGTAGAACCCTGGAATCACCGCACCCATGCCGGCAGCGAGGAAGACGGTGCCGTTTTCCCCGAAGGTTGGCACCGGCAAACCGGTGTTTGCATCCAGAGCGATCAGGCGCATGTCGCCGGTAGTGACGTAAATGCGCTTTTTGCCGGGGGCATCGTCAGCCAGGCCAGGCACTTCGTAATAGGCCAGCGAGCGGCAGCGCATCCAGTTCGCCGCTGCTTCAGGGTCAACTTTCGGATTGAAATGCCAGAGCTGTTCCCCAGTGTCGCCGCGTAAGGCAAAGACCTGGTTGGTCGGGGTGCAAGGGTAGAGAACGTTGCCGATCTGCAAGGGCGTGTTCTGGTTTTCGCGGCCGTTAGCCGTGATGTCGCCGGAGCGAAAGGTCCAGGCGATCTGCAAATTCTTGACGTTATCCAGGGTGATCTGCGCGTCCGGCGTAAAGCCTTCGCCCGATGGCGTACGGCCGAAACCGACGGATTGCGCCTTGTCCGAACCTGGGTTGTAGTCCGAGGCCACTTGCGGGGTAGACGTCGGCTTAACCAGCCAGATCGGATACAAGGCATTGACGAAGGCAGCCACCAGCGCCAGCAAGATAACGGTCGCAATCCCATAAGAGACGGGTCGTACTTTTTTACTGCCCCGCGCCTGCGGCAAAGCCGGCGCGCACAGTGCAATCAGTAATCCTAATACAGCGAACATCCCCAACCGTGCAGCAAGAGGCCAAAATTGCAGCCCGGCCTCCCACAGTGACCACACCAGCGTCACGGCAAAGAAAGCGCTATAGAGGTAAACCGCTCGCAGATCCAGTCGCATGAGCATGACGGCTGTGACGATTAGCGCAATGCCGGCCGGCAGGTAGTAAAACGAGCCTCCCAAACCAATCAACTGCGCGCCGGCGTAACCCAGGTAGCCACCTGTGATCAAAAGTATTACGCCAACAGTGACCGTATAGACCCGCAGCCAGGGCGAGACTCTTGAAGGGCCAGGTTTATGATCTGATGACACGTCGGAAATCCTCGTAATTTAGGAACTACATCCGCTGAAAATCGCCCGAACTCATGGGCGTGGATCGTAGGTAGGTGGGCTTGAAATAAAGGGCGACAATATGTCGCACCATA
This sequence comes from Pseudomonas sp. CFII64, assembly GCF_000416235.1. Lineage (GTDB taxonomy): Bacteria > Pseudomonadota > Gammaproteobacteria > Pseudomonadales > Pseudomonadaceae > Aquipseudomonas. The sequence goes on along the minus strand of NZ_ATLO01000028.1, from coordinate 8,925 downwards.
GCGGGATGCTATCACTTACAGCACAATTGATAGACGATCCGCATGTCTACTCAGGGTAGATCTGGAGGAAACAATGCCGATGTGATTTAGCTCAGTTCATAGCTAACCGCCTGCCGGATAACAATGTCGGCAGGCAGCTGTTTGATCATCAAACTATTGATGTTTTATTGTTTCTGGGGGTCGAACTGCTTGTCACGGATAAACAACGCGGGAATCACACCACAGATGAAATAGGCTGCGCCCATCACTAGGAAGCCGACCCCGATCGAGCCATGGGACGCCAGGAACCCAATAGCCGCTGGAGCAATCGCCGCACCCAGACGTCCTATGTTGTAAGCGCCGCCGACGGCAGAGCCGCGAAACTTGGCTTCGAAACTTTCGGTCATGTAGGTGGCATTTACTCCGTAAGGAATGCCGTACAGGAACCCGAATACCACCAGCATCCACAGGATATTTTCCGGGCTCTGGAACAACACGATGATCGGTAGAAACACCGCAGTTCCCAAGGCACCAAAAGCGAAGACGGCGCGGCGACCGATTCGATCGGCGGCGAACCCGGCAATGATTTTACCGAGGATCATGGCTGTGTAAGTGCCAACCATATAGCCGGTCATGGACTTGAGGTTCATGCCCAATTCACTTTCCAGATAGGTTGGCATCCAGTTGTTCACGCCGTAGTAGCCAAACTGCAGAAAGCCCGCCGTCAGCGCCCAGCAGGTGAACATTAGGCGAGCCTTGGGATCCCCGAAAATCTGTTTGTACATGCTCTCGCGCTTGACCGTCGCGTGCTGCAAACCACCGTTGATTTTCTGCTTCGCACGTTCTGCCTGTGCGTTGACCCAGGCTTGTGGCTCCGGCACGAAACGTTGCATGAACACGGCAAGGATGACTGGAATAATCGCGATGTAGAACAGCCAGCGCCAGCCATGGATCGGCAGGATCCATCCGGCCAGTAACGTCGCGACGATATAGCCCACCGACCAGCCGGCTTGTAACGTACCCAACACTGTGGTGCGAAAGCGCGTGGGTACGTATTCCGCCATCAGGGTGTTGCAGGCCACATATAAGGCACCGATGCCCAGTGACGCCAGGAAACGGGTAATTGCAAACTGCCAGTAGTTCTGCGTGAGACCGAGCACGGCTGTGCCGATGGAGAAGAGGATGATGCTCCAGACGACAGTTTTTACCCGTCCGAAACGATCGCAGGCCCAGCCTCCGTAAATACCGCCAATCGCCATGCCTGCCAGGGTGAAACTTCCCAGGCTACCGGCTTCGACGTTGGTCAGGCCGAATTCAGCCTTCAGGCTACTGAGGCTGTAGGAGAGAAGCATCAGATCAGCGCCATCAATCAACAACCCAAGAAAGCAGAAAACGAATACCAATACCCACGTGTTCTTTTTGGCCAATGCCTGGGCATTGACCTGAGCTACAGCTTCCATCACGTCACCTTGTTGTATTTATAGGGAGCAGGGGGCTTGAGTCCGAGCGGTCAGCTCTGGGCGGCGCGAATCATGTTGCGGGCAATGACCAGCTGTTGAATCTGGGTCGTACCTTCGTAGATCCGGAAAAGTCGTACGTCGCGATAGAACCGCTCGATGCTGTATTCGCTGACATAGCCGGCACCGCCGTGGATCTGTACGCCACGGTCAGCTACCCGGCCGCACATCTCGGTGGCGAACATCTTGGCGCAGGAGGCCTCGGTGCCTATGTTCAGACCCAGGTCACGTTTTTGTGCGGCATCGAGCACCATGCAGCGCGCGGCATAGATTTCCGCCTTACTGTCGGCGAGCATTGCTTGGATCAGTTGAAACTCGGCAATCGGCTTGCCGAACTGTTTACGCTCGATTGCGTAGTTCAACGAGTCAGACAGCATGCGTTCTGCGGCACCCACGCTCAGAGCAGCAATATGCAGGCGACCTTTATCCAGCACTTTCATGGCGGTTTTGAACCCGACACCTTCTACACCACCGATGAGTTGGCTGGCGGGAACCCGGACATTCTCGAAGATGACATCGCTGGTGTGAGCGCCTTTCTGACCCATCTTGTGATCAGGTTTGCCGAGGAATATGCCCGGCGTGTCGCGCTCTACGATGAAGGCACTGATACCCCCCGAGCCCTTGATCTCGGCATTTGTGCGAGCCATGACCGTGAAGATGCCGGCATGGGGCGCGTTGGTGATGAAGCGTTTGGTGCCGTTGATGATGTAATGATCGCCGTCGCGTACCGCAGTGGTTTTTAGCGACGCAGCATCTGAACCCGAATCTGGCTCGGTGAGACAGAAGGCACTCAGAAGTTCGCCCGAGGCTAGTTTTGGCAGGTATTTGAGTTTTTGTTCCTGGCTGCCGTCAAGCAGAATGCCAATCGAACCGATGCCGTTGTTAGTGCCAATGTAGGAGCGAAAAGCCGGAGAGGTGCGCCCCAGTTCGAAGGCGATGTTCACCTCTTCTTCCATGGTGACGCCCATGCCGCCGAACTCTTCGGGAATGGTCAGCCCGAACAGCCCCATCTCTTGCAACTGGCCGACGATATCCTCCGGGATGTTGTCCGTCTCGGCCACCTCGTTTTCCCGTGGAATCAAGGCTTCGTTGACAAACTGGCGTAGGGAATCCAGGAGGATCTGAAGGGTTTCGGTGTCACGGATCATGTGCGCTCCTCAAGGCCCTTGAACGGGCCATTTATTAGGGCGCCGATACCGTTGCGTCAGCGAGCAGCGGCGCCAATGTTGTTAACCATGTCGATCAGACGTGGGGCAATCTCGTCCTCAAGCTTCTCGCGTGGCAACTGAAAGCTCGGGCCACCGCAGTTGAACGCCAGCAATCCGTACTGCGGGTGCACCAGCGGCACGGCAACCGAGTTAACATCCCGGTGCCATTCACCCACCGACAGGCAGTACCCGTAATCGGCATAGTCCCTGAAGGCACGGTCCAGCCCTTTGCGCAGAGCGGGCCACTGGACCGTTTCACGCTGGCGGATGTGGTCCAGCAAAAACTCCCGCTCTGTTTCCGGCATTGCCGCCAGGCAAGCCCGGCCCATCGAACTCTGTGCCAGTGGCAGATAACTGCCTATCTGGCGGCGCATGGTCATGTTGCCCTGACCCTGAACCACATCCAGGTACACCATCTGAAGCCGGTCACGGGCGGCCATCGCAACCGCTGCCTGAGCGTGATTGGCCAGGTCTTCCATCAGTGGATGGGCGACGGCGCGAATCGACAGATTCGACAGCATTGAGTATCCGAAGCCAAGCACACCGACATCCAGTTGGTATTTGCCCGAGTGCACTTCGCGCTTGAGACATCCCAGGCGCATTAAGGTATTGGTCAGGCGCGTCACGGTCGGCTTGGGCAGCCCGGTCATTCTGGCCAAGTCCTGATTACCCAATACGTTCGCCCGCGGCGTGAAACATCTCAGCAGCTCAAGGCCACGAGCCAGGGCCGTCACAAACTGGCCACTGCCTTCCTCTTCATTCATCCCACTTGCCGGATCCAGCTTGCCCATGCTCAGCAAGCCGAAATCAGTTGAGTCACTGGTGTCCACTGCGGACGAATCTGCCTTGTTGCGAGCCATGTTAAAACCCCAATTCTTGGAAATGCAAGAAAATAAAATACAGTTTCGCAGAGCGAAACAAAAGTCCTATTGTCGATCAAACATGAAAAAGAGCTTGTTTCTGTCGGTATCGTGTTGTTTTACGCGGGAAGACTAAAGTTTTATTGATTAACTGTTTACAGCGTCTGAAGACCGTCTCTATGATAAATCAGTATTTCGGTATCTAGTTTCGCTTAGCGAAACACAATAAGAGAGAAAATATGAACTCCCCAAATGAGCCAGTTGTCATCCTTGAAATAGGCGACGACGCTGTCGCACTCTTGCGTATCTCACGCCCAGAAGCCAAAAACGCCCTGAACAGCGCCGTACGCGAACAACTCGCCGAGCAGTTTCGCACGCTGGCCGCTGATAAAAAGGTGCGTGCCATTGTTCTGACCGGGGGCGAGCAGTGCTTTGTCGCTGGTGCCGACATTCGCGAGTTCGCTGACGCGACCCCCGTCGAGATGTACCTGCGCCATACCGAATACCTGTGGGAAGCCATTGGCCGTTGCCCGAAACCGGTGATCGCAGCGGTGAACGGATTCGCGCTGGGCGGTGGCTGTGAGCTGGCGATGCACTGCGACATTATCGTCGCCGGTGAGTCCGCTCGATTTGGACAGCCGGAGGTCAAGCTCGGCCTGATGCCCGGGGCGGGGGGAACCCAGCGTCTGGTCCGCGCTGTCGGTAAATTCCAGGCGATGCGCATTGCCCTGACAGGTTGCCTGGTTCCGGCCCCCGAGGCGTTGGCCATGGGGATGGTCAGCGAGGTGGTGAATGACGACCAGACAATCTCCCGCGCACTGGAACTGGCTGCCCAGATCGCTGCCTTGCCACCGTTGGCCGTGGCGCAGATTAAAGAAGTGATGTTGGCGGGTGCGGATTTGCCGCTGGACAGCGCGCTGGTGCTTGAGCGCAAGGCGTTCCAGTTGCTGTTTGATTCCAAGGACCAGAAAGAAGGCGCTCGCGCCTTTCTGGAAAAGCGTAAAGCCAGCTTCGCAGGAGAATGACCCATGACACGCGTGATTAATCACATGGCCATCGTCGGTGCCGGCGTGATGGGCACGGGTATTGCCCAGATCGCCGCCCAGGCGGGTATTCGAGTGACCCTGTTCGACAATCGTGAAGGCGCAGCTCAGGGGGCCAGGGATAACCTGGAGCGGACCTTGGGCAAACTGGTGAGCAAGGGAAAAATCACCAGCAGCGATGCGCAACTGATCCTCGGGCAGCTTGAAGTCGCCACTTCTCTGGCTGACTTGAAGAGCGTTGACCTGGTGGTCGAGGCCATCATCGAACGTCTCGATGCCAAACAGGCCTTGCTGGCCGAGCTGGAAGCCGTTGTGGCCGATGACTGCATTCTGACCTCCAACACCTCTTCACTGTCGGTGACCAGCATTGCACGCGGCTGTCGGCGCCCGGAGCGTGTCGCCGGCTTCCACTTTTTCAACCCTGTGCCCCTGATGAAAGTTGTGGAAGTCATCGACGGTCTGGCCACTGATCCAATGATTGGCGACTGCCTACAGGCGTTGGCGTCGCGCATGGGTCACCGGGGTATTCGAGCCAAGGACACCCCGGGCTTTATCATCAACCATGCCGGGCGCGCTTACAGCACCGAAGCGCTGCAGATCCTCAAGGAGGGCGTGGCCGAGCCCGCCGAGATCGACCGCATTCTGCGCGATGGCCTGGGCTTTCGCATGGGGCCGCTGGAATTGTTCGACTTGACGGCGTTGGACGTTTCCCACCCGGTTATCGAGTCGATCTATAACCAGTTTTATCAAGAACCTCGTTACCGGCCGGCGGCGCTTACTCGCCAGATGCTGGACGCCGGGTACGTGGGCCGCAAGGTCGGACGCGGGTTTTACCACTACGCCGACGGCCAGAAGATCGATGCAGCCCAGCCCCAGGTGGTGCCGACCGTGAGCGCGCTGCCGCCGGTCTGGCTCGGCACTGAGAGCGAAGCGGATCGTGCTGCCTTGACGGCCTTGCTGCAGACGCTGGGCTCGCAAGTCGAGCAGGGCGCGAAGCCATCCAGTGAAGCCCTCTGTCTGCTTGCGCCCTATGGTCTGGATGCTACGGCTGCCGCCGGAAAGTTTGCCACTGACCCGACGCGCACCGTTTGCATCGACCCGCTGCTGGACCTAGGCCGCTATCGCACGTTGATGCCAACACCGGCCACCCGCATTGATATGCGCGATGCGGCTCATGCGCTGTTGGCCCGCGACGGGGTCGGAGTCAGCGTGATCCGCGATAGCGTGGGCTTTGTCGCCCAGCGCGTGCTGGGAATGATCGTCAACCTGGCGGGCGACATCGTTCAACAAGGCATCGCCAGTGTCGACGATCTCGACGAAGGCGTGCGCCGCGGCCTGGGCTACCCACAGGGCCCTCTGGCGTGGGGCGATGAGGTGGGTGCCGAACGTCTGCTCACGATCATGCAGCGCATGACCGAACTGACCGGGGATCCGCGCTATCGCCCGGGCCCGTGGTTGCGTCGTCGAGCGGCGCTTGGCTTATCCCTGCGCCACAGTGAACCGGCGCTTAACTGATCTCAGCATTCCAGGAGTTTTCCATGCTTGACGCTTATATCTTTGCGGGGCTGCGAACGCCATTCGGTCGCCACGGTGGAGCCCTCGCGCCCATTCGCCCGGACGATCTCGCTGCCCACGTTATCCGCCAATTACTCACTCGCCACGACATCCCTGGCGAAACCATTGAGGATGTGATCCTCGGCAACACCAATCAGGCCGGTGAGGACAGCCGTAACATCGCCCGGCATGCGGCGCTACTGGCAGGCTTGCCGGTGACGGTCCCTGGGCAAACGATAAACCGCCTGTGTGCCAGTGGTCTGGCCGCAGTGATTGATGCTGCGCGTGCGGTGACGTGCGGGGAAGGTGATCTGTTCGTGGCAGGCGGTGTGGAAAGCATGTCCCGGGCGCCCTTTGTCATGGCCAAGGCTGAGGCTGCCTACAGTCGCGATTTCACCGTAGTTGACAGCACCATCGGCGCGCGCTTTCCCAATCCGAAAATCACTGCCAAGTATGGCAATGACACCATGCCCCAGACCGGCGATAACGTCGCTTCTGATTTTGGTATAAGTCGTGAGCAAGCGGACCTCTTTGCCGCGGGCTCCCAGGCCCGTTACGAAGCTGCACGCCAGGCCGGTTTCTTCACTGACGAACTGCTCGCTGTGAGCGTCCCTACGGGTCACAAGACGCCGCCGACTCTTGTTGATCAGGACGAGCATCCGCGCCCGCAATCTGATCTGGCGGCCCTCGCTCGGCTCAAGCCGTTGTCCGAGGGCGGCGTGGTCACTGCCGGTAACGCATCGGGCGTCAACGACGGTGCGGCCGCGTTGCTCATCGGCTCCAAAGCTGCTGGCGAACGTCACGGCCTAGTGCCTATGGTACGTATTCTGTCTGCTGCGGCCGTGGGCGTTGCACCCCGGATCATGGGCGTCGGCCCGGTCGAGGCGATCAACAAGGCGCTGGATCGCGCCGGTTTGACTCTGGCGGCCATGGACATTATCGAAATCAATGAAGCCTTCGCCTCCCAGGTATTGGGCTGCCTCAAAGGACTAGATGTAGCTTTCGATGATCCGCGTGTCAATCCCAATGGCGGCGCCATTGCGGTCGGCCATCCTCTGGGTGCATCAGGTGCGCGCCTGGCGCTCAGCACTGCCAGGGCGCTGCAAAAAAGCGGTAAGCGCCATGCAGTGGTGAGTCTGTGCATTGGGGTTGGCCAAGGGCTGGCGATGGTCATCGAGCGCGTATAAGCGCCGTAGAGAAAGGTGAAATGAAATGGGTGCTTTAACTGGATACCGTGTGCTCGACCTGAGTCGTGTACTGGCCGGCCCCTGGTGTGGCCAGACCCTGGCTGATCTCGGGGCCGAAGTGATCAAGATCGAACGACCTGGCGCGGGTGATGACACCCGTGGCTGGGGACCGCCTTGGATGGGGGACGAGAACGATGAACCCACCCGGGAAGCTTCTTATTACCAGTCTACCAATCGCGGCAAGCTATCGGTTGCACTGAACCTTGCGTCCGTCGAGGGGCAGGAGATGGTGCGTGCGCTGGCCGCCAGCTGTGATGTGCTGATTGAAAACTACAAGGCGGGCTCACTGGCCAAGTACGGGCTGGACTATGCGAGCCTGTCCGAAATCAATCCTCGGCTGGTCTATTGCTCGGTCACGGGTTTCGGCCAGACCGGGCCTCGCGCAGCCGAGCCGGGTTATGACTTCATCATCCAGGGCATTGGCGGCCTGATGAGCATCACTGGCGAACGCGATGATCTGCCGGGAGGCGGTCCGCAGAAAGTTGGCGTGGCGTTTTCCGATCTGATGACCGGGCTTTATTCGACGGTAGCCATTCAGGCTGCGCTGCTCAGTCGTGAAAAAACCGGCTTGGGTCAGCACGTCGACATGGCGCTGCTTGACGTGCAAATCGCCACGTTGTGCAACCAGAGTCAGAACTACTTGGCCTCCGGGAAACCACCGGGCCGTTATGGCAATGCCCACGCCAACATCGTGCCGTACCAGGTGTTCCGGGCCAATGACCGGGATTTCATCATTGCATGCGGCAATGACAGCCAATTCATCGCCCTGTGTAACGCCATTGGTTTGCCGGAACTGTCCAGGGACCCTAGATTTGCCCGCAACGCCGATCGGGTGACCAACCGGATAGAGGTCATCAAAACTCTGTCGGAGCATTTCCTGACCGCCTGCGCCGATGAATGGGTGCAGCGGATTCACCCTCAGGGAGTGCCGGTTGGAGCCATCAACAGCATCGCCCAGGCACTGGATGAACCGCAGGTCAAAGCGCGTGACATGCTCGTGAACATTCCCCACTCACTCAACCCTGACTTCATGACCGTGGGCAGCCCAATAAAACTGTCCGGGACACCGGTTGACTACCCGCGCGGGGCACCGATGCTGGGTGAGCACACGGATGAAGTGCTCAAGCGCCAATTGGGGCTGGGTGATGAACGTCTGGCCGAATTGAAAGCCAAAGGCGTGATCGAGCAGCTTGGCGACCGTTGAACTAAAAAAACACGAGCATCGTCAGGTGCTCTCAGGGCAATTTTACCATTGGAGCCTGCCATGAAAGTCCTCGTAGCCATCAAGCGCGTGGTCGACTACAACGTCAAGGTTCGCGTCATAGCGGACAACTCCGGCGTCGATCTCGCGAACGTCAAAATGTCGATGAACCCTTTCTGCGAAATCGCAATGGAAGAAGCCGTACGCCTGAAAGAAAAAGGTGTCGCGACCGAGATCGTCGTCGTTTCCATCGGCCCGACCACCGCTCAGGAGCAACTGCGTACCGCATTGGCACTGGGTGCCGATCGCGCCATCC
>NZ_ATLO01000027.1 GCF_000416235.1 Pseudomonas sp. CFII64 | reverse complement strand
TCCCGACCTCCTCGCGAATGAAATCGCTTCCGCGGTTTATCACTCAGCGACTCAACGCCGGGCATTCAGCCAACGCTTCCTTGAGGAAATCGATCAGCGCCTGCACGGGCCGCGCGCCCTGGCGATGCTGCGGGTACACCGCCGACAAGGCCAACGGTGGCGTGCGAAAGTCATCCAGAACCCGGACCAGCCGGCCGTCTTCCAGCGCCGCGCCGACAATGAACAGCGGCAGGTAGGTAATGCCCAGGCCAGCAATTGCTGCATCACGCAAAAGCTCGCCATTATTGGCGCGCATCCGCCCGCACAGGCTCACGGCAACAGGTTTGCCCAGACGCTCGAATCGCCATTGCACCTGACGGCTATGGCCATAAGGCAGGCAGTCATGACCTTTCAACGCTTCCGGCTCGGTCGGTTCGCCGCGCCGCTGCAGATAGTCCGGGCTGCAGCAGTACACGCGTTCGATATGCGCGATATGTCGACCGATCAAGGTCGAATCTTCCAGTACGCCGATGCGCAGCGCCAGGTCATAGCCTTCGCCGAGCAAATCCACGGCGCGGTCACTGAGGTCCACCTCGACCGCGACTTCCGGGTAGCGTTCGAGAAACACCGGCAGCAGGCGGCCCAGATGCTCAATGGCAAAGGACAACGGCGCGGTAAGGCGAATGGTGCCGCGCGGCTGGTTGTTCTGCCCGGCGATGCTTTGTTCGGCCTGCTCCACGTCGGCCAGCAGCCGCAGCGCCGATTCGTAATAAGCCTGCCCCAACGGCGTGACGTCCAGCCGTCGTGTGGAGCGATTGAGCAGGCGCACGCCGAGCCGCTCTTCGAGCTGCATCAGACGCCGACTGACAAACTGTTTGGACAGCCCCAATTGATCGGCGGCCGCCGTGAAACTCCCGGATTCCATTACCTGGGTAAAGATCCGCATGTCTTCGAATGGATTCATTGTCGCTCATCGGTTGACAGTCAAACACTTTCTACCAGCTTTATCACACTCCTGCACAGCATTAATCTGGCCATCACGGTCATCTCTCCCACCCAGGAACTCGCCCATGCTCGTCTTCATTCAAACCTACCCGCTGGCGTGCAGCGTCTTCCTGATCCTCGCCGACCTGGCAAGCTGGCACGCGGTGCCGTATCAGCACCGACTGGCGAAAGTCGCGGCACGGCTGGGCTTGTTCCTGCTGTACAGCGCGGTGATTATCAGCGCCGGCCTGAGCCCACTGGACACCGCGCCTTGGGAAGACGACAGCGCCCGCCATCTGGCAGCGACTGCGCTGGAAATCATCTGGTGGATTTTCGCCTCGCGAACCCTGACCGAAGTGCTGGGCCTGCTGCTGATGCAACGCATCGGCCACAGCGGGCGATTGTTGCAGGAAGTGATCGGCGCAGTGATTTTCCTGATCGGCATCGTTGCCGCCGCAGGTTACGTGCTGCAACTCCCCGTCAAAGGCCTGCTCGCCACCTCCGGCGCCATGGCGATCATCGTCGGCCTCGCCCTGCAAAGCACCTTGAGCGATGTGTTTTCCGGCATCGTCCTCAACACCACCAAACCCTATCAGGTAGACGATTCGATCAGCATCGACGGCGTCGAAGGCAAAGTCATCGACATCGACTGGCGCGCCACGCATCTGCTGACAGGCACCGGCAGCACCGCCGTTATCCCCAACTCGGTGGCGGCCAAGGCCAAGATCGTCAACCTCAGCCGTCCCAAGGATATGTTTGGCGTATCGATCAACATCATGGTTTCGCCGCATATCCGCCCGCGTCGCGTACTGGATGCCCTGGACCGTGCATTGCAGGGCAGCAGCGCCCTGCTGCCCTTTCCCAAGGCCCGGGCCACGGTGAAAGAAGCCAGTCCGACCACCATCGAATACACCCTCACCGGTTTCATCAAGAATCTGGATAAAAAGGCCGATGTGCGCAACCTGCTGTTCGACCTGGCCTATCGTCATCTGGAAGCGGCGGGCATCGCTTGGCAATCGGATGTGACCGTTGAACCGGCATCCCGGGCGCGCACGCTGCTCGATGAAGTCAAGGTGTTGCGCGCGTTGAACAGCGAAGAGAAAAACCATCTGGCACAGCATATGTCGTCACGGGAATACGCCGCAGGACAGGTGATCCTGGAAGAAAACGAAGTGACTGACAGCCTGTTGGTGATCGCCACTGGCGTCGTTTCGGCAACGGTATCCGATGGCCGTAATTCCATCGAGGCCGGGCGCATGGGGCCCAGTGAAGTGATGGGCGAACAGGGCGTGCTCAACGATACGCCGTCCGAGGCACGCTTCACCGCGCTCACCTCGTGCGTGGTTTACCGCATCGACAAAGCCGTAGCGCGGGAAATCATGGAGCAGGAAGGGCAAATCAGGAACGCCTTGAAAAAGCTGCAGGCGGTTCGCCAACACAGCAGCCAGTCGCTATTGACCGAAAAACCGGCGGCGATCAAAAAGGGCAGCTTCCTGGGCTGGCTGCAGAAGCGCTGATCAATTGGCCGGGGCCTGCAACACCGCACGCAAGCCGCCTGTCGGCAGGTTTTCCAGGCGAATCTGCCCACCCAGACGCTGGGCAATGGTTTGTACAATGGTCAGCCCCAGACCGACGCCCTGATCGTTGCCCCGACTGTAGAACCGCTCGAACAAACGTTCACGCTCCGCTTCATCGATGCCAGGACCTTGATCCTCGACGCTGAGCGAAAACGTCCGGTCATCGAACCGCAATCCAATCCTGACCTGGCCGCCCTCGGGTGAAAAGTTCACCGCGTTGGTCACCAGGTTATGCAGCGCGATGTTGATCAGTCCTGGATCGGTCTGAACGAAATGTGACTCTTCACTGGGATCAAATGACAACTCCAGCCCTCGACTCAGCACCCAGTGCGTCAATTGCACCAGGCTTTCGCGCACAGTCTCCACCAGATCGATGGACGCCATGGGCGCAGCGCTGGCCTGGGGTTCCAGGCGCGCAATGGTCAACAATTGATTCACCAGTCGGGTCGTGCGATCCACACCAATGATCAGATAACCCAGGGATTCTTGACGCTGCTCCTCGTTGCGCGCTTCCAGAACGTTTTGCGCATGGACCCGGAGCACCGCCAGCGGCGTACGCATTTCGTGGGCGGCGTCGGCGATAAACCGGCGTTCACGGTGCAAGACGTCCTGGATCTGGCCGAGCAAGCGGTTCAATGCTGCCTGCATCGGCTCCAGCTCGCTGGGCAGCGGTGCCAGTCGCAGCGGCTCAAGGGAACCTGGGTGGCGGGCGCGCAAGGTCTTGGCCAGATCAGCCAGAGGTTTAAGTCCCCAGCCAATCGCCAGCCAGATCACCGCGACCAGCAACAGACTGCCGATCAGATTCGGGCCCAGGGTGTGCCGCACGATCCGGTGGACCAGATCGGTGCGCACATCGTCCCGCTCGCCAACCCAGATCCGCATGCCGTTCTGGCTGTCGTCGAGCACGAACGCTCGCCAGCCGTGACCGGCTTGATCGGTCACAGCGCTGAAGCCCGCTGTCTGCGGCACTTGAACGAAGGTCGGGGCGCTGGCGGTATGCACCAGCAACTTGCCGGCGTGGTCCCACACCTGAAAGGCAATCTTGCTTTCGTAGGGATGGCCATCAACCCTGGGCTCAGCCTGTCCCAGCGCCGTATTGAAGGCTTGATACAGCTGACTTTGTTCGGTGCGGGCCAGGGGCATCCGCATCACGCCCTGCAACAGCCGTGCGTTCTGGGCCAATTGCGCGTCGTACACCTCGGCAATCTCATGGTTGCTGTCGTGCACATTGAACACACTGAGGATCAGCAAGCCCACCAAAAGCAAGCCGATGATCAGCGTCAGGGTACGCCGCCGTATCGAGTTCAACGCTGTTCCTCCACCAGATAACCAACGCCGCGAATAGTGCGGATCAGATCGCTGGAAAACTTTTTGCGCAGGTGATGGATATGCACTTCCAGGGTGTTGCTCTCGGCCTCTTCGTTCCAGCCATACAACAGTTGTATCAGACGATCACGCGTCAGCACCCGGCCTGGCGGTGACAACAATTCATGCAGCAACTGGTATTCCTTGGGCGTCAGCAATACCGCCTGATCGTGATAGGTCACCTGTTGTGTACCGGGGTCCAGCGTGATGCCCGCGTGTTCGATCAACGCCCGCGCCCTGCCCGCGCTGCGTCGCAACAATGCCCGCAGACGCGCCTTCAGCTCAGACAGGTCGAAGGGTTTGATCAAGTAATCGTCAGCGCCGGCATCGAGTCCGGCGATACGGTCTTCGGTCGCATCACGCGCGGTGAGGATCAGCACCGGCAGGCCTGAGCCGCTCTGTCGCAAACGGCGCAGGACTTCCAGGCCGTCAAGTTTGGGCAGGCCCAGATCGAGGATCGCCAGATCGAAGCTTTCGCTGAGCAGTGAATGCAGGGCGCTGGCGCCATCCTTGAGCCAATCGACGGTGTAGCCTTCACGGCTCAAGGCCTGATGAATCCCTTCCCCCAACGCGACATCGTCTTCAATGAGCAGCAAACGCATGGAGGCTCCGGTTTATTTAAGTTTCTTTGCGACATCAGCCAGCAACTGCCCTATTTCCTGACGTCGGCCTGCATCGGCCTTTTCCCGGCCGGGACGTGGCGCAGCCTGTAGCGCTTTGTTTAGCGCATCCCTAGCCTGAGCATAGTGGCCTTGTCGGTACAAATGGTCACCCCAAAAATACAGTGGATCGATTCCATCCGGATTGAGCTTCAGGCCCTGTTCCAGCAATTGCCCGGCTTTGTCGGCATCACCAAACCCGAGAGGCCATCCCGGCACCCGATCATAAAGTGCCGCCAGGCTGATATAGGCTGATCCTTGCAGCGCTTTAGGGTCCAGAGACAGGGATTTTTCCAGATCAGCCTTGGCTTGCTTGACCTTGCTCAGCGCCCCCAGACCGCCCTGTGCCCCCGCCCAACTGCTGGTGACGATCCCCGACCAGATCCAGGCTTCGGCCGCCTGGGGACGGGCTTGCACAAAGGACGACGTTTGCACGGCGAGCTTTTCAAAAGCGTCAGGTCGCTGTGGCGCGGGAACTTCGTATTGCACGTGCGCCCATTCCTGCTGGATGGCGCTCAGACGTTGCTGGTCGGGAGCGTCCAGTGCCCACAGCGGCAGGCTCAGCATGCCGCAAGCAAGGCCGATGATGATCGTTTTCATGGTTTGGTTTTCTCGTTGGCAGGAACGTGACTGAGACGTCGAATCAGCGGCAGATGCTTGCGTAGACCTCGGTCGACGAGGCTGGGCAGGAGGCTGTTGAGTCCGATGAAAAACCGCTCCGGCCAGCCCAGATACAGTTCGCGACGATCGCCGGCAATGGCATGCACCACCGCCTGGGCGACCTGGCCGGGATCATCGACATTGGCGTTGAGCGCATCGTTCAAGGCTTGCGCGGCACCGCTGTTCATTGAGGTCCGGGTGGCGCGAGGGGCGACGTAAAGCACGCTGATCCGTGTGTCTGCCAGCTCCCGGCGCAACGCCTCGGTGAACCCGCGCAACGCGAATTTGCTGGCGCAATAAGTGGCATAGCCGGCATAGCCAATTGATCCGTATGTCGATCCCACATTGACCACGGTTGCGCTGCTGGCGTTGTTGAGCAGTGGCAGCAGCATCTGAGTCAAGCGAATCGGCGCGTGCACATTGACGGCCAGCATCGAGCTGATCGCGCTTTCATCCAACTGCTCAAGCATGGCGAAGTGGTTGGTCCCCGCCGCATTGATGAGCAGATTGACGCCGTGCAGCGTCCGCGCGGACGTCACCACGTGCTGGCGTCCCTCCTCCGTGGTCAGATCCGCCTCGATCCAACGCAGTAAATGGGGGTATTGCTCCAGCAGCGGCAGCAACGGTTCCTTGTGCCGGGAAACCCCAAGCACTTCGCTGCCGCTGGCACACAGTGCCTCGGCAATGGCGAGTCCGATCCCGCCGCTGGCCCCTGTCAGTACGACCCTGGCCTCAGAGAGACGCATGCGCTGCATCCTCGAAAGCTGCTGCAACCTCTGCTCCCGGCAGCTCGCGGAACATGTCGGTGTACAGTCGGTAGACGACTTTTGAGGCATGGATGACGGCAGCCTGATCAGCCGGGTCGTCCAGTTGATCCATCAGTCGGCGATAGGTTTGCATGTGCCCGATATCCAGGCTGCCATGGGAACTGAGATAGCTGAAAGCCGTTTCCGGCAACTGCAGCTGATCACGGATGCTGCCGGCGGCATGGGTCGCCAGCGCAATGCTGGTGCCTTCCAACACGTTGACCATGCCAAACAGGCCGACCGGATTGTCCCGGGCTATCAGGTCGTAGAGGTAGGCAACCATCAGCTCGATAGGCAATTGCGGCTGGCCGACGCTGACGGCATCGGCGTTGCCACCGCACGCTGCGATGTCATCGAGAATCCATTTTTCATGCCCGTACTCGTCGTCGATGTATTCACACACCGCTGCCCGCAGCCATTCCAGCCGCTGAGGCAAGCGCGCACCACAGGCCATCATCAGCGGCACGGTGTGCCGCACGTGGTAATAGGCCTGGGTGAGAAATGCCTGGTAGCGTTCCAGGCTGACGTCGCCCGTCAGGGCTTTGCGAATCACCGGCAGGTTGAACAACGTGTCGCGCTCCTGACGGGTCGCCTGCTGAAGCGTGTCGAAAAAACTCATGATGGGGATTCCTCGCGTTGAATGGATGAAGAGAACAAATGCCCATAGCGTTCGAGAATGGCTTCCCGGCGCGGACGGCCATTGGCGGTGGCCATGCCGTTGGCGGTGCTGAATGGCTGCTCGAGCCGGGTCCAGTCGTGGACCCTGGCGTAATCGGGCAACGCTTGATTGGCGTGATCGACAGCCTCGGCAAGCTGCCCATCGGTGCAGTCCGCACTGACCGGCCAGAGCAGCGCATGATTGCGCGGCGACGCCTCGCCATACACGAACGCCTGGGCGATCCGGTTGTTCTGGGTAAGTTCGGCCTCGACCCATTCCGGATTGACGTTGCGGCCAAAACTGGTCACGAATTGATGCTTCTTGCGGCCCTTGAGGTAGAGATACCCCTCGGCGTCGAACTGGCCCAGGTCACCGCTGGGCCACCACGCCGGTACAGGCGTTGAATCGCCGAGATACCCCAACATGGACGATCCGCCAATCAGCACCTCGCCGTCGTCGGCCAGACGCACTTGAATATGGGGCAATGGTTTGCCAACGCTGCCCAGACGTTGTGCGCCGGGCCGATTCAAGGCCACGACGGAGGCGCACTCCGAAAGACCATAACCTTCAAAAACCGCCAGGCCGACACGCTGGGCCCGCACCAACAATTCACTGCCGACCCTTGCCCCGCCAACGGCGGCAAAGCGCAGCATTGACGCATCGAAGGCACCCATCTCGCAGGCGCTGACCAGCATCAGCAACAGTTGCGGAACCAGAATCAGGCTTTCAGGGCGCCGTCGCTGCAGGCATTCGAGCATGCGTGGCACGTCAACGCCGCTGGCGCCCTGGATGCCCAGGGTGGCCTGGCTGGGCAGGCTCAGGGTCGCGCCGGCATACAGCGCTGCATAACAACCTACGTTTTCCAGCAGGATCGCCAGGGGAAGAATGGCCAGATGGTGCGAAGGCGCAGCATCGAGGCTCGCGTCATGCAACTGCCTGGCGACCGCCAGCACACTTTCGGCACTCAGGCACACGCCTTTTGGCGTGCCGGTGGTGCCGGAGGTGAACGTGAGTTTCGCCGTGCCTTGGGGCATGGCATGGGTCTGCGGTTGCACATGGAACCAGAACTCCCCTGAGCGTTTGTACCCGGCGCCAGTCATTTCAGGCGCCAACGCTTCATCGGCAATCACCAGTCCGACCCGGCTTTGCTGCAAGCAATGCAAACGTTGCGCTGCACTGAAAAACGGCGGCAGCGTGACACAGGTCAAACCTTCGAACAGGACCGCCAGATCCCAAAGCAGCGCCTGCGGACCGTTGTCCAGGGCCAGGCCAATGGTCTTGATCTCCGAAGCGCGCAACAATTGTTGGCGAAACTCGATTTCGGTATACAAGGCGGCGTAGTTCAGACTCAGATCGTCACCCCACAGCGCCACTTTCTGCGGTTGCGTCGAGGCGTAGTTACGCAGACGGGTCTTGAACGCATTCAGCTCAGGCGACATTGCAGGTTTGCTCCAGCGTCAGGGGCAAGCCGAATCGTTCAAACAACCCCATCTTGCTCAGGTGGATGAACCCCGCGCGGATATCGCCAACGTGCACGCTGGGTTGCGTTTCGTAATAGCGACCCCACGCATGGCGATCATCGCCCAGCCGCAGCGGGTCCGCCGGACAAAGCGTGACCGGACGCAGACCCAGCCGGTTGAAACTGTTGACCAGACTGGAGTTGCCGGTGAAGGCCAC
This sequence comes from Pseudomonas sp. CFII64, assembly GCF_000416235.1. Classification (GTDB taxonomy): domain Bacteria; phylum Pseudomonadota; class Gammaproteobacteria; order Pseudomonadales; family Pseudomonadaceae; genus Aquipseudomonas. The sequence goes on along the minus strand of NZ_ATLO01000027.1, from coordinate 148,219 downwards.
CCACTCAAAGCCACCCATGGCTAACAACCAGGTTACGGTGATGATGCTCAGTCGTGCGCTGCCCAGGTTGCTGGCGGCCAGATTGCCGACTTCGACGATCCCCTCACGATCCACCGGCCGCCCTGCACGCGCCAAAACAAGCTGCTCGATCGGCTCATCCAGGTAATGTTCAAGGAACAACGGACCCGTAGCGGCCCGGCGTACCCCGGAAACGGCACAAAGACTGCCGTTGCGATCACTGAGGCCGAACAGTTCAGGCATGAAGTGGCGGATCCGGGCGCCATAAGCCTGGTGGAAACACTCATGAATGAAGGTTTCCAGATCGTGGCGCGACGCATCGCCGGACAGCGAACGCGTCAGTTCCAGACCGGGTGTCCCGGCAGTGCCGAACCGCAGTGGCAAGTGAATGTTCCAGTCGAAACCTGACATAGGGCGCTCCCCCCTTGAGTAAGTGGGGGGAAGTATCGACGGCGATTCTTAACGGAATCTGAAGGTGAGCGAGGTGCGTTTTTTTCTGAATTCCGGGTTTTCTTCAGACTGCCTTAAGCCAGGACCGGCAGAGTCGCCCGATCCGCTATCGAACTTGCCATCACGAGGTCCCACATGAACTCAACCAACGCGCCACAACGCTATGCAACGCTCTCGATTGCGATGCACTGGCTCATGCTGTTTCTATTTGTCGGCGTCTACGTCTGCATCGAGCTCAAGGGCCTGCTGCCCCGAGGCAGTGCGGCCAGGGGGCTCTCGCTGGGCCTGCACGCCTTGTTCGGACTGGCTATCTTCGCTATGGTCTGGATCCGTCTGCTCGGGCGTATCAGGCCTGTTCCGGCCATTGCGCCGCGCCCGCCACGCTGGCAAACCGGCGTGTCACACCTGATGCATCTGGCACTGTATGGCCTGATGATCGCCACGCCGGTTTTCGCCTGGTTGATGCTGAGTGCTCAGGGTAAACCGGTGCCGTATTTCGGCTTCATGCTGCCCGCCCCGATCAGCATCGACCCGACCATGGCGCAGCAGATGAAGGAGTGGCACGAACTGCTGGGCAATGCCGGTTATTGGCTGATCGGGTTGCACGCCGCAGCCGGCCTGTTTCACCACTACTGGCTCGGCGACAACACCCTCAAGCGCATGCTGCCGGCGCGCCTCATCGAAAAAAATCCGGATCACGCGTAAGCTTCGGACCACCACGGCTCAGGTCCTGAAAACTGAGTTCTCAGGACTTTCGCCAGAACAGCCCATGGCCAATTCGCAACAGCCCATGCAAACCGCCCTGCAGATTTTTCTGATTTTCCTGCGTCTGGGGCTCACCTCCTTTGGCGGCCCCATCGCCCATCTCGGCTATTTTCGCGCCGAGTTCGTCACTCGTCGGCAATGGCTGTCCGAGCGCGGCTATGCGGATCTGGTCGCCCTTTGTCAGTTCTTGCCCGGGCCGGCGAGCAGCCAGGTGGGGATTGCACTGGGACTGTCCCGTGGCGGTTATTTAGGTGCGCTGGCGGCCTGGACCGGATTCACCTTGCCCTCGGCTCTCGCGCTGATGCTGTTTGCCATGGGTTTGTCCAGCGTCGGCGATGTTGTCTCGCCCGGCGCCTTACATGGCCTGAAGGTAGTGGCCGTGGCGGTGGTCGCCCAAGCGGTGTGGAGCATGGGCCGCTCACTGTGCCCGGATGCGCCGCGCCTCCTGTTGATGCTCCTCGCCGCTGCTGGCGCCCTGCTGCTGCCCGGCATCTGGACGCAGATCGGTGTCATCGCCCTTGCCGGGATCGCGGGCGTGCTGCTGCTCAAACCTGGCGAAGTGCACAATCATCAGCCGTTTGAGGTACGCATCAGCCGCGGTGCCGGATTGCTCTGGCTAATGCTGTTCGGTCTCCTGCTGACGGGCTTGCCGATACTGGCTGGATTGCTGCCCTGGCGCACGCTGGCGTTGGTGGATGCCTTCTACCGCGCAGGCTCACTGGTGTTCGGTGGCGGACATGTGGTCCTGCCACTCTTGCAAGCGGAAGTGGTGCCAACCGGCTGGGTCGACCATCAGGCGTTTCTGGCCGGCTACGGCGCAGCCCAGGCCATGCCGGGCCCGCTGTTCACCTTTGCTGCATTTCTCGGGGCCTCGCTGCAGGGTCAGCCGTCGGGTTTCAGCGGTGGCCTGACTTGTCTGCTGGCAATCTTTGCGCCAGCTTTTTTTCTGGTTTTTGGCGCGCTGCCGTTCTGGGGCGCGCTGCAAAGCAATCAGCGGATGCAGACAGCCCTCAGCGGCATCAATGCCGCCGTGGTGGGCCTGTTGCTGGCCGCGCTGTATCAGCCGGTATGGACCGGCGCCATCTTGGGTCTACAGGATATTGCCCTGGCGCTGTTGGCCTTGCTGGCCCTGATGTACTGGAAGCTGCCGCCGTGGCTGGTGGTGGCCGCCAGCGCATTGATCGGTTGGTTGCTGGTCTGGTGATCGGGCGTGATCACGCGTAAGCGGCTACCCTGTCCACTTTCCAACGCAATGGGAGCAACAGTCATGATCAAGAAAATCGGTCCGACTCCAATCCTGCCCAGACACCGCGCCTCTTGCCACTGCGGCGCGGTGGTTCTGGAGCTTGACCTGCCTGATGGCGTCGTCGACCCCCGACGCTGCGACTGCTCGATGTGCCGGCGCCGAGGCGCGATAGTCGCGACCGTGCCGCAGGAGGCTATCCATATCGTCCAGGGCCAAAGTCAGTTAAAGCTTTACCAGTTCAATACCCGCACCGCGAAACATTACTTCTGCGGTAATTGCGGGATTTATACCCATCATCAACGTCGCTCCAATCCGGACCAGTACGCTTATAACGTCGGCTGCCTGGAAGGCGTCAATCCTTATGACCTGGGCCAGGTTCCGATCAGTAATGGCGTCAATCATCCTGCTGATCGCCAACCCGTCGACGAAGAGGCCTGTTCAGATGATGTATAAAGCCGGCTACTTATCCAGGTTCAATAAGAACCGAAACTGTCGACCAGACTTTTAGCGCCGATGGATATACCCGCCCTGGCCGCTGACAACGAACCGAATGTGGCGCTTATATCGTAAGTTCTCGGATATTGCCGCGTCACGTAGGACTCCAGCAGGCGTGAGGTGGACGCGTTATAGATTTCCACCGCATAGCTGACCGAACCGGAAAATGTGCCCTTGCGATCCCGCGCAGCCTGCACCAGGTTGTAGGAGCCCATGCCGATGTCGAACCTGGAAAAGGTCGCCAATACGGGCGTGGTTGTCTCGGCCCCGGTCAGGGTCAGACGGATTCGGAGGGTGTCCGGCCCAGGCTTGGCGGCAAAGCGAAAGCGTTGTCCCAGCGCCTCGGAAAACTCAGTCGTCATGAAATTGGCCAACGTTCTCTTATCGTTGATGGTCATGTCTGCAAACTGACCGTCCGCCCCGGAGTAAATGACCACCGGCTCCAGCATGACGTTTTTGTATCTGCTCCAGTCCACTTTACTGGTGTACTGGAACGGAATACGTCCCGACTTATCCTCCTGGTTCAGGCGCATTTCCCGCGATGATTCAATTCCGGAATAAGGAAAAGGCTCTTGCGTCGCGCAGCCTCCGATCGCCAATACCAACAATAGAAATATGCCTGCTTTTGGCTCTGGACTGCCCATACTCTTTCCTCTCGTCTATGACACTCGGTATCGCCATCACGGCTTATATAAGGGGCGTGCGAATACGCCACCCTGTTACTGGGCTTGCATGAGAACCGACTGAATTTCAGTTGATAGTCTATTAACTCACCAGGGAAAGTTATTTCCCTGCTTACTGAACATCAACTTCCATAACATCAAACAAACAATGCCTGCGGGCTGCTGAAACAGTGGACGGACATTGCTTGATCCAGCATGAAACTGCCATCGTTCAAAACCGTACCAAGGTGTATACTTTTAGCGCTTCGAATGACGCTCGTCAACACTAAAATGTACACCATGGTCTGCTTTTGGAGAAAAAATGAAGGTCCGTACTGAAACCCGGCGTACTGCCATCGTGGAAACTGCTGCCGGTGTCTTCCTTGAGCTGGGATACGAAGGCGCGTCGATGAAAGAGGTGTCGATACGCCTGGGGGGTTCCAAAGCCACGCTTTACGGCTACTTCTCCTCCAAGGAAGCCCTGTTCATCGCCGTGGTACAAATGTATGCCACCTCACATTTGTATAACGCCGTTGCCGACCTTGCTGTTGCTGTAACGCCCGGGGTCAGCGTCAGTCTGGAGGAATCACTCCTTCAATTCGGGCGCAACATGCTGAAAATCGTCACCAACGACGCCACCGCGATCAAGGTTTACCGGATGGTTCTGGCCGAATCAGGCCGTTCCGACATTGGTGCGCTGTTCTACGAATCAGGGCCGAGCCAAAGCATCGACGCACTGGCCACGCTCATGTCCGCCTCCGTTGACAATGGCGTACTGAGAAAAGGCAATCCGCGAGTGCTCGCCAAGCAGTTTCTCTCGCTGCTGACTTCCGAAGTTGATGAGCGTTTGTTTCAACAGGATCCGAAACCCATGACCCTGGCGCAGATTGACGAGCTGGTTGCGGCAGCAGTCGACATGTTTCTCCGGGGCGCACTGCCACGTTGAAAACTTGGGGCCACCCGCACTCAGAGCTCTGCCCGCATGTGTGCAGGCTCACTCAAAAGGTTCTTCGCCTTCGAGTTTGGTGCGGTGCATCATGCGCCCGCACGCCGGGTCGTAAGCTTCGGCGCGGTGCATCGTGCCCGTGTTGTCCCAGATAACCAGATCCCCCGCGTGCCAGCGATGGCTATAGCTGAATGGTTCGGACGTCGCCCACTCGCGCAGACCCATGATGATTTGCGCACTTTGCGCAGGGCTGACGCCAATCACGTGCTGTGATGTACAGCCGAGGATCAGCGACTTGCGACCCGACCGATGCTTCCACACCAGCGGCAGTTCCTTTTCGCCAATCGCCTGCATCGCGGTCAGCCTGGCCAGGCTGGGTTCGGGATCGTAATAAAGCAGCGACGCCCAGGGTGCGTGAACCACACGCAGCGTCTCGTAACGTTCCTTGTCGGCATTGGACAACGCCTCATAGGCCGCGTAGGTATTGCAGAAACCGGTGTTCCCGCCCCAGGTCGCCGGCACCTTGCAGGACAACAGTGAAGCAAGGATGGGTGACTCGTTTCGGGTGCCGTCGATATGCCAATAGAGCGACCCCTTGAGAAACTCCGCACCCGCCGGATTTTCCTTCACGTCCAGGGTGATCTTGGTGATGCCCTGACCATCGCTGGCTTCCGGGGCAAAGGTACCCAGGGTTCGAGTGAAGGCGATTTGCTCGGCATCCGTGAACTGGATACCCGGAAACACCAGCACGCCCCGCTGCTCCAGCAGCTCGCGTATCTCACCGGCAAACTCACCGCCAAGCAGGTCTTGCTTGCCGTTGAAAATATGGGTGCCGATACAACCTTTGATGGGTGTGTGGGCAAGACGAGCTTTAGAAGCGGTTTTCATCGCTGCACTCCTTCATATGTGTACACGACAGTACACTTATGAAGTCTCCAGCACAAGCACGTCCGATTCACAGGTTCGACTGTCCTGAAGCCGCCCACTGGCTGACCCAGGCAACAGGGGGCATCGCCATCCATTGACCCTTCGCAAGATGTCGGTCACGAGAAAAGCGTAGGCTAGCGGCTTCCTTCCGTGCTCAAGGCCAATGCGATGCCCCCTGCTCTATCAGGAACTCTGCCGGTTAAAACCGAGCGTCTGCATATCGGTTTCATCGTCGCCTGGCTGTTTTGCGCCTTGTTCTACTTTGTGCAATACGCCTTGCGCTCGGCCCCCGGCGTGATGATGCCGGAACTGACCTCGGCGTTTGGCCGCGATGTGGTGGCCGTCAGCGCTTTGGTCGGGCTCTATTACTACACCTATTCGATCTTCTCGATCATTGCCGGTGCCGCGCTGGATCGGCTGGGGGCCAAGTACGTGATCCCCGCCGGCATTCTGCTGGTCGCCATTGGTGCGGCATTGTTCGGCTTGGGCGAGTTGCAGGTTGCGCAAGTCGGTCGGCTGTTGCAGGGCGCGGGTTCGGCATGCGCCTTCATCGGCGCGGTGTACCTGGCAACTCACGGTTTTCCGCCGCGCTATCTGGCGACCGCAGTCGGCTTCACCCAATGCTTCGGCATGCTCGGTGGGTTTGCCGGGCAGTTCGCCGTGGCACCGATCATTCACGGCTCCATCGAGTGGCAGCAATTCTGGTTTATCGCCGCCGGTTGTCTGTTGCTTATCGCGATTCTGGTGCTGTGCATGACGCCCAAAGGCCACGATCCTCGCCCCGCCGACAGCACAAACTCTCTGGGTTCGGTATTCACGCCGTACAAAAAAGTTCTGAGCAATCCTCAGTCCTATCTATGCGGGTTTACCGCCGGGCTACTGTTCTTGCCGACCACCATCGGCGACATGATCTGGGGCGTGCCGTTCCTGCGCGACGGTCTGGCGGTGGGCTACACCGAAGCAGTGAATCGCAGCAGCATGATCCCGCTGGGCTGGGTTATCGGTTGCCCGTTACTGGGCTATATTTCCGACCAGCTCGGTCGACGCAAACCGGTATTGATCGGTGGCGCGCTAGTGATGCTGATCGCCAGCGCGGCCATCGTCTATCTGCCTGCCGGAATTGCTCCGCCGTACCTGTTCGGCCTGCTGCTGGGCATCGGCTCGGGGGCGGCGATGATTCCTTATTCGATCATCAAGGAAGTGAACCCGGACAACGTCAAAGGCAGCGCCACCGGCGCCATCAACTTTCTGGTATTCACCTTCAGCGCCTTGCTCACGCCGGTGTTCGGCTATCTGCTGGCACGCCTGGCGGCAGGCAATCCGCTGACGTTGCCGGTGTTCCAGCAAGCGGGTGCGTGGCTGCTGGGCGGTATCGTGCTGGCCATTATCCTGGCGATATTCCTGATTGAAACCGGCCCCAAGGGCAAGTCACGCGCAGTACCCGCTTGAACGTCATCACCTCCATGCCGACGCACTTTCAGGATCAACGCCCATGACCAGCTCCATGCCCATCCCGACCAACGATCTGCAACGTATCCAGAACCGCGCCTTCGACGAGATTTTGCTCGGCGAGTCGGCCTCCTTGCAGCGCACCCTTACCGCTCAGGATATCCAGCTGTTTGCTTTGGTCTCGGGCGATGTGAACCCGTTGTATGTCGACCCGGACTTCGCCGCGACCACCCACTTCAACACGGTTTTCGCTCACGGCATGTGGGGCGGCGCGTTGATTTCCGCGTTGATTGGCACGCGACTGCCGGGGCCAGGCTCGGTGTCGCTGGGGCAAACCTTGAAGTTTCTCGCCCCGGTGCGCATCGGCGATACGCTGACTGTTTCGGTCACCGTAACCGCACGGGATGAAGCGCGGCATCTGTTGACGCTGGCTTGCAGCGGCATCAATCAGGAAGGTGTCGTGGTCCTTGAAGGCGAATCACTGGTGCATGCGGCCAGTGAGCACATCGACGTGCATCGGGTCAGCCTGCCGGGCATTGAGTTGCGGCACAGCGTCGACGGGCTCAATCGCCTGCTGGAAGCCTGCCAGACCCTGGAGCCGATTCGTGTTGCGGTGGTGCATCCGTGCGATGAAGTGAGTTTCGAGGCCGCCCTCGATGCCCGGGATGCCGGCTTGATCGAGCCGGTGTTGATCGGCCCGCGGGACAAGCTGCAGGCCTTGGCCGCCAAAGGCAATCACGATCTTGCGGGTCTCACTATCGAAGACGTACCCCACAGCCATGCCGCCGCCGTGCGGGGTGCGGAAATGGCCCGCGATGGCCTGGTCGAAGCCTTGATGAAAGGCAGCCTGCACACCGATGAATTGATGTCGGCGGTAGTGCCATCCGCCGCGCAGCTGCGCACCAAACGCCGTATCACTCACTGTTTCGTGATGCAGACGCCCTTCTATCCCCGGCCGTTCATCATTACCGATGCGGCAATCAATATCGTCCCGGCACTGGCCGACAAGGTGGACATCGTGCGCAATGCCATCGACCTGGCGCACATTCTGGGCGTCAGTAATCCCCATGTCGCCATCCTCGCCGCCGTGGAAACCGTCAACGCCAACATGCCGGCAACCCTGGATGCCGCTGCGCTGTGCAAGATGGCGGATCGCGGCCAGATCACCGGCGCGGTGCTCGACGGGCCGCTGGCGTTCGACAATGCTATCTCCCTCGCGGCAGCGCGGATCAAGGGTATCGAGTCGCCAGTGTCCGGCAAGGCGGACATTCTGGTGGTGCCGGATCTGGAAAGCGGCAACATGCTCGCCAAGCAGCTGGAGTACCTGGGCGGTGCCGCCAGCGCGGGCATCGTGCTTGGCGCCAAGGTGCCGATTGTCCTCACCAGCCGCGCAGATTCACGGGAAGCGCGCATCGCCTCGTGCGCAATTGCCGCGCTGGTCGCCCATCACTATCGGGTAACCCCGCCATGAACAACCCCGCCAGCGATGCAGTGATTCTGGTCCTCAATGCCGGCTCGTCGAGCATCAAGTTTGCCCTGTTCGATGCTGCCTCAGGTCAACCCGCCCGCACCCCGCTGTGGGGCGGCAAGGTCGAGGGCATCACTGGACCAGACCCGGTGATCAGCGAGAACGGCAGCCAGGACCAACCCTTGGCGCTGGACAAGGATCAGCCGTACCACGATGCCCTGGGGCACATTCGCCAGCGGGTCATGGCGCAGTTGGGCGGCCGCACCCTGCGAGCCATTGCCCATCGGGTGGTGCATGGCGGCATCAAATACGCCAACCCGGTATTGATCGACGCGCAAGTGCTGGCCGATCTGAAAAGCTATATTCCGCTGGCGCCACTGCATCAACCCTTTGCCCTGGAAGCCATCGAAACGCTGCTGCAAACCCGTCCGGATCTGACGCAAGTAGTGTGTTTCGATACGGCCTTCCACCAGACCTTGCCGGATGTCGAAAAAATCCTGCCGCTGCCTTGGTCGGCCTGGGAAAACGGCCTGCGCCGCTACGGATTTCACGGGCTTTCCTATTGCTACCAATCCATTGCCCTCGCCGAGCGCTATGGGGATCAGGCCCGTGGCCGGACGCTGGTTGCGCATCTGGGCAGCGGTGCCAGCCTGTGCGGCATGCGCGATCTGAAAAGCGTCGCCACCACCATGGGTTTTTCCGCGCTGGACGGCCTGATGATGGGCACCCGCAGCGGCGCCATGGACCCCGGCGCGGTGATTTTCCTCATGGAAATCTGGAAGCTCAGCCTGGAAAAGGTCAGCCACATTCTGTATCACGAGTCAGGACTGCTGGGGGTTTCCGGCATTTCCAGCGACCCGCGCGCGCTGCTCGCCGTTGAAGCCGATGAACCTCGCGCGGCCATGGCGCTGGCGCTGTACCTGCGCCGCTTCATTCACGAAGCCGGGGCCCTGGTCGCGGCATTGGGCGGTTTGGACATGCTGGTGTTTACTGCCGGCATCGGCGAACACAACGCCGCGATTCGCGCACGCATGTGCGCGGGGCTGCACTATCTGGGCGTCGAACTGGATGAAGCCGCCAACCAGGCCAACGCGCCAGTCATCTCGACGCCTGCCAGCAAGGTCAAGGTGGTGGTCGAGCCGACCCATGAAGAATGGGTCGTCGCGCGGGAGGCGTATCGGTTGACTGAGCCGCAATAACGCCTTCCCGGACAAGTCCGGTCCTACCTGCTTCGGTGTTTGCCGCAATCAGTGCTTACCATCCAGATCCGCAATCAACGCCTTGTTGAACTGCGCCGGTTCTTCCATCTGCGGCGCGTGGCCCATGCCGCGGAATTCCAGCAGTTTTGCGCCGGGGATCATCTGCGCGACCTGTTTGCCCAGCACTTTGTAATTGCCGATTTTGGCTTTTACCTCAGGCGCGGCAATGTCACTGCCAATCGCCGTGGTGTCGGCGTCACCGATCATCAACAAGGTTGGCACCTGAAGTTTGGGGAATTCATAGAACACCGGCTGGGTGAAAATCATGTCGTAGATCAGCGCCGAGTTCCACGCCACCGCTTCATGGCCCGGCCCTTTGTTCAGCCCGGCGAGCATGTCCACCCACTTGTCGAATTCAGGTTTCCAGCGCCCGGCGTAATAGGTGCTCTGTTCGTACTTGCGAATGCCGTCGGCGCTGATCTTGAGTTCACGCTCATACCATTGATCGACGCTGCGATACGGCACCCCCAGCGCTTTCCAGTCTTCCAGGCCAATTGGATTGACCAGCACCAGCTTTTCGGTCTGCTGCGGGTACATCAATGCATAACGCGTGGCGAGCATCCCGCCGGTCGAATGGCCGACCACGGCCGCCTTGTCGATGCCCAGTTTCGCCAGCAAGGCATGGGTGTTCATCGACAATTGCTGGAAGCTGTACTGGTAATGCTCCGGTTTGCTTGAAGTGCAGAAACCGATCTGGTCCGGCGCCACCACGCGATAGCCCGCCTCGCTCAGCGCCTTGATGCTGTCTTCCCAGGTCGCGCCGCAAAAATTCTTGCCGTGCATCAGCACCACGGTGTGTCCGTTGGCCTTGCCTTTGGCGGCGACGTCCATGTAGCCCATTTGCAGATTTTTACCCTGAGACTGGAATTCGAATTGACTCAGCGCGTATGGATATTTGAACCCTTCCAGCTGTTTGCCATAAGACGGCGTGTCGGCCATTGCTCCACAAGGCAAAGCGGCGGCCAGCATGAATCCGGCGATGGTTGCAGCGCGCATAAAAATTCTCCTGGCAGATAAATTCGAGCCGCGACGCCACAAGGTGTTCGAAACCCTGTGGATGTGCAAGACCACTGCACAGGTGGCGGCATGAAGTAGACACCCGGTATTGCCAGGGATTCGCCAGCCTTGCCGATTTGTTAGCGTTGCCAGGCGATCAACCCCATTTCCAGAGGCACATTCAACCCCGCCGAGGCATCTGCGATCACCCGTGCGGTGTACGCCTGCTCCGGGCGATCATCAGGGACTTCTACGCTGTAGGTGTACACACCATCGCGCCTGCCAGCAGGATCGACGCGCAAATCCCAGGCCTTGGCCGGGGCGCCATTGATACCTTCGGCATACAGCTGCACCCGCAAAAAAACCGGCGAGAGCCCTGCCAGATCCATTTGCAAGGTCACCCGGTAACGTCCGGGCTGACGCGACACCTGTTGTTCCAGGAAGCGAATCCCCGACCAACGCCGGTGCATCTGTTCACAACCATCATTGAGCTGAATGGCCAGCCGATTGTCCAGGGCAGAACGCGCCCGGTAGGCAATCGCGGCCGGCAGGTAATAACGCTCGGTGTATTCGCGCACAGCCCGATCGGCTGAATAGTGCGTTGCCAGGTTGCCCATGCTGGCCCGCATGCGCCTGATCCAGTCCCTGGGCAATCCTTGCGCATCACGCTCATAAAACGCCGGAACAACCTGCTGCTCCAGCACTTCATAGAGCTGCGTTGCATCGACAAGGTCATGGGTTTCGTCGTGCTCGGCACCGTCACCGATGCCCCAGCCCACTTCATCGGTGCAAGCCTCGGCCCACCAGCCATCCAGTTGCGAAAGATTCAGCCCGCCATTGGCGAGGATTTTCATGCCGCTGGTGCCGCTGGCCTCCCACGGACGGCGCGGCGTGTTGACCCACACGTCGACCCCCTGCACCAGATTGCGCGCCACACGCATGTCATAGTCATCAAGAAACGCCACCCGGCCCTGCACGTCTGGCCGGGCGATGAAGGCCTGCCAGGCAGCGATCAGCTGCTGACCCTGCTGATCGGCCGGATGCGCCTTGCCCGCAATCAGCAACTGCACCGGACGGCTGGAATGATTGAGAATACGCAGCAGCCGATCCGGGTCTTGCAGCAGCAGATTGGGGCGTTTGTAGCTGGCGAAGCGTCGGGCAAAACCCAGGGTCAGAACATCAGGATCGAACAGCTTGCCGATGGACTCGATCACCGCCAGCGACGCACTGTGCACCGCCGCGCTGCGGGCCAGATGCGTACGCACGAACTGGATCAGCCAGCTGCGCGCCCGGCCGCGAAAGCCCCAGAGTTGTGCGTCATCGACCTGCTTGAAAAAATCAGCGACACGGGGCTCGCTGAAGCCCCGCCAAGGCAGCAGTTCACCCTGCAGCGCTTGCCAGTATTCTTCCGATTCACGGGAAATCCAGGTTGGATGATGCACGCCGTTGGTGACATGGCCGACGGGTACCGCAGGGGTCGGCCAGCGTGGAAACAGATTCTGAAAGATCTGCCGACTGGTAGCGCCATGAAGTTGGCTGACCCCATTGATCGCACCGCAGCAACGGGCAGCCAGGTAGGCCATATTGAACGGTTCCTGTGCGTCGTCGGCGGTTTGACGTCCCAGGGCAAGGATCGCCGAAACAGGCTGGTCCAGCTCCTGCTGGATATAACGCTCCAGGTACTTGTCGATGAGTTGCGCGGGAAAGCAGTCAAAACCGGCCTTGACCGGCGTATGCGTGGTGAACAGATTACCGGCACGAGTGGCCGTCAAGGCTACGCCGAAACTCACGCGTTGCGCCAGCATGTAACTGCGCACCCGCTCCAGTACCGCGAACGCGGCATGTCCATCGTTCAAATGCAGGACGTCCGGCACGTAGCCAGCAGCCTCCAGCAAGCGCCAGCCCCCAATGCCAAGAACGATCTCCTGACGCAGGCGCATCTCCAGATCGCCGCCATACAGCTGGCTGGTGATCAGGCGCACCGGCGGTGGATTGGCCGGGTCATTGCTGTCCAGCAGCAGCAATCGATTACCGCCCACTGTCGCCCGCCAACCCCGCAGCCATACCGTCAGACCGGGCAACTCGAAGGCCAGGCGCAACAGACTGCCATCAGGACGTAACAGCGGTTCGACCGGCAGTTGCCGAGTGTCATTGACTGGATACAGCGGTTGTTGCGCTCCATCCGGGCCGATTTCCTGACGAAAATACCCGTGCTGCCAGAGCATGCCCAGCGCCACCACCGGCACCCCCAGATCACTCGCAGCCTTGAGTTGATCCCCCGCCACATTGCCCAGCCCGCCGGAATAAATCGGCAACGCCTCGCTGAGCATGTACTCCATGGAAAAGTAGGCCACGCAGCCCAGATGACTGGCCTGTTTATGATCGTCGAACCAGGAAGACCGGGCCAATACCTCTGCATGCGCACGGGCAATGTGCGCGACCCGTCCATGAAAGTGATTTTCCGCAAGCAGCACGGCAATACGCTGCGAGGACACTGCATTGAGCACCAGGCACGGATTATGGGTCAGCTCCCATAACGCGTTGTCCAGGCTGCGCCAGATGTCATCGTTCAGACTTGACCAGCGGATTGACTGGTCGAAAGCCAATTGGCGAAGCGTTTCGAAGCTCGGATCGTGCCAGGTGCTGTGCGGCATTGAAAATCCTCCGGATCAAGCATCAGTGAAGGTTTGCCCCCGGGTATGCCCTTTGGCCAGTGGCGGCGGGCTGTCGGACTCGCTGAAGTCGTCCGTCCAGCGCCAGTTGCGGATCTCCGGCAAGTCCTCGAAATGTTCGCGAATGTAGGCGTGATGCGCACGCAGCTGGCCTTCAAAATAGCTGATCGCATCCTGGCTCTGCAGGCGCAGGCGCGGTACATGGCTCAGCGCATCCAGCGCCAGTTGATAACGGCTCATGTTGTTGAGCACCACCATGTCGAATGGCGTGGTGGTGGTGCCTTGATCGGAAAAGCCACGCACGTGAAAACGCGCTTCGTTAGCCCGGCCATGGACCATGGAATGAATCACCCAGGTCGAGCCGTGGAAGGCGAACATTACCGGTGCTTCCCGGGTGAACAGTGCCTCGAAGGACACATGATCCATGCCATGCGGCCGCTGTTGCGGACTGCTCAGCGTGCCCAGATCCACCACGTTGACCAAGCGCACGCGAATGCCCGGCACATGCTTTTGCAGTAACCAGGCGGCGGCGACGGCTTCGGTGGTCGGCACGTCCCCGGCGCAGCCCAGCACCACATCCGGCTGGCCCTCATCGTTACTGGCAAACTTCCAGATCGAGGCGCCTTGGGAGCAATGTTTGAGGGCCGCCTGGAAGTCCAGCCACTGAAAGTCCGGCTGCTTGCCACACGTCACCACGTTCACGTAATTGCGACTGCGCAGGCAGTGGTCGAACACATTGACCAGGCAGTTGGAATCCGGTGGATAGTAGATCCGCACCACATCCGAACGGCGTTGCAGGACGTTATCGACAAAACCGGTGGACTGGTGACTGAAACCGTTGTGGTCGTTGCGCCAGGCGTGGCTGGTGAGCAACACGTTGAGCGATGCCAGCGGCCGGCGCCATGGAAACTCCCGGCTTTGCTGCAACCATTTGGCGTGCTGGGTGACCATGGAATCCACCACCTGGGCGAACGCTTCATAGGTCGACCACATGCCGTGGCGTCCGGTCAGCAGATAGCCTTCCAGCCAGCCTTCACATAAATGCTCGCTGAGCACTTCCATCACCCGGCCGTCAGCGGCGATATGTTCATCGATGCTCAGCAGCGGGCCTGCCGCAGTGCGGTTGGTGGCTTCGAAGACTGCGTTGAGTCGATTGGAATTGGTTTCATCAGGCCCGAACACCCGGAAGTTGTCCGGGTTGGCGCGAATCACGTCGCGCAGGTATTCCCCGAGTTTGCGCGGCGCTTCGGCAATCACCTGACCAGGCCCCGGCACTTCCAGGCCGTAGTTGGCGAAATCCGGCAAGTCCAGCGCGGTCAACACCCGTCCGCCATTGACGTGGGGCACCGCACCCATGCGCAGCGCCAGCGGTGGATTCAGCGCCTTGAGTTCCGGGACCAGGGCGCCCTCCTCGTCAAAAAGCGTCTGCGGCGAATAACTGCGCATCCAGGCTTCCAGCTGTACCAGGTGCGCAGGGTTCTGAATCACATTGGCCAGCGGCACCTGATGCGCGCGAAAGGTGCCCTCGACCGGCAGATCATCCACGACTTTCGGGCCAGTCCAGCCTTTGGGGCTGCGCAGGATAATCATCGGCCAGCGCGCCCGGGCGACGTTGCCGTACTGTCGGGCACGTTGCTGGATATCACGAATATCCCCATAGCAACTGTCCAGTGCAGCGGCAAAACGTTGATGCATGCCCGGCAAATCGTCGCCGGCAACGATGATCGGCTCGTAACCGCGCCCTTGATACAAGGCGATCAAGTCCGCGTCGTCGGTACGCGCCTCAACCGTCGGGCCGGAAATCTTGTAGCCGTTGAGATGCAGGATCGGCAACACCGCGCCGTCGCGCAGTGGATTGAGGAAGCGGATGCTTTTCCAGCTGCCTTCCAGCGGGCAGGTCTCCGCCTCGCCGTCGCCGATCACGCACGCCACCAGCAGATCCGGGTTATCGAAAGCCGCACCAAACGCGTGGACCAGCGAATAGCCCAGCTCGCCGCCTTCATGTAAAGAGTTGGGCGTATGCGGGCCGCAATGGCTGGGAATCCCGCCGGGCGTGGAGAAGCTGCGGAAGAAACGGAGCATGCCGTTGGCGTCCGGGGTGATGTCGGCATGCACGTCACTGTAAGTGCCTTCCAGCCAGGCGCACGCGTTGAGGGTCGGCCCGCCGTGACCGGGCCCGGAGATGTACACCACCTCGACATGCTGCTCGCTGATCAGCCGGTTCAAGTGCACGTAAATGAAGTTCTGCCCCGCAGAAGTACCCCAATGCCCCAGCAGACGAGGTTTGATGTGCTCGGCCGTCAACGGTTCGCGTAACAGGGCGTTGGCCTTGAGGTAGATCTGGCCGACGCACAGGTAATTGGCAGCATTCCAGTAGCGGTGCATTCGCTGCAGCAGCTCGTCGCTCAGCGGGCCGCTACTGTCGGGGCAAGCATTGAGGGTTGATGCGGGCGCTTGGTCAGCGCTGGAGAGCAGTGGATTGAAGGTATACATGACGGCTCCAGAGGATCGTTGTAAAGGCTTCGAATGCCATGGCAAAGGTGCAGCGTAGACGGCTCAGCCCGATTGGGCCGGATCGGTCCGGTAGCGGGCGACGAACAGCCGGTGGCAGCAACACCAACCGACCGCTAATTCAGTGATTTGCGCAAACGTGACAGGGCGACGAAAAAGAACACGCTGCCGATCACCAGCAGCGCGAGCAGCTGCGGCCAGATGATCGACAGCGAAGCCCCACGAAACAGAATTGCCTGGCTCAGCTCGACGAAATGTGTGGTCGGCGCCACCAACATGATGTTCTGCACCGCCACGGGCATACTCTCTCTGGGTGTCACGCCACCAGAGAGGATCTGCAGCGGGATCAACGTCAGGATGATCAGCAGCCCCAACTGCGGCATTGATCGCGCCAGCGTGCCATAGAAAATCCCGATGGACGTGGTCGCGAACAAATGCAGGGCCGCGCCACCCAGAAACAGCAAAAAAGAACCATGCAGCGGCACCTGCAGCCATTTCTCGACGACAAAAAACATCGACAGTGCCGCCGCTGCCAACACCACCAGCGCCATGGACCAGACCTTGGCGATCATGATCTCCAGCGGTGTAATGGGCATCACCAGCAAGTGCTCGATGGTCCCGTGCTCACGCTCACGAATCAGCGCGGCGCCGGTGAGAATGATCGACAGCATGGTGATTTGGTTGATCACCTCGTTAATGGCGCCGAACCAGGTGGAAACCAGGTTCGGGTTGAATTCCATATGCACCACGGCGGTGACCTCCTCCACCGTGGTGCTGCGATAGTGTTTGAGAAACTCCGCGACTTCTGTGCCGATGATCTGCTGTATGTAACCGGCTCCAGTGAACGCCTGGCTGATCTGGGTCGCATCCACGTTGACCTGTAGGGTTGGCTGGCGGCCGGCGAGCAAGTCTTGCTGAAAGCGCGCCGGAATATTCAGGGTGAAGGTGTAGATCCCGGCGTCCATGCCCCGATCAATCTGGGTGAAATCGATCGGCACCGGCTTGAGAAAGTACGGCATCTGAAACGCATTGATGATCCGGTTCGAAGCCTGGGACTGATCCTCGTCGATCACGCCCATGGTGGCGCGATGGGGTGACTCGGGAACCTTGGTCGCCGCCGCATAGATACCCAGGGTGAACGAAAAAACGATGAGCAGCAGCAACGCTGGATCGTGATACAGACTGCGCAGTTCCTTGATGCCCAGTTGCAGGATATTGGAGAGATTGGACATTTCAGACCTCCTGCTTCTTGAGGCCGGCGGCGCTGAGCAATGTCAGCACCGGAATGGCAATCAGCAGAGGAATGAAATAGGCATACAGGTCCGCCAGCCCCAACCCCTTGGAAAACACGCCGCGACTGATGGTCAGGAAGTGGCTGGTCGGATAGATATTGCCCACCAGCGCACCTACGCCCTCAAGGGACGAAACCGGGTCCAGTAGTCCGGAAAACTGGATTGCAGGCAACAGCGTAATGATCGCCGTGCCGAAAATCGCCGCGATCTGACTGGAGAGGATCGAGGACATCAGCAGGCCCATGCCGGTGGAGCAAATGATGTACAGCAAGGCGCCGATGATCAGGGTGGCAAGACTGCCCTTCACGGCAATGTCGAAGACCAGCAGCGCCATCACCAACAGGATGAAGAAATTGATCATCCCCAGCGCGATGTAGGTCAGCTGCTTGCCCAGCAGGAATTCCAGGCGCGTTACCGGTGTGACGTACAGGTTGGTAATCGAACCCAGTTCCTTTTCTCGCACGACGCCCAGCGCAATGAGCATGGCCGGAATCAGCATC
This sequence comes from Pseudomonas sp. CFII64, assembly GCF_000416235.1. Lineage (GTDB taxonomy): Bacteria > Pseudomonadota > Gammaproteobacteria > Pseudomonadales > Pseudomonadaceae > Aquipseudomonas. The sequence goes on along the minus strand of NZ_ATLO01000027.1, from coordinate 130,563 downwards.
AGCAACAGCGGAATTACCGCTGGCACCATCGCCGGCAGGCTTTGCACATCCGGGTTGTAGCGATAACGCAAGGCGATATCAACGGGGCTGGTTTGTGCAGTGCCGGTGGTTTCCAGCAACCGTTGCTGCAGATAGCTCGCATGAATGCCAGCCACGTAACCCTTGATGGTTTCTGCACGGGTTGGCATGGCGCCGTCCACCCAGAAGCCCACCTGCGGATGGCTGCCGCGTTTCAAGTCACGACCGAAACCGGGAGGAATTTCCACCGCCAGGCTGATATCTCCACTGCGCAGCCGTTGATCCAGCTCATCGTAGTCCTGCAGCGCCTGCTTCTCGATGAAGTAGCGCGAGCCCGAGAGATTGAGCATGTACTCCTGACTCGCGCCAGTCTGGTCTCGGTCGAGTACGGCATAGCGCAGGTTCTCGACATCCAGATTGATGCCGTAGCCCATGATCAGCATCAACAGACCGGTACCGAACAGTGCGAGGGTCGCGCGAAACGGATCGCGGCGCAGTTCCATGGCTTCGCGGCGGCTGTAGCTGAACAGGCGCTGCCAGCTGAATCCCGAACGCGGCAGGTATTTTTCGGTGACGCCTGGTTGCGTCGAAGTGTCCGGCATATCGGAGGCCGCCCGTGTATCCGCGACATCTTCCAGGTAGGCAATGAATGTCGCTTCCAGCGTCGGCAGGCCGCGCTTGCTCATCAACGCCTGAGGGGTGCCGCTGTCCAGGACGCGGCCGGCATGCATCATTGATATCCGGTCGCAACGCAGCGCTTCATTCATGAAATGCGTGGAGATGAAGATCGTCACGCCTTCCTCCCGGGACAACTGAATCAGCAATTCCCAGAAGTTGTCCCGAGCGACCGGGTCCACGCCGGAAGTGGGCTCATCGAGGATCAACACCTCCGGTTTATGAATCACCGCGACGGCCAGCGACAACCGCTGCCGCACGCCCAATGGCACATCATTGGGCAGGCTGTCGGTGACTGACATCAGGTCAAAACGCTCAAGCATTTCCTTGATGCGCGGCCCTTGCAGCTCTTTGGGTAGATGGAACAATCGGGCGTGCAGCACCAGGTTCTGTAAGACAGTCAATTCGCCATACAGAGAAAACCCCTGGGACATGTAGCCGACCCGGCGGCGGGTCTCGATGTCCTTGGGGTTTACTTCCTGACCAAACAGCAGCGCTTTGCCTTCACTGGCAGGCTGCAAACCGGTGAGCATTTTCATGGTCGTGGATTTGCCACAGCCATTGGAGCCGAGAAAGCCGAAAATCTCGCCGCGCTCAATGCGGAAATCCACGTGGTCGACGGCGACGAAATCCCCAAAACGACAGGTCAGGCCATGGGCTTCAATGGCCACTGCTGCAGCGTCTTCGGTTTTACGTGGCGGGATCACCAGTGTCTGGTGGCCGCGACGTTTTTCTTCCGGGAGCAAGGCAACGAACGCCTGCTCCAGGTTCTCACTGTGCGTACGCTGCAACAGTTCGGCGGGCGCTCCGGTGTCCAGGACCTTGCCCGCGTCCATTGCGATCAACCAGTCAAAGCGTTGGGCTTCGTCCATGTACGCGGTTGAAACCAGCACACTCATGCCCGGCCGGTTGTTGCGTATCCGTGCAATCAACTCCCAGAACTGATTGCGCGCCAAGGGATCGACACCGGTGGTGGGCTCATCGAGTATGAGCAAGTCGGGGTCGTGAATCAGCGCACAACACAGGCCGAGCTTCTGCTTCATGCCTCCGGACAGCTTACCCGCCGGGCGATCGGTAAACCCGTCCAGGCCCGTACTGCGTACCAGATCGTCGATACGGCGGTTGCGTTCTGCTGCGTCCTGGCCAAACAACCGCCCGAAAAAATCCAGGTTCTCGAACACGGTGAGGGTCGGGTACAGATTCTTGCCCAAGCCCTGCGGCATATAGGCGATGCGCGGGCAAACCTGCCGCCGATGCGCCGCGCTGGACATATCGCCGCCCAGCACCTGCAAGCTGCCCTGCTGCAGCTTTCGCGCGCCGGAAACCAGCGCCAGCAGGCTCGATTTCCCAACCCCGTCAGGGCCTATGACCCCCACCATGCAATCAGCGGGAATCTGTAGCGCAACGTTATCCAGAGCGGCCTGCTTGCCATAGCGCAAACCGATTCCGGCAAGCTCCACGACGTTGAGCTCAGGCGCCATCATTGCGGCACGTTGATCTGAAGACTGGCAGGCCATTGTGCATCGGCATCAAGTTTGAGCCAGGCCACACCTGGCAAGCCGGTCTTGACCTGGTTGAGGTGTTTCTCCAGAAGCTTGCGATCGATCCTCGCCTTGACCCGGAACATCAGTTTTTCCCGCTCGCTGCTGGTTTCCACGGTCTTGGGCGTGAACTGCGCGACGCTGGCGACATAACTGACTTGCGCCGGGATCACATACTGTGGCGCAGCATCCAGAATAACCCGCACATCCGAACCCAGAGCGACGCGCCCTGCCTGGCCGGTGGGCAAGAAAAACGTCAGGTAGACATCATTGAGGTCCACCAGATTCAGCACTTTACCTCCGGCCGCCAACACTTCGCCAGGCTGGGCAACACGATACTGCACACGCGCCATGCGGTCGGTCTTGAGCTGGCTGTCGGTGATGTCAGCCTGCAAACGATCAACGCCGGCCTGAAGTGCTTCAACCGTCGACTGAGCCTCGATCACCTGCGATTTGGCGGCAATGATCGCTGCCTTCGCCGACCAGACCTGCGCCCGAGCCGATGCGACTGCCGCCTGTTTGCTCTGCTGTACGGCCAGGTCATCGTCCAGTTGCTGGCGGGCCACGGCGTTGTACTTGATCAGCTGATCGGTGCGGCCATAACGCTTCTGCGCTGCAGTCAACTCGGCGATACGCTGATTGACCTCGGCTTCGGCAGCATTCTTTTCGTTTTCACGCTGTTCAACCACCGCCTCAGCGGTCAGCACCGCGTTGTCGGCCTGCCGAACCTGAGCCTGAGCCTGTTTAAGCTGCGCATCCAGCACCTGCACATCCATGGTGGCAATGACCTGTCCGGGCTGAACGAAGCCGCCTTCATCCACCTCGATAGTCAATATGCGCCCGGCCAGCTTGGTGGCGACATCGATTTCAGTGGCCTCGATGCGCCCGTTACCACTGGCGAAACCCTCCCCCAACCCGCTGGGCCGCAACGCCACCCACATCCAGACTCCCAAACCGACAATGATGACGCAGCCCAGCGCGTACTTGATCCACTGCTTCTTCAATTCCACGTGCATCCACTTTTCCTTAGTGCTCGATGAACAACGGACGTCCGTAGACCGGTTACCGGTTAGTCGCTATGGCCAAGGCGGGCTGAACGCCGGTTTATGAAGACAACAACACCTTCATGGCCTTCTCTTTGGCAGCGTTGCCAAAGACCTCGTATGCCTGAAGGATGTCTTCAAGCTTGAAGCGGTGCGTGATGAGCTTGCCTGGCTCGATCTTCCCGGCCTGGACGGTCTTCATCAGCATCGGCGTGGTGTTGGTATTGACCAGCCCCGTAGAGATATTGATGTTCTGGATCCAGAGTTTTTCCAGATGCAACTCGACACTCTTGCCATGCACGCCCACGTTGGCGATATGTCCACCGGGAGCAATGATTTGCTGACAGGTATCAAACGATGCGGGGATGCCCACGGCTTCAATGGCGACGTCGGCGCCAATGCCATCGGTCAGTTCGAAGATCCGGGCGGCCACATCGTCCTCGACGGGATTGAGCATATGGGTCGCGCCGAACTGCATGGCCACCGCCAGACGGTTGGCATCGACATCGACCATGATCACCTTGCCGGGCGAGTAAAACTGCGCCGTCAGCAGCGCCGCCATGCCGATCGGACCGGCACCGACAATGACCACCGCATCGCCGGGTTTGACCTTGCCCGACAGCACGCCGATTTCAAAACCGGTGGGCAGGATATCGCTCAACATCACCAGCGCCTGTTCGTCGGCACCTGCCGGAATCGGGTACAGGCTGTTGTCCGCGTGGGGGATGCGCACCTGTTCAGCCTGGGTGCCATCGATCAAGTGACCGAGAATCCAGCCGCCATCGGCGCAATGGGAATACAGCTGACGCTTGCAGTTGGGGCAGCTGCCGCAGGAGGTGACGCAGGAGATCAGCACGTGATCGCCTTTTTTGAAATTGCGTACGGCGGAACCGACTTCCTCGATCACGCCTACGCCTTCATGCCCGAGGGTTCGCCCCTGCGTCACAGCGGGAACGTCGCCCTTGAGGATATGCAAGTCAGTGCCACAAATCGTGGTGTGCAGGATACGCACCACCGCGTCAGTGGGCTTTTCAATGACGGGATCGGTCTTATCGACCCAGGATTTTTCTCCTGGCCCCTGGTAGACGAGAGCTTTCACGGATATCACTCCTTCCATCAAGACGGACATTAGGGATATCGCTCACTCGTGACGGCTCAGACACTGAGACCACGGAATCCTGAGCAAACCTGAGCGCCGATGCAGCGCAACGCGGCGATCAATGCACCCTGAGGTATAGCAGCAGCTGTCCGGCCCGGACATGATCTGGGTCAGTGATTGCGTCAATGATTGCCAGATCGTGGCTAGCGAGCGTCTTGCCCTCAAGACGCTCACCCAGCCGTCAGGCACTGCGGATCAGAGGATATCCAGCGGATAGGACACGATCACACGGTGTTCATCGCTGTCACGTTGGGTAGTGACTTGCGTGCGCAACGAGGCGTGGCGCAATTGAACATTGAGCTTTTTCAGAGGACCGGATTGCACCACATAGCTGACGGTCAGGTTGCGTTCCCACTCCTTTGTATCGCCTGTTGGCGTACGAATGTTCGAACCACTTTCGTACATACCCAAAAAGCTCAGGCCAGGAATGCCTACCTGCGCAAAGTCGTAGCCATAACGGACCTGCCAGGTGCTTTCACCGGCACGCTGGAATTTGCCGATCATCGACTCGGTCATGAAATAAGCGGTGGATCCATCACCCTGGTTCAGCCAGACCGCATCGCTGTCGCCGCTGACCTGCTGGAAGCCGGCACCAATGGTGTGACCGCTGACCATATAGGTGAAAAAGGCGCTCGACAACCGGCTGTCAACCTTGCCCTTGGTTACGCCATTGCCGTAATAACCCAAGGTGTAGAACGCTGGATCATTGCCGTTGGCCCCGTCTGATTTGTTATCGAAGTAACGTAGATCAGAACGCAACGTACCGGGTCCTACTGGCAGGTCATATTTCAGACCCAGAAAACTCTGCTTATAGAAGTCTTCCAGGTTGCCGTAGTAATACTGCAGCAACAAGTCTTTGGTCGGCTTGTAGTCCACGCCGCCGTAGTAAAACTTGTTAACAAACTCACCGGTAACTGCGTTGTTGGCGCCGGGAATCGACATGCCCATCTGGTTACTTGATCCACGACCTTTTACATGTTCCAACTGACCCAGAGTAAACGTGAAGTTGTCGATATCCTTGGATTGAACCTGCCCCCCATTGAAGGTCTGTTGCAACATACGATCGGTGGACATTACCACTGGCAGCATCGGGACCAGCGTACCGTAACGAAACTCTGTTTTGGAGATCAGGGCTTTGGCCGTCAGCCCGACGCTGCCGAACTCATCCACGGCGCGGCCGTCGCTGTCCGTGGGGAAAACATTGCCGTTGAATGCGGTGCTCGTCGGGTTGTAATGGCGACCTTTACCGGAATCCAGGCGAATACCCAACATACCGAGCGCGTCCACACCAAAACCTACAGCCCCTTGGGTATAACCGGAGCGGAAATCGAAAATAAACCCCTGCCCCCACTCTTGCGTGTAGTTTGGATCTGCCGCGCCACTGCGATTGTCTGCATTACTGAAGAAGTTTCTGGCCAGAATACTGGCCTTGCTGTCTTCCACGAAACCGGCACTGAATGCCTGCTGGGCCATGACCATGCCGCAAATACCAGCGACCACACGCGGGGAACGATTGAGGAGCTCCATCGGAATATCCTTTACTGTCAGTTAGAGTTGTAAGCAGTGCGGAAGTGGGCAGTTAAGTCTTATTATTTTGGGGAGCAACAAGCGTCGGGAGAGTGACCAGTCTTACCGGAGGCAAGCGATATAAAACCAACAGGGCAATAACGCCGAGGCCGGCGCACATCAACAGGCCTACGCCTACTGAATTGGCCAACGCGCCACGGGCCAACTCCAGCAACGCATGAGTTTCGGCGGAATCGACAACCGTCGATGTCAGCAAAATCTGTGGATCAATGTAACGAGCAATCGCACGTTCATGCCCTTGTGCCAAAAACGCCTGACTCAGCTGGGAGACGTACAACAGATTGACCAGAACCCCCATGGCCGCAGTGCCCAGCAACCCGCCGACCAGCCGCAGCGATTGGGTCAGCGCCGTGGCAATACCTAGAAACTGCCGTTCGGCCAGGGTCTGGGTGAATACCGTCAGGTTGAGCAGGATGAAACCCAACCCCACACCCGCCAGCAAAATCAGCAGCAACAAGGCGTGAAACGACGCGCCACGACCTGCGACGGCCAGACCGGCACAAGCCAGCAGCAGCGCCAGAAAACCTGCCAGTGGCAACCAGTTCGGGTTGCGCAGCCGGGTCACGATACGGCTGTTGACGATCGCGCCCAGGGTGATGCTCAGCGCCAGAGGGGTAATCAACAAACCGGCGTCTTGAGGCGAATACCCATAACTGCCCTGCAACAGCAGTGGCAGGTAAAACAACAGCGTGAACATGATCGCCCCGGCCAGCATCGACAGCACAAACAGGATGCGCAGGCTGGACATGGCAAACATCGCCGGCGGCAAAAGCGCCGAGGCGCAACGACGTTCCCAGTGCCATAACGCCAATACCGCTGTGACGCAAATCAAGCCCAGCGTCGCGCTGAGCACTGTGCTCGAATGGCCCATCCACTCAGCGCCCAATTGCAGGCTGCCCAACGCCACGGCGATCAACAGCGCGCCTGGCCAATCGAGGCGGATGCCGGTCACCTGCACCGGCCGATAATGCGGCAAGTAGCGCCAGGCGAAAAATAGCGCCAGGCAACCCAACGGCAGATTCAGGTAGAACACCGAACGCCAGCCATACGCGCCGGTGAGGTAACCGCCCAGACCAGGACCGATGGCATTGACCACGCTGAACAACGCACTGAGCATCATCTGCCAGCGCAGCCGTTGCCGGGTATCCGGAAACAACTCGGGAATGCAGGCGAACGCGGTGCCGATCAGCATTCCGCCACCAACCCCTTGCAATGCCCGGCCGACGACCAGTACCCACATGTCATTGGCCAGGGCACACACCAGTGACGCCAGTGTGAAAACGATGGTCGCGGCCAGCACAAACGGTTTGCGACCGTAGTAATCACCCAGCCGACCGAATACCGGAATGGTCACGATTGAAGTCAACAGATAACCCGTGGCGACCCAGGCGTAGAGCTCAAACCCTTGCAGTTCGGCCACGATGCTTGGCAAGGCATTGCCAATCACCGTCTGGTCAAGGGCCGACAACATCAGCACCAGCGAGATGCCGAGCATTGCCAGCAACGCCTGCCTGAAGCTCAACGCGCTCGCCTGAGTCGTCATGACCAACGCCTCAGCCCAAGGCCGCAACGGCGGTGGCGATTCGGCTGCAGCCCTGTTCAAGGGTTTCCAGGTCGGTAGCAATCGACATGCGAAAGAACGGTGCCAGGCCGTAAGCCGTACCCGCGACCACTGCCACGCCCTGACTTTCCAGCAGATACATCACCACATCGGTGTCGGTCGCAAGGACCTGCCCGGCCGGAGTACGTTTGCCAATCAATGCACCGCAGTTCACATACAGATAAAACGCGCCATCGGGTTTCAGGCAGCTCAGGCCTTCTATGCCGTTGATCAGGTCCAGGCAACGATCGCGGCGCTGCTGGTAGATCACGACGCTTTCTTTGACAAACGATTGGTCGCCACTCAAGGCCGCAAGCGCTGCGGCCTGGCCCACCGAGCTCGCATTGCTGGTCGACTGCGACTGCAAAGTCGCCATGGCATTGATCAAGTCCGCCGGGCCTGCAGCGTAGCCAATACGCCAGCCGGTCATGGCATAGGTCTTGGAAACGCCATTGATGACCAGCACGCGATCACGTAGCGCAGGCTCGACCCCCAGAATGTGGCCGTTATCGGCACCTTCAAAGCGAATATGCTCGTAGATGTCGTCGGTCATGACCAGTACGTGGGGAAACTCCAGCAACACGTCAGCCAACCGACGCAGTTCATCCACGCTGTAACTGGCGCCGGTCGGATTGCTCGGTGAATTGAGCAGCAACCAGCGGGTCCGCTCGGTAATCGCGCCGCGCAGCTGTTCTGCGGTCAGCTTGAAGCCGTTCTCTTCCGGGCAGGCGATGGTCACCGGCTCGCCTTCGCACGCCAGCACCATGTCCGGGTAAGAAACCCAGTAAGGCGCGGGGATCAGCACCTCATCGCCCGCGCCCAGGGTTGCCGCGAAGGCATTGAAAATCGCGCTCTTCGCCCCGCAGGTCACCACGACCTGGGCAGCCGAGTACTGCAGATCATTTTCCCGCGCCAGCTTGGCCACGATGGCCTGGCGCAGCTCCAGCGTGCCGGCGTTCGAGGTATAGCGAGTTTCGCCGCGCTCGATAGCGGCGCACGCGGCCAGGCGGATGTGCGGCGGCGTATCAAAATCGGGTTCACCCACTACCAGATTGATGATCGACTTGCCCTGGCGGCGCAGTTCAATGGCACGGTCGGCGGCGGCACTGCTCGGCGAAGGTTTGATGCGTTGCACGCGGGCGGCGATGCGGGAGGCGTTCAAGGTCGTAATCCTCGGAGGTGACATTCGAGGCACTACGTTACGAGTCGCTATCCTCATGCAGATAAGACAGTTTCGTTCTGGGCTAATAGGAAGTCCTTATGACAGCCTGCAGAACACCGACGCACCAAAATGGAACGCATCAGGATTCACTGCGCCGCCTCAAAGCAAAACCCGCAACGGCACCTTTGGTCATAACAAAGGCTTATAGCTCAATCGCTGAGCGTTCAAACCGATTGCGCTGCATGGCCTGCCTTTTGCTAAACCCGTCTGGATGCCATTTCATCCATGAGTCCTGTCTTTTGAACCTTCGCCGCCTGAAGTACTTCGTAAAAATCGTCGATATCGGCAGCCTGACGCAGGCCGCCGATGTCTTGCATATTGCCCAGCCGGCCCTTAGCCAACAGTTGGCGACGCTGGAAGCCGAACTGCATCAGCAATTGTTGATTCGTACCAAGCGCGGCGTGACGCCCACCGAAGCGGGCAAGGTGCTCTACGGCCATGCCCAACACATATTGCGTCAGTGCGAACAGGCCATCAGCGACGTCAACGACACCGGCCATGCGCTGTCCGGTCAAGTATCGGTGGGCCTGGCACCGGGCACCGCAGCCTCGACCTTGTCGCTGCCGCTCTTGCGTCGGGTTCGCGAGCGCTACCCGGGGATTCTGCTTTACCTCAACGAGAATTTCGGCACCACCCTCAGCGAACTGATCATGAACGGGCGCATGGACATGGCGGTTCTGTACGGCGGGCGTGAAGTCCATGGCCTGAGTTTTGTACCGCTGCTGCGGGAAAACCTGTATCTGGTCAGCGCCGAAGCCCACCTGAGCGAGCGGGATGAAATATCCCTGGCCGAGCTGGCGCCCATGGCAATGCTCCTGCCTCGGCCTTACAACATCATGCGCAAGCTGGTGGACGAAGCTTTCGTCAGCATCGGTCTGAGCGCCAATGTGGTGGCCGAGGTGGAATCATCGGCGACCCTTACCGCAGCCGTCGCCGAGCGCTTCGGTTCAACCATCCTCCCCGAATCAGCAGCCAGAGTGCTGATGGCCGCCACGGGTGCGCGCATGCTGCACATTGTCGAACCCGGCATACAAGCACCTCTGGCCCTGTGCCTGTCCGGCCATTTGCCTTTGTCGGTCCCGGCCCAGGCGGTCAAGGCCATTCTTCTGGAGCTGATCGCAGAGATGCGCAATCAGACCGCTTCTGCGTCATAAGCGAGCCTTATCACCCCACAGCCAAACCGTCTTGGCGGTCCCGAACGGCCCTCGTTAGATTGAACTCCATTCAATACGACACGCGGCAAAGGTGAAGCAAGGGTATGGACCAAGAACGCATCAAGGCACTGATCGATTTGCTGGCTGAGTCCGACCTGATCGAACTGAGCCTGACAGAAGGCGACAGCACGATACGTCTGTTCAAAGAGGGCGCCACTGCTGTGGCGCGAGCGCCATCGCTGCCCGCCAATGCGCAGCCAGGCCTGGCAACCCACGCACCAACCCCCGCCGCCAAACCGGTCATGCCTCCAACCGCTGACAACGCGGTCAAGGCCAGCCTCTACGGTGTCCTGCATCTGACGCCTGCGGCGGGAGAAGCACCCTTTGTCACAGTAGGCGATAACGTTGAGGCCGGTCAGACACTGGCAATTATCGAAGCGATGAAAATGTTCCACCCGCTCAAGGCCCCGCATTCAGGTGTCGTGGAAGCGATTCTGGCCACCGGGGGCATTGAGGTCGAAGCAGGCCAACCTTTGTTCCGTCTCGGTTGATCACGACCCGAACTCTTTAGGTGCATCCAAATGTTCGAAAAAGTGCTGATCGCCAACCGTGGCGAAATTGCCTTGCGTATCCAGCGTGCCTGCCGTGGCCTGGGCTTGAAAACCGTAGTGGTTTATTCCGAAGCCGATCGTCACGCGCAGTACGTTTTACAAGCCGATGAGGCGATTTGCATCGGACCCGCCGCCCCCACTCAAAGCTACTTGAACCAGACCGCGCTGCTCTTCGCTGCAGAAATAAGCGGCGCCCAGGCGATCCATCCCGGTTACGGTTTCCTTTCCGAAAGTGCTGACTTTGCCGAACGTATAGAGAATGCCGGCCTGACGTTCATTGGCCCCAGCGCCGCCTGTATTCGCACCATGGGTGACAAAGTCGCCGCCAAACGCGCCATGCGCGAAGCCGGCGTACCTTGCGTTCCCGGCCCTGATTCCAGCATGTCCAGCGATCCGCAAGCCATCCTGGCGGTGGCGCAGGAAATCGGTTACCCGGTAATCGTCAAGGCGGCGGGCGGTGGCGGCGGTCGCGGTATGCGCGTGGTCCAGCGCGAAGCAGACCTGTTGGCCGCGATCGCCCTGACCCGTGAAGAGGCCCGTCTGGCGTTCGGCAACCCGGAGCTCTATATCGAGAAATTCCTGGGTCACCCGCGACACGTGGAAATTCAGGTCCTGTGCGACGCGTTCGGCAACGCCGTGTGGCTGGGCAGTCGCGATTGCTCGTTGCAGCGCCGCCATCAGAAAGTGCTGGAAGAGGCGCCCGCGCCCGGGATCGATCCGCAACTGATCGCCCATGTCGGAGCGCGTTGCGTCAAGGCTTGCCAGCAGATCGCCTACCGGGGCGTCGGCACCTTCGAGTTCCTCTTTGAAGACGGTCAGTTCTTCTTCATTGAAATGAACACCCGTCTGCAGGTCGAGCACCCCGTGACCGAGATGACAACCGGCATCGACATCGTTCAACAGCAGCTGCGCATGGCCCGAGGCGAACGTCTCGAGCTGCGCCAGAGCGACATCGTCGCCAACGGTCATTCCCTGGAATGCCGGATCAATGCCGAGGACTCGCTGACATTCATGCCGACTCCGGGCCAGATCACCCGCTGGGAAGTGCCGGGCGGATTTGGTGTGCGGGTCGATTCCCATGTCACCACCGGCTACCGGGTGCCGCCTTATTACGACTCAATGATCGCCAAGGTCATCAGCCACGGCGCCACTCGTGAGGAAGCCATGGCACGTATGCGCCTGGCGTTGAGTGAACTCTACGTGGAGGGTATTTCCACCAACATCGCCCTGCACCGCGAGATTCTGCAAGACCCGGATTTTTGCCGCGGTGGCGTCGACATTCACCATCTGGAGCACTGGCTGCAGCAACGGAGCACCCAATGAGCATCACCCCTGCGGACCCGAGTCCGACCATCAGCCTGTTGGGCACCACGGCCCTGCTTTTTGAGGCGCCAGGCAGCCTGGACCTGGCCCCGCAACAGCGCCTCTGGGCGATGGCCCGGGTGACCGCGCAATGGCCGGAAATTCGCGAATCTGTGCCGGGCATGAATAACCTGATGTTGACGTTCACCCGCGCACCGAGGGAACTCGGCGCCCTGACCCAACGCCTGCTGGAAACCTGGGAAGCTTGCGAGCCCTTGCCACTGGAGGGCCGCATCATCGAATTGCCGGTGACTTACGGCGGTGAGCACGGGCCACACATCAATGACGTGATTGCCCACACCGGGCTGGATATCGAGACCATTGCTCACCTGCACAGTGAGCCGCTTTATCCGGTGTACGCCTTAGGCAGCCATCCGGGTTACTGCTATCTGGGAGGCATGGATCCGCGTATCGCGACCCCGAGGCGCCAGGTTCCGGTGATCAGCATCGGCGCCGGTTCAGTGTCTATCGGCGGCGTGCAGACCGGGGTTTCGGCGTCCGCCGGTCCCAGCGGCTGGAACACCATCGGCCGTACCGAAATGGTCTTCTTCGACCCGGAACAATCCCCTCCGGCGCTCTTGCAGCCGGGTGATCTGCTGCGCTTTCGCATCGAGAGGATCATTCGATGATCGAGATTCTATCCGCCACGGCCCTGGCCACGGTTCAGGATCTGGGCCGAATCGGCAGCCTGGGTTATGGGGTGGGCACTTCAGGTGCAATGGACGCGCTGGCCGTCGTGACCGGCAATATTTTGCTGGGCAATGACGATGATGCAGCAGCTATCGAAATTCCGGTATTTCCCTTCCAGGTACGCCTGCTGGCGGACTGTGCCTTTGCGGTGACTGGCGCAGCCTGCGCATCGAATCTGGACGGCAGCGCATTGCCGCCGAACTGGGTCATGCAAGGTCACAAAGGCCAGACCCTGACCATCGACCGCCCTGCTTCGGGCTGCCGAGCCTATCTGTGCCTGGCAGGCGGGGTCGACGTGCCACGGGTGCTCGGTTCACGCAGCACCCAGCTGCGCGGTGAGTTTGGCGGTTTCCAGGGGCGCGCCTTGCAGCAAGGTGATCAACTGGGCGCCGGCAAGCCGGGATTGCTCGCCGGGGCGACGGATTTCGGCGTGCTGGGTGCCGCTCGGGCACTGCCTCTGGCCGTGCATGACATCCCCGCCATTCGCGTATTGCCTGCCGCCGAGTATCTGGGTTTTACCGCCGACTCCCGTGCGTCGTTCTGGGCCGGAGACTGGAAAATCACCTCCCAGAGCAATCGCTACGGCTATCGCCTCGCCGGCACACCGATCCTGCCTGAGCGCGCCGTGGAGGTTCGCTCCCACGGCATCGTGCCTGGCGTCATTCAAGTGCCCCATGGCGGCCAGCCCATTATCCAGATGCGTGATGCTCAACCCAGCGGCGGCTACCCGAAATTCGGCACCGTGATCGAGGCCGACCTGTGGCGCCTGGGTCAGGCCGCCATTGGCAGCCGGGTGCGCTTTATCGAATGCAGTTATGACCAGGCGCTGGACGCCCTTGAACACAACCAGCGCTATCTCGCCGAAACACGGCGTCTTGTGGCCCTGCATGGCCTGGCCCGGCGTTGAGGATGATGACAATGAATATTGAAGAAATTCGCCAGTTGTCGGCGGACCTGAAACAGGCAGGCCTGTGCGGTGCTGAGATCGAGAAGCCGGGATTCAAGCTGACGCTCAAGCTCGGCAGCGCCCACGCCCCTCCTTCGGCAGCTCCCGACCCGACAACCCCGGAAGCCAGGCCTTGCGCAACCCTGCTCGACATCAAGGCCCCGTCGTTGGGACGGTTTCTGGATGCACACCCGGACGACAATTTAGTGCTCGCGCCCATGGCCAGCGACGTGGTGGTTGGGCAGTTGGTGGCCCTCCTGGCAATTGGCTCGCTGCTGCTTCCCGTACGCAGCCAGCACGCCGGAAAGGTCTGCAGCCAGCTCGTATCCAGCGGCACCGCCGTGGGTTATGGCCAGACGCTGATCAGCCTTTGTCCTGTTGAAGCCGGAGCAATGCTGCCATGAAGATCGATCTGAATGCGGACCTGGGTGAAGGTTTCGGTGCCTGGCGCATGGGCGAGGATGAAGCGCTGATGGAGATCATTTCCTCGGCCAACGTCGCGTGCGGTTTTCATGCCGGCGACCCATTGATCATGAATAACACTGCACGCATGGCCAAAGCCAAAGGCATCGATCTGGGCGCCCATGTAGGTTTCCCCGACCTGCAGGGCTTCGGCCGACGTCAGATGAATATCGACATCACCGAGCTATGTACGTATGTGACGTATCAGTTGGGGGCTCTGGCGGCTATTGCCAAAGCCGCCGGGCATCGCATGACGCACATGAGCTTCCATGGCGCCCTGGGCAACATGGCCGCCGCTGATATCGAGCTGGCAACGCCGCTGATTCGGACCGTGGCCGCCTTTGATCCGACACTCATCATCAGTTCCTCAAGCAGCAGGGCCATCGAAAGCGCTGCCGCCCTGTGCAATTTGCGAGTCGCCACCACGTTTCTGGCCGACCGCGCGTACGACGACGATTGCCTGCTGGTGCCACGCAAAATCGCCAACTCGGTGATCAAGGACTCAACCACCGTATTGCAGCGGGTTCGTCAGTTACTTGAAGACAGCACCGTAACGAGCATCAACGGCAAGGTGATCAAGGTCAACGCCTGTTCGATATTGCTCCACGGCGACACACCGGGCGCGGTTGAGCTGGCTCACACCGTGCGTCGCGAAATCGAAACTGCCGGGGGCCAGATCGTGCCCGTCTCACAGCTGATGGCCTGAGCCGGCCGCTCTGGGCCAACGTCATAAGAGAGCCTTATAGCCACACAGCCATTCCGTCTTGGTCGCCAGGGTTTACGCTGGATAGAGTCGGTACATGAGCTACACACAACCGTATTGATCGTTCACATGCCAGGCGTGTGAACCCATGGATTCAGGGGTAACCGCAATGCCATTTTCCGATTACAAAACCGCACTGGTCACTGGCGCTTCTTCCGGCATCGGCGCAGCCGTGGTCGAGCGTCTTTGTCAGGAAGGTATCGAAGTTCATGCCATTGCCCGCAGCGCCGACAAACTGGCTGATCTGGCCGCACGCACTGGTTGTATTGCCCATGCTATCGACGTTACCGATCTGCCCGCACTGACCGCCCTGTTCGGCCAATACAGCTTCGATATTCTGGTCAACAACGCCGGGGTGGATCGTCCGGGTTCGATCCTTGCGGCAGACGCCGAGGGCATCGATTTCCTGATCGATGTCAACCTGCGCGCCGTGCTGCATCTGGCGCGTCTGGCATTGCCAGGCATGGTCGAACGCGACAGTGGCCACATCATCAATATCAGCTCCATTGCTGCGGCCTATAACTTTGGCGGTAACTCGACCTATCACGCCACCAAGGCCGCCGTGAGCATGCTTTCTCGCCAACTGCGTATCGATGCCTTCGGCAAACGCGTACGGGTTACCGAAATCTGCCCTGGCCGCGTTGCCACTGACATCTTCGCCCATGTCCATGGCGATTCCGAAGAAACCTACAAGCGCTTTGTCGAGGGCTTCGAGTTGCCGGTGGCCGCGGACATCGCCAATGCCATCGCCTTCGCCATTGCCGCCCCGGTCGCCGTCAATATCGGTCACATGGAAATCACGCCGACCCTGCAAGTCCCCGGTGGCCTGTCGACCGCCCGCCCGCAGGATTACCAGGGCTGAACCTGCCAGCGCTGCACCGCTGCACTGCGAACAGAACGGACTCATCCGTCAATGCGCTCCTTGGCCAGGCCAATGCCTGGCACTTTTTCTGCCCCTACCCAATGCTGATAGGGATTGACCATGAAGCATGACTTCGATTTAGCCCCGATCCTGCAAGGTGAATACGCCGAACTGATCGTCAAGGGCATCGAAATGACCTTGCAACTGGCGCTGTTTGCCTGGTGCCTGGCCATGGCCCTGGCACTCGTTCTGGTGACCGTGCGCCTGACCGGCAACAAATACGCGAACCGCATCGTTGCGGCCTATGTTTCCTACCACCGCAACGTGCCGACACTGGTGCAATTGATGCTGTGGTATTTCGGTATCCCGACACTGCTGTCCACCTCGACGCAGATCTGGCTGGCCAATTACAACACTGAATACCTGTTCTCGATCATCGCCCTTGGCCTGTGTCAGGCGGCCTATTTCAGTGAAGACATCCGCAGTGGCCTGCGGGCCATTCCGACGGGGCAAACCGAGGCTTCGCGAGCGCTGGGCATGGGCTATGTGCGTTCAATGCGCTACGTGATCCTGCCCCAGGGCGTGCGCAACTCCTTGCCGTCGTTGATCAACCACACGGTGCTCTTGTTCAAGAACACCAGTCTGGCCATGGCTATCGGAGTGATGGAGCTGACGTATGCAACGCGAGAAGTCGAGAACTATACCTTCCGAACCTTCGAGTCCTTTCTGGTTGCCTCAGTGGTGTACCTGGCCATTTCGCTGCTGCTGATGGGGCTCGGTGCCCTGCTGGCCAAGCGGTTCAACAAAGCCCTGGCGAGGTAAGCGAGCATGTTCGATATCTTCAAGATCCTCCAGGAAAACTGGACGCTGTTCCTGATCGGCCAATACCCGCACGGTCCATTGGGTGGACTGGCAAGCACGCTGATTCTGGCGGTACTGGCCCTGTTGCTGGCCTTTCCGTTCGGCCTGCTGCTGGCTGTCGCAAGAATCTCGCCGTGGAAAGCGCTGCGCTATTGCGCGACAGTCTGGGTGTATGTGCTGCGGGGAATTCCGCTGCTCATGGTGATCTTCTGGACCTACTTTCTGGTCCCCTTGCTCATCGGCCACAACATCACCGGGTTCACCACCATGCTCTGCACCCTGGTGATCTACCAGAGCGCGTATCTGTGCGAAATCATTCGCGGCAGCATCCAGGCATTGCCGAGCGGCCAGTACGAAGCCTCCCGCGCCTTGGGCATGAGCTACTTGCGCACCACCACCTGGGTCATCCTCCCCCAGGCGCTTTACAACGCCCTGCCCAGCCTGCTGAGCCAGTTCATCTCCATCATCAAGGAAACGTCTCTGGGTTATGTGATCAACGTTCAGGAAGTGACGTTCGCCGCCAATCAGGTCAACAACCAACTGCTGACCAAGCCGTTTCAGGTGTTCTTCATCCTCGCGGTCATTTATTACCTGCTGTGTTTCGCCCTGACCCATCTGGCCGACTGGCTGGAGCGGCGCATTGCCCGCAAGCGTCTGGGTACCGTAACCGCTGCCGCCGTCGACAGCCCTTTGCTGACCCCTATTAATTGAACAGGGCTGACTCATGCGTCCAATGATCATGTTTTCCAACGTCAACAAGTGGTACGGCGAATACCAGGCCTTGACCAATCTCACCGCCCAGGTAAATACCGGTGAAGTGGTGGTGCTGTGCGGCCCTTCAGGCTCCGGAAAGTCGACGCTGATCCGCACGGTCAATCGCCTGGAGGACATCCAGGAAGGGCAGATTCTGTTCGACGGCCAGGATGTAAACGGCACCGACGCCAACGTGAACCGGCTGCGTAGCCGGGTCGGTTTTGTATTCCAGAGCTTTAACCTGTTTCCACACCTGTCGGTGCTGGACAACATCATCCTGTCGCCCACCAAGACTTTGGGCTTGAAGGGCTCGGCCGCCAAACAGCGGGCCATGGAATTGTTGGAACGCGTCGGCCTGGCGCACAAAGCTGGCGCCTACCCCGCGCAATTATCCGGCGGCCAACAGCAACGCGTGGCCATTGCCCGGGCCTTGGCCATGGAGCCGCCGGTGATGTTGTTCGACGAACCCACCAGTGCCCTGGACCCGGAAATGGTCGGTGAAGTCCTGAGTGTCATGAAGGGCCTGGCCAAAGACGGCATGACCATGATGTGCGTGACCCATGAAATGAACTTCGCCCGTGAAGTTGCCGACACCATCTGGTTCATGGATGCCGGGCAGATTCTGGAAAAAAGCGACCCAGAGAGCTTTTTCAGTCAGCCCCAACACCCCCGCGCCCAGCGTTTTATCGCGGACTTGCGTGGACATTGATTTTTCTAACTGCCGTTGGATCCGGTCTACCCATACCTATTTTTTCTGGAGCATTCCCATGCGTATCAAGCATTTGTTCGCCGTCGTAGCACTCAGTCCCCTGGCAGCCACCCTTGCCCACGCCGATCAGCTGAACGACATCATGACCAGGCAGTCTTTGAGCTGCGGCGTGTATGCCGATGTACCGCCGTTCTCCGCGCCGGACCCGAAAACCCGCGAGCTGGTGGGCATGGACGTCGATCTGTGTACGGCGCTGGCCAAGAAGCTGGGGGTCAAGCTGGAGCTCAAGCCAATGTCGGTGGAAGCCAGGATTCCGGAAGTAAAAATGGGCCGCGTCGATGTGCTCTTCGCCAATCTGGCCTACACCAAGACCCGCGCCGATCAGATCCAGTTCAGCGACCCGTACTACATTGCCAAGGAAACCCTGGTGGTCCACGCCGCCAACGCCGACAAGGACAAGGCGTTCTTCAAGGACAAACGCATCAGCTCCACCAAGGGTTCAACTTCCGAACAGTCGATCCGTATCGCTGGCGCGACTCCGGTAACGTTCCAGGACACCGGCTCTGCCTACATGGCGCTGCAACAGAACAAGGTTGTCGGGCTGGTGACCAACACCATGACCGCGATCAAACTGGTCAATCAGGCCAAGGCATCGGGTCTTGAGTTGGCCATCGTCAAGGAGCCAATGGCCCTGGAGCCCATTGGCGCCGGTATGCGCAAGGACGAACCGGCGTTCCTGGCCAAGGTCAATGAATCCCTCAAGGCAATGGACGACGCTGGCGAGATCGACGCCATCTGGGAACGCTGGATCGGCCCGAACACCGAATACAAAATGGTCCGTGAGGACAAGGTCCAAAGCCTGAGCGCGTTGAAGTTCGATCCACTGCCTTGATGGCTCGGGGTTAGCCTGATCCTTCCTGGGATCGAGGCTTGCCCGCGAAAGCTTCGTTTCAGGCGATAGATAAAGTCGGCTGAAAATCCGATTCGCGGGCAAGCCGCGCTCCTACACATTGGCAATCCTCGTTCGCGAAGCGGCTTACCCGACACTGAACGTCGCAAGCCCGTTAGCGATACCCCCGCGCCTGCAAGTCGAACAGCGTGGCATAGCGCCCGCCCGCAGCCACCAGGCTGGCGTGGTCGCCGCGTTCCAGGACCCGGCCCTGATCCAGCACGACGATGTGATCGGCATTGCGCACGCTGGAAAAACGGTGGGAAATCAGCAGCGTCATGCGGCCCTTGGCGTACTCGCGAAAATGCTCGAACACCGCCGCTTCAGCGCCGGCGTCCAGGGCTGCGGTGGGTTCGTCGAGGATCAGGATGTCGGCGTTGCGGCGCATGTAGGCCCGGGACAAGGCAATTTTCTGCCACTGGCCGCCGGAGAGTTCCTGACCACCGGCAAACCAGCGGCCCAGTTGCGTCGCATAGCCCTTGTCCAGTTGCTCGATGAACTCCGCCGCCATGCCCTGGCTGGCGGCATCACGCCAGCGTTGCTCTTCGCCGAAGGCGTCGATATCACCCACCCCAAGATTTTCGCCAACGATGAACTGGTAGCGGATGTAGTCCTGGAAGATCACGCCAATGCGCCGCCGCAAGGCATCTTCGTTCCAGTCGTTGAGATCGCTGCCGTCAAGCAGAATGCGCCCTTGATTCGGACGATACAGACGGGTCAACAACTTGATCAGCGTGGTCTTGCCGGAACCGTTTTCACCCACTAGCGCAACGCTGCGACCGGGCGCCAGATGCAGGTCGATACTTTCCAGCGTCGTATGACTGGATCCCGGATAGGTAAAGCTCACGCCTTCGAAACGCAGGCCGTCGCCGGGCAGCGCACCTTCGGTCACGCCGCCGACTTCCACGGTGACGGGTTGCCCGAGGTATTCATACAGATCGGCCAGATAAAGGCCGTCCTCGTACAGCCCGCTGATGGCGCTCAGGCTGCTGCTCACCGCGCCCTGCCCTTGCTTGAACAGCACCAGATACATGGTCATCTGGCCCAGGGTGATCAGACCATGCACCGCGTCCACCACCACCCACGCATAAGCGAGATAAAACGCCGCAGTGCCGAGCAGCCCCAACAGAAATCCCCAACCGTCGCGACGCAGGGTCAGGCGCCGGTCTTCGGCATACAAACGCGCGAACGTGTCGCGGTAACGCTGCAACAACAAGGGACCGAAACCGAACAGCTTGACCTCTTTGATATAGGTCTCATGGGAAAGCAGCGTTTCGATGTAGTTCTGCTGACGGCTTTCCGGGGCGCGGCGAGTGAACAAGCGGAAGGCATCGCCGGAAAAATGCGCTTCGGCGAAAAATACCGGCAAGGCGCCCAGCACCAGAATCAGCAGCGCCCAAGGCGAGAAATGCACCAGCAGCACCGCAAAGCTGATCAGGGAAATCAGATTCTGGGTCAGCCCCAGGGATTTGGTCACCAATGCCAGCGGCCGGGTTGAGGCTTCGCGGCGCACGCGCACTAGCTTGTCATAGAACTCCGAGTCCTCGAACTGGCTGAGTGACAGGGTTTGCGCCTTTTCCAGGATCAAGGTGTTGACCCGCTGCCCCAGTTGCACACGCAGCAATGACTGCTGGACCGACAAGGCGCGTTGGGTGCCGGCCAGCAAGCCCAGCACGCCCGCCTCCATCAGCACATAACGCAATACCGGCCACAGCGGCGCGTTGCCAGTGTCGGCATGCAGTTGCATGGCCGCGACCACCGCATCAACGATACGCTGGCCCAGAAAAGCGGCGAGCGCCGGCAGCACGCCCGCCATCAAAGTCGCCGCCACCAACCCCAGCGACAAGCCCCGGGAAGTGATCCAGACCAATCCCAGCGCACGGCGTGCCTGATCGAAAAATGCGGCAAAACGACTGACAACAGGCATGCGCAGGAACGCTCTCGGATAAAAACGAAGGGAGGAAGATCTATCGAACCCGGCGCAACGCAGAGGTTCAGCGGCTAAACTGGCACATCATAAGGCCGCCGCCGAATACCACACTCGATAAATCTGCGTCTGTTGGAAGGTGTGCCATGCACGACTTTTACAATCTGCAACGCTTCGTCGCCGCACAGGGACCGAACCACCGTTTCGACAAAGTGCTGGCTGAATTACGTAACGGCAGGAAAAAAACACACTGGATGTGGTTCGTTTTTCCGCAGATCAGCGGGCTGGGCCGCAGCGAAATGGCAAGATTCTACGCCATTACCTGCCTTGAAGAAGCGCAGGCCTACCTGCAACACCCGCTATTGGGGCAGCGCCTGGAACTCTGCGCGCAGATTATCGAGCCGCAGGTGCAACGGACCGCACGGCAGATTTTCGGCTCGCCGGATGACATGAAGCTGCATTCGAGCATGACCCTGTTCGCCGTGGCGGATCCCCAGCGAAGCATCTTCCAGAATGTGCTGGATACCTTCTTCGACGGCGTGCCGGATCCATCGACTCTGGACAGGCTCAACGCTTGATCCTGACCTTTGGGCTGAAAAACAATCGCCAAGGGGAACTGGCTGTCTGCCACCAATGTCATAGCGCTATCACAACTGAGATAGCATGGTTATGGCGAATGGCCGACATTTTGAGATTCGATACGTTTTCAGGGGGGAGCGAAGAGTCTTCATTCAACCCGATTCGACGATGAGTGACTCCGATGCCTGGTTCTACGCTTGCCTGCACGCCCGAATCGGCGTGCAACATAATCTGTCGAATCTGCGCACCGAGCTTGAAGCCTTGCAGCAACACGCCGAGCGCTCACAGCTCCGATTGGTCAAGTGGGAAGAACTGCCCTAGCCTCCAGCGCTTGTCGCTACCTTCTGCATACACCGTTCGCGGCGATCATCCACTCGCTGGGCAAACCAGGCCGTGGTGAGATTGCGCGTAATCTTCGGACTTTGCAGGGTGATGCCCGGCAGAATCGCCCGAGGCAATGATTTACCCGCCGCAGCCTCAGCCAGCGAAAATACCCGCTCATACAATTGGGTGTCTTCGAACTCCAGCGTATCGCCCTGCTTGAGCTGACTGAAGATCGCCGAGTTGTTCATGTCCAGCCGCTTGCTCAACGCACGTATCGCCAGTTCGGTGGAACCGGGTGACGTCGAGTCGTAACGGATCAGATCGCCATCCAGCGCCAGCTTGATGCCCGTCGCCTGACTCACCGCACTCTGGAAAGCCGCATTGCGACTGGCGTACCAGCCGGCATTGAAGTCGGCAAAGCGATACAGCGGTGCCGGATAATTGGCCGGATAACCCAGCAAGTGAGCGATGCCGAAGTACATGCCGCCACGCCGACTGAACACCTCCTGACGAATCGTGCCGGAAACCGGGTAAGGATAATTTTTGGCCTGTTTTTCGGCGAAGGCGATGCTCACTTGCATCGGCCCGCCCGTGTGAACCGGGTTGAAATTGCCGAACAGGGTTTGCCCCATGGGCACCATGCCGATGAAATCATCGAAAATCGCGCTGAGCTGTTTCTCGGTGCGCGCTGCATCCAGGCGCGCGGCGTAGGATTTGCCGTCAGGTGAACGAATCTGCAGGGCCGTACGAATCAGCACGCCGGGAATGTGCAGGCGGGCGGCGCGGCGGTCGATCTCATTGCGAGCGATCTTGCCCAGCCCCGGCACCGGCGGATCGACCTGAAAGGTTGATTCCTGCTCGGCCACGGCCAGCACCGAGCACAGGTTCTGGGTGGTCGGTGCGATATCTTGCGCGGTAAACGCGGCCTGGATATCCGCAGCCCAACCTTCTCTGTCCGGGACTTTGGCCGGCATAAGGCGCAGGATTTGTGTACGAATCTGTCCGGGCGTCAGCTCTGGACCTTCCTGGCTGCGTTGGGTGCCGCAGGCGCTGAGCAACAGCGCGGCGGCGAGGATGAGCAGCGGCTTGAAGGACTTGCTGCCGAGCCACGGCGCTTCGATATAAAACTGGAATGATCGATTCAGGTACATGCTTTCCCTGGCGCTTCAGTAAGGATGCCATCAGCCGGAGCGTTGACTGACGTGAACCCAGTAGACCAGCGCCAGGGCGGGAATGCTCGGGAATATATTCCCCGAAGGCAGCTGCGGATCAGAACACCGACCACTCAATGCGCTCGCTGAGCTTCTCCAGCGCCGCCATGCCCGCCAGGGAATTACCGGCGGGGTTGAGTTCCGGTGACCAGACGCACACCGAAAACCGCCCCGGCACCACCGCCACGATACCGCCGCCGACGCCGCTTTTGCCTGGCAGGCCGACGCGATAGGCAAAGTTGCCCGCTTCGTCGTACAAACCGCTGGTGGCCATGATCGAGTTGAGTTGTTTGGTCTGCCGGGCGGTCAGAATCTGCTGGCCGCTGTGGACGCAAAATCCCTGATTGGCGAGAAAGCCAAAGGCTCGCGCCAGATCGACGCAACTCATGCTCATTGCGCAGTGGTGAAAATAGCTGCGCAGCACGTCTTCCACTTCGTTATGGAAGTTGTCGAACGACTTCATCAGGTAGGCCGCTGCGGCATTGCGCGAGCGATGCTGGTATTCGGATTCAGCCACTTTCGAATCGGAGATCACTTCCGGGTTGCCACACAGCCGCCGCACAAAGTCGCGCAATGACAGCGACGGCGCGGCGAAACGGCCTTGGTTGATGTCGCAGATCACCAGCGCACCCGCGTTGATGAACGGGTTGCGCGGCCTGCCCCGCTCGAATTCCAGCTGCACCAGGGAATTGAACGGCTGACCGGACGGTTCATGGCCCAACCGCTGCCAGATGTCTTCGCCCGAGTGGCCGATGGCCTGCACCAGGCTGAACACCTTGGAAATACTCTGAATCGAGAAGCGCGTCGAGGCATCCCCGGCATAGTGCAGTTCGCCATCATTGCTGTAGACCGCGATACCCAGCTGATCCGGCGCAACGCCACCCAATGCCGGGATGTAGTTGGCAACTTTGCCCTGGCCGATCAGCGGCCGTACTTCATCGAGTATCTCGTTCAACAGCTTTTGCATGAATGCGCTCATTGTTTTTGTGGGGGCCGCAAGCTAGACGACCAACGGTCGCGACGCATCACACCGGCAACTGCGGAAAATCACGGCGGTTCTCCCGACTCCGTTTGCCCGAACACCTGCTAGTCTCGATCTGTACTCAATCGAGAGGGCATTCTCGTGACAACAAAAATCATGCAAATCATCCCCTGCAGCGGCTGGAACTTCATTCACAAGGACGGCCATTCCGGCAAACTTTATATCCATCCCGTCGCGGCCTGGGCATTGCTGGAAAGTGGCGAAGTGGTGGGGATGATATCTGGCGACACCAAGGAACCGATGACGCCGGGCAAAACGGCAACGCTGATTCAGCCGCCAGCGGTGGGCGGGTATTACGCGCCGGTGGAATCCTGACGCTCGTGCAATCGGTCTGAACTTTCGTTGGCGGCAAAACCTCCCATTCACAAGAGCGCATGGCAGACCGTGTGCTCCTGACATTCATGCATGACTGGAGGAAAACCGACAATGACAGCCCAACTGCAAGGCAAGAACGTTCTGTTCATTACTGCGAACACCGGGATCGA
Organism: Pseudomonas sp. CFII64; assembly: GCF_000416235.1. Lineage (GTDB taxonomy): Bacteria > Pseudomonadota > Gammaproteobacteria > Pseudomonadales > Pseudomonadaceae > Aquipseudomonas. The sequence goes on along the minus strand of NZ_ATLO01000027.1, from coordinate 106,028 downwards.
GCGCGACGAACTGCTCAAGCCGCTGGAGGCATTGCGCGGCTATGGCGCCAAGGCAACTCATGCCTCCATCGTAGGCGGCACTGCCCAGACGTTCATGCAGGACACCGAAAAAGATCGCACGGTGGAATCGGACACCCGGCTCTCAGGCCTGGCTGCCAGCGATTTTGATGCCTTGGTGATTCCGGGTGGCACCGTCAACGCCGACACGCTGCGTCAGGACAAGGACGCCCAGCGGCTGGTCAGTGAATTCGCCAAAGCCGGAAAAATCGTCGCAGCTATCTGCCACGGGCCTTGGCTGCTGATCGATGCGGGTGTGATTGAGGGCAAGACCCTGACGTCATACCCAAGTCTGCGCACTGACCTGGTCAATGCCAAGGCGGCAGATTGGGTCGATGCCCAGGTTAAAAAGTGCGGCGCCAATGGCTGGACCTTGATCACATCGCGCAACCCGGATGATATTCCGGCGTTCAACGAAGCCATCGCGGCGGCGCTGCAAGAAGCTTAAGCGAAAACAGCGCTGGTCCGTTGGAGCGAGGCTTGCCCGCGAACAGGTAGTACGAGCGACTTTAGTCACGAAGGCGTCAATTGCCTTCCCGGCTGAAGCCGGTCCCACGCAGCCTGCACGGCAAGCATCGCTGCAACGGTTCGGATCGCCTCACTCCACACGCTTGACCGATATCACTTCGAAATACTTGAACTTCTCCTTGGCCGCCGCCTTCTTCGCTTCCTGCTCTGCGTCGAAGGTGCTCAGGGTCTTGGCGTCGTGGACGAACAGGGTTTCCTCGCCTTCGAAGACCTTGGTACAGCGCATGGTGACCCGAAGTGCGGGGGTTACGCGCTTGGCCTTCGGGCGAGGTGCTTCAGGCTTAACCTCGGCCTGAGGCGGCGCGATGATGAACTCGGGTTCGGGTTCCGGCGCTACAGTCGGTTCGAGGTCGAACTCGATCACCGGCTCAGGTTGTTCGGCGGGTTTGGCGGGCTCATCAAGGCCCAGCGCCCGGCGCATGTCTTCTTCAGTCAATCCCATACTCATGTCACTTATCTCTTTACTAAATAGCCGTAAGCGGAATGATCAACAGGACGGCGCAAGAAAACAAGCCAAGGATCGCCGGTGACCGGATAAAAATGTAAATCGATCCTGAATAGTCGGCCTTTGGGCCGGATGACGGTCATCCATCAACCTCCGGGCTATTGGCTCGTGACAACGGCGGCCTCGTCCACTAGATTAGGCGCCCCGAAAAGCTTCATGCCTTTCGCGCCTCAAACCCGGTTAACGAAATAGTGAAATTCAATGCCTGATTCCCATACAGAACACGCCGTGACCTCGGCAAAGCTCGCTTACGAAGATGCCATCAGCCTTTCCCAGCACGTGCCTCAGGCCAAGATCGTCAGTGAAATGGTGCTTGATACCTTCCAGAGCGCCAAGGAAAGCGATCAGATTCGTCAGCTGCGCGCCGCCATTCGCCAGGCGCAGGACAGCCTTGACGACGACAGGGCTTACGAGTTGATGGGCGAACTCAAGCAGCTCAAGGACGCCGAGGCGTCCGACAGCGCGGCCCTGGCGGATTTGAGTACGCGATTCTCTATCAGCCGCATCCTGTTCAGCTACAAGGATGACCCGGCGTTTCAGGAATTGGTGTATAGCCTGGCGCTCAAGGTGCTGAACCAGACCCACCAGGCGATCAGCAATCCGGGCACCGGCAAAAGCAAGGTCGCCCGGGCCAAGAAAGACGTCGAAGTGTTTTCCATCAGCAAGGATGGTGTCAGCGTCAGCCTGCCGATGCGCACGCCGCGCTCGCGGCCGAACGTCGACCGTGAAGCCTTCGAGTTCCTGGGCTTCAGCTTTGTTGGCGAAGGTGACGAGGCGGAACTGGAAAGCGAAACCTTCGTCGACAACGAAGGCAACGAGCTGCCAGTGACGCGCAAAAACATCATCACCGCCTTGCAGCAGCAGAAAGCGTTCGACGGTTACAGCATCGCCTGACCAACCCGAAACGCAAAAGCCCGGTCGTGCGACCGGGCTTTGCTCAAACCGTCAGCCGATCAGACGCGCCGCACCACCAATTCCACCGCTGCAATGCGCTCCACATCCTGATAGCCATCCTCAAGCAGTTCCTCGCCGAAGACATCCGGATCGATCTCCCGATACGTCCAGGCCCACGCTGGACCGGCAATATCCTCTGCCACCGCAGCCAGGAACGGGTCCGCGCCCTCCACCATTGCCACGCCGGTGTACAGCACCAACGCGCCGCCCACCGCCAACCGCGGCAACGACTCGCGCAAGATGCGCACCGACAGATCAGCGCCAAGGGCATCGCCGCCGTGGCGGTACGCCCGTTGACTCGCGTCTTTCATGTACGGCGGATTGGCGACAATCAGATCGAACTCGCCGTCCACGCCGCGCAGGATGTCACTCTCCAGACATTCAACGTTGTCGATCCCGGCGACCTCGGCATTGACCTGGGCAAAGTGCAACGCCTTGGGATTGATGTCCACGGCAAACACTTGCGCGTGGGGCTGGGCGCTGGCAATCACCAGTGCGCCCGCCCCGCTGCCGCAGCCGATATCCACAGCGCGCTTGATGGGCGTGAACGTCCTGCTTAACTGGTCGCGTATCGCCTGGGCGAAGCGGTAGGTATCCGGGCCGAAAAATACCGAGTCCTCGTCGGTGGTGGGAAACGCCGAATGCGCCAGCGATAAATCGCCCAGGCTCGACCACCTGACACGACTGATAAAGCCGTGCTCATGCGCCACGACAATACCGGCGGCCAGCAACTCATTGAGTTCGTCAGCTGGAAATAACGTTGCAGGAAACGGCCGACTCCAGCCGAACACGTCTCGCAGCGAGGACGCCAGCTGATTGTTTTCCCGCGCGTTGACGCGTTGGTGGGTCAGCGGCGTCGGTGTAATGAAGCGGTAGCCTTCGGCAACGAGGCCTTGCCCGAGTTTCACCAGCGCGTCCTGGGCCGCGCGCTGGAGCCAGACGTCCGAGGTATCTGGCGCAAAAGCCTGATTGGCATTCATCCTCGCTCTCCCGTCAGACGCTCGGCCATGGCCTGGACATAGCGTTTGGTCGCGAACAATCCGGCAGGCGTTGCGTGCCTGGCGGGCGACATGCGCTCGATCAGGACTTGCATCTTCTGCGCCGCCGTGGCGTTCTTCAGGTCGGCCAGCAAGCCGCTGACGTCGGGATCAACATCTTCAAGCCGCGTGTGTTGGTCAGCCGTGCGCAGCCCATCGTTGCGCGGTGCCGACCTGAAGCGCGCCCGGAATGCATCCGGCGCCCGCTTGCTGGAAGTCGACTGGGCCGCTGTAGCTGACCAGTCGCCCGCGATCCAGTCATGCAGGACCTGTTTTTCATAGGCATTGAACACGCCGAACATGGCCGCACCGGCGCCATCGATCAGCTGCCAGAAGCGGCTTTCGGTCGGGTCCTGATGGCGTTTGATCCAGCCGCGATTTTCCAATACAGCAAGAAACTCACCCATCTGGTCCGGCTCCGCCAGCCACTGGTTGACGGTTTTGCCATCCAGACGGCAATAGTCCGAATGCATGTGCTGACCAAAGGTCCGCTTGCGCTCCAGCAGTGCGATCAATTCCTGCTCCAGATCAAACGCCTGGATCACTGCGGTTGTGCCCAGTCCCAGCTCGTTGAGTCGATAACCGTTGGCAATCCGTTGATAGAAATCGTCGCGTTGCTCGCCCATGGGCAACAAGGCCACCACGCTTTGCGCCGCCTTGCGGGCGTGGCCGGTGCTGGCATTGTCGATGGTGATGTGCAGCGTGAAATAGTACGGATCGATACCCAGTTCGTTCAGCTCGAATGAGGTGATCAGCAAGTGCAACGGCAGTTGCTCATAGCCCAGGTTGTAGCCGATCACTTCCGGCAGAAATTGCCCGGCCTGGTTGCCCAAGGCCAACTGAATAGCGCCTTGCAGATAAGCCTCGTCATCGAGGCCGTCGCTTGAATCGCATTCCAGGTCCGCGAGCAGTTTCTGATACAGCGAAACGTGGTTCAGCGCAGCATCGCCGTCGCCCAGCTCTTCGAGATAGGTGCGGATCAACCCATGAAACCGGTAATCGGCCCAATGCGGCAACAACCCGTACAGCCAAGCCCCGTCAACCCGTTTGGTCGGCGCGACCTGTTGCAGAAAATACATCGCGTGGGCCTTGTTGGTGAAAAACCGGCGCGGCGACCCGGCGCGACGTTGTTCCAGATACGCCGCATAGTGCTCGGCGACCTTGGCGACACCTTCCGCGATCCACTGCTCAAGGTGCTCAGGCTCGGCGGGCAGATTGCAGGGGTGCATGTCGGCAAGTTGCAGCTGCTGGCGTAGAAAAGCCGCCGCCTGAGGATCATCCTGCAACATCGGGCTGTGCATCAGCGCGTCATAGGTCGCTTTGTAATAACTTTGCGCAGTTCGGTGAGGCTGAGAGAAAGCAGTCTCTGTCGGCATTTGAAGAGAGGTCATAAATACTTCCTGGCAGTTCCTGATACAAACAAGACATGCTCACGCGCAGTTATTCACGCGAAAGCGCTTCTTTAAGTCGTTGTAAGAAGGAGTTCTGGCCGTTTGGAAAATTCACCGCTCTTGGATCGGGTCCGGATGGATGGTCAAAGGCCACGCCGCCGATCATCCGGATACAAGGCTTATCCGTGGATAAGCCATTCATTTGCAGGCAACCTGCTTTTCAATGACCGCTCAGTTTTTGCCCAGAGACAGCCTCTGATCAATCGTGACTGGACGCGAACATGCTGACCGCTTGCACAGCATCGCTGGTCCCGGTGCGGATCTGCAGGATAACCGTCCCGGCCTGATCCGCGAGGCTGACGCCGCGTTGCGCGCCTTCCTGAGTCGAGTCCATGCTGGCAACCGCATCGCGGGTTTCCGTCAGGATCATGCCGATCATCTCGGCGATTTCCGCTGTCGAACGACTGGTGCGCCCGGCCAGTTGCCGGACTTCATCGGCCACCACCGCAAACCCCCTGCCCTGATCTCCAGCCCGCGCGGCCTCGATGGCGGCGTTGAGGGCCAGCAGGTTGGTCTGGTCGGCGATGCCGCGAATGGTGTTGACGATTGCGGTAATCTGCTCGGAGCGTTCACCCAGCTGGCTGACCAGTCGGGCCGAAGCGCCGATATTGTCGGCAATCTGGCGCATTTCCCGAGCGGTCTGCTGAATGACTTCGGCACCGTGCTCGGCAACTTTTTCGGTCTCGGCGGAAATATGGTAAGCGCGTGATGCGCCACGGGAATCGGCCTCAAATTTTTCGACCCGATTGCTGATGTCGCTGGCAAACTTGACGATCTTGTAGAGTTTACCGTCAGCGTCATACACCGGATTGTAAGAAGCTTCCAGCCAGACCACGCGACCATTCTTCGCCAGCCGTTTGAATTGCCCGCTGAAAAACTCACCTGCATTCAATCGACGCCAAAAGTCACTGTACTCGGCGCTGTTGACCAGGCTCGGCTCGCAGAACAGGCGATGTTGCTTGCCCTTGAGTTCGCCCGCCCCATAACCCATCACTTTCAGGAAATTGTCATTGGCGACCAGAACATTGCCGCTCAGATCAAACTCTATAACCGCCATGGCTCGATCAAGGGCTGCCAGCTTGCTACGTGTTTCGGCTTCCTGGCTGACCTTGGCGGTGACGTCCAGCGCGTACTTGACCACCTTCAAGACCTTGCCCCGTTCATCCGTTACCGGGTTATAGCTGGCCTCAAGCCAAATATTCTGCCCCCGGCCAGTGAACCGCTGGAAGGTGCCCGAAACAAATTTTCCGGACCTGAGCTGCGCCCAGAACTCGCTGTATTCCTTGCTGCGCGTCAGGTTCGGCGAACAAAAATCCTGGTGGGATTTGCTCAGCAACTCATCCTCGCGATAGCCCATGGTCTTCAGAAAATTGTCATTGGCGCGTAGCACTTTACCGGTGAGGTCAAACTCCACCACCGCCATCGAGCGTTCAAGTGCCGCAATCAGTCCTTTGAACTCCACAACCTCGGCCGTCCTGGCCGCCAGTTCGTTTTTTAGAAGTTTATTGAACATGACGTACCCTCAGCGATAGCAAAAACCATTGAACTCTATGCTGACTATCGGCGGGTATTGGGTGAACTTAAGTGGTTGGGGAAAGTTAAGAATTGACGTCAACGATAAGTTATTAGCCAGCTAACTACTTACCGTGAACAAGTTACCGCGAGATAAGCACTTAATGTGATGGTTAAACAGATGTATACGCACTACGCAGGATCGGCTTCAGCCGGGAGGACGCTCTCCATGCTGAAGCCGGTCCTGCAGATCCGGTTAAGGCTTCCAGCTCCCACCTTCAACTATTACCGCCGAAGGATCGGTGCCGTCAGCCAGTTCCTTGCGTACGTACTGGTCATAGAGCTTGAGCAGGTATTTCTCCTCGCCCAGTTTGGCAAGCTCAGTGTTGACCCAGTCACGCAGTTCGATATTGCCTTTCTTCACCGCCGGGGCAATCGGTGCTTCGTCGCCCAGCTTCTGTTCCAGGACGCGGTAGCCGGGGTTTTTCTTCGCCCAGCTGAACAACACCAGATTGTCCTGGGCATAAGCATCACCGCGACCATTGGCCAGGGCCTGCAGAGATTCGGAGTTCTTCTCGAACTTCAGCACTTTCCAGTCCGGGTGATTTTTCGTCAGCCAGATATCGGCCGTGGTGCCCGTGGTAACAATGGTGGTTTTGCTCGCCAGATCATCGAGGGCTTTTACCGAACTGGCCTCAGGCACCAACGCCTGCACGGCAACACGCAGGTTCGGGTTGGTGAATTCCACCGCTTCGCGACGCTCCGGGGTGACGGTCATGTTGGCCAGAATCAGGTCAACCTTGTCACTCTGCAGAAATGGAATGCGACTGGCCGGTTCAACGACAACGAACTCGATCTTCTTTTCATCGCCCAGCAAATCCTTGGCGAAGCGCTTGCCAAGATCAGTGTCGAAACCGACGTATTCACCCTGCTCATTGACGAAGCCGAAGGGCGGTTTGTCGCTGAACACGCCGACGATCAATTTGTCGCGTTTCTTGATGGTGTCCAGGTAGCTGGCGGCTGCGACAGGCTTGGCTTGCGCCGCAGGCTTGGATTCTGCGGGTTTATCGCAACCGGTCAACAGACCGAGGGCAATCAGGGGTACAACCAGGGCAGTTTTAAAACTCACGATGCTTTCCTTTTGGGCATGTTTTCTACATAGGAAAACCTCTCCAGGAACTGCTGCGCTCGTGCGGTCTGCGGGGCGCTGAAGAAAGTTTCGGGGTCGTTCTGTTCCGCAATGCGGCCGCGGTCCATGAACAGGATTCGATCCGCCACGGCACGGGCAAACGCCATTTCGTGGGTGACGATGAGCATGGTCATCCCGCCTTGGGCGAGATCGAGAATCACCTCAAGCACTTCCTTGACCATTTCCGGGTCGAGGGCAGCGGTGACTTCGTCGAAGAGCATGACTTTGGGGTTCATGCACAACGCCCTGACAATGGCGATGCGCTGTTGCTGGCCACCGGACAATTCACGCGGGTAGGCATCACGTTTGTCCGCCAGGCCCACGCGGGTCAACAGCGCCTCGGCCTGTTGCCGGGCTTCCTTGAGCGCCCGCTTCTGCACCTGCACCGGGCCCAGCAGAATGTTGTCGAGGACTGTCATGTGCGGGAACAGATGATAGCTTTGAAAGACCATGCCGATTTGCTGGCGAACCTTGCGCCAGTCGGCATTGGCGGCCAGATCCGTCCCGGCGAAACGCAGGCTGCCGGCATGCCCCAGTTCCAGGCCGTTGAGGCAGCGCAGCAAGGTGCTTTTGCCACAGCCGCTGGGGCCGAGGATGACCAGCACTTCGCCCTCTGCGACCTGCAGGTCGATGTCTTGCAATACCGGTGTCGCGCCGAAATTCTTGCTGAATCCGGCCAGTTCGATCAATGCGCTCATGCGTGATTCCAGCGCCGTTCAAGCACGCGGGAAGCGGCCGACAGCGGATAGCAGATGAAAAAGAAAAACAGGAACAGAAAGCCATAGATCAGCACCGACTCGTAGGTGCGCTCGATGATCTGCTGGCCCACCTTGGTCACGTCGATCACCCCGATCAGCACCGCCAGCGAGCTGGTCTTGATCAGCCGCGTGTAGACGTTGATCACCGGCGGCGTCAGGCGTTTGAGGGCCTGCGGCAAGAGCACGCGACCGTAGAGCTGCCGCAAGCCCAGACCGATTGCCAGCCCGGCCTCACGCTGGCCGCGGGGTATCGAACGCAGCCCGCCACGGACCACTTCGCCCACCTCACTGGCGCCCCACAAGGACAGCACCAGCACCGCACACCAGAACGCCGGAATGCTCAGGCCAAGGAAGATCGGCAAACCGAAGAAGAACAGGTACAGCCAGACCAATACCGGGATCGCGCGAAACAGCTCCAGATAAATGCGCAGCGGTAGGTCGAACCAAGGCTTGCCAAGACTGCGCAGCACGCCGTAGACCAGCCCGCCAAGGCTGCTGAACACAATCGCCAGCAGCGAAATTCCCAGGGTCCGCCCGGCACCGGTCAGCAACTGCGGTGCTGAGACCCATAACAAATCAAGACCCGAACTGGCCATGCTGGAGCCTCCTTTCGAGAACGCCGAGCAACAGCGACAGCGGCAGGAACAACAGCACGCACAGGCCGGTCATCACGGCGAGCATTTCGTAGGTTTTGTAATACAGCGCGATGTAACTTTTGGCGGTGTAGAGGATTTCCGGAACAGCTACGGCCGAGACCACCGTGGTTTCCTTGAGCAGGAATACGAAGTTGGCGAACAGCGCCGGCAGGCTGAGAATGCCCGCCTGGGGCAAGATGACATGGCGCAGCAGTTGCCAGCGGGACAGGCCGATGGACAAGCCCGACTCGATCTGCGCCTTGGGCACTGCCTCGATGCCGGCGCGCAGGATCTCGGTCAGGTACGCGCCGCCGAGAAAAGTCATCGCGATCACCGCCGAGGCAAATCCGGACACCCGGACCCCCAGCGTCGGCAAGGCAAAGTAGATGAAAAACAGCTGAATCAGCAGCGGTGTATTGCGCGCCAGCTCCACGTACAGCGGCACCAGTCGATACAGCACCGGTACGCGAAACATCGCGATAGCGGCGTTGACTACCGCGACCAGTAACGAAGTCAGAATCGCGATCAAGCCGACCTGCAAGGTGACACCAACAGCGTTGAGAAAGGCAGGCAGCGTGGAAATGGCAAATGCATAGTCGAAGGTCATTGGCCACCTTCGGCGGCAGGGAAAGCATGGGCGGGATACATGGTAGGTGGCCTTGAGCTATCCTGTAGCCATATATCCTAAGCTTTTGTTTTTATAAAACTTAATACCGAATTCATCTAAGGATAGAGCCAAGTTGTCCCGGTCTCAGGCGAGGGAGCGGGATTGAACCTGTTGCTCCTGCAGATACAACTGTCCCGGAATATCCGCCAACAGACGCCGGGTATAGGCATGTTCGGGAGACTGGAATACAGCGTCACAGACGCCCTGCTCGACCACTTTGCCCGCGCGCATAACCACCACCTGATCGGAAATCTGCCGCACTACCGCCAGGTCGTGGGAAATGAACAGATAGCTCAGGCCCAGCCGTTGCTGCAACTGGGCGAGCAACGCCAGAATCTGCGTTTGCACTGAAGCGTCCAGCGCCGAAAGCGGTTCATCCAACACCACCAGTTCCGGTTCAAGGGCCAACGCCCGCGCGATCGCAACCCGCTGGCGCTGGCCGCCGGACAATTCACCCGGTCGGCTGTGCAACAAGCGCAGCGGCAACTCAACCTGCTCAAGCAGTTCCGCCGCCCGCCTCGTGCGAGATTCCCGGTCGCCCACGGCATAGGCTTGCAAGGGTTCGCTGATGATCTGCGCCAGGGTAAAACGCGGGTCAAGGGATGCGTAGGGATTCTGATACACCACCTGAATCCGTCTGCGTAACGGCTGCCAGTCCTGCCGCGAATAGCTGCTGATGTCCTGCCCATCGAACAGCACCCGCCCGGCATCCAGTTTCTCCAGGCCGACAATCAACCGCGCCGTGGTGGACTTGCCGGAACCGGACTCGCCCACCAGGCTGGTGGTGCCGTGGCGCGCCACCGAAAACGACACATCGTCCACCGCCGCCGAACCCGGGTTACGCCAGGTCGAAAAGTCTTTGCCCAGATGCTCGACCTGCAACAACGGCGACTGCAACGCGACTACGGCATCGCGCCGTGACGCGACCGGCCGGGACGAGACCTGAGGCGCACGCGCCAGCGCTGGAATCGCGCCCAGCAACTGTTGCGTGTAGGCATGCTGCGGACGCTGGAAAATCTGCCGCACTGCGCCGGTTTCGACAATCCGCCCGTTGTGCATGACGATCAACCGGTCGGCGCGGTCCAGCGCCACGCCCAGATCGTGGGTGATCAGCAGCACCGCCGTGCCGCGCTTGCGCGCCAGAGATTGCAGTTGATCGAGAATCTGCCGCTGCACGCCCACATCCAGTGCGCTGGTGGGTTCGTCAGCAATAATTACCGCCGGATTGTTGGCCAATGCGATGGCTATCAACACCCGTTGACGCATGCCACCGGACAGCTGATGCGGGAAGCTGCGTGCGACCCGTTCGGGATTGCGCAAGCCCACGTCCACCAGCAATGTCGCCGCCCGCACCCGTGCTTCAGTGCTGGAAACGCCGTGAACCGTCATGGCTTCGCGCAACTGCGCATCGATGCGTTTCACCGGGTCCAGGGACATGCCCGGATCCTGCGGCACGAAGCCCAGCACCTTGCCGCGCAACGCCCGCCAGTGACGTTCGCTGGCGCGGATCTGCTCTACGCCATTGAGCTTGATGCTGCCGGATTCGATTTGCGCATTACCCGCAAGCAGCCCGACCAGCGCCGCAGCGGTGGTGGATTTGCCTGATCCGGATTCACCGACCACTGCCACAATCTCCCCGGCGCACAACGAGAAGCCAATCCCGTCGACGCCTGGCACTCGACCTTCACGGGTCCGATAACCGATGCTCAAATCGCTGACCTGCAAGACCGCATTTTCCGGCGCACTCATGAGTAATTTCCTTGTAGATCCTGGACCGCTCTGGCCAATTGGTTGGTCGCCAGCACCACGGCAGCCACCACTAGCCCCGGCAAGGTGGTGTACCACCAGGCGGCGACCATGTAGTTGCGCCCTTCGGCGATCAGCAAACCCCATTCCGGTTGCGGCGGTGGCGCGCCGAAACCAAGGAAACTCAGCGCCGCGACCGACAACACTGCGCTGCCAAATTCCAGCGCGGCCAGCGCCAGCACCGGTCCGGCGGCGTGACCCAGAATGTGCCGACGAATGATCGTCCACGGACCGACCCCGCATGAGACAGCGGCTTCGACAAATACCGATGTGCGCCAGCGCAAGACTTCACCCCTGACCAACCGGGCAAATGTCGCCACCGAAGAAAGCCCCACCGCCAAGGCAATATTCAGCGTGCCGAAGCCCAGCACGGTAATGATCGCCATGGCCAACAGCAGCGAAGGAATCGCCATCAGCACTTCCACCACGCGCATCAGCAGCGCATCGGCCACGCCGCCGAAATAACCGGCAATGGTCCCCAGCACAATGCCCACCACCAAGGCAATCGCCACCGCCAGCGCCGTGGCCTGCAACGAAATGGCCGCGCCATGCACCGCGCGGCTGTACAAGTCGCGGCCCAGTTGATCGGTGCCAAACCAATGACTGGCGCTTGGACTCTGCAACGCCTGGCTCGGCACTCCCAACAACGGATCGTAATGGCTGAAACCGCTTGGCCACAAAGCCCAGGCCAAGACCAGCAGCAAGACCAACAGCCCCAACGGTAGTAGCGGCCGACGTCGTAATAGCGAGGCCAGTTTCGACCGCTGCCGATAGGCGCCGGTTGGCGGCGTAGCCAACGTGTTCGATGGTTGGTTCAACACCTGGCTCATCGGCCAGCCCGCCCTTGTAGACGCGGATCAAGCAGCGGGTAAACCAGATCGACCAGCAGATTGACGCTGATAAAGATCGCCGCCGCCAACACCACCACGCCCTGCACCAACGGAATGTCCTGGCCACTCACCGCAGCCTGCGCAAGCCGCCCCACGCCTTCCCGGGAGAACACTGTTTCAGTGACCACGGAACCGGCCAGCAGATTGCCAACGATCACCCCGGAAAGGCTCAGCAACGGAATCGCCGCATTGTGCAGTTGATGAACAAACAGCAGGCGTCGCGGGCTAAGTCCCTTGGCAATCAGCACATCGACAAACGGCTGCGCGCGCACCGCCGCCAGTGAGCGCGCCAGCACCTGGGCGATCACCGCCGCCGTGGGGATCGCCAGAGTCAGCCCCGGCAATATCAGAGAGCTAAAGCCCTGATTGCCCATAGCCGGAAACCAGTGCCAGGAAAACGAAAAACCTTGCAGCAGCAACAAGCCGATCCAGAAGGTCGGTAACGACACGGCCACCGCCGGCATGCCCAGCAACCCGTTGCGCAACCAGTCGCTGCGCACCAGGCTGGCGGTCAGCGCCAGGGCGATGCCGGCCAGCAAAGCAAAACCGAGGGCCAGAAAGGTCAGCGCCACCGTGGCGGGCAACGCTTCGCTCAAGGATTTTATCACCGGTTCGCCGCTTTGTATCGAATGGCCTAAATCCAGATGCAGCGCTCGCCACAAGGCAATGCCGTATTGCACCGGCAGTGGCTGGTCGAGGTGATATTCGGCACGCAACGCAGCGATCTGCGCCAGATCCACCGCCGAGGGTTCACCTTGCTGGTTGAGCATGATGCTCACCGGATCACTGGGCAACGCGTACAAAATCACAAACGACACACTGAACGCCGCCCATAACACCAGCAACGCCTGGCCGACCCGGCTCAACAGATAAGTCGCAGCCTGACGCAAAGGAAAACCGGGCGCACGCAACACAAGGTCGGCGTTGCCCGAGCTCAGTGAACTGTCAGTCATGGGGTTTCCTCTTGAACATCGCATGAATGCTTTTTTGTGGGAGCGAGCTTGCTCCAACGGATATGGCGTTCGCGCTACCGCTGCAACCAGGTATCAAAGAACTGCAACCGTGATGAAGCTTCGAAATGCAAGCCATGCACCTGTTTGCCATGGGCCAGCACCGTCACCAGTTCGATCAGTGGAATCGCGTGAGCTTCGCGCAGCACGGTTTCACTGGCCTGATCCACCAGTTTCTGGCGTTGCGCGCTGTCCAGCGTTGCCGCCGACTGTTGCAGGATCTGATCAAGCGGGCCCGGATCGCGCCGGTTGTAGTTGCGTCCCGGCGACTGGTACACGGTGCGGATCACGTCAGGATCGGCGCGGGTCAGGTTGAAAAAGGTCAGGTGCATGTCGCCACTGGCCTGCAACGCGGTGACCTGGCTGATGGTGGATTTATTCAGGCGCAAATCCACGCCAACCAGCCGCAATTGCTGTTGAATCAGCTCCAGAATCGGTGCGTTTTGCCAATAATCCAGACGCAACGCCAGGCGTGTTCCGTCTCGCTCGCGAATCCCGTCAACGCCCACCCGCCAGCCCGCCTCTTCAAGCAAGGCTCGCGCGCCTTGCGGGTCGTAGACCAACAGTGGCGACAGGTCGCGGTAGAACGGCGTGCTGCTGGCCAGCAAAGCACTGGCCGGTTTTTGAAAGCGGGAAATGATGCTGCGCAGCTGCTCACGGTCGATGGCTTTGCTCAGGGCCTGACGCACCCGTACGTCGCTGTACAGCGGATCTGTTTCGTCCGGCGTCAGGTTGTAGACCACGCCGGGATTGGCACGGGTCAGCAATGGCACGCCCTGGGTCTCCAGCACCTGTTCGTTTTGCGGCACCACACCGGTATCGACATCGATCTGCCCGGACAACAGGCTGCCCAGACGCACGCCGGATTCCGGCACGATGACGAATTCGATAGCGTCCAGCCAGGCCTTGCCTTTGTGGCTGGCCAGAGCGGAAGCCCAGGCGTAATCGTCACGTCGGGCTAGCGACACGCGCTGGTTGTGCACGAACGACTTGAGCACAAACGGCCCGCTGCCGATCAGGTTGCCCTGGCAACGCTCACCCGCTGGCAACGCCAGGGTTGCTCCGGCCAGCAAGCCCAGGCTCATGGTCGAGCTTGCCTGTAAAAACTGCGCATTGGGTTGCTGGAACTCGACGATAACCGTGTGCGCGTCTGGGGTTGCAATGCTTTTGAGCCCGGCCAGATACGTCGAACCAAGGATCGAACGCGCCCCAAGGGTGACGATATTTTCGAAGTTGGCCTTTACGGCGCTGGCATCCAGCGCACTGCCATCGCTGAAACTGAGCCCCTCACGCAGGTGAAATGTGAAGCGTCGCGAATCCGCGTCAACCTCCCAACGGGTCGCCAGCCACGGCACGATCTCGCCGGTTTTCGGGTCCTGATCGGTCAACGAGTCGGTGAGCTGGCGCCCGACATTGAGCGCCGTGTTATTGCCGGCCTGTTGCGGGTCCACGCAATTGGGATCGCCATCCAGTGCGACCTTGAGCGTACCGCCGGACACCGGGTTCGCGGCGAGCGTGGCCGAGGCAGGTTCATGAGAATCGCCGCAGCCGGTCAGCAGCAGCGCTGCCAGCAGCGGCAGCAGTTTCGCCGAGGGCATGTTCGCGGCGCCAGGCAGCCTGATTGAAGTGTTCAATGTCATAAGCACAACTTTTGTCGGATCGGCAAAACGCGAAGCCAGCGGCTTCGCGGCGCAGGATTGCGGGACACAAGTGATCACCGCGCTGACGCGGCATGGCGGTTGGCGATGTAAGGCAGGCCGAGATTTTCCCGCAGCGTCTGGCCTTGATACTCGTGGCGAAACAACCCGCGACGCTGCAATTCGGGAACCACGCCTTCGGCAAAATCGCTGATGCCTTCGTGCAGGCCGCTGAACATCACGTTGAAACCGTCCGCAGCGCCCGCTTCGAGCCACTGCTGGAAATCGTCGGCAATGCTTTGTGGCGTGCCGATGAGGATTCGATGTCCACCCGCCGTGAGCTTGTTGAACAGTTGGCGCACGGTTGGCCGCTCCCGGCGGATCAGGTCGAAGACCAGCTTCTGCCGACTTTTGTGGGTGTTGGTGTCGAAGGTTTCCGGCGGCAGCGGCACCACTTCGTCGAAGGGCAATTCCGACAGGTCAAAACCCAGGCTGGTGAAGCGCGAAATGGCGCGCAGGAACGACGTGGGGTCGAGCAATTCCTGCAAGCGGTCGTACTTGGCCTGAGCCTCGGCCTGGGTGTGGCCGACTACCGTCGAGACGCCCGGCAGCACTTTCAGGTGCTCGGGATTGCGCCCCAGTTGCACGGCGCGTTGTTTGATTTCCGTGTAAAACGCCACGCCCTGCTCCACGGTGTGCTGCGCGGTAAAAATCAGTTCCCCGGCGCGCGCCGCCAAGGCGCGTCCGGCATCGGAAGAACCGGCCTGGGCGATGACCGGATAGCCCTGAATCGGGCGCGCCGCATTGAGCGGGCCTTTGACCTGGAAAGAGCTGCCGTGGTGATCGAGCACGTGCATCTTGTCGGTGTCGAGCCAGGTGCCGGACACTTTGTCCTGCACGAACGCGTCATCCTCCCAGCTGTCCCACAAACCGCTGACCACGTCGTAGAACTCTTCGGCGCGCTGATAACGGTCGGCATGTTGCACGTGAGCGTCGAGATTGAAGTTCTCGCCGCCGCCCAGGGATGTCACCAGATTCCAGCCGGCCCGACCGCCGCTCAGATGATCGATGGAGGCGAACTTGCGGGCAATGTTGTAAGGCTCGTTGTAGGTCGTGCTGGCGGTGCCGATCAGGCCGATGCGCTGCGTCACCAGCGCCAGTGCCGGGATCAGCACCAGCGGATCCCAGCGCACGCTGTTCGGCCCGCGTGCCAGCGCCTGTAAATCCAGCTCGACGTTAAGGCTGTCGTTGAAGAACAGCGCATGAAAGCGCGCTTTCTCAAGGGTTTCGGCGATCCAGCGGTAGTGGCTGAAATCCTTGAAGGAATCAACCGCCGCCTGGGGATGACGCCAGGCGGAACCCATGATCCCGGCGCTGGGAATGAACGCGCCGAGGATGATCTGTGGTTTTGCAGTGCTCATGCTCGTGCCCCTGTCAGAAGTTGTAACTCACGCGGGTGTACCAAAGGCCGCCGTAGGGATCGAACGGCGAGATGCTGCCGAACTTGGGGAAGCCGTTGATATCGCCATTGGGGTAGCCGTTGTTGTCGGCGCGCACGTCAAACAGGTTGTTGGCGCCGACCGCTACGCCAAGGCTGTCGGTCACGGCGTAGGCCACTTCCAGATCGGTGATCCACTTCGCGCCGTAGGTCACGTCGTAGGCCGGATTGGCGTCACGGGCAATAACCTTGTCGTAGCGATTGACCGAGGCATTGATGTCGAACTTGTCGATTTTCCAGTTGCCGCTGAGGATCAGTTTGGTCTTCGGATTGGCCACGGTCAGATAGCCCTGGGCGACCCGGTCAAACAGCTCCAGACCGCTGGACGCCAAGACGCCGGGTGTCGACTTGATGCTGTCCAGATCAGTCTTGTTGTAGTTGAATGCCACGCCATATTTGACGCTGCCGTAGCGGCCGTAATCGACCTTGTAGTCGGTGACCAGATCCACGCCGCGCGTGGTGGTGTCGGCGGCGTTGGTGAAGTACTTCACGCGATAACCCGGTGTCAGTCCTTGCTGCTGAAGGATCTGATTGACCCCGCCGCCAAACAGGAAACCGGTCAGGCCGATGCGATCCTTGATTTCGATCTGGTAGGCATCGAGGGTCAGGTTGGCCTGAGGCAGTGGCTTGTAGGTGAAGCCGACGCTGATGTTGCGCGACTTCTCCGGCTCAAGATCACTGGCACCCAACGCCTTGGCCAGCGCCGAATCGACCCGGGCTGTCTTAGCCTCGACGAACTGGGCAATGCCGTTCACCAGGGTGTATTGGTTGGAGGTCTGCGCGTAAGTCGACTGCGACAGGGACGGCGCTCGGAAGCCATTGCTCAGGGTGCCGCGAATGGCAAAAGTCGGGGTGAAGTCGTAACGCGCCGACAGTTTGCCGCTGGCGGTATTGCCCGAATCATCGTCGTACTTCTCGAAACGTCCGGCGATGCCCAGATACAGCTTCTCGGTGGGGTTGATGCCCAAATCGACATACGTCGCGTAGCTGTTGCGGCTGTTCTGCCCGGCGTCTTCCGGGGTCAGGGTAATCGCACCTTGCGCGCCAACGGCAGCCGGCTGCCCGGCCAACGGCCCGCTGGGATAAACATAACCGCCGTTGAGATAGGAAAGCACATCGTCGGATTCAGTCTTGTAGCGCTCGTGACGGTGCTCGGCCCCCAACGAAACCTGCAACGGTTTGGCCAGGCCGATTTCGAACGCGCGGGTCAGGTCCAGGTTATTGGTCCACTGATCGAAGGTGTTGGTGTAGCTGTCGAAATGCGTCGGGCTGCCCGGGCCGAGGGACGCATTGAGGGTTTCGTCCGCGCCCGCCTGGCCTTTGTCACGACCGAAGGTGGAACTCAAATCCCAGCTCCAGTCCTTGACCAGCCCTTTGATGCCGGCGGCCACCTGATAGTCCACCTCTTCCAGGGTATAAAAAGGCGCAGTGCCGTTGGGGTAGATTTCTGGAATGATGTTGGTCGAGTTGGGCCGTCGATAATTCTGTCCGCCTCGGGCATCGCGCTTGCTCAAGGTGGAAAAGGAATACAGCGTCAGGTCGTCATTGAGCGGCGCTTCGGCGTTATAGCCAACGTTGATGGCCTTGATTTTCGGCAAGCCGTTTTTCTGCAATTCGCGGTCGGTGGTCGCCTCGCGCGGGTCTGGCGAGCCGTTGGCCTGAGGGTAATACAACGAACCGGTGGCGTCCCGGGAGCGCACGGCGGTCTGCTGGGATTTGGCATCCAGCGACAGGTTGAAGAAGCCGTCATTGGGCAACGCAAAACCGGTGTTCAGCGACTGCTTGATGATGCCGCCGTCGCCTTTGTAATACTCGCCGTATTGCGTGCTGGCCGAGCCGCCGTGATCGTTCTGCTTGAGGATGATATTGATCACCCCGGCGATGGCGTCCGAGCCGTATTGCGCCGATGCGCCATCGCGCAGCACCTCGATGTGGTCGATGGCGCTGATCGGGATCATGTCCAGATCCACCGGATTGGTGCCGTAGGCCGCCGTGGAATCCAGGTTGATTACTGCGCTGTTATGACGGCGCTTGCCGTTGACCAGCACCAGCACGTTGGAGCCGTTCAGCCCGCGCAAGCTGTAAGGTCGGGCAATGCTGTCGTTGGAGCTGCCCGAAGGTCGTTGACTGAATGACGGCAGGGCTTTTTCCAGTGCGCCACGCAAACTGCCGGAGCCGGTTTTTTCCAGTTGCTGAGCGCTGATCACGTCGATGGGCGCCGGGCTGCTGGTGACGGTGCGCGCTTCGCTGCCCCGCGAGCCGGTGACGATAACGGTGTCCAGCGTATCAGTGTCGCTGGCGGCCAGCGCCAGAGTCGGTAGCAAGCTGAAACCGGCGAAAAACCAGGGCGCCCAAGGCAATGCGACAGAAGACGAAGGTGCTTTCATAGGGTTTGAGTGTCCAGAAATTGCGTGAAATCGGTTCGCCACAGCGGTCGCACATCGACCGGCTGGCGAATCAATCGATTTTCAAAAAAGGTGTCTGCGACCTTTTGCTGGTCGGTAATCGCTTGTTCGGTGACAGGCCCGAGTCGCTGTGGCGTGCCGCGCTGCCGCAGTTGCTTGAGGTACAGGTCTGCGGCAATTCCGGTGAGCTGTTCGTTACTTTGCGCCCAGGCCTCGGGGTGTTTTTCCACCCAGGCCCAGGTGGCTTGTTCACGCCGCAGGAAATCGACGACCTGCGCCTGGCGACTGGCGTCCTGCAAGACTTTTTGCGTGGTGGCGATAATCGTGTTGCCCACGTAATCGCTGACGTCCTGCAACTGCGTGCCACCGGCCATTTCCGCCTGCAAAACGGAAATCCCGCCACCGATCAACGCGTCCACATGCCCGCTGCGAAAGGCGATCAAGGATTCCTGCATCGGCATGGGAATCGGCTGCACATCCGCCAATGCCAGCCCATGCTGTTGTAACAGGCGCAGCAGGAAATAGTGGGTATTGGTGGCGCGCACATAACTGATCTTCTTGCCCTTCAGATCGGCAACGTCTTGAATGCCCGAGCCGTTCTTGACCACGATGCCGATGTCACGCACATCGCCGGGAATGGTCGCCACCAGCGCAATGGGCACCTTGGCGATAGACGCGAAAATCGGCGGGATCTCGCTCATGGATACGTAATCCAGGCTGTCGCTGTTCAACGCTTCAAGCACCAGATTGCCGCCGCCGATGTCCACCCACTCAATCGGATAAGGCGTGTCCAGCTGCCCGGCCAAGGCCATGAAGGTGGCCGCCGATCCCTTGTAGCGCCAGACCCGCAAAGCGGGTGTTGCGGCCCAGGCACTGACCGGTGCCAGCAGTCCGCCGAGCAGCGCGCCCGCACTGGCAGCGAGCAGTTGACGTCGATTAAGCGCAACCATGACCCGGCGCCTACGCCAACAGATCAGGCTGGCGGGCAATGATTTCATCCCACAGCGGCTGGAAGTTGAGCCAGCTGAACAGTTCGTTGCGCGCCCTGCCCTGCACACTCGCCGGCTCCACCTGGGGAATGATCGGCACCCCGGCGGCCCTGGCCAGCAAGTGGGAGCGAGCGACGTCCTCGGCGAGGATGAAGCGCCAGGCCGCACTTTCCACCGTTTCGCCGACGGTCCACACCCCGTGGTTCTGCCAGAACAACAGGTTGTTGCCGGCGAAGCTGTCGACAAACGCTCCGGTCACGAGATCGCGATCCTGTTCAAGCGTACCGTCGGCTTTGCGCAAGTCGTGGCGCCGGAAGATCGCCTGATCGCCAACAAAAGCTCCAGCCTCGGCCGTAATCGGATCAAACAGCTGCCCCAATGACGACCAGGTTCGGCCATAAAAACCGTGCAGATGGGCGATGCCCACCACTTCCGGCCGCGCCTGCTGCAAACCGTAATGCAGCTCCAGCGCACTGGTATTGAGCAGACCTTCGCCTTCTACGACCTGGCCCTGGCTATCGACGCGCAGCAATTGTGAAACGCTGATCTGCGAGAACGGCACACCCAGCGGATTGATCCAGTAATGCTCGGTTTCAATGGGGTCGCGGGCGGTGAAGTGGCCAGCGAGGCCGACTTCAAACCCGTATTGCGCAAACAACCGATACGACGCGGCCAGCCGCTGCTTGCGATGCAGGCGTTCTTGCAGCAAATCGTCATGGCGTGGAACTGCGTCCAGCGTCAGGCGGTTGTTACTGTGGGGCAGGCTGAAAATGCTTTTACTGAAAGTGCTTGCATGGCTCATGCGGTCTACTCAACCAGGGCTCGTGTTGCCGAGCTATTTTCTTGAGGCGAACGCCGTCGCTGCGCACCAGGCGCGGAAATCAAGACGGGTTCGTGATGAAGACTGTTGCGCGCCAGCAGCATTGGCTTGCCTGGCGCAGGAAGGGCAGGAATGGGAAATCAGGTTTTCATGGTGCAGGCCCTCGCATGGGAGTTATTGCTCTCCTCCACCGTGCGAGGGGTCGGGTCGAGACATTCAGGCTGTAACGCTGTAGGTGTGAAGCACGGCCTATTCAACCGATGGTTAAGAACATAATCGATGTATCTGGCGCTGTGAAATGCCAATTAGCGCTAAGCTAATATTAAACTAAGTTATTAAAATAATTATTAGACATGCCTTTAAAGCATATACAGCCAAACCCGGCGAGCCCATCGGGCAGCCTTATTCTGCGTGCAATCGCCCCTGCCATTCCTCCTCGCTGATCACTTCCCGGGTCATTTCGACGAACACTTTGGCCAGTGCGCTAGGGACTTTTTCAGTGGGCAGGATGGTAAAGCCGAAAAACGGAATCACGCAGGTCAACGGCCGGAAAATCAGGCCGGGCGGTGCGTCGAGCGTCGACAGCGGATTGGCAATCGACACACCCATGCCTTGGGCGACCAGGGCGCAGAGGGTCATGCTGTATGGGGTTTCGATGCTCAGCTGACGGCTTACGTCAGCGCGCTCGAAGGCTTCGTCGATCAGCCGACGGGTCCGGTCGACGGCCGAAAGGGAAATGAATGGCTCGCCACGCAAGTCCTCAAGACTCACTCGGTTTTTTGCTGCCAAGGCATGGCCGGTGGGCAGCACCGCAACGCCCGGCAACTGATACAACTGTTGCGCATGCACGTTGGGCGATTCGCCAATGCTCGACGCATAACCAATGTCGCAATAGCCCACCGAGGTCCAGCGGCGAACCGTGGCTTCGCTGCGCATTTCCAGCAGGATCGCCACCTGCGGGAAGCGCTTCTTGAAGCGTTTGATCACCCGCGGCAACAGGCCCGCGATGGCCGGAATCGCCGCGATGCGCAAACGGCCGGTGCCCGAAACACGAATCTCATGGGCCGCCTGATTCAGATACGCCAGCCCGCTGAAACTGTGCTCGACCTCCCGATAGAACGCCGATCCCTCGTCGGTAGGCGTCAAGCGACTCGCGCCACGCACGAACAGCTTGAACTGCAGACGCTCTTCAAGTTCGGTCACCAGCCTGCTGATGCTGGGTTGCGAGGTGTGCAGTTCACGCGCTGCGGCAACCATGGTGCCGAACATCATGACCGCCCGAAATGCTTCGACCTGACGCAGATTCATGCCATAGACCTATATCAGCTGTGAATAGCACACTTGAATATAACAATTGGACTGCATTGCCAAGTCGATCAACACTGAAACCGTTCAGCACATACCCCACTTGGTCGCCGCGGAGTACCTCATGACATATTCAGGTTTGAGCACCACCCTGACTGCTTGCGCTCTGGCGCTGGGCATTTCTTCTGTCAGCGCTGCAGAATTGCCCGCGCTGCCACCGGAAATCGCCGCCAAGGGTGAACTCAAGGCAGGCGTGCGTTGTGACCAGCCACCGTTCGGTTTCAAGGATCAGAACGGCGGCTTTGCCGGTGTCGAAGTCGAGATCGCGCGGCAAATCGCCGAGTATGCATTTGGCTCCAAAGACAAGGCCATCCTCACTTGCGTCACTGCCGAGAGCCGCATCCCGCAGTTGATGGGCAATAAGGTCGACCTGTTGGTGGCGACGCTGGGCATCACTCCGGAACGTGAACGAGTCGTGGCGTTCAGCAAGCCGTATCGCTGGGACAGCAGCGACATTCTGGTCAAGAACGACAGCCCGGCGAAAACCATCGCCGACCTGGACGGCAAGACTGTCATCGCCCTTAAAGGCTCGACCCAGGCGCGCTGGCTGGGCGAACACGCCAACGGTGTACAGCTGACCAATCTCAATAGTTCGTCGGAAGCCTTGATGGCGTTCCAGCAAGGCCGCGCCGACGGCTACGCCCACGATACCGCCACGCTGGTGATGATCGGCGCCCGGGACAAAAGCGTGCGCCGCATCGGCCAGCCTTATGGCATTTCCGAAGCTGCGATTGGCCTGCGCAAGAACGAAGCGGCGTGGCTGGCTTATGTCAACGCGGCACTGGCGCGCATGCAGGAACAGAACCTCTACAGCGGCTGGATCAAGGCGGTAGCGCCCGAAGGCACCGAGCAGTTCTACATCGATGGTTTCACCAAGCCGACCCCGGTCGCCAACCTGTAAAAACTGATCCAGGCTGGCCAGAGGAACGCGTTGATGGATTTCGACATTCACTACCTGTTGCAACAGTGGCCGGCCTTGCTCAAAGGGGTCGGGGTCACGCTTAACGTCAGTCTGGTAGCGATTGCGCTGTCACTGGTCATCGGTCTGGTCGGCGGCACCTTGCGCTATTTGCAGGTGCGTTGGGCCAGCCCCTTGATTGCCGGCTATGTCGAGTTCATCCGTAACACGCCGTTGCTCGGCCAGATGTTTTTTATCTACTACGGCCTGCCGGGGCTGGGCGTGCCGGTTTCGCTGTACTGGTCTGGCGTGTTGACCCTGACGCTCTGGGCCGGCGCCTATCAGATTGAAAACTTCCGGGGCGGCCTTGCTTCGGTACCGGCCGGGCTGCGTGAGGCGGCGACCGCCATGAGTCTCAATCGCTGGCAGTTCATGTGGCTGATCGCGCGCCCCATCGCCCTGCGCACCAGCTTGCCTTCGCTGCTGAACACTACGGTTTCCCTGTTGAAAAACTCGGCCTTCCTGCAGGCCATCGGCCTTGCGGAATTGACCTATGTCGCGGTGAACAAGATCGCTTCGGATTTCCGCACCCTGGAAATGCTCGCTGCCATGTGCGTGCTGTATCTGGCGCTGGTCGGAGCGCTGGCACTGGCTTCGGCCTGGCTCGAAGCACGGCTGCACAAGCCGTATCGCACCTGAGGGCGGACCATGAACTTATTGATTAATAACGCGGGCTTTTTCCTGCAAGGTTTGCTGACCACCCTGGCGCTGGCTGGCGTGACGCTGGCCGGTTCGACCCTGATCGGCGTGCTGATCGGCGCCATGGCGAGTTCACGCTTCGCCCCGCTGCGCTGGCTGATGCGCGCATACATCGAACTGTTGCGCGGCATCCCGCTGATCGTGAACATCTTCTTTGTGTTTTTTGGCGCGCCGCTGCTGGGGCTGGATTTTTCGCCCTTTACGGCGGTCACCCTGGGTTTGTCGCTGTGGGGCGGCGCGAATGCCGCCGAACTGGTGCGCGGCGCGCTCAATGCCGTGCCATTGCATCAGGTCAACAGCGCCCGGGCCCTGGGCCTCAAGGGCTGGGAGGTGCTGCTATTCATCAGCGGCCCGCAAGCCTTCAAACACGTGCTGCCCGCCTATGTCGGCCTGCTGACGCTGTTGCTGCAATCCACCACGCTGGGCGCTATCGTCGGCGTCGGTGAATTCTTCCGGGTCGGCCAACTGGTGGTGGAACGCACGTCGATGATGGACGGCTACAACCCGGCGCCAGCGGTGTATGCGCTGATCCTGCTGGTGTACTTCCTGCTGTGTTCGGTGCTCACCGCGCTGGGCCGACGCCTGGAACGCAAGCTCAAGCACGAACGCGTGGCGCTGGCCAAGGCGCCAGCAAACACGCCCGCGCTGACGCCCAACTGACGCTGACAGGAAGCCTCCCATGTCCGAGACAACTCACCTGCCCTTGCTGCGCCTGCGCGGTTTGCACAAGCGCTTCGGGACCCTCGAAGTGCTCAAGGGCATCGATCTCGAGGTACAGCCCGGCAGCGTCGTGGTCCTGATCGGGCCCAGCGGTTCGGGCAAGAGCACGCTGATCCGCATGCTCAACGGCTTGGTCCAGCCCGACCAGGGCACGCTGGAGCTGCGCGGCAAGAGCCTGAATATCCACAGCGAACGGGCTTGGCAAAAACTGCGTCTGGAAGTGGGCATGGTCTTTCAGGATTACACGCTGTTCCCGCACCTGAACGTGCTCGACAACATCACCCTGACGCCGGTGCGTCGCAAGCTCTGCAGCCTGGCCGAGGCGCAAGCCGACGCGCGCAAATTGCTCGCCAAAGTCGGTCTGGAGCACAAGGCCGATGCCTGGCCAAGCGAGCTGTCGGGTGGTCAGCAACAACGCGTGGCCATCGTCCGCGCCCTGGCCATGCGCCCCAAAGCCATGCTTTTCGACGAGCCCACCTCGGCCCTCGACCCGGAAACCATCGGCGATGTGCTCAAGGTCATGCGGGATCTCGCCGACGAGGGCATGACTATGGTGGTGGTGACCCACGAAATGCGTTTTGCCCGCGAAGTCGCGGATCAGGTGGTGTTCATGGCGGGCGGCAAGGTGGTCGAGCAGGCCCCGCCGCAGATCATGTTCACCGCCCCGGAGGACGCCCGCACTCGTCAATTCCTGTCTTCTTTCATCACTGCCGGAAACTGAGCCATGCCTTCGATCTATTCAGCCGACTTCAAGACCACGCCCTACTGGTGGGAGGCAGCCTCCCCGGAAACCCACAATGGCCCGCTGCCCGGGCGCGTCGAGATGCTGATTGTCGGCTCCGGCTTTTGCGGGATGGCGGCAGCTATCGAGCTGGCCCGGGGCGGCGTGCAAGTGCTGGTGATGGATGAACTGGCGATTGGCGCTGGCGGCAGCACGCGCACCGGCGGCATGGTCTCCAGCGGGCAGAAACTGGTGATCGGCGGCGCGGTCAAGGGCGTAGACGAAGCCCGCAAGGCGCGCTTGCTGAAAGACTCGCTGGCCTCGTTCGATTACCTGAAACGCTTTGTCGGCGAAGACCGCCTCGATGCCGATCTGAACATCAGCGGGCGTTTCTTTGGCGCGATCAGCCAGCGTCATTACCAACAGTTGTGCCGCGATGGCGAATTGCTGCGCACCCACACCGGCGTGACCGTTCACGAAATCCCCAAGGCCCGCCAGGCCGAAGTCAGCGCCACCGAGTTCTACAAGGGTGGCATCGTCATCGATGAGTACGGCGGCTTGCATGCGGGCAAGTACCACGCGGCGCTGCGCAAGCTCGCGACGGCGCTGGGCGTGAAGTTCGCGTCCCATGCGCGGCTGGAAAAAATCGAAGAGCAAGGCATCACCAAGCGCGTCGTCACCAGCCGGGGCACCTTGATTGCCAAAACAGTGTTCATCGCCACCAATGGCTACACCTCGGACGCGACACCTTATCTGGGCAAACGGGTCATCCCGGTGCGCAGCTATCAGATCACCACCGAACCGCTGCCGACCGCGCTGATGGACGAAATCAACCCGCGTCGCCTGATGATCACCGACAGCCAGCGCGAAGTGATCTACACCCGACCTTCCCCTGACGGCACACGGGTGATGTTCGGCGCACGACCGGGTGCGTTCGAAATGAACGAACGCGAGGCCGCACCGCATCTGTACGCCAAGATGCTGGAGATCTGGCCGCAGCTGGAAGGCTATCAAGTCACCCATTGCTGGCATGGCCAGGTCGGCATGACCTTCGACAAGATCGCGCACATGGGCGAACACGACGGCAGCGAACATGCCGTGGGCTGCAACGGCAATGGCGTCGCCCTGATGACTTATCTGGGTTACCAGTTCGCCCGCAAACACTTGGGCACACTGGAGCAACCCTGCGAGTTCGATAATCCGCAATTCCCCGGACACCTGCTGTACCAGGGCAAAGCGTGGTTCCTGCCCATCGTCAGCGGCTGGTATCGCGGCCTGGATTACCTGGATCGTCGCCGCAACTGAGGTCCGACAGGACAGCCGCAGAATGCCGCCTATACTGCAAGCCACCTACCTCCGAACCCGTCCCCCGGGCACGGAGGCCTGCATTTCCAACAATAAAAAGCAGAGGTGGAATATGGTCTGGCAGCAAGTCTACGATCCATTCGGTAATCCGGTGCTCTCCACGATCATGGCCGCCGTGCCAGTGGTGGTGATGCTCGCAGCCCTCGCGTTCTTTCACATCAAGGCACACATTGCCGCTTTATTGGCGCTGGCTTCGGCGCTATTGATCGCGATCTTCGCGTTTGGCATGCCCGCCACCATGGCCGGTTCGGCAGCGCTGTTTGGCGCCGCCAATGGCCTGCTGCCCATTGGCTGGATCGTCCTCAACATCATTTTCCTGCATCGTCTGACCACGGAGAATGGCTCGTTCAAGGTGCTGCAGGATTCACTGGCACGCATCACCGATGACCGACGCCTGCAATTGCTGTTGATTGCCTTCTGCTTTGGTGCGTTCTTCGAAGGGGCTGCAGGTTTCGGCACGCCTGTCGCGGTGACCGGCGCCATCCTGATCGGCCTGGGGTTTTCGCCCCTTGCGGCGTCGGGCCTGGCGCTGATCGCCAATACCGCGCCGGTGGCCTTCGGCGCATTGGGCACGCCGATCATCACCCTGGCCAAGGTGACCGGGCTGGATGAGATGGAGCTGTCGATGATGGTCGGCCGCCAGCTGCCGTTTTTCTCGGTACTGGTGCCGTTCTGGCTGATCTGGGCGTTTGCCGGCTGGCGCAAGATGCTGGAAATCTGGCCGGCGATTCTGGTCGCAGGCGTCAGTTTCGCCGTGCCGCAATTCGTCGTCTCCAACTACCACGGGCCGATGCTGGTGGATGTGATCGCGGCATTGATTTCCATGGCCTGCCTGACCGGTTTTCTCAGGGTCTGGAAACCGGCCACGATTCATACCTCGGCCGCTTTGTCGGGACGCGTGGACAACTCGCGAATCGATGAAGATCCGGATGAAAAACCCACCGCGACCTTTGCCACCGATGCCAAACCGGCGGTGATGCGCGCCTGGATGCCGTGGATCATTCTCACGGTGTTTGTCTTCGCCTGGGGCACGCAAAGCTTCAAGTCGATGTTTGACACTCGCCAGGCGATGAACGTGCAAACCGGCGCGGCCATGCTCGACCCGCAAGGCAAGCCGGTGCGCGAGGCCAATCCGTTCTTCTCGCCCGCCGTGACCTTCGGCACCCTGCATCAGCAAGTGGAAAAAGTCCCGCCTGTGGTGCCGCAGCCAAAAACCGAGGAAGCGGTGTACAAGTTCAACTGGTTCACCAGCACCGGCAGCGGCATCCTGCTGGCGGCGATTCTCGGTGGGCTGCTGATGGGTTATTCCATCCCGCAACTGGTCAGGCATTACCTGAAAACCATCTGGGTGGTGCGCTATTCGCTGATCACCATTGTGGCGATGCTCGCCTTGGGATTTCTGACGCGGTATTCAGGACTGGATGCGACCATGGGCCTGGCCTTCGCCGCGACCGGTATTTTCTATCCCATGTTCGGCACGCTGTTGGGCTGGCTCGGGGTTGCACTGACCGGCTCGGACACCGCTTCGAACGTGCTGTTTGGCGGCTTGCAACGGGTTACGGCCGAACAACTGGGGCTCAGCCCGGTGTTGATGGCCGCAGCCAACAGTTCCGGCGGCGTGATGGGCAAGATGGTCGATGCCCAGTCCATCGTCGTCGCCTCCACCGCGACCCGCTGGTACGGCCACGAAGGGGAAATCCTGCGCTACGTGTTCTTCCACTCCATCGTGCTGGCGATTCTGGTCGGTGGGCTGGTGACCTTGCAGGCGTATGTCGCGCCGTTCAGCGACATGGTGGTCGGCGGCCGCTGACCGACGGCGGGCTCAGGGATGAGCCAGCATCGCTGTCGCCAGCGCCGGGTCGCGGCCATACACATCCGGAACATAGAGCAGCTGGCCTTGGCTATCGACCTGGGCAGTCCAGTAGGTGAGCAGGATCGGCACAGGTTTGCTCAACCGGAATTCGTGGGTGATGCCAGTGGTGAGCAACACTTCGGTACGCTCCCGATCCGCAGGGCTCAGCAGCATGTCGCGCAGGAGCAGCGGTTGCTCGACCCGCACGCAGCCGGAACTGAAAGCGCGCGGGCCTTTGCTGAACAGTGCCTGACTGGGCGTGTCGTGCAGGTACACCGAATAAGGGTTGGGAAACCGGATGACGATCCTGCCTAGCGGGTTTTTTGGCCCGGCATCCTGGCGCAACAGGATATTGCCCGGATTGTCCCAATCGATGTCTTCAGCCGTCAGTGGGTTGCCGGCGAGGTCCAGCACTTGCAGGTTGTGTTTGAGCAGGAAGCCATGATCGCGGCGGATTTCCGGCAATTTGTCTTCGCGCAGAATAGTCGGTGGAATGGTCCAGGTCGGGTTGAGCGTCAAGCGGGTGACCACGGATTTGAGCAGCGGCGTCTGCCGTTCGGCACGGCCTACCTGCGTGCGGGTTTGCCAGACCGAAACGCCGCCCTTGTAGACGCTCAATTGCGCCGCCGCCACGTTGACCAGCACACTGTCGGGCTCCAGATCCTGGGCAAGCCAGCGAAAGCGCTCCAGGTTTATCCGCAGCTGTTCGCGGCGCATCGCCGGGCTGATGTTCAACTCATTCACCGTTCCCTGGCCAATGACGCCATCGGACTGCAGCGAATGATTGAGCTGAAAGCTTTTCACGGCATTCACCAATGCCGGGCCGTAAGCGTTATCCGGCCCGGCAAACGGGCTGCTCAGATAGCCTTCGCTGAACAGTCGCTGGGCCAATTGAGGAACCCGCGCATCCTGCATGTCGGGACGCAACAAGGGGCCGCTGTCGACGGGCTTCCAGTTGAGCAACGCCAATTGCCGCTGCTGGGCATAGACCCGACGCAGATTCTGGTACTGCTCCAGCATTGGCCGCGCCAGGCGAAACGCGCCGGCCATGTCCTGCAAACCGGGGCCGGCAATGGCCAATACTTGTGCCGGACGATCAAGGGTGACTTCCCGGGAGCGCCAAAGCGGCTCGAAACGCGCTTGCAGCAACCGGCCGTAACGCAGGTCCTGCAAGGCTTGCAGGTAATGCTGGCTGGTATTGAGGTCGGCGCAGACCGAGTCAGCAGCAGCCGGATCGGCGGGTCTGGTGTAGTCCGCCGGATTGAGACCGTCGTCGGCCAGTTGCCGAAGCTCGGCCTCCAATAGTGACAGGCGCCCCTGGACGGACCAGACCGGCAAGTAGCCCTGCTGCTGATAAAAGGCCTGCAACAGACTGAGCGCCGGCATGTCCAGACGCAAAGCCAGAACCGGGCATTGCACTGGCAATTGAGTGAGCGCCAATTGCACCGGGCTCTGTGGTTCGATGAGCCCGTCCTGGGCAATCGCGACCAATGGCGCAGCGAGCAAGCAGATGCTCAAGTAATATGCACGTTTTTTGACCAACTACTTCACTCCACTCCATGGCCGTCGATGTGACGGAATACCAACAGGAATCAGAAGCCGCTCACTGGCGAGGACTCCCTGCACATGCTGACCTTCATGCGCCGACTCTGTCTGGCAGCTATTACCCTATGCGCAACCTGCGGTCCAGCCCTCGCCGCCGGCAGCAATAATCAGATTCTTTACAGCAAGCTCACCAAAGCCGCCCCCGATCTCAACCCCACAGTACTGAAAAGTGCCCTGAATGCGGTGCAATGCGCAGTCAGCAGTGGTGACCGACAAGCCAAACATCTGGCCGTTATTGACTATTCCCAGCCCTCCACCGCTCGTCGGCTGTGGATCTTCGACCTCAGCAAACGCACATTAGTGCTGCGCGATCTGGTGGCCCATGGACAAAAATCCGGTGAGAACTTCGCCACGCAATTCTCCAATCGCATGGGCAGTTATCAGTCCAGCCTGGGCTTGTTCCGCACCCAGGAAAGCTATGAAGGCAGCCACGGTTACTCACTGCGCATGGACGGTCTTGAACCGGGTTTCAATGATCGCGCCCGTGATCGGGACATCGTGATCCATGCCGCTGATTATGTGAACCCGCTGTGGAGCGAGCGGCAGGGCCGTATCGGACGCAGCCAGGGCTGCCCGGCAGTACGCCCGCAAGTGGCGCGTCAGGTGATCGACAAACTCAAGGATGGCCAATTCATGTTCGCCTGGTACCCCGACCAGCGCTGGCTGAAATCCTCGGCATACCTGAATTGCCAGTCGCGGCAGATCGCCAGTTTGCCTGCTGCCAAGGGCGGTTAGCACTTCCGTTGTTTACGGCTTACTACGCCGCGGTCGCGACACCACGGACTCAATATTCTTGCGCCCGATGAGCTTCGGCGCTGCGGGCTGTTCGGAAGATTGCTCGTGCGCCAGCCATTTGAACATCACCAGACAATCGACCAATCCCAAACGCCCGTGGCGATAGGCGCGCGGCAGGCGACCGACCACGTCGAAGCCTAGTTTTTGCCAAAGCGCGACCGCCACTTCATTGCTCGACACCACGGAATTGAACTGCATGGCCAAAAAGCCCGCGTCGGTCGCAACGCGCTGGGAGTGTTCGCACATCAGGCGCGCGACGCCCTTGCCACGCGCGGCTTCGTTGACCATGTAGCCGCAGTTGCAGACATGTTTGCCGGGACCGGCGGCGTTGGCCTTGAGGTAGTAGCTGCCCAGCAACTCGCCATCTTCTTCGGCGACGAAGGTGTGCAACGGCAGCTCCAGCCATAGCTGCAACGCCTGCTCCCGGGTCGTTTCCGGGTCATAGGCGTAAGTCTCTTGCGCGCTGACCACGGCGTGGAAAGTGGGCCAGAAGCGCTCGAAGTCTTCGGCAGTCATGGAGCGGATATGGATCATCAGAACAGCCTTGAACGGTCAGTGAAGCGGCAATCTTCGGGATTCAGGCTGCGCTTGGCAAGCCGGCCGCTCGATGGCCGCTCAATCAGGCGCACAAGCCCATGGGCAAATTCGATCCGAGACCCTTATGATTGCTCCCATGACGACGCCTCTGCCGATTCGCCCACCCTGCCCGCCCGGCGCCTGCGATTGCGGGCGAGACTCGCTGCTGGAAACTCCGGGCGCGGATGTACGCGTGCTGTTCCTCAATCGCAGCGAAGAGAAGCGTCTGCTGGAGCGACTGGAGAACCTGCAGAGCCTTGCCGACTTGCAGCGCTTGCAGGGCCGGATTTATGAACAGCTGGGCGTGCGCGTGCATATCGAGCCGGGCTTCAACGAAGTGCGCACCATGCGCGGCATCGGCATCACGCTGAGTGAACGGCCGGGCCTGTGCCGCAAGACCCGGCAGTCGATCCCGGCGGCGATTCGCCGGGGGCTGGAAAAGCACCCGGAAATCGCCTACGAACTGCTCAACGCCAACGACCTGTTGCGCGATACCTGAACCTCAGCCCGCCGAATGCACGCCGTCGGCTGTCGCCAATGGCTCCACTTTCGCCGCAGGTTCCTTGAGCAACGTGAAGTACGCCACCGCCGAGCAGGCCGCAACCACGGCGCTGATCACGAACGCCGAGGAGAACGAGCCGCTCTGCTGCACGCTGAAACCGGTGAGAATCGGCGCGATGGAGCCTGCCAGGTAGCCGCCGAAATTCTGGATCGAGCCGAACGATGCGACCCGCTCCGATGGCACGATGGTGTTGACGATCATCCACGCCGTGGCGCTGGAAATGTTGATGAAAAACATCGTCAGGCACAGCAGCACCACGCAGGCAACCACGTTGGTGGTGAACGCCACGATCAGGGTAAACAGCGCACCGCCGAGCAACCCCATGATCACCATCAGCTTGCGGCTGGCGAGCACTTTCATGCCTCGGGCAACCAGCTTGTCGCAGACCTTGCCGGCAACGATGGTGCCCAGCGCGCCGAACAGATACGCCAGCGAGACCACCCAGGCGGTGCGGTACAGGTCCAGGCCGTGCTCGCGTTCGAAGTAACCGGGCAACCAGGTCAGGTTGAGCCAGATCATGTAAATCACGCCCATGAAACCGAGAAAAGCGCCCCAGGTGTTGCGGTCCTTGAACAACGCGGTCCAGCGCACTTTCGGCCCGGTACTTTGTTTGACCTGCGCGGGCACCGGCTCGGCGCGCCCGGTCTCGGCCATGTACTGCGCCTTGCTCTTGTAGAAGGCAAACCAGCAGGCGGCCAGGATCAGACCGATGATGCCGGTGAGCACGAACATGCCCCGCCAGCCCAGATGGACCATGAACAACGTCAGCAACGGCGGTGCCAGGCACGGCCCGATGCAGGTCGAGGACCAGACCCAGCCGGTTGCTGTGCCGCGCTCCTTGGTGTCGAACCACTCCGACAACGCTTTGGCCGCTGACGGGAACACCGGCGCTTCGCCAATCCCCAGCAGCACCCGCAAGCCAACCAGGTGTCCGTAGCTGCTAAACAGGCCGAACGCAGCCTGGGCGATCGACCAGACAATCAGCGATCCACCCAGCGCCAGCTTGCTGCCCAGACGATCGATCAAGGCGCCTAGGGGCAACTGCGAAAACGCGTAGGCGACGGAAAAGGCCGAGAGCATGATGCCCATCTGCATCGGGCTGATGGCCAGGTCTTTCTGGATGGAGGTGTTGGCGATGGACAGCGCACTGCGGTCCAGATAGTTGACTACGCCAATCAGAAACAGGAACAGGATGGTCAGCGTCTTGTAGCTTTTTATTGTTCTCATGCGCGCCTCTGCTGAGCGGTTGACGCCCCTACCGTCGAGGTGGAGCGTCGGTCACTCTAGTAGGCCGATTGCCAGCTGCCCAATGACGAGATTCAATCAAACGATAACCAACGGTTATCAAGGCGTCTGGCGTGCGCTGCGCAGGGCATCTGCGCCCGCCAGCAGCTCTTCGATGAAGGCCTGGGCGGACCAGCCGGGTGTCTCGTTGCGCCGGGTAATGATCCCGTAGTCAGCCAGAACCAGCGGAAACGGCAGCGCCAGACGGGTCAGGCGACCGGCCTGCACGTCTGGCCCGACCATGGATTCAGCAAGCATCGCCACCATGGGCGCGGTTTGCAGCAGTTGCAGCGTGGTCTGCATTGAACTGGTTTCCACGGTGTTTTCCGGGGTCTGCATGCCCGCCTCGGCAAAGGCTCGCTCCAGCCGGGCGCGCATTGGGGTGCCCGCCGGATAAACGATCCAAGGCCAGCTGCCGAGTTCGGCCAACGGTAATTCCCGCGCACCGGCCAGTGGATGCTGGCTGCCGGTGACCAGGCACAGCGGCTCCGGCGCCAGCGCCTGGAAGTCGAACAGTTTGCGATGGCTGTCCAGCGTGAACCGGGCGATGACCAGATCCAGTTGCTTGTGTTCGAGCATGCTCAACAGATTGGCGCTGGTGCCTTCCAGGACATCCAGCGCGAGCAGCGGCCAACGTTGCTTGATGCCGACAATCGCGGCGGGCAGCGCCACCGAAGTAGGCGCAAAAATGGTACCGATCTTCAGCAGACCGTGTCCGCCCTGGCGCAGATGATTGATCTGACCCACGAAATGCTCGGCATCATTGAGGGCGATCTGCGCGTAGCGAGCGACATGGCTGCCCAGATCGGTGGGCGACATGCTGCGCGGCAACCGCTGAAACAAGTCAAAGCCGAATTGTTTCTCGACCTCGCGGAGCATTTTGCTCACCGCCGGCTGGCTGATATTCATCGCCTGCGCCGTGGCGTGCATGTTCTGCGTACGGGCCAGGGTATCGATCAAGACCAAGTGGCGGAACCTCAGCCAATTGCACAGCTGTTTGAAGCCGACGTCCGCCATCCGATAACCTCCAGTTATTAAGCCTTGAGAATATCTCATTGGAGATTATCGGCAAGTCGCCCTACGGTTATGTCCGGCGTATTTAATAACAACAATGGATATCCCCATGAACCTCGCCAACAAACGCGTTTTGATTACCGCAGCGGCACAAGGCATTGGCCGTGCTTCGGTCCTGGCTTTCCAGCAAGCGGGGGCCCAGGTGATCGCCACCGACCTGCACATTGAAGCGTTGCAGGACATCCCCGGCATCCAGGTTTTGCAGCTGGACGTGACCCAGCCTTCGGCCATTGATGCCATTGCCCAACAGGTGGGCACGCTGGACGTGCTGTTCAACTGTGCAGGCTACGTGCACAGCGGCGCGTTGCTCGATTGCGACGAACAGGCCTGGCAGTTCTCCTTCGACCTCAACGTTACCGCCATGTACCGGATGATTCGCGCGTTCCTGCCCGGCATGCTCGCGGCTGGCGGCGGCAGCATCGTCAACATGGCCTCGGTGGCTTCCAGCGTGAAAGGCGTGCCCAACCGTTTTGCCTACACCGCCAGCAAAGCCGCCGTCATCGGCCTGACCAAGTCAGTGGCCACCGATTACGTCAGCAAAGGCATTCGCTGCAACGCCATCTGCCCCGGCACGGTGGACTCACCTTCCCTGCGCCAACGTATTGCTGAACAGGCGCGCGCCCAAGGCCGTACGGAAACGGAGGTCTATCAGGCGTTTGTTGATCGCCAACCCATGGGCCGCATCGGCACGGCTGAAGAAATCGCCCGCCTCGCCCTGTATCTGGCCAGCGACGCCAGTGCCTACACTACCGGCGGCGTGCATGTCATCGATGGTGGCATGAGCGTCTGATCCCTTCTTCAACTCCATTCAGGATTCTTCTATGAAACTGCTGCGCTATGGCGATAAAGGCCAGGAAAAACCAGGGCTGCTGGACGCCCAGGGACAGATTCGCGATTTGTCGGCTCACATCACTGATTTGGCCGGCAAGGCTCTGGAGCCTTCCAGCCTGGATGCACTGAGCAAGCTCGACGTTGCCAGCTTGCCTTTGGTGAGTGGCTCGCCACGCATCGGCGCGTGTGTCGGCCAGGTCGGCAAGTTCATTTGCATTGGCCTCAACTACGCCGATCACGCGGCAGAATCGAACATGCCAGTCCCCAGCGAACCGGTGATTTTCAATAAATGGACCAGCGCCATCAACGGCCCGAACGATGACGTGCAGATCCCGCGCGGCTCGACCAAAACCGACTGGGAAGTCGAGTTGGGCGTGGTGATCGGCAAGGGCGGTCGCTACATCGACGAGAGCAACGCCATGGACCACGTCGCGGGCTACTGCGTCATCAACGACGTGTCCGAGCGCGAATGGCAGCTTGAACGCGGCGGCACCTGGGACAAAGGCAAGGGTTTCGACACCTTCGGGCCTATCGGTCCATGGCTGGTGACCCGCGACGAGATCAGCGACCCGCACCAGCTGGATCTCTGGCTGGAAGTCGATGGCCATCGCTATCAGAACGGCAACACCCGCACCCTGGTGTTCCAGATTCCTGCGCTGATTGCCTACCTCAGCCGCTGCATGTCGTTGCAACCGGGGGACGTCATTTCCACCGGCACGCCACCGGGCGTGGGCCTTGGCGTGAAGCCCGAGCCGGTGTTCCTGCGCGCAGGCCAGGAAATGCGCCTGGGCATCGCTGGTCTCGGCGAACAGCGCCAACGCACGGTGCAGGCTGACTGACCGACCCTGCTCTGTTGGAGCGACCGGGTCAGGTGTTTTTCATTCAACAATAAAAAGGAGTGACACATGCGGATCCTCATCACCGGCGGCACGGGTTTTATCGGCAAACAACTGGCCGAGCGTTTGCTGGCCCTGCGCAACCTGACGTTCGAAGGTCAGGCGCCACAGGTCATTGAGCGCATCGTGCTGTTCGACGCCTTTGCCGGCGAACACCTGCCCACCGACCCGCGCATCGAACTGGTCACCGGGGATATCGCCGATCCAGACGTGGTGGCGCGGGTTACCGATGGTGTGGATCTGGTCTGGCATCTGGCAGCGGTGGTCAGTTCGGCTGCCGAGGCTGATTTCGATCTGGGCATGCAGGTCAATCTGCACGGCCTGATGACGCTGCTGGAAACCCTGCGCCAACAAGGCAACACGCCGCGATTTGTCTACGCCAGCGGCTTCGCGGTATTCGGCGGCAAGCTGCCGGAAGTCGTCAACGACGACACCGTGCTGACACCGAAATCCTCTTACGGCATGCAAAAAGCAGTGGGCGAGCTGTTGGTGGCGGACTATGCCCGCAAGGGTTTTGTCGACGGCCGCGTATTGCGCCTGCCCACTGTCGCCGTGCGTCCCGGCAAGCCGAACAAGGCCGCCTCGACTTTCTTCAGTTCGATTATTCGCGAGCCGCTGGTAGGGCAAACCGCCGTCTGCCCGGTGCGACCGGATACGCAGGTTTATCTCACCTCGCCGCGCCGGGTGATCGAAGCAATGTTGCACGCCATGCTGCTGTCCCCCGAGACGCTGGGCGATGAACGC
Source organism: Pseudomonas sp. CFII64 (assembly GCF_000416235.1). Classification (GTDB taxonomy): domain Bacteria; phylum Pseudomonadota; class Gammaproteobacteria; order Pseudomonadales; family Pseudomonadaceae; genus Aquipseudomonas. Next base: position 69,633 of record NZ_ATLO01000027.1, on the reverse strand, counting down.
ATCATTCCCCTGCCCGGCGTGACCACCACTGTCGCCGAGATGGTTGCGGCCCTGCAGCGCGTGGCCGGTGCCGACGTGGTCAAGCTGATTCGCTGGGAACCGGACGCCACCATTCAGCGGATTGTCGAGGGCTGGCCCAGCAAAGTCGACGCACCCCGCGCCCGCGCCCTGGGTTTTAACGCCGACGCTGACTTCGACGCCATCATCCGCGCTCATATCGAGGACACCGCTGCTGGCTAGCGGCTAGTCACGACTCACGCTTCACCTTTCGATAACAACAAAAATAACGAGGCTGTGCGCCATGATCACACCACATCCCGATGTCTCGGACATCGAACAACAAACCATCAAACGCGTAACCCGGCGCTTGATTCCCTTCCTTGTCCTGCTGTTTGTGGTGGCCTTTCTGGACCGCAACAATGTCGGCTTTGCCGCGTTGCGCATGAACGAGGACATCGGCATCAGCCAGACCATTTACGGGCTGGGCGCGGGGATTTTCTTCCTCGGTTATTTCATGTTCGAAGTGCCGAGCAACATTTTGCTGCACCGCTACGGCGCCCGGGTCTGGATCGCGCGGATCATGGTCACCTGGGGGATTATTGCCGGGGCCATGGGCTTTCTACAGACCGCCGGCCACTTCATCACCTTGCGCGTGTTGCTCGGCATCGCCGAAGCGGGCTTTTTCCCCGGCGTGATTTACCTGCTGTCGCTGTGGTTTCCGGCGCGCTACCGGGCGCGGATGATCGCTTCGTTTTACCTGGGCGTGCCCATTGCGCAAATCGTCGGCGCGCCGCTGTCGGTGGGCTTGATGCAGCTGGGCGACGCCTGGGGTTTCGTCGGCTGGCGCTTGATGTACATCGTCGAAGCGGTCCCGGCCCTGATCCTTGGCGTGGTCTGCTATTTCTACCTCACCGACCGCCCGGCCGATGCCCATTGGCTCACCGCCGAGCAGCGTAACTGGTTGATCAAGACCCTCGAACAGGAAGAGCGCAACAAACCGTTGGTGGTGGGCGTGCAACCGACCAAGGGCCAGATGATTCGCAAGGCGCTGGCCAGTCGTCAGGTGTGGATGCTCGCTCTGGTGTACTTCGGCATCACCTCGGGCTCCAACGCCATGAACTTCTTCCTGCCGACCGTGCTGGCGTCGTTTCGCGCCTCGTTCGGGCTGGAGATCGGCCTGATGCAGAACGGCCTGATCACCGCTGTTCCATACGCCGTCGCGGCTGTAGCGATGATCTGGTGGAGCCGCCGCTCCGACCGTTTGCAGGAACGTCACTGGCATGCGGGCGGCGCGGCGATGCTCGCCGCTGCGTCCATTGCCCTGGCGCTGTTGATCAATCAACCGTGGATCATCGTCATCGGATTCATCCTGCTTGCCATGGGCGTGTACAGCGCAATCAACGTGTTCTGGGCCGTGCCCGGACAAGTGCTGACCGGCGTCGGCGCCGCAGCCGGGATTGGTTTGATCAACTCCATCGGTAACCTCAGCGGTTTCACCGGCCCTTACCTGACCGGGTTCCTGTTCAACGTGACCGGCAGCTACACGCCGGGCTTCTTGATCATTGCCGCACTGGTCGGCGCCGGTGGGCTGGGCATGGTGTTGATGCCGCGCAACCCGAAGCCGCTGATCGACACGAAAAGCGCCACCACTGACGCCTTGGGAGACAAGGCATGACCCTTGAAACCGTGGCCTTCATCGGCACCGGCATCATGGGCAAGCCCATGGTCCGCAACCTGCTGCAGGCCGGTTATCCGGTACAAATCTGGAACCGCTCGGCAGCCAAGGCGGCGGAACTCGCCACTCACGGCGCGAAGGTTTTCCAGTCCGCCGCGCAGGCGGCAAACGGTGCAAAAGTACTGATCTGCATGCTCAGCGACGGTCCGACTTGCGACCAGGTTCTGTTTGGCGAAGGCGGCGCCTCACTGGCGCTGACCGAAGGTGCGCTGCTGATCGTGATGAGTTCGATCCCTGTGGAAACCGCCGTCGAACACGCCCGCTTGTGTGCGGCGCAAGGGCTGCGCTACCTCGACGCGCCGGTGTCCGGTGGCGAACGCGGCGCCCGTGAAGCCAGCCTGGCAATCATGGTCGGCGGCGACGCAGCGGCGTTCGAACAGGGCCGCGCTGTCCTGGCTGCCATGGGCCGCCCGGTGCATGTCGGCCCGGCCGGGACGGGGCAGCTGTCCAAGCTGGTCAACCAGTTGATCGTCGCCAGTACCATCGCCACCGTCGCCGAAGGGCTGTTGCTGGCCGAACGCGGCGGGGCCGATCCGGCAAAAGTCCATCAAGCGCTGCTTGGCGGCTTCGTCGACTCGCCGATCTGGCGCCAACATGGCCAACGCATGCTCGACAACGACTTCACCCCCGGCGGCGCTGCCAAATGGCAACTCAAGGACACTCACACCGCTCTCGCCCAAGCCCGAGCCCTGGGCCTGACGCTGCCCGTGGCCAATCTGGTCGACGGACTGTTCCAGAAAATGGTCGAGGCCGGTGACGGCGAGCTCGATCACGCCGGACTGATCCGCCAGCTACGCCGCGACAACCCATTGCCTGAATAACTTGCTGGAGCCTGTCATGACCGATTCAACCCCACGCCGCCTGCGCAGTCAGCAGTGGTTTGACGATCCCAGCCACGCCGACCTCACTGCGTTGTATGTGGAACGCTACATGAACCAGGGCCTGACCCGCGCCGAACTGCAATCGGGGCGACCGATCATCGGCATTGCCCAGACCGGCAGCGACCTGACGCCCTGCAACCGCCACCACATCGAACTGGCCAAACGGGTCAAGGACGGCATTCGCGACGCAGGCGGCATTCCGATGGAATTCCCCGTCCACCCGATTGCCGAGCAGTCGCGCCGTCCTACCGCCGCCCTGGACCGCAACCTCGCGTACCTGGGACTGGTGGAAGTGCTGCACGGCTATCCCCTCGATGGCGTGGTGCTTACCACCGGCTGCGACAAAACCACGCCGGCCTGCCTGATGGCTGCGGCGACCACCGATCTGCCGTCAATCGTGCTCTCCGGCGGGCCGATGCTCGACGGCTGGCACAAGGGCCAGCGCATCGGTTCGGGCACCGTGCTGTGGCATGCGCGCAATCTGCTCAGCGCGGGTGAAATCGACTACGAAGGCTTCATGACCCTGACCACCGCGTCGTCGCCTTCGGTGGGTCACTGCAACACCATGGGCACCGCCCTGTCGATGAACGCCTTGGCCGAGGCTCTCGGCATGTCGTTGCCAGGCTGCGCGAGCATTCCCGCGCCTTACCGCGAGCGCGGGCAGATGGCCTATGCCACGGGTCTGCGCATTGTCGATCTGGTTCGCGAAGACGTGCGTCCGTCACACATCATGACCCACGCCGCCTTCGAAAATGCCATCGCCGTCGCCTCCGCTTTAGGCGCTTCAACCAACTGCCCGCCGCATCTGATTGCCATCGCCCGCCACAGCGGCATCGACCTGTCGCTGGAAGACTGGCAGCGCGTTGGTGAAGACGTGCCGCTGCTGGTCAATTGCATGCCCGCTGGCGAATACCTCGGTGAAGGTTTCCACCGTGCGGGCGGCGTGCCGGCGGTGATGCATGAGCTGGACAAGGTCGGCCGTCTGCACCGTGATTGCCAATCGGTGAGCGGCCGAACCATGGGCGAGATCGTTGCAGATGCTGTGACCGGCGACCGCGACGTCATCCGTACCTGGGAAGACCCGCTCAAGCACCGCGCTGGTTTCATTGTGCTCAGCGGCAACTTTTTCGACAGTGCGATCATGAAGATGTCGGTGGTGGGCGAAGCCTTCCGCAGCACCTACCTGAGCGACCCGCTGCAACCTAACTGCTTCGAAGCGCGGGCCATCGTGTTCGAAGGCCCGGAAGACTATCAGGCCCGAATCAACGACCCGACCCTGGATATCGACGAGCGCTGCATCCTGGTGATTCGCGGCTGCGGCACCGTTGGCTATCCCGGCAGCGCCGAAGTGGTGAACATGGCGCCGCCGTCCGCGCTGATCAAGGCCGGTATCGACTCGCTGCCGTGCCTGGGCGACGGTCGCCAGAGCGGCACTTCCGCCAGCCCGTCGATCCTCAACATGTCCCCGGAATCCGCTGTGGGCGGCGGCCTTTCGCTGCTGCGCACCGGTGACCGGCTACGCGTCGACCTCAACGCACGCAGCGTCAATCTGTTGGTGGACGAGGTCGAACTGGATGTCCGCCGCCAGGAACCGCTGCCCGCCCTCGCCCCCTCGCAAACCCCATGGCAGGAACTGTACCGGCAACTGGTCGGCCAGCTGTCCACCGGCGGTTGCCTGGAACCGGCCACGCTGTACTGGCGCGTCATCCCGGAAAACGGCACCCCGCGCCATTCTCACTGAACCCAAGGATCAGCCTTATGCAAGCGTTGCAATTGACGATTGGAAATACCCTGCCCGATGACTGGCAACGCGCGACGCTGGTCGGTCGCGTGTGGCTGCCGGGCGAACTGGGCGGGCCGGCCGTGGTGGTGCTGCGTGACGGTGAAGTCATCGACTGCACCGCACGCTTCCCGACGCTGAGCCAACTGCTGGACAACGAAGCCCCGCTGCAGGCGATTCGCGACGCCATTGGCACCTCGCTTGGCACGATTGAAGCGCTGCTGACCAACAGCGGCGAGCTGCGCGATCCGTCGAAGCCCAGCCTGCTGGCACCGGCAGACCTGCAAGTCATCAAGGCGGCTGGCGTGACCTTTGCTGCCAGCATGATCGAACGGGTCATCGAGGAGAAAGCTGGCGGCGACGCGCAACGTGCCGAGCAGATCCGTGGTCTGGTGCAGAACGTGATCGGCGATAACCTGCGTGACTTGCGCCCCGGCTCACCGGAGGCGTTGCGCCTCAAGCAGGTGCTGATCGAGCAGAACATGTGGTCGCAGTACCTGGAAGTCGGCATCGGCCCGGACGCTGAAATATTCACTAAGGCACCGTTGCTGGCCGCCGTGGGCAGCGGCAGCGCCATCGGCATCCATCCCGAGTCGAGCTGGAACAACCCGGAACCGGAAGTGGTGCTGGCGGTGGACAGCCAAGGCCGGATTCACGGCGCGACCCTGGGCAACGACGTCAACCTGCGCGACGTCGAAGGTCGCAGCGCACTGTTGCTGAGCAAGGCCAAGGACAACAATGCGTCCTGCGCATTGGGGCCGTTCATTCGCCTGTTCGACGAACATTTCAGCCTTGACGACGTGCGACGCTGTGAAGTGGCGCTACGGGTCGAGGGCAATGACGACTACGTGCTCAACGGCAGCAGCTCCATGAGCCAGATCAGCCGTGACCCGGCAGATCTCGCCGCGCAGACGCTCAATGCCAACCACCAATATCCGGACGGCTTCGTGCTGTTTCTCGGCACGCTTTTCGCCCCCACCGAAGACCGCGACCTGCCCGGCCAGGGCTTTACCCACAAAGAAGGCGACGTGGTGAGCATTTCATCCGCGTCGCTGGGCGCCCTGCACAATCGCGTGACCGGCAGCCATCAGGCACCTCCGTGGACGTTTGGGGTTGGCGCATTGATGAAAAACCTGGTGCAGCGCGGAGTGCTCGGTCCAAAGAATCATTGATCAGCAAAATGTCACGTTTCTAAAAAGGCCCAACTGGCAACAGTTGGGCTGACTCACTGGATTAAATGATCTGCCACGCTGCAGCTGTGATTCAGCTGAATCACGCCCCGGATCGCGAGCTGAAGTTATCCTTCACTCACTTGATCCGATAGTGGAAAGTGTTGCGCACCGCAGGCACCGATACAGGCTGGCCGTCGATGGTCCGCGGTTGATAACGAAAGGTATTGGCGGCAGCCAGCGATGGACGCATGAACAGCGGATGGCAGCCATCGAGCACTTTGGGATTTTCAATTTTGCCCTGCCCATTCACCGTGTACTCCACAGTGCAATCGCCTTCGATGTTCTTGTCCAGGGCACGCTGCGGATAGTCCGGTGCTTCCTTGCTCAGCGGTAAATACTGTCGGCTATCGGCAGCGATCTGCGCCGCTTGCTGCTTGTTGCGCTCCGCGACCTGGCGAGCCAGTTCGGCATTCTTCGTCTGCTGTGCCTGTTGTTCTTGCTGGCGCTGTCGCTGCTGAATCAGGTGCTGCTCTTCGATTGCGCGATCACGCTTTTGTGCCTCCACCACTTGCTGTAGTTTTTCAGCCTGCTGCTCGCGCTTTTTCTCCTCGACACGCTTGTGAGCCAGTGCTGCCTGCTCCAGCTTTTGTGCCTGAATCTGCGGATCGACAGCGGCTTTTGCCGGCTCCGGCAGTGACAAGGCGGGCGTCGGTTCGACGACGACAGGCGATGGTTCTGACAATTGCGGTTCTGCGATAGCGTTTGGCGGCTGAGGTTCTGGCTGAGCGGCAGGAGGCAGCATCACCAAATGAGTCTTGAGCACCATTGGCTGATTGGGAGCAGGAAATTCCACTGACCAGCCAGACACCAGCAGCGCCAGTACAATCGCGTGTAATGCAACAGCCAGGCCTGCCGCCAGACTGTTTTTCCAGAAGCCGTTGGTTACCCCCTAGCGCAATGTAAAAGCTGGACTGTGCATGATCATCGCCGTCATCGCGGGGCCTCGGTTACCAGCCCGAGGTTGCTGACCCCGCTCTGCTGCAACGCCGCCATGGCAGCTACGACACTGCCGTAACCGGCGTCTTTGTCGGCGCGAATGTAGACCTGGGTATCGCTGCGCGCGGCAATGATCTGTGTGATCTTTGCACGCATTTCGTCCAGTTCCACGGCGCTGTCGGTCTGGCTTTTGGTATCGAGCTCACCTCCGACGTTCCAGTAATAGCCGCCCTCGGCCTTTACTGACAGGGTGACGATCTGCTGCCGGGTGTCATTAACCAGCGCTTCACTGGCAACCTTGGGCAACTCGATGCGGACCCCTTGGGTCAGCATCGGTGCGGTGACCATAAATATCACCAACAGCACCAGCATGACGTCGATATAAGGCACGACGTTCATTTCGGCTTTTGGCCCGTGCTTGCGTTGCGGCCTGATTAACATTTGCGTACTCCTCTCAGGCGGCGGCAGCCAGATTCAGTGGTGCGCCGTGAAGCTTGCGATGCATGCGCACCTGCAGCTCATTGCCAAATGCGTAGTAACGGGTCAGCAATGTCTGGCTGCGAGCAGAAAAACGGTTGTAGGCGATGACCGCCGGGATGGCAGCGAACAGGCCGATCGCTGTCGCAATCAGCGCTTCGGCAATGCCCGGTGCGACGGTCGATAGAGTTGCCTGCTGCACCTGAGACAAACCGAGGAAGGAATTCATGATCCCCCAGACGGTCCCGAACAAGCCGATATAAGGACTGACCGAACCCACGGTAGCGAGAAACTGCAGGCCTTTTTCCAACTGTACTTCCTGCTCGCTGATGGCGACGTACAACGAACGTTCGACACCTTCGAGTACCACCTCTGCCGAGTTTCCGGAGTGCTGACCAAGCTGTTCGTAGGCTTGGAAACCCGCCTGAAAAATCGGTTCTACACCACTGTCCTGGCTCTGCGCCTGCACGCTGCTGCGATAGACCGATTGCAAGTCTGAAGCAGTGCGAAAACCCGTAACGAAAGTATTCAGCTGTCGCTCGTTGCGCTTGAGCACCTGGCTGCGCTGGATGATCAGAAACCAGCTCATCAACGAAGCGAGCAACAGAATCAGCATCACCGCCTTGACCAATAGACTGGCATCGCTGATCAACCCCCAGATCGTCATGTGTTCCAGTGTTGCCTGCATGTTCAAACTCCTCTGTTTGCGCCTGCCTGACCGCCGATGGACAACGATCAGGAACTATTCGAATGAAATATTGATGACCGGGTGATGACAAATCTGCTCAGGGCAATTTCAAGGCCTTGGTAACCTCGGCCCAGGGTACGAACTTGAAGTTCTGGGTTTGTTCGGGCATGCGCTTGCGGCCGTCCTGAACCACCAGCATGCCCTGAGCCCAAGACCCGCCAAGGTTCATCGAGGTGACTTCCAGACCGTCGGTTTCCGAGGCGCCATCGATGCTCGCCTCTGCGTTTAACCCGACCCGGAATGCGCCATGCGAGGCGAATGGCGGTTCGGCATCCAGCACCAGATAGCTGTCATTGCCCTGACTGGAAACCACCAGATAATCGTGGGCATCACTCTGGTACAGCGCCAGCCCTTCTACATCGGCATGCAGTTGCGGACCGACGCGGATTACGCTGCTCAGTGCCGCAGGCTGATCAGCCCGAGCATCTACAGCCCAGACGCCAACGTCCTCTTCACCGATAAACAAACGTTGACGCTGATCATCGGCGACGCAGCCTTCAGGCTGACTGTCGACTTTGAACTGACGCACCAACTCGCCTCGAACCGCGCCGTCAGGCGCACTCAGGCGGTATTGCAGGAAGGTGCCGTCCTTGTCATTGGCAAATGCGTAGAGCTCACCACTGGCCGGTTGAAACAGACAAATGCCGTAGATGTTGTTCAGCGGTGTCGGAATCTCGCCGGCCTCATGCAGCTCACCCGTGGCGCGGTCGATGCTGAACAGGCTCAGGCTGTTGTGATCGCGGTTGCTGGCCACCGCCAAATCAATGACTTGCTGACCCGCCTTGAAATTCGGCCGTACATCGACGTTGTTCAAACGCCCAACCGGCAGCTCCTGAAGCAGCTTGCCCTGCAGGTCATACACCAGCAGCCCCTGCTTTTTGTTAGTGCCCAGCACCCGACTCAAGGCTGGTTGTTGTGGGTGAATCCAGATGGCCGGATCATCCGCCGCGTCGCCCTGGCGTCCAACCGGATCGCTCTGACTCATGGCAGCGACATTCGGCAGCACTGGCGGCAGGTTCACTTCAGCGGGTTGCCAGCTCACCTCACCCTGATACAAGCGGCCATCATCATCGTCACGCACCAATAGCTGCAGTCCTTTGGCGGTACGGCGCACGGCCAGGCTTTCGGGCTCCTTCAGACCTGGCAGCGGCAAACTGGCCCTGGCAGACCAGCTTTCACCCTGCTGCTGGTAGAGATGCAGTTGCGCGGCTTGCGGATCCAGCGCGACGATGCCGCCCGGCACCAACGCCATCACCCCAGCGGATTGCTTGATGTCACCGAAAGGTGTGCGAAGCGCGACAGGCTCGCGTACCACATCCGCTTCCGGATGCGCCGGATACGCCCACCAGCCAAGGTTTTCTTCATTTACAAACAGCTGATTAGCCGCGTCATCCACCTGACAGAACTGCGCTGATGGTGGCAACGGCAGCCCCCGCACCCGCACCGGCCGGGTCAGCAATTTTGCGTCGCTGCCCACCAGCCACTGCTCACCCTTGCCCTCCTCGCCGACGAGGAAGAGGAACAGATTACTGGCCTCATCGCGATACAGGCACAGTCCGTTCACCGGGAAGTCCCGAGTGGGCAGATACATCGGCTGCCCCCAACTGCGGCCGCGTGGATCAAGACTGACCAACAACGCTTGCTGGCGATCGTTGTCCAGGCTGGCGACCAACACCTGTTGGCCAGCAGCACGGCGATCCAGGCTGCCGAACGAACCCGGCAAACGTGCCAACTCCTTGCCGTGCTCATCGAGTAATAACAAGCCGTCGCGCTCGCTGGCAGCCAGCCGCTCAGGCCCCAGATTTTCGGGCAGGAATGCCAGCGTCTCCAGCTTGAGATTTTGCCCCTGCGCCCAGAGTTGCAGCTTCAGCGCAGGGCTTGTCGGAGCCGCCACAACTGTTCCGGCGGCCAGGCCGAGCAACATCGCCAAGATGCTGGCCTTGGGTAAAAAAGTGTTCATCAACAGACAAATCCTCCAAGCGTCGCCGCCACAACTGTATTAGAAGTGGGTAAAGGTCAGGCCGAGCTTGTAAGTCGGACCGTACTCTTCGTACTGGGCGTTGTAGGTGCCACGCCCGGTAGAGACAAAGTAAGGCTCGTCCGTGAGGTTCTGAGCCTCAAAGCTGACTTGCAGGTTTTTGGTCAGCGAATAGCGCGCGCTGAAATCGACAAACGTCTGGTCGTTGACATAGAGGTCATGGGCCTTGTCGCTGATTGAAGCCAGCTCGTAGAGGTAGTCGGACTTGTAGTTGGCCGACAGACGCAGACTGAGTTTGTCATCTTCCCAACCGACCATCAGGTTGCCGACGGTGTCGGACTGACTGGGCAGACTGATGTCGCGTTTGCGCTGAGTGCCGGTGGCCTGATCAAACCCCTTGATGCTCGCGTCAGAGCGGCTGAACGTAGCGTTAGCCCCCATCAACAGGCCGTTCCAGGGGGCTGGCAGCCAATCGAATTTTTGCGAGTAAGCCAGTTCCAGGCCGTACAATTTGGCGCTGTCTCCATTGGCAAAAGTGTGGGCTTCGGAGAAATCCGTCCAGCTGCCGGAGCCAGCCAGATCGGTGTTGTAGACAAAGTTTTTGATGTCCTTGTAGAACACGAACGCCGAAACGGTGCCGGCATGCCCCATAAAGTGTTCAATGCCCAAATCGAGATTGCTCGACTCGAGCGGCTTGAGGCTCGGATCACCAAAAGTCGCTTCGTCCCCATCAATGGCAAAGCCCGGAGCCAACTGGCCGAAGGTCGGACGCACTACTGATTTGGTCCAGGCAGCGCGAACTTGAGTGTTTTTGTCCAACTGATAACGAGCATGAAGGCCCGGCAACCAATGGTGATAACTGTTCTTGGTGTCGGTAGACGTGAAGGTGCCGTCAGTGACACCGGTGCCCTTGGCTTCCAGTTCGGTGCCCTCGTACCGCAGACCGGCGATGAACCGCCAGTCGTCGATATCGATGGTGTTCATCAGGTAACCCGCGTTGATGTCCTCGCTGATTTTGAAGTCATTGACTGTGGACTCTTCCTCATCATAGAAATCCGCGCGATTCAGGCCACCGACAAGACTCTTGATCGCGCTGCCGCTGATACCCGGGCCATAATTGCCGAGACGGTAATCGACAGTGCCTTTCTGGAACCGAGTGAGGCTGAGCTGCTCATCGGTTAACCCCAGCGTATCGAAATCTTCATAGACCCAGGACTCCAGATCGTTGTCCTTGTTGCGACGGCTGACCTTGCCCCCAAACTTGACCTGCGACGCATAGCCTTTGAAGTCGTAATCCCGGGCCAGATCCAGGCGCACGTTTTTCTCGGTATCAGTGGTTTTCTGTTTTTCCCACTCGACCTGATCGAGCGTGAAACTGGCAGGGTTGTAAAACGCCGCGCCGATGATTGGCCGTGGTTTGTCGTTGTCGTAGTAACCGGTGTCGGCAAAGTCGCTATTGCCAGAGAAAGTGGCATCGGCGATATGCCCTGGACTGTCTTCGCCGGAGCGACTGTAACCAGCCTGACCGCTTAACGTCCAAAGCCCGAACATGCGCTCGCCTCCAAACACGTAGGACTGAATCTTCTGGGTTTCCGTGCGCTGTTTGAGATGGCGCGAACCCTCGGCATCGGCCAGTTCCCCTGCTACCTGCGGGTCAGCGAATTCGATACTGGCGGCGTTTCGGGTCTCGCTGTCTTTGTAGGTGCTGTACAAGGTGCGCAGGTAATAGTTGCTGGTGTCGTCCGGCTTGTAATCGAAGTTCACACCACCACCGGCACGTTTGCGGCTGATGTCGTAGTCGCGCTGCTCGAACTCTTCGAGCTTCGCCCCTCGGTCAAAATCCCACGCACCGCCGGTTTCGACGTTGTCCGAACCGAAATCGCGCTTCTGCCAGCTCAGGGCCGCTGCGACGCCAAAGTTGTCGATACCATCACCAAAGCTGAACCGATTACTGATGGCGCCGGAAAACTTGGGGCTGGTCTGGCGGGTGTTTTTGTCGTAGCTGGCTTCGCTGCTACCGGTGTAGAACAGGCCCTTGTGATCGAACGCCGAGAGGCTCTTCACATCCACCGTGCCGCCCAGAGAGTTGGCGTCCATGTCCGGGGTCAGGGTTTTGGTCACCGACAAGGACTGCACCAGTTCCGAGGGCAAGACATCTAGCGCCACTGCGCGACGCTCGCTTTCCGGCGATGGCACCAGCGTACCGTTGATGGTCACGCTGTTGAGATCCGGTCCCAGGCCCCGAACGCTGACAAAGCGCCCCTCGCCCTGATCGCGCTCGACGCTGACCCCGGGCAAGCGCTGTACCGCTTCGGCTACGTTTTCATCCGGCAGTTGCCCGACAGCATCAGCATGCACCACGCTCTTGATACTGTCAGAGCTGCGCTGCTCTTTGAGCGCCTGATCGAGGCTGGCGGCCTGGCCGACGACCTGGACGTGTTCGGTGTTCTCCGTGCTTTCGGCGGCACTGAGTCGCTCGCTGGCAATTGCCATGGCCAAAGCGGTCAGCGTAAATCTGACGATCCCGGCGGTACTGCGGCGCTGGTGATTGCTGCGCTGGTACATAGTGCTCCCCCCCAAACGCCAGGCAAGCGGCCCGGCAACTGGGAGGGCAAGCTAGGGTGGGGCAATGACAATTCTGTGACAGTGCCTGGGGGCAAGCGTCGTAATCGGCGGGTTTCGGCTCTTTGCAGGCCGCGAACAAGGCAAAGTGAGCTGAAATGACCTGGCTGTCAGGGGTTTTCCTCACTCGCGGCGAGCCAGCACCGGCTATTGGCGAGGCCTGCGCCGACTCACGGACAAAAAAACGCACACCTCGATGAGCTGATTCGACCTTTCCATTGGTTTTCGTGAAGTCGCCCAACTGTCACAAACATCTGCTGTGCTGGCGCGCATTGCCTCTACGCCAAAAGGATCGCGACCATGTTCACCGTGCTCAAACCTCATCGTTGGAAACTCGGTGTTCTACTGCTTGCGGCCAATCTGGGATTGCTCGTATATCTAGCCTTCGGCGACATCAAACCGGTCAGCGAATGGGTATGGCTGGACATCGTCGGCGAAGGAGGCTCAGCACTGCTGGCACTGGTCTGGTTGGCCCTGGTGATGAAAAGTCGGCCCGCAGGCAGGGTCACCAACTATCTGATGCTGGGCCTGAGCTGTATTTTTTTCTCCTGGTGGATCGACAGCCTCGACGAATTCATCCACCTGCCCGACACCCTCACCTGGGATCACTGGCTGGAATCCGGACCAATGCCGGTCGGCATGATCCTGCTGACCATAGGCATCTATCACTGGCATCGCGAACAACTGGCGATCAGTTCGCAGATGGAAAAACGCGAGCGGCTGTTTCGCGAGCACCGGCTGTTCGACAAGCTCACCCCATTGGGCAGCGCCGATCATCTCAAACGCGAACTTGACGCCAGTCTCGTGGAAAGCCAGAGCCAACAGCAACCGCTGTCTTTGCTGGCACTGGATCTGGACAGTTTTGCGTCGATCAATCAAGCCTTCGGGCATGCCGAAGGCGACGCAGTGCTGCAAGCTATCAGTCATTTGCTGCTGCTCAATCTGCGCCGTCAGGACCTGCTCTGCCGCCTGGCAGGCGACCGCTTTGTGGTGCTGCTGCCCAACACCGGTGAGAACCAGGCGCGGTTGGTCGCACAGGAACTGCAACAGGCGGTCCACGGCCTGGCCCATAAAACCCGGCAACACGGCGAGCGCGTGCAGTTGTCAGCAAGCACGGCTGTGGTCATGGCCATGAACGAGTCCACGGAGGTTCTACTCAAGCGCCTCAACATGGCACTTGCGCGAAGCAAGCAGACGCTGTCGAAGATTGCCTGAGGCTTGGTCATGACGCTTAAAACCGGTTGGTACGAAACCGACAGCCGCTTCATCCCCGGACATTATCAGCCAGCGACGCTGATTGACCTGGCCTTGTCCCGTGACATTGACAGCCATCGCCTGTTGCGCGGTACCGGGCTGTTCCATGAAGACATCCTGGCGGGTCAGACCCGCCTGAGCCCGCAGCAATTTCTGGCGTTGATCGGCAATAGCCGGCGTCTGCTGGATGCCGATGACAGCAGCTTCCTGTTCGGTCAACGTCTGCTGCCCGGCCATTACGGTGCAGCCAGCCATGCGCTGCGCCACGCGCAAAACTTGCATCACGCACTGGACACACTGGTGCAACAGCAAGCGCTGCTCAGCCCGCTGGCGACACCGCGGCTACTGGTGGATGAAAAACACGCTTATTTTTACTGGCTGGACAGCTGCGGCGCGGGTGACCAGTGGCGTTTCCTGCTGGAGGCCAGCATGACTTCCCTGGTCTCCATGAGTCAGTGGCTGAGCGGGCAGCGTCTGCCTTGGGCGTGCAGTTTCAGCCATGCTGAGCCACGCTATGTCGAGCAGTACTGGGTGCACCTGGGCGAGCAGACCGAATTCAAACGGCCCATGGATATGATGCGCATTTCCCGTGACTTTCTCACACTTCCCTGGCCTGGCGCGTCGGCCACCGCAGGACAGGTCGCCCGACAGGAAGCGCAGGGCCACATAAACCAACTGGGTTTCTCCTCCAGCTTTCTGGATTGTATCTACCGCTACCTGCAAACCCACGTACGTGAAGCCCCAAGTCTGGAGCAGGCCGCCCAGCATTTCGCCATGAGCCCGGCCACCCTCAAACGCAAATTGCAAAAACACGACACCGGCTTTCAGCACCAGGTCGATCTGGTGCGCAAGCATATGGCGCTCTACCTCTATCAGATCAAAGGACTCAGCAATGAAGAAGTGGCCGAATACCTGAGTTTCAACGACGCGGCAAACTTTCGCCGCTCATTCAAGCGCTGGACCGGCAGCACACCCAGGCTTATCCGGCAGTTGTTTGATGCGAGGTGAAATACCGGGGAGTTTTTCTCTTTAGACTGTCCCGTCATTGTGGGAGAGGACTTGTCCTCGATGAGTCAGCCTGGCCAACCTCAATCTGCCTGACAGTGCTTCATTGCCTGCCAATCCCTTCGAGGACAAGTCCTCTCCCACTAAAGCAACGCGTAGACCTATTTCGGGACTAGACAGACTTACGCGGCAAACGAGGATGCATCGTATGGATATGCTCTAATACCCAACCATTTATGTTTAAGGAAGGACATATGAAGCATCTGATACTTGCCCTGGCATTCCTGTTGCCGACGCTCGGTGGCTGCGCCGTGTACAGCGAACGCGGCACCGGTGAAGGCCAGGGTTCCAGCAAAGTAGGGAAGATATCCTGCGACGCAACACCGGCCAACCAGCCAGGCTGCTACCAGAAGAGTTCGCCGGACTGGAAATTCGGCAACTTCAGGTTTGGGCTTGGGGTTTAAATACCCGTCACACGCCCACAGGCCGTGGGCGCCTCCCGGTTTAGTTGCGTAGCAACTAGCCTCAATCAACTCAGCCCTTGAATGTCTTGTTCCACACCTCAAGCATCGAGGACTGGTGTTCGATGATGTAAGCATAATCAGGCTTGAGCATGCGATCGCGCTCTGCTTCGGTGAAGTTGATCTGTTTGTTTAGCTCGTCAGGGAGTACTGCATTGCTGACCGTGGGCACATAGCCCATCCGTTCGGCGAAGGCCAACTGAGCGCGAGGGTCCAATACTGCATTCAGGTACTGGAGTGCGTTGTCCTTGTTGCGCGAGTTCTTCGGCACCCCAATCCCATAGATATTAGGGAAACCACCTTCTTTCGGAACGACATGCGCCAGCGGCATACCCGCTTTACGCCACATGTAGCCACGCGCCAGGGAGATCAACGTTATCCAGATATCTTCGGATTTCAGCGCTGCGGCAACCGCTTCTGTAGAAGGCAGGATTTTCACATCCAGCGAGCGCAACTCTTCCAGCTTGCCTTTGGCAGGTCCGAAATCAGACATGGAGCCGCCGCCGACAACCGCCGCAATAGCCGTATTGGTATTGAACAGGAAGTCAGAAAGGCCGACTTTACCCCGATATTTCGGGTCCCAAAGATCGGCAAACGACTGAGGAGGCACCGGGACCTTTTCAGTGTTGTAGACAATGACATGGGCAGAGTAGATGTGCGGAACCGAGAAGTCCTGTTTGAGGAACGGAAGGACATTGGCGAGATTGGGTACAGCCCCTGCATCGATTCTTTCCAGAGCGTCGCGCTGGGCAACCGCCTGCATATCAAAATCTGCAAGGCAGCACACGTCCATGGAGCCGCGCCGCGACTGACGCTCGGCCAACAATTTGGTTCGCCGCTCGGTGGGAGATCCAATACTCTGGATGACCTCGATGCCCTTGGATTGCAACAGGACGTCAACGCCCTGGCGCAGCAAATCGCCGTAGTCACCCCCCCAGGTTCCCACCACCACGGGGGCACCCGAGGCACTGAGGGCAAAGCGTGGCAATGCGAGCATGGCGGCGGCGCCCACGGCACCGCCCAATAGAGTACGTCGGGAAATATCAAACATAGCGGGCTCCAGATTGATTAACGTGCAGTGACCTGATTCATTTGGCGGCTGAGTGCGATGTCGGATTGATCGATACCCACTCAGCGACTGTCATGGACACAATCCTCAGGGCTGACTCGACCTTGTGTTCGGTGTAGAAATGCTGCTCATGCAGCAGATTGATTTGGCCGACGATTTCACCGGCGATGCGGATCGGAAGGTTCACCAGGGATCCGCAGTCCATGGCAAAAATCGTTTCATGGTCCGGGAAATCCCGAATCAACGCTGGACGATCCATCGCCACATACGGACGACCTGTGTCACGCACCCGCGCCATGATCGGTGCTTGCTTGAAGGACTTGCGGCCGGTCGCTGGGTAGACCGCCGGGTTGCTGCTGAATACTCGCTCGGCCTCTGCAAGGTCGTCGTAGACAAGCACGGTCATATAGCGATGGCCCACGCCTTGTGAGAGCTGCTGCTCAAGCCGGGGTAGCAGGTTGATGAAAGAGTCGAAGAGCGCAGGGTTCATGGCTTATGCCCCCATCGTCTTGACGTAGTTGCGATGAATGAGCCAGTTCGACAGAGAGGCCAGGATTAGCGTGGTAACGATCAATACCAATGCCATCGCAGCACCAAAAGGCCAGTTGGACGCCTTGGAAATCTGGTCATAAAGCGATGGAGCCATCATCGTCAACCCGGTGCCGCCCAGCAGTACCGGCGTGGCATAGGCATTCATGCACAGGATGAAAACCAGCATGGTCCCGGCGGCAACTCCGGGTGCAGCAATGGGCAGGACGATGCGGCGAAATGTGGTGGCGAAGGTCGCACCCAGATTTTGCGCAGCTTCCTCAACCGAAAAGTCGATGCCTTCCAACACGCTTTGCAAGGTCAAAATCATGTAGGGCATCACGACTGCCGTGGTACCGATGATGACGGCGAACGGCGTGTACATAAACTTGATGGGCTCATCCGTTACGCCCAGCCACATCAACGTCGCATTCACGACCCCCACGTTGCCAAGAATCACCATCCAGCCAGCGGCCCGCACCACATTGCCGACCATCAGCGGAAACACCAGCAACACAATAAACAGACTTTTGAAGCGGCTTTGCGTCTTGGCAAGGAAATACGCCACCGGAAACCCCAGGACCAAAGCCATGACTGTGCATATGGCGGCCACCCCCAAGGTGGTCATGAAGACTTTGCGATAGTAAGCATCGCCGAAAAACTTCACGTAGTTCTCCAGCGTGAAGGTTTCCTGCATCAGTTCAACGGGATCAAAATGATTGAAGCTGTATCCCAGCATCAAAAACAGCGGCACGACGATGATTCCCAGCACCACGATGGACGCTGGAAACGCGATACTGGCACCGGTCAATTGCTCAGAGTTACTCATGATTTCGCCCTTAGTCCGCGAACAGAACGCAGTCACTTGCGCGAAACGACGCCACAAGTGAAGTGCCTGGCGATATCGTCGTGGTCGTCGACAATGCGTTATTGGCGAGGTGGAAATTCAGCGCATCACCTCCGGGCAGGCGCAGGCGGATATCGATCAGCGAGCCCAGATACGCGGCAGATTCGACAACACCGCCAAGAACGTTTTCGCTCTCCGGGCTGGAGCCAACCGTGATGCGTTCCGGACGTATGCCGACCCGACCAACCGGTTGTGTGCTTTGCACCTGAATGCTGGTTCCGGCATCGCTGACGAACTGACCCTCGGCAACCAGTCTGCCCTTGAAGAAACTCATGCGGCCCAGAAAGTCAGCGACGAAATGGTTGCCCGGCGCGTCGTACAGTTCCTTGGGAGTCCCCACTTGCTGGACGCGCCCGTTGTACATGATTGCCATACGATCAGAAATGGCCAACGCCTCTTCCTGATCATGAGTAACGAAGACCGTTGTCAGCCCCAGATCCTGTTGCAGGGTGCGGATCTCTTCACGGACCTCAATCCGCAGCTTTGCATCGAGGTTGGACAGCGGCTCATCCAGCAGAAAAACCTTGGGTTGAATCGCCAGCGCCCGGGCAATGGCAACTCGCTGTTGCTGGCCGCCCGACAGCTGCCGTGGATAGCGATCCCGAAACGACGACATGCGCACCATATCCAGCGCCGTGGCAATACGACTGTCGCGCTCTTTGCCTGAAACATCGTGCATCTCAAGGCCGAAAGACACGTTCTGCGCCACAGTCATGTGCGGGAACAGCGCATAGCGCTGGAACACCATGCCCGTATTGCGTTTGTGTACCGGAAGGTGGGTGACATCGGTTTCGCCGATATGAATGCTGCCCGCCGTAGGTTCGATAAAACCGGCGATCATTCTGAGTGTGGTGGTTTTACCGCAACCGCTCGGGCCCAAAAACGCGACCAGTTCGCCGTCCGCGATTTCCAGAGAAAAATCCTCAAGGGCGACTGCGTCGCCGAACTGCTTCTTCAACTGATTGATAGAGACGTTGGACATCGTGCTACACCACTTGACTGAGTTTTACGAAACGGTCGGTCACCAGCATGATGACGCCCAGCAACAAGATCTGAACCGCCGACACCGCAGCAATCGTCGGGTCCAGATTGAATTCGAGGTACTGCATGATTGCGATCGGCAAGGTCGTTTTGCCGGGGCCGACCAATGCCAGGGAAAGCTCCAGGTTTTCGAATGAGACGATGAACGAGAACAGCGAAGCAGCCACGATGGAAGGCCGCAGCATCGGCAAGGTGATACGTCGAAATGCCGTCCAGCCCGAAGCTCCCAGATTGCGTGCGGCTTCTTCTATGGAAGGATCCAGGCCGGACATGCCGGTTGAAACCAGCCGTACAGTCCACGGAATGGTCAGGCAGATGTGAGCGGCGACCAATCCACCGAACGTACCCACGATGTCGGTATCCAGCGCGTTTTCGGCCCGCATGTAGAACAGATAGATGGCAATCCCCGCGACAATTCCGGGGATGAGCAATGGCGAAAGCAATAACGTGTTGGCGAGCTTGCTGCCCAGGAACCGGTACTTGACGATCCCCAATGCTGCCGCCAGGCCGAGCAGTACGCCGGATACGGCTGCAACGACGGCTACCTGAAGACTCAGGATCAAGCCATTCATGAACGAGGCGTTTTGCCAGGCGCTCTCATACCATTTCAGTGTGTAGCCCGAAGGCGGAAAGTGCGGAATCGAATCGACGAAGAAGCTCATCCAAACGACAAAAATCAGCGGACTGAGCATGAAAAAGTACATCAGCACCACAAAAGCGCGGTGCAACACAAAGGACCATCGCACCTTGCGACGCACCTCGGGCACGGCTTGGGCGGCGGTGGATGGGGTGGCGACACTGGACATAACGATGTCCCTCACTATGACTAAAACGTAGGCAAGTCAGTTTTGCGGCAACCGTTGGCCGCAAGATCAGGAATGAGTTCGAAGTGCGTGAGTTCCAGACTCACGGCCCGAAATCCGAAAACAGAATGGGCGGATTGAACGCAGCAGGACGGGTAAACAGGAACGCATGGCGATACTCCTTCACGGAAGCCTTTAGCTTTATGATTGGCGGCAGCGTGTAAGCAAGCGATCTTCGCTCTGGAAGATATTGGCCCGATAAAACGGGCCTTGGGATCATGTCCCTAATAGTTATGGGACGAGCATGGCCCTTAGAAAAACCTGTGTAAAGTGCGTAATTTCTTGCTATACATGCGAAAAACGCATACTCGGGGATAGCGATGCTGAACACAAAAGGGCTTGAAGCGCTACGCGCTTTCGTCGAAACCGGGTCGGTCACCCAGGCGTCTGTGCGCCTCAATCGCACCCAACCCCAAGTCGGCCGTCTGCTGGCGAACCTGGAGGAGGAGGTGGGTTTCACGTTGTTCCATCGCAGCAAGAAACGCCTGAGCCTTACTCCCGATGGATGGAGTTTTTACCGTCAGGTCGACCGCCACCTGGCCAGCCAGGAGTCCTTGCAGAAACTGGCTGGACGGCTGAAATCAAGACAGAATCATCACGTCAGGGTATTGACCGCTCCGCATCTGTCGAACTCGATCGTCAACGATGCCCTGGCGATCATGGCCCAGCGCTCAGAGCAATTTTCGGCCAGTGTCGACTCCAGGGTTCGCCTGGACATTGAAACCTGGGTCGGTCAGGAGAACTTCGACCTGGGCATTACGGTATTGCCTCTGGACAATCCGCTGCTTGAAGTGGAGCCGTTCATCAGCGTCAATGTTGTCGCGGCAATGAACGCCGAAAATCCGCTGGCCAGTAAATCGGTCATCACCGCCGACGATTTGTCAGGGGCATCATTGATCGCGTTGCATCCGCGTTCGGTGGTGCGCCAATCCTTGACCCGCCTGATTGCCGATCTTGAAACACCACCGCTGATTCGCTTTGAAACCACCAACGGCATTCTCGCTTGCCAGCTGGCCGCTCGTGGACTGGGCGTTGCCATCTCCGACCCCTTTATCGCCACTTCAAGCGAAGTGCCACTGGTGCTGCGTCCATTCGAGCCGGCAATAACCCTTGATTACGGGTTTATCTTTCCGATCTGGCAGGAACGCAGCAAAACAGTCATTGAGCTTGCCGCGCTCATTCGCGAGCACGCACATCAGCGCATCGCCACGATTGAGTCTGGGTATCCCGCTCGCTAGAACATGCGCAGAACGCATATAACTATTAAAATTACGAACTTTACGCATCAAACAAAAACTCGCACTCTCGGCGTCATAACTCATGACCCGTAGTGGAGTGTCTGAATGTCTGATGCAGATAGCGGCAGCGTTGCCTGGAAGCTGGCTCCCAGCCAATACCTGGCTGAGCGCAACCAGGATTTCGAGAAGCCTGGCAAACCAGTTTCGCACTACATCGCCATGCGCGACGGCTGCAAAATCGCTCTGGATATTTTCCTGCCGCAGCCGAAGTCGGGAACCGAAGCAAGCGCAACATTCCCGACTATCGTGGTGTTCACACCCTATTACAGGCGGTTCAAACTGGCTGCAGGCTCCACTCAGGAAAACAGCCCGAACACCTATCGTTATCGTGATCAATTCGTGCCGTATGGCTACGCCGTGGTGGTGGTAGACGTGCGAGGCACCGGTGCCAGCTACGGCAGCCGGGACAGCTTCCGCTCCCCAGCAGAACGTGCCGACTCTGTTGAAGTGGTGGACTGGATCATCAACCAGCCGTGGTCCAATGGTCGTGTCGGGGCTACGGGCGTGTCTTACCTGGGAGCCGCAGCGGACTTTCTGGCAAGCACAGGCCACCCGGCAGTAAAGGCTATCGCCCCGCTTTTCTCGGTATGGGACACCTACGCTGACAACTACTATCCAGGCGGGATTCTGGTCAAGTCGCTGACTCGACTGTACGACGACATCATGATCGGCCTCGATCACGACCGGCGCGATGTACTGCAGCAGTTCTCCTATTTCAACCATCCTGACTTTCAGGGCCCTCAGCCAGTCGACGAGGACGTGAGCGGCGAACAGTGCGCAGAAGCCCTTCAGCAGCACCTGGCAAACTTCCGGCAAACCGACTTCATGGCTGAGTTCCGCTTCAGCGATGACAGCCTGCCCTACGATGCCACCTTCACCCCGGCCACGTTCAGCCCTCACTCCTACAGCGCAGGCACGCGCAGCGATGTCGCTATCTACTCGGTTTCAGGATGGATGGATGGCGCTGGCTACATGAACGGTGCGATTTCGCGCTTTCTCACCCTCAAAGACAATCCCCATCATTTGCTGCTGGGACCATGGGACCACGGCGCACGCATCAATGTGTCCCCTTGGCGCGTCGAAGAAACCGCACAGTTCGGTCTGATGCCGGAACTGCTGCGCTTTTTTGACCATTATCTTGATGAAAGGGACACCGGGCTGGACCAGGAATCGCCTGTGCACTATTTCAGCATGCACGATGAAACCTGGTGCGCAGCCGAGCAATGGCCACCCACCCGGAATGTCGCGACACTGTATCTTGGCCAGGCAAACGTACTGGCCGCAGAACCGGAGCAAAACCCGCATCGCGATCAATTCAAGGTCGATTTCCGCCACGGCACCGGTGAGGGAACCCGCTTCGAGCGTATCGCCGGTGTGGATAGCCGAACCTACTACCCTGACTGGCAAGGTCGGACCGACGCACTGCTGAGCTACACATCCGAAGTGTTGCCGCAAGGGCTGCAACTGAGTGGCCACGTCATCGCCGAATTCTGGCTGGAATGCGATCAGCCTGACGCAGCGATTTTCGTCTATCTCAGCGAGATTGAAGCCGACGGCAGCGAGCGCTACGTCACGGAAGGGTTACTCAGGGCATTGCTGCGTAAAGAATCGCCGCCACCCTCGACCTACCAAACCACCTGGCCCTATCGCAGCCTTGCACGCAAGGACGCAGAGCCCATGCAACCTGGCAAGGCCGAACAGATTCGCCTGGCGTTGTTGCCCACCGCCTGGGCATTCAAGGCAGGCAGCAGAGTCAGAGTCTCTTTTGCTGGCGCAGACAGCGATCACTGTGGACAGATCCCCCACGGTAAACCGCCGGTTTTCAACATCCTGAGTGGATCGTCAACGCCATCCAGGGTTGTACTTCCGGCGCTTCTTTAATCTCAACCCATGGCCAGACTGTGCGGGAAAAGCAGACCTAAACAGTCGGCCAGCTACACACCTTTATCCGGAACTTTATCGCTGACGATGACCTTGTCCAGACCCCAGTCGCCGGGTACGTCCCAATCTTCGCCGAACAGCTCGGCCGGATGCATCGTACGGTCGGAACCATTGCCGCAAGCCAGCGACTTGGCCGGACAATACTGGTCGCAGCCCCAACAGATCCGTTCGGGGTGCGAGGGGTTGGAGGGGAAGTTTTTGGCCATGCCGTTCTCCGTTGATTGAGAGGCGTCCTTCCAACCTACAGCCCGCAAGCAATGTCAGCCTTGATGGATATCAAGATCTCGACATCAAGCGACTCGCCTCGCCCCATTGCGATCCTGGGGCTAAGCTTGCAAGTGCTGATCAGACTTGGAGACGTCGCTCATGCTCAATAAAAATCCCTTCCCGAACGCTGAGGCACCCGACCATCCGCCCCTGTCGACATGGGATGATCAAAACGCCGCACAGTCCGTCGCGGGCGATGCGTTCACCGCTCCACCGGAATTGACCAATGCCGAACTGGTGCATTTGCGTGTCCGGGTCATAGCCCTGGAAAACCTGGTCATCGCGCTGCTGGCCGAAGGTTCCGAACGCCAGCTCGCCGTCGCCCGGGAAATGGCCGCCTACATTTCTCCCAGACCCGGTTTTACCCAGCATCCGTTGACCGTCCACGCTGCCGCGCAGATGGCTCACAGCGTCGAACGCGCCCAGCGCTTTCGCCAGCGTGACGAACCAGCGGTTTAATTGCACGAAACTTGATAACAATCATTATTATTCGCAGCAAAGCTTCCTAGACTCGGCTTCCTACTCGTCAGTGCTCAGGAAGTCATTATGCGTACCCACCTTTCACTCGCCCTGCTCCTGCTTGCACCCTTGGCTCACGCAAAGGAATACCCGATCGGGGAACCGCAGCTGTGTCAGGGGCTGGAAGTCGGGGCGGTGTATCTGCAACCGATCGAGATGGCGCCGACTGGCATGATGCGCGCCACGGCCGATTCCGATGTGCATCTGGAGGCCGACATTCGGGCCACCGCTGACAATCGGCAGGGCTTTCAGGAAGGCAGTTTCGTGCCTTATCTCAATGTCTCGTTCAACTTGAAAAAAGCTGGCAACCCGGACGAACTCAAGGGCGACTTCCATGCCATGGTCGCCAATGACGGCCCGCACTACGGCGACAATGTGAAGCTGCTGGGCCCAGGCAAATATCAACTGACCTTCACTGTCCTGCCACCCGCCGGTCACGGTTCCCTCGGACGTCATACCGACAAGGAAACCGGTGTCGCGCCCTGGTTCGAACGCTGCGAACTGCACTACGAATTCGTCTACGCCGGGATTGGAAAAAAAGGCGGCTATTGAATGAAACGCCTGCCTCTCGCCTGGCTGATGCTTGCCGCAGCCGTTGCGCCGCTGACCGTGCATGCCGAGCTACTGACCTACCCACTGATCCTGCGCGATGGCCACTTCACCCCCGCCCTGCTGGAGGTGCCGGCCGGGCAGCGGTTCAAGATCGTCCTGAAAAACGAGGGTCAGGGGCCGGCCGAGTTCGAGAGCACACCGTTGCGGGTTGAAAAAGTGCTGTCTCCGGGCGTTACCACCTTCGTCGTCATTCACCCGCTCAGGCCCGGCCACTATCCCTTTTTCGACGAGTTCAATCCGCAACTGCCCGAGGGCGGCATCCTCGCCAAATAACCCGTCCACGCACGGAGTTTCCATGAATCAATCAATGTTCATCGTCTGGCGCGAAAGCGTCGAGGCGCTGCTGGTGATCGGCATTCTCCAGGCCTGGGCCAGCCAGCAAGACCAAGGCAATCGGCTGGTCAAATTCCTGTGGGGCGGCGTGATGCTCGGGCTGCTGCTCTCAGGCCTGCTCGCGGTGCTGATTCTGTTTGCCGGTGAGGCCATGAGCGGCTCAGCCAGTGAATGGTTCCAGGCCGCATTGGCGCTGATTGCCAGTCTGCTGATGGTGCAAATGGTGGGCTGGATGCATCGCCACGGGCGCACGCTCAAGCATGACTTGCGACGCCACGCCGACAGCCATCTGGCCCGGCGCGGCGGCTTTGGCTTGTTGGTGTTGGCGATGCTCGCCGTCAGCCGCGAAGGCAGCGAGACCGTGGTATTCCTCTACGGGGCCGGCGCGCGTTTACGCGGCCCGGAGCTCGGTTTATTCGCAGTCGGTGGTGCATTCGGCCTGGTGCTGTCGGCGCTCACCATCGGCCTGTTGCACGGCAGTCGCCGCTTCATGTCCTGGCAGCGCTTCTTTGCGATCAGCGAAGTCATCCTGCTCATGCTTGGCGCGGCACTGCTGGTCAGCGCCAGCGAGCGGATCAACGGCCAACTGCTGGCCCTTGATGTGCCGGAATGGGTCTATGGTCTCGTCGGCGAGGCACTTTGGGACAGCAGCGCGCTGTTGAGCGACAGCCATGGGCTGGGCAGTTTTCTGGCCGGTTTTGCCGGTTATCGGGCAACTCCCAGTAGCATGACCTTGCTGGTGTGGGTCGGCTATTGGCTGGTGGTCGGCAGTTGGTTACGGCAACGCACTGCGGAAAACCTGCCATGCCCGACCTGAGCTGGGGCAATCGATGGTTGCAGCGCGCGGGTGACGGCATGCGTCGCCACGCGCGCCTCATTCGCGCCGTGCAATGGGTCGTCGTACTGTTCTATGCGCTGCTGCTGGTGATCCCGGCATTGTTGCCGCTGCCGGACAGCCAGGCGCGGATGCTCGACAACCTGACCCTGTTCGCGCAGTTTTTGTTCTGGGGGCTCTGGTGGCCGTTCGTGCTGCTGTCGATTGTGGTGTTCGGGCGGCTGTGGTGCGGCGTTTTATGCCCGGAAGGATCCCTCAGCGAATGGGCCAGCCACTACGGTAAAGGCCTGGGCGTGCCGCGTTGGTTGCGCTGGGGCGGCTGGCCAACCCTGGCGTTCTGCTTGACGACACTCTATGGCCAGTTGATCAGCGTTTACGACTACGCCCAGGCAGCGTTGTTGATACTGGGCGGGTCGACCGTCGCGGCGGTTGGCGTCGGCCTGCTGTTTGCCCGGGGCAAACGGGTCTGGTGCCGTTATCTGTGCCCGGTCAGCGGGGTGTTCGCCCTGCTCGCCCGCCTGGCGCCCGTGCATTTTCAGGTCGATGAGCAACGCTGGATGGAAAATGCCGCGCCACGCCTGCCGCCGCCCAACTGCGCGCCGCTGCTGGATATTCGCCGCCTGCGGGGCGCCAGTGATTGCCATGCCTGTGGACGCTGCAGCGGGCAACGCGGCGCAGTCCAGTTGATCGCCCGCTCCAGTAACCAGGAGATTCTTCACGCCACGGCGCAGACGCTGTCCCATTGGGATGCGCGGTTACTGCTGTTTGGCGTGATCGGCCTGGCCATGGGTGCGTTTCAGTGGACCGTCAGCCCCTGGTTCATCGCCCTCAAACAAACCCTCGCCCAATGGCTGGTCGAACACGATCAGCTCTGGGCGTTGCAGGATGACGCGCCGTGGTGGCTGCTCACCCATTACCCGCTGCTCAACGACAGCTTCAGCTGGCTGGACGGTTTCAGCATTGTGGTTTATCTGAGCCTTAGTTCGCTGCTGCTCGGCACAACGTTGCTGATACTGCTGCAGGTGACGGCGCGACTGGCGAAGGATCCTGCACTGTATTGGCCCTTGGCCTTGACGCTCACGCCCCTTGGCGGTGCAGGCCTATTTCTTGGGTTGTCGGCCACCACCGTGAAATTGCTGCGCTATGAAGGTCTGCTGCTGGAGTGGGTGCAACCCGCCCGAGCCTGCCTGTTGATCGCCGCGATGGGTTGGAGCCTGCTATTGGGCTGCAAGCGCCTGAACCCCGAAGGTCCTGGCCTGGCGCGACGTCTGTCCGGCGGCATTTGTCTGCTGCTCGCCAACGGCCTGATCGGATTGGGCTGGTGGTTGCAATTCTGGGGTTGGGTCTGATTATCCCCGCGCCCTGATCCAACCACCCACCCTGCCCTGTTCAAGTGGAACTAGACCTTGAAGCGCGCCACTGTCTGGTGCAACGCCCCGGCCATCTGCGCCAGATCGAGGCCGGCGGTTTGCGTATGTTGCGCCCCCAGCAAGACCTGTTCAGACAAGTTGCGAATCCCCATCAGGTTGCGATCCACCTCACGCGCGACCAATGCCTGCTCCTCCGTGGCGCTGGCAATCATCATGTTGCGCTCATTGATCTGCGAGATCGACCGAGTGATTTCGTCCAGCGCGTCGCCCGAGCGTTGCGCCACTTCAAGAGCCGCGCGCACCAGCGTCCTGTTGCTGTGCATGGCGGTCACGGCATGGCCAGTGTCCTGACGAATGTTGCCAATCATCTGCTCGATTTCCTGTGTGGACACCTGAGTGCGATGGGCCAGGGCACGCACTTCATCGGCGACTACGGCAAAACCGCGTCCCGCATCACCAGCCCGCGCGGCTTCAATCGCCGCATTGAGCGCCAGCAAATTGGTTTGATCGGCAATGCTGCGAATCACATCCAATACTTTGCTGATGTCCTGCACCCGACCAGCCAGCTGCTCGATGCGCTCTGATGTGTCAGCCACGCCATTGGCCAACTCGCCCATTGAAACCACAGTCTCCTGAACCTGCTCACGGCCGCGTTGCGCGGTTTGCTCGGACTGCCGCGAAGCCTCGGAGGTGCTGACCGCATTGCGCGCCACCTCATCCACCGCCGCCGTCATCTGGTTTACCGCTGCCGCCGCTTGCTCAATCTCCAGCCCTTGCAATTGCAGGTTGCTGCTGGTCTGGCTGCTGACCGCACTCAGTTCTTCCGAGGAGCTGGCTACCTGATCAACCGAGGTCGCGATGTGCTTGACCATGGCATTCAAGCTCTGCTGCATCTGGTGCATGTTCATCATCACGCTGCCATCGACACTTGAACTCACCGGCACCGGAGTCGTCAGGTCGCCTTGGGCGATCTGGCTCAAGACCCGCGCCGCAGCGTCAGGCTCGCCGCCCAGCGGCCGGGTCACACTGCGCGTGACAGCAACGGCGGCGGCGACAACCAGCGCCAGGCAGAACAGAAACAGGCCGAGCATGTTGCGCCGGGCATCGCTGTAGAGTTCCTGCGCCGCCTGTTCACGATCGGCGAATATCCTTCCTTGCAGCGCCATCAGCTCATCCAGGCTCTTGTAGACCTGCAGTTCCGCTGGCACGACCTTTTGTTTGAGCTGGGTCATGGCATCGTCGAACGCCCCTTGCCGAATCAATACCTGCACCTGGGTAAACGCCGCGACATAGGCCTCGCGGTTCTTTTTCAGCGTGGCATACGTGACTTTGCCCTCGGGCAGATAGAACAGCGGCTCAAGGGTTTCGAGGGCCTGCGTGATGCGTTTTTTGGTGGTGTCGATGGACTGCTGCGCTTGCTGGTTGTCTTTATCGATCAGCAAATCCCGGGTGTTCCTGGCGTTATCGCGCACGCCGGTGGCAATGACCAGGATCGGCTCGATTTTCGGCCAGTCCTGTTTGACGATGACCACTGCCTGTTCCTTGAGCGTTGCCAGATCGTGCAACGCGTAAAACGCCATGCCCATCAGGGCCAGCGGCGCAATTGCAAAACCGATGATGATGCGTTGTGCCGTAGATAATTTAGCCATATCAAATGCTCCCTGTTTGACAACTGCCCCATAGGCAGCGCATTTGAAAATCATGGTGGGTGTCACTGGTGAAAACTGATCCGCAGCCTCGACTATCCCCGTAACACGAAGGCTGGAAACAGCTCGCGCAGGCTTGCCCAAAGATCGGGTAGCAAGGCTTGTGCCGAAACGTTCGGCAATAGAGGGTCGAACATCCGCTCGGTACGCACCAGTTGCACGGCAAAGTGTTTGACGCCGAGTGCGTTCAAGCGCTGCGCGAGGATCAATAGGCGCTCGGGCTTGAACAGATGCCAATGCACGGTGGTGCGGCATTCGTAGTCGACGCCACTGGCCAGCAGATGTTCGAGGCTGCGCCAATTGGCCGTGCCACTCCCCGCGACCCGGGTGATGGCCTGGCAATCCTCAGGCAGCGCCTTGACATCGAAGCCGACCCAATCGGCACCGGTCAGCGCCTTGGCGAACGCCGCCGGCTTGATTCCGGCGCTGTGCAGACCAATGCGAAAACCCATCGCCCGCACGTCGGCCATGGCGTCGGGCAAGCTGTCTTGCAGGGTCGGTTCACCGCCGCTGAAAACCACGGCATCCAGCAGGCCCTGACGGCGCTGCAGAAAGCCTATTACCTCAGACCACGGCACTTCGTCCGCGCCGCGCGGCGGGATCAACTGCGGGTTATGGCAGTAACGACAACGCCAGGCGCAACCCTGGCAAAACAATACGCAGGCGAGTTGTCCCGGATAGTCGATAGTGGTCAGGGGCACCATGCCCCCGACCCGCAGCATTCGACTCATTGGCGCCCGGCCAGCGCCGCGCTTTCGGTGAAGTGCACCCGCTCGCGGTGCTCGGATTGTTTGCCTGGATTGAACGCCGAAACCGGGCGGTGATAGCCCATCACCCGAGTCCAGACTTCGCAGCGTTGACGTTGAGCCTGGGGCAGGGTTTGCGATGCAGTCATGGTGAAGCTCCTTGCGGTTGAGTGGATCGAAATCAGTGAACGAGGCCGGCTTGCTGTTCTTTGAGCAGTAGGACTTCGTCGCATTTAGGGCAGAACTCATGCTCGCCATCGAGGTAGCCGTGCACCGGGCAGATCGAGAATGTCGGGGTCACGGTCAGGTAAGGCAGACGGAAGCGCCCAAGGGCTTTGCGCACCAGTTGCTTACAGGCCTGGGTCGAGGAAATCCGCTCGGCCATATACAGATGCAGGACTGTGCCGCCGGTGTATTTGCATTGCAGTTCGTCCTGAAGCTCCAGGGCTTCGAAGGGGTCGTCGGTGTAACCCACCGGCAGTTGCGAGGAGTTGGTGTAATACGGCGCCGCGAGGCTCCCGGCCTGAAGAATGTCGGGGTAGCGCTTGAGGTCTTCCTTGGCGAAACGGTAGGTCGTGCCCTCGGCGGGCGTGGCTTCCAGGTTGTACATGTGGCCGGTTTCTTCCTGGAAGCGCAGCAACGTGGCGCGCACATGGTCCAGCAGATTCAGGGCGAATTTGCGGCCATGCTCGGTGTGCATGCCCTCCTCGTCGCCGGTGAAATTGCGCAGCATTTCATGCAGGCCATTGAGCCCGATGGTGGAAAAATGGTTGCGCAAGGTACCCAGATACCGCTTCGTGTACGGATACAAACCGGCGTCCATGTGGTGCTGGATTACCTTGCGCTTGACCTCCAGGCTCTCCATCGCCAGCTCCATCAGCGTGTCCAGACGTTTGAGCAACCCGCTGGTATCGCCTTTGAACACGTAGCCCAGACGCGCACAGTTGATGGTCACCACGCCGAGCGAGCCGGTCTGTTCCGCCGAGCCGAACAAACCGCCGCCGCGCTTGAGCAGCTCGCGCACATCCAGCTGCAACCGGCAGCACATCGAGCGCACCTGATTAGGTTGCAGATCAGAATTGAGGAAGTTCTGGAAATACGGCAAGCCGTAACGCGCCGTCATCTCGAACAGGCGGTCAGCGTTTTCGCTGTCCCAGGGGAAGTCATGGGTGATGTTGTAGGTCGGGATCGGAAAGGTGAACACTCGCCCTTTCGCATCACCGGCCTGCATCACCTCGATATAGGCGCGGTTAAGCACATCCATCTCGATTTGCAGGTCGCCATAGGCAAACGGCATTTCCTCACCGCCGATGATGGGGATCTGTTCGCGCAGATCCTGCGGGCAAACCCAGTCGAACGTCAGGTTGGTGAAAGGCGTCTGCGTGCCCCAGCGCGATGGCACGTTCAGGTTGTAGATGAACTCCTGGATCGCCTGACGCACCTCTGGATAACTCAGCTGATCCTTGCGTACATAGGGCGCCAGATAGGTGTCGAACGAGCTGAAAGCCTGAGCGCCAGCCCATTCGTTTTGCAATGTGCCGAGGAAATTCACCATCTGCCCCAGGGCGCTGCTCAAGTGCTTCGGCGGACAGGCTTCGACCCGTCCCGGTACACCGTTGAGCCCTTCATGCAGCAGGGTTCGCAGTGACCAGCCCGCGCAATAACCGGCGAGCATGTCCAGATCGTGCACATGCAGATCCGCCTCGCGGTGCGCCTGGCCAATGGCCTCGCTGTACACCTCGTCGAGCCAGTAATTGGCGGTGACCTTGCCTGACACGTTCAGCACCAGCCCGCCCAGGGAGTAGCCCTGATTGGCGTTGGCCTGGACCCGCCAGTCTTCGCGATCCAGGTATTCGTTCATGGAGGTCGCGACTTCGACCAGGGTCCGGCGATCACGCCGCAGTCGTCCGTGCTGTTCGCGATAGACGATGTAGGCCCGCATGGCGAGGAAAAACCCGGCGTCCATCAAGACCCTTTCCACGCGATCCTGGATTTGTTCCACATGCAGCCTGGGCAAGCCTTCCAGCCGGGCCAATACAGCATGGAGCAAGCCTTCGGCTTCAAGCTCGGCAAACTCCCCGGTTGCCTTGCCAGCGGCGATCAACGCCTGACGGATTTTGTCTGCATCGAAGGCGACCAGATTGCCATCGCGCTTGTGCAAACGGTTGGATCCCAGTGAGATCAGCGTGCTCTGCATTCGTCCTCCAAACACAACATATAGATATTTATAAACTTTAAAACACAATATGCAGTGGAGACTACGGACAAACTGCGCTTCTGCCATTGATCGATATCAAGATTTTCCGGCAAAAAAAACCACCCGAAGGCGGCCTGAGAAAATGATTCATTGTGGGAGCGAGCTTGCGCGCGAAGAGGCCATCACATTCAACAGCAAAGTTGGCTGATAGACCGCTATCGCGAGCAAGCTCGCTTGTATGGCTGAACTTGAAGTCGCCCAATGATCAATGTGACGGCACAATCCATGGTCAAGCCATTTAGAAGTGGGAGAGGACTTGTCCTCGATGGCTGTCATTGCAGCACTGCATGTGGGTCAGGCGGATTAGGGTCGTCCGGGCTGGCTTCGAGGACAAGTCCTCTCCCACAAAAGACTTTAGCGACCGTTCACCCCCCGCTCATATTCATGAACCGCACAATCTGCACCTCCCCTTCGGGGCTGAAATCGTGACGCAACGGCTTGCCACGCAGGGCTTTGTGTACCGCGTCGATCAGCGGTTGATCATCCAGCGGATAACGCCGCAGCAGGCCGCGCAAGTCCAGGGCATCGTCCTGGCCCAGACACAGCAACAGTTTGCCCTCAACGGTCATCCGCACCCGGTTGCAGCTGCCACAAAAGTTGTGGCTGTTGGGCGATATGAAACCGATCCGGGTATCGCGATGGCGCTCCAGACGCACGTAGCGCGCCGGGCCGCCGCTGTTTTCGGTGCTGTCGAGCAAGCGATGCCGGCTGCCGATCAGCGCCCGTACTTCATCGCTGGAACAGAACGACTCGCCCCGGGAACGACCCACGTCGCCCAAGGGCATTTCTTCGATGAAACTGATGTCGATGTGTTGATCGATGGCGTATTGCACCAAGCCCAGGACTTCATCGAAGTTGCGCCCTTTCATCACCACGCAGTTGAGTTTGATTCGTTCGAACCCCGCGCTGCGCGCCGCTTCGATGCCGCTGAGCACCTGATCGAGATCGCCATTACGGGTGATCGCACGAAACTTCTGCCCGTCCAGGCTATCGAGGCTGATGTTCATGCGCTTGACCCCAGCCTCCACCAGCGGTCGCGCCAGACGGCCCAGTTGCGAGCCGTTGCTGGTCATCACCAGTTCGCGCAAACCGGGCAAGGCCGCGATGTTGCGACACAGGTCGACAATGCCGGGACGAATCAGCGGTTCGCCGCCCGTGAGGCGGATTTTGCGTACCCCAAGGCCGACGAACAGCGTGGCGAGGCGCTGCAACTCTTCCAGCGTCAGCACCTGCTGACGTGGCAGGAAGGTCATGTTTTTCGCCATGCAATACACACAGCGAAAATCACAACGGTCCGTCACCGACATTCGCAGATAGTCGATCTGGCGTCCAAAACCATCCTGCATGACAGCGTTCATCACATCTCCCGGTTTGCCTCGATGCTCACTGCACCAGCGGTGAATCGGCACCCTGCAAATGGATGCCACGAATATCCGCCGCGCCAATCAGGGTTTGCAGGTATTGCACCAGGGCTTTTTGCCAGACGCCTTGCTGCAACTGGGTGCGAATCGCCGTCGACACCACTTCGTAAGGCAATGGCATGCCTTCGATTCGCTGGTCGATACTGATCACATGCCAGCCGTAGCGGCTTTCCAGTGGTTTACTCGCCAGCCCCGGCGCCAGGGTGAACAACTGCCGCTCCAGCTCCGGCACAGTCTGGCCTTTGCTGATCTGCCCCAACGAACCGCCTTGAGCTTTGGACGGGCAAGCCGAATAGCTCATGGCCAGCTCGGCGAAACTGCCGGGAAACTCGTCCAGCCGCTGCAGCAGCGCTTCGGCTTGATCATGGGCCAGGGCGCGGGCCTCGGCATCGTCCGGCGCGCACTCAAGCAGGATGTGCCGCACCGCCAGCAACGGCGCGCTGTGAAACCGCCCGCGATTGTTTTCGTAATAGCGAAGACTGGTCTCCTCGTCACACTGCGGCACATGCACCTCACGCTCAAGCAACAAGCGCGTGGCCGCCTCTTCTTCGTTCTCACCCGCGCCGATCTCCATCGACACGCCGAGCTCGGCAATGCGTTGCTGCAACAGCTCACGAATCACCAAAGCCCTGGCGGCGTGATAAACCGCCTCCTCGCGGCTTTCCGCCGGGTGATATTGCAGCTCCTGGGCCATCGCTTCCGGAGTGATCGGCACCTCGTTGACGCTGATGATCGGCCACTCCTGCTCACTGCTGGCGATCAACTGCGCCGGGGCGTCGTCGGCCGCCGGCTCAAGCGGCAGGGCTGCAAACTGCTCCGCTACGGCTGGCGCCAGCTCGGCCACTTCGGGTTGCGCTTGTCTGGAAGAACCGCAGCCACCGCTGCCCCCATTACCGCCGCCACATCCACATCCACCTGACATGATTGTCTCCTCAGATCTTCTGCCGAACGATTTGATAACGACGTCCCAGGTACCAGATCGGTGCACTGATCATGTGTACGAGACGGGTGAAGGGGAACAGCACGAACAAGGTCAAACCGAGAAACACATGCAGCTTGTAGGTAAGCCCCACCGGCGCAATGGATGTCGCCGCTTCCATCGGCCGCAACAGCACGGTGTTCTGCGCCCAATCGGCGAGCATCACCATGACCGAACCGTCCATATGCGCCGTGGAGGCGACGATCGTCAGCAGGCCGAGAACCAATTGCGCCAGCAGCACCAGCAGAATCAGGATGTCCGAAGGGCTGGAAGTAGCGCGCACTCGAGGATCGCTCAAGCGGCGTTTGACCAGCATCAGCAGACCGATCAGGCACAGCAGGCCGAAGAACCCGCCGGACACCATCGCCAGCAACTGCTTGTTCTCTGTGCTGATCAGATGGTGATAAACCGACGCCGGGGTCAGCAGGCCGACGAAGTGTCCGGCCAGCACAAACAACACACCCACGTGGAACAGGTTGCTCGCCACGCGCATGCCACTCTGGTTGAGCATCTGGCTGGAGCCCGCTCGCCAGGTGTACTGCGACAGGTCGAAGCGTGCCCAGCTGCCAATCAGGCAAATCGCGAGGGCCACATAGGGGTAAACCCCGAACAACAACAGATCCCATTTAGACATTGCCCACCTCCTTGGCTGGCGCGGCGGCCAGCCCATCATGCTGAAAATCCACCCAGTGCAGCGGCACCGCGCTTTCTTCGCGGGCCTTGCCCGGAGCGCTTGGCAGCGAACTGCAACGGTCCTGCTGTTCGGCCTGGAGAAAGTCCACGGCCTCCTCTTCCCAGATCTTGTCGAGGGCTTCGAGGGAGTCGTCGCGCGGCTCCGCCGCTACTTGCGCGCGCAGGTCGGCCACCGCTTGATGAGGCTCGGCGCCGGCAATTTGCAGCAACGCCCGGAAGCAGCTGGCGTAAGCGCTTTCACGCTCTTCCAGACGCGCCGCGAGCAAGGCCAGCAAGTGCGAGACATCCGCCAGGCCCTCACGGGCCTCGATGTCTTCGCGGGTGGAGAGAAACTCCAGATACAGCGGGATATAGTCGGGAAGCTCTTTGACGCCGATGGCAAAACCGGCGGCTTCGTATTGCGCCATCATGTCGACCATGGCCTGGCCACGGTCGCGGGATTCGCCGTGCACGTGTTCGAACAACAGCAGCGACAGCGAACGGCCCCGACCGAACAGCGCACCGTAATGCTCCTGGCCGTCCATAAGGTCATTGCCACAAATCAGCTCCAGCAAGTCGAACAATGCGCCGCGCTGCTTGGGGCTGATTTCCCGGGACTGGATAATCGCCTGTTCCAGTTCATCGCGACCGCCTATCAGCGTCTCGGTCGGATAGTCGAGCAACAGCGAAATCACTTTGAGAATTTGCATGCTCATTCCTCCCACAACTGGACGGTTTTCAGGATGTCGCGACGGTTGGCCTTCTTGGCGCCGAACATGTTGGTGTCGGAACTGCCGCTGCAGCCGCTGCCGAAACTGAAGCCGCAACCGGAACGCTCGGCAAAGGCGTCACTCATGGCGTCTTCACGGTGCGCGCTCGGGACCACAAAGCGATCTTCATAGTTGGCAATCGCCAGGTAGCGGTACATTTCCTCGACCTGTTCCACGCTCAGGCCCACATCCGCCAGCACTTGCAGGTCCTGCACGCCGTCCACTTGCTGGGAACGTTTGTAGGCGCGCATCGCCAGCAAGCGTTTAAGCGCACGTTTGACCGGTTTTTCATCGCCCGCCGTCAGCAGGTTGGCCAGGTATTTGAGAGGAATACGCAGGCTGTCGACATCCGGAATCACCCCGTTCATGCCCACAGTGCCGGCAGTGGCCGCATTTTGAATCGGCGACAGCGGTG
Source organism: Pseudomonas sp. CFII64 (assembly GCF_000416235.1). Classification (GTDB taxonomy): domain Bacteria; phylum Pseudomonadota; class Gammaproteobacteria; order Pseudomonadales; family Pseudomonadaceae; genus Aquipseudomonas. The sequence goes on along the minus strand of NZ_ATLO01000027.1, from coordinate 33,915 downwards.
GCACATACCAGACCATCGGCAAGGTGCGGTATTCCGGGTGCAGCGGCAGTGCGAGCTTCCAGTCCACGGCCATTTTGTAGACCGGCGAGCGTTGCGCCGAGTCGATCACCGACTGCGGCACGCCGTCGGCCAGGGCCTGACGGATCACCGCCGGGTCGTTCGGGTCGAGGAAGATTTCCAGTTGTTTCTCGTACAGATCCTGCTCATTGGCGGTGCTCGCCACTTCGCTGATGCGATCGGCGTCATACAGCAGCACACCGAGGTAACGGATCCGGCCGACACAGGTTTCGGCGCAGACCGTCGGCATCCCGGCTTCGATACGCGGGTAGCAGAAGATGCATTTCTCGGACTTGCCGCTTTTCCAGTTGAAATAGATCTTCTTGTACGGGCAGCCGCTGATGCACATGCGCCAGCCACGGCATTTTTCCTGGTCAATCAGGACAATGCCGTCTTCTTCTCGCTTGTAGATCGCGCCGCTCGGGCACGACGCGGCGCACGTCGGGTTGAGGCAGTGCTCGCACAGGCGCGGCAGATACATCATGAAGGTGTTTTCGTACTCTCCGTAAATGTCCGCCTGGATCTTGTCGAAGTTCTTGTCCTTGCGACGCTTGGCGAATTCGGTACCGAGGATTTCTTCCCAGTTCGGGCCCCACTCGATTTTCTCCATGCGCTTGCCGGAGATCAGCGAACGTGGACGGGCCGTTGGCTGGTGCTCGCCCAGCGGCGCGGTGTGCAGGTGCTGATAATCGAAGTCGAACGGCTCGTAGTAATCGTCCAGGCTCGGCAGGTCAGGGTTGGCAAAAATGTTCGCCAACACCCGGAATTTGCCGCCGATGCGCGGGTTGATCGTGCCGTTGGCGTTGCGGATCCAGCCGCCCTTCCACTTGTCCTGGTTTTCCCATTCTTTCGGGTAGCCGATGCCCGGTTTCGATTCGACGTTGTTGAACCAGGCGTATTCCATGCCTTCACGGCTGGTCCAGACGTTTTTGCAGGTGATTGAACAGGTGTGGCAACCGATGCATTTGTCCAGGTTCAGAACCATGCCGATCTGTGAGCGAATTTTCATCTCAGTTCTCCTCGATATCGGTCGGCAGGGGACGTGGCAAGTCATCGCCACTTGAACCATCGAGCCAGTCGACTTTGGCCATCTTGCGCACCACGACGAATTCATCGCGGTTGCAACCGACCGTGCCGTAATAGTTGAAACCGTAGGCTTGCTGGGCGTAGCCGCCGATCATGTGCGTCGGCTTGAGCACCACTCGGGTAACCGAGTTGTGGTGGCCGCCACGGGTCTTGGTGGTTTCCGAGCCGGGCACGTTCACGATCCGTTCCTGGGCGTGATACATCATCACCATGCCGTCCTTGACCCGCTGGCTGACCACCGCCCGGGCGGTCAGTGCACCGTTGATGTTGAAGCACTCGATCCAGTCGTTGTCCTCGATGCCGGCGCTTTTCGCGTCATTCTCCGAGAGCCAGACAATCGGCCCGCCACGGCTGAGGGTCAGCATCAGCAGGTTGTCGCTGTAGGTGCTGTGGATGCCCCACTTCTGGTGCGGAGTGATCCAGTTCAGGACGATTTCCTTGTGGCCGTTGCTGCGCTTGCCTTTCACCCCTTCGATGGTGCGGGTGTTGACGGGCGGGCGATAACTCATCAATTGCTCGCCAAACGCCTGCATCCACGGGTGATCCTGGTAGAACTGCTGGCGACCGGTGATGGTGCGCCACGGGATTCCTTCGTGAACGTTGGTGTAACCGGCGTTGTAGCTGACGTGATCGTCTTCGAGCCCCGACCAGGTCGGGCTGGAGATGATCTTGCGCGGCTGAGCCTGAATATCGCGGAAACGAATTGCCTCGTGGGCCTTGGACAGCGCCAGGTGGCTGTGGTCGATACCGGTGAATTCCGAGAGCGCAGCCCAGGCCTTGACGGCAACCTGGCCGTTGGTTTCCGGGGCCAGGGACAGAATCACTTCCGCCGCATCGATGGCCGTGTCGATTTTCGGCCGACCGTGGCTGATCCCGGCATCGCCTTCGTGGTGATTGAGCTCACCGAGGAATTTCACTTCATCCTCGGTGTTCCAGTTGATGCCCTTGCCGCCGTTGCCGTGTTTTTCCAGCATCGGGCCCAGGGAGGTGAACTGTTTGTAAATGTTTGGATAATCACGCTCGACCACGTGCAGGTTCGGCGCGTTCTTGCCCGGCTCCGGTGCCACACCGGCACTTTTCCAATCGGTGCCGCCAAAGGGTTGGGCCAGTTCGCCGACGCTGTCGTGCATCAACGGAATGGTCACCAGGTCCTTTTCAACGCCCAGATGCCCTTCGGACATGCTGGAAAACGCCTTGGCGATGCCTTTGTAGATTTCCCAGTCGGAACGCGATTCCCATGCCGGGTCGATGGCGGCCGACAACGGGTGAATGAACGGGTGCATGTCCGAGGTGTTCATGTCGTCTTTTTCGTACCAGGTCGCGGTCGGCAACACGATGTCGGAATAGACGCAGGTCGAGGACATGCGGAAGTCCAGCGTGGTGACCAGATCAAGCTTGCCGATGGCGCCCTCGTCCACCCATTCCGCTTCTTCGGGCTTGCAATCGCCGACCTGGCCGATGTCTTCGTTCATTACCCCGTTCTTGGTGCCGAGCAGGTACTTGAGCATGTACTCGTGGCCCTTGCCCGAGGAGCCCAGCAGGTTGGAACGCCAGATGAACATGTTGCGCGGGAAGTTCACCGGGCTGTCCGGCTGTTCGCAGGCGAAGCGCAGCGAACCATCCTGCAGCGACTTGACCACGTAGTCTTTCGGGTCCATGCCAGCTGCGGCGGCATCGCGGCAGATGTTCAGTGGGTTGGTGTTGAGCTGCGGCGCGCTGGGCAACCAGCCGGCGCGTTCGGCGCGGATGTTGTAGTCCAGGGCATGTTCAGGGAACTGGGATTTATCGGCCAGCGGCGAGAGCACGTCGTGCATGCTCATCTTCTCGTGGCGCCATTGCGAACTGTGGGCGTAGAAGAAGCTGGTGCCGTTCATCTGGCGCGGCGGACGGTTCCAGTCCAGGCCGAAGGCCAAAGGCAGCCAGCCGCACTGCGGACGGAGTTTTTCCTGACCGACGTAGTGCGCCCAACCGCCACCGGTCTGACCGACACACCCGCAGAGCATGAGCATGTTGATCAGCCCGCGGTAGTTCATGTCCATGTGGTACCAGTGATTCATCGCCGCGCCGACGATGATCATCGAGCGACCCTTGGTCTTGTCGGCGTTGTCGGCGAACTCACGGGCAATCTGGATGGCTTTCTCACGGCTCACGCCAGTGATCTGTTCCTGCCACGCCGGGGTGCCAGGCACCGAGGCGTCGTTGTAGTCCTTGGCAACGTTGTCGCCGCCCAGGCCACGATCAATCGCCAGGTTGGCGGCTGACAAGTCAAACACCGTGGCGACCTTGGCCACGCTGCCACCGGCCAGCACTACGTTGTGCACCGGCACGCGGCGGTATTGCACGGCATCGCCAGCCACGTGCTGGAAATGCTCGTGGGACTCGCCGGCGAAGTACGGGAATGCCACTTCGGCAACGTCATCGCCGATCAGGCTCAGCTTCAGATCAATTTCACGACCTTCGCCGCCTTCACGAGGGAGAATGTTCCACTTGCCCTTCTCGCCCCAGCGATAACCGATGGAACCTTGAGGAGAAACCAGTTCACCGCTGACATCCAGGGCGATGGTTTTCCATTCCGGGTTGTTTTCCTGGCCAAGGTTGTCGGTCAGGTCACTGGCGCGCAGGAAGCGGTCCGGCTGATAACCGGCGCCCGGCGCCTTGTCAACCATCTGCTTGAGCAGCACCAGCACTGGCAAATCGGTGAAGCGCTTGGCGTAGTCAGTGAAATAGGCGCTCGGTTTGTCCAGGTGAAATTCTTTGAAGATCACATGGTTGAACGCCTGGGCCAGCGCCGCATCGGTGCCTTGCTTAGGGTTCAGCCACAGGTCGGTGAGCTTGGCGACTTCCGAATAGTCCGGTGTGATCGCCACAGTCTTGGTGCCCTTGTAGCGGACTTCGGTAAAGAAGTGCGCATCCGGGGTACGGGTCTGCGGGACGTTGGAGCCCCAGGCGATGATGTAGTTGGAGTTGTACCAGTCGGCCGATTCCGGCACGTCGGTCTGCTCGCCCCAGACCATCGGCGAGGCCGGTGGCAAGTCGCAGTACCAGTCATAGAAGCTCAGGCAGGCGCCGCCGATCAGCGACAGGTAACGCGAACCCGCCGCGTAGCTGACCATCGACATGGCCGGGATCGGCGAGAAACCGACGATCCGGTCCGGGCCGTATTGCTTGATGGTGTAGACGTTGGCGGCGGCAATGATCTCGTTGACTTCATCCCAGTTGGAGCGAATGAAACCACCCATGCCGCGCTTGCTTTTATAGGAGTCGGCCTTGACCTTGTCCTCGACGATGCTGGCCCAGGCTTCCACCGGCGCCATGGTCTGGCGAGCGTCGCGCCACAGTTTGAGCAACGGCTTGCGGATTTTCGGGTACTTGAGGCGGTTGGCGCTATAGATGTACCAGCTGTAACTGGCGCCACGCGGGCAGCCACGGGGTTCATGGTTGGGCAGATCGTTGCGGGTGCGCGGGTAGTCGGTCTGCTGGGTTTCCCAGGTGATCAGGCCGTTCTTGACGTAGATTTTCCACGAGCAGGAGCCGGTGCAGTTCACCCCGTGGGTGGAACGCACGATCTTGTCGTACTGCCAGCGGGAACGGTAGACGTTCTCCCAGTCACGAGACTCTTTGCGGGTCTCTCCGTGACCGTCGGAAAATTCGTTTTGCTTGCGATTGAAAAACCGCAGTTGATCCAGTAAATGACTCACGGTGTAGTCCTCTCAGGCTTGCTGCGGGGTTCTGTGCCCCGCCCACGCAATGGTTGGATTTCGGGTCGTCTCAGCAGGGTGTCGCCGCGCCTTTGCGGGCGTACCACCACCAGGTCACGACGATGCAGCTCAGGTAGAAGCCGACAAACATGTAGAAGGCCATCTCCGGGCCGCCGGTCTGGGCCATGGAGGTGCCAAAGGATTTGGGGATGAAGAACGCACCGAAGGCGCCCATGGCCGAACTGAAGCCCAGGACCGCAGCTGACTCTTTGCCGGCATCCTTGAGCGCCTGTTCGCGCACGGCGGGGGATTTTCCGGCAGCGGCTTTTTCATGCTGGGTGCGGAAGATCACCGGGATCATGCGGAAGGTGGAGCCGTTGCCGATGCCGGTGGTGATGAACAGCAGCATGAACATGCCGAGGAAGCCGTAGAAGCTGCCGCCCGAACCGTTCTGCGGCAGGAAGTGCATGACGGCGAAGACCATCACGATCATCGCGACGAAGTTCCACAAGGTCACTTTCGCGCCGCCGAGCTTGTCCGCCAGCCAGCCGCCCAATGGACGCACCAGCGCGCCTACCAGTGGCCCGAGGAAGGCGAATTTCAAGGCAATGACATCCGGGAACGAGGTCTTGATCAGCAATGGAAACGCTGCGGAAAAGCCGATGAACGAGCCGAAGGTCGCCAGGTACAGCCAGCACATCAGCCAGTTGTGCTTGCGCTTGAAGATCACCGCCTGCTCGCTGAACGAAGCGCGGGCACTGGACAGGTCATTCATGCCGAACCAGGCCAGCACGGTCACCAGAACAATGAACGGCACCCAGATGAATCCGGCGTTCTGCAGCCACAACTGGCTGCCGTCCGGCAGCACTTGCGCATTGCCGCCCATGAAGCCGAACACGCCGAAGGTAATCACCAGCGGTACACAGAACTGCATCACCGAGACACCCAGGTTGCCCAGCCCGGCGTTGAGGCCAAGTGCGGTGCCCTGTTGGGACTTGGGATAGAAGAAGCTGATGTTGGACATGCTCGAAGCGAAATTGCCGCCGCCAAAACCGCAGAGCAAGGCAATCAGGACGAACACGCTGTACGGGGTGCCCGGGTCCTGCACCGCGAAGCCCATCCAGATCGACGGCAACAGCAGCGACGCAGTGCTCACGGCCGTCCAGCGCCGACCACCGAAGATCGGCACCATGAACGAATAGAAGACGCGCAAGGTCGCGCCGGACAAGCCCGGCAACGCCGCGAGCCAGAACAGTTGATCGGTGGTGAAGCTGAAGCCGATGGCGTTCAAGCGCACGATCACCGTGCTCCAGACCATCCACACCGCAAACGCCAGCAACAGCGCAGGAATGGAAATCCACAGGTTGCGGGTAGCAGTCTGTTTGCCGCTACTTCCCCAGAACGCAGGGTCCTCGGGGCGCCAGTCATGAATGACCGGGCCTTTGTCAGGCTTTTGCAGAACGGACATGTTCTTCTCCTTGGGCAATGCTGGAAAACGGGGACGAGGTCGCTGGCGGCTGTTTGCCCAGCAGCGGACGCTTGCGTATTTCGCTGAAGTACATCCAGGTGAGGGAGACCCAGACCACGCCGTACATCAACATGAAGCAGGAAGAGCGCACGCCGGTGAGGTCCACCAGGGCGCCGAACAGGATCGGCAGGACGAAGCCGCCCAGACCGCCCGCGAGACCGACGATGCCGGACACGGCGCCCATGTTTTTCGGGTAGTCGTTGGCGATGTATTTGAAGACCGAGGCCTTGCCGAACGCGAAGGCGATGCCCATGACAAACAGCAGCACGGTAAACAGCGCCGGAGTGAGGCCGATGTGGAAATCCATCGGGCCGTTGAGGGTCTGCACTTGCAATTGGGTCTGCGGATACGACAGCAGGAACAGGCAGATCCAGCTGACCCACAACACCCACCAGGTCACGCTTTGCGCGCCCCAGCGATCCGACATCCAACCGCCAACGGCGCGCAACACACCACCGGGCAGGGAGAAACAGGCCGCCAGCAGCGCGGCGCTTTGCAGGCTGAAACCGTATTCCTGCACGTAATACTTGGTCATCCACAACGCGAGGGCCACGTAGCCGCCGAAGACGATCGAGTAGTACTGGCAGTAGCGCCACACCGCCGGATCTTTCAGCGAACTCAACTGCTCGCGCAAGCTGGCGCCGGAGGCACTGCGGTGGTCCTTGTTTTCCGCGCTGAGAAACCAGAACAGCAGCGCGGTAATGAACAGGATCGCGCTGAAGACTTTCGGCACCAGTTGCCAGCTGCCGGCGGCAATCAGCGCCGGGGCGAGAAACTTGGTCACCGCAGCGCCGGCGTTGCCTGCACCGAAGATTCCCATGGCGAACCCCTGATTCTCTTTGTCGAACCATTTGGCGACGTAGGCAATGCCCACCGAAAACGACCCACCGGCCAGGCCGACGAACAAGCCCAGCACCAGGAACTGCCAGTAGGCGGTGGCGTAGCTGATCAGGTACAACGGCGCGACGCAGGACAGCATCAGCAGGAAGAACACGCTGCGCCCGCCAAAGCGGTCGGTCAGCAGACCCAGTGGCAGACGCACCAGGGAGCCGGTCAGCACCGGGGTCGCGGCCAGCAGGCCGAATTGGGTTTCGTTGAGCTGGAGAAGATCCTTGATCGGCACCCCGAGCACGGCGAACATCATCCAGACCATGAAACACACAGTGAAGGCCAGTGTGCTCATGCCCAGCACCAAGCCTTGTCTTACACGCGGTTGGTTCACAATGCTCTCCAGTCAGTTAGCCATGGCGGCAGACTAGAGAGAGCAACCCCGCAAAAACTTGATCCATGTCAACGAAGCCATAGGCGGCTTGGGCCTATGCTTGCGCGGTCTACCTCTAAGGAGGTAGATCAGAAGAACCCTGAAAACGGTGGTTTATCAGCGTTTCAGGGGGTTCTTCCACGGTTTTTGCAGACAAGGATCAGTCGACAACTCTTTAGAGGTAGCGCGCCCGGGATCGGCGGCAAAACCCCACTCTGGTGCTGCACATGCTCTGTTTTCCTGATTGTTTACCGGATCAGCACTGATGATGCGCTGGTTGCGCAGTTCCCTGCCCGCTCGCGCCGGCCTGGCGGTGATCCTGATCGCCGTGCTGGCCCTCGCCAGTTCGTTGAGCGCTGGCCTGATCGCCTGGTTCAGTCAGGGCGATGCGGCGGCGATCAACACCGCAGGCTCGGTGCGCATGGAGACTTATCACCTGAGCTGGAAACTGGCCAAGGGTGTAACCCCTGCGGAAATCGCTGCCATCACCGACAGCCTGCAAACCCGCCTCAACAGCCAGTCCCTCAAGGCGGTGCTGGAAGATGGCCCGAGCAGCGATCTGCAAATCAGCTACGGGCAAATCCAGCAACGCTGGAACGACGAACTGCGCCCGGCCCTTGAACGTGGCGACGCAAGCGTCTTTCAAGCGATCGCCCCGCCGTTCGTGGAACAACTGAACCAGTTTGTCAGCCTGTTGCAACGGCAAAGCGAAGAAAAGCAAAGCTGGCAACAGGTCATCCAGGGTCTGGCTCTATTCACCACCATGATTGTCCTGCTGCTCGGGCTATATGAGTTGCAGTACGGCGTAGTCACCCCGCTTAAAGAACTGGTGGATGCCACCCAGCGCTTTCGTCGCGGGGATTTTCAGGTGCGGGTCAACCATCAGTCCCAGGACGAGCTGGGCCAGTTGGCCATGAGTTTCAATGCCATGGCCGAGACCATCGAAGAATCCCATCGCACTCTGGAGAGCCAGGTCCAGCAAAAGACCGTGAACCTGCAACAGGCCAATGCCGCCCTGGAGCTGCTGTATCAAAGCAGCCGCAACCTGGCCACCCGCCTGGCCAACGCCGAAGGACTGGATGATCTGATCCGCCGCTTCCAGCAACGGCTGCCCGGCTTGCGCCTGTCGTTGTGCCTGCAAGGCCAGTCGCAGGCACCTGCCAAGCAACTGCTCGCCCTGCACGGCGCGAATATCCGCGAAGTCTGCGCCAGCACCGATTGCGCCACCTGCCAGAAACACCACGAAGCGAAGCCGCAAACCTTCAGCATCAGCAATCAGGGCAGTGAACTGGGGGAGCTCAAGGCCCACTTTGTCGACGGGCATCCGACGCAGGCCTGGGAAACCCAACTGATCCAGGCCCTGGCCAATCTCATCGGCACCTCGCTCTCGCTCAAACGCCAACGGGAACAGGATCATCGTCTGCTGTTGCTCGACGAACGCACAATCATTGCCCGCGAGCTGCACGATTCACTGGCCCAGGCGCTGTCCTACATGAAGCTGCAAGTCAGCCGCATGCAGACCTTGATACGCCGTGGCGAACCAGTCGAAACCCTGGCAACCGTCACTGCCGAATTGCGCGAGGGCCTGAACAATGCCTACCGTCAGCTACGCGAACTGCTGACCACCTTCCGCTTGCAGATCAACGATGCCGGGCTGGTGCAAGAACTCAAGGACACCGCCGAAGAGTTCTCCCGGCGCGGGGAGTTTCAGGTGCATCTGCACGTCGATGCACTGGCCTTCCAGCTCTCGGCCAGCGAACAGATCCACATCTTGCAGATCACCCGCGAGGCGCTTTCAAACTGCCTGCGCCACGCCCATGCACAAAGCGCCTGGCTGCAACTGCGCCAGGTCGGCGAAACCGTCCGGCTCTGCATCGAAGACGACGGGCGAGGCTTCAGCGGCAACGTTGACCAGCGCGAACATCACGGCCTGAACATCATGGATGAACGGGCGCGCAGCCTGCGCGGCCAACTGCAGATATTTTCCAGGACGCCGCAAGGCACCTGCGTCCAGCTGGAATTCCACCCGGAGTTTCTCGGACAGCACACAGAAGGTAGCGTCACATGACCACATCCCGGCAACACACCATCCTGCTGGTGGACGATCATCCGATGATGCGTCACGGCATCCGCCAGATGCTCGAACTCGAAGATGATTTCAAGATTGTCGGTGAGGCCGGCAACGGTGAAGAGGCGCTCAGCCTGATCGAGCCGCTGCAACCGGATCTGGTCCTGCTCGACAACAACATGCCGCAGATGAATGGCATCGAAACCCTGCGCCGGTTACGGGCCATGCCCTACACCGGCAAGGTGTTGCTGTTCACGGTGTCGGACGCCGAAGACGATATTCGCGACGCCCTGCGCCTGGATGCCGACGGCTATCTGCTCAAGGACATGGAACCGGAACTGCTGATCCCGTACATCCGCGATGCCCTGAACGGCGCACTGGTCATCAGCCCGGGCCTGACCCAGGTCATGGCCCAGGCGCTGCGTTCGCCGCCACGCCAGGCCGTGGTGGAACTGACCGAACGTGAGCGGCAGGTGTTGAAAACCATCGCCAGCGGTTTCAGCAACAAGGTCATCGGGCACAAGCTGGGCATCACCGAAGGGACGGTCAAGGTTCACGTCAAGAACCTGCTGCACAAACTCGGCTTGCGCTCGCGGGTCGAGGCGGCGGTGTGGGCCATGGAGCATCTGCGCAGCGCCAGCTGACGCACATCCCTCCTTGGAGGTAGGCCTGCAGAGGCATAGGTCAACCCGCCTGCGGCCTCTACTATGACTGTCAGCGGAGGTATCCCATGCTGACCCACCCTTCCATCGTTTCAACGTTGCGCCGTCACCACTTGTTCAGCCAATTGCCGGACAAGGTCTTCGAGGAAGTCTGCAGCCTGGCGATGCTCAAGCGTCTGAGTTGTCACAGCACACTCATGCGCCAGGGCGATCCGGCCAAGCGTTTCTTCCTGCTGGTCAGCGGTCAGATCAAGCTGTATCGGCTCACTGGCGAAGGTCAGGAGAACCTGGTGGAAATCATCCAGCCCGGCCAGACCTTTGCCGAAGCCTTGCTGTTCAGCCAGGCCCGGCTTTACCCGGTCAGCGCCACGGCGTTGAAGGACAGCGTGCTGGTCAGCATCGATGGTCACCACTATCGCAACGCTCTGGAGGATCAGCCGAAAGTCTGCCTGGCCATCCTGGCGAGCATGAGCGTTCACCTGCACTTACGCCTGCGGGATATCGACACGCTGACCATGACCAGTGCGAGCCGGCGGGTCATCAATTACCTGCTTCAGGAGCGTCACCCGGTCACCGGCCAGATTGTCTTGCAGGTCTCCAAACGCCTGGTGGCGTCGAAGCTGGGCATTCAACCGGAAACCTTTTCGCGGATCTTGCACCGCCTGGTGGAGTGCGGCCTGATCGCGATGGAACGCCGCAATATCAGCATCCTTGCCGAGGAACAGGAGCTGGCGGCGTTTCAGTAACCGGAATTGACGGCAATCAATGCGCAATGTCACTGGCCTTGCACACTGGCAGAGCCCAACAACGGAGAGCGTCAATGCCCCCTTCAACCCTGCCTTTGGTTTACTCCTGCTCCGGCTGCTCCAACGTTGCTCAATTGGCCAATAACCTGGCCGTGCGCCTGGATCGCAGCGGCCTTGCGGAAATGTCCTGCATCGCAGGTGTTGGCGGCCATGTGCCGGCGCTGGTCAACAAAGCGCGCTCGGGGCGACGGATCTTCGCGCTGGATGGCTGCCCGTTGCAATGCGTCGAGAACTGTTTGAAACAGCATGGACTGCATGCGGATGTGCATCTGATTCTCAGTCATTCCGGATTGCGCAAACGTTATGGTGAAGACTGTACGCAGGCGCAAGGGGATGAGTTGTTTGAGGGGATCAAGCGGTTGATTGCCAGTGATGCTCGGCAGCATGAAGCCTCTGAAAGTGTGGCTTGAAAGCAATGCAGGTCGAGTGCGGGAGCGAGCTTGCTCGCGAAGGCGGCATAGGGTTTGGTGATTGAGTACATATCCATTGCTGCGGTAACGGCCACTTAGGGTTGCACCCTTACGGCGCCTCACTTTTGAAGCCCAAAAGTAAGCAAAAGGCTATTGCGCCGAAAGACTGGCTATAAGTGGGTCGAACGCTATCGTGGGCCGCCGCAAAGGGCCATCCCTGGCCCAGTGCGGCTAAACCGGCGTCCTGCCGGTTTACCCTCCAAATCAACATCGAATTTCGGCCAGCGTGGTTAGACGGGGCGCTTAAGATCAAGATCAAAAACAGAGCCAGAGCCAGAGCCAGAGCCAGAGCGGCTTTGAATCGGTGTGGCCCGTATCTGAACTGTAGGAGCGAATTTATTCGCGAGGCGTTCGTGGGAGCCAGCTTGCTCGCGAAGGACGTCAACGATAACGCGTGCTGTCTGGATAAACCCGGTGTCCACACGTTTCGCGAGCACGCTCGCTCCCACAGGTTCAAGCGGCTTTGGCTCTGGCTCTGGCTTTTGATTTTGACCTGCCCCGTCAGAAGGCCGAGCGCAGGTTTTGCGCAGTGGGCAACCCGGCATGGATGCCGGGTTAGCCGCCCTTGGCCAGGGATGGCCGATGGCGGCGGGCCCACGGAGCAGAACCGGAGCGAGGGTATGTCGAGCCCAGGCGAGGCACCGGACGTCAGGGGCGAGAGCGATTGGTTACTTGGCGCTTCTCCAAGTAACCCGCCGTCAGGGCGGAACCCTAAGCGGCCGTTACCGCAGCGACGGATATGTACGCATTCCCGTTGTGGGAGCGAGCTTTCTCGCGAAGGACTTCAACGATAACGCGTGCTGTCTGGATAAACCCGGTGTCCACACGTTTTTCGCGAGCAAGCTCGCTCCCACAGGTTCCAGCGGCTTTGACTTTCGATCTGCCCCCAGGGGGGCCGAGCGAGCGCCTTATACCGTTTTTTTTGTGTTGAAACTGCGGGCCCGGGCATCGGTCGCTCCCCGTTCGAAAATTGCCCCTTCGATACCCAACACCTCCCGATTATCCGAATAGATGCCGACGCCGGTTTCATAGACCTGTTTGATTGAATTGTCTGCGCAACGAATCCGGTAACTGAGCTTGAACGGTTCCTGGCGGGACAAGGCATATTGAACTTCGCGCCAGACGTAGTCGGCGTCTTCGGGAAGAATCAGGCTGTTGTAGGTAAAATCGTGATTGTCCACCAGCCGTTCCGGCGGATAGCCCGTCAGTTGCAGGCAACCTGCACTGACGAACTCCATGGTCCAGTCCCGGTTGTTGCGACCCCGGTAAATAAGCCCCGGCATGCTGTCGAGCAGGCTGACCGCACTGCGTTGACTGGCCTGAAGGGCAATCTCCCGACGTTTATGTGCAGTTATATCGCCAACGACCAGGCTGTAACCCGCGCCTGCGGCTTTCAGGCTGACCTCGAACCAGCGCAGCTCCCCCGACGGGTGCACGAACCGAAGCCGTTGTTTGAAGGAAGTATCCGGATGCCGTCGCAGTTCCCGTAATGCCTGAAGCCAGAGCGAGCGATCTTCCTGGTGGACGTAATCCATGATGTCGCATTGCGCGTCGGGCTTTTCCATCAGTTCAATCCAGGCCCGATTACAACGCGCGATCCGGCCATCTTCACGCAACTCCAGCAACGCAACTGGAAAACGATCCAGCACCGCCAGCGACTGCTCATCGCGTAACAAGTCCGCTGCGACACTTTGCAGGGTCATTCAGTGGCGCTCCTGTTTTCTGGCTGAAGCAGCGTTGTGCACCCAGGATGCCAACTCCAGGCGTGAATGCAGGTTCAGCTTCTGCAACAGATTCCTGACGTAGATCTTCACCGTGCCATCGCTGATGCCCAGCTCCCGAGCGATCTGTTTGTTGCTCATGCCGGCAGCGATCAGGGTCAGGGTTTGCCCCTCGCGCTCGGTCAGGCCACAGGTATCGGCCATCGCAGGACTTCGCTCGGGCTCAAGCTGTCCAGCAAGTAATGACACCAGGCAATCGTCCAGAACAATGGCGCCTTTGTTGCAGTTGCGCATGTAGGCCAGGAGCGCATCGGGCTCGGTTTCCTTGAGCACATAACCGTTGGCCCCAAGACGCAACGCCGTCAGCAATTCACCACGATCCATGGAGGCGGTCAGCACCACGATTTGACACCCCAGGCTCAGTTGACGGAGTTCATCCAGAACCTGCAGACCACTCAGGCCAGGCATATGCAAATCCAGCAACACCTGTTGCGGTGCCAGACTGACTGCCAGGTTGATCCCTTCTCTGCCGCTGGCCGCCTGCCCGACCACTTCAAAGTCGTCGCAGGCAGCAAACAATTGCGCCAGGCCTTTGCGAAACAGCGGGTGGTCATCGATCAGTAACAAGGTCGTGGCTGACATCGAAACTCCCTGATGTGTCGGCGTGAAAAGCAGATAGCCCCAGGTGCACGCGAACGCCGTGGGGCCGGATTGGCTCAATGGACAGCCGCGCGCCAATCGCTGAAGCGCGCTCGCGGATGATCGCCAGGCCAAAGTGATTTTCTGCTTCTGAGGCAGGACTCAGGCCGATGCCGTCATCTTCGACCGAAATCGATGCATCACCCTCCTGGTCCTGGCGTAATTCGATGCGCACGTGCCGGGCATGGGAGTGGCGCACCGCGTTGGTCAAGGCCTCGCGAATGATCTGCAGGACTTGCAGCTCGGTTGCAGGACTCAAGGCATCGTCGGCCAGGCGGTTGTCCAATTCGAAGACGATGATGCAGCGCCGGGAAAATTCGGCGACCGAATCCGCCAGGGCCTGGCGCAGCGACCGTCCGTCCATGGTCAGCCTTGCGCTGGTAATCAATTCGCGCACCTGCCGCTGCAATTGGCTCAGGCCTGTACTGAGCTCTGCAAGTGAGGCGGCAGCCACTTCAGGTTCCGACATTTGGCTCTGGATCAAGCGCGCCTGAAACGACAGATACCCCAACTGCTGGGCCACCGAATCGTGAAGTTCACGGGCCAGTGCGCCATGTTGAAACGTGGCCTGTTTACGTTGCGACTCACGTTGGTGCCGCAGCAACTGCACCGCGACACCCAGCGAATGCGCTGCGTCTTGCAGCAGCAAGCGCAAATACCTGCCAGCCACCCCGGTTGTATCGAGCAGCACAAACCCTTTGCCTTGGTCGCCTTCGTCCGGCAGGACACAGACCAGCCGCTTCACGCCACGCTTGCGGCATGTGGTGCAGGCCAGAGGCATTGGTCCCGCCTTGACAGCCCGCCAGGGACAGGCGGCGTCAGTGTGGCACTCGCTGATCAGGATTTTGCGTGTCGGCCCGAAGTCCATGTCACCGAGAATCAAATTCAGTTTGCAGCCGGGCAGCAACGCGTCGAAACGGTCCAGAAACAGCGGCAGGGCACCGTCAGCGTGCACCACGCCCAACGGCAGCTCAGCCAGCAGCTTGCGTGCATGGCTCACTTGCTGTGGCTCGACCCACTGAAACCAGCGTGCCAACCCGTGCAGTCGGTTTTGCAAACCAGAGATCCTTTTTTTATTGGCCGGGCATCTGTTTCGAAACAGCAAGTTTCATGCCCCAACTGCCCGGTTTCATAGGACTACCCCCAAAGAGATAGCCCTTTTTCCAGATTGATTGGACATTCCTTCTGGGAAACTATCTTGCCTGTCAGAAAACATTGCGGACCGCCAGGCTCAGTCATTCATGCCTGCCCGCCGCCATACGCTCAGCAAGGATGAAAACCCATGCTCGACAGACAGTGCATCGACGACCACCGGCTTCATAACAGCCTTCCCCGCTACGGCGAACCGCAGCCATTGGCAGCGGTGACATATTGTCTGGCGGTCACTCAATCGGCCGAAGCTTGCGCGCCCTTTGTCAGCCGGTTGGGGCAGTGGCGCATTCTTTATGCTCAGGGCGACGGTTTCCCGGAGGATCTGCGCCAGTGGCTCGCCGCCGCCAGGGTCGGCAGTCATCTGTACATCATGGGCGACGAAGCATTTATCTGGCATGTCCACAGTCAGGCGCGGGATGCCGGGCTGCAAGACGACGAGATCGAAATGACGCTGTGCTCGGTGTCTGGCGCTCGCTCCGTCTACTGCGTGCATTGCGGGCTGACTCAGCCTGGTGATGCCGCCGCTTCGCTGCAATGTCGGGGCTGCGATGTTCTGCTGGAAATACGTGAGCATTTTTCACGACGCCTGGGCGCTTATCTGGGTGTCTGCATGGATGCCGATGCCCCCTACGGGAAGTCGCGGTCATGAGCGTCGGTCTGCAAGTGCAGGTCAGTGCAGCACGGATGCTCACGCCCATCGTGCGCGAATTCACCCTGGCTCCCTGCGGGGGAAACCTGCCCGGATTCTCGCCCGGCAGCCACGTGCAGGTGCATTTGCCCATCGGCGAGCGAAACCTGCGCAATGCCTATTCGCTGACGAGCGATCCGGCCAACAACGATCACTATCGGATCGCCGTGCGCTTGCAGGAGCGCTCCCGAGGCGGTTCCCGTTATCTGCACGACAGGGTAAAAGTGGGCGACACCCTGACCATTTCTGCGCCCGCCAACCTGTTCGCCCTGCACTCCACCGGCCAGTTGCACATTCTGATTGCCGGGGGCATCGGTATTACGCCGTTCATGGCGTACATCCAGACTCTGGAGCAACGTCAGGCGAACTTCGAGCTGCATTACCTGTATCGCCCAGGCCTGACCGACGCTTATCTCGATCAACTGCGAACCCGTCTTGGCTCACGGTTGCACGGCTACGAAACCAGCAAGGATTTCGATCCGAAGGCGATTTTCAGCAATCGTTCCCTGGGCAGCCATGTCTACACCTGTGGCCCGCAATCGCTGCTCAACGCTGTCCAGGAGCAGGCCAGGGCGCAGGGCTGGCCGGCCAGTCGCCTGCATTGCGAAGCCTTCAGCGCTCCACAACCCGGCCAGCCACTGGAACTGGAACTGACTCGCAGCGGCAGGCGCCTCCAGGTCGGTGCCGATCAAAGCCTGCTCGAAGCCCTTGAAGACGCTGGTGTGCCGGTGCCGAACCTGTGTCGCGGCGGTGTCTGCGGCCACTGCGTAACCCGCCATCTAGGCGGCGAAATCGAACATCGGGACAATTTTCTCAATGCCGCCGAACAGGCCGAATTCCTCATGCCTTGTGTTTCCCGAGGCTACGGGCCTTGCGTTGCGCTGGATCTTTAGTTTTCCGGATCTTTCAGGAGTCAACATCATGTCCATTCAGTTCAGCCCTAAAGAGACCTACCGCGAAAACTTCAGCTTTCGCAACAGTCCCAAGGCTATCCAGCGCTTCCCTTTCCCGTTCAACGAAGACAGCTACCTGTATTCCGTGAATATCGAGCCGGCCAACTCGAAAGACCCCGGCTCCATTTACGAACACTGGTTCGACATCGACGAACATTACCTCTCGGAAATGGCCGAACGAGCGTTGGTGCTGGACAAGGACCCGGGCCGATATCTGGTCATGCCGCACATGCAGCCCGCCGCGTGGGACGCCCTGCAAATGCTGATGGAGAACCTTTCCCGGGATTACCCCCAGTGGTTCGAGCTGGATCAGAACGGTCAACACTGGCATTGGCGCAACAAGGCGTTGAACATCGATCAACGCTTCATTTTCGGCGATGCCTCGACGTTGCCTTGCGAGCCGCTGGAGTTCATCACCCGGCAGGTCCAGGGGGATTTCGCCCTGCTGGATCAGCGCGATAACGACTTGTTCATGGATGCCGGCATGGTGACCAGCCCCGCCGACTGGTCCCTGGCGTTCGATGCGGGCATGAGTTTCAAGCAATGGCACACGCCCGTGCCCATGGCCAATCAGATGGGCGTCTTCGACCGAGCCTTGAAGTATTTGCTCGCCATGCAGACAGGCCAGCCTGTGCGGCGACTGAACTGGACACTGACCATCAATCCACGCCTGGATTCATCCCCGGAAACCTTTCACGAATGGGGCTCTGATCGCGGCACCGTGACGCCGGATAACGTCGGGCAGCGGGTGCATCTGCGGGTCGAATTGCAGTTCATGGCGCGCCTGCCGCGCAGCAACGGCCTGATGTTCAGCATTCGTACCTATTTGATCAGCATGGACGAACTGGTCACGCAACCGGGCTGGGGTTGCCGACTGCATCGCGTCCTGCGTGATCTGCCCGATCCCATCGCGGACTACAAAGGCATGACCCGTTACCGACAGACGCTGGTCCAGTGGCTGAGCCGCTTTGATCCCCAAGCCTGATTTAACAACCCCTGTTTTCTCGACAAGGACATATTTATGGCCAATTCATGGCGCATTTCTGCACTCGCTGACCGGCATCGCGCACTGGGCTCCAACCTTGAAGACTGGAACGGCATGGGCACCGCCTGGACGTACGACTCTGACCTGGCCGACCACCATGAAGCGATTCGCACCCGCGCCGGGCTGATGGATGTTTCGGGCCTCAAAAAAGTCCACTACGTCGGCCCCCACGCCGAAAGCCTGTTGCAATGGGCGACCACCCGGGACATCAGCAAGCTGTACCCCGGCAAATCCGTATATGCCTCGATGCTCGACGAGGAAGGCAAGTTCGTCGATGACTGCATCGTTTATCGCACTGGCCCCAATGCCTTCATGGTGGTTCACGGCGCAGGCACCGGGCACGAGATGCTGGTGCGCTCGGCCCAGGGCCGTCAGGTAGCGATCCTGTTCGACGATGACCTGCACGACTTGTCACTGCAAGGTCCGCTGGCCGTGGACTTTCTGGCCGAGCACGTACCCGGCATTCGCCAGCTGCCCTATTTCCACCACATGCAGACCCGGCTCTTTGACCGGCCAGTGATGATCTCCCGAACCGGCTACACCGGCGAACGCGGTTACGAAATTTTCTGCAAGGCCGCCGATGCTCCGGCCATCTGGGACCGGATTCTTCAAGAAGGGACAGGCATGGGCATCATTGCTTGCGCGTTCACGGCCCTTGACTGGCTGCGCGTTGAAAGCTCGCTGATGTTCTTCCCTTACGACAACTCCCAGATGTACCCCTTTGCCGACCAGAAAGCGGGCGACACGCTGTGGGAAATGGGCCTGGACTTCACCGTCTCCCCAGAAAAGCTCGAATTTCGCGGCGCCGAAGAACACCGGCGACTGCGTGGCAAGGAGCGATTCAGGATCGCCGGCGTATTGCTCGACGGCGTGCGGGCCGCCGAAGCGGGCGACACCCTCTGGCATGAGGGCAAACAGGTCGGCGTGGTGACCTGCGGCATGTACTCGCGCTTGACCAAACGCTCCATGGCGATTGCCCGGATGAGCGTTGCCTGTTCCGTCCCCGGCGTCGCCCTGGAACTGCGCGGCAGCCAGCAGACCGGTGCGCTGACCCACGCCCTGCCCTTTGACGACCCGCAGAAAACCAAACGCACGGCCAAAGGCTGATCAGGTCCGCCGATTTGCACAGGAGCAGCTCCATGAGTACCCCAGACGAACATTACATCCTCAAGATCAATTGTCCGGCCGCCTCCGGGATCGTCGCGGCGATCACCTCGTGCCTGGCCGACCAGGAGTGCTACATCAGCGAGCTGGCGCAGTTCGACGATGAATTCACCGGGCAGTTTTTCATGCGTGCGGTGTTTCGGTTCAACAAGCAGGCGGTCGCCGACATCGACGCGCTGAAACGGCAATTAAGCAGCCTGGCCGGCGGCTTCGATATGCAATGGAAGTTGTTCTGCACCCGCCAGCCCACTCGCGTGCTGTTGATGGTCAGCAAGTTCGACCATTGCCTCACCGACCTGCTGTATCGCCACCGCAAAGGCGAAATGGATATGCAGATTACGGCGGTGGTCTCCAACCACCTTGATTTGCGAGCCATGGCCGAGCGTGAGGGCATCCGCTTCATTTATCTGCCAGTGACCAAAGACACCAAGACCAGCCAGGAAGCGGAACTGATGCGCATCGTTCAGGACACCCAGACCGATCTGGTGGTGCTGGCGCGCTACATGCAGATTCTGTCCGACGATCTGTGCAAACAGCTGTCAGGGCGTGCCATCAATATCCATCACTCGTTCCTTCCCGGCTTCAAAGGCGCCAAGCCCTATCACCAGGCCTATGACCGCGGCGTGAAGCTGATCGGTGCCACCGCCCACTACGTCACCAGCGACCTGGACGAAGGTCCGATCATCGAGCAGGAAATCCAGCGAGTCGACCATACCCATCTGCCGGATTCGCTGGTGGCCATCGGCCGGGACACCGAAACCGTGGCGCTTTCCAAGGCGCTGAAATATCACCTGGAACACCGGGTTTTCATCAACCGGGACAAGACAGTGATCTTCCGCTAAGCGCTCCCTTCGAACATTACGAGGCACGACCATGACCCTACGCGTGGCAATCATCGGCGCCGGCCCTTGCGGCATGGCACAACTTCGAGCGTTTCAATCAGCCCGTGACAAGGGCGTGGTGATCCCGGAACTGGTCTGCTACGAAAAGCAGCAGGACTGGGGCGGCATGTGGAATTACACCTGGCGCACCGGCCTGGATGAAAACGGCGAGCCGGTGCACGGCAGCATGTACCGCTACCTGTGGTCCAACGGCCCGAAAGAGTGCCTGGAGTTCGCCGACTACACCTTTGAAGAGCACTTCGGCCGGCCCATCGGCTCTTACCCACCTCGGGAAGTGCTGTGGGATTACATCAAGGGGCGCGTGGAGAAAGCCGGTGTACGCGACTACATCCGCTTCAATCACGTCGTGCGTCAGGTCAGCTTCGACGAAGACACACAACGTTTCACCGTCAGCGCCCATGACTACACCCGTGATATCACCAGCAGTGAGGAGTTCGATTTCGTCATCAATGCCTGTGGGCATTTCTCGACGCCGAAAGTCCCTCACTTTCAGGGCTTCGAGCAATTCGCCGGACGGATTCTCCACGCCCATGATTTTCGAGAGGCGCTGGAGTTCAAGGACAAGGACCTGTTGATTGTCGGTAGCAGCTATTCGGCCGAGGACATCGGCTCCCAGTGCTACAAATATGGTGCGCGCAGTATCACCAGTTGCTACCGCAGTGCGCCCATGGGCTACCAATGGCCGAGCAACTGGGAAGAAAAACCGCTGCTGCACCGCCTGGAAAACAACCGTGCCTGGTTTATCGACGGCACCAGCAAGCACATTGATGCCGTTATCCTGTGCACCGGCTACAAGCATCACTTCCCGTTCCTGCCTGACGAATTGAACCTCAAGACCGATAACCGTCTTTGGCCACGGAATCTGTACAAGGGCGTGTTCTGGGAAGCGAACCCGCGCCTGATCTACCTCGGCATGCAGGACCAGTGGTACTCGTTCAATATGTTCGACGCCCAGGCCTGGTATGCCCGTGATGTGATCCTGGGGCGTATTGCACTGCCTTCCCACGCCGACATGTTGGCGGACAGCCAGCAATGGTATGAGCAGGAACAGCTGCTGGAAACCAACCAGCAGATGTTTGAATACCAGGGCGCGTACATCCAGCAGCTGGTCAATGCCACGGACTACCCCGACTTCGATATCCCGGCCGTCAACGAGACCTTTCTGCACTGGAAGCATGACAAGGCCGCAGACATCATGGGCTACCGCGACAAGTCCTACCGTTCATTGATGACCGGCACTCAGTCACCGCCCCATCACACGCCCTGGCTGCAAGCCTTGGACGACTCCATGGCGGCGTATCTGGGTGAGCCGGCTTCCTCTATCAAGTCGGTCGGTTGACGCGGAGCGTGAACATGAATGCTCCTCGCGTTTCCCGCCCCCGGGAACCCGGTCTGTTTGCCCGCGCGCCGCGAACCGAACGTTATCGCGTCGCTGTGGGCGGGCTGACACTGATCGAGCTTTACCCTGGCGACCGCCTGCAGGTGATCGATATCGAAGGGCGGCAAACCTGCCAGATGCTGGTCATTCAGGCCAGCGGACGCAACGCGCTGGGCGCCTGGGGTTTGAGCCAGTCACCGGCCTGCCGCTTTATCAATGAACGTCTGGCGAGCGGAACATTGCAAGCGCGGCGCATCGACCAGGCCTTGCACAAGCGCGGCCTGGACTGGCGCCAGTTGCCGGGCGCGACCTTGTTGTGGGGCGATGAAGCGCCCGCCGGGCACCATCGTGACTTTGTCGCCGATGAGCCTCTGCTGATCATCGTAGGCGCACAAGACGGGCCGACCCCCGTGGATCAGCAATACCGCCCCAGCGAACTGCGTCTGCTGGTTGAACGCGCCGCTGCATCACCTATTCTGCTGCCGGCCTTGCCGGAACCGCTGGGCGAGCTGATCGACGAGTTCACTATTGAGGCCGGAACAGCCAAGGGCTACAGCGTTGCCAAAGGCCAATATATCCAGGTGCTGGACGTTGCCGGTCGCCAGTGCTCGGACTTTGTTGCTTTTGATCGACGTGCACTGGACCGGGGCCTGGAGCTGGATCTGGACCAGACCGTAACCCGCACCCTGAATGGCAGCGCTTATCCGGCACCGGGCCTGTTCGGAAAATTCTTCGACCGTCGGATGCAGCCGATGCTGGAAGTGGTGCGCGATACCGTTGGCCGACATGATTCCTTCGCGCTGGCCTGCGCCGCGCGCTACTACGAAACCCATGGCTACTTCGGGCACGCCAACTGCAGTGACAACCTGAGCCGGACCCTGACGCCTTTTGGCATACAGCCACGCACTGGCTGGCCAGCCATCAATTTTTTCTTCAATACCGGCATTGACGCGCACCAGCACATGACCCTGGACGAGCCGTGGTCGCGCCCCGGCGACTATGTGTTGCTGCGCGCCATGAACGATCTGGTCTGCGGCAGTTCTTCCTGCCCGGATGACATTGATCCGGCCAATGGCTGGAACCCGACCGATATCCATATCCGCATCTACAGCGAAAAGGAGCACTTTTCCATCGCCATGAGCACTCGAACCACTGCCGACGCCGATCCGGTTCTCACTCGGGAATCGGGATTTCACTCGCGCACCAAGGCCCTGACGGGCAGCTTCGTCGATTACCGCAACTGGTGGTTACCGTTGCGCTATGACGGATTCGGCGCCATCGACGAATACATCGGTTGCCGGGAACGGGTGGCGGTCATGGACCTGACTGCCCTGCGCAAATTCGAAATCCTGGGTCCGGACGCCGAAGCCCTGTTGCAGTATTGCCTGACGCGGGATATCCGGCGTCTGGCAATCGGTCAAGTGGTGTATTCGGCCATGTGCCATGAGCATGGCGGCATGCTTGATGACGGCACCCTGCTGCGTCTGGGGCCGGATAACTTCCGCTGGATCTGCGGTGAGGATTACGCCGGTGTCTGGTTGCGCGAACAGGCACAAAAGCTGGGCATGAAAGTGTGGATCAAGTCGGCCAGCGATCAGATTCACAACCTGTCGGTACAAGGCCCACTCAGCCGCGAACTGCTCAGCCAGATGATCTGGACGCCGTCCACTCAACCCGGCGTGGACACACTGGGCTGGTTTCGCTTTCTGGTGGGTCGCCTGGACGGTTACGACGGCTGCCCGCTGATGATCTCCCGCACGGGCTACACCGGCGAGCTGGGTTATGAAGTCTGGTGCCAGCCACAGGATGCCGGACAGGTCTGGGATCGCATCTGGCAACTGGGCCAGCCCCTGGGCATCGTCCCGTTGGGTCTGGAAGCGCTGGATATGCTGCGAATCGAAGCCGGACTGATCTTCGCGGGCTATGAGTTCACCGACCAGACCGATCCATTCGAGGCGGGCATCGGTTTCAGCGTGCCCCTCAAGAGCAAGACTGACGACTTCATTGGCCGCGACGCGCTGATCCGGCGCAGCACCCATCCGGCTCACAAGCTGGTGGGGCTGCAATTGAGCGGAAACGAAGGGGCTCAGCATGGTGACACGGTGTACAGCGGTCGAGCCCGGGTCGGTGTCGTGACCAGTGCCTGCCGCTCGCCCTTGCTGGCCAGCAATATCGCGCTGTGTCGCATCGACGTGGCCTGCGCCGAGATCGGCACAGAACTTGAAGTTGGCAAAATCGATGGCCTGCAGAAGCGCATCAGCGCCAGGGTCACGGCACCGATTTTCTACGACCCGGACAAGGGCCGGGTACGGAGCTGATCGGCAAACGAGCAAGTGCGCCAAACACTTTGACTGCCCCACGATAACTCTACTCAGACATGGGAATACAAAGATGCAAGCGACTACGTTCGAGACCGTACCGCAGGCCGCGCCTTCGGTCGGCCTGCACCGCAAGATCGATTGGCGTGGGGCTTTCTGGGTGGCCAGTGGCGTGCCTGCACTGGTGCTGTTTTCCATCGGTGCGATTGCCGCCACGGTCGGCAAACCCGCGTGGATCGTCTGGATCGTTTCAATCCTGTTCGGTTTTATACAGGCCTTCACTTACGCCGAGATCGCCGGTCTGTTTCCACACAAATCCGGAGGTGCATCGGTGTATGGCGCCATCGCGTGGGTGCGTTACAGCAAGTTGATCGCTCCGGTTTCGGTGTGGTGCAACTGGCTGGCCTGGTCCCCGGTGTTATCCATTGGCTCCGGACTGGCAGCCGGTTATATCCTCACCGCACTGTTCCCCGCCGACGCATTGATCAACACCTGGCAATTGACGCTGCTGGATCTGGGCTGGATCAAGAGCGGGCTGTCACTGCGAATCAACGCAACCTTCGCCATTGGCCTGCTGATCCTGCTGGGCGTGTTCGCGGTCCAGCACGGCGGCATTCTGCGCTCGGCGCGGCTGACTCTGGTGCTGGGCATCACCTCACTGATCCCGCTGTTATTGGTCGGTGTGGTGCCGCTGCTGACCGGGGATGCCACCCAGGCCAACTTCCTGCCACTTTATCCCCTGGCTCGCGACGCGGCCGGACAAGTCATCGACGGCACCTGGGATATCTCCGGCTGGTCGTTGATGGCCGGAGGCCTGTTCATTGCCGCGTGGTCGACTTACGGCTTCGAAACCGCGGTGTGCTACACCCGGGAATTCAAAGACCCCAAGCGTGACACGTTCAAGGCGATTTTTTATTCCGGTCTGCTCTGCATTGTCGTGTTTACCCTCGTCCCGCTGGCCTTCCAGGGCAGTCTCGGTCTGGGTGAGCTGGTCACACCCGCAGTGCTCGACGCCACCGGTGCAATCGTGACCCCGGCGGTCTACAGCGGCCTGCTCTCCCCCGGCATCTACAGCGGCATGGGTGTCGGCCAGGCGATGGCGGACAGCATCGGCGGCGGCAAAGTCGTGGCCAATATCGTGCTGATCATGCTGATTCTCGCCACGCTGCTGGCGATCATGACGTCGATGTCCGGTTCATCGCGCACCCTGTATCAGGCTTCAGTGGACGGCTGGCTGCCCAAATACCTGGGCCGCACCAATGAGCACGGCGCACCCACGGCCGCCATGTGGACTGACTTGTCGTTCAACCTGCTGTTGCTGCTGATGTCTGACTACGTGTTCGTGTTGGCCGCCTCCAACGTCAGTTACATCATCTTCAACTTTTTGAACCTCAACGCCGGCTGGATTCATCGCCTGGACCGCCCGGACTGGGTTCGCCCCTACAAGGCACCGACGCTGCTACTGGCGGCCGGTGGCGTGCTGAGTTTCGTCAATCTGGCCTGCATGGGCCTGGGCGCCGACATCTGGGGCGCCGGTACACTGGTGACCGGGCTGATCCTCGCGGTGCTGATCATTCCCGTCTTCTGTTTCCGCCACTATCTGCAGGATAAAGGGACGTTTCCCCAAGCGATGCTGACCGACCTGCATCTGCAGGCCGACGCAGGCGTCAAACGCGCAGGCGTACTGCCTTATGTCACGCTGATTGCAGGTGCACTGGTGGTGTTCTTCTGCCACCGACTGGTAGCCTGACGCCCCCTTGCAACTCCTCGCGATGGAACACTGCGGCCCGGTGTCCATCGCTTCCCCCGCCATCAATACCAAGGTGACTCACCCCATGAGCGTTTCCCCTGCATTCGCCCGGGACATCGACGGCAAAGCCATCGCGGCCCAGGTCCTCAGCGAAGTCAAAGATGAAGTCGGCGCATTGGCCCGACAGCAGATCCATCCCGCGCTGGCGGTGCTGCTGATCGGCGACGACGCCGCCAGCCAGGTTTACGTGCGCAATAAACTGCTCAGGGCTGAAGAAGTGGGTATCCGTTCACTGGAATACCGCCTGCCAGCCAGCACCACGCAAGCACAGGTGCTGGCACTGATCGCGCAATTGAACGCCGATCCAGCGGTCAACGGTATTCTGGTGCAACTGCCGTTGCCTTCGCAGATTCAGGAACACATCGTGATCCAGGCCATAGACCCCATCAAGGATGTGGACGGCTTTCATCGGCAAAACGTCGGCGGGCTGGTGCAGGGGGCGACGGTGCTGACGCCCTGCACGCCCAGCGGTTGCATGCGCCTGTTGTACGACACATACGGCGACTTGAGCGGCCTGCATGCCGTGGTGATCGGTCGCTCCAACATTGTCGGCAAACCCATGGCAACCCTGCTGCTGCAGGCCAATTGCTCGGTCAGCGTGGTGCACTCACGTAGCGTCGACGCAGCGGCCTTGTGCCGGATGGCCGACATCGTGGTGGTGGCCGTCGGCCGTCCGCAAATGATCGATGCCAGTTGGCTCAAGGCTGGCGCGGTGGTCATTGATGTGGGGATCAATCGTATCGAGACGCAGACGGGCAGCCGTCTGGTAGGGGATGTGGACTATGCCAGCGCGCGCACCGTGGCCAGCGCGATTACGCCGGTGCCCGGCGGTGTCGGACCGATGACCATCGCCTACTTGCTGAAGAACACCGTCGTCGCGACCCGGTTGCAGCTGGAAGCCTCCACAACCAGCGCGCCAGACCTGCAGTTTGCGTAACGCAGCATAAGCTTCTGTCAGATAGACACGACAACGCGGGTTCAATCATGAACCCGCGCGCTAGGCAGCCGACCTTAGTGGTTATAAGCCCGCTCGTTATGCTCGGCCAGATCCAGCCCCATCTCCTCCACCGACTCATGGGCGCGCAGGCCGACGATCACGTTGACCACTTTCAGGATGATCCAGCTGACCACGAAGCAATACACCGTCGTCATCAGCACGCCTTTGATTTGCGCCACGACCTGGCTGCCCATGGTCACGCCTTCGACCAGCCCACCCAACGCCGGTACACAGAACACGCCGGTCAGCACCGCGCCGATCATGCCGCCGATGCCGTGCAGGCCGAACACGTCGAGGCTGTCGTCATAACCGAAACGCTGTTTGAGGACGGTCACGCTCAGGTAGCAGAACACCCCGCAGAGCAGACCAATCGCCAGTGCGCCGCCGACTCCGACGTAAGCGCATGCTGGCGTAATCCCCACCAATCCGGCCAACGCGCCACTGGCCAGGCCCAATGCACTCGGCTTGCCGACCTTGAACCACTCGGTGAACATCCAGCCCAGAATCCCGGCACAGGCGCCCAGTTGCGTGTTGAGCATGACAATTCCTGACAAGCCACTCAGACCGCCGCCCGAGCCGATATTGAAACCGAACCAGCCGACCCAGAGCATCGCTGCGCCAACCATGGTCAGGCTCAGGTTGTGCGCTGGCATCGGCGTGTTTTGATAGCCTTTGCGTTTGCCGAGGATCAAACAGGCGGCCAATGCCGCAACGCCTGCGTTGATATGTACCGCCGTGCCGCCGGCGAAATCCAGTACGCCCCAGTTGTGCATCAAGGCGCCCGCGCCTCCCCAGACCATGTGCGCAACCGGTGCGTAGACCAGGGTGAACCACAAGGCCATGAACAGCAGCGCGGCGGAGAATTTCATGCGCTCGGCGAAGGCACCGGCAATCAGCGCCGGAGTAATGATCGCGAAGGTCATCTGGAAGGTCACGAACACACCTTCCGGAATATCGCCCACCAGACTCTCGGCAGTCATCCCGGACAAGAACGCCCGGCTCAGCCCGCCGACAAAACTGTTGAAGCTCACTTCACCTTCCACCATGTTGGTGGTGTCCACGACCATGCTGTAGCCATAGATCACCCACAACACGCCCACCAGACCGGCCACGCCGAAACACTGAGTGAACAATGACAGCATGTTCTTGGCTCGCACCAGACCGCCATAAAACAGCGCAAGGCCCGGCAGACACATGAACAACACCAGCACAGCGGCGGTGATCATCCAGGCGGTGCTGCCGGTATTGAGGGTTGGTGCGTCGGCCGCATGGGCCAACGGACTGATGAGACTCACAGCCAGTAAAGCGAGAAGGGATTTGCCAGGTAGACGGTTAACCATTTTCGAAGCTCCTGCAAATGAATGGAAAGTGTCTGGCAGTGAGCAAAGTGAAGTGCGGCGTCGGCCTTTTCGGCCTCTTTTAATTCAACGCAAACTCGCTCCTACGGATCCAAATCCGACGCGAGACCAACAGTGGATTGCACGGTGTCGGCCGGCACGCAGGATCCGTACAGACTGTGTGAAAACTACTGCGCTCGGCAATACTGCGTTAAAAACAGGCGGAAAATGCTCATTTAGAACACCTAGACTCCGCTTTTCCGCCTGTTTTTGCCTTGTCTTGCCTTCGCTCGTGACGTTTTCACACAGTCTGCGTAGGACCGGTTTTAGCCGGGAGGGCGGAATGTCTGACGACGCAACCGCTGCGAATGTACCGGACTCCTCCCGGCTAAAGCCGGTCCTACGGGGTGTGTGATGAGAATCAAGACGGTATCTACGGTTCTTGAGCGATCAGTAACCGGTAACCGCCCCCGGAATCCAAGATGTACCGGCCAGTGGCACTCGCGCCATGGCTGCCGATTCGACCGTCAGCGCTACCAGATCCTCCGGATCGAGGTTGTGCAGGTGCGACTTGCCGCAGGCGCGGGCCATGGTTTGCGCTTCCAGCACCAATACCCGCAGGTAATTGGCCAGACGACGTCCGCCTTCTACCGGATCAAGGCGTTTGGACAGTTCCGGGTCCTGGGTGGTGATGCCCGCCGGGTCGCGGCCGTTTTGCCAGTCGTCATAGAAACCCGCGGCCGAGCCGATTTTTTTCAGTTCTTCATCCAGGCGTGGATGGTTGTCGCCCAGCGCGATCAAGGCCGCCGTGCCAATTGCAACCGCATCGGCACCCAGCGCCATGGCCTTGGCCACGTCAGCACCGTTACGAATGCCGCCGGAAACGATCAGCTGAACCTTGCGGTGCATGCCCATCTCTTGCAACGCCTGAACCGCTTGCGGGATGGAGCACAGAATTGGCAGGCCGACGTGTTCGATGAAGACTTCCTGAGTCGCTGCCGTGCCGCCTTGCATGCCATCGAGCACGATCACGTCAGCACCGGCTTTGACCGCGAGCTTGACGTCGTAATACGGGCGGCTGGCGCCGATTTTCACGTAGATAGGCTTTTCCCAATCAGTGATTTCGCGGATCTCGGCAATCTTGATTGCCAGATCGTCCGGGCCGGTCCAGTCCGGGTGGCGGCAGGCCGAACGCTGATCGACACCAATCGGCAACGTTCGCATACCGGCCACACGCTCGGTGACTTTCATGCCCAGCAACATACCGCCGCCGCCCGGCTTGGCGCCCTGCCCCAGGACAATTTCAATGGCATCGGCCTTGCGCAAGTCGTCCGGGTTCATGCCGTAGCGCGACGGCAGGTATTGGTAGACCAGATGCTGCGACTGGCCGCGCTCTTCCGGGGTCATGCCGCCGTCGCCGGTGGTGGTGCTGGTGCCGGCGATGGTCGCGCCACGGCCCAAAGCTTCCTTGGCGTTGGCCGACAGCGCGCCGAAGCTCATGCCGGCGATGGTCACCGGGATCTTCAAGTGCAGCGGCTTCTTGGCGAAACGGTTGCCGAGGATCACATCGGTGCCGCACTTCTCGCGGTAGCCTTCCAGCGGATAGCGGGAAACGCTGGCGCCGAGCAGCAATAAGTCATCGAAATGCGGCAGCTTGCGCTTGGTACCGCCGCCGCGAATGTCGTAGATGCCGGTTTCGGCGGCACGCTGGATTTCCTGAATGGTCAGGCGGTCGAACGTGGCCGACTCGCGTAGAACCGGAGGTGCTGCTTTTGGAGTTGTAGGCTCGGACATGGTGGTTCTCCTGGATCAGTACGCGGAGGCGTTATCGACTTTGAAGTTGTACAACTGGCGGGCCGAACCGTAGCGCTTGAAATCAGCCGCCTGATGCTCGAAACCCGCGCGGTTGAGCAGCGCTTGCAGCTCTTCCAGATGCTCGGCACGCATTTCTTTCTCGATGCAGTCCGAGCCCAGGGATTCCACTGCGCCCTTCACGTAGATGTGGGTTTCGTACAGCGAGTCGCCCAGCGCATCGCCGGCGTCGCCGCAGACCACCAGTCGCCCGGCCTGGCCCATGAAGCAGCTCATGTGACCGATGCTGCCGCCGACCACAATGTCGATACCTTTCATGGAAATGCCGCAGCGCGCCCCGGCGTCACCTTCGATAACCAGCAAGCCGCCGTGGGCCGTGGCACCGGCAGCCTGGGAAGCGCTGCCTTTAACGCGTACGTATCCGGACATCATATTTTCGGCGCAACCGACGCCGACGTTGCCGTGCACAGTGATCGACGCCTTCTGATTCATGCCCGCGCAGTAGTAACCGGCGTGGCCCTGGATATCGATGGACACCGCTTCGTTGACGCCAACCGCGAGGTTGTGCGCGCCGTTGGAATGGGTGACGACCCATTCGCGATCCTGAACATTGTTGACTTGATCGTGCAGCGCCTGATTCAGCTCACGCACGGTGGACGTGGAAAGATCGATAGTTTTCATGTGTGCGCTCCTTAAGCCGACTCGCGTTCCCAGATGTACATGGTGGCCGGAGCCGGTTCCCAGACTTTGGCGTTTTCGATGCCCGGCAGGCTCGACAGCGCCTGATATTCCGAGGCCATGGCCACGTAATCGTCGGTTTCGGCGAGGATGGCCGGTTTACAGGCAATCGGATCGCGAATCACCGCGAAGCCATTGCGCGTGCCGATGGCGAAGGTGAAGAAGCCGTCCAGCGCTTCCAGCGAGCTGTCCAGCGCGGTCTTCAGCGAGTCGCCCTGTTGCAGGCGCCAGGCCAGGTAACCGGCGGCGACTTCGGTGTCATTTTCGGTATCGAAATTGATACCTTCGCGACGCAGTTCCTGACGCAGACGGAAGTGATTGGACAGCGAACCGTTATGCACCAGGCACAGATCGGAACCGGTGGAAAACGGGTGACTGCCTTCCATGGTCACGGCGCTTTCGGTGGCCATGCGGGTATGGCCGATGATGTGGCTGCCCTTCATGTTCCCCAGGCCGAACCGCTCGGAGATTTCCCGAGGCAAACCCATGCCCTTGAGGATTTCAATGCTCTTGCCAGCGCTCATGATGCGTACGCTCGGCGCCAGCTCGGCCAATGCGGCGCGCACCACAGCTTCTTCAGCCTTGATCTTCAGCACGATGGCGCTGGCGTTCTGAAACCAGTCCAGAGACGCGCCGAGACGGCCTTCCAGTTCGCCAACCAGTGCCTGGAAATCGTAGTCATCGGTGGTGGCCTGCAAGGTCAACTTGATCCAGCCATCACCCACTTCATCGCCATAAATGGCAAAACCGGCGCTGTCCGGGCCACGATCAGTCATGGCTTCGAGCATCGGTTCAAACAACTTGCCGAGCTGGGATTCCAGCTTGGGGTTTTTCAGATATAAGCCAACGATTCCGCACATAGCCTCACCTTGTTCGGGAGCGGTTAGCTGCAAGCGTTGAGCTGCAAGCCGACCGTGTTTATAAATAAGTTTTCGTATTCGCCGCAGACCGCTTCTGCTTGCAGCTTGTGGCTTGTGGCTTGAAGCTCGTAGCTAGAAAAATTCGGTATAACGCTTGATCTCCCAATCACTCACATGGCGGCTGTATTCCACCCATTCCATGCGCTTGAGCTTGATGAATTCACCGACGATTTCCTGGCCCATGACTTCGGCGAACAGCGGGTCGGCTTCCAGCGCATCGCAGGCTTCTTTCAGCGATTGCGGCAAGGTGCCGATGCCGCGTGCGGCGATTTCTTCCAGGCTCAGGCTGTAGAGATTTTCATTGCAGATCTGGTCGGGTTCCAGTTGACGGTCGATGCCGTCCAGCCCGGCGGCGATGATCGCGGCGCTGACCAGATACGGATTGCAACCGGCGTCCGGCAAACGAAATTCCAGGCGGCCGTACGGCACGCGGACCATGGCCGAACGGTTGTTGGCGCCGAAGGCAATAAACGCTGGCGCCCAGGTCGCGCCGGACAACGAGTTGCCGACTACCAGACGTTTGTAGGAATTCACGGTCGGCGCAGCGAAGGCACACAGCGCCGGGCCATGGGCGAGCAGACCGGCGGCAAAGTGATAGGCCATTTTCGACAGGCCCATGCCGTTCTTGTCGCTGGCATCGAAGAACAGATTCTTGCTTTCGGCACTGGCGATGGACAGGTGAAAGTGCATGCCGTTGCCTGCACGTTTCGGGTCCGGCTTGGGCATGAACGAGCAAATCATGCCCATGTCATTGGCGATCTCACCGGCCGCCATGCGGAAGAAGGTGAAACGGTCCGCCGACTCCATGGCATCGCTGTAGGTGTAATTGATCTCGAACTGGCCGTTGGCGTCTTCGTGATCAATTTGATAGATCTCGAAACCCACCGGTTGCAGGGCTTCGGTCAGACGCTCAAGAAACGCACGGGACCGGGACAGGCCTTTGTAGTCGTAGCACGGCTTGTCGAGGTTATCGCTGGCGTCTACCAGTTGCAGCTTGCCGGCTTCATCCCGGCGCATCAGGTTGAATTCAGGCTCCAGGCCAGTATTCAGCGTCCAGCCCTTGTCTTTGAGGCGCTGAACCTGCTGCTGCAACACATATCGGCTGTCATACGGATGCGGCTTGCCATCCACATGACCGATGCACACCACCCGGCCATAGCCCGGTTGCCACGGCACCGGCGTCAGGGTCGACAGATCGCCCTTGGCCATGAAGTCCGGACCATGCGGCTCCATGCCCATGCCGCAAATGGCGAAACCGGCGAAACCCGCACCGGCTTCCGCCACGGCTTCAAGACCGCAGATCGGCACCGACTTGGTTTTCGCGGCACCATGGATATCGACGAATTGCGCCAGCACGTATTTGATCCCGTGTTCCTCGATCAAGCGCTGTGTTTCTGGTGGCAACATGCGAATTCACTCCTCGCGAATGGCAAGCGTTGTAGATAAGGATCGCTTTCCAACCGCCTTCTCTCGACAGCATATTCCGAGAAGGAAAGTTAGTTTCCCTAGAGGAATGCAAAGCCCTTGCCACTTTGGTACGCCAAGAGACAAATGGAGTGAGTGCAGGAATTTCTGCTGTATATATGGGAAACTTGTTTTCCCCGTGGGAATAACCAGACGCTCGAGCATTGACCAGCCGGGCAACTCGCACATTCCTGGTGCGAAATAAAGATTAATGAACGGAAAGTGTGCAGACCTGATGAACATGCCGAACGAACCCGAACCCAAGTTGAAACTCGAGCAGTACCTGGGCATTCAGATCAAGCGCCAGCGTCAGGCGCAGGAATTGAAACTGGCCGATGTGGCGCGGATCGCCGGCATCAGCCAGGGCATGCTGAGCAAGATCGAAAACGCACAGGTGTCCACCAGCCTGGATAACCTGAGCCGTCTGTGCGATGTGCTGGGCATGCCCATGTCGAAGCTGTTCGCCCAGTACGATCAGAAAGGCAGCAGCGCCTTGCTGGTCAAGGCCGATGAAGGACTGGAAGTGGTCCGGCGCGGGACCGAGAAGGGTCACACCTATCACTTGCTCAACCACACGCGTGGGCCGAAGAAGAGTTTCGAGGCGTACATGGTGACCATGGACGACGCCAGCGAAGAGTTCCCGACCTTCTCCCATCCCGGCACCGAGTTCCTGCACCTGCTGGAGGGCGAACTGGTGTATCGGCATGGTAATCAGCTGTACCGCATGCAGGCGGGCGACAGCCTGACCTTCGACGGCGATATTCCCCATGGTCCCGAAGAGTTGGTCAAAGTACCGATTCGTTTGTTGTCGATCATGAATTACGGGGCGCAGGGGGAGTAAGGCCAGTCCGCGCTGTAGCGAATTTATTCGCGAGCCGTTCGTGGTGGCGACACAGATTTACGGCGTTAGCGTGGACCTCTTCCCGGATAAATCCGGTCCTACAGGGGGGATGCGTACATATCCGTTATCGCGGTAACGGCCACTTAGGGTTGCGCTTTTACAGCGCCTCACTTTTGAACAGCCCAAAAGTAAGCAAAAGGCTCATGCCCCACCACTTGGTGCCTCGCTTGGGCTCGGCATACCCGTAATTCGACATTGATTTGCAGGGCCGCCGCAAAGGGCCATCCCTGGCCAGTGCGGCTAAACCGACGTCCTGCCGGTTTACCCTGCAACTCAACAT
>NZ_ATLO01000026.1 GCF_000416235.1 Pseudomonas sp. CFII64 | reverse complement strand
TCTTCGGGGACAAGTCCCCTCCTACCGGGTTATGGTTCACGCGCTAGCCGGCACAACCTCCATCTCCACCACTTCCGGCCGTTTGAGCAGCGCATACGTCACGCCTGTCAGCAGACTGCCCGCCACAATCGCCAGCAGATACAGCAACGCGTGGTTGATCGCATTGGGGATCAGCATGACGAACAAACCGCCGTGGGGCGCCATCAATTTGCAGCCGAAGTACATCGACAGCGCGCCGGTCAATGCACCGCCGGCGATGCTCGCCGGAATCACTCGCAATGGATCTTTGGCGGCAAAGGGAATCGCGCCTTCGGAGATGAAACACAATCCCAGCACAAAGGCGGCCTTGCCCGCCTCGCGTTCGCTTTGGGCAAATTTGCGCCGGGCGATGAAGCTGGCGATGCCCATGCCAATCGGCGGCACCATGCCCGCCGCCATGGCCGCCGCCATCGGCGCGTAGCTCTGCGATGCCAGCAGGCCCACCGAAAACGCGTAGGACGCCTTATTGATCGGCCCGCCCAGATCGACGCACATCATGGCGCCGAGCACCACGCCGAGCAGAATGGCATTGGTGGTGCCCATGCTGTCGAGGAACTGCGTGAGGCTTTCCAGCAGCCCCGCCACCGGCTTGCCGACCACATAAATCATCACCAGCCCGGTAAACAGGCTCGACAGCAACGGGATGATCAGAATCGGCTTGAGCGCTTCGACGCTGGCCGGCAAACGCGCATAACGGTTGACTGCCCAGGCGCTGTATCCGGCAATGAAACCGGCCGCGATCCCGCCAATGAAACCCGCGCCCAGCGTGCTCGCCAGCAACCCGCCGATCATCCCCGGCGCGAGGCCCGGGCGGTCGGCGATGGAGTAAGCGATGTAACCGGCCAGCAACGGCACCATCAATTTGAACGCTGCGTCGCCGCCAATCTGCATCAAGGCCGCCGCGAGAGTGCCTTGCTCCTTGAACGCGGTAATCCCGAACACGAACGACAACGCAATCAGCAAACCACCGGCAACCACCATCGGCAGCATGTACGAAACGCCGGTCAGCAAATGCTTGTAGACGCCGGTTTTTTCCTGCTTGGCCGGGGCTTTACCAGCGCCGCCAGTGGATTCGACCTGACCTTCGGCCAAGGCCTTTTTCAGGGTCGCTTCGGCTTGCTTGAGGGCAATACCCGTCCCGCAGCGATAAATCCGCTTGCCGGCAAAGCGCTCGGTATTGACCTCGATGTCGGCGGCCAGCAACACCACGTCGGCATCGGCGATCACCTGATCGCCCAGCGGATTACGAGCGCCCACCGAGCCCTGGGTTTCGACCTGCAATTCATAACCCAGACGCTTGGCCGCTTGTTGAATGGCTTCGGCAGCCATGAACGTATGGGCCACGCCGGTTGGACAGGCGGTTACCGCAACGATGCGCGGCACGCGGCTGGCAACTGGCGCAGCGGCTGGCGAACCCACGGCGGCAGCAACATGAACCTGCGCCTGCTCGGACGCGCGACGCAGGAAGCCGTCGACATCCTGCAACGCGTGGGCTGGCGTGTCCTGAAACACACGCTTGCCGACGAAGCGATTGAGGTCGATGGCGCCGGTATTGACCACCAGCACCCAATCGGCAGCGGCAATTTGCTCGGCAGACAATTGTTGCTCGGGGTTGCGCGGGTCATGGACCTCGACGCTGGTGCTCCAACCCTGGCGCTGCGCGGCCGCATCCAGCAAACGGGCGCTGAGGACGCTGCTGACCTTGCCGTTCGGGCAGGCCGTCACAATGGCTAACTTCATCACAAATCCTCTCTTATTGTTCTGCCAGAGTGCGCACGTTGACGCCGCTTTCAAGCCGTTTGAGTTGCGCCGCATCGCTGATGCCAAAGCCGATCTGGGTCACGGCCATGGCCGCAATCGCGGTGGCGGTGCGCAAGGTTTGTTGCGGCGAATGGCCGCTGAGCAGGCCGTGAACCATGCCCGCCAACAGCGAATCGCCCGCGCCGACAGTGCTGGCAACCGTGACTTTGGGCGGCAAGGATTGCAGCGCGGTGCTGGAGCTGAACCAATGCACACCTTCCGATCCCTGGGAAATCACCACATGCTCGATGCCCTTGGCGCGCAGGCCGGCAGCGGCTTCGGCCTGGGCCGCGATGGAAATGATCGGCGCATCCAGCGCATCGGCCAATTCCTCGGTATTGGGCTTGATCAACCACGGGCCAGCCGCGAGCCCGGCGCGCAACGCCAGGCCGCTGCTGTCCAGGGCGATTTTCAGGCCCAGATCCTTCAGACGCACCAGCAGTTTATGCAGCCATTCCGGGCTGACCCCGCGTGGCAGGCTGCCCGCGACCACCACCGCGTCGAAACCGGTAGCGATCTGCTCGACTCGCGCATACAGCGCTTGCTGCGCCTCTTCGCTGACCATCGGGCCTGGGCCGTTCAGGTCGGTGATGCGTCCGCTGTGCTCGGCCAGCTTGATGTTGCTGCGGGTTTCGCCGGGCACCCGGACAAACTCATCAATAAAACCGCGTCGGGCAAACAGCGCTTCGAAGGGCTGCTGATTATCGATGCCGAGAAAACCGGCAACAGTCAGCTGATGGCCCAGATCGGCCAGCACCTGCGCCACATTCAAGCCCTTGCCCGCCGCGTGGCTGAGCATGGCTTCGCTGCGATTGACCTGCCCCAGCTGCAAAGGACCGAGTTGCACAGTCAGGTCCAGCGCGGGGTTCATGGTCAGGGTAAGAATTTTCGCCATTACACAGCCTCCACGAGCGCGCGCACTTCGCTGGCGCTGCCTAAGGTCAGCGCGGTTTGCGCCAGTTGTTGCGCGGCACTCAAGGTCAGTTCACGGACACAGGCTTTGACCTCGCCAATGCTGCGCGCCGAAACGCTCAACTCGTCGACGCCGAGGCCCACCAGCACCGGAACCGCCAACGGATCAGCCGCCAGCTCGCCGCAGATGCCGACCCATTTGCCATGGGCATGGGCCGCGCGCACGGTGATGTCGATCAATTGCAGCACGGCCGGGTGCAGGCCGTCAGCCTGAGCCGACAGGGTTGGGTGACCCCGGTCGATGGCCATGGTGTATTGCGTCAGGTCGTTGGTGCCGACGCTGAAAAAGTCCACTTCCTTGGCCAGGACCGGCGCCAGCAAGGCCGCCGACGGCACTTCGATCATGATGCCGATCTGCAAGTCGGGAACCGGAATCTCTTCCAGCAGGCGCAAGGTCATGTCCCGTGCCTGACGCCACTCCTCAACGGTACCGACCATGGGAAACATGATGCGCAGCGGGCGGTTGTCAGCAGCGCGCAACAAGGCGCGCAACTGGCTTTCCATGACGTCCGGACGTTGCAGGGTCAAGCGGATGCCGCGCACCCCGAGGAACGGGTTTTCTTCCTTGTCGATGGGCCAGTACGGCAGCGGCTTGTCACCGCCGACGTCCAGCGTGCGCACCACCAGCGGCCGACCTTGCAGATCGTCGAGCACGCGGCGATATTCAGCCTCTTGGGTCGCTTCATCCGGCGCCTGGGAATGGGCCATGAACAACAATTCGGTGCGCAGCAGGCCGATGCCTTCCGCGCCTTGAGCGACAGCGGCTGGCGTACCGGCGCTGTCGCCGATGTTGGCGAAGACTTCAACCGCATGACCATCGCGGGTCACCGCCGGGTCCATGCGCTTTTCGGCAGCGGCTTGCAGGCGTTGCTCGCGGGTGTCGCGATCCTGAGCGGCGCGTTGCAGGGTTGCGGCATCCGGCGCGACGCTCAGGCGGCCTTTCTGGCCGTCGAGCAACAACACCGTGCCCGGCTTGATCAGCAGCACCGAATCACCCGCGCCAACCAGCGCCGGAATGCCCAAGGCACGGGCGACGATTGCGCTGTGCGCCGTGGCACCGCCGCGTGCGGTGAGAATCCCGGCGACTTGCACCGGGTCCAGACGCGCCACATCGGATGGCCCGACTTCATCCATCACCAGAATGTAGGGCTCGTCCGGCGCGACCAGGGTTTCGATGCCGCAAATCTGCGCCAGCACCCGCCGCCCCACGTCGCGCAGATCCGCCGCCCGCTCGGCCAGCAACGCATCGTGCAACTGCTCCTGCTGCAGCGCGGCGCTATCGATCACGCTCGCCCAGGCCGCCGCCGCGCTTTCACCCTGCTTCAGGCGCAAGGCGACTTCGTTGCTCAACTCAGGATCGTCGAGCATTTCCTGATGGGTAATGAAAATCTCGCGAATGGCCTTGGCCTTGCTGCGCTGGATCAGGCCTTCGATGTCCTGGCGCACTTCGGCCAGCGCGCCTTGCAAGCGCTGCTGTTCGATAGCAACCGACTCGCCGAGCAGCGGGTAATCAAATTTCTGCAACACTTGAATATGCGCCGGGCCAATGGCAATGCCCGGCGATGCGGGCACCGCCTGCAACTGGCTGCCGTCCAGCGGTGCGACAACAGCTTTGCTGACCACTGCTTCGAGAGAGGCTGGCGCGGGGGACGATGCCGATGGCAGCGGTTCGATGTCCTCGCCCAGCCCTTCCAGCACGGCAGCCAACAATGCGGGCAGCACGTCGGCGGCGATGCTCGGCTCGGCGATGAATTCCAGCACTTGACCACGTCGCGCGCCGAGGCTGAGCAGCTTGCTCAAGCTCTTCACTGACACCGCGCTTTCACCGGTATCGACCACACGGACGCGAATCTCGCCTTCGAAATTTTTCGCCAGCTGCGCAAGAATCTTCGCTGGCCGCGCGTGCAAACCATGGGCGTTCGCCAGCGGCACACGTTGCGTTGGCCATTCGGCTGGCAACTCGCCGCCCAGCGCTTCAAGCACCGCGCGACTGCTGGTGGCCTGGCCCAATTCATGGCCGCGACCTTCAATCAGCAGCGAACACAGACGCTCAAGCAAGGCCTGATGAGCTTCGCCGAGGCTGGCCAGGCAGAACAGACCGTTCAGCGGCTGACCCAGATAGCGGATTGGCTTGTCCGGAGTGACAAAGGCCAGGCCCGGACGCTTGACGGTTTGCTCGCTGTGCAGCCACCACAAGCCATCGCCCAACGGCAGCGCTTCGACTTGCTGCAATACGGCGGCGAAGCCGTTGCTGACACAGTCGGCCTTGCGCAACAGCCGGGCGCCGCGCCAGACCAGTTCTTCGAAATCATCCGCTGAAACACCGAGGCTGATCATCTGCGCATCCAGCGCCAGCTCTTGCGGCGCGCCTTGCAGCAGTTGCAGCAGCGCTTCGGGTGTTTTTGCCTGACGCAGGGCTTCGCCCAGGTCGGTTTCGCCCAGGGCGCGGGTCAGTAATTGCAACAGGCGCAAATGCTCGTCGGACTTGGCGGCGATGCCAATGGCCAGATACACCATCTGCCCGTCACCCCAATCCACCCCTTCGGGGAACTGCATCAGGCGCACGCCGGTGGCGAATACCTGATCGCGGGTTTCGGGCGTGCCGTGGGGAATCGCGATGCCCTGACCGAGAAAGGTCGAGCCTTGCAGTTCGCGGTTCTGCAAACCGGTCAGATAGCCATCGGCAACCAGACCATCAGCGACCAGCAGACCAGCAAGCAGTTGCAATGCGGCGGACTTATCCACGGCCGTCTGGGCCATGGAAATTTGCTCTACGGTAAGCTCGAGCATGCCTAACTCCTGTGCAGCGCCGACTCAGCGCCTGGATTCTTGTTTTAAGAGCGATCTGTAACAGTGACCGTCAGCTTAGGTGATGAAAACGATAACCATCTGACAGCGTTTTCAGCGGAATGACAGCGATTCAAATAAATTTGCTGAATCGTTTAATCTACATTGCCCGGCACGTTACTTGATTATCTGCGCCGGTTGAAGCCCACTCGGTCCGATGCTATGCGCCGAAGGCAAATAAAACTGAGCATTTGATTCTGGTTAACGGTCTGCTGTCATGATCAGTCGGGATGGGCGAAAATCCCCCGACGCCGTTTCGAAGCGCTCAATAACAAAAGGAATTCCAGCGTTGAAACTCAGTGATATCGCGCGCCTGGCCGGGTGTTCCGTGACCACCGCCAGTTACGTGATCAACGGCAAGGCCGAACAGCAGCGCATCAGCAACGCCACCGTCGAGCGCGTTCGCGCCGTGGTCGAGGAGCATGGTTTCCGGCCCAACCCGCAAGCCGCCGGGCTGCGCAGCCGTCACACGCGCACCTTGGGGTTTATCCTGCCGGACCTTGAAAACCCCAGTTTTGCGCGCATCGCCAAGTTGCTGGAGCAAGGCGCAAGGGCGCAGGGTTATCAGTTGCTGATCGCCAGTTCCGACGACGATCCCATCAGCGAGCTGCAATTGCTGCAATTGTTTCGCGCGCGGCGCTGCGATGCTTTGTTCGTCGCCAGTTGCCTGCCCACCAGCGATGACAGTTACCGCGAGCTGCAAAGCAAAGGCTTGCCGATCATTGCCATCGACCGGGAAATGGACCCCGCGCACTTCTGTTCAGTGGTCAGCGACGACCATGACGCCAGCCTGCGCCTGACCCACAGCCTGCTCGCGACGAATCCTGCGCATATCGCCCTGATCGGCGCGCGCCCGGAGCTGATCATCAGCCGCGCCCGCGCCAACGGTTTCGAGCACGCCCTGAATGGGTTCGCCGGGAAAGTCATGATCGAGCACGGCGAAGCGTTCAGTCGCCAATGCGGCCAGCGCTTGATGAATGAGGTGCTGGAAAACCTGGGGCATTTCCCGGATGCATTGATCACCACGTCCTACGTCTTGTTGCAGGGGATTTTCGACGTCTTGCAGAGCCACGCGGTGAATCCGCAGCAGTTTCACCTGGGGACATTCGGTGACACACAACTGCTGGATTTCCTGCCGTTGCCGGTCAACGCCATGGCGCAACAGCATCAGGTCATCGCCAGCATGGCGCTGGAACTGGCCCTGGCGGCGATTGAAAAGGACCAGTACGAACCGGGGGTTCACGCCATCGTGCGGACCTTCAAGCAACGCATTCACGAGGGCTGATCGTTGACGCTGATCGATACCCACACGCATCTGGATTTTCCGGACTTCGACGCGGATCGCGCGGCGCTCCTCGCCAACTGCCAGCGATTGGGTGTCGAGCGTTTGGTGGTGCTGGGGGTTTATCAGCGTAACTGGCAACACGTCTGGGATTTGACCCTGAGCGATCCGGCCCTGCACGCGGCGTTCGGCCTGCACCCGGTATACATCGATGAGCACCGCCCCGAGCATCTGGTTGAGCTGGGTGACTGGCTGTCTCGCCTGCAAGGTCATCCACAATTATGCGCTGTGGGCGAAATCGGCCTGGATTACTACATAGAGACACTGGATCGGCAGGTTCAGCAGCGGCTGTTCGACGCCCAACTGCAACTCGCGGTGGACTTCAATCTGCCCGCGCTGATTCATGTGCGGCGCAGCCATGCTGACGTGATCGCGAGTTTGAAGCGCTTCAAGCTCAAGCGCTGCGGGATCATTCATGCCTTTGCCGGCAGTCGCGAAGAGGCACGGGAGTACATCAGGCTGGGTTTCAAACTCGGCCTGGGCGGCGCCGCGACCTGGCCGCAAGCCTTGCGCATGCATCGGGTGATCGCCGAACTGCCACTGGACAGCGTGGTGCTGGAGACCGACTCACCGGACATGGCGCCTTCGATGTTTCCCGGCCAACGCAACAGCCCGGAACATTTGCCGCAGATTTGTGCGGCATTGGCCGAGCTGATGAATATATCCGCCGAGCACCTGGCCGAAGCCAGCACGCGCAATGCGCGGGAGTTGTTTGGGTGGGCAAACACTGCCCCAGCTACCGGGTTTGCGCCAATCAGGTAGGACCGGACTTGTCCGGGAAGGCGTCGCGTCTGCCGAGACGATCTTCAGTGCCTGCACCGGCGTCTTCGGGGACAAGTCCCCTCCTACCAAGTAGCTGGCGCACGTCAGACAAACAACGTCCACAACGCAAATCCGGCATACCAGACAATCGCCGCGCGGATCAGCAATTCCCAGAGCACGTCCAGGCTGGTCACGCCTTCGGCTCCCATCGCGGGTGCAGGGACTTCGCTGGCGACGCAGCCGATTTTCGCGATCAGCTGAGCGGCGCTGATGTTCCAGTTGAGCAACTCATGCAGCATCACCCGGCTGACGGCGACAAAATTGCCGACCAGCGCAAAGCTGGCCGCCAACAGGCGTACCGGCACCCAGTCGAAGGCATGTCGCAGTTGCCCGGCAGCATCGCGCAGAGCCGGCGTCTTGCCGTTTTCAGCGGCCAGGGCTAACAAACGATAGGCCAGCGCAGCCACCGGGCCGAGCAGGAAATACCAGAAAATCACCGCGAAGAAGCTTTGATAGGCCTGCCACAACAGATAACCCTGCACGCCTTCGAGCAACTGCTCGCTGTTGTCGGCCTCGACCTGCATGTCACGTTCGGCCACCAGCACGGCGGCCTCTGCGTCACCGCGCCGACAGGCATCGCGAAACGGCCCGAGCGCGGCAATCAGATCGCCCCGGCCCAGGCTGTAAATCAGCACCAACAGATGCACGGGAAACGCCAGCCAGCCATTGAACACCGAACCGAGCACCACCAGCATCAACGCCAACAGCACGACTGGCAACAACACCAGCACGCTGAGGATCAGCCACGGCCGCGAGGCGAAACGCGGGTTGGTTTCAAGCCGGGACAGTTCGCTCAACCAGGGCCAGTCACGCTGCACGCGCTGACGCAGGGCGGAAAACTTTTCTATCCATACAGCGAGCAGCAACACCAGGAAACTCATTATTTACTCCTCACTTCGTCCAGCAGGGCCGAGTGCATGCGCGACCAGTCAAAAAACGGCCCCGGATCCGTTTTGCGGCCGGGTGCAATGTCGCTGTGCCCGCAGATTCGCTCGCCGGTGATGGCTGGGAATGCGGCCTGCAACTGGCGGGTCAACTCAATCAATGCAGCGTACTGCGCGTCTGTGAACGGTTGATCATCGGTGCCTTCGAGCTCAATGCCGATGGAAAAATCATTGCAGGTCTCGCGCCCCTGAAAGCTTGACACACCCGCGTGCCAGGCCCGCTCCAGACAGGATACGAACTGGAAAACGTCGCCATCACGCTCAATCAGAAAATGCGCCGATACGCGCAAATCGGCAATGCCCGCGAAATAAGGGTGCTCAGCGGAGTCCAGCTGATTCTGAAAAAAAGCCTGCACCTTGCCGGTCTTGAACCGGGCTGGGGGCAGGCTGATGTTGTGGATCACCAATAACGAGATTTCATTCGCCGGGCGCGCGTTGAAATTGGGCGATGGGCAGTGCTGCACGCCTTGGCACCAACCGCTTGCGGGATCCAGATGCATGAGTGTTCCTTGAACGGACAAGTCGATAGCCGCAAGTATGCCCGCTGTGAGGGAGGGTGTGGGGGAGTAATTGGCGGGGATATGGTGGCCCGTAGGACCGGCTTTAGCCGGGAGGGCGTGCTCCCGGCTAAAGCCGGTCCTACGATTGTTATATGACGTCGGTCAAGCACCCTTGAGCTTGCGCAGGTTGCCGATCACTGATTCCAGGGCGCGGTCGAACAGCAGCGCGTCGTCGAGCATGCGAATGGCGCCGCGACGGAATTCCACGGCCAGGCCCATGCGGGTTTTTTCCAGGACTTTCATGCCGGTGCGGTTGACGAACACATAGCGACCGCTCGGCTCGACGATAGCCGCCAGCTTGCAGCGCAAGCGGTGCTCTTCATCTTCCTGAATCTCGACCCAGCAACCCAGACGCAATTGGTCGACTTGCAGCAGGCCTGCGTCATCGTCCGGCAGGGGCTGAACAGGATCATTGATCAACTGCTCGCCGGGTGCGACCAGAATGATTTCTTCAACCACTTCAATCATTGACGGGCCTGCCACACCCTCGCCTTCAGCTTCCGCCGGAGCGCCTTCGGCGGCTTCGTCCTGTATTTTCGAGAAGTGCTGAAACGCTTGCACATGCAGCACTTCAAGCTGGCTGAAGAATTCGCTGGTGGCGAACGGATCGAACGCAGCGCTGGCCAGGCCTTCACGCAGCGCCTTGAGCAAACCCGGAACCAGATCCAGCAAGCGCTGGCGGGCTTCGGGTTCTTCGTGCAGTTCGACGCTCCAGATCAGATCATCCATGGCAGCCAGACCCGCTTCCCACTCGCCGGACTCATCACCGTGCTTGAGGCAAGTCAGCAGCAAGACTTTGCTCCAGGCTTCCTGAAGCAAGCGCACCACCACTT
This sequence comes from Pseudomonas sp. CFII64, assembly GCF_000416235.1. GTDB lineage: Bacteria > Pseudomonadota > Gammaproteobacteria > Pseudomonadales > Pseudomonadaceae > Aquipseudomonas. The sequence continues at coordinate 127,953 of NZ_ATLO01000026.1, read as the reverse complement.
CCGGCAAGGTCTTGCCGACCAAGCGATCGTTTAATTCGTGTTGCACGCGCAGGCGGGCCATTTCGGCGCGGGCGCGGCCCTCCTCGGCGTCTCGGGTACGCTGTTCGAGCAGCTCGCTGCGGCGCCGCTCATCGCTGGTAAACGCGAGGAAATCCACCAACAACTCGGAAAAAATCGCCGGGTCGTCGACAAAATCATTGAGCAGGCGCTGCACGATCTGTTCAACGCGCACGTACAACGAGTCACGCTGGTAGTCGTCCCGTCCGCCCCAACCCAGGGCCGCGGAAGCGATTTCGTTGAGCAGCCGCCGCGCAGGATGACTGCCGCGACTGAAAAAGCTTTTGTCGATGACCGCGACTTTGAGCATCGGAATTTGCAGACGTCCAATCAACGCCCGCAGCGATGACGGCAGGTTACGGTCATCGAGGATGAATTCGAAGAGCATGGCGATCAGATTGATCACGTCTTCGTCGCCGCCACCCACCACGCGAAACTTGCCGCTTTTCACGCTGACGCGGGTCAACAGCTGCTCCAGCTGATTGCGCAGATCGAAATCGTCATGGGCCTCGGGCGACGGCACGTATTGCTGCAGGTGCGACAGCAGGCGCAGCAGATCCTGGCTGGAAATAGGTCGGGCTTCGGCATTGGGCTCATGGCGCGGCGCAAGATTGCCGCGCACCTGCAAGAGCAATTCCTGCAAGGCAGAGAACACTTCCAGCACGCCTTTGTCGAGCTTGTCGGCGGCCTGAGCCAGACCAGGATCGGCCAGGTCGCTGGCGCGGGCCTGGCGGGTCACACGATCTGACGCGCGACGAGCCGGCAAGGCTTTGAGTTCGGGCAGCACGCCAGTGGCAATCAACAGTTGATTGGCTTCGGCATATAAATGATCGGCATCGGCCAGTACGTATTTTTCGAAGAGCTTGAGAATGATCAGCTTGACCTTGATCTCAACGCCCAGGCTGCGCCCGGCCTGCAAGAAGAAATCGCAAAGCATGGCCGGGCCCATCGGGTTCAAATTGTCGCTCAACGGCTGGGTTATCAGTTGATTCAGACGCGTCGTCAGCTGCCCAAGGGCAACGCCATCGCGACTTAAAACTTTGGCCACCATGGCATCCACGGCGACGGTTTTTTCCAGGTCGTCGTTGTGCACCAGGGCCAGCTTGTCAAAGGTCATGGCGCCCGGGATCACCGGCTCGGTGATCTGATACTGACCAAGGCGCAGGAACGCTTCATAGAATTTGTCGAGAAAGGCCCGCTCAATGCTTTTGCGCTTCAGACGCAGGTCGCGCATGGCTTCAAAGAAGGTGTTCTGCTCGGTGTTGTTTTGCGCCCGATCAGCCATTTCGAAAAGCGTGTCGTCTGCGTTGTCGAATAGCGCCTGCAAGGCTTCCTTGAGCTGTTGCGCGGCCTTGTCCCGCACCTGCAGGAGCACAACCGGCAAACGGGCAAGCGGCGAATTCGCAGCCAGTTCAGGGCTCGCTTTGTTCAACGGCACAACTTTTTCGTCGTTTTGCATCAAGCCCCCTACCAGGAAACAACCGCGACCGCACAATCCAGGCTCAGAGCACCGTTTTTGCGGGGCATTACGTATGCGCTGAAGAAACGTCAAAGTCATGACGTCAAATACAAGTCGGATTATCTTTCAATTCATGTCCACGGCGCCAGCACTGCTTTTACCGTTTTGAACGATTGATAGATTGACCGGTACAGCGATAGACCGCAGAAAAGCCATTCCATCGCAAACGTTGCAAAAAAACCGACCAACAGCACCGGTGAGCCGCGACGCAAAGCCGTTCGACAGGTGGGTCGCAGGGATAACCTGCCTTATACTCGCGCCACTTTGTTACTGGAGTTCGATATGCCGAATTTACAACTCGCCGCCCTGAGCACTGAAATCGAGGCCAACGTGCGCCGGGCGCTGCTGGAAGACGTCGGCAGTGGCGACATCACCGCCCAGTTGATTCCGGCCGAGCGGCTGGCCAAAGCCACGGTGATCTCACGCGATGCGGCGGTTATCGCCGGTACGGCGTGGGTCGATGCGGTGTTCCGCCAGCTGGACCCGCGTGTGGCAGTGCACTGGCAAGTGGTCGACGGTGATCGGGTCAAACCGGACCAGGTGCTGTTTCATCTGGAAGGTCCGGCCCGCTCATTGCTGACGGGCGAACGCAGCGCGCTGAACTTCCTGCAGATGCTGTCGGGCGTGGCCACCAAAGCGCAGCATTACGCTGACATGGTCGCTGACACTCACGTCCAGCTGCTGGACACCCGCAAAACCCTGCCCGGCCTGCGAATGGCGCAGAAGTACGCGGTTACCTGCGGCGGCTGCCATAACCATCGCATTGGTTTGTTCGATGCATTCCTCATCAAGGAAAACCACATCGCTGCCAGCGGCGGTATTGCCGAGGCGATCAGCGCGGCGCACAAGATTGCACCCGGCAAGCCGGTGGAAATCGAAGTGGAAAGCCTCAGCGAGTTGCGTCAGGCACTGGATGCCGGTGCAGACATTGTCATGCTTGATGAATTGAGCCTGGACGATATGCGCGAAGCAGTGACGTTCAATGCCGGTCGCGCCAAACTCGAAGCCAGCGGCGGGATCAACGACCAGACATTGCGAGTGATCGCTGAAACCGGCGTGGATTACATTTCCATCGGCGCGCTGACCAAGGATGTGAAAGCCGTGGATCTGTCGATGCGTTTGAGTCTTTAAGGCTGCCTTAGCGGGTAAGAATATGCCTGTGGGAGAGGAATTGTCCTCGATAGCGGTAGTTTCAGCACCACAGGTGGCCCAGACCGATCAGGTCGTCTGGGCTGGTTATCGAGAACAAGTCCCACAAAAGCCCGCTCGGTCAAGAATAATTAACACTGTAAAATCTCTATTTATAGAAAGCGTCTACATACTTGGAAACAGCAGAACAGCTCATTAAGTTTATTTATCCGCCGATGACAAATCGATTCACTGTTTCAATATTAAATATCGTCAATACCGTTTGTCACTGCACGACTCCGAACGGTTGCGCTTGTCTTGCATTCCGAATATTTAATAAAAGCGAAATTACTGTTATCGCCAAACGTTTTAGGCGCTGGATCTATCCGAGTAAAGTAAGACTCGTGCGGTAGCCTACCCGTTATTCGGCAACTCCAGACTCTCTCTCCCAGACAAGCTCGTCGTGATCAACACTTCCGCGCAACGGCGATCTCCCTTGCGCGGCGCGTGTTCGTGCGGCGTATACGGATCATGCAAATGAACAGGCAAAACTGGCTGGCCCTGCTTGTCCTTTCGCCCTTTCCGATGTCGGCCATGGCCGGTAAACCCCAGAGCGTTGAAGTCGGTGGTTTTGAGTTCACGCCGACGCTGAAGGTAGGTGAACGGTATGACGATAACTTTCGCACCCTCCACAACGGCACTTTGTCATCGTGGATTACTTCGCTGCGCCCCACTTTCCTGCTGGAAGCGCAAACACGCAAAAGTGCGTACCAACTGGAATACGCCGTGGACAGCGAGACCTTTCACGATCACGCCGACGCCAACCATGTGGATCAGAAAATAGCACTTAGAAGCGTGCTGGAGTTCGATTCGCGCAATCGGTTGAAATGGGAGTTGGGTTATAAGCGTGCCGAGGAAACAGCCGATACCGCCGACCCGCTGGAAAACGATAAATACACCCGCAAAAACGCGCTGCTCGGTTACAGCTTTGGCACGCAGAGCGGCATGAACCAGATTGATGTTTCGGCCGAATATGAGGAGCTGCGTTATCGCAACAGCGGCGATCTCAACAAAGACGAAGAGCACGACACCCGCGCTTATGTCGCGACCTGGTATCACCGGCTTGGCGGGCGCACCCGAGGGTTGTTCGAGCTGCGTCGCAGTGACTACGACTACGTCATGCCGGGCAGCCCGCGCAACAGCACCGGCAGCGCGGCATTGATCGGCTTCACCCGGGATGTCACGGCCAAGACCAGCGGCAGTTTGCGCGTGGGCTATGAACGCAAGGATTTCGACAGCGGCGCGGTCAGCGACCGCAGCAGCCCGACCTGGGAAGTCGGCCTGGCCTGGAAGCCGCGCACCTATTCCACCTTTGAATTGAACATGCGCAAGGCCTTCGATGAAGGTGACGACGGCGCCAGCACAGTGCACACCACCAGCACCCGCTTGAGCTGGACCCACAAATGGTCGGGCTGGATTTCCTCAAGGCTCGACTACCGTCACGCCGAGCGCGAATACCTGGGCCTGAGCCGCGACGACACGCTGGACGACTATGGCGCGTCGCTGATCTACGCCGTCAATCGCTGGGCCGACATCAGCCTTGGCTATCGGCGCTGGCATAACGATTCCAACGTCAGCGACGAGCGTTACACGCGCAATGTCTATCTGTTGAACTTCGATTTGAGCCTTTGAGCCCTGAAGCAACTGGAGTACCTGGAGGGAAAAACCATGTCTCTAAGCCAGTTCTGCCGTATTGCGCTTTTGCTCATCCTCAGTAGCCCGTTATTCGCTGCGCCCCAGTACCAACTCAACTCAGGCGACATTCTGCGGATCAATGTCTTTGGGGAAACGGACCTCAGCTTCGCGGAAATCCGGCTCAACGATGCCGGCACCTTTTCCTACCCCTTCATCGGCGAGGTCAACGCCAAAGGCAAGACGCCAGGTCAAGTCGAGGCCTTGCTCACGGACAAACTCAAGGACGGCTATCTGGTTGCGCCCCGCGTCTCCGTCAGCGTGCTGGCTTATCGACCGTTCTACATCAGCGGCGAGGTGAAGTTGCCCGGTGGCTACCCGTTCGAACCGGGCCTGACGCTGGATCGGGCGATTGCCCTGGCCGGCGGCCTGACCGAGCGCGCTTCGGACCGACGTATCTACATCGTGCGCGGCGCCGACACGCGACGCAGCAGCCAGAAGGCGAGCCTGAACACGCTGGTCGAACCCGGCGACACCATCACCATTGAACAGGGGTTCTTCTGACATGGACCAGATGACGTTGAGCAACCCAAGGTTGCCGCAGCATTACGTGCCCATCGTTGACGACCGCGACTTCATCGACTCGCGCAAGCTCGGCCTGATCCTCTGGACGCATAAATGGCGCATCGCCGCACTGGCGGCAGCCGCGACCCTGGCCGTCATCCTTATCCTGCAAAACATCACGCCGGTCTATCGCGCCACGGCATCGTTGGTCATCGAGCCAAAAGGGGCGACGTTGATCACGTTTCAGCAGCCGACCTACGATTCGCCCAACGCCGCCGTCGACTACCTGCAAACCCAGATCACGCTGATCCAGAGTCGCGCCGTGGCCGAGCGTGTGGTGCGCCAGTTGAATCTGACCGAACATCCCGAGTTCGATCCACGCCAGCGTCTGCATCTGCTGCGCGACGCGCGCGCGGCAATGGCCCGACTTTACCCAAGCGCCTTTCCCGCCAGCTGGCTTGCCAGTCGCAGCATGACCCCGACCGAAGTGTTCGACGCCACCGTCCGGGAATTGATGGACCGCACCAGCGTCGGCGCTCAGGGCAAGAGTCAGCTGGTCAATATCAGCGTCAGCCTGGCCGACCGGGAAACCGCTGCGCTGGCGGCCAACGCGCTGGCTCACGGCTATCTGGACAGCCGGCTCGATGCGCAAATGAATGAATCATTGAACGCGTCGAAATGGATGAACAGCCGGATGATCGAGTTGCGCACGCAACTGCAGGAGTCGGAAAACAAACTGCAACGCTACCGCGACGCCGAGGGCCTGGTGGACGTGGACGGCGTGGTCACGCTCAGCGCCAACGAGCTGTCGAAAACCAGTGATCGCATGATTGATGCGCGCCGCCAGCGTGCCGAAGCGCAAAGCCAGTACGCCCAAGTGAAGTCGATGCTCGGTTCGAAAAGCCTGGCCAACCTGTCCAGCGTGCCCGCAGTGATCGGCAATCCGGTGATCCAGCAATTCCAGACCAACGAAGCGCAAGCCAGAGCCAAGGTCGACGAACTGTCGCGTCGTTATGGGGATCGCCATCCGAAAATGATCGCCGCGCGTTCGGACCTCGCGGCCGCGCAGGCGAGTCTGCGCGGTCAGGTCGATCAGGTGGTGGCGGGCCTTGAACGTAATTACCAGCTGGCGCGCGCCAATGAAGAATCCTTGCGCTCATCAGTGGATACCAGTCGTGCGCAGATCCAGGACATCTCGCGCAAGGAATTCAAACTGCGCGAGCTGCAACGGGACGTGGACAGTAATCGCACCTTGTACGACACCTTCGTGACCCGGCTGCGCGAGACCACCGCGACCGCTGATATCGGCGTCAGCAACGCGCGAATCGTTGACCCCGCGATCATGCCCAGCGAACCCAGCGCACCGAAAAAATCCCTGATTGCGTCGATCACCGCGCTGCTGGCGCTAGTGCTCGGCTGCGTGTATTTCCTGCTGCGCGACACGTTGCACAATGGCTTCAAATCCGGTGAAGACATCGCCAGGAAACTCAACCTGCCCGTGCTGGGCCTGGTGCCCCTGTTGCAGAAGAAAAATCGCAGCAGCATTTCCCGGCAGTTCGAACGCAATGACGACGCCGACTTCACCGAAGCCATCCGCACCTTGCGTACCGGGATCATGCTCGGCGATGCCCAGCAGCGACGCAGCCTGCTGGTCATCACCTCGACCCTGCCCGGCGAAGGCAAGAGCGCCATTGCGGTCAACCTCGCGTTTGCCCTGGGCCAACTGGAACGGGTGCTGTTGATCGAAGCCGACCTGCGCCGCCCCAACCTGGCGCGCAATCTGGGCATGAACGCCGGACAGCCCGGCCTCGCCAGCCTGATTACCGGTCAGGCAAAAATAGATACCTGCATCCACCGTGTCGGCCAGGTGGACATTCTCACCGCCGGCGAAATACCGCCCAACCCGCTGGAACTGCTGGCCTCGGCCAACTTCGGGCGCTTCATCGAATGGGCTCGGCAGCATTACGACCGGATCATTCTCGACTCGCCGGCCAGCGATGCGGTCAGCGATGCAGCGGTGCTCTGCGCCATGGCCGACGCGGCGATCTATGTGATCAAGTCCGAGAGCACGCCCGCTCCGCTGGTGCATCAGTGCATCGACCAACTTCTGCAAAACGGCGCTCCGCTGACCGGCGTGGTGCTCAATCAGATTACCCCGTTGAAAGGACGCCAGGGATACAGCCAGCACTACCGTTATCTGCCTCGTGAAACCACCCAGTAAGGCGTAATTGCGCATCTTGGGCCGCCGTCGTCATGACGCGGTTGAGCACGTTATCGCCTGCACATTCTGGCCGCTGCATGCGTTTTATGACTCGCCGCTGCCGAGGGCGAGCAACTGCGCCATGCCACCTATCGGGGAGATATCCACCATGCTTGCTCAACGGCTACATCCGTCGGTCAATCGACGCGGCCTGACGTTCTGGGCGCAATGGGCCTGCGCCATGGGTCTGACCACGCTCGTGACTTGCGCCATTGTCTATCAGGCGACCGGCGCGATTCCCTACGCCTACCGGGTTTTGGTCATCGTCGGCGTGCTCGCTTCGGTGCCGATCTATAGCGCGCTGCACGTCTATCACAAGCGCTTCGGCTACCTGATGGGTTTGCTGCGCCTGCTCGGCGGCTGGCTGCTGCTGGTCGCCGCGCTCGCGGTGTTGTCACTGGCTTGCCTGGACCCTGGCGAGCTGGACAAGGGCTTGCTCTACGAAGTCGCCGTCGCGGGTTGTCTGGCGCAATGCGCGACGTACCTGCCCCTGCGTTATCTGGTCAGCCTGCATTCGCGCTGGCTGCGCAAGGAACGAGTCTCGGTAATCATCGGCACATGCCCCATGGCCTACACCCTGGCGGAACAGCTGCGGCAGCGGGTTCCGGTGCTTGGACTGGTCGCGACCGAACCCGATGTTTCGTCGATAGGCGGCCAGCCTCCGGTGCTCTGCGAACTGGCGCAGCTGCGGGAACTGGTCATCAGCGATCACGTGCGCCGCGTGTACATCGCCCTGGCGCTGAACATGATCACGCAGATCGAATCCATCTACCTGAACTTGCTGGACCTCAATGTCGACGTGGTCTGGGTGCCGGATTTCGGCAGCATGCTGCTGCTCAATCAATCGGTTTCCCAGATCGAACAGTTCCCGGCGATTTACCTCAACGAAACGCCGCGCAGCTCTCATCCCGCCGCCACCCTGGGCAAGGAAATGTTCGACCGCAGCCTCGCGTTGCTCGCCTTGCTGGTGCTGCTGCCGGTGATGTCGGTGATTGCCGTGGCGGTGAAGCTCTCGTCACCCGGCCCGGTGTTTTTTCGCCAGCCCCGGCATGGCTGCAACGGCGAGGTGATCAACGTGTGGAAATTTCGCTCGATGCGCGTGCATGAGGACAATCACGTGCAACAGGCGACCCGCGATGATCCACGGGTCACGCCGGTCGGCGCTTTTCTGCGCCGCACTTCGCTGGACGAACTGCCCCAGTTGATCAATGTGCTGCGCGGCGAAATGGCCCTGGTTGGCCCGCGCCCGCACGCGATTGCGCATAACCAGTATTACGGCGCGCGAATCCTCGCTTACACCGCACGCCACCGCATCAAGCCGGGTATCACCGGCCTGGCGCAGGTCAGCGGCTTTCGCGGCGAAACCGAAACCCTGGAAAAGATGCAAGAGCGTCTGGAAAAGGACCTGGACTACATCAATCACTGGTCGCTCTGGCTGGATATAAAAATCCTGCTCAAGACGCCGTTCACGCTGTTCTCGCGCAACATCTATTGATATGGAGACGGACATGGCTGATCCGGAATCAGGCGCTGCCGTACTGCCAGGTCGAGACAGCGGCTGGCGTGGGCGCTGGCGACAGGCGGCCCGCGCACGCCTGCTGCGCAACATCGCTACAGCGGTGTCTGGCAGCGCCGGCGCGCAGGCGATCAACCTGGCGCTGATTCCAGTGATCATGCGCATCTACGGCCCGGAGGCGTTCGGCGTGGTCGGCACCTTCCAGAGCCTGACCATCATCCTGATTCCGGCGTGTGCGCTGACGTACCCCATGGCGATTGTCCTGCCCAAAAGCGACACCGACGCTCGGGGCCTGATCCGCCTTTCGCTGTGGGTGGCGCTGAGCATTGCGAGTCTGTCCGCGCTGCTCCTGTATGTTCAGGGGCCAGCGATGGCCAGCGCGCTGGGCATCGACATTCTGACCCCTTACCTGATGCTGCTGCCCATCGTGATGTTCAGCGCCGCCGTGCTGGAAATCACCCAGCAATGGTTGTATCGAACCCAGCGCTTCAGCCTTACCGCGCGCGGCGCAACCTTGCATGCACTGGTCTATAACGCAACGCGCAGCCTGGCCGGACTGGTGCAGGCTTCGGCCCCGGTGCTGGTGGTGACCAGCGCGCTGTATTACCTGATCCACAGCGCATTATTGTTGCTGGGCATGACCTTCAAACCCGCCGCAACCAACCTCGCAACGGCCCACCCGTCAACCTCCGCCAGCCTGACCAAACTCGCTGGGCAGTATCGGGATTTCCCGCTATTTCGCGCGCCGCAGGTGCTGATCAATGCCCTTTCCGTGCACATGCCGACGCTGGTGCTGGCGGCGTCCTTCGGCGCAGTCTCGGCGGGATTCTTCGCCCTGTGCCTGCAAGTGCTGAGCATGCCGAGCAACTTTATCGGCAAGGCGGTCGGCAGCGTTTATTACCCGCGCATTACCCAGGCGATTCACGCCGATGAAGCGGTGACCGGACTGTTGGTGCGCGGCGTGGCCGGCATGGCGCTGGTGGGCATCGTGCCATTTGCGACACTGGCGCTGGCCGGCCCCTGGTTGTTCGGGCTGGTGTTCGGCGCGCAATGGGCGGCCGCTGGTGAATATGCCCGCTGGCTGGCGTTGGCGGAGTTCGCTGGCTTCATCGCAGGGCCCTGCGCAGTGGCGATTCCGGCGCTGACCCTGCAAAAACGCTTTCTGGTGTTCGAGATTGTCAGCACCACATTGCGAGTGATCGCGGTATTTGTCGGCGCGCTGGTGTTCAAGAATGCCCTGGCGGTGGTGATGGCTTTCGCGGCCGCCAATACCGCAATCAACCTGAGCCTGATCGTCGTGGTGTTGTTTGAGGCCCGGCGCTGGCGTCGAAATCAAGATCCGTCGCTTCGCGATCCCTCGTCTGCGCAGGAGTCATCCGAACATGGCCACGGCTAACGTATGCGCGCTGATCCTCAACTGGAACGGCGCTGAACAGACCATCAAATGCGTGCGCTCAGTGGACGCTTACTGCGCGATTCCCCTCGTGGTGGTCGACAACCATTCCGAGGCTGCGGATTACCAGCGCCTGACCGACTATTTCAGCACGCGAACCGATGGCGATACCTGGATCGGCACGCAGGAGCAGATCGGCGAACATTCAGACCAACACCGCACTTGCCTGATCAGGAATGCAGGCAACTATGGCTATGCCGGCGGCAACAACGTGGGCATCGATTACTTGTTCCGCGCTGGCTACGACCACATCTGGCTGCTGAACAACGACATCACCGTCGAAGCAGACTCATTGCAAGCGCTGCTGTCGACTCTGGACAGCGACCCCCATTGCGGGTTTTGCGCGTCGATTCTGGTCTATGCCGATCATCCGGAGATCGTCCAGTGTGTCGGCGGCGGGCAGCTTTATCCGTGGTTGGGCAAGGCCCGATTGGTCGGCAAGAACCTGGGGCGCGACGAACTGGGCCAGCACCTTGGCAAACTGCCGAAACCGGATTACCTGATGGGCGCTTCGCTGCTGATCAAGCGCGACGTCATTGAGCGTGTCGGCCTGATGGATGAGCGATATTTCATGTACTCCGAAGAAGTGGACTGGCAACGCCGCGCCGCCGGCCTGGGCTTTACCTGTCAGGTGGCGACACGCAGCTTCGCCCGCCACGGCGACAGCGCCAGCACCCAGAACCGCAGTCATATGTTCCATTTCTATCGAAACCGCGCCGCGATCATGTACAACAAAAAATTCCACTCAATGCCCTGCTACCTGTTTTCGGCGCTGGCCCTGACGGCAATCACCGCCCTGCAAAACCGCCACAACCTGAAAAACATTCGGTATGGGATCAAGGGCATCGGCGAAGGCTTGGTGTTTTCCTGGCGTTGAGCAGCGCAGGTCCCGTTGGAGCGTCACTGTGGGAGAGGACTTGTCCTCGATAGCTGTAGTTTCGGCACTGCATATGGGCATGCGGATCGGCGTCGTCTGGACTGGCAATCGAGGACAAGTCCTCTCCCACAAAAGCCCTCTCTTCATCGAATTGCATTGAGAGACATCTCCGATGATTCGCAAACTCTTTGCCTATCGCGCCTTGCTGTTCTTGCTGTTGTTGATGAACTCGGCGTGTCTGTTCCTGACCGACGATAAAAAGGCCGGCATCCCGTATCTGCGCGAATTGTTTATCGTCGCCATCGTGCTCGGCGCTCTGGTTTTATTGCTGACCTGGAGCCGCGCCCAGCAATCGCGCGCAGGCCTGTGGATACTATTTTTTGGCCTGGTCCTGCCGCTGCTTTCAGCGCTGCTGGCGGCGCTGAACTTCGGCCAGCCTTTGGGCTTTGGCTTGCTGGAAGAGCGCCGCAGCTTTCTTTATCTACTGTTCTTCCCGATGCTGTTTTTGCTGATCAAAGCCCATCCCACCCAGGAACAGCTGGAGAGGTTCATGCTCTGCTGCGCCGTGGCCTGCGTGGTGGTGGGTTATCTGTATTACTGGGGCGTACTGCCGGAAAACAACGACGTCAGCTTTACCGTCGATGAAAAGGATTACGGCATCAATCCCTTGCGGCCCAATCGCTTCAGCATTGGCGCGCCTTATGTCAGCGCCTGCGCTTTCATGCTGATGTATCGCCTGCAACGATCCATGTCGTGGTTCGCCATCGCGTTGTTACTGTTATTCGCGTCGTATCTCTGGCTGGTGATTCAGACGCGCAACACCATGCTGATCTGGGCGCTGGCGGGGATCTGGATTTTTCGCAGCCGGGTCGGCTTGCTGGTCAAACTCGGCATCCTGACAAGCGCCGTGCTGCTGGCGGCTTTTTTTCTCGCGCCGGATTTTTTCGCGGCGCAACTGAGCAGATTCGATGCGCTGTTGTTCGAGGCACGGGAGCCGGGCGTGCGTAATATCACCACGCAAATCGTGGTCGAGGAAGTGGCGCGCAACGGTCTGATTGGCATGGGCGCGCTGTCCCTGCAATGGCAAGGCGGTTTCTCGCGGCTGTACAACGGCTATTTTTATCTGTCGGATGTCGGCCTGCTCGGGGTCTATTACCGATTTGGTTTCCTGACGCCGGTTATCGCGTTGATCTACTACCTGGGCTTCTTGCGCTTCATGTCCTATTGCCGGAAAAAAGGCGATCTGCTCAACGCGTTGCAGCTGACATTCTGGTTCAACGGGATCAATTTTTTCTTCTCCAACACCATCATGTATGGCGGGGAAATCACCGGGCTGTCCATCGCTGCGTTCGTTTATTACGCCCGCACCCAAGATTCGCCAGCAGCGGCGAGGGCTAGCTGGCTGCCCGACGGTACGCAGCGCAGCAGGACTGCGGAGCTGGCCAAAACCTAACGCCGGGTCACCGTGCAATGCGGCGCCACCAGGTATTTGGCCAGCACCGGCCATTGCGGACGATCACGGCCGTTTACCGGCTCAATGGACAGCGAGTAATCGCCCCACGCGGAACCCGCCGACCAATACGCCAGCGGCACACATTTTTCTTGCAGGTAGGCCAGCAAACGGTCCATGGCCTGCCCCCAGCGCGGGTCATCCGCCGGGAATCCGGCTTCGCCGATCTGGCCCCGCTTGCCGTTTTTCTCCAGCCACTCGACAAATGGCCGGACGCGTTTCACGGCAATGTCCGGATCGAAGCGCTGCCCGAGGACTTTCTGATAGCGCCCGCTGGCGTCTTCATCGAAATACAGATGGGCGGAATAAATCAGGTTGTTGGACGGATCTTTCAGGTCCAGCAAGGCATCGTTGTGCTGGGGCCAACGCGTCGCACTGGACCAGGAACGGCCTTCAATGATGATCGGGCGGTGCCAGTCATTGGCGCGTATGGCGAAAATCCCGGCCTGCGCGGCCTTGGGCCAATGCTCGTCAGCCTCATCATGGGGTTCGTTCATGATGTCGTAGGCGTACAGCGCCCGAAAATCCCGCCAGCGCAGCGACACCCGGTGCAGCAGATCCCGGTAAGCCGTGATCGGTACGTTCTTGCTGCCCAGCACTTCATTTTCATAACGGCCGAAGTTGTGCACATCGAGCGTGACCTTGATCCCGCGCCGCTCAGCCTGGATCAGCATCTTGTCGATCAGCGAGGCATAGGTTTCGTCCAGCTCGCCCCCGAGCTTGCGCTGCAAACGTTCCCAGCGCATGGGGAAGCGAATCGCGCGGATGCCTTTGGCTTGCCATTTATCGAAATAATTTTCGTCCGGGAAAAAATAATGCGTGCCGTTCTCTCCCGGCCAGACGCCCTCGGAAAACTCCGCACCCGAGACGTTGATCAAGACCATCGGCGCTTGCCTCGCGGCCTTTTGCCCATTGGCCGCAAAGGACAGCAGCAACAGCACGACGACGAGCAGCCATTTGCCCGTCCAGTCGATGCCGCCGGGCGTTGTCACCGATGGCTTTGCAAGCGTCGCCGTTGCGGCGGTGTCCAGTGAATCGAGCATGTGAGCTGACCCCCTTGTTTGGGTGCATCCAGGCAGATGCGTCAGGCAAGTCCCTTCGGAAAATCCGTGAGCTACGGCGATCAAGCGCAAGGACCACGTTATGAAAATATTCGGCATCGAGTTCTATCATCGGCAGCGAAAGGATCTCGTCCGCGAACTGACCGTGCTCAGCAGCAGGTCGTTTCGCTACGTCGTGACGCCAAACGTCGACCACGTGGTGATGCTCGAACACGACAAGGAATTGCGCCGGGCTTACAGCTACGCCGCCTATCGCCTGTGCGACAGCCGGGTACTTTTCCCGCTGTTGAATCGACTGCACGCCGACATCGCCGAAGCGATTCCCGGCAGTACGCTGACGCGGGACATGATCCAGATTGCGCAGGAGCGCGGCTGGACGGTGACGGTCATCGGCTGTGAACAGGAAGTCATCACCACGTTGCAGCAGATGCATCCCTCGATCACCTTCCGCCACTACAACCCGCCGATGGGCTTCATCGACGACGCCCGGGAAATCCAGCGCGCCGTTGATTTCATCAATCAACATCCGGCGCGCATGGTGGTGTTTTCAGTCGGCTCGCCGCGCCAGGAAATACTTGCGCTGCGCGTGTTCGAAGGTCGCGCGGCGGTCGGGGTTGGCCTCTGCGTTGGCGCGTCGCTGCTGTTTCTTTCAGGGAAAGTCAGGCGCGCGCCGGAATGGATGCAACGCCTGTCACTTGAATGGCTGCATCGTTTCATTCATGAGCCACGGCGGCTGGGCAAGCGTTACGTGAAGGATGCCTACCGGATCGTTCCCGTCATCATCAAAGAGATCAGGAGCGACACAGAGAAACCCTCGAATTCCGACAACGACCCGCGAGGCCTGTCCTAGAGATGCAGCCCGCTGGGATGCCTGGAAGACCTGCAGCCAGTGTAGCCACAGATGATTTTTTTGCAGGCGATGTAAGGCTCTGCTGACAAGTGGTTCTCGCTTGGGAGAGAGACGCGGACAGCGGCGACGAGCGGCGCTGCACTTGCACGAATTTGTACTAACTTCTACCGAAGATGTGCGCACGTATTACGCCAGACTGGGGTCGCGGCAATGAACGACAACCTGGATGAATCGCTGAAAACCCAACGACGACTTGAACTCCATATGGCACTGGAGGAGTTGGGGCAACCCGACGAAGTCGCGACCCGCATCTTCCGCATCGGCATCTTTTGCGGACGGCTGCTGGAGCTTCAGCGTACCGGCGTATTCACCTTCGCCGAATACCAGGAATGGGCAAGCAATGCCTGCAGAGCGTTGGCCAATGGAGAATCGGCCGACCTGTCATTGCAACTGGCCGAATGCATCTGGCTAACCGCCAACCAGACATCAACCTCCAACAACTGAACAGACCTGGTCTTACGTGCAGTCGGCCACGCCTGAAAACGGACACTGCCATGACTGCCAACTTCGTCTTCGACCCTGCCGCCACCTACGACGTAAAAGACCCCGATCAGAAAAACCCCGTCTGGCGCATCCAGAACCGACGGGTCTACGCCTACCTCGAACACGACCCGCGCCGCGACTGGAGCGGCGACATCGGCATCCTCGTCCTCTGCTCACCCAGACGCCTCGTCGACCACGACGGCCACGACATGGCTTTTATCGACGGACCAGATGTGCGCTGCGTTGATGGGCGGCATTTCGGGCTGTATCAGGTGAATGTCTGACGCGGTGGTTGTGCTGGAAGAGATGTGATCGACGACCGCTATAACGCGAAAAGCCCCGCATGTGCGGGGCTTTTCGTTTGCGGCGGTGTAGGTAGGTGAAGCGTGAAACGGGTAAATCATGAAGCTGGTGCCGAAAACAGGAATCGAACCTGCGACCTTCGCGTTACGAGTGCGCTGCTCTACCGGGCTGAGCTATTTCGGCTTGAAATATCCAACGCTAGTAGAGCCGTACCTCAAAAGCCAATCGCTTAACGACAGCTAGCAGGTAAGTGTTTCGCTTCACCAGCGGCCGAAGCGCACGTCCAAGTGATTTGGTCGTTAACACTTGCTTGAACTGGCGTCAGGGTAAATGACGGCTGCGTCGCAGCGCCTGTATTTTGCGTTACAACTGTAATTGCACCGCCAGCGGCAATCGCTACTGACGCGACATACGTATTGGTGCCGGTGGTGACCTGAGTGAAAGTGTACCCGGAGTTTGCTTGTGTAACGTTAGCAACACCACCAAGAGATGCAGCAGCTTCCGTTACTGCAAGCTTGGCAGATGCAGCCTGCCCCATACCTTCAGTAACTTTGGCGCGAATGGTGTAATCCTGATATGCAGGCAGCGCGACGGCCGCCAAAATGCCGATGATCGCAACAACGATCATCAGTTCGATAAGAGTAAAACCTTTTTGTGCCTTCATGGGTACCGCTCCGCTACGTCAATAAGATGTTGCCTGCGGAGACAAAAGCATAGGTCGTGCCAACATAATACTTACGCCTTCTATTACTCGCTTTGCCTTGAGGTCGATGTTCTCAGCGTGAGCTTCTACGCACAAACTGACAAATTACGTCACATTGCCATACGTCATTGGCAGCATCGCCCGACTACGCTATAAACCTCGCACTGTCTGTGTCTGGTGGTTTTATGAGTGATGTCGTCCTCACCGGTTTGGCCAAACAACTGGTTGTTACCGAACTTCTGAATGAAAAAGCTGCGCAGCAGGCGTTTCAGCAAGCGCGCCGTGACAAGGTTTCGTTGGTCAGTTATCTGGTCCAGAACAAGCTGGTCAAGGCGCTGGTACTGGCGGAAATGGCTTCGGACCAATTCGGGATCCCGTTTTTCGATCTGAGAAGCCTGGACAAGGACAGCCAGCCCAAAGGTTTGGTCAGCGAAAAACTCATTCGCCAGCATCAGGCGCTGCCTCTCTGGCGGCGTGGCAACAAGCTGTTTGTCGGAATTTCGGACCCGTCCAATCATCAGGCCATTACCGACATTCAGTTCAATACCGGCCTCACGACAGAGGCCATTCTGGTCGAAGACGATAAGCTCAGCGATGCTATCGAAAAGTTTTTCGACTCCAGTAGCGGTTTGGGTGATCTGACGGATGTTGATCTAGGTCTGGAAATCGAAACAACCGACGACAGCAAAGAAAGCACTCTTTCCACCAAAGGCGATGCAGACGATGCGCCGGTGGTGCGGTTCGTCAACAAAATGTTGCTGGATGCAATTCGCCTCGGTTCATCGGACTTGCACTTTGAACCCTACGAAAAAATGTTTCGGGTGCGCTTGCGCACCGACGGCATCCTCCATGAAGTGGCCAAGCCACCGATCCATCTCGCCAGCCGCATCGCTGCACGCCTGAAGGTAATGGCCAGCCTGGATATCTCCGAGCGGCGCAAACCGCAGGACGGGCGCATCAAGTTGCGCATTTCTAAAACCAAAGCCATCGACTTCCGGGTCAACACCCTGCCGACGCTGTGGGGCGAGAAGATCGTAATGCGGATTCTTGACCCTACCAGCGCGCAGATGGGTATCGACGCGTTGGGTTATGAACCAGAGCAAAAAGAACTGTACCTGGAAGCGTTGCGCCAGCCTCAGGGCATGATTTTGGTCACCGGGCCTACCGGTTCCGGTAAGACTGTATCGCTGTATACCGGGCTGAATATTCTCAACACCGTGGATATCAATATCTCCACCGCCGAAGACCCGGTCGAGATCAACCTTGAAGGTATAAACCAGGTCAACGTCAATCCGCGTCAAGGAATGGACTTTTCCCAAGCGCTGCGCGCCTTCCTGCGTCAGGATCCCGACGTGATCATGGTCGGCGAGATCCGTGACCTGGAAACCGCAGAGATCGCCATCAAGGCTTCGCAGACCGGTCACCTGGTATTGTCGACCCTGCACACCAACAGTGCAGCGGAAACCCTGACTCGCTTGCACCATATGGGCGTCGCGGCATTTAACATCGCCACGGCCATTAACCTGATCATTGCCCAGCGGCTGGCGCGCAAGTTGTGCCCCCATTGCAAGAAAGAAGCGGATATTCCCCGGGAAACCCTGATCAAGGAAGGCTTCCCGGAAGACCAGATCGGCAAATTCAAAATATACGCGCCGGTTGGGTGCGATCTTTGCAATGGCGGTTACAAGGGCCGCGTCGGGATCTACGAAGTGGTCAAGAAAACCCCGGCGCTGGAACGGATCATCATGGAAGAGGGCAACTCCCTGGATATTTCCATTCAGATGCGCAAGGACGGCTTCAATGATCTGCGTACATCGGGCCTGAGAAAGGCCATGCAAGGCATAACCAGCCTCGAAGAAGTCAACCGCGTGACCAAGGACTGACCATGGCCAGCAAAGCAGTAAAAGTCGGCACGTATACATGGGAAGGCACGGACAAGAAAGGCACGAAAATGACCGGCGAACTGACCGGGCATAATGTTGCCTTGATTAAAGCTCAGTTGCGCAAGCAAGGTATCAACCCGTTAAAGGTACGCAAAAAATCCGTCTCGATTTTTGGCCAGGGCAAGAAAATTAAGCCGTTGGACATTGCATTCTTCTCCCGGCAAATGGCGACAATGATGAAAGCCGGTGTACCGCTGCTGCAGTCCTTCGACATCATCATTGAAGGCGCAGACAACCCGAACATGCGCAAGCTGATCAATGACGTCAAACAGGAAGTCGCTGCTGGCAATAGCTTTGCCACTGCGCTGAGGCAAAAACCGCAATATTTCGATGAGTTGTATTGCAGTCTTGTGGACGCAGGCGAACAGGCTGGTGCACTGGAAACCCTGCTGGAGCGGGTAGCCACCTATAAAGAAAAGACCGAAGCACTCAAAGCCAAGATAAAAAAAGCAATGACGTATCCTATTGCCGTACTGGTCGTTGCCTTTATCGTGTCCGGCATTTTGCTGATTAAGGTTGTACCGCAGTTTCAGTCAGTATTTGCGAGCTTCGGTGCGGACTTGCCAACATTTACTTTGATGGTGATTGGCCTTTCCAATGTCGTTCAGGAGTGGTGGCTCATCATTCTTGGAGCAATGTTTGCCACCTACTTTCTTCTAAAACGGGCGCACAAACAGTCGCAAAAATTTCGCGACAGCATCGACCGAGGTCTGTTGAAACTGCCAGTTGTTGGACCCCTGCTTTATAAATCGGCAGTCGCTCGTTATGCGCGCACGCTCTCTACCACTTTCGCAGCTGGCGTGCCCTTAGTCGAAGCTTTGGATTCCGTCGCTGGCGCCACCGGCAACGTCGTTTTCAAAAACGCCGTCATGAAAGTCCGTCAAGACGTTTCAACTGGCATGCAACTCAACTTCTCCATGCGCGCAGCTGGAGTGTTTCCCAGCCTGGCGATACAAATGACCGCCATCGGCGAAGAATCCGGCGCACTCGATAACATGCTCGACAAAGTCGCCACCTACTACGAAGACGAAGTCGACAATATGGTCGACAGCCTTACAAGCCTGATGGAACCGATGATCATGGCTGTGCTTGGTGTTCTTGTCGGCGGATTGGTCATTGCCATGTATCTGCCTATTTTCAAACTCGGAAACGTCGTCTAAACATGTCCCTCCTCGACTTTCTCGCCACCTCCCCCCTCGCCTTCATCCTGTCCACACTCATCCTGGGCGTGTTAATCGGCAGTTTCCTCAACGTCCTGATCTATCGCCTGCCGAAAATGATGGAGCAGGACTGGAAAGCGCAGTCCCGGGAAATGCTTGGTCTGCCCGCCGAGCCTGCGGGGGAAACGTTCAACCTGATCCTGCCGCATTCGCGCTGCCCGCATTGTGCCCATCAGATTCGCCCTTGGGAAAACCTGCCGGTATTGAGTTATCTGTTTTTGGGCGGCAAGTGTTCGAGCTGCAAGGCGCCGATCAGCAAGCGTTACCCGCTGGTGGAATTGGCGTGTGGCGTGTTGTCGGCATTTATCGCCTGGCATTTCGGCTTTGGCTGGCAGGCCGGGGCGATGCTGGTGTTGACCTGGGGTTTGCTGGCGATGAGCCTGATCGATGCCGACCATCAGTTGCTGCCGGATGCGCTGGTGCTGCCGTTGCTGTGGCTGGGCCTGATCGTCAACTCGTTCGGGCTGTTCACCAGCCTGGGCGATGCGCTGTGGGGCGCGGTGGCGGGTTATCTGACGCTGTGGTCGGTGTTCTGGCTGTTCAAATTGGTCACCGGCAAGGAAGGCATGGGCCAGGGTGATTTCAAGTTGCTCGCCATGCTCGGCGCCTGGGGCGGCTGGCAGATTTTGCCGCTGACCATCCTCTTGTCCTCGCTGGTGGGCGCGATTCTGGGCCTGATCATGCTGCGTATGCGCAACGTCGCGACCAGCACGCCAATCCCCTTTGGTCCTTATCTGGCCATTGCAGGCTGGATCGCTTTGCTCTGGGGTGGTCAAATAACCGCCTCTTATTTGCAGTTTGCCGGTTTCAAATGACCAACAGCGTTGTCAAACCCTGGATTCTCGGCCTTACCGGCGGCATCGGTAGCGGCAAAAGCGCGGCTGCGCAGTGTTTTATCGGCCTTGGCGTTCACGTGGTCGATGCCGATCACGCCGCGCGCTGGGTAGTCGAACCGGGCCGGCCTGCGCTGACGAAAATCGTCGAGCATTTCGGCCCCACGGTGTTGCAAGCCGACGGCACCCTCAATCGCAGCGCCCTGCGCGGTCTGATTTTCGAAGATGCCGAGCAGCGCCGCTGGCTGGAAGCCCTGCTGCATCCGCTGATCGGCGAAGAAATCCAGCGTGATCTGGCCAGTGCGACTTCGCCCTACGCGATTCTGGTTTCGCCGCTGTTGATCGAGTCAGGTCAATACAAGCTGACCCGCCGCGTATTGGTGATCGACGCGCCGCAACAGCTGCAAGTGCAGCGCACCATGCTGCGCGACAGCTCCAGCGAAGAGCAGGTCCAGGCGATTCTCAAGGTGCAGGCCAGTCGCGAAGAGCGGCTGAGCCATGCCGACGATGTATTGGTCAACGACCGCGATCACGCCTGGCTGCAAAGCGAAGTCGAGCGGCTGCATCATTTCTATTTAACGTTGTCTGGAGGCCAGTCATGAGCCAAGCAAAAACCGTCGATTGCCCAACCTGCGGCGCACCTGTGGAATGGAGCGCCGCCAGCCCTGCCCGGCCATTCTGCTCCGACCGCTGCAAGCTGATCGACCTGGGCGCCTGGGCGTCGGAAGAACACGCGATCCCGGTCAGCCCGGATGCCGAAGACGAATTGTTTTCCGGTGATTTGCCCGAACGCGGCCATTGATCAACGCGGCACCGGGCACGGCTCAGGTGTCGTCGCCTGAGCGCCCGTCATTCCAGGGCGCCGACAGGTAACGCGTACGATTGAAGGTCTCCAGCCATTCAGGGCTGAACACCACCAGAGCGCTGACGATCATGCCGTTGATAAAGGCTTCGGGGAAAATGATCAGCCACAGGTAGCCGATAAAGTCCGACAGCCAGATCGGCATTTCGAACAGCCCTTCAAACCACAACAGCCCCAACGCCAGCAGCAGGCACAGCAATGCTGCCAGCGCCGCCGCGAGAAATCCCGAGCAGAAGATATACACGAACGGGCTTTTCGGTTGCGCCCGCTCGACGAGGATCGCGCAGGCTTCGGTGACCAATACCGGCAGCCCGATGAACAGCAGGCCGTTGACGCCTAGTGCGGCCAGATCCTGGCGACCCAGCGCCACTAATCCCAACTGCGCCACCAGCCCGCCAACAAGCGCTAAAGGCCAGTCCAGCAGCAGGGTCACGGCGGTCATGCCGATGAAGTGATACGACACGCCGGTGTCGAAATCCCGCCGCACCAGCCAGAGCAAAAACAGCGCGAACACGGTTCCGAACAGCAAATGCTGACGGCGGCTGTCGGTGAACAGCTCAACCCAGGGCGAACGCCAGATGGCCCAGCACAACACCGGCACGTATAGCAGCCAGGCTGTGGTCATGGTTTCCGCAGTCAAGACCTGCGCGCCGATCATGGTTGTTCAAGCGCCTCCCGCAATTCGTCCGGGCCGTTGAATTCCCGACGCTCCACCAGCTTGCCGTCCTTGAGTTGCAGCCATTGCACTTTGCTGGCGTCGCCGCCGTAACCTGGCGCAATCAAGGCTTCGCGGTCCAGCGCCACGCGATAGGAATACACCTTGCGCATTTTTGGCACAGCGAAAAACTGAGTGATCAGCGCGGGCATCGGCTTGATGTCGGCGATGAATACCGTGCGGCGCGCTTCGAGAAAGCCTTTGGGCTTGTCCTTGAGAGCCTTTTCCATGGTCTTGCCGGCGCTCATGCTGCTGGCGACCAGAATCGTCTGGGTTTTGTGTTGGTCCATCGCGTAAGGCTGGTCGAACTGATCCAGCAGAGACCATGACGGCACAGGGTCGCCGATTTCAATGGCCTGCGCGGTCAATGGCAGCAAGATCAATAACAGGATTGGCCAGAGCTTCAAACGTCAGTTCTCCCAGGTTGGCTAAAACCACAGGATAGCCGAGATGGCCGTCCTAAATCTGTTGGAGCGAGCGGGCGGCGATCCGACTTGCCCGCTAATCGGCCGTAGGAGCGACTTTATCCGCGAGACCGTCAATTGCCCTCCCGGCTAAAGCCGGTCCTGCAGCAAGCCGGGCCTGGAGACTAAACATCGTTTCAGTTATCGCGAATTGAACGCTAAGCTTGGCCGTATGGATGACTCAGACTACCTTCGCCTGCTCACGATCCAGGCCGAACAAGCCAACGCGTTCCTCTCCAATGCGCGAAAGTGGGAGCGTGAGCGATGGGTTTGTCAGCGCCTGCTGCAGGGCTTGAACATCCCCCATCGCAATGAAGACTTCGCCGCCGCCGGGCAGGAACCGCCGGATGTGCTGTTTCGCGACGCCTGTTTCGAGGTGTTTTTCGTGCTCGACGAAGGCCGGCGCCTCAACGACGAGTGGCGCGAGGAACTGGCGCGGCGGCGCAGCGCGTTTTCCCTGAGCCAGCTGGTGCGGCGTGAAGCCAAGCCCAAGCGAATTCCCGCGCCGGAATTGCTGCAACGCCTGGGTCCGACCTTGCGGAAAAAAGCCCACAATTATCGCGAACGCGGCCTGGATCTCGGTGAGCTGGACATCATCGCTTTCGCCAGTCTCAAGCGCGAAGTGCTGGATCTGAACAGTCATTTCCCGCCGCCCACCGAATACCTGCGCCAAGGCTGGCGGTCGCTGTCACTGGTCGGCCCCACGTTTGCCAGGGTGCTGTTTGCCCATCCCGGCGCACCAGATTTTCTGCGGACCAATCTGGGTCGCAGCGTTGTCTTCGATGTTGGAATCAGTTTATGAGCCCACTGCAAGAACTGCTGGCTGATGTGCCCCAGCAAGGCCGCGTGCGCTGGATCGGCGTGCGTCCCGAATCCCGCGCCGAGATGATCGAGCTGGAGGCCGTGGAAGCGCGGCGTGAAGCAGGCCTGACCGGCGACCATTCGCGCCCCGGCCCACGCAACGCGCGCCAGGTGACCTTGATTCAGTGGGAGCATCTGGCGGTAGTCAGCTCGCTGCTCGGTCGCGCCGCCGAGCAACCCATCGTGCCCCAGGACTTGCGGCGCAACCTGGTGATCAGCGGCATCAATCTGTTCAGCCTCAAAGGCCGACGCTTCAAGGTCGGTCAGGCTATTCTGGAAACTACCGGTTGGTGCCAACCCTGCGCCCGCCTGGAACAACGGCTTGGGCATGGCACGTTTCAAGCGGTACGCGGGCATGGGGGCATTACTGCCCGAGTGATCCAGAGCGGAATCATTCGTCTTGATGACGGATTGAGCGTCGAACCACTGGATTTCATTGCCGACTAGCCGTTCTATTCAACGAGGCAGCTTTTTACAGAGAGGCTTTATGTCCAGCCGTCTGAACCCTGAAGACCAACAGCGTGTCGAAGAGTACCTGCAAGCTCCCCAACATCAAGTCGAGCGCCGGCCTTTTCGGCCATGGCTGCTCCTGATCGTGGTGGTGTTTGTCGTGGTTGGCCTGGGCCTGTTGAGCCGTTTGTTGAGCTATCTGACGCTATGAGCTGCCTTTTCGCGCTCGCGCAGATTCCGCCTTCCCCCCCGAATTCCTTAAACCTTATGAGATATCCCTATGACCCATCGTATTGTCATCGTTGGCGGAGGCGCCGGCGGTCTGGAGCTGGCTACCCGTCTGGGTAAAACCCTGGGCAAGAAAGGCACGGCCAGCGTCACGCTGGTAGACGCCAATCTGACCCACATCTGGAAACCGTTGCTGCACGAAGTGGCGGCGGGCTCGCTGAATTCCTACGAGGACGAACTGAACTACGTGGCGCAAGCCAAGTGGAACCACTTTCAGTTTCAGCTCGGGCGCATGACCGGCCTGGACCGCGAGCAACGCCAGTTGCATCTGGCTGCAACGCTGGATGAAAACGGTCAGGAACTGGTGCCCGCGCGCAGCCTGGACTACGACTCGCTGGTCATATCGGTTGGCAGCACCACCAACGATTTCAACACCCAAGGCGCGGCAGAACATTGCCTGTTCCTCGACACGCGTGTGCAGGCGGAAAAATTTCACCAGCAGCTGCTCAACCAATACCTGCGCGCCCATGCAGGCCAAACCGACATCACCGAAGAAATCACCGTGGCCATTGTGGGCGCCGGTGCGACCGGGGTGGAGCTGGCGGCCGAGTTGCATAACGCGGCACACGAACTGGCGGCTTACGGCCTGGGCCGCATCAAGCCGGAAAACCTGCGTATCACGCTGATCGAAGCAGGCCCGCGAGTCTTGCCAGCGTTACCCGAACGCATCGGCGGCCCGGTCCACACCACGCTGGAGAAACTCGGCGTCACGGTCCTGACCAATGCGGCGGTCAGTGAAGTCACCGCCGACAGCTTGATCACCGCCAGCGGCCAGGTGATCCCGGCCACGCTGAAGGTCTGGGCGGCCGGCATCCGTGCGCCGGTTTTCCTGCATGAACTGGACGGCCTGGAAAGCAATCGTATCAACCAGCTGCAAGTGCGCACGACCCTGCAAACGACCCGCGACGACAATGTCTTCGCCTTCGGTGACTGCGCGGCCTGCCCGCAAAAAGGCTCGGACCGCAACGTCCCGCCCCGCGCCCAGGCGGCGCATCAACAGGCCTCGCTGCTGGTTAAATCCTTGCGCCTGCGGATCGAAGGCAAGCCGTTGCCCGAGTACAAGTACACCGATTACGGCTCGCTGATCTCGCTGTCCAAGTTCTCCGCCGTGGGTAATTTGATGGGTAACCTGATGGGCAGCGTGATGCTCGAAGGCTGGCTGGCGCGGATGTTCTACATCTCGCTGTACCGCATGCATCAAATGGCCTTGTACGGCACCTTCCGCACCCTGATGCTGATGCTCGGCAGCCGCATCGGCAAAGGTACTGAACCGCGGATGAAGCTGCATTGATGTAACGTCCTGCGCTGCCGGGTAGCCAACATCCACCGTAGGACCGGCTTCAGCCGGGAGTTCGTCCTCCCAGCTAAAGCCGGTCCGACGGAATGCCGCTGCGAGCCATCCAATTGACAAGGTCAGCGGCGCAGACAATGATGCCCGTCACCCGTTTCTGGATGTCGGTGAATGATCGTTCCACCCGTAAAATTCTGGCAGCGCCCTGGCTTGCTGTTCTGCGCGCTGCTCATGCTGATTCATTTCGCCAGTGTCAAGCTGACCTTTTTTTGCGCGGTCACACCGGACAACGTCGTTGTCGTATGGCTCCCCAACGCGGTGTTGCTCGCGGCATTGCTGCGGGTTCGTGGGCAGCGCGCGCCACTGCTGGCCGCCATCACTTTCAGTTCCGACGTGCTGGCCAATCTTGGCGTATTCAGCTGGTACGAAGCGGTTTTGCTCAGCGCCATCAATCTCACCGAGGTCGTCGTCGCTTACCTGCTGATGAAACGCAGCGGTGCCTCCCCGCGCTTGCAGCGCCTGGAAGACCTGGTCAAGTTCGTCCTCGCCGGTCCGTTGATCGGCGCGCTGCTCGCCAGCCTGATGGCGGCGTTCGTGCTCCAGCAACTCGGCGGCGCCACCAGCCACTATCTGACGCTGGTCCGTTTATGGTGGTTCGGCGATGCGCTGGGCCTGCTGATCTACACACCTCTGCTGCTGGCCTTGACTCAGCCAGTACTGCAGAAAATTCGCCTGACGCGGTTCGACAAGGCCTTGCTGGTCCTGACGCTGATGGTGGTAACCACGGTCATCGTCGAGCATTTTGACGGCAACCTGGACGAAATAACCGTGACACCGACCCTGCTGCTGCCGGGCGCCGCCGTCATCGCCTTTCGGTTCGGTATCCGCCTGACCACCGTTTTCGTCGCGTTGGTGTCGCTGTCGATCACCATGATGATGAGCATGGGGTTCAAGCCGTTCGGTGGTCTGTCCATGCAGCTGGAAGTGCTGCGCGCCCAAGAGTTTATTTTCACCCTGAGCCTTATTGGCATTGGCTTTTCCATTTTGCTCAAGGAAATGCAGGTGCGCGAACTTGAGCTGGAGGCGCGGGTGCGCAGCCGCACTCACGAACTGGAACTGTCGAACCGACAACTCGCCGCGATCAGCGCCACAGATGGTCTGACCGGCATTCCCAATCGCCGCCAATTCGACGAAACCCTGACCACCGAGTGGAATCGCGCACGCCGCAACGACCAGAAACTGATGCTGGCGATGCTCGACGTAGATTTGTTCAAGCAATACAACGACCGCTACGGCCACCAGGCCGGGGATGAGGTGCTGCGGCGGGTGGCGGCAGAGTTGACGACCCATGTGCGTCGCAACGGCGACTTTGTGGCGCGCTACGGCGGAGAAGAGTTCGCCATCATCTTGCAATCAACCGGCGAAGAACGCGCGCGGGCGTTCGCTGACACAATTTGCCGGGAGATCGAGCAATTGCAGCTGCCGCACGATATGTCGCCGTTCAAGAGTCTGACCGTGAGCGTGGGCGTCGCGGTATTCACTCCCGATGCGCATTCCAGCATTACCGACTTCCTGAAAGCCGCCGATACCGCGCTGTACCGCGCCAAACAGCAGGGGCGTAATCGGGTGGAGTTGGCTGCGCAAAGGGCTGGCTAGACGATTGATTGTTGGAGCGAGGCTTGCCCGCGAAGAACGATGACGCGTTGGATCTGGGCAACCGAGGCGCCTGATTCGCGGGCAAGCCTCGCTCCAACGAACAGACGCAAAAAAGCCCGACTCAAGCACAAGGCTTAAATCAGGCTTTTTTGTGAAGATGGTCGGGGTAAGGGGATTCGAACTCCTGACATCCTGCTCCCAAAGCAGGCGCGCTACCGGACTGCGCTATACCCCGTTTGAAACTTTTTAAAGACGCCTCAACCAGCCGCCTGCGATTTGATGCTAATGGCATCAGATCTATAAGATTCGGCCCCAACATTACTGTTGAGGCCGCTTAAATCAGGCTTTTTTGTGAAGATGGTCGGGGTAAGGGGATTCGAACTCCTGACATCCTGCTCCCAAAGCAGGCGCGCTACCGGACTGCGCTATACCCCGTTTGAAACTTTTTAAAGACGCCTCAACCAGCCGCCTGCGATTTGATGCTAATGGCATCAGATCTATAAGATTCGGCCCCAACATTACTGTTGAGGCCAAAAATGGTGGGTCGTGTGGGATTCGAACCTACGACCAATTGGTTAAAAGCCAACTGCTCTACCAACTGAGCTAACGACCCAAAAATGGTCGGGGTAAGGGGATTCGAACTCCTGACATCCTGCTCCCAAAGCAGGCGCGCTACCGGACTGCGCTATACCCCGATACAGCTACATAGTGAAATCTGGCTCCACGACCTGGACTCGAACCAGGGACCCAGTGATTAACAGTCACTTGCTCTACCAACTGAGCTATCGCGGAACTTATCGATTTCAGATGCAACTTTTACAACTTTACAACCTTGAATTAACGCGCTGTTAACGTGTTAATTCGTCCTCTTCGCTGTGTTTGCATCGCTGCGTTCACGTCTCTGAGGCGCGCTATTCTACAATTTTAAAAACAGGTGTCAACCCCCTAAATTGCTTTGAAGACAATGATTTGCGATTTTTTTTCAGATCGCCATTGGAACAAGACAAATCAGGGGATTGCGCCCAATCAACCCTTGCAACAATCAAAGGCCGCCGCTTGCCCGCGATAAATCTTTGCGGGCAAGCGGCCTGGCTATTTATCAACCAAACACGATCTCGTCGTCGACCACGGTGCCGGTGACGCTCGAACCGGGCATCAAGCCGCCCGACAGGATCAACTGCGCCAACGGGTTCTCGATCCAGCGCTGGATCGCGCGCTTGAGCGGTCGTGCGCCATACACCGGGTCGTAGCCGACCGCGATCAGCTTGTCCATCGCCTCAGGGCTCAGCTCAAGCGTGAGCTCACGCTCGGTCAGACGAGCACGCAAGCGACTCAGCTGAATATCGGTGATACCGGCGATCTGGTCGCGAGCCAGCGGCTCGAAGATCACCACTTCATCGATACGGTTGACGAACTCCGGCCGGAAGTGGGTGCTTACCGCATCCATGACTGCCGCACGCTGTGCTTCACGATCGCCGACCAGTTCCTGAATTTGCGCAGAGCCCAGGTTGGAGGTCATGACGATCACCGTATTGCGGAAATCCACCGTGCGGCCGTGGCTGTCGGTGAGGCGTCCGTCTTCGAGCACTTGCAGCAGGATGTTGAACACATCCGGATGCGCCTTCTCGACTTCGTCCAGCAGGATCACCGAATAAGGCTTGCGACGCACCGCCTCGGTCAGATAACCGCCTTCTTCATAACCGACATAGCCTGGCGGCGCACCGATCAGCCGCGCCACAGAATGTTTCTCCATGAATTCGGACATGTCGATGCGAATCATCGCCTCTTCAGTGTCGAAGAGGAATTCCGCCAACGCTTTGCACAGCTCGGTTTTACCCACGCCGGTCGGGCCGAGGAACATGAACGAGCCGCTTGGGCGATTCGGGTCGGACAAACCGGCGCGGGAACGGCGCACGGCATTGGAGACGGCGACGACCGCTTCGTCCTGGCCGATCACGCGCTGGTGCAACAGGCTTTCCATCTTCAATAGCTTGTCGCGCTCGCCTTCGAGCATCTTCGATACCGGAATGCCGGTCCACTTGGACACAACTTCAGCGATTTCTTCTTCAGTGACCTTGCTGCGCAGCAACTGGTTCTCTGGCTTGCCGTGCTGATCAACCATTTGCAGGCTGCGTTCCAGGTCCGGAATGATGCCGTACTGCAATTCAGCCATGCGGTTCAGGTCGCCGCGCCGACGTGCCGCTTCCAGCTCCTGACGCGATTGCTCGATTTTCTGCTGGATCTGCGCCGAACCGGTGACTTCGGCTTTTTCCGACGTCCAGATCTCTTCGAGATCGGCGTACTCGCGCTCCAGGCGGACAATCTCTTCCTGAAGTTTTTCCAGGCGCTTGATCGCCGCTTCGTCGTCTTCTTTCTTGAGTGCCTGGGATTCGACCTTGAGCTGAATCAGGCGACGTTCAAGGCGATCGAGCACTTCGGGCTTGGAGTCGATTTCCATACGAATACGGCTGGCCGCTTCATCGATCAGGTCGATGGCCTTGTCCGGCAACTGGCGGTCGGTGATATAGCGATGGCTGAGCTTGGCCGCTGCGATGATCGCGCCGTCAGTAATGGCGACTTTATGGTGAACCTCGTAGCGTTCTTTCAGGCCACGCAGAATCGCGATGGTGTCTTCTTCGCTCGGCTCTTCCACCAGCACTTTCTGGAAGCGTCGTTCGAGGGCCGCATCCTTCTCTATATATTGGCGGTATTCGTTGAGCGTGGTCGCGCCGACGCAATGCAACTCCCCACGGGCCAGGGCTGGCTTGAGCATGTTGCCCGCATCCATCGAGCCTTCGCCTTTACCGGCGCCGACCATGGTATGCAGTTCGTCGATGAACAGAATGATCTGCCCTTCCTGCTTGGACAGCTCGTTGAGCAGCGACTTCAGACGCTCTTCGAACTCACCCCGGAACTTGGCGCCCGCGATCAGCGAACCCATGTCCAGCGACAGCAGACGTTTGCCCTTGAGGCCGTCCGGCACTTCACCATTAATGATGCGTTGCGCCAGACCTTCGGCAATGGCAGTTTTACCCACGCCAGGCTCACCGATCAACACCGGGTTGTTCTTGGTCCGGCGTTGCAGCACCTGAATGGTCCGACGAATTTCATCGTCGCGGCCGATCACCGGATCAAGCTTGCCTTCTTCGGCGCGCTTGGTCAGGTCGACGGTGTATTTATCCAGCGCCTGACGCGACTCTTCGACGTTGGCGTCGTTGACTGCCGCGCCGCCACGCAAATTGGTGATGGCGTTTTCCAGGGCTTTCTTGCTGACACCCTGGCCGAGCAGCAATTTGCCGAGCTTGCTGTTCTCGTCCATGGCGGCGAGCAGCACCAGTTCGCTGGAGATGAACTGATCGCTTTTTTGCTGGGCCAGGCGATCAGCCTGATTCAGCAGGCGCGCCAGATCCTGGGACATGTTGACGTCACCGGTGGGATTCTGGATTTTTGGCAGTTGGTCGAGCTCTTTGCTCAATTCCTTGCGCAGGCTGTTGACGTCAAAGCCGACCTGCATCAGCAGCGGCTTGATGGTGCCGCCTTGCTGCTCAAGCAACGCCTGCATCAAATGTGCAGGCTCAATGGCCGGATGGTCGAGGCCGACCGCCAGTGATTGGGAATCAGATAACGCTAACTGTAATTTGCTGGTCAATCTATCGATACGCATTTGTCACCTTCCTATATAAGCAGGCCGGAGCAATGAACACACACCTATGACGAAAACCTGCTGGATGCCAAATAGATGCGGGCGATTGTGCGAGATTCAAGCGTAGTTCGATTGATGCAGGTCAGTATTACCTCCCCGCTGGACCGGCTTTAGCCGGGAGGGCTGGATTTGTGACGAAACAATGTAGCGCCTTTACCGACATCCTTCCGGCTAAAGCTGGTCCTACAGGGTTACATTCGCAAAAGATCAGCCTAGATCAATCCAGATCAAAGACGCGAAACGGCCGATTCGGGCGTTGCGGCGGTAGGAATAGAAACGTGCATCGGTAAAGGTGTCGAAACCGCCGCCATAAACAGCAGTAATTCCGTGGGCTGCAAAGCGTAAACGCGCCAGGGCGTAAATGTCGGCCATGAAGCGCCCGGGATTTACGCTGGGGATAAACGCTTCAGCGGTTTGCGGGTGAGTGCTTATAAAAGCTTCGCGGACTTCCGCACCGACTTCGAACGATGGCTGACCGATAGCCGGACCGAGCCAGACCATGATTTGCTCGGGCGGCACATCCAGACTGTCAGCGGTTGCTTCAAGAACCCCGGCTGCCAATCCACGCCATCCGGCATGAGCCGCAGCGACGCGCTTGCCGTCCAGGGTACAAAACAAGGCAGGCAGACAGTCGGCGGTCATGATCGTGCACGCGATGCCGGGAGTTGCCGTCCAGCTGGCGTCGGCTTCCATCACACGTGATGGATCCGCCTCTGCCACGACAACGCCGTGGACCTGTTTCAACCAGGCAGGCCGGATATTCAGGGTCGAGGTCAGATGCAGGCGATTACGGGCCACGGCTTGTGGGTCGTCATCAACATGATCGCCCAGGTTCAGGCTGTCGAATGGCGCCAGACTGACGCCGCCCTCGCGGGTCGTGACACAGGCGTTGATTCCCGCAGGCGCGGGCCAGTCGGGAATCAACCAGTCACTCACCCGATGAACGCCTCGCGGTCTTGCTTGAGCAGCGACAGCAGCCAGACAAAATCGTCAGGCAGCGGCGATTCCCAGCTCATGCGCTTACCGGTGGTCGGATGATCCAGTTCCAGGAAACGTGCGTGCAAGGCCTGGCGCGGGAAGCTTTTCAGCGACTCGACCATGGTCACGCTCGCCGCTGGCGGGATACGGAAACGACCGCCGTA
Source organism: Pseudomonas sp. CFII64 (assembly GCF_000416235.1). Classification (GTDB taxonomy): domain Bacteria; phylum Pseudomonadota; class Gammaproteobacteria; order Pseudomonadales; family Pseudomonadaceae; genus Aquipseudomonas. The sequence goes on along the minus strand of NZ_ATLO01000026.1, from coordinate 96,489 downwards.
GGCAGGATCGCCGACCAATGGATAGTTGACGTGCGCCATGTGTACGCGGATCTGGTGAGTACGACCGGTTTCCAGCTTGACCCGCACATGCGTGTGGGAGCGGAAACGTTCGAGCACGCGGTAATGACTGACGGCTTGCTTGCCGCCTTCCATGACTGCCATGCGCTGACGCTGCTGACCGTGACGGCCAATCGGCGCGTCGATCTTGCCGCCGGCCGTGACCACACCGATCACGATGCACTCGTAAACACGACTGACTGTGCGGTTTTGCAGTTGCGTCACAAGCTGGGTCTGGGCCTGAATGGTCTTGGCGACCACCATCAGACCAGTGGTGTCTTTGTCCAGACGATGCACGATACCCGCACGCGGGACGTTGATGATGTCGGGAATGTGATGCAGCAAAGCATTCAGCAGTGTGCCATCGGCATGACCGGCGGCAGGATGAACAACGAGACCGGAAGGCTTGTTGATCACCAGGATTTGATCGTCCTCGTAGACGATATCGAGCGCAATATCCTGCGCAACCCATTCACCTTGGGCTTCCTGTTCGGCAATGAGCTGCAAAACAGCGCCACCATGGACGATGTCACGCGGACGCAAAACGTCCCCGTCCACTGTCAGGCGACCGTCTTTGATCCAGGCGGAGAGGCGCGAGCGCGAGTGCTCAGCGAATAATTGTGCGGCGACTTGATCGAGGCGTTGACCGCCCAAATCGGACGGCACCTCTGCGCGAAGTTCTATATTTTCGGACATGGCCAGACTAGGTGGCGGCTAGCCTTTGGTTTCGGCAGCGCGCTTGTGGTTAAATACGGCGTCTTTTGCCCCGGGGGTTCCGCGGGGCGCCCATCATAACAGGACGGTCACGCCCAAGACAGCGACCGTTATAGGGACGCAAGCCGCCATGCAAGTGAAACACCTGCTGCTGATAGCCATCCTCGCACTCACCGCTGCCTGTTCGTCGAAGGAAGTGATCGACGAAAATCTGAGTGAAGTCGAGCTGTACCAGCAGGCGCAGGCCGATCTGGGTAATAACAGCTATAGCACTGCCACTGACAAGCTCAAGGCACTGGAATCGCGCTATCCGTTCGGTCGCTACGCCGACCAGGCGCAGCTCGAACTCATCTACTCGAACTACAAGAGTGGTGAACCGGAGGCTGCGAAATCGGCTGCCGAGCGTTTCATTCGCCTGCATCCGCAGCATCCGAACGTCGACTACGCCTATTACATGAAAGGCCTGACTTCTTTCGACCAGGACGTCGGCCTGCTGGCGCGCTTCCTGCCGCTGGACCAGACCAAACGTGACCCGGGCGCGGCGCGCGACTCGTTCAACGAGTTCGCCCAGCTGACCAGTCGCTTCCCGAACAGCCGTTATTCGCCGGATGCCAAGCAGCGCATGATTTATCTGCGCAACCTGCTGGCCTCCTACGAAATCCACGTAGCCGACTACTACCTGACGCGTCAGGCCTACGTAGCTTCAGCGAATCGCGGCCGTTACGTGGTCGAAAACTTCCAGGAAACCCCATCGGTGGGCGACGGCCTTGCGGTCATGGTCGAATCCTATCAGCGTCTGCACCTGGACGACCTGGCGGCGACCAGCCTTGAAGTGCTCAAGACCAATTACCCGAACCACCCGCAACTGGTGGACGGTCAGTTTGTGCCGCGCGAAGCCGAAGCCGACAACCGTTCGTGGCTGTCCAAGGCAACGCTGGGCCTGATCGAGAGCAGCCCGCCGCTGCCACCAGGTCAGACGCGTGCCAACCAGGACGTGATCAAGCAGTACGAAGATGCCAAGGAAGCCATCCCTCGCGAGCTTCTGCCTGAAAACCAGGACGAAATCGACGAGCAGGAACACGAAGCGGAAGGCAATAACAACAACCGTTCATGGTTCAGCTACATGACGCTGGGCGTCTTTGACTGATTCATTTGCGTACAAAAAAGAGACCTTCGGGTCTCTTTTTTTTGGCTTGTTGGAGCGAGGCTTGCCCGCGAAGAACGATAATTCGGTGGGTCTGGCTCACCGCGGCGCCTGATTCGCGGGCAAGCCTCGCTTGTATGTTTAGACTTGAAGGGGTGGGTGGGCGCGCTTTTCGGGGACAAGTCCCCCCCTACCGGTTGTATCTGCCCGGTAGGACCGGACTTGTCCGGGAAGAACGATAACGCGGTGGATCTTGCCCACCGAGGTGCGCGGTTCGCGGGCAAGCCTCCAACGGGGCCGGTGTTTATTGCACAAGGGTACGGCGGCTGATCGCCACTGACATACAAGGAGCGCAACAGACGTTCCTTCGCTACACTGCGAAATCTCAATCACCAAGCTGGTAGTCATGATTCGCTTAATTATGTGGGTTGCGCTGATCGCGGCAATCGTATGGTTCATCAAGCGTCTGCTTAACCCTCCCGCCAAAAAAACCAGGGCACAAGCGCCCGAAGTTGCCGCCGCACCCATGGTTCGTTGTGCGCAATGCGGTGTTCATCTGCTTCGCGACCGCGCCTTGAGCCAGGATCAGCAATGGTATTGCAGCGAGGCGCATCGGCTAGAAGGCCCCGCCGCCCGTGATCGCTGAGGCCCTTTCCCTCGGCAGTCCACAAGCCCAGCGGATTCTGCGGCTGTACCACCTGTATCGACTGACCATTGGCATCATGCTGGTCCTGTTGATCTCCAGCGGCATGGACACCGAGCTGCTGGAGTTCGTCAATCCGAACCTGTTTCGGACCGGTTGCTGGCTGTATCTGGTGTTCAACATCCTGGTCGTGGTGCTGCTGGATCGGCCGGGCCACAAGGCGCAGCTTTTCGCCCTGGCCATGGCCGACGCCATCATGCTTTCCGGATTGTTCTATGCCGCAGGCGGCCCGCCCAGCGGCATCGGCAACCTGTTGATTGCATCGGTGGCGATCAGCAACGTCCTGTTGCGCGGACGCACCGGCATAGTGATCGCAGCGGTTTCGGCCATCGGCATTATTTACCTGACGTTCTACATCAGTTTCAGCAGCCCCTCTGCCGCCAGCCATTACGTGCAGGCCGGCTCGCTGGGGGCGCTGTGCTTTGCTGCGGCGCTTTTGGTGCAAGCGCTGACCCGCCGACTGCACATCAGCGAAGTGCTGGCCGAACAGCGGGCAACCGACGTCCACAATCTGGAAGAACTCAACGCGCTGATTCTACAGCGCATGCGCACCGGGATTCTGGTGCTGGACGCCCGGCGCCAGGTAGTACTAGCCAACCAGAGCGCGCTGATCCTGCTGGGCCACGAAAACCTCATGGGCGAGACCATCGACAGTTACTCGCCGCAACTGGTCACGCGCCTTCGCCAATGGCTGATCAATCCGGTTCTGGCACCGCAGAGCGTCTCCACTTCCGCCATCGGGCCAATCCTGCGACCTACATTTGTCGCGCTCAATCGCGGCGAGCAGCGCCAGACCCTGATTTTTCTCGAAGACCTTTCGCAGATTTCCCAACAGGCGCAACAACTGAAACTGGCCGCACTGGGTCGCCTGACCGCCGGCATTGCCCACGAAATCCGTAATCCGCTGGGCGCCATCAGCCACGCAGCGCAACTGTTGCATGAGTCCGATGCGCTGGAAGGTGGCGACCGCCGCCTGAATCAGATCATTCAGGACCAGTCGCTACGCATGAACCGGGTGATTGAAAACGTACTGCAGCTGTCGCGACGTCGCCAGGCTGAACCGCAAATGCTGGATCTCAAGGCCTGGCTTGAACAGTTCGTCGCCGAGGCGTGCAGCAGCGAAGTGCCCAACCAGACCATTCATCTGGACATTGAAGCCGCACCGCTGGCCACCCGCATGGACCCGGAGCAGCTCACTCAGGTATTGAGCAATCTGCTGCAAAACGGTTTGCGCTACAGTGGTAAGCAGCATGCACACGCGCAGGTCTGGCTTCGGCTGTTTCAGGACCCGCGCAGCGAATTGCCGGTACTGGAAGTCCTCGACGACGGCCCCGGCGTAGCTGACGAACATCTGAGCAAGCTTTTCGAGCCGTTCTACACCACTGAAAGCAAAGGCACCGGCCTGGGCCTTTATCTTTCCAGAGAACTTTGCGAGAGCAATCAGGCACAGCTGGACTACACATTTCGGGAAGGTGGCGGCAGTTGTCTGCGCATCACCTTCGCTCACCCGTTGAAGTTGAGTTGACCATGATCCAGCGACAAAAAATTCTGATCGTCGATGATGAACCAGACATTCGCGAACTCCTGGAAATCACCCTTGGCCGGATGAAGCTCGATACCCGCAGCGCCCGCAACGTCAAGGAAGCCCACGACTGGCTGGCCCGCGAAGCCTTCGATTTGTGCCTGACCGACATGCGCCTGCCGGACGGCAACGGCCTGGAACTGGTCCAGCACATCCAGCAGCGTCATTCACAAGTGCCTGTGGCGATGATCACCGCCCACGGCAACCTCGACACCGCGATTCACGCCCTCAAGGCCGGGGCGTTCGACTTTTTGACCAAACCCGTGGACCTGGGCCGTCTTCGTGAATTGGTGAGCAGCGCCCTGCGGCTGCAAGCGCCGAGTCAGAGCGAACGCAGCATAGACCGCCGCCTGCTGGGTGATTCGCCGCCGATTCGCGCCCTGCGCCAGCAAATCGACAAACTGGCCCGCAGCCAGGCACCGATCTACATCAGCGGTGAATCCGGCAGCGGCAAGGAACTGGTGGCGCGCCTGATTCATGAGCAGGGGCCGCGCGTTGAACGGCCATTTATTCCGGTCAACTGCGGAGCCATTCCTACCGAGCTGATGGAGAGCGAGTTCTTCGGCCATCGCAAAGGCAGCTTCAGCGGTGCCCACGAGGACAAGCCGGGGCTGTTTCAGGCAGCCAACGGCGGCACGTTATTTCTCGACGAAGTCGCCGATTTGCCACTGGCGATGCAGGTAAAACTGCTGCGTTCGATTCAGGAAAAATCTGTGCGCAGCATCGGCGATCAGCAGGAACAGATCGTCGATGTGCGAATCCTGTGTGCGACCCACAAGGATTTGAGCGCGGAAGTGGCGGCCGGGCGTTTCCGTCAGGATCTGTATTACCGCCTCAACGTCATCGAACTGGCTGTTCCGCCGTTGCGCGAGCGTCGCGAAGACCTTGATCAATTGACGGCACATGTTCTCCAGCGCCTGGCGAACGGTTCGGGGCAAGCGGCTGCACGTCTTGAACCCCAAGCGTTGTCAGCGCTGAAAAGCTATCGATTTCCGGGCAACGTGCGTGAACTGGAGAATATCCTGGAGCGCGCCTACACCCTGTGCGAAAACCAGCGCATCGACATCGGCGACTTGCGCCTGGCGCAAACCTCCGGCCCGCTTGAACAGGACGAACACAACCTCGCCGATATCGACAACCTGGAAGACTATCTGGAAAACATCGAACGCAAGATCATCCTCCAGGCCCTGGAAGAAACCCGCTGGAACCGCACGGCTGCGGCGCAGCGCCTGAATCTGACGTTTCGGTCGATGCGCTATCGATTGAAGAAGTTGGGCCTGGAATAACAAACACCCAGTCTGTAGGACCGGCTTTAGCCGGGAGACGTCCCTCCCGGCTAAAGCCGGTCCTACAGATGGATGCAGAGATTTCGATGGCAATGTTCGGCCTCTACAAACCGACCACCCTGCCCTGCGGCGCATACGGCGCGGCATTGATCTCCGGTTCGTGCCCCAACAACAGATCGGCCAATAGCTGACACGACGCGGGCGCCAGAACCAGCCCATTGCGGTAATGGCCGCAGTTCAGCCAAAGCCCTTCAAATCCGCTCATTGCCCCGATGTACGGAATGCCCTCGGGCGAACCGGGACGTAAACCAGCCCAATGACCCACAACCTGTGCATCGGCCAGCGCCGGAATCAATTCGATGGCCGAAGCCTTGAGACTTTCCAACGCCGCATCAGTGGGCGTCTTGTCGAAGCCTTCATGCTCCAGCGTGCTGCCCACCAGAATATGTCCGTCACGCCGTGGGATCGCGTAACGCCCTTTGGCGAGCACCATGCTCGACAGGAAATTCGATGCGCACTTGTAGAGGATCATCTGGCCTTTGACCGGCTCCACCGGCAAATCCAGTCCGAGGGTCTTGAGCAACTCGCCACTCCAGGCCCCGGCAGCCAGAACGACCTGATCGGCAAGAATGTCGCCAGACGCAGTACTCACACCCAGAATTCGCTCACCATCGCGAACAAAACCACTGACCTCACACTGCTCATGAATGGTGACATTCGGCAGCGCCAGCAAGGCCGCCGTCAGCGACTTCACCAGTCGCGGATTACGCACATTGGCGACATTGGCCATGTAAATCGCGCTCGAATAACCTGCGCCGAGCACCGGCACCGCGTCATGCACAGCCGCGACGTCAACGGCGCTCAACGGACGATTGTTCTGCGCAGCCCAATCCAGCGCCGCCTGCTCGTCATCCAGATCCAGCCAGTACAACCCGGTGGTATGCACCTCGGGATCAATCCCGGTCCGCACAAACAACCGCTCGGCCAGCTGCGGATAGAAATCCTGCGACCAATGCGCCAGTGCCGTCACCGCCGGGCTGTAGCGCCACGGATAAAGCGGCGAAACAATCCCGCCACCGGCCCAGGAAGACTCCTGGCCGACATTGGAGCGATCCAGCAGAACGACACTTTCCACCTCGGCAGCGAGGTTGAGCGCCGTCAACAACCCAATGACCCCACCGCCGACAATCACAACGTGTTGCTTGGACATCTTGCTCTCTATGTCAAAAGTAGAAGTCAGCGGCTCCAGCAGTCTTTGCTGGTTACACCGCTGGTTGCGCCTGGATTGGTGCGCGCGCCGGTGTTGGTGATCGTGAAGACACCGCATTTATCGTTTAGCATCATCCCTTTCCCGGTGGCTGCCAGCGTGAAGTCTTGAGCATTCAGGGTCTTGGCGATGGTGTAGTAACCGTTGCCTGTACTCACCCCTGTCGCATCGGTGTAGCTACCGTTTTTTGAATAGAAGCGCTCAAGCGATTGAGTCTGCTCCGACAACAGGCTGGCAATCTCAGCCCGATGCGTTCGCCGCACATATTCCGTGTAGTTGGGGTAAGCGATGGCCGCAAGAATACCGATAATCGCCACGACGATCATGAGCTCGATCAAGGTAAAGCCTTTGGATATGTTGCGCATGGATCGCCTTCCCTACTGGATTTGTCGCCACATGATTCGTTGATAGACGTTCGAGGTGCCGCCTTTTTCCAAGAGCTTTGTGGCCAGATTACCACTGGAATCAATCAGGTATTTGTTGTCATTGGCCCCACCGGTTCCCGCTACGATGGAGGCCAGATTGGGAATACCCGTGAACACTGCCAACCCGCTGACCATGGTATCGGAAGTGGTGATGTCGTTATCGCCATTGGTATCGAGCACCTGATAGTTCAGCATGCCGCCCTTCACCGCATCCAGTTCGAACAAACGGCCTGTCCCCGTGCTTTCACAGGGATCCGTGGAACTCACCGATGCCGTGGTGAAGATGATGCGACCGCGACTGGTTTGTGCCGGATAGATGATTCGCTCGCCCGGATAGGGGCTGCTAGACGCCAAGTTCATGTACCAGCCTTTCTTGGCGGTCCAGTCCAAGTCGTTGTTGGAGGTGGTGTAGTAAGTATTGTTGTTAAGCACGGTAGGAGTCGCTGAAACGGTTTGCTCCTGAAGATTGCTCTGAGTAATGCTCCCTGCCCCGGCATCCGCGTCCCAGATAGCGTAGAACGTCTGCTGAGCAGTAATGGTTTTGTCAGCAATTTCGTTGAATTTTCCAGTACCGAAGTAAACAATCTTGCCGTTGGTTGGGTGGTCGATAATTGTGGGCTGTACGGTAATGGCCTTGGTTCCATCGTCGGATGCCGTGAACAGCGGCAAGCCGTTGAACGCAACCTTCCAGGAAGCGGCGGTTGCGCCACTCATATCGAACTTCCACAGACGGCCTTTTAGATCGCCTGCGTAAGCAGCTTGAACGACATTCTGTGAGTTGACCTTGAGTTTGACCGATGAAAGACCATTATCTGTTTCGCCGGTTTTGATGATAGGCGTCTGGATCTCCCGGATCAGCGCCCCGGTATTAGCGTCCAATACAAATAGCGAAGCCCGGCCGGTAAAACTGCCATAACCATTACCTACCACAACGATGCTGGTCCCAGCGGTGTCGCCCATCCGCGCAACATCAGGCTTGGAGTATGCATAACCCAGGTTGTTGAATTTGTTATTAATGTCGGAGGAAGCGGGGGGACTGACCTCCCACAAGGCAACTGGAACATTATCGCTTTCGTACAACTTGATCCCGTAGTAAGCCTTGCCGCCCGCACCGGTGCCACCGAACGCAATGGTTCGCCAAGACGTACCTAGTTGAGCATCAAACACCGAGATCTGACCATCAACAGTAAATTTATGCGCGCTAGAGCCATACCCTATCGTCGCAATGGCAGCCAGTGAAGAAAGCGCGGTGGAAGGCATGTAAGCATAACGACGAGTGCCATCGGCATTGATCACATTGAAAAAACCATCGTTGGCATTGACCAGCAGGCTGTAGCTCATGCCTCCGGAGGAAGCCGCTTTTTTCGTCAGGTAGGTGCTGTATGTCGCATTGCCGGTGAGATCTGCCGAGGTCTTATCGGCAGGCAAAGCAGCGACGAGAGGGGAATTGACGATATCGCCAATCAATTTGGTGCGGATGCGCAACTTGGTGTTAGGTGTGCCTTTGGCCCAGTCGATCAGATTGATCCCCGTGACTCCGGTGGGCAGACCAGTAGTCAGAGTTGTTTGCTGTGCGGGGGCAAACTTGGTGAAGTCCAAAGTGATTTTTGCCGGTGTCGTACCCGTACTCCAAGACTCGAATAGAGGTGTCCCGCCACTAACAACTTTATCGTCGGTAGTCCATACTGCGCTGGAAAGCGCGCCGGTGGTGGTGTTCAGGTCATAGGCGTTGATAGTGCCGTGCCAATCGCTGGGATCGTATAGGGTCTGATAAAAGCGCGTACCAGAGGTGAGTGTGGCCGAGTTTGCCGCCCCACCACCGCCGGATCCGGCCTTGGCATAGATATCACTCAATGCAGTGCTTAACGCGGCTGTCAGTCCCGCGCTATCGTTGGTCTGGAAGTACTTGCCATGGCCATGATCGGTATCTGCCGCATCTATCAGCATCTGGTTAGCAGCGGTGAAACCGATGGTATATGTGCTCATGTTCTGCTGAAGAAAACCTGCATCGTCCCAGCTTTTCAACGTTAGATCCGCACCCACACCTTTAACGGTTCTGCGCATATCGATATCGTAGGCAAACTTCGCTACATCATCCAGGTACAGCGTGTCGCCTTCGCCATCTCCATTTAAATTCGCACCATCATTGGCCGCATTCAAATCCCAGTCTGGAAGACTACGTCCCTTGTTCAGCACATCATCAGGGTCATCCAGAGGAAAGGTACGATCATAAGTCGGTAAACCATCAGTAATGACTACACCGAAGTTTTTTTGACACCTATACTGTATCGGACTGGTATAGGTAGTGGGCGCACCGGAGTAGGTTGAAAACGGCTTCAGCCCCCGAAAATACCGGGTCACTTCATAATAAGTTTCTGCAAGAGGCGTATTTGCTTCCGCCCTCAACGCAGCGATTTTCGCCTTTAAGTCAGTGACATTCGCAGCAGCAACGTTTGCACTCACCGCTTCTTGATAAGTTGTCTTCTTTACTTCTGAAAGATCTTTGACGTCTTTGGTAATCTTACCGCCTGGCCCTGAGTCAGCATTAACTGGAGCATTGAAGTTGGCAAGACCGATTCTCAAAGGAATATAGCTTGTACCGGCAGCCGCGTTATTAGCAACCAACGCCACGCTGTTACTCACAAAATTCGTTGACACCGTTCGCGCCACATTCATACGGAAATCATTTGGAATATCATTTTTTGTGAATTCTTTTGTCCTGGTCCCCGCGGCCACTGCTAAATCGATGAGATAAGACAAGTAATCGGCCGTATAACGGGTAGAGCCTTCACCGGCGACGCTCACTGGATCAAGTAACTTAAGGCAGTATTCGACGCTGTTCCGCTTAAGGTAAGTATACGCTGAGGAACAGCCATTATTATCCGCCTGGTTCAATATCAGTGTATCATCGCCCACTATATTTATCGCCGCACGGCAATAGTAGTACCCGCTCCTATCGTTACCGCAGATAGCGTTGTCATTAACATAAGTGATAGCAGGACGAGCAACGGTCGGATTAAACGCAGAGGCCCAGATAATATTGTTCATGCTCCCGGAGTTATCCACCAGCAACATAAGATTGGGCGGCACAGCTGACGCACTCAACAGTGGCACCGGAGAGGGAGTAAATGCCCCATAGACCGGAGCGGTCACATATAGAGCCAACAACGCACCGTACACATAATGCAAGCCAAGGCGTAGCGCTTTAGCACTTACCATAAATACTCTCCAACACAGTTCTCGTCACACCCTGAATGCCGACAGCAGTGACCCGGTAAACCGTGACCGAGCCTGAACAGGTTGGAGGGCGAATAATCGGGGTCGTTGTGGTCCCAAGGTTCTGGATACCGTAAAACGCATTGGTACCTACGGCGTACCACCGCACGCCGGAGGCACCATAAACTCCCGCTGAAAGTGTATCAAGGGTAGATTCTGACGGAGGTACACATTTCGCACTTGGCGTACAAGGATCCAGGACATACCCGCTCACCTGAATCGACGATTCTCCCACCCGCAATGCAGCTTCAGCAGTCTGGAACGACTGATTACGGAACGTCACGCTGCCAGCCATTTTTTCCTGCAGAGTCGCACTCTGCATTGAGGAGATGCCTATCAGTGTCAGCAACAGCAGAAAGACCAGACTGACCACCAAAACCATGCCCCGTTGTTGGGCACGAAACATCATCGACATTCCGCATGGTCTTGTTTTCATAGCATTCAGCCCGTTCAAAATCGATTACGCAGAGCAGCGACTACGCTGTAAGTCTGGGTGCGAACGCGGTTATCAGGGTCTTGCAACGTCAACTTGATGCGGACGCTGCGTATATTTCCTGATGTACCCGTAGTAACAACGCTGGTGTAGGACATCGGATAGCCCGCCCCCATGCCAAAGGAAACTTCCAGGCTCGCGACGTTACTGAGTATTGTCTGCGGCGCATCAGTGCCGATTCCGGCTTTAAACTTCAAGTCGGTTCCGCTCAGTGTGTAAACCAATTGCCGCAACGGAAAGGCCGTGAGTCCGGTAGACGTGACTTTCCCTAAATAGATCTGATTGGTGGTCTGGCAATCGGAAGCCACCGTCCAGGTGGACGTAGAGCCGGAAGTACCTACGTCCGCAGAAATCAGCGTTAATGCCTTGGTCGTGTTATCCCAGAGAATCGGCGTATTGAAAGCAGTGGGCTTGGCAATGGAACCGGTGACAAGCGTGGCACTGTCCAGGCTCATGCAGCCGAACATGCCCGTCATGCGAATTTCCTGCATCAACTTGCTCAACACGAACCGCGCATCTTCCTGCATTCGGGCCGAAGAGTTCTGCGACATGAAAGTGGTACGCGACGAAACAAAGATCTGCGTGATGCCCAGCGTAACAACAAGGCCAAGAACCAGCGCCACCATGATTTCAACCAGACCGAAGCCTTTGTTGAGCTTTTTCATGGGGTCACCCCCACTGCGTCAGCGCCAATTCTTGAGCTGAGGACGAAGGTACGCTTGGTCGCTGGATTGGTCGCGTCTCCGGTTGCCTGAGCGCTGGAGCCAACAGCCCGGGCGTCATCCCACTCGATAGTGATGGTCACTACCGGTTTGGTGATGACGATTTTGCTATTGGCACCGTTGTCACCCGCAAAAGCCGTGATATTCGCCTTGAAGTCGTACAGATCCTGATCCCTAGCATTGTTCAGATTGGCAGAGGGCACAACACTTAAGGAGGCCAGAGCATAGCTACCCAGCACATCGTTCACGCCGTTGCTTGACGCATTGCCATCCACATTCGCGCGGATGCGATCCATCATGTCGTAGGCAATGAAGCTAGCCTGACTGGTCATGGCCGCGCTGTCGGTGTATTTCAAGGCATTAAGCTGGATCGCCGCTGCGCCAAGCAAACCGATCGCCAGGATCAGCACCGACACCAGCACTTCTATGAGCGTCATCCCTGTCTGTGTACTGCGACTACATTCGGCCATCAGCAGCTTCCACCCAAAACAACTCGTCCATTCAGACAAACATTCACTGTTTTACTAATCGTGCCCAGCGCATAGGCCATGGCCACCGCAGTGGAAGGCGCTTGCAGACCACCCAGATTATTGAACTCGATAGCAGTTACGTTCGTTGCAGTTAGCTTGGCGCCGCTGGTCATGGCCGGCACTATCCGGATGGCCTTGCCCGTTGTATCTGAGGACAGGACTACTTTTAGCTCGCTGTTCCAACTAGCGCCAGCACTGGTTGGCAGCACTTTCGTAGCCAGCCCCCGGTTTATCGCCTCCAGCCGCGCAAAGTTGAGCGCCCGCTGCAGCGTAGTTACCTCGGCATCGGCTTTTGAGTTCCTGATGACACTGCTAAAACTGGGAATCGCAATCGCCGCCAGAATACCCACCAAGGACACAGTGACTAACAATTCGATCAGGCTGAAGCCCTTGGCGCGGTGGCTCATTGAGTGTCTCCTAGACGTTACAACTATAGGGCAGCGGCTGCGTCCTGAAGTTGACTGAAGGATATACGGTTGTTTAGTCAGGACGAATGCCCGGATGGCATTCAGGTGAAGTATTTTCAGGGAGGAATGCTCATGAAGCAGGCAGGTTTCACGCTTGTCGAATTGATGGTGACGCTGGTGCTGCTGGCGGTAATTTCGCTGGTGGCGCTGCCGGCGCTTGGGGAAATGGTCGATGCGCAGCGACGGCAGGATGTGGCGCAGCAGTTGGCCAGCGGCATACGCTCGGCGCGCACCGAGGCAATCCTGCGGAATCAGGTCGTGACCCTCCACAGCATCGACGCTGACTGGAGCAATGGCTGGCGAATCATTGCGGATAAGGATGGCAAGGGGCCTGATGAATACGATCCGGTGCTTGTGGAGCGGGCGGCCAGTGGCAAAGCCAAAGTTGTTGGAAACCAGAAAGTCGAAAGCCACATCAGTTTCAACGAGCTTGGTGGGCTCATGGGTTCAGCCAATGGGACTTTGTTTGTTTGCCTGAAAGACCAGCCGGTGAGCCGTTATCAAGTTGTATTGGCGTTAACGGGACGGGTCACCATCAGGAATGAGGAGAAGCCAGAGGCGTTATGTGGGTAACGCGAATGGGCTCGGGCGCTGTTGGAGTAAGGTTTGCCCGCGTATCGACCGTAGGAGCGACTTTAGTCGCGAGAGCGCCAATTGCCCTCCCGGCTAAAGCCGGTCCTACACCAAGCCTCGCTTCAACATTCCCGCCATCACAACAACGACTTGACCCGCAATTCCTTGGGCATCGAGAAGATGACGTTCTCCGCGCGGCCGGCCAGTTCGTCTGCGCCGGTGGCGCCCCAGGCGTGGAGTTGCTGGATCACGCCGCGCACCAGGACTTCCGGGGCTGACGCGCCCGCGGTGATGCCGATGCGCTCAACGCCGTCGAACCAGCTGCGCTGCATGTCTTCGGCGCCGTCGATCAGGTAAGCCGGAGTTGCCATGCGTTCAGCCAGTTCCCGAAGGCGGTTGGAGTTGGAGCTGTTTGGGCTGCCGACCACCAATACCACGTCGCATTCGTCGGCCAGCAACTTGACCGCATCCTGGCGGTTTTGCGTGGCGTAGCAGATGTCGTCCTTGCGTGGCCCGCCGATGGCCGGGAAACGGCTGCGCAACGCATCAATCACACGACTGGTGTCGTCCATGGACAAGGTTGTCTGGGTCACGAACGCCAGGGATTCCGGGTTGCGCACCTGCAAGTTGGCGACATCTTCTTCGTCTTCCACCAGATAGATCGCGCCGCCATTGCTGGCATCGTACTGACCCATGGTGCCTTCGACTTCGGGATGGCCTTCGTGACCGATAAGAATGCATTCACGACCGTCGCGGCTGTAACGCGCCACTTCGATGTGAACCTTGGTCACCAGCGGGCACGTCGCGTCGAACACTTTCAAGCCACGCCCGGCGGCTTCGGTGCGCACGGCCTGGGAAACGCCGTGGGCGCTGAAAATCACGATGACGTCGTCCGGCACCTGTTCCAGCTCTTCGACGAAGATCGCGCCACGTGCGCGCAGGTCTTCGACGACAAATTTGTTATGAACCACTTCATGGCGCACATAGATCGGCGGACCAAACACTTCCAGGGCACGATTGACGATTTCGATCGCACGGTCCACTCCAGCGCAGAAGCCGCGGGGGTTGGCGAGTTTGATTTGCATAGCGTGCCTCGTGTCTACGTGCGGAACAGCCCAACCGGAGTCGGGCTGATTTTCTAACCCTGTATCAGGCCTCAGAGCGCCTTGACCTCGAAAATCTCGACTTCGAAGTTCAGGGTCTTGCCCGCCAGCGGGTGGTTGAAGTCGATGGTGACCTGCTCATCATCGAAGACCTTCACCACGCCTGGCAGCTCAGTATTGGCCGCATCGTTGAAGATCACCAGCAAGCCTTCGGACAATTCCATGTCCTTGAACTGCGAACGCGGGATGATCTGGACGTTTTGCGGGTTTGGCTGGCCAAAGGCGTTTTCCGGCAGAACCTGCACGGTGCGCTTGTCGCCAGCCTTGAAGCCGAACAACGCTGCTTCGAAACCAGGCAGCAGGTTGCCATCACCCACTTTGAACGTGGCCGGAGCCTTGTCAAAGGTGCTGTCTACCGTATCGCCGTTTTCCAGACGCAAGGCAAAATGCAGGGTGACTTCGGTGTTCTGACCGATGCGCTGCGCTTTCGCGGCGTTGTCGGCCAATACCTGTTCAGTCATTAACGGGCTCTCCGGTTTTCTTGCTCTTGAACATATCCAGCGCCAGCATGATTGCGCCGACGGTGATCGCACTGTCGGCAACGTTGAACGCCGGGAAGCGGTATTCGTTACGCCAGTGTACAAAGATGAAATCGATCACATGGCCCAGCGCGATACGGTCATAAAGGTTGCCCAAAGCTCCCCCCAAAACCAGCGCCAGTGCCACGGCGAGCCAGGTTTCATCCCGGCCCAGACGCTTGAGCCAGACGACCAGCACGGCGCTGACCACTACCGCGATCAGGGCGAACAGCCAACGCTGCCAGCCCGAACTGTCTGCCAGGAAGCTGAATGCCGCGCCTGTGTTGTAGGCCAGGGTCCAGCTGAAGTAGTCCGGAAACACGATGATCTGTTGATACAGGCTCAGCGTGTTTTCGAAGTAGTACTTGCTGGCCTGGTCGATGACCAGGATCAGCACACTCAGCCAGAGCCAGGCCAGACGGCCGAAACCTGCCTTAGGCATAGTGACGAACCTCACCCGAGCCGCTGATATTGTCGACGCAACGACCGCAAATTTCAGGATGCGCCGGATCTACGCCAACGTCAGCACGGTGATGCCAGCAACGGGCGCACTTCGGATGGCCGGACTTGACCACTTTCAGCTTCAGGCCGGTGACTTCGGTAACTACCGCATCGGCAGGTGCATCAAGCACCGGCTCGACGCTGGCAGTCGAGGTGATCAGCACGAAGCGCAGCTCGTTGCCGAGTTTGGCCAGGTCCGCAACCAGCGAGTCCTGGGCATACAAGGTCACTTCGGCTTGCAGGTTGCCGCCAATGGCCTTGGCTGCCCGCAGGTTTTCCATTTCCTTGTTGACCGCGACTTTGACTTCCATGATCCGCTCCCAATAGGCGCGGTCCAGTTCGAAGTCAGCCGGCATTTCGCTCAGGCCTTCGTACCAGGTGTTGAGCATCACGGATTCGTTACGCTCGCCCGGCAGGTACTGCCACAGCTCGTCGGCGGTGAACGCCAGGATCGGCGCGATCCAGCGCACCAGCGCCTCGGAGATGTGGAACAGCGCGGTCTGGCAGGAGCGTCGGGCCGTGCTGTCGGCCGCCGTGGTGTACTGACGGTCCTTGATGATGTCCAGATAGAACCCACCCAGTTCCTGCACGCAGAAATTGTGGATCTTCGAGTAGACGTTCCAGAAACGGTATTCGCCGTAGTGTTCCTGCAGTTCACGTTGCAGCAGCGCAGCGCGATCAACAGCCCAGCGATCCAGCGCGAGCATTTCTTCGGCCGGCAGGATGTCGGTCGCCGGGTTGAAGCCGGTCAGGTTCGAGAGCATGAAACGTGCAGTGTTGCGGATCCGCCGATAGGCGTCTGCGCTGCGCTGCAGGATCTGATCGGACACCGCCATCTCGCCGGAGTAGTCGGTCGCGGAAACCCACAGACGCATGATGTCGGCGCCCAGGGAATCGTTGACCTTCTGCGGCGCAACCACGTTGTTCAGCGACTTGGACATCTTGCGACCGTTTTCGTCGACGACAAAACCGTGGGTCAGCAGTTCGCGATACGGCGCGTGGTCGTCCAGCATGCAGCCGGTCAGCAGCGACGAGTGGAACCAGCCACGGTGTTGGTCCGAACCTTCCAGGTACAGATCGGCGCGCGGGCCAGTCTCGTGGCCCATCGGGTGCGAACCACGCAGGACATGCCAGTGGGTGGTGCCGGAATCGAACCAGACGTCCAGGGTATCGGAGATCTTGTCGTACTTGGGCGCCTCGTCACCGAGCAACTCGGCGGCGTCCAGCTTGAACCAGGCTTCGATACCTTCCTGCTCGACACGCAGGGCAACTTCTTCCATCAGCTCGACGGTACGCGGGTGCAGCTCACCGCTTTCCTTGTGCAGGAAGAACGGGATCGGCACGCCCCAGTTGCGCTGACGCGAGATGCACCAGTCAGGACGATTGGCGATCATCGAGTGCAGGCGCGCCTGGCCCCAGGCCGGAACGAACTGGGTCTCTTCGATGGCTTTGACGGCACGCTCGCGCAAGGTTTCGCCCACTTCGGGCTGCTTGTCCATGCCCACGAACCACTGCGCGGTGGCGCGGTAGATCAGTGGCGACTTGTGGCGCCAGCAGTGCATGTAGCTGTGAGTGATGGTTTCGGTGTCCATCAGGCTGCCGACTTCGGCCAGCTTGTCGATGATGTTCTGGTTGGCCTTGAAGATGAACTGGCCGCCAAAAAACTCCAGCGATTCGACATACACGCCGTTGCTCTGCACCGGGCTGATGATGTCATCGTTGGTCAGGCCGTAGCTTTTGCTGATCACAAAGTCGTCGACGCCATAGGCGGGCGAGCAGTGAACAATGCCGGTACCGGCGCCCAGCTCAACGTAGTCAGCCAGATACACAGGCGACAGGCGATCATAGAACGGATGACGGAAGTTGATCAGTTCCAGCTCGGCACCGGTCGTGGTGGCGATCACTGTGCCCTGCAGCTTGTAGCGCGCCAGGCACGATTCGACCAGCTCCGAAGCCAACACCAGCAATTTGTCACCGACATCGACCAGCGAGTATTCGAACTCGGGGTGCACGTTCAGCGCCTGGTTGGCGGGAATGGTCCACGGCGTGGTGGTCCAGATGACGATGGATGTGGGTTTGCTCAACGCAGCCAGGCCGAACGCATAGGCCAGCTTGGCTTCATCGGCGATCGGGAAAGCCACATCGATGGTCGAAGACTTTTTGTCCTGGTATTCGACTTCCGCTTCAGCCAGTGCCGAACCGCAATCGAAACACCAGTTCACTGGCTTGAGGCCCTTGAACACGAAACCGCCCTTGACCATTTCCGCCAGCGCACGGATTTCTCCGGCTTCGTTGGCGAAGTCCATGGTGCGGTACGGATTGTCCCAGTCGCCCAGCACACCCAGGCGGATGAACTCGGCTTTCTGACCTTCGATCTGCTCGGCCGCGTAGGCACGGCACAGCTCGCGAGTCTTGTCCGCCGGCAGGTTCTTGCCGTGGGTGACTTCGACCTTGTGCTCGATCGGCAGGCCGTGGCAGTCCCAACCCGGAACGTAAGGCGCGTCGAAGCCCGAAAGGGTTTTCGAGCGGATGATCATGTCCTTGAGAATCTTGTTTACGGCGTGACCGATGTGAATATTGCCGTTGGCATAAGGAGGACCGTCGTGCAGGACGAATTTCGGACGATCCTTGCCAATTTCGCGCAGCTTCTGGTACAGGCCAATGCTGTCCCAGCGCTGCAGAGTTTGCGGCTCGCGCTGGGGCAGGCCGGCCTTCATTGGGAAGGCGGTGTCCGGAAGGTTTAGCGTGGCTTTGTAGTCGGTCATTTAAGGCTCTTCGTTAGCGGTTGGCCATGCCAATGGGCACGGGCGGCGGCGACGTCCGCATTGATCGCCGTCTTGAGCGCCTCCAGTGAGGCAAAACGCTGCTCATCACGCAGCTTATGGTGGAAAGCCACCGTCAAACGCCGGCCATACAGGTCACCGGCAAAATCCAGAAGATGCACTTCAAGGTGGGCACTGCCATCACCTGCCACGGTCGGGCGCACGCCGATATTGGCGACTCCCGGCCAGGTCTTGCCGTCTATGTCCGCACTGACCAGATACACCCCGGTCAGCGGTACACGACGGCGTTTGAGTTGCACGTTGGCCGTGGGCGTACCCAACTGGCGTGCCAGTTTCTGGCCGTGCAGTACTCTTCCGGTAATCCGGAACGGTCGACCGAGCATGCGCTCGGCAAGGGTGAAGTCCGCCACAGCCAAGGCGTTACGCACCTTGGTGCTGCTGACCCGAACACCATCGATCTCGACGGTCTGTGCCGCCTCGACCGTGAAGCCCTTGGTGGCACCCACGTGTTGCAGAAAATCGAAATCGCCGATCCGGTCGCAACCGAAACGGAAGTCGTCGCCGACTTCAAGATGCCGCACGCCCAAGCCTTGAATCAGCACCGTTTCGACAAACTCGGCAGCACTGAGCTCGCTCAAACGTTGATTGAAAGCCAGGCACAGCACCTGATCAACACCTTCGGCGGCCAGCAATTCCAGCTTGTCGCGCAAGCGTGCCAGGCGCGCTGGCGCGGTCGCCGGGGCGAAAAACTCACGCGGCTGCGGCTCGAAAATCACCACGCAGGTGGGCAGGCCCAACTCGACAGCACGATCCCGCAAGCGCGCCAGAATAGCCTGGTGGCCTCGGTGAACACCGTCAAAGTTGCCGATAGTGGCGACGCAACCCCGATGATGGGGAAGCAGATTGTGAAGGCCTCGAACCAGCTGCATAACGCGCTTCTTGCTCATAAAGTGGCCGATTATAACCACACACAGCCCTGGACGACAGGCAACACGCCAAGGCAAAACAACAGTCGTGCGCCCATAACGGCAAAAATCGACGACTACCCTTTGAATCTCTTCCTACATCACCGCACTGCGGGCGAAGTCTTTCAGACGAAAGCCCAGTGCCAGAAGCATCACGAAATACGTTGCCAGCCCCGCAGCGACCAAGCCACCCAGACGAATGAAGCGCTCCAGCATATGCCCCTCGTCCCAGGCCGGCATGAAGTGCATGAGCCCCAGCAGAACGCCGGACATCACGGCGACGGCCAGGATCAGCTTGAACAAATACTTGGTCCAGCCCGGTTGCGGCTGAAACAAATCCTGCTTGCGCAACTGCCAGAACAGCAATCCGGCGTTGATGCAGGCGCCAACACTGATCGCCAACGCCAGGCCCGCATGCTGCAGCGGACCAATGAACGCGAGGTTGAGCAGTTGCGTAACAATGAGGGTGAAGATCGCGATTTTCACCGGGGTACGAATATTTTGTTGTGCATAAAAGCCGGGCGCCAGCACCTTGATGACGATGATGCCCAGCAGGCCGACTGAATAAGCGATCAATGCACGCTGAGTCATGGCGGCGTCCAGAGCGTCGAATTTTCCGTATTGAAACAGAGAAACGGTCAGCGGTTCAGCGAGGATTCCAAGTGCCAGCGTACAGGGCAGGACCAGCACGAAGCACAGTCGAAGCCCCCAGTCGAGAATCCGCGAATACTCGTGGCGATCCTTGCTGGCGTAGGTTTTGGAGAGGATTGGCAGCAAGATCGTGCCGAGCGCAACGCCCAGCACACCTGATGGCAATTCCATCAAACGGTCGGCGTAGTACATCCAGGACACCGATCCGGCTACGAGGAACGAGGCAAAGATCGTATTGATAATCAGAGAAATCTGACTCACGGAAACGCCAAGGATGGCCGGCAGCATCTGCTTCATCACCCGCCAGACGCCAGAATCGCGCAGATTCAGTCGCGGCAGGACCAACATGCCGATCTTTTTCAGGTGCGGGAGTTGGTAAAGGAGCTGCAACAGGCCACCGACCAGCACTGCCCAACCCAACGCCATTACCGGCGGATCGAAGTATGGCGTGAGGAACAGCGCGAAGAAAATCATGCTGACGTTGAGCAGGGTCGGCACGAACGCCGGCACCGAGAAACGATTCCAGGTATTGAGGATCGCGCCCGCCAACGATGACAGCGAGATCAGCAATATATAAGGAAAGGTCACCCGCAACAGGTCGGAGGTCAGCGCGAATTTTTCCGGTGTGTCAGCAAAGCCGGGGGCCGTGGCCCAGATCACCCAAGGGGCGGCAATGATGCCCAGCAAGGTCACCAGCGCCAACACCAGAGTCAGCAAGCCGGTTACATAAGCGACAAAGGTTCGCGTCGCCTCCTCGCCCTGCTGGCTTTTATATTCCGCCAGGATCGGCACGAACGCCTGGGAGAAAGCGCCCTCGGCAAAGATCCGGCGCAGCAGGTTGGGCAGCTTGAATGCTATGAAAAAGGCATCCGTTGCCATTCCGGCACCGAAAGTTCGCGCGATGATGGTGTCCCGAATAAAGCCCAAAACCCGGGAAAGCATCGTGATAGAGCTGACGGCAGCCAATGATTTGAGTAGATTCATTAAGGAATTATTGCCTTGGCTAAAGGACCGGGCGATTAACCTGTCCATTTATGCGATACTCCGCGCCGCAAAAGCCCAGAGTCAAAGTCGGCGAGTTTACAGGTCGCGCACCGGAAATAAATATCCCGGTCAAACACAGCGACCACTCAGCGGAACACATCAACTGCCCTTGACAACACATCAAGTCATCGGCATGATTCGCGGCCTATTTTGTTTGCTATTTCCTAAAAAGTCTTTCGAGGAGCTCGACGGTGGCCAACACACCTTCCGCCAAAAAACGTGCAAAACAGGCTGAGAAGCGTCGCAGCCACAACGCCAGCCTGCGTTCCATGGTTCGTACCTACATCAAGAATGTAGTTAAAGCCATCGACGCAAAAGACGCTGAAAAAGCGCAAGCTGCTTATGTTCTGGCCGTGCCAATCATCGACCGTATGGCCGATAAAGGCATCATCCACAAGAACAAAGCTGCTCGCCATAAAGGTCGTCTGAATGGTCACATCAAGGCTCTGAACCTTGCTGTTGCTGCCTAAGCGACACGATTGTTAAAAAACCGACCTCAGGGTCGGTTTTTTATTGGGTGGGATTTGGCGATGCGCGGCTGAGCCAATGGGACTGGACGTGATGGATCCCGCAGGACCGGCCTCAGCCGGGAGACCGGAACTCTGACGACGCAGCTGCTGCGGATCAGCTGCCCCACCCCTCCTGGCCGAAGCCGGTCCTACACGTCAAGGCGCTGGCACCCACGGCAGGATAGGAATCGCTGTCACGGCATTCTGCGGGCTGCCTTCGATGATTCGGTCGCTGTAAACCAGATACACCAGCGTGTTGCGCTTCTTGTCCAGGAAACGCACGACCTGCATGGTCTTGAAGACCAGCGACGTGCGCTCCTTGAACACCTCGTCACCGTCCTTCAGGTTTTCCTTGAAGCGAATCGGCCCGACCTGACGGCAGGCGATGGATGCTTCGGCACGGTCTTCAGCCAGGCCGAGACCGCCCTTCACTCCTCCGGTCTTGGCGCGGGACAGATAACAGGTCACGCCCTCGACCTTCGGATCATCGAATGCCTCGACCACAATCCGGTCATTGGGCCCGACAATCTTGAACACGGTTGAAACCTGACCAATCTCTTCGGCCGAAGCCAGCAACGGAAAAGCCAGCAACAATCCCAATATTCCCTTCACGACGCGCATCAAATCTTCCTTCTAGCAAAAGAACCTGATCAAACCAGAATCAGATTATCCCGGTGCACCAACTCCGGCTCAGCCATGTAGCCCAGCACGCGCACAATGGCGTCGGATGACTGACCAATAATCTTCTGCGCCTCAAGGGCACTGTAATTACTCAAACCCCGCGCAACCTCGCGACCGTCCGGCGCGACACAGACCACCATCTCACCGCGACGGAAGCTGCCTTGCACCAGCTTCACGCCGACCGGCAGCAGACTTTTGTGATCAGTGCTCAGCGCCTTCACGGCACCGGCATCGAGCACCAGCGTGCCACGGGTCTGGAGATGCCCCGCCAGCCATTGCTTGCGCGCCGCGAGCATTTCACGCTCCGGCGAGAGCAGCGTACCCAGGCGCTCACCGGCCTTGAGCCGCGCCAGCACCCGCTCGATGCGCCCACCGACGATAACGGTGTGTGCGCCGGAACGAGCAGCCAGACGCGCCGCACGCAACTTGGTCTGCATGCCGCCACGACCCAACGCGCCGCCGGTACCACCGGCAACAGCGTCCAGCGCCGGATCATCGGCACGCGCTTCGTAGATCAGCTGAGCTTCGGGGTTGTTGCGCGGATCGGCGTCGAACATGCCGTCGCGATCAGTAAGAATCACCAACAGGTCAGCCTCGACCAGATTCGCCACCAGCGCCGCCAGCGTGTCGTTGTCGCCGAACCGAATTTCATCAGTCACGACCGTATCGTTTTCGTTGATGACCGGGATGACACCCAGCTCGACCAGCGTACGCAGGGTGCTGCGGGCGTTCAGGTAGCGCTTGCGATCAGAAAGATCGTCATGGGTCAGGAGGATTTGCGCAGTATGCCGGCCATGCTCGGCAAAACTCGATTCCCACGCCTGAACCAGACCCATCTGACCGATAGCGGCAGCAGCCTGCAGCTCGTGCATGGCACTGGGTCGTACCGTCCAGCCCAGACGACTCATCCCGGCCGCGACGGCCCCGGATGACACCAATACCAGCTCAACGCCTGCTTCATGCAGCGCCACCATTTGCTCGACCCACACACCCATCGCCGAACGATCAAGGCCTTTGCCGTCTGCCGTAAGCAGGGCACTGCCGATCTTCACGACCCAGCGCTGGGCGCCCGTCACTTTGCTGCGCATCATCTTCCAACCTTAGCCAGAGAATTTTGGTAGATACAAATTCAAGAAACCGGATACAAAAACGCCGCTTATAAATAAGCGGCGTCTAGTTTACTGCACCCGATCAGTCACGGACGTAAATGATTTCCGGACCATCTTCATCGTCCTCGTCATCTTCATCCCAATCGTCTTCACCAATGTCATGCACGCTCTTCACGCCGCTGCGGCGCAAGGCACGCTGATCATCCAGCGCCTGCAACTGGGCACGCGCTTCATCTTCGATGCGCTGATCCAGCTCGGCCAGCTCTTCAGCATAACCAGGCTCCTCGACCAGCCGCAGGTTGCGCTCTTCGAGGTAACGCATGATGTCGCGACTCAGCTGCTCGGTGCCTTCTTTGGCAATCGCCGAGATCACGTAGACCGGACCGGTCCATTCAAGACGATCAACGATTTCCTTGACCCGGGCTTCGTGCTCTTCTTCAAGGATCTGGTCGCACTTGTTCAGCACCAGCCAGCGGTCACGCTCAGCCAGGGACGGGCTGAACTTGACCAGCTCATTGACGATGATTTCGGCGGCATCCGGAGCACTGGATTCATCCAGCGGCGCCATGTCGACGAGGTGCAACAGCAAACGCGTGCGCGCCAGGTGCTTGAGGAAACGAATCCCCAGGCCCGCACCATCGGATGCGCCTTCGATCAGGCCAGGAATGTCAGCAACAACGAAGCTTTTCCAGCGATCAACACTGACCACACCCAGGTTCGGGATCAGGGTGGTGAACGGGTAATCAGCCACTTTCGGCTTCGCAGCGGACACCGAGCGAATGAAGGTGCTCTTGCCGGCATTTGGCAAACCCAGCAGACCGACGTCAGCGAGAACCTTCAGCTCCAGCTTCAGATCGCGCTGATCACCAGGCTTGCCCGGCGTGGTCTGACGTGGCGCACGGTTGGTACTGGATTTGAAACGGGTGTTACCCAGACCGTGCCAGCCGCCCATGGCAACCAGCAAGCGCTGACCGGCCTTGGTCAGGTCGCCGATGATTTCCTGGGTGCTCGCATCGATAACCGTGGTGCCAACCGGCACGCGCAGCACCAGCTCTTCGCCTTTCTTGCCCGTGCAATCGGCGCTACCGCCATTGGAACCGCGCTCGGCGTCGAAGTGACGGGTGTAACGGTAGTCGACCAGGGTGTTGAGGTTTTCGTCGGCGATCATGTAGATCGAGCCGCCATCGCCGCCGTCACCGCCGTTAGGGCCGCCATTCTCGATGAATTTTTCGCGACGGAAGCTCATGCAACCGTTGCCGCCGTCACCGGCCTTTACTCGAATGGATACTTCATCAACAAATTTCATAACGCACGCCTCCCGCCACAGGGACGAGCTGAACAACATAAATTCATAAGACTCTTGCAAAAATGAGCGTTGCGATACCGATCAGAAACCAGCGACCTCAAGGGGTCAACATCACAACAGCCCGCACAAACAGTTTTGCAAGAGACTCACCAGAAACGTTTACAACCTGCAACCAACAACCTTCAAAAACGAAAAAGCCCCGTCGCGAGACAGGGCTTTTCCAGCTGCTGCATGATTACGCTGCGGAGACTGCAGTCTTCGGAACGATGCTCACGTAGCGACGACCGAAGGCGCCTTTAACCTGGAACTTGATCACGCCTTCCACTTTCGCGAACAGGGTGTGATCTTTACCCATGCCAACGCCGTAGCCAGCGTGGAATTGGGTGCCGCGCTGACGCACGATGATGTTGCCCGGAATGATAGCCTGGCCGCCATACATCTTAACGCCAAGGCGTTTGGCTTCTGAGTCGCGACCGTTACGGGTACTACCACCAGCTTTTTTGTGTGCCATGAGTCAATTCTCCAAATGAGGATTAGGCTGAATTAAGCCTGAATACCGGTGATTTTGATCTCGGTGTACCACTGGCGGTGGCCCATACGCTTCATGTGGTGCTTACGACGACGGAACTTGATGATGCGGATTTTGTCGTGACGACCTTGGGAGATCACTTCAGCAACAACGGTGGCACCAACAACAACTGGAGCGCCGATGTTCACGTCGTCGCCATTGGCAACCAACAGAACGCGATCAAAAGTAACGGATTCGCCAGTGGCGATTTCCAGTTTTTCGATCTTCAGGTATTCACCTGGGGCAACCTTGTATTGCTTGCCACCGGTTACGATTACTGCATAAGACATGGTATTTCTCCGTAAATCCTGCTCACCCAGCTCTTTATAAGTAGAGTATCGGCTGGCATGGCTGCTTGGGGCTGGAACGGCCCGTTTGCAATTGCGTAAGGCAGGTGCTGCCCAGGAAAGTTAGGGTGCGCGATTGTACGCAAGGCGCAAGACTGATGCAAGAGCCCAAACGTCATGCCTTGACACCTTCGGACCCGCAACCTAGCATGCGGCGCATCCCTTCTGGAGCACCTGTCGCTGATGCAACCTCAAGCCTTCTACCGCGCGGTGGCGGACGATTTTAGTGCCGTTGACGTCATAATCAAGAAGCAGCTGACGTCGCGCGTACCGCTGGTCTCGAAAATCGGTGACTACATCACTTCGGCCGGAGGCAAACGCCTGCGCCCGTTGCTGGTACTTCTGTGTGGCAAGGCCCTGGGCCGCGAAGGCGATGACCTGCGCCTGCTGGCCGCCACCATCGAGTTCCTGCACACCGCAACCTTGCTGCACGACGACGTCGTCGACATGTCCGGCATGCGCCGTGGCCGTTCCACCGCCAATGCGCTGTGGGGCAATGCGCCCAGCGTGCTGGTCGGCGACTTCCTTTATTCGCGCTCTTTCGAAATGATGGTTGAGCTTGGCTCGATGCCGGTCATGAAGATCCTGTCGAAAGCGACGCGAGTGATTGCCGAAGGCGAAGTGCTGCAGCTGTCGAAGATCCGCGACGCCAGCACCACCGAAGAAACCTATATGGAAGTGATTCGCGGCAAGACAGCCATGCTGTTCGAAGCCTCGACGCACAGCGCCGCAGCCTTGTGCAACGCGAGCGAAGCACAGAGCGAAGCCCTGCGCACGTTCGGTGACCATTTGGGTGTGGCCTTCCAGCTGGTTGACGATCTGCTCGATTATCGCGGCGACGCGGAAACCCTGGGCAAGAACGTCGGCGACGACCTGGCCGAGGGCAAGCCGACCTTGCCATTGATCTACACCATGCGCGAAGGCACGCCGGAGCAGGCAGCCCTGGTGCGTCAGGCCATTCAAAAAGGCGGCCTGGAAGATCTGGAAAGCATCCGCGACGCGGTCGAGAAAGCCGGCGCACTGGATTACACCGCACAATTGGCCCGGGATTACGTCGCCCGCGCCATCGCCTGCCTCGATGCCCTGCCGCCCAGCGAGTACCGCGATGCGTTGGTGGAGTTGAGCGAGTTTGCGGTAGCGCGTACCCACTGATCGCTTGCCTCAGGCAAACGAAGCCCGTCCATGTGACGGGCTTTTTGTTGCCCGACCATGCAGGGGGCGGGCAGCGGCAGGTATAAAATCATCACAGCCTGAACTGGCGCTATCGGGGACAAGCCCCCTCCTGCCGACTCCGCTATTAACTGACCTCAGTCAACCACTCGGCGCAAAATGCGAACAATTCTCAATAGAGACTTGCTATTCCATCAATAAGAATTATTCTCATTGGACATACCAAGGAGAAGACGCATGACTTATTTGATCGATGCATGGCTGGATCGCCCGCACCCTTACCTCAGGATTCTTCACCGGGAAACGGGCGAAGTCTGTGCAGTGCTGGAAGAGGAAGCGCTGGATGAATTACGTGATCAGGGCGATCTGGACGTGCATGACCTGAGTTCGAGCGAACCGGTGGTGCTCAAGGAGCTGGTGCGCAATCTGTTTCTGTTCTGCTATGCGCGAGCGCTGCGCCCGGCGGGAGAGCTGCACTGACCATGAGCCAGCGCACTCCCCCGACCGAACGTCGATGCTGAACGAATCAGGGCGATCCGTTCAGCATGCACCTGATACGACTGGAGTCGATCAGAGAACGTCAAGCAACTCGACGTCGAATACCAGCACGCTGTGCGGCGGGATGCTGCCAACGCCTTGAGCGCCGTAAGCCAGCTCGCTCGGCACGTGCAGACGCCATTTGCTGCCGGCATTCATCAATTGCAGTGCTTCGGTCCAGCCAGGAATAACGCCGCCAACCGGGAATTCAGCCGGTTCGCCACGATCATAGGAGCTGTCGAACACAGTGCCGTCGATCAGTGTGCCGTGGTAGTGCGTACGAACCTGATCTTCACGCGACGGCTTGGCGCCATCGCCGGAGGTCAGCACTTCAAACTGCAGACCGGAAGCCAGCGTGGTCACGCCTTCACGCTTGCCGTTCTCGGCCAGGTAAGCCAGACCAGCGCCAGCAGCCTGTTCAGCCTTGGCAGCCGCTTCGGCCTGCATGATTTCGCGGATAACCTTGAAGCTGGCGGACATTTCTTCCTGACCCACACGGCTTGGCTTGCCACCGAATGCATCGGTGAGGCCTGCCAGGATTGCATCCAGATTTACGCCTGGTGGTGGATTGTCGCGCAGCTGGTCGCCCAGTTGACGGCCGATGCCGTAGCTGACGCGGGTTTCATCGGTAGACAGGTTAACTTCGGACATATCGCTGCTCCGCAAGGGGAACGCTCAAACAAAGCGCCCCGAACCAAAAGGGCGAGCAGCCTAGCACAGATGCATGACCCGATTCTGCAGGACCGCCTTCAGCCGGGAGAAGGTCAGCCGATTCGCAACTGGAACTCCCGTCCTCCCGTCCTCCCGTCCTCCCGGCTGAAGCCGGTCCTACGGACTGTGGCAAAGCAATGAGCTCAGAAGATGAGGCCTTTACCACTTCGAATGAAAACTGATCGGCACCCGCAGCGGGTCGCGCTTGTCCACCGGCATGCCACACATTTCGTCATGGACCACGGCGTGGACGAGGTGAAAGGGTAACGGCGGCAAATCCTTCAGCAACTCTCGGGCATGCTCGACCGAGCGCAAATGCATGATTTCGCCGTTGTCGTCATTCAAATAACCCACCGTGCCCTGCAATCGCGCCTGCAGCAGGTAGATTCCGCCTTCGATGGAGATCAGGTTCAGTTCGTCGATGCTTCCTGCGTTGGCATGCCTTGCCAGTTCATATGCGTTCATTTGCCATCCCTCTAAAGCTGCACGTTTGTTATGCAAAACCACAAACCCCGTACAACAACATAGCGGATCCAAACGCCAGCAACGACACCGCCCGTCCATCTTGCGATGGCCGGGCGGCGTGGTCATGCAGGGAGCCCGGATCAGTGCTTGGTCAGCTTGTCCAGGTAGCCCATGGCGAAGGCCGATACCACGAAGGTCATGTGAATGATCACGTACCACATCAGGTATTGCGGCTCGATGTTCTTGGCATCCATGAACACCCGCAGCAGATGGATCGAGGAAATCGCAACGATGGACGCGGCCACTTTCATCTTCAGCGATGAAGAGTCCATGGTGCCCAGCCAGTTGAGTTTTTCCTTGCCTTCATCGATATCCAGCTGCGAGACGAAGTTCTCGTACCCGGAAATCATCACCATCACCAGCAGGCCGCCCACCAGCGCCATGTCGATCAGCGACAGCAGCACCAGAATCAGGTCCGATTCAGCCAGGGCAAATACGTTGGGCAGGACGTGGTAAATCTCCTGGAAAAACTTCAGGACCAACGCGAGCAAACCCAGAGACAAACCGAAATACAGCGGCGCCAACAGCCAGCGCGAGGCGTACATGGCATTTTCGATAAAACGTTCCATTGAAACTCACAGATGGTTGGAAATGCCGGCGAGTATACCAGCAGCTCTGGAATTCATAGAACGCTGTTAAATGGGGGGGGAGAGAAACCGTAATGAACGATGCCACTGCTGCATTTCACGCCTCAGGCATGGCTTGCAAGACACCGCTGAAGGAAGAGATCGAATGGCCTCTAGAACGGCGAGGTCTTTCTGGGTTGAGTGGCATCGCCGTTGAGACGGCGTAGTTCACCTTGCAGATGCACGCTCCAGATGGGGATATCGTCGCTCACCTGATAACCCTGCAGGGCAAGGCTTTCGGCAATGGCCATCATCACCGACTCGGCGGCCAGAGAGCCGTGAAACGGTCCTTGAACCTTGATTGCGGAAGGCTGACTCCCTGACATTCCTGCGGCAAACAGCAACGTCCACATGCCGTTGTCACCTGAGAGGGGGCGGATTGCACATTCGATTCGGGTCATCAGACCCAGGCATTGGCGAGTAAGACAGAGGCTACGCAACATGGCGAGCTCCTCGTTGTTACGGTATTCACCTCCCGATACTACTGAAGCGGCGCGTCAGTCCCTTTGACAACCGTGGTAACAACAGAGGATAGAAGAAAAGCCGGAATCGAAAGGAGCTGGGGATGAATGGTCGCCTGTGAAGGAACTGTTGGAGTGAGGCTTGCCCGCGAAGAGGCCAGTACATTCATTGAATCCTTGTATCTGATCCAATGCCTTCGCGGGCCAGCCTCGCTCCAACGAGCCTGGGCTACGCCTTCAGCTCAGGCGCCAACTGCGCAGGTTCTTTCTCCAGTTCTTCCTTGAGGTCGTCGTCACTGAGCATTTCAGAGATGTCGCGCAGACGCTCCACCACCCGCGCATTGACGCTGCCTTCAGGAAACTCGCCATTTTCGTCAGGCTCGCCCGCCGGTTCACCCACCAACAGGCTCAACGCCTCGTCGGCCTGACGCACCGCATAGACGTGAAACTGCCCGGCACGTACCGCTTGCAGCACGCGTTCGTCCAGCATCAGCGTGGCGACGTTGGCTTGCGGAATGATCGCGCCGTGTTCGCCGGTCAGGCCCCGCGCCTCGCACAGTCGGAAGAAGCCTTCGATTTTCTCGTTGACCCCGCCCACTGCCTGCACTTCGCCAAACTGGTTGATCGAGCCGGTGATCGCGAAGCACTGCTTGAGCGGTGTTTTCGACAACGCCGAAATCAACGTGCACGCCTCACCCAATGACGCGCTGTCGCCATCCACGTAACCGTAGGATTGCTCCAGGGCGATGCTCGCGGAAATTGCCAGCGGGAATTCCTGGGCATAACGGCTGCCCAGATAACCGGTGAGGATCATCACGCCCTTGGAGTGGATCGGCTGGCCGAGATTGACCTCGCGCTCGATGTCGACAATGCCGCTGCCGCCGGGGTAAACCGTCGCGGAAATCCGCGCGGGCACGCCGAACGCCGAATCGCCGACCTCCAGCACCGTCAGGCCGTTGCATTTGCCCACGGCCGCGCCGTCGGTGTCGATGAGGATGATGCCCGCCAGCATGTCGTCGAGAATTCGCGCCGAGACTCGCCCGGTGCGCGTCGCCTTGGCCTTGAGGGCTCGTTCGATGTGCCCGGCGTCGGTTTTATCGTCGTTGGCCAACTGGCGAATGAAGTCCGCTTCGCTGACCAGCTGAAACAGATCACCGATTTTTGCCGACAAACGGCCCTGATGCTCGGCCAGACGTGCGCTGTAGGTCGCCAGTCGCGCCACCGCATCGGCGGTGAGCGGCGCCATGCCCTCTTCCGAGGTGCGGGTTTTCAGCAGTTGCGCGAACTGTTCGAGGGTCTCGTCGTACATCGGGATGTCTTCGTCGAAATCCACCAGTACACGAAACATTTCCTGGAAGTCCGGATCCAGGTCTTGCAGGGTGTAATACAGCGAACGCGCGCCGATGATGATGACTTTGACCTGCAACGGGATCACTTGCGGGCTCAGCGTCACGGTCGCCAGGCGACCCATTTCACCCAGCGGCGATTCCATTTTCAGCTTGCGTGATTGCAACGCGCGCTTCAGGGCATCCCAGACGTAGGGCTCGCTGAGCATTTTTTCCGCTTCGAGCACCAGGAAACCGCCGTTGGCCCGATGCAAGGCACCCGGCCGCAACTGACGATAGGTGGTGTAGAGCGCGCCTTGATCAGTGCTGTACTCGATACGCCCGAACAAATTGTCGTAGGTCGGATGCGGCTCGAACACCACCGGCGCGCCGCCGCTGGCGGAATGGCCGACCACCAGGCTCGGGCTGTATTGCTCTTCCAGCAGCTTGCGGGCCTGAGCATCGGTATTGCTTTCGTCGACCAGCTGCTCGACCACGGTTTTCAGCAGGTAAACCTGCATCGCTTGCAGATAAGCGCACACCGCGGCGTTTTCCGCGTACTGCTCGGACAACGGCGCCAGCAACGGCTGCAAGGCCAAGGTAATGGTTTCTTCGTTGAGCTGGCGCAGCAGATTGCTCGATTCGCGCTTCCACTGCGGCAGGCTGGCCAGTTCTTCGTTCAGACGCTCTTCCAGCGACGAAATGTCGTCGTGGAAGCGTTCGCGATCCGCTTCCGGCAGTTGCGAGAACTCGGCCTCGTCCAGCGCCTTGCCGTCCAGCATCGGCGTAAAGGCGATGTTGGTGCTGTCGCGATACAGGGCGATGTCTTTTTCCAGAGACAAACGTTCGATCACGTCCAGTGCCTTGTCGTAGCGCTGATTGAACGCGCGGTCGATGGCGCTTTTCTTCTGCTGGTAGGACGGGTGTTCGAACACTGCCGGGAACGTCGCCAGCAGGTTATCGATCAAGCCACCGATATCGGTGATGAACTGGTGCGCGGTGCCGGGCGGCAGCTCCAGCGCGCGAGGTTCGCGGGGCTCATCGAAATTATTGACGTAGACCCAGTCGCAAGGGGTCTGCATGCGCTTGCCCTCAGCCTTGAGGTAGCGCTTTACGAACGAGAACCGACCGGTGCCGGGCTCGCCCATGACAAATACGTTGTAACCGGGGCGCGGCATGGCCACGCCAAATTGCAGGGCTTCGACTGCTCGCTCCTGACCGAGCACTCCGCGAAAGGGTTCCAGATCATTGGTCGTCGAAAAGCTGAACTGTTCAGCGGAAAACGGACGTGTCAGCGCTTCGGGCGCAAGACGCAGGCTGGCAGCAACTGGATCGGGCATCGGGCATCCTTACATCACGGGGCAGATGACGGCATTCTGGCGCTCGCCGCACATGACTTGCAAGGCAGGATAATCCTGATGAGTGTATTGGCCCGCCAACGCTACAACCCGCTACGCGGCCGTTTTGTCGAATGAACAATTTGTAATAAACAGCGGAACCCTTGGAACCTGCCTAAACTCCAAGTTCCGCGTACCAGAAAAACACAACTCTGGCCGCCTTGGCGCTTGCACCGGCCATGAACCCTGACCCTTGGTTGAATATAAAGAGAACAAAGCTATGAAACGGATTCTTCTTGGTACTCTCTTCGCAGCTGTTTCCATCAACGCAATGGCCCAGGCTCCAGGCGGCCCGGATTGTGGCTGGGGCAACATGCTGTTTGAAGGTCAGCGCGGCACGCCCGCTCACTTTCTGGCATCAACTACCAACGGCACCTCCGGTAACGCCACTTTCGGCATGACCTCGGGCACCAACGGTTGCTCCACCAACAGCGCGCTGACCTACGGCGGTAAATCCTGGATTGCCATGAACGGCATGATGGACGAACTCTCCAAAGACATGGCAATGGGTCAAGGCGAAGCGCTGACCACTTACGCTGTGGTATTGGGCGTTGCACCGGAAGACCGTGCGCATTTCGCCGCAGTCACCCACGAGCACTTCAACCAGATCTTCAGCAAGGCCGACGCGACTGCTGACGACGTCCATAACAACACCCTCAACGTTCTGAAAAACGATGCAACCCTGGCGAAATACGCTACCCAGGCTTAAGCTCGTTGCGCCTGCCCCTCTGTCCGGAGGGGCAGGAGTTGTTGCGCTCCCGCGCCCGATCCCCTGACTAGTTGCCCTCTATGCTCAAACGCCTTGTGTATTTGGCGCTGTTTGTCTGCGCCCCGCTGTGCGCCGCTCCCCATGCGAGCGATGCCCGTTTGCAGCAACTGGCCAATGAGCCGTTCTGGATTTCCCTGGGCCACTACGAAACCGCCAAGCTCGGCGGCTGGCGCAGCTATGTCGATGATTCCAAATTCTTTCTCGCCGCCAACGGTGCCCATGACCCGAAGGCAGAGCTGAGCGCCACCCTGGACGCGATCTACGCGCCGGCCAGTGCTGGCGAAAAACATGCGCAATGCGTCTATCCAGCCCGTACCCGCTGGTTGCGTGATCAACTGAAGCTGACCGATCTGCCTGCGGTTGAGTGCAAGGAATTCAAGCAATGGTTCAAGGACGTCGCCCCGGACAGCGCTGTACTGATCTTCCCCGCCGCGTACCTGAACAGCCCGTCGTCGATGTTCGGCCACACCTTGCTGCGTATCGATCAGGCTGACGTACAAACCAATCACACCGCCCTGCTCAGCTATGCCATCAACTTCGGCGCTTACATCGAAGGCATGGACAACAGCATTCTTTACGCCTGGAAAGGCTTGATGGGTGGTTATCCGGGTTTGTTCGCGCTGGTGCCGTATCAAGAGAAACTCTCGGAATACCGCAGCCTGGAAAACCGTGACCTCTGGGAATACCGCTTGAACCTGACCCCGGAAGAAACCGGGCGCATGGTCGAGCACGTCTGGGAGCTGAAACAGATCCGTTTCGGTTACTTCTTCTTCGACGAAAACTGCTCTTATCGCCTGCTGGAATTGCTTCAGGTCGCTCGCCCAGGCTTGCAGCTGACCGAACAATTCCCGCTCACCGCAATCCCGACCGATACTGTCAAAGCGGTAAAGGCAGCCGGTCTGGTAGAGAAA
Source organism: Pseudomonas sp. CFII64 (assembly GCF_000416235.1). Taxonomy (GTDB): domain Bacteria; phylum Pseudomonadota; class Gammaproteobacteria; order Pseudomonadales; family Pseudomonadaceae; genus Aquipseudomonas. Next base: position 62,673 of record NZ_ATLO01000026.1, on the reverse strand, counting down.
ATCGATTATCGCCCGTCACGGGAACGCGAGTTACTGGAGCGCGCCAAACCGCTGAACAGCGACGAGCAGCAATGGGTGCTGCAAGTCAGCGCCGATCAGAAACAACTGCAAAACGCCGATTATCTTGCCCAACCCAAAGAGCGCCGGGCGTTGATCCAAGATGCGGCGTATCGCCTGGAGCGCTACCGCGCCAACGGCCTGGAACGTGACAGCGCGCGTTCGCAGCGCAGTTTCGAGCTGCTGCGCGCGATCAATCAGAATCCGCCGCCCGCGCTGGACATCGCCCGACCCGGCTTGCCGGAAGACGGTCATCAGTCGCGCACCTGGCAGATTGGCGCGGGTACGCGGGACGACAAGGCCTTTGCCGAGTACGGCTTGCGCATGGCCTATCACGATCTCAATGACAACGCTTACGGCTTCCCGCTGGGTGCGCAGATTGAAATCCTGCAACTCAAGCTGCGTCAGTACGAAGGCAACAAGTGGCAGCTGCAACAGCTGGATATCGCCACCATCCGCTCGCTGACCCCACGTAACGAGCTGTTGCAGCCTTGGTCATGGCAAGTGGCCGGTGGGCTGGAACGGGTATTGGGCAAGCATGGCGACGAAACGCTGGTCAGCCACGTCAACGGCGGCGCGGGCGGCACCTGGCAGTTGGGCGAAGACGTGCTGGGTTTTGCGCTGGGCACGGTGCGGGTCGAACACAACAACGACTTCGCCGAGTTCGTTTCGCCAGCGGCTGGGTTCAATACCGGCGTGCTGTGGCGCAACCCGTTGGGCAACCTGAGCCTGGAAACCAAGGGCGATTACTTCACCAACGGCGAAGTACGCCGCAGCATCAGCCTTAACCAGCAATGGGAACTGTCGCGCAACCTCGGCCTGCGCCTGAGCGCCCAGCGCGAATTCAGCCAGCTGGCCTCGCCGCAGAATGAAGTGATGCTTGAAGTGAAGTGGTATCACTATTGAAGCGGCTGCTTGACCGGTTATTGGACCGGTCATAGGACCGGCTCGTAGGACCGGCTTCAGCCGGGAGCAAACTCTCGCGGCTGATACTCTCGCGGCTAAAGCCGCTCCTACGGAGTGTACGCTGCCAGCAAATCACTAATTTCCTACACGTCTTTAACGAATAACTCACAGAGCGGTTTCTAGACTTCGCCCACAAGTCGAGGAATCCGTGATGAACGTGCGTTGGGCTATGTTGTGGTTGGTGGTGCTGGTCGCGGGTTGTCAGTCCACTCACGAGCAGTTATTGGCAGAAGGCTATCCTCCGGCGTTCGCCGACGGGTTTCAGGATGGCTGCGGCAGTGGTCGGCAGGCGGCCGGATCAATTGGCGGGCAATACAAGAAGGATGTGCCGCGTTACCTCAAGGACGCGACTTACGCCCAAGGCTGGGGCGACGGTTTTCGGCAGTGCCAGAGCATGCTGGAAAGCCGTGATCGGCTGGACACGCAGCACATCTGGAACGACCGTGATCGGGCCTGGGAGCAGCAGAAAACCCAAGGTGAAGCCAAGGCTTACCGTTCGCATTAAACGATTGGACGAAACTAATCAGCCGCAAGCGTGGCCCAAATCTCATGAACAGGAGAACCCCATGAGCCGCGCTTTCGTCAATGAAGATAACGCCGCTGCGGATGCCAGCCAGCCGGTCGAGCGTCTCGTCAGCCAACAACCCAACTACGTTACCGCCCACGGTTTGCTGCAATTGCAGAACCGGGTCGCCGAACTTCAGGCGCAACACAGCGCGCAATCGGCGTTGGTCGACAACTCCGACAAACAGCGCCTGGCCGATCTTGAGCGCGATTTGCGCTATTTCAATCAACGCCTGCTGAGCGCTCAGGTCGTTACGCCGGCGATTTCAACGGAAAAGGTGCAGATCGGCAGCTGGGTGACCTTCGCCGACGAACAAGGCACCGAGCAGCGCGTGCAGCTGGTCGGCGAGGATCAGGCCGACGCCTCTGCCGGACTGATCAACTGGGGCTCACCGCTGGGCCGGGCGCTGCTGGGCGCGCAATTGGGCGATGAGGTGCTGTGGAAACGCCCGGCTGGGGATCAGTTGATTGAAGTGGTGTTGATTGAGGCGGATGTTTGAAGAAGCCAGCGCCAATCCCGTAGGACCGGCTTCAGTCGGGAGGGCGATTGTGCTGGCGACGAAGCAGCTGCGATGCATCGACCTGCTCCCGGCTGAAGCCGGTCCTACAGGACGAAGCACCAGCGCATGCATCGACCTGCTCCCGGCTGAAGCCGGTCCTACGGATTGCATTTCAGACCAGCTCCCGGCTGTTCCTCCCACAAAAAACGGAGCCCGAAGGCTCCGTTCTTGTGATACCTGAACTGATCAGGCCAGTTTCTTGTGCCGTACCCGGTGTGGCTGGGCGGCTGCGTCGCCGAGGCGCTTTTTGCGGTCGGCTTCGTATTCGGTGTAGTTACCTTCGAAGAATACCGCTTGCGAGTCGTCTTCGTAGGCCAGGATGTGCGTTGCCACACGGTCCAGGAACCACCGATCGTGAGAGATCACAATGGCGGCGCCAGGGAAGTCCAGCAGCGCTTCTTCCAGCGAACGCAGGGTTTCCACGTCGAGGTCGTTTGACGGTTCGTCGAGCAGCAGGACGTTGCCGCCCTCTTTCAAGGTCAATGCCAGGTGCAAGCGGCCGCGCTCACCACCGGAAAGGTCCTTGACGAACTTCTGCTGGTCGCCGCCCTTGAAGTTGAAACGACCGACATAAGTACGCGACGGAATTTCATAGTTGCCGATGCGGATCTGATCAGAGCCGTCGGAGATCTGCTGGAATACCGTTTTGCTGCCGTCCAGGTCGTCGCGGCTTTGATCCACGCAGGCCAGTTGCACGGTTTCACCGATTTCGATGCTGCCCGAATCCGGCTGTTCCTTGCCCATCAGCATGCGGAACAGGGTCGACTTACCGGCACCGTTACCGCCGATCACGCCGACGATGGCGCCTTTGGGCATGGCGAACGACAGATTGTCGATCAACACGCGGTCGCCGTAACCCTTGCTGACGTTCTTGAACTCGATGACTTTGTCGCCCAGACGCGGACCGGCCGGGATATAGATCTCGTTGGTTTCGCTGCGCTTCTGGAATTCCTGCGACTGCATTTCTTCAAAGCGTTGCAGACGAGCCTTGGATTTGGACTGACGCGCCTTGGCGCCCTGCCGAACCCATTCCAGCTCTTCTTTCATGGCCTTTTCATGGGCCGATTGCTGCTTGGATTCCTGGGCCAGACGATCAGACTTGGCTTCAAGCCAGCCCGAATAGTTGCCCTCGTAAGGAATGCCCGCACCGCGGTCGAGCTCCAGAATCCAGCCGGCGACGTTATCCAGGAAGTACCGGTCGTGCGTGATCGCAACCACGGTGCCCGGGAAATCGTGCAGGAAATGCTCAAGCCAGGCGACGGAATCGGCGTCCAGGTGGTTGGTCGGTTCGTCGAGCAGCAGCATGTCCGGCGCGGACAGCAGCAAGCGGCACAAAGCCACACGACGTTTTTCACCACCGGAAAGGACCGCGACTTTCGCGTCCCACGCCGGCAGACGCAAGGCATCGGCCGCGACTTCCAGCTGACGCTCAAGGTTGTGACCGTCGCTGGCCTGCAGGATGGCTTCGAGCTTGGCCTGCTCAGCGGCCAGCTTGTCGAAATCGGCATCCGGCTCGGCGTATTCGGCGTAGACCTGATCGAGACGCGCCTGGGCGTTCTTGATCACGCTGACGGCTTCCTCGACCACTTCACGAACGGTCTTGGTCGGATCCAGTTGCGGTTCCTGCGGCAGATAGCCGATGTTCAGCTCGGGCATCGGCCGCGCTTCGCCATCGAACTCGGTGTCGACACCGGCCATGATTTTCAACAGAGTCGATTTACCCGACCCGTTCAGGCCCAGAACGCCGATCTTGGCGCCCGGAAAGAACGAAAGGGAGATATTTTTGAGAATTTCCCGCTTCGGCGGCACAACTTTGCTCAGCCGATGCATGGTAAAGACGTATTGGGCCATTGAATAAAAACCTGGTGTATGTGGCTATTAAATAGGGCTGAATAGAGCGCGAGCTTAGAGCCCTGTCCTGAAAAAAGCTTTTTCTTATCGACGGCACTTGCCGTTTGACGTTTCCGAGCCTTGAATCAAGCACAGCGACTAGGCGATGAACGATAGGATTGGGATCGGGATCATTAAATGCAAGCAGTGGAATCACTCATGCAGAAATCAGGGCCGCGCGTCGGGCAAAGCTACCCGAATGCGCCCGGCAGGGCAAACCATCCGGCCTAACGGGACTGGCACTTTGCCACAACTAAAGGCATGCTAGCCGCCCTTTGGGCGTCCGGCTTATAGTGCATTTCGCATTAGTTGCCTCACTGATCGTGTGAAAACGTTGTTGCAGGAGTTTTCACGCTGTCTGTTCAGTCCAGTAGTCGTCAGGATCAGAGCTTGCCCACACCAATTCACCCCTATTCAACGCGTATGGCAAAAGGCGCGAACGTCACGCCCTTGCGCGGCTCACTGAAAGGTGCGCTCGCAGCTTTGGTGTTGCTGATGCTGGCGTTGTTGTTGTGGCAGTTGATCGAGCAGTTCCAGCAGACTCAGGATCGCCAGCGTCAGCGCAGTCTCGACTACAGCGTGCAGTTGGCTGATCGCCTGAGCCTGAACATGGCCCTCAGCGCGCAAGTCAGCCTCAACCTGCTGGCCGACAGTTCGCAACAATCACCTGACTCGACCGGATCGACCCAGCTTGCGGCGCTGCGTCAATCCCTGCCTTCGCTGCGCAGTATTGCCTTGCTTGACGCTACCGGCAGTGTCGTTGCCGATAGCGTGGACAACCCCCGGGACGCCGACGTTCTGAAAAAGGCCATGCAACAGGCAGCGGGCCGACCTTATTACTACGACAACGCGACCGATGGCTCAGTCATCTACCTGTTGGTGCGCAAGCCCGGCGACGTTCGCGAATACTGGGCCTTGCGGATGGCCCCGGAGGCCTTGAAAGCCCTGGCCCGACAGACTGCTCAGGATTTCCAGCCCATGTGGCGCCTGGAAAACCGCACCACCGAACGCATGCTGTTTCGTGATAGTCCACCAGCTAGCGAGCCCAGCGGCAGCAGTCTGGGGGAAAACGAAACCGTGTTGCTCCAGCCGTTGACCAACAGCGATTGGCAACTGCGCGGCCTGTTTGACGCGCAGAAGGCGCGGGAGCAACTGCTGCCGCCGTTGATCGGCAAGTGCCTGATCGGCCTTTTGTGTTCGATCCTGCCCCTGCTGGCATTAATCAGCCTGCGTCGCCGCCAGCGTCAATTGCACGAAAGTCGTCGCCGTTATCAAGAGATTTTCGAAGGTGCCGGCGTTGCCATCTGCGTCCTGGACATGTCAGGCCTGCCGGACCACCTGGATGCCTTGAAACTCAATACCCGCGACGATCTCGAAGGTTTGCTGCAGGTTCAGCCTGGCCAATTGAAGGCGCTGTTGCGGCAACTGCGCATTACCGAGGTCAATCAGGTCGCGCTGAGCCTGCTCAAGGTTGAATCCAGCCAGCAGGCCTGGGAATACCTGATCGAGGGCTGCCCGCGCACGCGTCAGGGCATTGGCGAACAGGTGCTGCATGCGGTGTTGTCCAGGCAAAACCAGCTCGAACTGGAAATCCGCCTGACTCAGGATGACGGCGAAGACCAGCATTTATGGCTGGTGCTGCGCCTGCCAGAGCATATCGACGACTTCCATTCGGTGATTCTCAGCATCGGTGACATTACCCGGCGCAAACAGGTCGAATTGTCATTGCAGGAACGCGAGAGCTTCTGGTCCGATGTGGTGCGCACTGTGCCGGATCATCTCTATGTTCAGGACGTGCTCAGCCAGCGGATGATCTACAGCAACCACCATCTGGGGCACACGCTGGGTTACAGCAAGACCGAGTTGTTGCGGATGGGCGAGTTTTTCTGGGAAATCCTGCTGCATCCCGATGACGCGCAGAGTTATCAGGACATGCGCCTGCGCCAGCGTCATCGCGGCCACAGCGAGCTTCTGCATTGCCTGCTGCGGTTTCGTGACAGCAACAGCAAGTGGCGGCGCTTTGACATCCGCGAACAGGCGCTGGCCCGCGACAAGGACGATCAGGTCACCCGCATCATCGGTGTCGCCAAGGACGTGACCGAACAGCTGGAAGCCAGCGAATCCTTGCGCGACAGCGAACAGCGCTATCGCATGCTCGCCGAAAGCATCAGCGACGTGATTTTCTCCACCGACAGCCAGCTCAAACCCAACTACGTCAGCCCGTCGGTGAATACCGTGCTGGGCTATAGCGCCGAGTGGATTCTCGAGAACGGCTGGGACAAGACCTTTGCCAACCCGGCACAACTGGCGGACATGTATGCGCTGCTGGCGCGTGTCAGCAAGGCCCTGGATCAGCCCGAGGAATTGCAGAAGCTGCGCCTGGAAGTGCCCACCCAGCTATTTCTGTTCGACTCCCTGCGGGCCGATGGCCGAAAGATCCCCATCGAACTGCGTCTGGTGCTGGTCTGGGACGACCGCGGCGTCTTCGAAGGCATCCTCGGCGTCGGGCGCGATGTCAGCCAACAGCGGCGGGCGGAAAAAGACCTGCGCATGGCCGCCACGGTTTTCGAACATTCCACATCCGCCATCATCATTACCGACCCGGCAGGCTATATCGTCCAGGCCAACGAAGCCTTCAGTCGAGTCAGCGGCTACGAAGTCGCGCAAGTACTGGATCAGCTGCCGACCATGCTTACGGTGGACGAACAACAGGAAGCGCACCTGCGCTACATCGTCAAGCAACTGCATCAGCGACGCAGCTGGGAAGGTGAAGTTTGGCTCAAGCGTCGCAGCGGCGAGCATTATCCGGCATGGGTTGGCATTAATGCAGTGCTCGACGATGAAGGCGATCTGGCCAGTTACGTGTGTTTCTTCAGCGACATCAGCGAGCGCAAGGCCAGCGAGCAACGCATCCATCGCCTGGCTTATTACGACGCCCTGACCCACCTGCCCAACCGCACGCTGTTTCAGGATCGTCTGCATTCGGCCTTGCAACAGGCTGAGCGACAGCAGTCATGGGTCGTGCTGATGTTCCTCGATCTTGACCGCTTCAAACCGATCAACGACTCACTCGGCCATGCTGCCGGCGACCGCATGCTCCAGGAAATGGCCACACGCCTGCTGGCCTGCGTTGCCGATGACGACACCGTGGCGCGCATGGGTGGCGACGAATTCACCTTGCTGTTGCAACCGGGCGCCACTCGCCAACTGGCCTTGAACCGCGCTATCAACGTCGCGGAAAAGATCCTGACCAGCCTGGTCACGCCGTTCGTGCTCGAAGGCCGCGAGTTCTTCGTTACCGCGAGCATCGGCATCGCGCTCAGTCCGCAGGACGGCAATGAGCTGAGCCAGTTGATGAAGAACGCCGACACGGCGATGTATCACGCCAAAGAGCGCGGCAAAAACAACTTCCAGTTCTACCAGGCCGACATGAACGCCTCGGCGCTGGAACGCCTGGAGCTGGAAAGCGACCTGCGCCACGCGCTGGAACAGAAAGAATTCACCCTCTACTACCAACCGCAGTTCAGCGGTGACGGCAAACGCCTGACCGGCGCCGAAGCCCTGCTGCGCTGGCGCCATCCGCGCCGTGGCCTGGTATCGCCCAATGAATTCATTCCCGTGCTCGAAGAGCTCGGGCTGGTGGTGGAGGTCGGGGATTGGGTCTTGGCCGAGGCCTGTCGCCAGCTCAAGGCGTGGCATGTGGCTAAGGTGCGCGTGCCCAAAGTCTCGGTGAACATCTCGGCACGGCAGTTCTCGGACGGCCAGCTCGGCACCCGGATCGCCAACATTCTCAAGGAATCGGGCCTGCCACCGGCTTGCCTGGAGCTGGAACTGACTGAAAGTATCCTGATGCGTGAAGTCAGCGAAGCCATGCAGATTCTCGACGGCCTCAAATGCCTGGGCCTGAGCATCGCGGTCGATGACTTCGGCACGGGTTATTCGTCGCTGAACTACCTCAAGCAATTCCCCATCGACGTGCTGAAAATCGACCGCACCTTCGTCGACGGCCTGCCATCAGGCGAGCAGGACGCCCAGATTGCCCGGGCCATCATTGCCATGGCGCACAGCCTCAATCTGGCGGTCATCGCCGAAGGCGTCGAAACCCACGAGCAGCTGGAATTCCTGCGCGAGCATGGCTGCGATGAAGTCCAGGGCTACCTGTTCGGCCGCCCAATGCCGCCAGGACGCTTCGAAGCGCAGTTCAGCAACGATGCGCTGTTCATGATTGACTGATTTCCAAATCTGTTGGAGCGAGGCTTGCCCGCGAATGGGCCCATTTGGCGACATCGTCGTTGCTGACCGCACGGATTCGCGGGCAAGCCTCGCTCCAACGGGGGTATAACCCGCGCTGCGTGAATACCGCTTGTTCACGACATGACTTCCTTTCATATGCCAGATAAAAGCGGTTGGGGTAGAATGCCCTCCTTTTCTGCCCCGATCCTTGAGGACCGCCATGTTCAGCCGTGATTTGACTCTCGCCAAGTACGACTCCGATCTCTTTGCCGCAATGGAGCAAGAAGCTCAGCGCCAGGAAGAGCACATCGAGCTGATTGCCTCGGAAAACTACACCAGCCCAGCGGTCATGGAAGCTCAGGGCTCGGTCCTGACCAACAAGTACGCCGAAGGCTATCCAGGCAAGCGCTACTACGGCGGCTGCGAATTCGTCGACGTGGTTGAGCAACTGGCCATCGACCGCGCCAAGGAACTGTTCGGCGCCGATTACGCCAACGTTCAGCCCCACGCCGGTTCGCAAGCCAACAGCGCGGTTTACCTGGCACTGCTGCAAGGCGGCGACACCATTCTGGGCATGAGCCTGGCGCACGGCGGTCACCTGACTCACGGCGCCAGCGTCAGCTCGTCGGGCAAACTCTACAACGCTGTGCAGTACGGCATCGACGGCAACGGCATGATCGACTACGACGAAGTCGAGCGTCTGGCCGTTGAGCACAAGCCGAAGATGATCGTGGCCGGTTTCTCTGCCTACTCGCAGATCCTCGACTTCCCACGCTTCCGCGCCATCGCTGACAAGGTCGGCGCGTACCTGTTCGTCGACATGGCCCACGTTGCCGGTCTGGTTGCTGCGGGCGTTTACCCGAACCCGGTGCCTTTCGCTGACGTCGTGACCACCACCACGCACAAAACCCTGCGCGGTCCACGTGGCGGCCTGATCCTGGCTCGCGCCAACGCCGAAATCGAGAAGAAGCTGAACTCGGCAGTTTTCCCGGGCGCACAAGGCGGCCCACTGGAGCACGTTATCGCGGCCAAGGCCGTCTGCTTCAAGGAAGCGTTGCAGCCTGAGTTCAAGGCTTATCAGCAACAAGTGGTGAAAAACGCCAAGGCCATGGCCGGTGTGTTCATCGAACGCGGCTTTGACGTGGTTTCCGGCGGTACTGAAAACCACCTGTTCCTGCTGTCGCTGATCAAACAGGACATTTCCGGCAAAGACGCCGACGCTGCCCTGGGTCGTGCGTTCATCACCGTGAACAAAAACTCCGTACCGAACGATCCACGTTCGCCGTTCGTGACCTCGGGCCTGCGTTTCGGCACCCCGGCCGTGACCACTCGTGGCTTCAAGGAAGCAGAATGCAAGGAACTCGCTGGCTGGATCTGCGACATCCTGGCTGACCTGAACAACGAAGCCGTGATCGATGCAGTACGCGAAAAAGTAAAAGCCATCTGCGCCAAACTGCCGGTATACGGCGCTTAATCAGCGCGTTTTCGGCAAGAACAAAAAGCCCGGCTCTTGAGCCGGGCTTTTTGTTTTCTTGAATCCTGCAACCGCTCTGCTGCGCTGGCTCTGGCCTCATCGGGGACAAGTCCCCTCCTACCGGGCCTGCACAGATTCGGTAGGACCGGACTTGTCCGGGAAAAGCGCCGGGGTTGCGGAGGAGGTCTGCTGCGCCGGCGCTGGCCTCATCGGGGACAAGCCCCTCCTACCGGGCCTGCACAGATTCGGTAGGACCGGACTTGTCCGGGAAGGCGGCTTCGCGAACAAAATCGCACTCACAGATCGTTACTCGGAGATTTTCGCGAACCCCGCTCGAATCTTCTCCTCCGGCAGTTCATCGGCAATGAACACGATCACGCTTTCGCGCTTTTCGTCTTCAGCCCATTCGGTATCCCAGTCGAAGCCGTACAGTTTCAGCACGCCCTGAAACACCATGCGCCGGGGTTCGTCCTTTATGCTCAGAACGCCTTTGTAGCGCAGCAATTGCGGGCCGTGCTCCTCCAGCAGTTCGTTCATGAACTCGCTGAGCTTGTCCAGATCCAGGGGTTGGTCGCTGCGCAGTACCAGGCTGCTGATCCGGTCGACGGAATGGCCGGCAGGCGCCACCGGTCGCAGGCTCATGCCGCCACCCAGATCAGCGTTCAGGTTGAAGCCACGCACGTCCAGCAGCTCAGCCAGGTCAATCTTGCCGTGCTCGACCACCCGAATCGGCGCACGTCGATTGATTCGCGTCAGCCGCGCGCTGAGGGCCTCGAATGCCGCGTCATCCACCAGGTCGCGCTTGCTGACCAGCAGCCGATCGGCAAAGCCGATTTGCGCCTGAGCGATGGTTTGCGCCAGATGCGTATCGGCGTTCGCCGCGTCCACCAGGGTGATGATCCCGTCGAGGATGTAGCGTTCGCGCAATTCTTCATCAATGAAGAAGGTCTGCGCCACCGGAGCCGGATCGGCCAGCCCGGTGCACTCGATCACCAGACGATCAAAGGCGATTTCGCCGCTGTCCAGGCGTTCAAGCAGCAGGAACAACGCTTTGGTCAGATCAGTGTGAATGGTGCAGCACACGCAGCCGTTGGACAGGGTCATGACTTGCACCGGCTCTGCACCCAGCAATTGGGTGTCGATACCGGCATCACTGAATTCGTTCTCGATCACGGCGATTTTCAGGCCGTGCTCGGCCTTGAGCAGATGGCGCAGCAACGTGGTCTTGCCCGCACCGAGAAAACCGCTGAGGACGGTGACGGGGATGGGTTGTGCGAGGGTCATGGCGACAAGCGTGGCGCGTTTCAGACTAACCAGCCATCGATCAACCGATCAACAGCATTTTGGCCCACCCTTGCCACCGTATCGGGCTTCCTGGCGCTCCCGGAAGAACGCCTCGTAATCCATCATCGGCTTGTCGGGGTGTTTGACCTGCATATGCGCGACGTAGGTGTCGTAGTCGGGCATGCCCACCATCAGGCGTGCGGCCTGACCGAGGTATTTCCCGAGTCGACTCAGATCATTGAACATAAGCAGATCCTCTTTTCGGGTGAGTTATCACACTTGGGTCGGCGTGGTCAGGGCCTGGAATGGAGCTTCCTTGTCGGTACGCTCCTTCTTGCCCCAAGCCGCAATACCGACTTTCAACGCGTAGAACAGAATGCTGAACACCACGAACAGGAACAAGCTGGTCAGCGTCGCGTTGGTATAAGCGTTGAAGATCACATGCTGCATCTGGTCCATGGTCTTGGCCGGAGCCAGGATCTGGCCGGCGTCAGCGGCGGTGCTGTATTTCTTGGCCAGGGCCAGGAAGCCGACCGCCGGATTGGCGTCGAACAGCTTGATGAAACCCGCCGTCACGGTGCAGATCAGCAGCCAGACGGCCGGGAGCATGGTCACCCAGATGTAGCGTTGACGCTTCATTTTGATCAGCACGACCGTCGCCAGCATCAGCGCGATACCGGCCAGCATCTGGTTGGAGATACCGAACAGCGGCCACAAGGTGTTGATCCCACCCAGCGGATCGATCACGCCTTGATACAGCAAGTAGCCCCAAAGCGCGACGCAACCACCGGTGCCGATGGCGTTGGCGGTCCAGGACTCAGTGCGTTTGAGGGCTGGCACGAAGCTGCCCAGCAAGTCTTGCAGCATGAAGCGACCGGCACGGGTGCCGGCATCAACCGCCGTCAGGATGAACAGCGCTTCGAACAGGATCGCGAAGTGGTACCAGAAAGCCATGGTGCTGGCACCTGGCAATGCCTGGTGCAGAATCTGCGCGATACCGACTGCCAGAGTCGGCGCACCGCCAGCACGAGCCAGTACGGTGTTCTCGCCGATGTCCTTGGCCACTGCAGTCAGTTGTTCCGGCGTGATGGCAAAGCCCCAGCTGGTCACAGTTTGCGCAACCGTTACCACGTCGCTGCCGACGATGGCCGCCGGGCTGTTCATGGCGAAGTACACGCCTGGCTCGATCACCGAAGCGGCAACCATTGCCATGATGGCCACGAAAGACTCCATCAACATGCCGCCGTAACCGATGTAACGGGCGTTGGTTTCGTTATCCAGCAGTTTCGGCGTGGTGCCCGAGGAGATCAGTGCGTGGAAGCCCGAAACCGCACCACACGCGATGGTGATGAACAGGAACGGGAACAGCGTGCCTTTCCAGACTGGACCGGTACCGTCGGTGAACTGGGTCAGCGCAGGCATTTTCAGCTCTGGCGCGAGGATCAGAATGCCGATTGCCAGGGCAACAATGGTGCCGATTTTCAGGAAAGTAGAGAGGTAATCACGCGGCGCCAGCAGCAGCCAGACCGGCAGCATGGCGGCTACGAAACCGTAGCCCACCAGCATCCAGGTGATCTGCACACCGGTGAAGGTGAACATCGGTGCCCACTCGGGACTGGCGGCGATCTGACCGCCGACCCAGATCGACAGCAGCAGCAAGACCACGCCGATGACCGAGATTTCTCCGATGCGACCCGGGCGGATGTAGCGCATGTAAATGCCCATGAACATCGCCGTCGGGATGGTCGCCAGCACCGTGAACATGCCCCATGGACTTTCGGCCAGGGCTTTGACGACGATCAGCGCCAGCACCGCAAGGATGATGATCATGATCAGGAAGCAGCCAAACAAGGCGATGGTGCCGGGAATGCGGCCCATTTCCTCGCGAACCATGTCGCCCAGCGAGCGACCGTTACGGCGTGTGGAGAGGAACAGGATCATGAAATCCTGCACCGCACCGGCCAGCACCACGCCGGCAATCAGCCACAGCGTGCCGGGCAAATAGCCCATCTGCGCTGCCAGAACCGGGCCGACCAGCGGACCTGCGCCAGCGATGGCAGCAAAGTGGTGACCGAAAAGAATGTGTTTGTTGGTCGGCACATAGTCCAGACCGTCATTGTTGACCACTGCCGGAGTTGCCCGCAGTGGATCGAGTTGCATCACGTGCGTAGCGATGAACAGACTGTAATAGCGATAAGCGACCAGATAGATGGCAACCGCTGCCACCACGATCCATAACGCGTTGATTGCTTCTCCGCGGCGCAAGGCCACGACCCCAAGGGCACAGGCCCCGATAATTGCAACGATCAGCCAAGGCACATGGCGCATGAGGCTATTATTATTTTTCATTTTTTTATTCCAGCAGAATGACTAGAAGACCAACGATGCGAGTTTAGCTGTGTCGCTGTGAAAGGCCACCCCCCACGAAGGTATACAGCGCAAAAGAATTCGTCGACACGGTCTGTCAGAAAAAGCTGATTGAAACTAAAGACAATTCACGCAACAACTTCGGTTGATGAATCTTCAGTTGAGAACTGTTCGGCAACTCTGAACAGGTCTATCGTCCAGAGATGCGGCGCTGCTGACGCGCGTCGATCCGCTGACGTATAGTCACTCGATTACAAGAGAACTGACCAGATGACCGACTCCCAGACAGACCGCCGACGTTTCAAGCGCATTGCCTTCGACGCAAAGACCGAACTGCGCCAGGGTGACAAACACTGGCAAGTGCAGTTGGTCGACCTGTCGCTCAAAGGTCTGCTTATCCAGCGTCCCGCTGCCTGGCTGGCCGATACCGGGAAGCCATTTGCGGTGGACATCCGCCTGAGTGACGAGGCTCAGGTGCAGATGGATGTTCAGCTGACCCATGACGATCATCAGCAACTGGGCTTTGTCTGCCTGCACATCGGTCTGGATTCGATCAGCCATCTACGCCGCCTGATCGAGCTGAACCTGGCGGATCACGATGAGCTCGACCGCGAACTGGCGGCGTTGATCGCGGTTTGAAGCCCTCCTACCGGTTTACACAGATTCGGTAGGACCGGGAAAGCGGCGGGTCTGGCGAGGAAGATCTTCAGCGCTGGCACTGGCGTCTTCGGGGACGAGTCCCCTCCTACCGGTTTGCATAGATTCGGTAGGCCCGGACTTGTCCGGGAAGGCGGCGGGTCTGGAAAGGAAAATCTTCAGCGCTGGCACTGGCGTCTTCGGGGACGAGTCCCCTCCTACCGGTTTGCATAGACTTCGGGGACAAGTCCCCTCCTACCGGTTTGCTCACTCAAACAACGCATCCAACGCCTGTTCCAGGCGGGTCACGCCAATGATCTGCAAGCCTGGCGGTGATTCCTTCGGCGCGTTGGCCTTGGGCACGATGGCGCGCTTGAAGCCGTGTTTGGCCGCTTCTTTCAAGCGCTCCTGGCCGCTGGGCACCGGTCGCACCTCGCCAGACAGCCCGACCTCGCCGAACACCAGCAAGTCGTGAGGCAGCGGACGATTGCGCAGGCTGGACATCACCGCTGCCATCAAGGCCAGGTCGGACGCAGTTTCCAGCACCTTTACACCGCCCACCACGTTGAGGAAAACGTCCTGATCGTGGGTAGGAATCCCGCCGTGGCGATGCAGGACCGCCAGCAGCATAGCCAAGCGATTCTGATCCAGCCCGAGGGTTACCCGACGCGGGTTGGCCAAATGGCTGTCGTCCACCAGCGCCTGCACTTCAACCAGCATCGGCCGCGTACCTTCCCATGTCGCCATGACCACGCTGCCCGGGACTTCTTCCTGGGCGCGGGTGAGAAAGATCGCTGAAGGGTTGGAGACTTCTTTCAGGCCTTTGTCCGTCATGCCGAACACGCCCAGCTCGTTGACTGCGCCGAAACGATTTTTCACCGCGCGCAGCAGCCGCAGACGGCCATCGGATTCGCCTTCGAAGTACAACACGGTATCAACCATGTGTTCGAGGACCCGTGGACCGGCCAGCGCGCCTTCCTTGGTGACGTGGCCCACGAGGAAAATCGCTGTGCCGCTTTGCTTGGCATAACGCACCAGCAACGCCGCACTTTCCCGCACCTGGGAAACGCCGCCCGGCGCGGATTGCAGTTGCTCGGTGAAAATCGTCTGAATCGAGTCGATGACCATGACTTTCGGCTTTTCGACCTTCGCCGTGGCAATAATGCTTTCGATGCAGGTTTCAGTCATGACCTTGAGCTTGTCCTGAGGCAAGCCCAGACGGCGGGCGCGCATGGCGACCTGCTGCTGCGATTCTTCGCCCGTGACGTACAGCGCAGGCATCTGTTCGGCGATGGCGCACAGGGTTTGCAGCAGAATTGTGGACTTGCCGATACCCGGATCGCCGCCAATCAGAACGACGGAGCCGTCGACCAGGCCACCACCGAGCACGCGGTCCAGCTCGGTGGAGTTAGTGGTAAAGCGCGGAATTTCCTCGACGCTGACTTCTGCCAGCGTGCGGATCTGCGCCTGTTGGCCGGTCCAGCTGGAACGGCCACTGGGCGGCGCTGCCGAACCGCTTTCCAGCACGGTCTCAACCAATGTGTTCCAGGCACCGCACTCGCTGCACTGACCAGCCCACTTGGGAAAGGTCGCACCGCATTCGGTGCAACCGTACATGCGTTTGGCCTTGGCCATGACCACCCCATTCGTAAAAGTCGGCAATCATAACGCAGGTTGCCGCGACTGCGTTCCAGAGCCTTTATGGTCTGTGTTTTTGAGTGTTTCGATAAAACTTCCGCGTCAGAGCCCGGTCGATTGCAGGTGAAGCGCGTTGCGCAGAGCTGAATTACACTGCATTGACCCAACTCATCTGTAACAAGGAATGACCCATGAGCGTACTAAGCGAGTTCAAAGCCTTTGCCGTCAAAGGTAACGTGGTCGATATGGCCGTCGGTATCATCATTGGTGCGGCATTCGGCAAGATCGTTTCGTCGTTCGTCGGCGATGTAATCATGCCGCCCCTCGGGCTGCTGATTGGCGGCGTAGATTTCAGCGACCTTGCAGTCGTTCTGCGACCTGGCGAAGGCAATACGCCTGCAGTGATGCTGGCCTACGGCAAATTCATCCAGACCGTGATCGACTTCATCATTGTGGCGTTTGCCATTTTCATGGGCGTAAAGGCCATCAACCGCCTGAAACGCGAAGAAGCCAAGGCCCCGACCTTGCCGCCTACACCCACCAAGGAAGAAATCCTGCTGGGTGAGATCCGTGATCTGTTGAAAGAGCAGAACAAACCTGCAGCGCCGATCACTGTGGATCCACTGCGTCCGGTTTGATTTGACGCAATACCGGTAGGACCGGATTCATCCGGGAGGGCGGTACATTCGATGCGCCAGATTTGCATCGAATGTACCGCCCTTTTCGCATCAGCCCGTTGGAGCGAGGCTCGCTCCAGCAGAGCCGGATTTCACCAATACGTTTCCACCGCAACCTGTCCCGGACGGCGGCTCAAGCTGAGATTCATGTCTCGCGCCTTGAGCAAGGCCCGTGTGTCTTCGACCATCTGCGGGTTGCCGCACAGCATCACCCGCGAATGCTCGGGGGTCATGTCCAGTGCTGCGGCTTTCTCCAGATCGCCGCTTTCCAGCAGGTGCGTGATCCGTCCGTGCAACATCCCAGGCGGATTCTCGCGAGTCACGAGGGGCAGGAACAGGAATTTTTCGGCATATTCGGCCAGGTAGTCGCGTTCGGTCAGGCCGGCTATCAGCTCCTGATACGCCAGCTCTTTGGCTTCGCGCACGCTGTAGACCAGAACAATCCGTTCGAATTTTTCCCAGACTTCGAAATCCTGCAGGATCGACAGAAAGGGCGCGATGCCGGTGCCGGTGGATAAAAGCCACAAATCCCGGCCATCGACGAAACGATCAAGGGTCAGATAGCCGAATGCCTGTTTTTCGATCAGCAGCGAATCGCCTTCGCGCAGCCGGCTGAGTTCGCTGGTGAATTCGCCGTCCGGCACCACGATGGAGAAAAACTCGAGGAATTCGTCATGAGGCGAAGAAACCATCGAGTAGGCACGCCACACAACGCTGCCGTCAGCCTTGGTGACACCCAGGCGGGCGAATTGCCCTGCCTGGAATCGGAAACCCGCATCACGCGTGGTGCGCAGGGTAAACAGGCTGGGGGTGAGTGGTGTCACATTCAGCAGGGTCTGCCGAGTGAATTTGTCTGCACTGGCGGTCATGGTCAACCTGCAAGCAAAAAAAGAGGTGCTCAGTGTCCCGCAAAGCCTTGCAGATAAACACCACCGGTTTGTAGTGGTATCCCTGCGGCGCGCCAGATCAGCTGCAGATTTAGACTCTTTCACTCTTGCGGATATAGCGAGACGGTCCGCATTTGCACTTGAATTTGGCGTAACCGCAGTGATACGCAGCTCTCGGCGGGGTGACTATTTACGCCGTTCCTGGCGAGGCATAAACGCCAGCATCCATCCGTCAGCAAGCTGTTCAACGCACATTTCCCTCGCAGAGTTTTTCCTACACTGGAATCTCTACAACTGGAATGAGTGAACAGTTTGCACGGAGGCGAACATGGATAAAAGTGCGATTAATCCATTACAAGGACTCTTTGACAATCACCTGACCCCTCGTGAAATAGAAATTCTGCGATGGTCCGCCGAAGGCAAGACAGCGGCGGATATTGCCATCATCCTCAGCATGAAAGAACGAACCGTACACTTCCACGTGGCAAACGCTGTGCAAAAAATGGGCGCTTGCAACAAAATCTCGGCGGTGGTGCAGGCGGCGTTGAGCGGCATGTTCTGAGCGAAGGGCAAACGACAGAGTGCCAAGCGGCAAAAAGCACGTAAAATCACCGTCTTCTGCGAGCCCGCGCGTCATGGGCTTATGTGCCAACACGTCGATTGCCCCTGAGTTTGCCTGCCCATGCCCCTGCTTATCACGCCATTTGCCCAGCTCGATCTCGTACGCCAACCCGAGCAACAAGACGAGCCGTTGCAGGCTTTCGATGCTGCTGACGAATATTTGCTCAACCACGTGGCCGAGCAGGGCGTGACATTGCAGAGCCGGGTGCTGGTGCTTAATGACAGCTTTGGCGCACTGGCCGCGAGCCTCGCGCAACATGCGACGGTGATCAGCAGCACGGATTCGTTCCTGGCCGCTCAAGGCCTGGAAAAAAACCTGATCCGCAACGAAATGGCTTACGACTCGGTGCCGCTGATTCCGGCGAGCGAACCTCTGCCGGGACCGTTTGACTGGGTGCTGATCCGCGTGCCGAAAACCCTCGCGCTGCTGGAAGAACAGTTGATCCGCCTGCAAGGCCAGCTGGCACCGGGCGCGCGCGTCGTGGCTGCGGCCATGGTCAAGCATCTGCCACGGGCGGCCGGAGAGCTTCTTGAGCAATATGTCGGCCCGGTGACCGCCTCATTGGCCGTCAAGAAAGCGCGACTGCTGTTCGCGACGCCGCAACCCGGCGAATTCCAGCCCTCGCCCTACCCAACCACCTACAAGCTTGATGATCCCGCCATCGAGCTGGCCAACCACGCCAATGTGTTCTGCCGCGAAGGCCTGGATATCGGCACCCGTGCATTTTTGCCGTATCTGCCGAAAGACCTCGGCTCGGCGCGCGTTGCCGACCTGGGTTGTGGCAATGGCGTGTTGGCGATTGCCAGCGCGCTGGCCAATCCGCAAGCCCACTACACGCTGGTGGACGAGTCGTTCATGGCCGTGCAGTCAGCGGCGCAGAACTGGAGAACGGCAATGGGCGAGCGCGAAGCAGTCATCCGCGCCGATGACGGGCTCGCCAGCCAGGAACCCGATTCCCTCGACGTAATCCTCTGCAACCCGCCCTTCCATCAGCAACAGGTGGTCGGCGACTTTCTCGCCTGGCGCATGTTTCAGCAGGCCCGTTCGGCGCTGGTCGTCGGTGGCGCGCTGTATGTGGTCGGCAATCGCCATCTGGGTTATCACAGCAAGCTGGCGCGGCTGTTTCGCGGTGTCGAGCAAGTGGCTGCCACGCCGAAGTTCGTGATTCTCAAAGCGCGGAAATAATCCTTTTGGCGATGGGTAACTCATGTGGGACCGGATTTATCCGGGAAGGCGGTTTTGCATTGGAATGAGTACATATTCGTTTGCCCTTGCGGGATATGTACTCGTTCACAGCCGCAAAGCCGCAAGCCGCGCCCAGTGAGCGCGGAATGGGATTCGTATCAATGCGTGCGCATACCTGCGGCGGTCATGAACATCCGCAGCAGGCTGGCGACGATATACAGGGCGAACACACTGCCCGCCCAGATACCGATCAACCAGGCCACGCGCTGCCAGAGCGGTTTTTTCAGGGCCGGGTCCTGGTCGTCGTCATGAAAGGATTCTTTGCCGGACATCGCCAATCTCCTCTATCAATGGCTCCGGCGCTGAGCGCCGGAGGCCTGTTTGCTAGTGATAGCCATCTTCCTGGGTAACCTTGCCACGGAACACGTAGTAGCTCCAGAAGGTGTAACCGAGGATGAACGGGATGATGAACAGCGTCCCGACCAGCATGAAACCCTGGCTCTGCGGTGGCGAAGCAGCGTCCCAGATGGAAATCGACGGCGGCACGATGTTTGGCCACAAGCTGATACCCAGGCCGCTGTAGCCGAGGAAAATCAACACCAGCGTCAGCAGGAACGGCGTGTAATTCGCATTGCGGGCCACGGCCTTGAACAAACCGTACATGGTCACCAGCACCAGAATCGGCACCGGCAGGAACCAGAACAGATTCGGCAACGTGAACCAGCGATCGGCAATGTCCGGGTGAGCCAGCGGCGTCCAGAGACTGACGATGCCGATCACGGCCAGCACCGCAAACGCCAGCGGACGTGCCAGATCATGCATCGCCTTTTGCAACGCACCTTCGGTCTTCATGATCAGCCAGGTACAGCCCAGCAGTGCATACGCGACAATCAACGCCACGCCGCAGAACATCGTGAACGGTGTGAGCCAGTCCAGCGAACCGCCGGCGAATTGCCGGTTGACCACCGGGAAGCCATCGATGAACGCGCCCAGCGCGACCCCCTGGAAGAACGTGGCCGTCAGCGAGCCGCCAATAAAGGCCTTGTCCCACAAATGACGCTTGGCGGCGGTGGCCTTGAAACGGAACTCGAAGGCAACGCCGCGAAAAATCAGCCCGATCAGCATCAGAATCAATGGCAGATAGAGCGCCGACAACACCACTGAATAGGCCAGCGGAAAAGCGCCGAACAACCCCGCGCCCCCGAGGACCAACCAGGTTTCGTTACCGTCCCAGACCGGTGCGACGGTGTTCATCATCACATCGCGGTCGTGCTCTTGCTTCATGAACGGGAAGAGGATGCCGATGCCGAGGTCAAAGCCGTCCATCACGACATACATCATGATGCCGAAGATGATGATGACGGCCCAGATCAGCGGAAGATCAATACCCATGGCTTAATGCTCCTTGGTCAGGCTGTCGTGATTGACGTGGTCTTCGGCGCCTTCTTCGGCGGCGGAGAGCGGACGAGCCGGCGTGCGTTTCTGACCAGGGCCGCCGTGTTTGGGCGTATCGCCTTCATTGACCACCGGACCTTTGCGCACCAGACGCATCATGTAGCCAAGACCGGTACCGAACAGCAGGAAGTACACCACCACAAACAGCACCAGGGTGATGGTCATCTGTTCGATGCTATGCCCGGAAGACGCGTCCTTGGTGCGCATCAAGCCGTAAACGACCCATGGCTGACGACCGACTTCCGTGGTGATCCAGCCCGCCAGAATCGCAATCAGGCCCGAAGGTCCCATCCACAACGCCAGGTAGAGGAATGGCCGTGATTTGTAGATTGCGTCGCGCCTGCGCAGCCAGAGACTCCACAGTCCGGTGAAGATCATCAGAAACCCGAGACCGACCATGACCCGGAACGACCAGAACACAATCGTCGAATTTGGCCGGTCTTCGGGTTTGAATTCCTTGAGCGCCGGGACTTGCTTGTCCAGGCTGTGAGTCAGGATCAGGCTGCCCAGATACGGGATTTCCACGGCAAAGTCAGTGGTTTCCGTTTTCATGTTCGGCAGGCCGAACAGGATCAACGGCGTGGGCTCGTCACCGACGTTTTCCCAGTGACCCTCAATCGCGGCGATTTTCGCCGGCTGATGTTCAAGGGTATTCAGGCCATGGAAGTCGCCGATCACGGCCTGTACCGGCGCGACCAACAGCGCCATCCACATCGCCATCGAGAGCATCTTGCGGATCGGCGGCGTGTCGCGACCGCGCAACAGATGCCAGGCCGCCGAAGAACCCACGAAGAATGCCGTTGCCACGAACGCCGCCACGGACATGTGCGCCAGGCGGTACGGGAACGATGGGTTGAATACCACGGCGAACCAGTCGGTGGGGATCACCCGGCCGTCGACGATTTCAAAGCCTTGCGGGGTCTGCATCCAGCTGTTGGACGACAGGATCCAGAAGGTTGAAATCAAGGTGCCGATAGCCACCATGACGGTAGAGAAGAAGTGCAGGTTGCGACCGACGCGATTCCAGCCGAACAACATGACGCCGAGGAAGCCTGCTTCGAGGAAGAACGCCGTCAGCACCTCGTAGGTCAGCAGCGGACCGGTGACGGCCCCCGCGAAATCGGAAAACCGGCTCCAGTTGGTGCCGAACTGATAGGCCATGACCAATCCGGAAACCACACCCATACCGAAGTTGACGGCAAAGATCTTCGACCAGAAATGGTACAGGTCACGGTAGACGTCTTCACGGGTCTTCAGCCACAACCCTTCGAGCACAGCCAGGTAACTTGCCAGACCAATGGTGATGGCAGGAAACAGAATGTGGAACGAAATGGTAAACGCGAACTGAATTCGGGCGAGATCAATTGCCTCCAAACCGAACATAGGTCTTCCTCTTCAGGTTAAACAGCTGGCGACTCGAAGCCATCAGCGACTGCCCCCACAAATATGGAGCACGGCAGGGTGGAATTGTTCTGTGTTTCCGGCATGGGGGATCTGTTGGTCGCGCCGACACACGATTGCTTAACGCGCATTGACGCAGGTCAACCAACGTTCAAAGAGTAGACCTATTTGAACGCGTGCTCTGTGTGGTCTTTTGTCGCGTGACGTCTTGCCTCACCCCGCAAAGGCCCGCCCGGCGGGGGCTTCGGAGTTTTCTGACATCGAAGTGGAATTTGTAACCGGGGTGTCCGCTGCAAAAAAACCTGGCGGGATCGACCTCGGTTTCACGCAATGCGTTGTTACAAAGTGATAATCTCGGCTATCCCCCTGCCAGGCCGCTGTAACTCATGCCGACTCAAGCCCCCGTTCTGTTGCGCAATCATCGCCCGTTCGTCGCTTTCTGGTTCGCCCGTATCTTCACCGCCAGTGGTTTTCAGATGCTGACAGTCGCCATTGGCTGGAATCTTTATCAGCTGACCGGCAATGTTCTGGACCTGGGTTTGATCGGGCTCGTGGAGTTCGCGCCTCGCGTGCTGTTCATGCTGCACACCGGTCACGTGGCGGATCGCTACGACCGCCGCAAGATCGCCGCGCTGTGCCAGACCGCACAGGCATTGATCGCTCTGGCGCTGTTCATCGGCAGCACCACGGACAGTGTGACGCGGGAAATGATCTTCATTCTGGCCTTTGCCCTGGGCGCGTCCCGTTCTTTTGAAATGCCTGCGACCCAAGCGCTGTTGCCCAGCATCGTGCCCAGTGCGCTGTTCCCCCGGGCGGTCGCGTCGGCGCAGTCGGCACAGCAAACCGCGACCATCGTCGCGCCGGCGCTGGGCGGTTTTCTGTATGCATTTGGCAGCAGCTGGGTCTACGGCCCGACCGTGCTGCTGTATGTGATTGCCTGCGGGTTGATGCTCAGCCTGCCCGCTCGCCAGATGGCGTTGAACAAGGGTAAGGCAACGCTTGATTCGCTGCTGGCCGGGATTCGTTTCATCCGCAGCCGCCCGGATGTGCTCGGCGCAATTTCCCTTGATCTGTTCGCAGTGCTGCTCGGCGGCGCGACGGCGCTGTTGCCGGTATTCGCCAGCGATATCCTGCTGACCGGTCCCTGGGGCCTGGGGCTGTTACGGTCGGCGCCGGCGGTCGGCGCGTTGGGCATGTCGTTGTGGCTCGCGCATTTCAACGTCGAGCGCAAGGTGGGACGTGTGATGTTCACCGCCGTCGGCGTGTTTGGGGTGGCGACCATTGCGTTCGGCTTGTCGACGTCGTTCTGGTTTTCCCTGGCTGTGCTGGTCGTGCTGGGCGCTGCGGACATGATCAGCATGGTGATCCGCGCCTCGTTCGTGCAGCTGGAAACCCCGGATGAAATGCGCGGCCGCGTCAGCGCGGTCAACGGCCTGTTCATCGGCGCATCCAATCAACTTGGGGAGTTCGAATCCGGCTTGACCGCGCATTGGCTGGGCACTGTTCCCGCTGTAGTACTGGGCGGCGTCGGCACCCTGGCGGTAACCGGCATCTGGATCAAACTGTTCCCGACCCTGGCCAATCGCGACCGGATGCGGGATGTGGTGGAAGAAGCGGAAGTTCAGAAAGCGCCGGTTTAACTTAACAGCCCGTTGGAGCGAGGCTTGCCCGCGAACCGGTTTTTCAGTCGGTACTTTCATCGACCGAATCGACGCATTCGCGGGCAAGCTTCGCTCCAACGGGGTCAGGTATTTTTGGCAATAATCCGCAACGCCTCCACGATCCGCCGATACAACTCATCAGCCTCCTGCGCCTGCCCCTTGGCCCGCAGGCAGCCGTGAACCAACCCGCTGCCCCAATAAAACCGGGTGGCTACGCCCGCCTCGCGCAGTTTCTGCTCATAAACCACGCCGTCATCGCGTAACGGATCGAACTGTGCAACGGCGATGAACGCCGGAGCGAGTTGGCTGAAGTCCTGCGCCAGCAAGGGCCAGGCATAAGGCGAGCGCATGTGCTGCGCAGTGGTCGCGTAAAGCGCCAGATAACAATCGACATCCACGCTGCTCAATAGCGGCGCATCGGCACATTCACTGCGCGACGGTAAATCCGCTGCGCCGCCCAACGCCGGATAAATCAAGACCTGACCGCACGGCTGGCGCTGCCCCGCATCGCGCAACGCCAGGCACAACGCAGCCGCCAGGGTCGCCCCTGCACTGTCTCCGGCAACCGCGACCTTTAACGGATCGATGCCCAGCCAGTCCGCTTGCGCCTGAATACCGTGCCAAACCGCCACACAATCTTCGAATGCCGCCGGGAACGGATGCTCCGGCGCCAGGCGATAGTCCACGGCGATTACCACGCAGCCCAGATCCAGAGCCAGATCGGTGCAGATGAAGTCGTGAGAGTCCAGATCGCCCACCACCCAGCCGCCGCCATGCAGGTACAGCACGCAATCGGCAGCGGTGTCCGGGGCAAGACTGTCAGGGCGATAACTGCGAACGGGCACATCAGCCAGTTCGAAATCCGTAACGGCAAGGCCCGCCGGACGTGACGGGTTAAATGCCCGGCACATCCTGGAATAGGCCGCGCGCTGCTCGCTCATGTCCGAAGCGGAGGAACTGAAGGTGAGGGTCCGGGCGACGAACCCGGCCATTTCGGCAGATAGGGGGTAATGGGTGGTCATAAGTACTCCAGCACTGACCCGATGCGACTGGGTGGTTTCGTTGGAGCGAGGCTTGCCCGCGAATGTACTGGCCTCTTCGCGGGCAAGCCTCGCTCCAGCGGCTATCTTTATTTGCCGATAGCGGCCACAACCGCCGGGGCTGCGTCCTTGCCATCGAAAGTCGTCACGCCAGCCAGCCAGCGCTGCAGATCTTCCGGGTGATCCTTCAGCCACTGTTTGGCGACGTCATCCGGCGCCTTGCGGTCCATGATCGGCACCATCATCTGGCTTTCCTGAGCGGCGGTGAAGGTCAGATTGCTCAACATTTTGCTGACGTTCGGGCAACGCTGGGCGTAATCCGGTGCGGTGACCACGGAGACGGTAGCGGCGCCCTCCTGCGGACCAAAGACGTCTTCACTGCCGGTCAGGTAATCGATTTTCATGTTGATGTTCATCGGGTGCGGGGTCCAGCCGACAAACACCACCCATTCGTTGCGTTTGACCGCACGTTGTACCGCCGCCAGCATCCCCGCCTCGCCCGACTCAACCAGCTGGAATCCACCCAGGCCGAACTGGTTCTTGGCGATCATGTCCTTGATGTTGGTGTTGGCGCCGGTGCCGGGTTCGATGCCGTAGATCTTGCCGCCGAGCTTGTCCTTGAATTTGGCGATATCGCCAAAGGTCTTGAGCCCGCCAGCGGCCACGTAATCCGGCACCGCCAACGTCGCCTGAGCATCACTCATGCTGGGTTTGTCGAGCACCTTGACCTGATTGGCCGCCAGGAACGGGGCGATGTTCTTGTCCATCGCCGGCTTCCAGTAGCCGAGGAAGATATCCAGACGCCCGTCGCGCAAACCGCCGAAAACAATCTGCTGCGCCGCGCTGGTCTGCTTGACGTCATAACCCATGTTTTGCAGCAAGACCTGGGCAACCGCGCTGGTGGCGATCACATCGGTCCAGTTGACCACGCCCATGCGCACGTTCTGGCACGCTGCGGGTTCGGCAGCCAGCAACGCCGTACTGCTCAGCATCAATACACCGCAACTGATATGACGAATTAGTTTCTTCATGCGTGCTCCCTCGGGTCGGCTCGATATTTTTGGTTTTTTCAAGCATCAGCGGCAATACGAGTGCTGCCGGAGTGACCAAACTACGCAGCAGTGCGCGGCACGAAGCGCACCAGCGCGACCTGTGCTTGCACTCTGGCGACATTGAGGGATTACAGCCCCGCCCCTGTTGGAGCGAGGCTTGCCCGCGAATCGGCAGTAGGAGCGACTTTAGTCGCGAGAGCATCAATTGCCCTCCCGGCTAAAGCGGTCCTGCACCAAGCCTCGCTCCAACGAATCCCAATCCAATTCAGATGTTCAAAGCACCTTATCCAAGGTAATCGGGAAATCCCGCACTCGCTTGCCGGTTGCATGGTAGATCGCGTTGGCGACTGCCGCTGCGACGCCGACGATGCCGATTTCGCCGACGCCCTTGGAACCCAGCGCGTTGACGATCTGGTCGTCTTCCTCGACGAAAATCACGTCAATGTCGCCGATATCGGCATTAACCGGTATGTGATACTCGGCGAGACTGTGGTTCATGTGGCGCCCCAGGTTATGGTCGGTCTGGGTTTCCTCATGAAGCGCCATGCCGACGCCCCAGACCACGCCACCAAGAATCTGGCTGCGGGCCATTTTCGGATTGACTACCCGCCCCGCAGCGATGGCGCTGACCACCCGGGTGACACGAATGCTGCCCAGGTCTTCGTCCACTTGCACTTCAACGAAAACCGCCGAATGCGTCGCCGTTGCATAAGCATCGCGTTTCTTGTCCGGCTCGGCATCTACCTGGACTTCAAGCCCGTCGGGAAAGCCACTCAACACTTCGGCCAGTGCCAACTGTTGCTCGCCCACCTGCAAGTAGCCTTGGGCAAGGGTCATCTGATCAGCATGGGCTGAAGTCCATTGCGCGTCGACCTGGCAGGCCGCCTCGAACAGTTTTTCGCGCAAGGCCTTGCTGGCCTGCTGCACAGCCGTGCCCACCGAAGAAACCGTGAACGACCCGCCCTGCAACGGCGCGGTGGGCAGCGAGGAATCACCGAGCAAAAAAGTGACATCTTCAGTGGCAACACCCGCCGCCGCGGCTGCGATCTGGGTCATGACGGTGTAGGTGCCGGTGCCGATATCGGTGGTCGCGCTGCTGACGATCAACTTGCCGTCCACGCCGATCCGGGCCTTGGCGCTGGCCTTCATTTGCATGGCTTCCCACACGCCACCCGCCATGCCCCAACCGATCAACTGTCGCCCCTGGCGCATGCTGCGCGGTTCGGGGTTGCGGTTGCTCCAGCCGAAACGTTCCGCGCCCTGCGTATAACAGGCGCGCAACTCCTTGCTCGAATAAGGCTTGTCTTCGTTGCCATTGCGTTCGGCGAAATTGATCAGCCGCAGTTGCACCGGATCAATCGCGACAGCGCAGGCCAGTTCGTCCATGGCGCATTCCAGACCGATCAAGCCCAGTGCCGCACCCGGCGCACGCATATCCAGCGGGGTAAAAACATCCAGCGGTGCGAGTTTGTAACTGAGCCGCACGTTGTCGCATTGATAGAGCATGCCGCTCCATTCCACGACGTGCTCGGTGAAGTCTTCGAAACGTGAGGTCTGGCCGATGGCTTCGTGGCCGACCGCCAGCAATCTTCCGTTCGCCGCTGCACCCAGTTGCAAGTGCTGCAACGTGCGCGGCCGATAACCAAAGGTGAACATCTGCTGTCGAGTCAGGGTCACGCGTACCGAACGCTTCAACTCCAGCGCCGCCATGACCGCCAGCGGCAGTTGATACTGTGGACGCAGCCCGGAGCCGAACGCGCCACCGACAAAGGCGGCGAACACGCGGATCTTTTCCTTATCCATGCCGAATACTTTGTGCAGGTAATCCTGGCAGTTTTGCGGGCCTTGGGTCTTGTCATGAACATGCAGGCTGCCGTCGGCCTGATACAGCACGGTGGACGCATGGGGCTCCATCGGATTGTGGTGCTCGATGGGCGTGCTGTAGTGAACATCGACGCTCAGCGCTGACCCGGCAAACTCAGCCTGAAAGTTGCCGCGCGGCTTGGGCAGTTCGGCGGGCGCGGCGTGGGAATCTTCAAGCACCGCCAGCAAGTTGGTCTCGTGATGCTCCAGCAGATACTCAATGCGTACCAGCGAAGCTGCATAACGCGCCAGCTCCAGAGTTTGCGCCACCACCAGCGCCAGCGGCTGGCCGCTGTACAACACCCGGTCGTTATACAGCGGGCGAAATGGCGAGCCCTCGGCTGAGTCAGCGTCCTGATAGTCTTCGTCGTAACTGGCGAGGCGGGGTCGGTTCTTGTGATCCAGCACCATGACCACGCCGGGCACCTGCAACGCCTCGCTGATATCGATATGCGTCACGCGGCCGCGAGCGATGCTGCTGGACACCACGCTGCCATGCAGCAGGCCGGTTTCCGGGTACTCCCCGGCATAACGCGCCTGGCCGGTGACCTTGAGCCTGCCATCGACGCGGTCCAGCGGTTGGCCCAAGGGTGAAGCCGTTTGGTTTGTCAGGCTGTTCATTGGGCATTTACTCCCACAGCGGCATCGTTCAAGGCACGAATGATCGCCCGACGCGCCAGCTTGATTTTGAAGGCGTTATGCTCAAGTGGCATGGCTTGCCTGA
The DNA here is from genome assembly GCF_000416235.1 of Pseudomonas sp. CFII64. Lineage (GTDB taxonomy): Bacteria > Pseudomonadota > Gammaproteobacteria > Pseudomonadales > Pseudomonadaceae > Aquipseudomonas. Next base: position 34,437 of record NZ_ATLO01000026.1, on the reverse strand, counting down.
GCAGCGCATAAGCCGCTGCCGCGAAGTTCTCGCGAGAGGCCGGCTTGCCGATCAGCGATTGCTCGACGGCCTTGTCGCGCCACGGTTTGTGCGCGACGCCGCCGAGGGCCAGGCGCACGTCGCGAATGATTCCGCCGTCCAGCTCCAGCGCAGCGGCGACGGACACGAGGGCGAATGCATAAGACGCACGATCCCGAATCTTCAGGTAATTGTGGTGGGTGCTGAAACCGGCTGGCGGCAGCTCAACCGCAGTAATCAGTTCGTCGTCGGCCAGCTGATTGTCTCGTTCCGGGGCGTTGCCCGGCAGCCTGTGGAAGTCAGCAAACTCAATCGTGCGACGGCCTGCACGGCCTTCGACGTGAACGATGGCATCCAGCGCGGCCAGGGCAACGCACATGTCCGAAGGATGAGTCGCAACGCACTCGTCGCTGGCGCCGAGAATCGCGTGGATTCTGTTCAAACCATTACGCGCCGGACAGCCGCTACCGGGTTCGCGTTTGTTGCACGGCACATTGGCGTCGTAGAAGTAATAGCAGCGGGTGCGCTGCAACAGATTGCCACCGGTACTCGCCATGTTGCGCAGTTGCGGCGAGGCACCGGCCAACACCGCCTGAGACAACAAAGGATATTGCTTTTCGATCATCGGGTTCCAGGCCAGATCGGCATTGCTGAACAGCGCCCCGATCAGCAGGCCGCCGCCGGACGTCATCGTTATGTTCTTTAGCGGCAGACCGGTGATATCGATCAAGTGCTCAGGTCGTGCGACGTTTTCCTTCATCAGATCGAGCAAGTTGGTGCCGCCCGCGATGAACCGCGTCGCCGCGCCGCTCAGGTGTACGGCATCGCTGACGGTTGCGGGCTTGCTGTAGGTAAAGGGATTCATTGGCCAGTCCTCGGAGATTGCGCCTGGCGCATCTCGGGCAGCACTTCTTCAACAGCGGCGAGAATGTTGCTGTATGCCCCGCAACGGCAAAGGTTGCCGCTCATCATTTCCTGGATTTCGGCGCGACTGCTGGCGCGTCCTTCATTGGCCAGGCCCACGGCCGAGCAAATCTGTCCCGGCGTGCAATAGCCGCATTGGAAAGCGTCGTGCTTGATGAACGCTTGCTGCAACGGATGCAGCTGCTCGCCATCGGCCAACCCTTCAATCGTGGTCAGTTCGGCTCCATCGCACATGATCGCCAAGGTCAGGCAGGCGTTGATGCGCTTGCCATCGCGCAATACCGTGCACGCGCCACACTGGCCATGGTCGCAGCCTTTCTTGCTACCGGTCAGGTCAAGCCGGTCGCGCAGCAGATCCAGCAATGTCATCCAGGGCTGAACATCGAGCGTTCGAGGCTGGCCGTTGAGGGTCAGGTTTATCGCATGGCCGGCGAAATCCTTGGGGGTAGTTGCAGTCATGGGAACCTCACGGTAGGTACGTAGTAGCGCAGTTTTTCCTGCGTCTTAAGGGCTACGACTTCGCGAGTGTGGCAACGTTCAGGGTTTGTTGACGGGCGTCGATAAGGGGGCGCAAGAGCGTATACAAACCGGTAGGAGGGGACTTGTCCCCGAAAGCAATTGGACGGGCAACGAGACAAGTCTGGAAAATTTCTACGCCTCGGAATTCGCCTTCGGGGACAAGTCCCCTCCTACCTGATTCAGGTCAAGTCCCCTCCTGGCAGCGTCAGGCGATGGCGTTTGAAACCGCCGCCCGCCGTGCCTTGCCGCACAGTTGCTCGACCAGCATCAAGGCAAACTCAAGTGCCGCGACTGAACCTTTGGCGGTGATGCAATTGCCGTCCACCACGACCGGCTGATCAACAAATGAACAGCCTGACAGCCGGTCACTGACCGCCTCACTGCAAGTCATGCGGCGTTGTTTGAGCACCCCGTAAGCTTGCAGCGCCAGCGCCGGGGCTTCGGCAATGGCGGCGTAGAACAGGCCCGCTGCGACCTGTTCGCGAACGCGTTGCGCCAGCGGCTGATGTTCAGCCAGGTGCTGCGCGCCGGGCAGGCCACCGGGCAGCACGATCAAATCGAAAGTCTGCGCCAACACATCCACCAGCATGGTATCGGCAGTCAAACGAGTGCCTCGCACGCAAGTCAGCATGCGCCGCGCCTCGATGCTGGCCACCACCACGTCGACATCGGCGCGCCGCAGCACGTCGATCAAGGTCACGCTTTGCAGATCGTCGATGCCATCCGCCACCACAATCAAGGCTCTTTTACTCACAGGCGACTCCTCGAAAAGGTTTCAGGCAAGCTTAGCCAGATTTTGTGAACAACCGCCGATGATCGGTGAGCAGTCATATGAACACGCTACTGGTATGATGCGCGGCTTTTTCGACCCACAGAAAATGTCCCGGCTGCCTGCGCAGTCTGTGCTTTGCTGTTTTAGTCGATTCATTTACGACGCAGGCGCGTCACGGGGAGCCAGACATGCTGGAACGGCTGTTTCAACTCAAGGCACACAACACCAACGTGCGCACCGAGATTCTCGCGGGCGTCACGACCTTTCTGGCCATGGCCTACATCCTGTTCGTCAACCCGAGCATCCTCGGCGCAACCGGCATGGACAAGGGCGCGCTGTTCGTCGCGACCTGTCTGGCCGCCGCCATCGGTTCGGCGACCATGGGCCTGATTGCCAACTACCCGATTGCCCTGGCGCCGGGCATGGGGCTCAACGCCTTCTTCACTTATACCGTCGTGCTGCACTTGGGCCATACCTGGCAAGTGGCGCTGGGCGCGGTGTTCATTTCGGCAGTGATGTTCTTCATCCTGTCGATCTTTCGCATTCGTGAATGGATCATCAACAGCATCCCGCTGCCGTTGCGCTCGGCAATTGCCGCCGGTATCGGCCTGTTTCTGGCGCTGATTGCGTTACAAAATGCCGGCATCGTGGCCAAGCACGAGGTGACCATGCTCAGTTTGGGCGACCTGGCAAAACCAGCGCCTGTCCTCGCCACCCTGGGTTTCTTCCTGATCATCGCACTGGAAATACTCAAGGTACGCGGCGCGGTGCTGATCGGCATCCTCGCCGTGACCATCGTCTCGATTCTGCTCGGCTTCACGCCATTTGGCGGGGTGATGTCGATGCCGCCTTCGCTGGCGCCGACCTTCCTGCAGCTGGACATCAGGGGTGCGCTGGATGTTGGCCTGATCAGCGTGATCTTCGCGTTCCTGTTCGTCGATCTGTTCGACAACTCGGGCACGCTGATCGGCGTCGCCAAACGCGCCGGTTTGATGGACAAGAACGGCCACATGCCGAAAATGGGCCGCGCCCTGATTGCTGACAGCACCGCCGCCATGGCCGGTTCGCTGCTGGGCACCTCGACCACCACCAGTTATATCGAATCCGCAGCTGGGGTCAGCGCTGGCGGCCGCACCGGGCTGACTGCGATTGTCGTGGCGATTCTGTTCCTGCTGGCGTTGTTCTTTGCCCCTCTGGCGGGCAGTGTTCCGGCCTACGCAACTGCTCCGGCGTTGCTGTTCGTAGCGGTTTTGATGGCGTCCGGGCTGGCGGAAATCGATTGGGACGATCTGTCCGTCGCCGCGCCCGTAGTGATCACTACATTGGCCATGCCTTTCACCTATTCCATTGCCAACGGCATCGCCTTTGGTTTCATTTCCTGGACAGCGATCAAACTGTTGTCGGGTCGCTGGCGCGAGCTGAATTCGGCGCTGGTGATCCTGTCGATTCTGTTCGTGATCAAGTTGGGTTGGTTCCCTGCATGAGTCTTTTTCAATGAGCGTTCCATTCGATCCCGCCAGCTACGACCGTCAGCTGGCCGAGAAAGCCGTGCGCCTGCGTGAGTTGCTGGCGCCGTTCGACGCACCCGAGCCGCAGGTGTTTGACTCGCCGCGCGAACATTACCGGCTGCGCGCCGAGTTTCGTCTATGGCGCGAAGACCAGAAGCGCCACTACGCGATGTTCGCCCCCGGCGACAACCGCACGCCGATCCTGCTGCAAGGCTTGCCCATCGCCAGCGAACGCATCAATGCGCTGATGCCGGTGTTGCGCGACCGCTGGGAAGCCAGCGGCGTACTGAGCCACAAACTGTTTCAGGTGGATTTCCTGACCACGCTGGCCGGCGATGCGCTGATCACGTTGTGTTATCACCGCCCGCTGGACGAAGAGTGGACCGCCGCCGCCGAAAAACTCGCCACCGAGCTGGACGTCAGCCTGATCGGTCGTTCCAAGGGCCAGCGTCTGGTGATCGGCCGCGATTACGTGACCGAAGAACTGGACGTCGCCGGACGCACCTTCAGCTATCGCCAGCCGGAAGGCGCGTTCACTCAGCCCAATGGCACGGTGAACCAGAAGATGCTCAACTGGGCTTACGATGCCTTGGGCACGCGGGATGACGATCTGCTGGAGTTGTATTGCGGCAACGGCAACTTCACCCTGCCGCTGGCGACGCGAGTGCGCAAAGTGCTGGCCACGGAAATCAGCAAGACTTCGGTGAATGCAGCCTTGGCCAACCTCGCGGACAACGCGGTGGATAACGTCACGTTGGTGCGTCTTTCAGCTGAAGAGTTGACCCAGGCCTTGAATGAGGTGCGACCGTTCCGTCGTCTGCACGGCGTGGATTTGAAGAGCTACGCGTTTGGCAGCGTCTTCGTCGATCCGCCCCGCGCCGGCATGGACCCGGACACCTGCGAGCTGACCCGGCGCTTCGAGCGCATCCTGTATATCTCCTGCAACCCGGAAACCCTGGCCGCCAACATCGCCCAACTGCACGACACCCATCGTGTCGAACGCTGCGCGCTGTTTGACCAGTTTCCGTATACCCATCACATGGAGTCGGGGGTTTTGCTGGTCAGGCGCTGATGGCTGAACAGTCAGCGGTGCTTGGTTAGCGGTGGTTGGATGGGCTAGGCAAGCCAGGTTGTACAACGCGGAATAATGGCGAACTAATACCTGCCAAAACACCTCTACTTATCCGTCGAAGATTCGTCGCTTAACGTCATCCATTTCGCCAGCCTGGATAATCAGACTGGCGCATACCCGACCTAGCAGCGAAACTCCATAAAGGATCAGTAGAGGATTGCCCCATGCTATGGAAAAAAGGTCGCCGCAGCGACAACGTGGTAGATGCGCGAGACAGCGGTAGCGGCGGCGGTGGGATGCGCCTGGGCGGCAAGGGATTGGGGATCGGTGGCATTGTGATCATCGTCGCCATTGGCCTGCTGACCGGTCAGGACCCGATGCAGATTCTCGGGCAGATCACCGGTCAGATGAGCGAGCAACCGGCAGCGGTCTCCCCGCAGACAAAGCAGGCGCCGCCCGCCAATGATCCGCAGGCCGAATTCGTCCGTTCGATTCTGGGCGATACCGAAGACACCTGGCGCGCCGTCTTCCAGCTTAACGGCCGCCAATACAAAGACCCGACCCTTGTACTGTTTCGCGGCCAGGTTCAATCCGCGTGCGGTTTTGCCACGTCGGCCAGCGGGCCGTTCTATTGCCCCGCGGATCAGCAGGTCTATCTGGACATGGATTTCTTCCGGGAAATGTCCCAGCGCTTCAAAGCCGCAGGAGATTTCGCACAGGCCTATGTGATTGCTCACGAAGTAGGCCATCATGTGCAGACGTTACTGGGTGTTTCAGATAAGGTTCAGGCAGCCCGTCAACGGGGCCAGAAAATGGAAGGCACCAATGGCTTGCTGGTACGCCAGGAACTTCAGGCCGACTGTCTGGCCGGGGTTTGGGCATTCAATGCGCAGAAGCGTTTGAACTGGCTCGAACCCGGCGATATTGAAGAAGCGCTGAATGCGGCCAACGCCATTGGTGACGACCGCTTACAGCAGCAAAGCCAGGGCCGCGTAGTACCCGATTCGTTCACGCACGGGACCTCCGCTCAACGGGTTCGCTGGTTCAAGACCGGCTTCGCCCAAGGCCAAATCAATCAGTGCGACACGTTCGCAGCAAAGAGCCTCTGATCACATGATGAAACCGCTTCTGGTCCTGTCGTTAAGCGCCCTTCTGAGTTTTGCAGCTCATGCCGAGGATCAGGCGGTCAAATCAATCAGTCCGGATCGACTGACCATCAATGGCGTACAGGCCACGCTCGGCTTGAGCCAGGAATGGATTCATCCCAAGCCGCAGATCGAGCGTGCAGTGATTGTGCTGCACGGCCGCTTGCGCAACGCGCAGACTTACCTGCGCAGCATCGAGCGTGCGGCCAATCAGTCAAAGCAACGCAGCAAGACGCTGTTGATCGCGCCACAATTCCTCAATGAGAAAGATGTCGTCGCGCACCACCTCGCGGACAATATCCTGCGCTGGCACGGCAACGACTGGATGGCGGGCGACACCGCCGTCGGGCCCAAGCCGGTCAGTTCGTTCATCGTCATCGACCATATTCTGCGCCGCCTCAGCGACAGCAAGCTGTACCCGAACCTGAAGGAAATCGTGATTGCCGGTCACTCCGGCGGCGCGCAGGTGGTGCAACGCTACGTGATGCTGGGCGGCAAGGAAGACGTGCTGCTGCGCAAAGAAGGCATCAAGCTGCGTTATGTGATTGCCAACCCGTCCAGCTATGCCTGGTTCGATGCTGAACGGCCAGTGCCGGTGACTGCGGCGCAGTGTCCGGGCTTTGATGACTGGAAGTACGGCTTGAAACACATGCCGACCTATGCCGGCAAAGTGAACCCGGCTGAAATCGAGCAGGGTTACGTCAAACGCGACGTCACCTACTTGCTGGGCGAACTCGACACCAACCCCAACCATCCCGCGCTGGACAAGACCTGCGGCGCCGAAGCCCAGGGCGCATTCCGCCTGGCGCGCGGCGAGAACTACTTCAACTATCTGAAGAAACGCCATCCGGAAGGCCTGAACCAACGTTTGATCATCGTGCCCAATGTCGGCCACAACGGCGACGGCATGTTCACCTCGCCGGAAGGCCAGGCGGTGTTGTTCAAGCCGCTTTGACTTCATCCGCCAAGGGGGCGGGCCTGCCGACGAAGATCCCCAGCGTTTGCACGGGCGTCTTCGGGGACAAGTCCCCTCCTACCGGTTTGCGTGGACTCGGTAGGACCGGACTTGTCCGGGAAGGCGGCAATCCTGCTGACGTAAATCTTCAGCGTTTGCCCCGGCCTCTTCGGGGACAAGTCCCCTCCTACTTCAGGCCAACAACCCACGCAACTCCACGCAATCCTGTGCGTGCCAATCGGCCAGTTCCGGCCATGGGTTTTCCGGCAGGTTGACCAGAATGGTCCGGGTTCCGGCCGCGCGGCCGCAATCCAGGTCGAAGCGATAATCACCGACCATGACCATTTGCGACGGCTCGACCTGCCAGGCGCGCGCCAGATGCAGCAGGCCGGCCGGATCGGGTTTGTGAGCCGCTTCGTCGCGACCAAGAACGTCTTCCAGCGCAAAACAATCCGCCAGCCCGATGGCTTCAAGGGTCACATGCGCCAGCTCCCGCGCGTTGCGGGTCAGAATGCCCAGGCGATAACCACGCCCGGCCAGATCACGCACCAGTTCCACCGCGCCCGGCGCCGCTTGCGAACCCAGGGCCAGTTCGCGCTCGTGCTCCAGCAACCAGGCATGCTTGGCCGCAGCCACCTCGGCGGGCAATGCCGCCAGATGGCCGAGAATGTCGTGATCCTGCGGGATATCCAGCGCACGCTTGATCGCCGGAAAATCATGCACGGCGATGGTCAGGGTGCCGTCCATGTCGAACACCCAGTGGTGAATACCGTTCAGATTCATGCCCAATCCTTGCGATGACGAATCAAGCCTTCCTGACTGACCGAAGCCACCAGCTGGCCGGCGCGGTTGTAGACGCTGCCTCGGGAAAAACCACGGAAATTGCCCGCCCACGGGCTGTCCATCGCATACAGCAGCCAGTCATCGGCGCGCAGGTCGCCGTGGAACCACAACGAATGGTCGAGACTGGCCACTTGCATATCCTTCTGCCAGACCGTTTTGCCGTGGGGCAGCAGCGACGTGGTCAGCAGATTGAAATCCGACGCGTAGGCCATCAGGTATTTATGCAGCGCCGGGATCTCGGGCAGCGTGCCGTCGGCGCGGAACCAGATGTACTTCACCGGTTCCGCAGGCTGCGGATTGTAAGGGTCGGACGCCGTCACCGGACGGAATTCGATGGGCTTGGGGCAGAGCATCTTGTCGCGCATCTGCTCGGGAATCAGGTGCGCGCGTTGCTGCAGCAACTCCAGCTCCGAAGGCAGGTTTTCCGGGCCGACCACATCGGGCATCGACGTCTGATGTTCAAAGCCCTTCTCGTCGTACTGGAAGGAAGCACTGCAGGTGAAGATCGGCTGGCCTTTCTGAATGGCCGTGACCCGACGCGTACTGAAACTGCCACCATCGCGCACCCGATCCACCTGATAGACCACCGGCAAACCAGCATCGCCGGGGCGCAGGAAATAGCCGTGCAGCGAATGCACGTGGCGCGCGTCCTCTACGGTCTGGCTGGCGGCCGACAGCGACTGGCCCAACACTTGCCCACCGAACAACTGACGAAAGCCAAGATCCTGGCTGCGGCCGCGAAACAGGTTTTCCTCAATCGGCTCCAGCGTCAGCAGCTCGACCAGATCATCCAATACTTGGCTCATGCATCATTCCTCACCCGAAACCTGGTCGCCCTTTGCGGCGCGACAAAGTTGAAATGATACAGAAATAAACCAGGCATTCCCGGTCAAGCTTGCAGGGTTTTCAGCCATTGTTGGCGATTGATTCGATACAGCACATGGGGCCTGAGGGGATGCCCTGTCGGAAGTTTCGGGTGCTCGAAGTTTTCCGTCGGATCGCTGAGCATGCCGATGGCCTGCATGACTTTCTGCGACGGCAGGTTGCTGACGGCGGTAAACGACACGATCTGCTCCAGCCCCAGGCGCTCGAACCCGCAGCCCAGAGCGGTCCAGGCCGCTTCACTGGCGTAACCGAAACCCCAATGCTCGCGAGCCAGGCGCCAGCCGATCTCCACCGCCGGGGTGAAATGCGCATCGAACCCCACCACGCAGAGGCCGGTAAAACCAATGAACTCACCGCTGTCCTTGCGCTCCAGCGCCCACATTCCGAAACCAAGCTCGGCAAAATGCCCACGCACGCGCCCGATCAACGCCGCGCTTTCCAGGCGAGTCAGCGGCGCAGGAAAGTAGCGCATCACCTGCGGATCGGCGCACAGGGCGGCAAATGCTGGCAAATCGTCATCTCGCCACTGGCGCATCAACAAGCGCGCGCTCTCGAGCTTGAGTATCGGCTCCATCGTTTACTCCTGGACAGGCTGTCTGAACGGTCGGTGGATAGTCGGCCTGTGTTGCGCTCGATCAACCGCAACGCTGGGCGGACACGAGCAATGCTGGCACTATCCGGCTTCGACCTCTCAACGGACGCAAAATGTCCCTGCCGCTCATCTATCACGAGGATTACAGCCCGGACTTCCCGGCTGACCATCGCTTCCCCATGGACAAGTTCCGTCTGCTGCGCGATCACTTGATCGACAGCGGCCTGACGACCGATGCGCAACTGTTGCGCCCGGAATTGTGCCCGAACGAGATTCTGGCCCTGGCCCATGATCCGTCCTACATTCGCCGCTATATGGAAGGTGATCTGTCCCGGGAAGACCAGCGCCGCCTCGGCCTGCCGTGGAGCGAAGCCCTCGCCCGGCGTACTGTGCGCGCGGTCGGCGGCTCGCTGCTGACTGCCGAAAAGGCCCTCGAACATGGCCTCGCCTGTCATCTGGCAGGCGGCACCCATCACGCACACTACGATTATCCCGCCGGATTTTGCATCTTTAATGACCTGGCGGTGATCAGCCAATACCTGCTGCAAAGCGGCCGCGTGAGCAAGGTGCTGATTTTCGATTGCGACGTGCATCAGGGCGACGGCACCGCGCGGATTCTCGCCGACACCGAAGACGCCATCACCGTCTCGCTGCATTGCGAAAAGAACTTCCCGGCCCGCAAGGCCCACAGCGACTGGGACATCCCGCTGGCCATGGGCACGGGTGATGAGGAATACCTGAACGTCGTCGATGATGCGCTCAACTACCTGCTGCCCTTCTATAAGCCGGATCTGGTGTTGTATGACGCGGGTGTCGATGTCCATCAGGACGACGCCCTCGGCTACCTGAAACTGACCGACGCCGGAGTGGCTGCACGAGACGAAGCGGTGTTGCGCCACTGCCTGCACCGGGATATTCCAGTCATGGGCGTGATCGGCGGCGGCTACAGCAAGGATCGCCAGGCACTGGCGCGACGACACGGGATTTTGCATCACAGCGCGCAGAAGGTCTGGGTTTCGGAGGGGTTGTAAGCAACATGACACAGGACTTTCGACACTGCATTCGGGGACAAGTCCCCTCCTACCGGATTGTGTATGGCTCGGCAGGACCGGACTTGTCCGGGAAAACGACGGGCCTACCGAGGAAGATCTCCAGCGCTTGCACTGGCGTCTTCGGGGACGAGTCCCCTCCTACCGGTTGTGCAGGGTCGGCAGGACCGGACTTGTCCGGGAAAGAGGCTGACGCAGATATGAGGCTGGACCAGGCTGTATGATGCCGGTCAATCCGACGCCATCGGGGACAAGTCCCCTCCTACCGAGATGCCAAATCCGCCATGACCAGCCCCGCCAGCAAATCCCAACCCTCAGTCGCCATTATCGGTGGCGGCCCTGCGGGGTTGATGGCCGCCGAGGTGTTGAGTCAGGCGGGAATCAAGGTCGATCTGTACGACGCCATGCCTTCGGTGGGCCGCAAGTTTCTGCTGGCCGGTGTCGGCGGCATGAACATCACTCATTCGGAACCTTACCCGGCGTTTTTGTCGCGCTACGCCGAACGTGCGCCGCAGATCGCGCCGATGCTGCGCAGCTTCGGTGCAGAGCAATTGTGCGAGTGGATTCACGGATTGGGCATCGAGACGTTTGTGGGCAGCACCGGCCGGGTTTTCCCCACCGACATGAAAGCCGCGCCCTTGCTGCGCGCCTGGCTCAAGCGTTTGCGCGAGGCCGGCGTGGCAGTTCACACCCGACATCGCTGGCTGGGCTGGGACGCGCAAGGTCATTTGCGTATCGCCAATGCTGACGGCGAAACCTCGATCAATCCGGATGCCGTGCTGCTGGCGCTGGGCGGCGCGAGTTGGGCGCGCCTGGGTTCCGACGGCGCGTGGCTGCCGTGGCTGGAACAACGCGGGGTAGACGTCGCGCCGCTGCAAGCCGCCAACTGCGGCTTCGAAACAGCCGACTGGAGCGAATTGCTGCGCAGCAAATTTGCTGGCGCGCCGCTGAAGAACATCGCCATGGGCCTGCCCGGTCAGGCCGCGCGCCTGGGCGAATGCGTGCTCACCGAAACCGGCGTCGAAGGCAGCCTGGTCTACGCGTTGTCGGCGCAGATTCGCGAGCTGATCAATCAGCGCGGGGCAGCAACGGTTTATCTCGACTTGCTGCCTGGCAAAACCGCATCGACCATTGAAAAGCTGCTCGCCAAGCCGCGTGGTTCGCGTTCGATGTCCAAGCACCTGCACAGTCAGTTGGGGATTGACGGGGTCAAGGCGGCGCTGCTTCGGGAGCTGGCCGCGAAAGAGGCATTCGATAATCCCGCCCAGTTGAGCAAGGCACTTATAGCCCTGCCGCTGAAGCTGCTCAAGCCGCGACCGTTGGACGAAGCGATCAGCACCGCAGGCGGCGTGACTTTCGAAGCCATGGACGAACGCCTGATGCTCAAGCCATTGCCCGGCGTGTTCTGCGCAGGCGAGATGCTCGACTGGGAAGCACCCACCGGCGGCTATCTGCTGACCGCCTGTTTCGCCAGCGGCCGTGCAGCGGGGTTGGGGATGGTGGAGTGGTTGCGCAGATAAATGACGTAAAACCCGTACAAACTGTGCGTAGGACCGGCTTTAGCCGGGAGCACGCCCTCCCGGCTAAAGCCGGTCCTACGGGATTACGCCGAGGCCTCGATCAAGGCTTCTTCTTGCGCGGTCCGGTATTGAATACGGGCACTTTACGCACCGGCTTGACCGCCACTGGATCAGGCGCTGTGTCGCCGCTGTCGACCCATTTGCCCAGGTTGCGTTTACCGCCGCCGGAGATCTTCGGTTTTTTCGCTTTCTTGGGTTTCTTCAGAATCTGCCCGGTGGAATCGGTTGTCGGCACCCGATGCTCAGGCGTGAAGTCCGGCTCTTCCTCGCGACGCAAGGTCTGCCGCGTCAGGGTTTCGATAGCCGACAACAGTTCGACTTCGTCCGCGCACACCAGGGAAATCGCTTCGCCGGTCAGGCCCGCACGGCCGGTGCGACCGATGCGGTGGATGTAATCCTCGGCCACGATCGGCAGGTCAAAGTTGACCACCGTTGGCAGATCATCGATATCCAGACCGCGCGCGGCAACGTCAGTCGCCACCAGAATCTGCACTTCGCTGGCCTTGAAGCGATCCAGCGCCCGCTGCCGGGTAGCTTGTGGCTTGTCGCCATGAATGCCGTCGGCGTTGAAGCCCAGACCTTGCAGACGCTCGACCAGTTGGTCGACGCCAACCCGAGTCTTGGCGAACACCAGCACTTGCGACCAATGCAGTTTTTTCAGCAGATGGATGAACAGTTCCGGCTTGCGCTTCTTGTCGACCGTCACCACCCATTGCTTGACCGAACTGGCGGCCACGTTGCGCGGGCTGACTTCAATGGTCAGTGGATCGTCGAGCATTTGCGCCGCCAACTGACGAATCGCGTCGGAAAACGTCGCCGAGAACAGCAAGGTCTGGCGGCGTTTAGGCAGCGCGGCATAAATACTGCGCAGCTCTTCCGAGAAGCCCAGGTCCAGCATGCGGTCGGCTTCATCGAGGATCAGGGTTTGCAGTTGCGAGAACTTCAATGCGTTCTGGCGATGCAGATCCAGCAGACGACCCGGCGTTGCGACGAGGACATCCACGCCTTTGCGCAGCTTCATCATCTGCGGGTTGATGCTCACGCCGCCATAGACCGCGTAAGTGCTTAGCGGCAGGTGTTCAGCGTATTGACGAATGCTCTCGTGGACCTGTTCGGCCAGCTCGCGGGTCGGCACCAGGACCAGGGCACGGATCGAGTTGGCGGCCACTTTCGGGCCTTCCAGGGTCAATCGTTGCAGCAGCGGCAAGGCAAAACCGGCGGTCTTGCCGGTGCCGGTCTGGGCAGCGGCCATCAAGTCACGCCCGGCCAGAACCGGCGGGATCGCCTGGGTCTGCACAGGCGTCGGCGTCTGGTAACCGAGCGTTTCAAGGGCGCGCAGCAGGGGTTCGATCAGGCCAAGAGTGGCAAATGTCATCGGTAATACCATAGGGAAATTCAACGCAAGACGCGGAGTTTACCCTGTCCTCACCGATCCGGCCTGTTCCGGCTGCGGCTTTCGCCATTGCGGCAGGCCGATCAGCACCACGGCGCTGATAATCACCGCCATCGCCAGGCATTCTTCCGGACCGATGGTTTCGCCCGCGAACAGGATACCCAGCAACACCGCCACCGCCGGATTGACGTAGGCATAACTGGTGGCGGCGGCGGGCCGGACATTTTTCAGCAGGTACATGTAGGCACTGAACGCCACGATGGAGCCGAACACAATCAGGTACGCCAGGGCGCCCCAACCCGCTGCGCTGGGCATATGGTCCAGATGCTCGCCACTGATGGCACTGGCGATCAGCAGCATGACGCCAGCGGTAATCATTTCCGCGCCACTGGCCATCGGGCCTTCGGGCAATGGCAGATGTTTGCTCCACACCGAGCCGAAGGCCCAGGCCGCTGCGGCGAAAATCACCAGTGCAGCGCCATAAGGACTGGCTTGCAGGTTCGAACCCAGGTTCAGCAGGCCGATGCCGATCAGCCCCAGAATGATCCCCGCCCACTCCAGGCGCGTGGTGCGATTGCCCCAGAACAGGCCGAACAACAGGGTAAACAGTGGCATGGTGGCAATCGCCAGCGCGGCAATACCCGAGGCGATGCCCGCATGCTCCGCCAACGTCACCCCGCCGTTGCCACACGCCAACAACAGGAAGCCGATTGCAGCCGACGCCTTCCATTGCGCAAAAGTTGGAGCCGGCGCGCCGCGATAGCGCAGGAAGGCATACATCAGGCAGCCGGCGATCAGGAAGCGAATCCCGGCCATCATCAGCGGTGGCCAGGATTCGACGCCAATGCGGATCACCAGATAGGTTGACCCCCACACCAGATACAAAGCCGCAAAGGCACCAATCAGTAGCAACGGAAAACGACGAGAACTCGGCATGTCAGACTCGAAAGTTAATTGTTATTAGCCAGCTCTTTAGAAAGGCTGATCTTGGAAGCAGGCGTTAAACCTGTTTTAAACAAGCTGTCCACTGTGCAAAACCCGTTTCTTGCTGGCCAATTTCAACCTGAATTCGGCAATTCACTCAGCGACTCAGAATCCGCGCTGACGTTTGAGCGCTTCGCTGATCTTGGCGGCGGGGACTTTCTGCAAGGTGCAGAGCAACTGATGAGAAATCCCGGCGATGCCATGGGTGTGGCGCAGCTCGTTGGTCAGGTGCGCGGTGAGGTTGGCGGCCATTTCCGCATCGGCCATGGCCCGGTGAGCCTTGCCGGTGTTGGGCAACCGCGCGTAGCTGGTCAGTGTGCCAAGCTTGTGGTTCGGCGCGCCGGGCATCAGGCGGCGGGCCAGCAGCATCGAGCAGGCGAAGCTTTGTTCGCGGTTACGCTGGATGCGCGACAGCTCGTAATCCCAGAACTTCTGGTCGAATGAAGCGTTATGCGCCACCAATGGCGTCATGCCGACAAAATCCGCCACATCGTTCATGACTCTTTCGGCGCTGGGCGCTGTACGAATCATGCTGTTGCTGATGCCGGTCAGCGACTCGATGAACGAAGGAATGCGCACACCCGCGTTCATCAGGCTCTGATAACGCTCGACGATACGCCCCTGTTCCATGATCACCACGGCGATTTCCGTCGCCCGACAGCCGTGGCCGGGGGAAATGCCAGTGGTTTCAAAGTCGATGACTGCGATGCGTTCCAACACTTGCCTGAATCCTTTGAAAAGTGAATCTGTTTGCGTCAGTTGCGCAGCAGCAGCGAACCTTCGATCGGCACATAGCGCGTGGCGGCGCGGATCAACGAGTTGGCGGTCAAACCGGGTACGCCGTAAGCGACCGCCTCGACGCCATGCTTGTTGATGATGTGTTCGAGCAGCAAATCGAAATCGCCATCACCCGACGCCAGCACCACTTCGTCCACTTGCGAGGCGATGTCCATGATATCGATGGTGATGCCCACATCCCAGTCGCCCTTGGCCGAGCCGTCGCTGCGCTGGATGTACGGCTTGAGTTTTACGATGAAACCCAGGTTGCGCAGGATCTGCTGAAATTGCTGCTGTTTGCTGTCGCCACGGTCGATGGCATAGGCGTAAGCCTGCACGATTTCGCCGCGCTGGCTGATATCAGCCCACAACGCCGCGTAACTGAAATGGCAGCCATGTGCCTGACGAACGGTGTAATAGAGGTTCTGTACATCGGCGAACACTGCGATCTTCTTCACCGGAAATCCTCATGACGCCGATCCAGAAGTGGATCGGCGCCCAGTATGCCAGTTTCGCGTCAGCCGTAGGACCGGCTTTAGCCGGGAGGGCGTCGATGTTGCCGAGCACTATCTTCAGCGCCTGCACTGGCGCCTTCGGGGACAAGTCCCCTCACAGCTCTTCAATCAGACAAACGAATCATCATCGCCAAACATGTCATCGCCACCGCCATCGTCGTAGCCGCTGTCGGCGTAGCTGTCCTGGTTGCCGTTGACGTCGTTGTCGCTGGTGCGCTGTTGATCGTTGCCCCAACTGTTGCCGTTGTCGCTGTTGCCATGATCGGCGACTTGTTCCGGCTCTTCCTTGATCACTTCGACCACTTCCTGCGGCTGCTCGTGATGACCGAACATGCTGCTGATGCCTTGGGCCAGCATCACGCCGCCCGCCACGCCGGCTGCTGTTTTCAAGGCGCCGCCCAGAAAGCCGCTGCCCATCGGTGCTGCCGGAGCCTGCTGTTGCGGCGCGGCATAGTTACCTTGCTGGAAATTGCCTTGTTGCGGATTACCTTGCTGGAAGTTGCCAGGCGGCGGGCTGGCCGGACCATCGCGCCAGCCGCCCGAAGACGACGGGTTGCTCGGCCGCGCCTGCTGCTGCGGCTGCTGGGAGTTGCCACCACCAAAGATGCTCGACAAAAAGCCACCTCCGCTGGGGGCCGGTGCCGCTGAAGATTGCGCCTTGGCCTGCTGCAACTCGGCCTGAAGCTGCTGAATCTGCTCGTCGCGCTGCTTGACCTGCAGGTTCAACTGATTGACTGCCGCTTCCTGCACCAGAATGGCCTGCGCCATGTAATAAGGGGCCGCGGGCTGCTGGGTGAGATGCTCCTTGATCCTGGCTTCGGCCTGCGCATCGCGTGGGGCTGAAGCGGTTTCGGCACTTTTCAGTTTCGAGAAAAGACCATCGATCAGGGTTTGCTCTTCGCTGTTCATGGCGACCTCGTTAGATTGCCGTTAAATATCGTCGCCTGACCCAATGATCAGACGTACGCAAGGTAATGGGGCTGATCCATAGCGTTTCAATGGCTGTACGCAAATGTTAAGAATGCCGCGAGCGCTCTGGCCCGCCCTTGGTTCGCTGGGGTGCATGGGCTAAAGTGACCACCTGCTTTTACTCTGCGACCCGATTCCATGAACCCGCTGATCGTTCTGCAAGACTCGTTGTATTTTTTCCGGCGCAACCTGACGAGCATTCTGCTGCTCTGTCTGCCGCTGGTGGTACTCGAAGCCTTGGCCAAACAGGCGCTGGGCAACGCGCTGGCGGCAGAGGCGTCCCCCGCTTATGAACTGCTGGTCGGCCTGTTGTTTTATCCGCTGTATACCGGCGCGCTGATTCTGTTTCTGGACGCCCGCAGCCGGGGCGAAGAACCCCACAAACGCGACCTGTTCGCCATGGCCCTGCGCCTGTGGCCGACCTTTGCCGTGCTGTCGGCGTTGAGCACGCTGCTGATCATGTTCGGCCTGTCGATGTTCATCATTCCCGGCGTGTACATCATGGTCAAACTGGCATTTTCCGAGTATCTGCTGGTGCTGCGCGGCCTGACACCGCTGGCCGCGATGCGCGAAAGCCTGCTGCTGACCAAGGGCCAGTTCGTGCGCATCCTGGCCTGTGTGCTGTGTGTTTATCTGCCGTTGTCGGTGCTCGAAGGCATCGGCCTGTTCCTGCTGCCGGAACCTCAAAGCGCGCCGGTCACGCTGGCGATCGACAGCATCAGCAGCTTCCTGCAACTGTTTACCAGCGTGGTGATGTTTCGCCTGTTCATGTTGGTCAGCGAACCAGGACAACCGGCGTGAAAGCCCGCCTTCTCGTCATTGTCGTGCTGTTGACCGGCCTGTTTATCGGCTTTGTCTACAGCGTGACCTGGCGCCCCGCCGCCCACGAGCACTTGCCCGTGACCTGCAACCCGAAGCTTCAAGCGCCTTCGCTGGTGCCGGGACAAGCCTTGAAGGTCATGACCTGGAACATCCAGTACCTGGCGGGCAAACGCTATGTGTTCTGGTATGACCTGGACGATGGCAGCGGCGCGGATGAACGGCCTACGCCCGAGGATCTGGCCTATAACCTCGATGAAGTCGCGCGGGTCATTCGTGACGAACAGCCGGACATCGTCCTGCTTCAGGAAGTCAGCGACGGCGCCAAGAACACCGACTACGCCGATCAGCTCGCGCTGCTTCAGGAACGGGTCACCGATTTGTACCCATGCAGCAGCCAGGCGTTTGACTGGAAAGCTGACTTTGTCCCGCTGCCGCACATCTTCGGCAGCGTCGGCACCAAGCTGGCGACCCTGAGCCGCTATCACATCGAACGCGCCGAGCGCATCCAGTTACCGATTCAGGACAGCAACCTGCTGGCGCGCCAGTTTCAACCCAAACGCGCCTTGTTGGTCAGCTATTTGTCGTTGCGTGACGGTGGTCAGATGGCGGTGATCAACACTCATCTGGATCGCTTGGCCCAGGGCACCGACACGCAACAGCGTCAGGTGCAGGCCACCAGTCAGTTGCTGGACAAATTCGAAAGCAGCGGCACGCCGTGGCTCATCGGTGGGGATTTCAACCTGTTGCCCCTCGGCCAATACCGCCGGCTGCCGCCGGAACAGCGCAGCCGCTACCAGGCGGACAGTGCGCTGCATGTGCTGTGGGACAAATACCCGATGATCCCTGACAACACCGAAGTCGGCGGCATCGATCGCAGCAAATGGCTGACCCATTTCCCCAACGACCCAAGCATCAGCGGCCCGGATCGGACCGTGGATTATCTGTTCTACAGCCCGCACCTCAAACGCGTGGATGCCCGGGTCCGTCGGGAAGACACGCTGTTGATCTCCGATCACTTGCCGGTGATCGGGCGGTTTTTGTTGCCCGCAGCGCCGAACCGCCTATGACTTCCTCGGTTTGATCCGCGCCGTGGGTTCGGCAATCAATGGATCATCGGGCCAGTAATGTTTCGGGTAGCGGCCTTTGAGGTCTTTCTTCACTTCGGCATAGGTGCTGCGCCAGAAGTTGGCCAGGTCCTGGGTGACCTGCACCGGGCGGCGCGCGGGTGACAGCAGGTGCAGCTTGACGATCTGCCGACCATTGGCGATGCGTGGGGTGTCGGCCAGACCGAACAGCTCTTGCAGGCGCACCGCGAGAATCGGCGGATGTTCGCTGTAATCCAGGCGCACCGACGACCCGGACGGCACACTCAGATGATGCGGCGCCAGCTCATCAAGACGCTGGGGTAGCGGCCAGGGCAGCAGGTTATGCAGGATCGACGACAAGTCCAGATTGCTGAAATGACTGAGCCGCTGCACTTTGCCCAAGTACGGCAGCAACCAGTTTTCGAGCTGTTCCAGCAAGCCTGCGTTGCTCACATCCGGCCATTCGCTGGAGTCCTTACCCTGCAAATCCAGTTGCCGCAGCAGCCCGACCCGCGCCTGCCATTGGCGCAGTTCCGGCGTCCATGGCAGCAGTTCCAGCCCTCTGCGCCGCACCAGCACCAGCAATGCCTGACCTTTGGCGGACTCATCCAGACCGGTCAGTGGCTCGCGACTGAGGATCAGCTCGCCGACCTTGCGCTGACGCTCGGCGCGGAACACGCCTTCGCGTTCGTCCCAATCCAGTTGATCGAGCACCACAACCTGCTCGGCCAAGACCGAATCAAACAATGCCGGATCGAACTCGGCGGCAAGGTAGATGCGCTCTTCACGCTGGCCCTGGCGACTGCCCAGATCGGCGACCACCAGCCAAGGCTGTTTCATCAAGGCGTCGGCTTCGGCGAACAACGCGGCCCGGCCATTGGCCAGTCGATATTCGGCACCGCCAGCCCGACGCTGCTGCGCCACCCGATCCGGATAAGCCAAAGCCAGCAATGCGCCCAGCCAGCGCGAATGTTCGGGATCACTGACCGGTTCAGTCGCGGCGCCGCGCAAATAGCCGCGATATTGCCGGGCCAGTTGTTTGGCGCGCTGCGCGCCGCCTTGCGATCCACGCGGGCGCTCGCTGCCGGAAAGCAGATGCAGGCGGCTGTGCAGATCCGCGCCCGCGCCGCGCAGAATGTCGCGCTCGCCCAATAACGCCGCCACGTCGCAGGCCAGCGCGCCCAGGCCCAACGCCTGACCGCGCAGCAATAGATGGCCGATTCGCGGATGGGCAGGCAGTTCCGCCATGGCTTGCCCGTGAGGCGTGAGTTTGCGCTCCTCGCCGGGCTTGACGGTCAGCGCCCCGAGGCGACCGAGCAAATCCTGCGCCTGGCCAAAGGCCGCCGCTGGAGGAACATCGAGCCAGACCAGTTGCGGCGGCGTTACACCCCAGCGGGCCAGTTGCAGCGCCAGTCCGGCAAGATCCGCCTGGAGGATTTCCGCCGTGCCGTAGGCCGCAAGTTGCTCATGCTGAGCTTCGGACCACAGCCGATAACACACGCCCGGCTCCAGACGCCCCGCACGACCGGCGCGCTGCGTGGCGCTGGCGCGGGAGATCCGCTGAGTGTCCAGACGCGTCATGCCGCTACCGGGATCGAAACGCGGCACCCGCGCCAATCCGGCATCGATCACCACCCGCACGCCATCAATAGTCAAGCTGGTTTCGGCGATGTTGGTCGCCAGCACTACCTTGCGAATGCCTTTGGGCGCGGGTTCGATGGCGGCGCGTTGGGCGCTCAGATCCAGCTCGCCATGCAGGGGGCAGAGCAGAATATCGGGCCGCGTGCCCAATGCTTCGGCCAGTTGCTGATTGACCCGACGAATCTCCGCCTGCCCCGGCAGGAACACCAGCAGACTGCCGGTTTCATCGTTGAGGGCATCCAGTACGGTCTGCACCACTCGGGGCTCGACGAATTCCCCCGGCTGAAATGGCCGACTCCAGCGCATCTGCACCGGGAACATGCGCCCGTCGCTGCGCACCACCGGGGCATCGTCGAGCAGACTGGACAGGCGCTCGCCCTCCAGCGTTGCCGACATCAGCAGGATCTTCAGCGGCTGATCGTCGCGAAACAATTCACGGCCGTTAAGGCTGAGGGCCAGGGCCAGATCGGCGTCGAGGCTGCGTTCGTGGAACTCATCGAAGATCAACAGGCCAACGCCTTCCAGGGCCGGATCGTCCTGCAAGCGCCGGGTCAGAATGCCTTCGGTGACCACTTCGATACGCGTATTGGGGCCGACCCGGCTTTCCAGGCGGATGCGATAGCCAACGGTTTCGCCGACCTTTTCGCCCAGTTCACTGGCCAGCCGTTCAGCCGCCGCCCGCGCCGCCAGCCGCCTGGGTTCGAGCATGAGAATGGTTTGCCCGGCGAGCCAGGTTTCTTCCAGCAGCGCCAAAGGCACCCGCGTGGTTTTACCGGCACCCGGCGGCGCTTCAAGCACCGCTTCATGGCGGGCGGCCAACGCCTGGCGCAAATCAGGTAAAACGGCATCGATGGGTAAGGAAATCATGGCTGCTCCAGAACAGGCGGCTGATTATACGTTCATTCGCAACAGCAAATTCCCGTTGGAGCCGGGCTTGCCCGCGAATCAGGTACCTCGATAGTCGAGATACACCGCGTTATCGTTCTTCGCGGGCAAGCCTCGCTCCAACAGATTTCAGAATCCCAAGATGAAGCAATAGTCATAGCCCTGTGGTCTTTGCCTTGTATAGTTGCCACTTCACTTCATGGAGATTGTCATGCGCATTCCTTCTCGTTTCATCGGCGGCGTTATGGTCGCGACGCTGCTTACTCAACTCACTGCGTGTGGCAGCATTTTCTATCCTGATCGGCGCGGTCAGATCGATGGCAAGATCGATCCGGCAATTGCCGTACTTGATGCTGTCGGCCTGCTGTTCTACGTGATTCCCGGCTTGATCGCCTTCGCCGTCGACTTCGCCAGCGGCGCGATCTACTACGCCCCAGGCGAGCACGCGCAGATCGACCCGCAGAAGCTGCAACCGGCGATCAACGCTGACGGCAGCGTCGACAACCTCAAGCTGCAAGCCATCATCGAAACCGAGCTGGGCCGCACCTTGCCGCTCAATGACCCGCGCCTGATCCAGCATCGCGGCAGCGTGCAGCAGTTGGCAACGCTGGGCCTGGTGCCTTCGGCCTGAATGTGAGTTGAAGGAAGCACCATGAGTACCAGCGTTGAACACGCCCGCCTGATGCGGCTGGCAACCCGTGCCTCGCTGGCCGTTGCCAGCATCCTGATTATTGCCAAGGCCGTTGCCTGGTGGCTCAGTGGTTCGGTCAGCCTGCTGGCCGGGCTGACCGACTCGCTGCTCGATGGCGCGGCTTCGTTCCTGAATCTGCTCGCGGTGCATTACGCCCTGCGCCCGGCCGATGACGATCACCGTTACGGTCACGGCAAAGCCGAGGCGCTGTCGGGCATGGCCCAGGCGTTGTTCATTGCGGTCAGTGCCTGCCTGATTGCGTATCAGGCCGTCGACCGCATTCAACACCCGCAGGAACTCGGCGCGCCGGGACTGGGCATCGTGGTGATGCTGCTGTCGTTTGCCCTGACCGTGGCGCTGCTGATCCTGCAACACAAAGTCGTCAAGGAAACCGGTTCAGCGGCGATTCGCGCTGACTCGCTGCATTACCGTTCCGACTTGCTGTTGAACTTCAGCATCCTCGTTGCGCTGCTGCTGGCGTGGTATGGCTGGCCGCAGCTGGATGCGTATTTCGGGCTGGGGATTGCGGTGTACATTCTCTGGAGCGCCTTTCAGATCGCGCGGGAAACCGTGGCGGTGTTGATGGACGAGGAGTTGCCGGTGGATGTCAGCGCGCACATGCTGGAACTGGCCTGTGCCGTACCGGGCGTACTGGGCGCTCATGACCTGCGCACGCGGATTTCCGGCAATCACTGGTTTGTGCAGCTGCATCTGGAATTGCCGGGCAGTTTGAGCCTGTCAGCGGCGCATACGATTTCCGATCAGGCCGCCGACGCTATCCATCAGGCATACCCGAAGGCCGAAGTGCTGGTGCACGCCGACCCGCAGGAAGTCGTGCAGCCAGCACCGGTCTGATCAGTTGATGGCGTAGCCGCGATCCATGAGGCACGCCACCATCGAGCGGCGGTACACCTGAATCATCGCCGGGGCGGGCTGATAGCCCGGATTGGCCGGATCGAAGCTGCTTTGCTCCACGGACCAGCGATAGCAATCGTAACGGTCCTGTTCGATCTGCTCGGGGCTCTGGCCATTGGCCGGGTACGCAACCGGATCGTAAGGGCTGCCCTGACCGATCGGCTGGGCATAACCGCCCGACTGAACCGGCTGCGGCGGCGTGGTCACGATGTATTCCTGCGTATCGTTCTGATACATGTAGTAAGTGCCGGCCGCCAGGAAAAACAGCGAACTGCCAATCACCACTTCCTGGGAATAGGACGGCAGGCTGCGCACGCGAGCGCCATAAGGCGGCGTCACCACCACGTAACGCGGGCCGTCCGGACGATACCAGTAGCCGCCCGAATAGAAGTAATCCTGACCGCGATACGGCACCCGCGAGTAATCCGAAGGCACGCGATCAATCACGTGGCCCGGGCGATATTGCGGGCCTGGGCCCCAGCCGTTGCCGTGACCATCCGGTCGGCCGTCCCAATGATCATTGGGACGATAATTACCGCCCGCCTGTCGATTGCGGTTGTTGCCGTTGTCGTTGTAATAGCCCTGGCGCGGTTGCTGGGTCTGGCGCGATTCGCCGGGACCGCTCTGGATCGGCAGATTGTTCTGACGCTGCTGCAACTGCTGACGCTCGACCTGGCGCTGCTGATTCTGCTGTTCCTGAATCTGCCGCTGCTGGTTTTGCTGTTGCTGGTTTTGCAGGCGCTGGTTCTGTTGGTCCTGCTGACGCTGCTGGACCTGCTGTTGTTGAATCTGCTGTTGCTGCTGGCGCTCGACCTGACGCTGCTGGCCTTGCTGCTGTTGAATCTGCTGCTGTTGCTCGCGCTCGACCTGACGTTGCTGGCCTTGCTGCTGTTGAATCTGCTGTTGCTGCTGGCGCTCGACCTGACGCTGTTGGCCTTGCTGCTGTTGCATCTGCTGCTGTTGTTGCTGGCGCTGCTGCTGGTATTGCTGTCCGGCGTTATTCTGCTCGCGTCCCTGCCCGCCGCCATTGTCGGAGTTGCCGCGGTTTTGTTCACGCGGACCCTGGCCCTGATCCTCAGCCAATGCCTGAGCGCTGATGCTCAGACACAACAGGCTTACACCTGCCAAATGCCAGATGCCTGATTTCATGATTTCCTCACTGGGACGCGGATGTGCGCGGATGCACATAAATAAGACTGCGTTGTAGACGCGTCGTTCGGCGCACTCTATCAGTACGCCATCACTGTCGGACATAATCCGGGCACAAAGAAAAAGGGGACCTCGCGGCCCCCCCTTGAAAATTTCGTCCTGGCTCAACGCTTGTGGCGTCGGCTCACCTCATGCCGTCTTCTGGACAGTATGTAGCCCGGGGGCCTTGCCAACCCTTTGGGGCTGGAGGCCGCAGCTGGCCTGATTTGGCGAGCCGCGCTGGACGCTATGTCCGGGCAGTGATTCTGTTTAAAAGAATAGGCCTGAGGCACCGGCAGGGGATTGCTAAAATTGCTCAATAAAACATCACTTGCGCAATTTTTAACTTCAGATAGATAATTCCGCGCAATTTAACCTAGAAAGGTGATCTTAGTGAGCAAACTCGACAGGTACGACTTGAGCATTTTGGCTGAATTGCAGCGCGACGCGCGCATCTCCAATCAAGAACTGGCTGAACGCATCGGCCTGTCGCCTTCGCCTTGCTCGCGCCGGGTCAAGCAGCTTGAAGATGACGGCTATATCGTCCGCCAGGTCGCCTTGCTGGACCGCAAGAAACTGGGCTTGAACCTGACCGCTTACGTCTTGATCGGCATGGATCGACACACGCCCGAGCGATTCGAAAACTTCGAGATGCACATTCGCAACCTGCCGCAGGTGCTTGAGTGCAGCCTGGTAACGGGGATGGACGCCGATTATCAGCTCAAAGTAGTGGTCTCCGACATGGATCACTACCAGAAACTGTTGCTGGGCCACCTGACGCGCATTGAAGGCGTGACCAGCGTCAGGTCGAGCTTCGTGCTCAATCAGGTGCTGGCCAGTACCGAATTGCCGCTGATCCATCTGCGCGGCTGATCATGCGCGCCATCGGGCCGCATGGGAGCGATGGCGCGGTTGCCGTATAATCGCCGCCCACTGCCTTTGTGCTGGAGATGAAAAATGGATCCTGCGGTTTTCGAAGAATGGATGATGACGATCCTGGTCACCATCCTGATCGGGTTCATGGGCTTCATCGTCTGGGACCTGGCGAAGAAATCCAAGGCCGGCAGATTCGGCACCTTCATCCTGTTCTTCGTGCTCGGACTCGGGATCATGGCGTTCGTGATCAAGACCGTGGTGATTGCTTATATAGAAAGCTGAACGCCCTAAATCCAACGACCGGCAGGAGGGGACTTGTCCCCGATGGCGTTGGATGGGCCGACATCGCGTCTCCCGACACCTATCCGGTGTCTGCGCCAACGTCTTCCCGGACAAGTCCGGTCCTACCGGATTTGTGCAGTTCGCTCCTGAATATCTAACGACCGGTAGGAGGGGACTTGTCCCCGAATGCGATGGCCCTGACAACGAAAATCCGGAAGATTAACCGCCTGAACTACCGCCTTCGGGGACAAGTCCCCTCCTACGCGGATAGAGCTCACAGTTTCGCCGGCACTTCCCGCCACTGCCCTTGATCCAGCCCTTCCAGCGTCCAGTCACCAATCCTGACCCGCACCAGACGCAGCGTCGGCAGGCCCACGGCGGCGGTCATGCGCCGCACCTGGCGGTTGCGGCCTTCCTTGATCACCAGTTCCAGCCAGCTGGTCGGCACACTTTTGCGAAAGCGCACCGGTGGGTTGCGTGGCCAGAGTTGCGGTTCGTCCAGCTGACGTGCCTGCGCGGGCAGCGTCGGCCCGTCATTGAGTTGCACGCCGTCGCGCAATTGCTGCAACTGCTCGGCGCTTGGCTCGCCTTCCACTTGTACCCAATAGGTTTTCGCCAGCTTGTGTTTCGGGTCGGCGATACGCGCCTGTAGCTGGCCGTCATTGGTGAGCAGCAACAGCCCTTCGCTGTCCCGATCCAACCGTCCGGCCGGGTAAATGCCGGGAATGTCGATAAAATCCTTGAGCGTCGCCCGCCCTTCCCCGTCGCTGAACTGGGTCAGCACATCGAAGGGTTTGTTGAACAGAATCAGCTTCGGTTCGGCGGGCGGAGCTTTGGCGATACGACGGCCAGCGCCAGGGTTGGCGGGCGCGGGACGGCGAGAAACGGGGCGTTGAATGCGGGACATGACAGTTCAGGATTCGGCAAACAGAAAGGGCCACTTTAATGGCCCTTTCGTTAATTGCCTAACCGATCAACGGAACGGCGGCTCATCGAAGCTGCGCAATTTGCGCGAGTGCAGCGAATTCAGCTCGGTACGCAGCAGATCCAGCGCAGCGATGCCGATCTTCAGATGCTGGCTGACCGCACGCTCGTAGAACGCATTGGCCGAGCCCGGCAGCTTGATTTCGCTGTGCAACGGCTTGTCCGATACGCACAGCAACGTGCCATAAGGCACCCGCAAACGATAACCCTGGGCAGCGATGGTGCCGCTTTCCATGTCCACGGCAACCGCCCGCGACAGGTTGATCAACGGACGTTCCTGAGCCCAGCGCAATTCCCAGTTGCGGTCGTCGTAGGTCAGGACTGTGCCGGTGCGCAGGCGTTTCTTCAGATCATCGCCACGTTCGCCGGTGATTTGCGCCGCCGACTCCTGCAAGGCGAGCTGCACTTCGGCCAGGGCCGGGATGGGAATATGCGGCGGCAGCACGCGGTCGAGAATCCCGTCGCGACGCATGTAGGCGTGCGCCAGCACGTAGTCGCCGATGGTCTGGGATTGGCGCAGCCCGCCACAGTGGCCGATCATCAGCCAGCAATGCGGACGCAGCACGGCCAGGTGATCGGTGATGTTCTTGGCGTTGGACGGGCCGACGCCGATATTGACCAGCGTCACGCCATGTCCGTCTGCGGCAATCAGGTGATAGGCCGGCATCTGGTAGCGGTGCCAGACCACGCTGGCGACGATGGCCTGCGCCTCGCCGTGATCCATGCTCTTTTCGACCACGACGTTGCCCGGCAGGACCATGCGCACGAAACGCGGGTCTTCGCGGAGTTTTTCCAGGCCGTGGACGATGAACTGGTCAACGTAACGGTGGTAGTTGGTGAGCAGAATCCAGGGTTGGACGTGGCGCCAGTCGCTGCCGGTGTAATGCACCAGGCGCCGCAACGAGAAGTCCACGCGCGCGGCATCGAACAACGCCAGCGGCAACGGATCAGTGTTGGCCCAGTCGTACAGGCCATCGGCGATGCCGTCGGTGGCAGCGGACAAGTCAGTGCTGGGGAAAACCCGCGCCAGCGCCGCTGCGGTCACGCCGGAACCGGCCAGCTCGTCGCCCTGCTCGACCACATACGGATAAGGAATATTCTGCTGGCTGACGCCGACTTCCACCGTGATGGTGAAGTCATTCATCAATGGCACCAGCTGTTCCAGCAGGTATTTGCGGAACGCTGCGGGGTGGGTCACGGTAACGCTGTAAGTGCCCGGCAGCTGGACTTTGGCGTAAGCCCGGGTGGTAAGTGGCACTTCGCCCTGACACAGATAAGTCAGCCGAATCTCCGGATAACGGAACAGCGCACGCTGCTCGGCATCAGGCTCGACACGGTCTTTGAGATAACGCTTGAGGGCCTGGCTCAGCGCTTCGGTTGCGGTCTTGTGCAGTTCAGCGAGCCGATCCACGGCTTGCTCGGCAGTTTCAACGACAATAAACGCTTGGGTCACGATTCGTATCCTTCTGATCTTGCAGGCCTCCATCTTGCCTGCATCGTCGAGGGAAGGCACTAGTGGCGCGTCATTGAGCAAAACACCGAACCGTAGAGCACGCCCTCCCGGCTAAAGCCGGTCCTACGGGATTAACTCATCTGCGGCGCAGACCTCGCCACCAGCGCTTCGACATCCACGCCCCTGGGCAACGCGCCGTAAACGCCGCTACGCGACGCCAGGCGGCTGGCGATGAAGCCATCGCTGACCACGGAATTACCCGCTTCAAGCAATAACTTGGCCTGCAAGGCCAAGGCAATGTCTTCGGTGAGCTGGCGGGCGCGATACTGGATATCGCTGGTATCGCGCAACGCTGCCTTGAGCCGGTCGATGTGCATCGCCAGATCCTGATCGCCATGCCCGTCGCCCAACTCGGTGAACAAAGCGTCCAGCACGCCGGGTTCCTTGGACAGCGCCCGCAGCACATCAAGGCATTGCACGTTGCCCGAGCCTTCCCACGTCGAGTTGACCGGTGCTTCGCGATACAGGCGCGGCAGGATGCTTTCTTCGACATAACCCGCGCCGCCCATGCATTCGGCAGCTTCGTTGATCATCGCCGGGGCGCGTTTGCAGATCCAGTATTTGCCTACCGCCGTGACCAGCCGGGCGAAGCGCGCCTCGTGGGGATCCTGCAAATTATCCAGGGCGCGGCCCATGCGCAGGGTCAGCGCCAATGCCGCTTCGCTTTCCAGCGCCAGGTCGGCCAGAACGTTCTGCATCAATGGCTGTTCAGTGAGCACGCGACCGCCCACGGTTCGGTGCGCGCAGTGATGGCTGGCCTGGGTCAACGCCTGGCGCATCAAGGCACTGGAACCGACCATGCAATCGAAGCGGGTCATGGCGACCATTTCGATGATGGTCGGCACGCCGCGGCCTTCTTCGCCCAGCATCCAGGCGAACGCGCCGCGAAACTCGACTTCGCTGGAGGCGTTGGACCAATTGCCCAGTTTGTTCTTCAGGCGCTGTATGTAGAACTCGTTGCGGCTGTCATCCGGACGATGACGCGGCAGCAGGAAACACGTCAGGCCTTTGTCAGTCTGCGCCAGGGTCAGGAAGGCATCGCACATCGGCGCCGAGCAAAACCATTTGTGTCCGACCAGTTCATACGCCTGACCGGGCCCACCGGCGCCGACCGGATAAGCCCGCGTGGTATTGGCCCGAACGTCGGTGCCGCCCTGCTTCTCAGTCATTGCCATGCCGATGGTCACGCCCGCCTTGTGCGCCATGCCGACGTTACGGGGGTCGTACTCGGTGGCGAGAATCTTCGGCAGCCAGCTTTGCGCGAGATCCGCCTGCATGCGCAGCGCCGGGACGCTGGCGAACGTCATGGTCAACGGGCAACCGCTGCCAGCCTCAGCCTGACTGTGCAGATAACTCATGGCGGCCCGCGCCACGTGCGCGCCGGGTTGCGGATGAGTCCAGGGCAGGGACGGAATGCCGTGTTCCACGGCCGTGCGCATCAGTTGATGGTAGGCCGGGTGAAACTCCACCAGATCGATACGATGGCCGTAGCGGTCATGGCTGACGAACACCGGTTTGTTCTGGTTGGCGAGAAAACCCGCCTCCATCAACGGCCCGCCCGCCAGCGCGCCGTAGGCATCGAGCCGCGCCTCGGCCCAACCCGCGCCAAACCGTTCGGACCAGTCTTGCAAAGGCAAGTCGATGCGATAGAGGTTACTGCCGTCCAGCGACGGCGGCTGGTTGGTCACTTCATGGGTTTCGGCGAATTGATGCAGGTTCATGACGGGGCTCCTGTTGACGGAACACGGCTGCGGACATGGGCGGCAGGTCCATAAATCGCAGTGAACCACGCAGTCGGGTGTTTAAAAAGTGCCGTACGTGACTAAATACCGGCGCTTTTGCCCTGCAACTAGGTCGTTAGAGGATTTCCCGACGTTCCTGCGAATGCAGCTGCGCCTGACGGTCAAGCACCCGCAACGGCACGCTCAGCGCGAAACAACTGCCGCGTCCCGGCTCGGACTGGTGACTGAGCACGCCGCCCTGCAACTCGATCAGTTGGGCGCAGATGGCCAGGCCGATTCCCAGTCCGCCGTACTCGCGCGTCATGGAGCCATCGACCTGGAAAAACCGCTGATAAGGGACGGCTTCGTTCAATCGAGCGAAACCAATGCCGCTGTCGAACACCTCGATCTTGACCTGAAAAGCCCCGGTGCCCGCCGGCACGCCCCCAACGCGTATCTGGATGAAACCGGTCTTGGTGAACTTGAGCGCGTTATCCAGAAGGCATTCCAGGCATTGGCGCAACTTGCCGGGGTCGCCTTGCACGCTGTCCGGCAAAGGTTCGTCCAGTTCCAGTAAGAATTCCAGGCCCTTCGCCTGGGCCAATGGGCTGAAATCAGCCGCCATCGACTGCAACAGCCCACGCAGGTTGAACGACTCGGCGGCAACGCCCACCCGCCCGGCGCGCAACTCGGTCAGGGTCAGGATGCCGTTGACCAGGCGCATCATGTTTTGCGCCGAACAGGCTGCAGTTTGCTGATAGGACTCGAGCTCGGAGTCCATTTTCACGGTTTGCATGAGCTCAAGCGAGCCGATCACACCGTTCATTGGCGTACGAAGTTCGTGGGTCAGCGTGGCGAGAAACTCATCTTTGAGGCGATTACTGGTGGCCAGCTGCTCATTCAGTCGCTCCAGCTTTTCACCGGTTTGCTGCAGCACCCGCGCCTGTTCGTCACGGCCATGATTGATGCGCGCGGCCAGCGCCATCGACAGCAGCGCGACTTCCAGTGCGGAGCCGATCTGATTGGCATACATGGTAAGGAAGGTGTTGGGCAGATAGCCCATCAGCATGCAGGTGTGGATGGCGCTGCCGATCAAAAAAGCCGACCAGGCGATGACAAAATAACGCGCGACGTACACACCTTTGAAGATTGCCGCGAATCCCGCCGCAAAGATCACCAGCGTGCAGGCCAGCACCAAGATATTGGCCAGGCGCAGGGCGAGGCTGTAATCCGGGTTGAGCGCCAATACCGCCACCAGCCCGGCGAACCCCATCAGCAGCGCCAGCCCACGATCGACCCAGCGCCCGACGGCTGCGGTATGCAGAAATGAGCGGGCGAACTGGCAGGCAAACAGCATCGACGCGCCGATCAAGAACGGCGGGGCCGCGTTGGCCCACCAGGTGTTATTCGGCCAGAGAAATTCGACCCCGGTGCCATGGACCGCCAATTGATACAGCCCGAACGGCGCGATGTAGAGGATGTAATACAGATAGCTGGCGTCGCGCATGCCGATATAGATGCACAGGTTGTAAACCAGCATGACCAGCAACACGCCATACAGCAGGCCGAGAAAATACAGCCGGGCCGGCTGGTCTTCCAGATACGCGCGAGCGGACCAAAGGCTCAACGGCACCTGGATCGAACCCAGGCTGGCCACTCGCAGATAGACGGTCTTGCTCTGCTCGGGCAAGACGCTGAACTCGAACAGGTAATTGTTCTGTTTAAGCTGGCGACTGGAAAACGGCAGCATGTCGCCGGTACTGTTGACCAGCCGTGCGGTGCCGGTTTCGTCGGTAAGGAACAGGTCGACATGATCCAGCGCCGGGAAGGCCACTTCCAACAGCCAGTCCCGGTGCGCGCCGGAATCGTGGGGCCGGTAGTGCAGATCGACCTTGAGCCAGAAAGCCGAGCGCGAATAGCCCGCATTCAAAGTCGCGCGCTTGAGCGGTTTGAAATATGCCGCCATGGCTGGCGAGCTGACGCTCTCGATCGTCGCCTGGCCGCCAACGTCTTCAAATACTTGCGCCCTGGAACCCAATGCGAGGGTGCGGGTGTTTTCGTCGAATTCGACGGCGGCGGCCCATAGAGGCAATAAGGCAACCAGCATTAACAGCAAATAGCGCATACGGCCCCGGCGAACAGTTCAGATCGTGCGAATACCCCTTCCACTGGAGCTTCGATACCTGCGAATTCGTTTTATTGGAATAGGTCCGGATCGTCCGTGAGGCCTTTGTCTCGGTGTGGCTATCGTTTGTTGTGACCCTGTTTATTGGCTGGCTGCTTACCGACAACGACAAAGGGTCATGCAAAATCTGCCCAGAGATCAGCGTGCTGACAGCATAGCTGGCAATGGTGACTGGGCACCAACAGTTTACAATCCTGACGAAGGCTCTATTCCGGCACTCTTAGCTCAACAGCAGAAAATCTCTTTAAGGATTTTCACTACGCAGGCGTAGAAATTGCGATTTGCGCTGCAGGAAAATTCCGGGCTCGGCGAGGGCCGCGCAAAACGTTTAGTGGTAAGCTCGCGCACCATGAATATCTATAGTTCCCGCCCCGTTGTCCTCTGTCTCTCCGGCCACGACCCTAGTGGCGGTGCCGGTTTGCAGGCAGATATCGAAGCCCTGCTCGCCCAGGGTTGCCATGCCGCTCCGGCGGTCACCGCCCTGACCGTCCAGGACACCGTGAATGTCAGCGATTTCCGCGTCCTGGATCGCGAGTGGGTGCTGGCGCAAGCCAATGCCGTGCTCAACGATTCCACGGTCGCGGCGGTCAAGCTCGGCATGCTCGGCTCTCTGGAAATGGTTGAAACCATCGTCGAACTGCTGCAGGCGCATCCGCATCTGCCGCTGGTCTGCGACCCGGTCCTGCGCGCCGGTGGCGGTGGTCGGCTCGGCAAGGATGAGGTCGGTTACGCCATGCGTGAACGGCTGCTGCCGCTGGCCACCATCGCCACGCCGAACCTGCCTGAAGCCAGGATTCTCGCCGAGTTGCCCGAAGGCACTGCGGATGAATGCGCCGCCCGGCTCCTGCCCTATTGCGAGCACTTGCTGATTACCGGCGGTCACGGCGACGAGCAGGAAGTCCACAACCGGCTTTATATACGCAATGGCGAAACCCGGACCTTTACCTGCCAGCGCCTGCCGGGCAGTTATCACGGTTCCGGTTGCACGCTGGCCAGTGCCCTGGCTGGCCGTCTGGCGCATGGCGAGGAGTTGGTCAGCGCGGTGAAATCTGCACTCGACTACACTTGGCGCACGTTGCGCGACGCCGAACAGCTGGGCAAGGGACAGTTCGTTCCGCGCCGCCTGCCGCTGGATTTTTGTTCGTAACGCCACGTCATGAGGCTCCATCAATGAAACTACGTGGCCTGTATGCCATTACCGACAGCCAGCTGTTGGCGGGCAAGTTTTTGTCTTACGTCGAAGCCGCCCTTGAAGGCGGCGTCACCCTGTTGCAGTACCGCGATAAGGGCAACGACGAGTCACGCCGACTGCGCGAGGCCACTGCCCTGCTCAAGCTGTGCGAGCAGTACAAGACCCGGCTGATCATCAACGACGACGCCGAACTGGCCTCGCGCCTTGGCGTCGGCGTGCATCTGGGCCAGACCGATGGCTCGTTGACGCTCGCCCGCACCATCCTTGGCCGCGAGGCGATTGTCGGCGCCACCTGCCATGGCAGCCTGGAGCTGGCCGAACAAGCCAAGGCTGATGGCGCCAGTTATGTGGCATTCGGGCGCTTCTTCACGTCCACAACCAAACCCGACGCCCCGGCTATCGCGCTGGATATCCTGGAGCAGGCCCGCGCACGTTTTCACTTGCCGATTGCAGTGATTGGCGGCGTCACCCTTGAAAATGCTCCGCAATTGGTCGCCCACGGCGCCGATCTGCTGGCGGTGGTCCACGGTTTGTTCGGTGCCGAGACCACTCAGGAAGTCACCCGCCGCGCCCGCGCCTTCAATACTTTACTGAAACGGGCCTGACTCTGTTTCCTGAATCAGGCCCCGCCCCTATTTCGTTTAAACGTAGAGACCTGCACATGTCCCGTTCTGAAACATTGTTCGCCAACGCTCAAGTCCATATCCCCGGTGGCGTGAACTCGCCGGTTCGCGCTTTCAAGAGCGTGGGCGGCACGCCGCTGTTCTTCAAGCATGCGGCCGGCGCCTATGTGACGGATGAAGACGACAAGCGTTATGTGGATTACGTCGGCTCCTGGGGCCCGATGATTCTGGGTCATGGTCACCCGGAAGTCCTCGACGCGGTACGCAATCAGCTGCAACACGGCCTGTCTTACGGCGCGCCGACCGCCATGGAAACCGAGATGGCGGATCTGGTCTGCTCGATCGTGCCGTCCATGGAAATGGTGCGCATGGTCAGCTCCGGCACCGAAGCGACCATGAGCGCCATCCGCCTGGCGCGGGGTTACACGGGTCGCGACAGCATCATCAAGTTCGAAGGCTGCTACCACGGCCATTCCGACAGCCTGCTGGTCAAGGCCGGTTCCGGCGCTTTGACCCTTGGCGTGCCAAGTTCGCCGGGCGTGCCGGCAGCATTCGCCAAACACACCCTGACCGTGCCGTTCAACGACCTTGCAGCGGTCAAAGAACTTTTGGCCGAAGTGGGCCCGGAAGTGGCGTGCATCATCGTCGAGCCGGTCGCCGGCAACATGAACTGCGTGCCGCCAGCGCCGGGTTATCTGCAAGGCCTGCGCGATCTGTGCGACGAGCATGGCGTGGTGTTGATCTTCGACGAAGTGATGACCGGTTTCCGCGTCGCTCTCGGCGGCGCCCAGGCTTACTACAACGTGACGCCTGACCTGAGCACCTTCGGCAAGATCATCGGCGGCGGCATGCCGGTCGGCTGCTTCGGCGGCAAACGCGAAATCATGTCGCACATCGCCCCGCTCGGCCCGGTTTATCAGGCGGGCACACTGTCCGGCAATCCGCTGGCCATGGCTGCGGGCCTGACCACGCTGCGTTTGATCAGCCGTCCGGGTTTCCACGACGAACTGAGCGATTTCACCCGTCGCCTGCTCGAAGGCCTGCAGCAACGCGCCGATGCCGCCGGTATCCCGTTCGTGACCACCCAGGCGGGCGGGATGTTCGGCCTCTATTTCAGCGATGTGAAAGAGGTCGTCACCTTTAAGGACGTAATGACCAGCGACGCTGATCGCTTCAAGCGCTTCTTCCACTTGATGCTCGAAGGCGGCGTGTACCTGGCGCCAAGTGCATTCGAAGCCGGCTTCACCTCCATCGCCCATGGCGACGAAGAGCTGAAACTCACGCTGGATGCGGCCGAGAAGGCATTTGCGGCGTTGAAATAAGCCTGCAAAAAC